>CAVRVK010000004.1:0-178983 GCA_963724565.1 uncultured Alphaproteobacteria bacterium
CTATCCGGCGCTGCTCGAGAGCATCCGCGCCTATAACGAGGTCGATTGCCGCTCGACCCAGGGCCTGCGCGACTGGTTGGTCGCCGCCGTGCGGCCCGCGGGCTTGGCCTGGCCGAACCGCAAGGACGTCGCCGCCAAGAAAGAGACGCCGGAGGCGCGGGCGACCCGCGAGGAGGCGGAGCGCGAACATCTGCGCCAGCAGTTTGCCGGCCTCACCGGCGTTCTGGCCGGCCCGCCGGCCGAGCTGTTGTTCGAGCTGATGTGGTTCCACGCGCGCGAGGACAAGCCGCGGTGGTGGGCGATGTTCGACCGCGCCGGTCGCGAGACCGAGGAGCTGATCGATGATCTCGACAGCCTCGGCGGGCTCGTTGCCCAGGGGCCGGCCCGCGCGGAGAAACGCTCTCTGGCTCGGACCTATCGCTACCCGGAGCAGGAAACCAAGCTGCGGGAAGGGGATGAGGTCAAGGCCAGGAGCGGGCGCGGCGGGGACGAGCTGCCGACCGTTGAGATCTTGCGGCTCGATGCGGAAGCGTTCGAGGTCGATGTCAAGTTCGGCCCGAAGGCGGGCGCACCGCCGGATCGGCTCGATCTGATCCCCGGCGGGCCCTACGACAACGAGGTGCTGCGCGACGCCGTGCGCCGCGTGGCTCAGTCGGTCCTGGCCGGCGGCGGGCAGTACCCGGCAATCGAGGCCTTGCTGGCAAGACAGCACCCGACGAGTTGCTGGACTGCAGCGCCGGTTCACCGCTGATCGCCGAAGACGCCGATATCGTGCAGGCGACGGTCGACGCCGTGCGGCGGCTCGATCACGAGCACGCTGCCGATCCAGGGCCCGCCGGGAACGGGCAAGACCTATGTCAGCTCGCACGCCATTCTGGCGTTGATCCGCAGCGGCAAGCGGGTGGCGGTGACCTCCAACTCGCACAAGGCGATCGACAATCTGCTGATGGCAGTGGCGGAACGGGCGCGGGAAGCAGGCGTCGAGCTGAAGGCGATCAAGAAGATCAGCGACGGCGACGGCCCGGACGATCCGGCGATCGAGACGGCCACGGACAACGAGGATGCGCGCCTGGCGCGCTACCCGCTGGTCGGCGGCACCGCCTGGCTGTTTGCGCGACCCGAGCACGATCAGCAGTTCGACTATCTGTTCGTCGACGAGGCGGGCCAGGTGTCGCTTGCCAACATCGTCGCCACCGGCACGGCGGCGCGCAACATCGTGCTGGTCGGTGATCCCATGCAGTTGGCGCAGCCGATCCAGGGTGTGCATCCCGGCCAATCGGGCAGCTCGGCGCTGGCCTATCTGCTCGATGGCGTGTCGACGGTGCCGGCCGATCGCGGCATTTTCCTGCCGGTCACCCGGCGTCTGCATCCACTGATCTGCGATTACATTTCGCGCGTGGTCTATGATGGCCGGCTCCACAGCGAAGCCGGTGCGGCACGCCAGGAACTGCTCCTCAGCGGGCCGCGCCCGCCGCTGGCCGCGGCCGGCCTCCGCTTTGCCGCCGGTTGTCCATGACGGCAACAGCCAGTCGAGCGCCGAGGAGGCGCAAGCCGTTCTCGACGCTTATCGATCCCTCATCGGCCAGACGTTCCAGGATCGGGACGGCAATCAGCGCACCATCGGTGCAGCCGACATCCTGGTGGTCACGCCCTACAATGCGCAGGTCAATCTGTTGACGCGCATGCTGCCGGCCGGCGCCCGGGTCGGCACGGTCGACAAGTTCCAGGGGCAGGAGGCGCCGGTGTGCTTGATTTCGATGGCGACCTCGAGTGCCGACGAGCTGCCGCGCAACATCGAGTTCCTGTTCAGCGTCAATCGGCTGAACGTGGCGATCTCGCGCGCGCAGGCGCTGGCCGTGGTGTTTGCGAGCCCACGCCTGCTCGATGTGCCGTGCCGCACGATCGAGCAGATGCGCCTGGTCAATGCACTGGCAGCGGTCCAAGACTACGCGGCCCGAACGCACTATTGATACGGTTTGCGCGTCGCATAGACGACCAGCGCCTCGACAAATTGGGGTGCCGGGTCAGTTTGATGCCAGTCGTCCGCGTTGGGGGAGCCGGCACGTGGTTGATCGCGCCTTCCCGATCCCCTACCTCGCGTTGGCAGCAGCCGGCTTGATACCCTTGCGCTTCAGGTAGCCCGCCAGCGCCTCGTTGGCGACCTCGCTGACAGTCACGCTGCGCTCATCGGCGAGCTGCTGCAGCCCGTCGCTGCACCCATTCTGGGATGCGGACGGAGAACATGATGGGCGCGTTCTTCTCCTCGCCCTTGCGTGGTCTGGCCATGGCTCTCCTCCGCGTTTCGGGCACCGCTACCACGAAACGTATACGTTTCACGAAGAGTTGATGGGAACGCTGCTGACCGCCAGCGGTTGCAGCCGGCAACGTATTACGTTATATGAGTGAGCTAGGCGCACTCGCGCCTGGCGTCTCCCTGACAATTCGGATCGGAACGGCTGGCTCCTCGGGCTGGTCGCCGGGGCGAGCGTCTCGATCACCCGCGCCCGGCACTTCAACCCACAACACCATGGAGGTGGTGCTGTGGCATTCAACCAACTACTCCTGTCTGAGGGCGATGTCCATTCTCGGTGGGCTGAGCCTGGTCGGTGTGGCAGCCTTTCTCAACGTCAGCCATGCCGCCGAACAC
The DNA here is from genome assembly GCA_963724565.1 of uncultured Alphaproteobacteria bacterium. Classification (GTDB taxonomy): domain Bacteria; phylum Pseudomonadota; class Alphaproteobacteria; order Rhizobiales; family Hyphomicrobiaceae; genus AWTP1-13. The sequence continues at coordinate 2,648 of CAVRVK010000004.1, forward strand.
GAGGGCACCTATTGGTCGCCCGTGTGCATCGCCATCGTGGCGCTGGCCTTCGGTTCCGCCCTGGCCGTGCCGGTGATGCTCACGTTGTGGCGGGACGGGCGTCGCAGCCTAGCCTTGGCGGCGCTCATGGGGTTGGTCTGTAGCGAGAGCTACGGGTTCCAGCTCAGCGCTGAGCGGCTTCTGGCCGCCCGAGAGCAGCGCGCTCAGCAGACGAAGTCGGAAGGGAGCCCCTACGCTCTTGCAAGAGAGGCTCTCGCGCTCGCAATCGCCGAGCGGAAGGAAGAGTGCGCAAGCGGCCTCGGCAAGAACTGCCAAAAGCTGCGGGCCCTGGAAGACCAACGGCGTGCCGCGCTGGCGGCTCACCAGGTGCCCAAGTCGCACACCCTAGTTGCGGACGCCACTGGCCTGCCGGCATGGGCCGTGGAGATTGCCCCCGCACTAGCCTTCTCGACGGGTCTGCTGATGTTAGGCCTCGTGCTCGTCGGCTTCGGCGGGCACAGCATGAAGGTGGAGGCTCCGGCGGTACCGGAGGCGAAGCCGGATGAGGCCGAGCAGGTGGTGTCTTGGGTTCGAGAGTTCCGGCGCCGCAGAGGCCGGGACCCGAAGATCCCCGAGGTGCAGCAAGCCTTCAAGCTTTCCAAGACCACCGCGTGGCGGCGAATACAGTCCTCGTAATATTGAGCCCTGGAACTTCGGTTCCGGGGCTTTTTTCTTGGGCGCCGGACGACGTGGTGCCGGCTGCCCGCGGTCGGTTGCGGGTTTCAGGGTGCGGAACAATGTGGAACTCGAGGTTTTGCGGGCCTTTGGCCATGGCCGTTGCGGGGCATCGATATTCTCGCCGAGGCCGTCAAGGTGACATTGGGACCGAAGGGTCGCAACGTCGTGCTTGATAAATCGTTCGGAGCCCCGCGCGTCACCAAGGACGGGGTGACGGTCGCTAAGGAGATCGAGCTTGAGGACAAGTTCGAGATTATGGGCGCGCAGATGGTAAAGGAGGTCGCGAGCAAGATCTCCGAGGTCGCTGGCGACGGCACCACCACCGCGACTGTGCTCGCCATCGACAAAAACCCCGAAAGGCATCGGGTGAATGCGTCTGAAAGGTAGCCGTCTTCGGGTAACATCGGGCCGGCGGGAGTAGAGGTGTTGTTCATTGCTTGCCCTATGGGCAGGGAGACCGATGTCATGGATCCGAGGAACTATTCGCGGCTCGCAGCCGTCATCTTTGCGATCATCGCGCTCTTGCAGCTCGTTCGCGTTGTCTTGGCATGGGACATCATGCTGAACGGGGTGGCCATTCCTCTCTTTGTGAGCGGGATGGCGTGCTTCCTGGCTGCTGCCATGGCGTGGCTCGGCTTTGGCGCATCGCGCAAGTGGCGGGTGTTGTCCCGGTTGGAAGATGAGGCCGCCAATGAACATCGAAGAATTCGCCGCCAGGCTCGTGGCTGATACGCCGGACGGGATACTCTTTGCCGATCAAGACGGCGTTATCCGGTACTGGAATGCCGGATGCCAGCGCATCTTCGGGTTCACGGCCGAGGAAGCACATGGCCAGTCGCTGGACGTCATCATTCCCCAGAACCTGCGCGGCCGGCACTGGCAGGGCTACCGGCAAACGATGCGGACGGGCAAGACGCGCTACGGCGCCGGCGACCTTCTTTCCGTACCGGCGCTACGCAAGGACGGCGCACGCATCTCCGTCGAATTCTCGATCGTGCCGTTTCGCGACGCCGCTGGATTGATGGTTGGAATAGCTGCAGTCATGCGGGACGTGACGACGAGGTTTGAGGAAGTGAAAGCCTTGAGAAAGGCAGCCGCTGGTGCAGCTTGACACACGCGGTAGGCAGGAAGACCCCGAGCGCCCCATTACGCTATCACGGCGCCAGTGAGGCAGGACGGGAGGAGGTTCTGTTCCGTATCGAACGGATCAGCCGATGCCGATGGGTTCAGGCAGCGAGCTTGCAGGCGGCCTCGACGCTCCCACAAAGCACGTCGCGAGTAACCGGCTTCTGCAGGATCTCCTGGCCCGGTTCGGTCCGAACCAGGGGACGCGGGTAGGCGCTAACCACCACGAACGGAATATGCCTGTGCTTGAGCGCCGTTTGCAGCGGTTCACTGTTTCCGTCGGCCAATACGAAGTCCACCACGGCCACGTCAATCGGCCTGTCGCGGATGCAATCAACCGCGCCCCGCACGGTTGCGCAGGTGGCGACGACTTCGGCGCCGGCTTGGGTCAGGAGCGCCGCGTGATCCATTGCAATCATCGGCTCGTCCTCAGCGATGAGGACCCGTTTGCCGGCTAGCGCATTCGGTTGCATCTTGATACCTCGGCCCGCCCGTCGCTTGGTGGGAGCAGGAGTAATGCGGTCGGGGCAGCCAAAGTTCCCGAGCCAGCTTGAGCTGTGCCCACCGAGATACATCGCCAAAAAAGAGGAGGGCACCCGTACGCGTTACAAAACGCATCACTCTTCTATTGGGTGCCCAAAACCGAGGGCGTCGTCCGCGCCAATCAGTAGGGGGATGAGGGAACGGACGCGGCTGCATATGAAACCCACCGTTCCGCCAGGCGTTCCAACGATCGCCAACGCGTTTGTGGATAACTTTGATGCTCTGGCCGCAGCCAGCGAGAGTGGCAGGATCCCCCGATCAATCCACCCAAGGTGTTCCCACTCCCTTGGGTGCAGGGGCCGTCACAGCGGCAAGCCGATCCTCTAGGTCCCGCAAAACGTCTGGCGCACGACCTGATCTGGCCGGGGCGGGACCGCATACCGGGCCAGGGTCGCTGGCACGTCCTCGTAGGGTCTTGCGAGCACCGCGATCAGATTCTTCGAACGGCGCGAAATCGCTGTTGTTCACGGCAGCCGAGATCGCTTCCTCGACGAGATGATTGCGCGGAATGACGGCCGGATTGGCTGCGCGCATCACCGACATGCGCTCTTGCACGGTGACAGTGCCGTCGTCAGCCAGCCGACGGCGCCATGCCTCGGCCCAGCCATCGTAGGCGGTCGGATCGGTGAAAAGGCTGCGGACACCGGCGTCGGCATCAGGGCTGGCGGCAGCTTCGCAGAGGCCGCGGAAGGTCAAAGTGAAATCAGCGCCGTTCTGCGCCATGCGATCCAGAAGACCCTGCGCGAGCGACAGGTCGTCCGCTTGCGCCTGAAGCAGGCCGAGCTTGCGTCGGAGGCCCTCGGCGTAGGCCGCCTCGAAGCGGGCGCCGAAGCCGTCGAGTGCTTCATTCGCTTTCTGGATGGCGGTGTCCTTGTCTTCGTCAAGGAGCGGCAGGAGCGCTTCCGCGAGCCGGGCGAGGTTCCAGCGGGCGATGCGCGGCTGGTTGCCATAGGCGTAGCGGCCGACGCTATCGATGGAGCTGTAGACCGTTGCAGGGTCATAGCTGTCCATGAAAGCGCAGGGCCCGTAGTCAATGGTTTCACCCGCGATCGACATGTTGTCGGTGTTCATGACGCCATGGATGAAACCAACGTGCAGCCATCTGGCGATGAGGTCAGCCTGCCGGCCTATCACGTGCTCGAGCAGAGCCTGGTAGGGGTTCACGGCGCCAGTCGCTTCCGGGTAATGGCGCGCAATCACGTGGTCGGCGAGGTGGCGGAGCGCATCCACGTCTGCACGGACGGCGAAGTATTGGAAGGTGCCGACGCGGATGTGGCTGGAGGCGACGCGGGTGAGGACGGCGCCGGGCAGAGGCATTTCACGGCGGACGGTCTCGCCGGTCGTGACAGCCGCCAGCGACCGGGTGGTGGGAATGCCAAGTGCGGCCATCGCTTCGCTGACGATGTACTCCCGCAGGACAGGCCCAAGCGCTGCGCGGCCGTCGCCATTGCGGGAGAAGGGGGTGGGACCTGAGCCTTTCAGCTGGATGTCACGCCGCACGCCATCGGCATCGACAACCTCGCCCAGAAGAATGGCGCGGCCATCACCGAGCTGCGGCACGAAGGCTCCGAACTGGTGGCCGGCATAGGCCATGGCAAGCGGCTCGCCCGACTGTGGCACGCGGTTGCCCGCGAGGACCGCGACGCCTTCCGGAGAGGCGAGCTTGTCGGGATCAAGCCGAAGGTGCCGGGCAAGTGCTTCATTCAGCCGGATGAGGCGCGGTGCGGCGACGGGGGTGGGCGGCAAACGCGCAAACAAGCGCTCCGGCAGCCGCGCGTAGCTGTTATCGAAGGGAAAGACGTCAGTTGCTTCAGTTGGGGTGAGCATTTCGTGTCCAGGAAGGGGCGGCAGATTGTCGGTGCCGGCAACCATTGAAGTAGGCGTGCTGAAGGGGACCGGCAATGGCGCTGGTTTTCATGAGTGAACGCGTTGGCGTCGCCGTCGCGCGCTCCTGGCAGGTGACTGGCGCCTGTCACGGGTGCGCGGTCCACTTCTCCGAGCGACTCTTCGGTGCAGGGCTCGCCTGCTCGGCCACAACGCGGTCGGCGCGACAGCGGTCGCACGTCCCGCAGCGCGGTGGATACTCCTCCCCGAAATACCGCCGGATGAATACGCTGCGGCACTCCTTGGAGTGGGCATAGTCGGCAATCAGGCGAAGACGCCGTTCGCCCTCGTAGCGGAAGGTCTTGAGTTTCGTCACGAGATCGCGGACGCCGGTCTTGAACGCTCTCCGGCGGCACGACGATTGCGATGCTGCCGTCCTGGTCCCGTTCAACGGATCCCGCCTCTTCAAGATCCGACAGCAGCACCTCGCAGATCCGTGCCGGTACGCCGGCGGAGTAGGCGAGCGTCTCGGCGGTCGGGGCGCGTTCCTCGCCCGTCCAGGCGGTGAGCGCGGCCTCAAGCCGCTCCAGATGCCGCACGCTTGGGCGACTTTGCGCCTGAAGGTGCTCGTGGATTTCAAGGTCGGCGGGGTCGAACAGGAGAATGCAGTGTGCCGGGCGGCCGTCGCGACCCGCGCGACCGATCTCCTGAACATACTGCTCCAGGGATCCGGGAGCCTGGTAATGCAGGATGTAGCGGATGTTCGGCTTGTCGATGCCCATGCCGAAGGCGGTTGTTGCGACCATGATCAGGCGCCGGGACGGATTCATGAACTGGCGCTGTGCCGCGTCACGATCGGCAGCGCGCATCTTCCCGTGATAGCGCGTGACCGGGATGCGCGCGCGCCCGAGGGCGCCCGAGACTTCGTCCACCGCGGTGGTGGTGGCGCAATAGATGATGCCGGGGCGCTGCAGGCGCTTGATACGCCGGGCAGCAGCGGGGAACTTCGCCGCGCCAGGCACGATATCGACGGTGAGGCCAAGGTTCTCGCGGTGCGCCGGTGCTACGATCACCCGGGGGTTGTCCAGCCGAAGCCGTTCGGCGATGTCCTCGCGGACTCGCGGCGTTGCTGTTGCCGTGAGGGCAAGCACCGGCGGATTCCCCAGGCGCTTTCGCGCGTTGCCGAGACGCAGGTAGGAGGGCCGGAAGTCGTGCCCCCATTCCGAGATGCAGTGGGCCTCATCGATGCACAGAAGCGCCGGCCGCGCGCGTTCGAACAAGGGAGCGGTCGCGGCCGACTCGAGCGTCTCGGGCGTCGTGAGAACGACGAGGCGGCCACCCTTCTTGAGTCGCTCAAGCGCGGCGCGCCGCTCGGCGGCCCGTAGCCGGCTGTGAAGCGCGACCACAGGAACGCCGCGCTTCTTTAGAGCGCGCTCCTGATCCGTCATGAGGGCAATGAGCGGCGAGATAACGATGGTCGGCCGCTCAACGATCATCGCCGGAACCTGGTAGATCAGCGACTTGCCAAAGCCGGTGGGCAGCGAGACGAACGCATCGCGCCCGTTGAGGACAGCCAGCATCGCCGATTCCTGCTCGGGACGCAGGCTCTGGATGCGGAAGGTCCGGCGCGCGGTCTCCCTGCAGGCGCTGAGCAGGCTCATGTCTTCATCATGTCGCTTTGTAGCCCGCAGCCGGCACCAGCCAGGCGCGCTGGCTTGGTCACGTGCAACTTAGCACGGCTTGTGGACCGCCCTTTGGGCCGACCTGACGCTTCCTCACGTGGTTCGCATGTCCACATTGCCGGGCAGCTGGGTGGGCACCACATTCTCTACAAGAGACATCTGGAGACAACCGCCATGCCCAAGACCAGCAAAGCCCGCGCTGTCGGATTGAACCACATCGCGCTCGAGGTGGGCGACATCGAGGAGGCTCTGGCCTTCTACGGCCGCCTGTTCGAATTCACGCTGCGCGGCAAGAGCGAGCACGCCGCCTTCAGCACGGTCAATGCGGTCCAGCGCAAGCAAGATCGTCCTGATTGTGCACGCCTCCAGCATGCCGCCGATTTCGCCAAGGCACTGAAGCTCGATGTCGGCGCGTGGTTCACGCCGACCGCTGACAGCTACTTCAACCGCGTCAACCGTGCCCAGATCCTCGCCGACATCGATGAGGCAAAGGGCGAGCATGCGCCTGCCCTGGAGAAGCTCAAGAAGTCCGAGCTTGCGATCCGCGCTGAAGGCCTGGTCGCGGGCACGTCCTGGCTGCCGCAAGCGATGCGCACCGCGGCCAATGAGAACGTATCGCAGGACCAAGCGATCACCGCGGCCGCAGAATAGCGGCTTTACCGGCTGCGCCTGAGGGCGCAGCCGGTTCTCCGTTCCTCCGGTCTCGGCGCGGGAGACTACTGAAGGCCCAGGATCCGAGCCGGGAAGCGGACTCCAAACCGGACATTATTCCGGTCGCTTACAGCGTGAGAACGGTCAGCGGCTCAAACCGCCGGCACGCCAAGGGTTGAAAATTTGGGCCTGCGCCAGGCACGCACAATCGATCGCGGGGGCTGGCCAATCCTCTCACGCCGACAAGACGAACCCCGGGTAGCCCTTGGCGGCGACCTCGTCGCACTTCTTCTTGTAGGCGGTGACACCGCCGACATAGGGCATGAAGACGCGCGGCTTGCCGGGAATGTTGGCGCCCATGTACCAGGAGTTCGCCAGCGGATAGAGCGTGCCGTCGGCGACCTCGTTGTTGTGCTCGACCCAGGCATCCTCGGCCGCCTTCTCGGCTCGATGCGGTGCAGCCCCTTGTCGCGCAGATGCGTCAGGCAGTCGGCGATCCAGTCGACGTGCTGCTCGCAGCGAGGATCATCTGGCTCTTCACGCCGGGGCTCTGCGGGCCCGTAATCATGAACAGGTTCGGGAACCCGGCGATCATGATGCCGAGATAGGTGCGCGGGCCGTCCTCCCACTTCTCCTCGATCGTGACGCCCTGTCGGTGCGGATGTCGATCTCCTTCATGGCGCCGGTCATGGCATCGAAGCCGGTGGCGAACACGATGGCGTCGAGCTCGATAGTCGGCAGTCTGCCGTGCGCAGGCCGTCCGGCGTGATCTCCTTGATCGGTGCGCTGCGGATGTCGACCAGCGTGACGTTGTCGCGATTGTAGGTCTCGTAGTAGTTCGGTATCGAGGATGAGCCGCTTGGTGCCGATCGGATGATCGTTGGGGCAGAGCAGCTCGGCCGTCCTGCGGGTCCTTGACGGTGGCGCGGATCTTCTCGCGCACGAACTCCGATGCCGTGTCGTTGGACGCCTTGTTCACCAGCAGGTCGGTGTAGGAGTAGAGATAGCTGATGCTGCCGCCCTCGTCCCATTTCGCCTCGTAGACGCGTCGCCGCTCCTCATCCGTCGCTTCGAGCGCCGACTTGGTCGGCGGCGGATAGCCGGCGATGCCGAACGGCGTATCGTAGGCCGCGCGCCGGCGCTCGCGGATATTCGGCCTTGTGCTTGCGCTCCTTCTCGGGCTCGAGCGGCGCGTTGCGCGCCGGCAGGCTGAAGTTGGCCGTGCGCTGGAAGACGTAAGAGGTGCTTGGCCTGCTTGGCGATGTGCGGGATCATCTGCACGCCCGAGGAGCCCGTGCCGATGACGCCGACGCGCAGGCCGGTGAAATCGACGCCTTCGTGCGGCCATAGGCCGGTGTGGTACCACTTGCCCTTGAAAGTCTTCGAGGCCCGGAACGCTCGGGTGTGCGCGGCGTCGAGAGATTGCCCGTCGCCATGATGCAGAACGGGGCGCTGATGACGCGTCGCCCTTGTCGGTCTTGATCGTCCAGGGGTTGGTCTTGCTGTCGAACGTCGGCGGAGCGGACGCGCGTGTTGAACTGGATGTCGCGCCTGAGATCGAAGCGATCGGCAACGTGGTTGATGTAGCGCAGGATCTCCGGCTGCGTGCCGTAGCGCTCGGGCCACTGCCATTCCTGCTGCAGCTCGTTGGAGAAGGAGTAGGAATACTCCATGCTTTCGACGTCGCAGCGGCAGCCGGGATAGCGGTTCCAGAACCAGGTGCCGCCGACGCCGCTTGCGGCCTCGTAGGCGCGGACCTTCAGGCCGAGCTTGCGCAGGCGATAGATGGCATAGAGGCCCCCGACGCCGGCGCCGACGATGACGACATCGAGCCTTGATGGCGTCGGTCTTGTCAGCCGGCATCCGGTCTACCTTCGCGCCTTGTTGCATGGCCTCACAGCTCGCACAGCTAAGCAACTGCGGCTCACGCGTGCAAGAGAAGGGGCGATGCGCGGGTCGCAGCCCCGGAGTGCGCCGGAAGTTGGCCATCGCCTCGCGGGCCGCCTTGACACCGCTCGGAACGGCAAATGAGATGGCGGAAACGCACGCCGGGGCGCGCGGATCGACTCGAGTGTAAGGAATCACAAGCATGCCGGGACGGGTCGATGCCGAGATCGAGAAGATCCTGCCGCTGCTGCCGCTGAAGGACGCAGCCAATCTGACGCCTGAGCGTGCCCGCGAGGAACTCACGGCACTTGCCGAATCCCGCAAGGACCTGCCCTTGCCTCAGCCGGCGGCGGTGGCGGACATGGTGATAGCGGGTGCTGCCGGCCGAATAGCTGCCCGCGTGTATCGCCCTGACCAAAACGCCTGCCGCGACCGTTGTCTTCTTCCACGGCGGCGGCTGGGTGGCAGGCGACATCAACACGCATGATCGCAATGCGCGGACGCTCGCCATCGAGCTCGAGGCTGTCGTGCTGAGCGTTGAGTATCGCCGCCCGCCGGAAACGCCATTCCCTGGCACCTTCGATGACTGTCTTGCCGCCACCCGATGGGTAGCAGAGAACATTGGCGAGCTTGGCGGTGACGGCCACCGGCTGGCGGTTGCCGGCGACAGCGCCGGCGGCAATCTCGCTGCCGCGGTGGCCCTAGCGTGCAGGGATCAGGGGCCGCGGCTCGCCGGGCAATTCCTGATCTACCCGGCAACGGACCTTGCGGGCGGATATGCGTCGCCGAGCAGAAAACGCGAAATATCCGTCACGGCGCGCAGAACTCCGAAGGGTATTTCCTGACGACCGCGGCCATGCGCTGGTTCGCGGGCCAATACGTGCCGAAGTCGGCAGATGCCCTGGACCCGCGCGCTTCGCCGATGCAGAGCCGCGATCTCGAAGGGATTGCCGCCAGCCGTGATCTGTACGGCGGAGTTCGATCCGCTTCGGGATGAGGGCGAGGCCTACGCCAAGGCGCTGGAGCAAGCAGGCGTCCGGGTGGCGTATTTTCGCGAGCCCGGCATGGTTCACGGCTATTTCAGCATGGGCGCCGCGTCACCGGCGGCGGCCGAGGCCGGCCGAAGGGCACGCGCGGCGTTCAAGGCGATGATGGGGTAAGATTACGTGAGCGAGATCAAGGGCCTAGCGATAACTCGACGTGGTTTGCGCGGGCACCATGGGAGAGAGCCAGAGTAGAGCCAGGCTAGTTCGCGGTCATGCCTCCGTCGATGACAAGCTCGCTGCCAGTGACCCATGAGGCTTCGTCGGAGGCGAGATAGAGGCAGCCCGCCGCGATGTCGGCGGGCGTTCCAAAGCGGCCCAGCGGTGTCGCGTCGATCCGGTGCTTGGCAACCTCGGGATTGGAATGGCCGGGCTTGGTCATGGGCGTGTCGACAAAGCCCGGATGCACCGAGTTTACGCGGATCTTGTCCGGCGCGTATTGGATCGCGGCCGCCTTTGAGAAAATCCGCACTGCGCCCTTGGAGGCGTGATAGGCCGCGTTGCCGTGCGAGCCGATGATGCCGCAGATCGACGAGATGTTGATGATCGAGCCGCCGCCCGCGCGCTGCATGGCCGGCACCGCGGCCTTGGTGCCGAGAAACACACCGGTGGCGTTGATCTCCATGACGCTGTTCCACTGCTCGAGCGTCTGCTCGGCGAGGCGCGGGCCGGCCGTGAGGCTGGTCTGGATGTTCATTTTTGGATCGCGGCCGGAGATGCCGGCAATATTGCACAGGACGTGCAGGCGCCCGTAGGCCTTTTCGGCCTGGGCGACGATTGCCGTCCATTCCGCCTCGTCGCGGACGTCATGCGTCGCGAAGGTGGCCACACCGCCCCCTTCCGATATCTCGTTGGCTACGGCCATGCCGAGAGCGACGTTCCTGTCCGTCAGCAGCACGCTGGCTCCGTGGCGTGCGAAGACACGTGCTGTCTCGGCGCCAATGCCTGACGCAGCGCCCGTGACGATCGCGACCTTGTCGACCAGTCTTTTTCCAGGCTGCATGGCGAAGTCCTCCCGTTGCCAACCCGCTTGAGACTATCTCGCACGGGGCTCGTCGAGTTCCGTAGCGTCGAGGAATTCCTGCTCGCGGCCCCCTTGACGCGAAAGCGCACAACATTGAACGCGGCCATGACAGACCTCCCGGCAAGTGGGACGGAATGATGCGTCAGGCTCTTGGCGGGAGCAATGATGCGGCTTCCGGTGACGCGGAATTCTCGTTCAAGATAGCTCGCATCCGCATCGGCTTCAGGGCGGCAAACGCGAGAACGGCCGCGAAAATGTTGAGCGCGGATGCCACCATGAAGACAACGGTCCAGCCTCCGGTCGCGGTGGTAAGCACGTTGGCCAAGGGTACAAGGAGGGCGGCGGTGCCCTTGGCGGTGTAGAGCATGCTGCAGTTGGTGGCCGCGAACTTCTTGCCGTAGATGTCTGTGCAGGTTGCGGGAAACAAAGCAAAGATCTGCCCCCAGGCGAAATAGACAACAACAGCACGAACAGCAGCGGATTGGCCGCGAACCACAGCAGCGCGAAGATGGCGATGCCTTCTAATCACTTGTTCGATAATAGCGAATTTGAGACGCCATCCCAAAAGTCCTTCGGGGCTGCGGAGTGGCCGTTGTCGTGAGCAAACTCGCATTGCGCTATCCTCCGACCGGGCCCAGGGTGGCCGGCGCTGATCTCGCCGGCGTCGTGGCGGGGAGGAGAATCGAACCCTGACCTCTGCAGTGCGATTGCACAGTGTGGCTGCCGGCCCTTCTTGAAGCCTAAACGACCTTTCTCAACTCTCCTGACGTACGTGCTTGAACAAATCGAGCCCCCGCAACCACCTCTACGCTGCGCGCCCTGGGGGCGTGCTCGCAACCCAAGGGGAAAGAATTTGCGCGCACGAGGCCATCGATCAAATTCTTGTGTGCGGATCGGTCCGTACACGTCTCTTCCGATGGAACGTCAGATGCGGAGGGCAGGTGGAGGGCAGGTTGGGGTGAACTCAACGCGAACGAAACGAAACCAACTCGCACCAACGCGCATTGATGCTAAAGAGAATTGCCTTCGACCCTTCTCTTTGGGAGCAGGGGGCCGGGGGTTCGAATCCCTCTGCCCCGACCAAGACTTAGCAGTCCGTTCTGACTCAACTACAGGGGCCTCATTCTCGGACTGCTCCTCGTCCTGCAGGGCGTCCCAAAGGATGCAGCGCAGAGCGCCCGCCGCGGGGTCGTCAGCCCGACTGGCGGCGGTCATCAACGCAAGCCATTTGTCATCGGGTGCGTGCTGCACGAAACGGCCCACCATCAGCGACGCAAAGCTACCTAGGGGTTCCTGCGCGGCCTCGGCAGCCGAGCGCAATCGGGCAATCAGCACGAGGTCGTCCAGGCCCGCCAGGGCCTGCTCAACGAATGTCTCATCGTCCAGCCTTGCGATGATGGAGCCGAGGGTCATCGTAGTTGCCTCAATGCACCCTGAACTCGTCGGGCGTGCGTAAATCCACACCGCCGAGCTGCGCGTGGGCGGCCAGGCGCGCAACGTACTGGGCGATGGCCAGGCGCCGGCTGCGCTCGACCAGATACTCGGCGATCCTCTCCCGCACGGCCTCGAACGGCAGCTCCCGACCAGGAACGCGCCGTTCGAGCCGGATGACGTGGAAGCCGTAGCGCGTCTCGACCGGCGTGGCAGTCGTTTCCCCGGGATGCAGCGCCAGAAGTGCCTGCTCGAACTCGGGCGTCGTATCTCCCCTCGTGAGCTGCCCGAGGTTGCCGCCCGCTGCCCCGGAGGGGCAATCGGAATGCTCCCTGGCCAGCTCCGCGAAATGCTGCGGCTGCGCCTCGAGGTGCGAGAGGAGGGTCAAGGCTCGCTCGCGAGCAGCGTTGAATGCATCGCCTGGTCGCGGCGGGCGGCGATCAGGATGTGCGAGGCCTCGTAGATGTCGGCGGAGCGGAAGCGGGCGCGATTGTGCTCGTAGTAGCGCCGGCAGGTCTCGGTATCCGGCGCCGGCGTCGCCACTTGGCTCTCGATCAGGCCGCGGATCAGCGCCTCCTCGTCCGTCTCCCGCCGGCCCTCGGCGTCGGCGACGGGATCGGGGCGCAGACCGATGCGGCGCGCCTCCTGCAGCAGCAGCTCGCGCACGGCCAGCGCGCGGGCGGCGGCCCGCCAGGCGTCGATCGGCTTCGGCGCGGGATGGTTCTGCGCCTCGCGCGAGATCAGATCGTGAGCGATCGTGACGCCATTGACCGTCACAGGAACCCTGGCGGCCCCGGCGATAACGGAGCGAACCGAGCAGGACATGGCGCCTACTCCGCCGGCTGGACGCTGCGGCGCACCGGCGTGCCTGCGGGACGCCCGCTGGAGCGCACGACCTGGTAGCCGCGCCGGCCGAGATACCAGATCGGCGCGCTCCACACGTGCACGAGGCGCGTGAACGGGAACACCAGGAAGATCGTCATGCCGAGGAACAGGTGCGCCTTGAAGATCGGGTGCGCATCGGCCACCAGCGTCCACGAGTCGGCGCGCAGCAGCAGGATGCCCTGCGCCCAATCCATGAACTTCACCATCTCGTGGCCGTCGAGGTGGCCCATCGAGACGGGAATGGTGGCGAGTCCGAGCAGGAGCTGGGCGAACAGCAGCAATAGGATAGCGATGTCGCCGAACGAGGAGGTGGCACGGATGCGCGCATCGAACAGGCGCCGGTGCGTCAGCAGCGCGATGCCGATCAGGCAGAAGATGCCGGCGATGCCACCGATCCAGATCGCCATCAGCTGCTTGAACCCATGGCCGATGCCGACCATGTCGAACACCCAGATGGGTGTCAGCAGCCCCACGAAATGGCCGAGGAAGATCACCAGGATGCCGACGTGGAACAGGTTGGAGCCCCACATCAGCTGACGGCGGCGTAGCAGCTGGCTCGAGCCCGTCTTCCAGGTGTATTGCTCACGGTCGAAGCGCATGAGGCTGCCGAGCAGAAACACGGTCAGGCACAGGTAGGGGTACCAACCGAAGACGATGTGGTTGATGGTGTCGCGCATGGGGGCCTCCTCAGGCGCGGTTGGATTGGCTGTAGGTGACGACCGGGCGCTTGGGCTCCGACACCGGCAAGCCAGGAGCGGGCCGGCGGGCGGCACGCAACTTTGCGGCGAGGCCGTCTTTCCCGCATTGGGCCGCGGCGGCAGCTGCGGGGCCGAAGGTCACTTCCTCTTCTTCCCAGGCCGCATCGAGGGCCGCAAGGTCGTTGGGGTCCTCGTCCGGCTCGCCCATCAGCGCGGCGAGGATCTCGGTCTGCGGCTTGGCATGCGCCAACGCCTGGGCACAGGAGAATACCGACGAGTATGCCACCTTGCGCTTCTTGAGACGCAGCCGGATCGCCTCCAGCACGTGCGACGTTTCCTCGAGCAGATCGCGAGCCTCGGCTTCGGAAATCTCCGACAGGAACTCCAGGAACAGCGGCAGATGGTCCGGCAGCTCGCTCGTACTCATGAACAGGCCGTGGCGCTCGTAGAGCGCCTTGAGGTCCACCATGGCCTGACCACGGTCGCGGCCCTCGCCGTGCACGTGCTCGAAGAGGTGCAGCGACAGAGAGCGGGTGCGGTCGAACAGCAGCACGTAGCGCTCCTGCAGATCGTAGAGATCGCCGGTGGCAAGCTCCTCCAGGAGGCGGTCGAGGCGGTCGCGGTTCCTCTGCGGCAGGCGCGCTTCCGCATCGAGCGCCACGCGCATCTCCGGGACGGCGGATTGCAGCTCCGACGTCGGGTAGGTCAGCAGGGCGGAGAGCACCTTCAGGGTCTTGCGCATCACGCGATCTCCATCGGCGTCTTGGCCTTCTTGGGACCGCCGAACAGGCTGGTCTCGGTCCGGCCGTCCGAGCAGCCATTGCCGAACGAGAACCCGCACGAGCCTCTAAGGTCGTAGGCGTCCTCCCCCAACTCCCGGTGTACGGTCGGGATGACGAACCGATCCTCGTAGTTGGCAATCGCCATGATCTGGTACATGTCCTCGATCTGCAGGCCGGAAAGACCGACTTTCTTGGCGATGCCCTCGTCGATCACGCCGTCGATGGTCTTGGCCCGCATGTAGGCGCGCATGGCGAGCATGCGCTCCAGACCGCGGGCAACCGGCTCTTCGTCGCCGGCGGTGAGCAGATTGGCCAGGTACTTGAGAGGGATGCGCAGCGAGCGCACGTCGGGCATGGCGCCGTCGCTACCCATCTTGCCGGCCTCGGCCGCCGACTGGATAGGGGAGAGCGGCGGCACGTACCACACCATTGGAAGCGTGCGGTACTCGGGATGCAGCGGGAAGGCTACCTTCCATTCCATCGCCATCTTCCAGATCGGCGATCTCTTGGCCGCCTCGAGCCATGCCTCCGGCACGCCGTCGGCACGGGCTTGGGCGATCACCCCTGGGTCGTTCGGATCGAGGAAGATCGAGAGCTGGGCCTCGTAGAGGTCCTTCTCGTCCTTGACGCTCGCCGCCTTCTCGATGCCGTCGGCGTCATAGAGCACCACGCCCAGGTAGCGGATGCGGCCGACGCAAGTCTCGGAGCAGACGGTCGGCTGGCCGGCCTCGATGCGCGGGTAGCAGAAGATGCACTTCTCGGATTTGCCGCTCGACCAGTTGTAGTAGATCTTCTTGTAGGGGCAGCCGGAGACGCACATGCGCCAGCCGCGGCACTTGTCCTGATCGATGAGGACGATGCCGTCCTCCTCGCGCTTGTAGATGGCGCCGGAAGGGCAGGCTGCCACGCATGCCGGGTTGAGGCAGTGCTCGCACAGCCGCGGCAGATACATCATGAAGGTGTTCTCGAACTGGCCGTAGATCTCCTTCTGTATGCCCTCGAAGTTGTAATCGGCAGAGCGCTTGGAGAACTCGCCGCCCAGGATCTCCTCCCAGTTCGGGCCCCACTCGATCTTCTCCATGCGCTCACCGGTGATCAGCGAGCGCGGCCGTGCGGTCGGAGACGCCTGCATCTCGGGCGCCGTCTGCAGGTGCTCGTAGTCGAAGGTGAAGGGCTCGTAGTAGTCGTCGATCTCGGGCAGGTCGGGGTTGGCGAAGATCTTGGCGAGCACGCGCCACTTGCCGCCGATCTTGGGCTCTATTCTGCCGTTGCGCTTTCTGACCCAACCGCCGTTCCAGCGCTCCTGGTTCTCCCAGTCCTTGGGATAGCCGATGCCGGGCTTGGTCTCGACGTTGTTGAACCACGCGTATTCCATGCCCTCGCGGTTGGTCCACACGTTCTTGCAGGTGACGGAGCAGGTGTGACACCCGATGCACTTGTCGAGGTTCAGCACCATCGCGATTTGCGCGCGGATCTTCATTCTGCGGCCTCCACTTTGGGGGCAATGGACATCGCTTGCGGCTGGTCGGCGGCCGGCCGGTCGAGCCAGTCGACCTTGGCCATCTTGCGCACGATCACGAACTCGTCGCGGTTGGTGCCGATGGTGCCGTAGTAGTTGAATCCGTAGGACTGCTGGGCGTAGCCGCCGATCATGTGCGTGGGTTTGATCACCGCGCGCGTCACCGAATTGTGGATGCCGCCGCGCTGGCCGGTCATCTCCGAGCCCGGCACGTTCACGATCTTCTCCTGCGCGTGATACATGAGGCACATGCCCTGCTTCACGCGCTGCGAGACGACGGCGCGGGCAACGAGAGCGCCGTTGGAGTTGTAGGCCTCGATCCAGTCGTTATCGACGATCCCGGCCTTGGCCGCATCCTTCTCGCTGATCCACACTATGGGACCGCCGCGGGACAGCGTCAGCATCAGCAGGTTGTCGGTGTAGGTGGAGTGGATGCCCCACTTTTGGTGCGGCGTGATGAAGTTCAGGATGACCTGCTTCTCGCCGTTGGGCTTGGTGTCGATCACCGGCTTCACCGAGCGCGTGTCGATGGGCGGGCGGTAGACGCACAGCGCCTCGCCGAACGCGCGCATCCACAGATGGTCCTGGTAGAGCTGCTGGCGGCCCGTCAGCGTGCGCCACGGGATCAGCTCGTGCACGTTGGTGTAGCCGGCGTTGTAGCAAACCTTCTCGCTCTCGAGCCCCGACCAGACCGGCGAGGAGATGATCTTACGCGGTTGCGCGACCACGTCGCGGAAACGGATCTTCTCGTCCTCCTTCGGGATAGCGAGATGCTTGTGGTCGCGCCCGGTGAAGCCGCCCAGCGAGGCCCAGGCCTTCACGGCCACCTCGCCGTTGGTCTCGGGCGCCAATGTCAGGATCACCTCAGCGGCGTCGATGTCGCTCTCGATCTTGGGCAGTCCCTTGGTGGGCCCATCCTCGGTGACGACGCCGTTGAGCCGCTTGAGGAAATCCACCTCATGCTCGGTATTCCAGGCCATGCCCTTGCCGCCGTTGCCGAGCTTGGACATGAGCGGGCCAAGGGATGTGAAGCGCTTGTAGAGGTTGGGATAGTCGCGCTCGACGACGGTGACGGCCGGCATGGTCTTGCCTGGCACCGGCTCGCATTCGCCGCGCTTCCAGTCCTTCACGTCGAAAGCCTGGGCGATCTCGGCCGGTGTGTCGTGCATGATCGGCGTGAGCACCAGGTCCTTCTCGACGCCCAGCACCTCGGGCGCGACCTTCGAGAACTTCTTGGCGATGGCCTTGTAGATCTCCCAGTCGCTTCTGGCCTCCCACGCCGGGTCCACCGCGCCCGTCAGCGGATGGATGAATGGGTGCATGTCGGAGGTATTGAGATCGTTCTTCTCGTACCAGGTGGCCGTCGGCAACACGATGTCGGAGTAGACGCAGGTGGTGGACATGCGGAAGTCGAGGGTCACCAGCAGGTCGAGCTTTCCTTCCGGCGCCTCATCGTGCCAAGCGACGTCGGTGGGCTTCTGCGCACCCATCTCGCCCAACTGCTTGCCCATCACGCCATGGGCGGTGCCGAGCAGGTGCTTGAGGAAATACTCGTGGCCCTTGCCGGAGGAGCCCAGCAAGTTGGAGCGCCACACGAACATGTTGCGCGGCCAGTTCTTCGGATTGTCCGGGTCGTGGCAGGAGAGCTTGATCTCACCGGATTTGAGCGCGCCGGCCACGTAGTCCTTCGCTTCCTTCCCGGAGGCGGCAATGCGCTTTGATACTTCGAGCGGATTGATCTCGAGCTGGGGCGCAGACGGCAGCCATCCCATGCGCTCGGCGCGCACGTTGTAGTCGATCAGCGCGCCGTTCCACGGCCCGGGCGGAGCCGTCGGCGAGAGGATTTCGCTCGTATCGAGCGTCTCGTAGCGCCACTGGTCGGTGTGGGCGTAGAAGAACGAAGTGGAGTTCTGCTGCCGCGGCGGCCGGCTCCAGTCGAGCGCGAAGGCGAGCGGCAGCCACCCCGACTGCGGCCGCAACTTCTCCTGGCCGACGTAGTGCGACCAGCCGCCGCCCGACTGACCCACGCAGCCGCACATCACCAGCATGTTGATGACGCCGCGGTAGTTCATGTCGCAATGGAACCAGTGGTTCATGGCCGCGCCGATGATCACCATCGAGCGCCCCTTGGTCTTCTCGGCATTGCGGGCGAACTCGCGCGCCACCTGCACGATCTGGTCGCGCGGCACACCGGTGATCTTCTCGGCCCACGCCGGCGTGTAGGGCGCGTTCTCGTTGTAGGACTTAGCTACGTGGGCACCGCCGAAGCCGCGATCCAGCCCGTAGTTGGCGACGAACAAATCGAACACGGAGGCAACGAGCGCCTCGCCGTCTTTCAGCTGCACGCGTTTGGCCGGCACCTTGCGCACCAGCACGCTCGGGTGATCGGTGCCGGCGAAGTGGTCGTGCTCGCGGTTGCCGAAATAGGGGAAGGCGACGTCGGCCAACTCGTCCTTGTCGGCGGCGAAGCTGAGCTGCAGGTTGGTTTCGCGGCTGCCTGCTTCCTTCTCCTCCAGGTTCCACTTGCCCTTCTCGCCCCAGCGGAAGCCGACCGAGCCCCGCGGCACGACGATGCTCTCGGAAGTCTCGTCATAAGCGACGGTCTTCCAGTCGGGGTTGTTGGTTTCGCCCAGGTTGTCGGCGAAGTCGGAGGCGCGCAGCAGACGGTCGGGCACGAGGCGGTCGCCCTGCTTCACCAGCCGCACCAGCATCGGCATGTCCGTGTACTGACGCGCGTAGTCCTCGAAATACTGCGCCTGGCGGTCGATGTAGAACTCGCGCAGGATCACGTGGCCCATGGCCATCGCCAGCGCTGCATCCGTGCCCTGCTTCACCGAGATCCACAGGTCGGCGAACTTGGAAGCCTCCGAATAGTCGGGGCAGATGACGACGCTCTTGGCGCCCTTGTAGCGGACCTCGGTGTAGAAGTGGGCGTCCGGCGTGCGCGTCTGCGGCACGTTGGAGCCCCACAGGATCAGGAAGCCCGAATTGTACCAGTCGGCGGACTCCGGCACGTCGGTCTGCTCGCCCCAGGTCTGGGGACTAGACGGCGGCAGGTCGCAGTACCAGTCGTAGAACGACATGCAGACACCGCCGAGCAGCGACAGATAGCGCGAGCCAGCGGCGTAGCTCACCATCGACATGGCGGGGATCGGCGAGAAGCCGATGACGCGGTCGGGGCCGTAGGTCTTGGCAGTATAGGCGTTGGCCGCGGCAATGATCTCCGTGACCTCGTCCCAGGTGGCGCGCACGAAGCCGCCGAGCCCGCGCTTCGTCGTATAGGCCGCGCGCTTCGCCGGGTCTTCCACGATCGAAGCCCAGGCCGCCACCGGCTTCCTGACCGTCCGCGCCTGCCGCCACAGCTTCAAGAGCCGCGAGCGCACCAGCGGGTACTTCACGCGGTTGCCGGAGTAGAGGTACCAGCTGTAGCTGGCCCCGCGGGAGCAGCCGCGCGGCTCGTGATTGGGCAGGTCGGGGCGGGTGCGCGGGTAGTCGGTCTGCTGCGTCTCCCAGGTGACGATGCCGCCCTTGACGTAGATTTTCCACGAGCACGAGCCCGTGCAGTTGGCGCCGTGGGTGGAGCGCACGATCTTGTCGTGCTGCCAGCGCTTGCGGTAGCCGTCCTCCCAGCGGCGGTCCTCGTTGGTGGTGATGCCGTGTCCGTCGGCGAAGTCGCCTTCGACGCGATTGAAAAACGTGAGGCGGTCGAGGAAATGGCTCATGTGCTCTGCCCTCATTCAGCCGGTTGCACAGCAGGGGCGGGCGCGGACTTCGCACGTCCTCCGCGCTCGATGTCGCGCAGCAATCCGCCACGGCGCGTGTAGAACCACCAGGTGATGGCGATGCAGGAGAGGTAGAACACCAGGAAGGCCCACAGCGCCGCCTGCGGCCCGCCCGTCAAGGTGATGGAGGTGCCGTAGCTCTTCGGAATGAAGAAGGCGCCGTAGGCCGCGATCGCCGAGGTGAAGCCGATGATCGCCGCGCTCTCCTTGTCGGATTGGCGAATGCGCGTGGCGGCGTCCGCGGTCGGCATCAGCCGGTCCATCTCATTGCGCATGATGGCGGGGATCATCTGGAAGGTGGAGGCGTTGCCGACGCCCGAGACGAAGAACAGGAACAGGAACATGGCAAAGAAGCCGGGCCAGCTGCCGACGCTGAGGAAATAGAGGACACCCGCGACGCCGATAGCCATGCCGACGAACACCCAGAAGGTGACGCGGCCGCCGCCCCAGCGGTCGGAGATCCAGCCCGTCAGCGAGCGCGACAGCGCGCCGACCAAAGGCCCGAGGAACGCGTAGGCCAGGGCGTTCACCTCTGGAAACTGGGTGTTGGCCAGCAGCGGGAAACCTGCGGAGTAGCCGATGAACGAGCCGAACGTGCCGGTGTAGAGCCAGCACATGATCCAGTTGTGTTTCCTCTGGAAGATCACCGCCTGCTCGGCGAACGAGGCCTTGGCCGAGGCGATGTCGTTCATGCCGAACCAGGCCGCGAACGCGCTGGCGATGATGAATGGTACCCAGATGAAGCCGGCGTTCTGGAGCCACAGCGGCACTTCCCGGCCCGCCTGCTTGACCATGACGGGATCCCCGCCGAGCCAGCCGAACACGCCGGCCGTGATCACGAGCGGCACTACGAACTGCACCACTGAAACGCCGAGGTTGCCGAGGCCAGCGTTGAGCGCCAGCGCGTTGCCTTTCTCGGCCTTCGGGAAGAAGAAGGAGATGTTCGACATCGACGAGGCGAAGTTGCCACCGCCGAAGCCGCATAGCAGCGCCAGCGCCAGAAACAGCCAGTAGGGCGTATCCGGGTTCTGCACCGCCATGCCGATGCCGAGCGCCGGCATGATGAGCGACCAGGTGGTCAGTGTGGTCCATAGGCGACCGCCGAAGATCGGCACCATGAAGGAGTAGAAGATTTTGAGCGTCGCGCCCGAGAGCCCGGGCAGTGCGGCGAGCCAGAACAACTCGTCGGTGGTGTAGGTGAAGCCGATCGACGGCAGCTTGGCCACCACCACCGACCACACCATCCACACGGCAAACGACAGCAGCAACGCGGGCACCGAGATCATGAGGTTGCGCCGGGCGATTTTGCGCCCCGTGGAGGCCCAGAACTCCTTATCTTCGGGCCGCCAGTCCTCGATGAGATGTGGACCCAGGACGCCAACGTGCTTTGCCTCGTGGATCTCCTGCATCTCGGGAAGCTCGGGGAGTTCTTGAGCTCCTCGCCGTAGACACCCCTTTCCATGGCGCGAATGGCCATGTGCATCCAAAGGAGCGCGACGCCGGAGATGGCGAACAACGCCATGAAGCAGCTCTGCCACACGCCGGTGAGGTCGTTGAGCACGCCGAACAGGATCGGCAGCACGAAGCCACCAAGGCCGCCGACCAAGCCGACCACGCCGCCGACCGAGCCTACGTGGTTGGGGTAGTAGACCGGGATGTGCTTGTAGACGGCGGCCTTGCCCAGGCTCATGAAAAAACCAAGCACGAATACGATGACCGTAAAGGCGAAGAGCCCGGTCTCCAGGCGGAAACTCACCGGCCCGCGGATGCCCTGCACGACGTATTCCGTCGGCGGGTAGGACAGCAGGAAGCAAGCCGCCACCGAGACGCCGAACGTCCAGTACATCACGCGGCGCGCGCCGTACTTGTCGGAGAGTACCCCGCCATAAACGCGGAACAGGCTGGCCGGCACCGAGTACGCGGCGCCGATCATGCCGGCGGTGGTGATGTCGAGGTCGTAGACCCCAATGAGATAGCGCGGCAGCCACAGCGCCAGCGCCACGAACGCACCGAACACGAAGAAGTAGTAGAGCGAGAAGCGCCACACCTGGATATTCTTCAGCGGCTCCAGCATGGAACGGAGCGATTCGGGCTTGGCGCCGCTGCGGCGACGCGCCTCGAGCTGCGGGTCATCCTTGGTGGCGAGCCAGAACACGATCGCCATCACGGCGATGGCGATCGCCCACACATCGGCCACGGCCTTCCAGCCGTAGGCGACCATGATGAAAGGAGCGACGAACTTGGTGACGGCAGCGCCGACGTTGCCGGCGCCGAAGATCCCAAGTGCCGTGCCCTGTTGCTCCGTGGGATACCACTTGGAGACGTAGGCGATGCCAACCGCGAACGACCCGCCAGCGATGCCGACCCCGAGTGCCGCCAGCAGGAACGTCGGGTAGTCATAGGCGAAGGTGAGCAGCCAGGTCGCCACCGCCGCCGACAGCATCACCGCCACGTAGACGATGCGGCCGCCGTGCTGGTCGGTCCAGATGCCGAGCATCAGGCGGATCAGCGAGCCCGTGAGAATCGGCGTGCCCACCAGCAATCCGAACTGGGTGTCGCTGAGCCCCAGGTCCCGCTTGATCTGGATGCCGATGATCGAGAAGATCGTCCACACCGCAAAACAGACCGTAAAAGCAATCGTCGAGAGCCACAGCGCCCGCGCCTGGTCGCCTTTGCGCACTGCGGTCAGGTCGTTCATGGGTCGCTCCCCGTCTCAATTCGCCGATGAAGTGCCCGGCGGGGCGAAGTAATCCCACGAGCACTTCGGCCTCATTGACCTGCATCAACTTCGGCGTATCCGCCTCTAAGCTGATGGGATGCGAATTGTTCATTTCCCAAAAGCTGTACTTGCTGCATGATGATTATGGAATTGCTTATAATCATCTTCTTGATTGACTTTTATCAAGCGAATGGGTTTTGCTTCGTCTTGGAAGTCACCGCATGAGAGACGCCGACGCCAAGATCGTACGCGCGCTGCCGCTATTCAGCGGCATGCAGCGAGCGCATTTCGAGACCCTGATCGGAGCCGGCTACCTGCAGCGCTTCCCGCACCGCGTGGTTCTCGTGCATGAAGGACAGAAACCCGATTTCCTGCACGTGCTAGTGGAGGGCTCGGTCGAATTCTTCTCGGCCAGCCGGGAGCGGGAAACGACACTTTCTTTCCTGGCGCCGCCAGCTGCCTTCATCCTCGCGGCGGTGGTGCTGGACCAGCTGTACTTGAAATCCGCCCGAACCACGGACAGCTCCGTGGTGGTGCTCATTCCCGCCGACGCCGTCCGCGGTGCCTTCAACAAGGATCCAGTGTTTGCGCGCGCTGTCGTCGCCGAGCTGGCGCTGCGATATCGCGCGCTCGTCAAGGACCTGAAGAACCAGCGCCTGCGCACCAGCCTGGAACGGCTCGCCAACTGGGTCCTGGCGCACGACGCAAAGGTCGGACGGCCGGGCGAATTCAAGTTGCCGATGGAGAAGAAGGCCCTCGCCAACCTACTCGGCATGCGCCCGGAGAACCTCTTCGCGCCTTCGGCGAGCTTTCGGGCCTAGGGGTTGAGGTAAATGGCGCAAACTTGCGGATTGTGGATGTGGCTGCGCTTACCAGGTTCGCAAAGCCCGACCCGCTGATCGACGATGCCGCAACGTAGCATGTGGAATCAACGATCGCCCACCGAGATGCGCTCGAGCGCTGCTACGTCGAGCAACACCAACCCGCGCCTGTTGACCCGTTTGACGACAGCAGCTGCTTCCAGCAGGTTGAGCTGCCGGCTCACCGTCTCGAGGCGCAGGCCGAGGTAGTCGGCCATTTCGCTGCGCGATAGCGGGAGCTCGATGTGCCGATCGGCGCACGCGCAGGCGGCCGGCCGTATCCGGCGCCCCATCACGAGAAGCAACGCAGCCACTTTTTCCCGGGCGTTCTTGCGCCCCAGCAAGACCATCCATTCGCGCGCTGCGTCGACGGCATCCAAAGCGCGCTCCAGGAACAACTGCTTGAGGTCGACCTGCTCCGTCAGCAGGCGTTCGAAATCTTTAAGCCTGTAGCAGCACAGCTCCACCTCGGTCGCCGTTTCTGCCGCACAGGAACTTGCTGCACTAAACGGTCGGCCCAGAAAATCAGACGGGAACAGCAAGGCGACAATCTGCTGTCTACCGTCCGGCAGGGACTTCGTGAGCTTGACGACGCCCGAGAGAATGGTCCCGCACCACTCTTCTGTCGGCATGACGCCTGCGATCAGTTGGCCGGCCGCGTAGCGCTTGCGAAAAGAGCTGCGATTGAGACTTGTCAGCTGCTCCGCAGTGAGCACTCGGCAAAGAGCGCTCTCTCTGACGGCACAGTCTCGGCACGACCTTGGCTGGCTGCTTCGACGATCCACGGGATTCTGTGTGCGCCCAATAGGCCGCGGCTGAGTTTGATCTGGATCAAGCGACCGGACGCAATCCCCCGCACCATACAGTGTTGCCAATAGCCGGAGGTGGCCCGTGACCGATTTCTGCCTGGGCCCACGGGCCCTTGAACGGATTGCGCGCCAAGCTGAGTTGATGGACCGCATGATTGCCTGGCTTGGCGTCGAGGCGGCTGCCTGCGCTCAAGTCGATGCCAGGTGCCAGGCACGCCTCAGATGCATTGACTGCGAGTGGAGCCGCCGCTGTGCCTCCTTTCTCGCAGCGCCTCCAGAGACCAGGGCGCAGCGCGTTCCGAATTTCTGCGCCAACGCGCATTTCTTTCGGCATTGCACAGCGGAGAAGACCGCAACGGCAAATCTGCAAGGAGGTTCGCCATGAGTCGAGCATCTGAGGCGATTGCCCAGCTACGCGAGGGCTGGAGGCGGAGGATGAGCGCCCATCGGACAATGACGGAATTGGCGGCCTGCCCACCCCGGGAGCTGCATCGGATCGCCGCAGACCTTGGATTGAGCTCGACCGATCTGAGGTGTTTCACCGGCAGTCATCCTGGTCCATCGGAATTGATGCCGCTGCGTCTGCAGCAGATTGGGCTGGATATGGAGTTCGTCAGGCATGCGGAGCCGGAAGCATACCGAGACATGGCGCGCGTATGCGCGAAGTGTACCGCATGGCGCCAATGCAAGCAGGATTTGGCACGCGGCGACGTGCAGGCCGGCATGGACGGGTATTGCCTAAACTCGGCGACAATCGACGCGCTGACGGTCGAGTGTCATCCGCGGCGGTAGAGCTTGTCGGACGCCAGGGAGGACTAGGCATGCGATCGCCAATGGCTAGCCGCATGGAACGTCAAGCGCGCCGGATGCACGACATGATGAAACGCCTCGACGTGGACGCAGGTGCCCTGGCGCGATTGCGGCAAGGCGAGGCCTATGCGCAGGCGCGCAGCCGGTGCCTGTCGTGTGGCACTAGCGATAAATGCCTGCGATGGCTCGATGAGCCGCCGGCGGCTGGCAAGAGGCCCGATTTCTGCCCGAACTTGTCGCTGTTTGACGCGTGCAAGCGCCAGCCGTAGTTGATGCGCTCCACCCTCTCCGTGCTTCGATGTTGCAGGTAGTTGCGCAGCGCCGGCGAGGCCTCGCCGTTCCGACTGGACGCGCAACCCATTGATGCGGCGTCCCGTGAACGCCGCGCGAACTGTCAGAACGGAAGCTGATTATCTTGGATCGCCGCCCGCTTTGGGAGCAGGGGGCCGTGGGTTCGAATCCCTCTGCCCCGACCAAGACTTAGCTCTGAATTTGGAACGGTCGTGGGCGGAAACGTGGGCGCTTCGCCGAGCGCCTGCTGGAATATCGCACGGTGTTGTAGAGCAAAAAGACTGGACGTGTGGCAGCGCGCCCACGCGCAAATCAGCTATGTCGATGCTGGCATGGCCGAGGCGGCACCGCCACGCACTGCCGATCTGCCGGACGATCCGGCGACACTGAAGACGCTGGTGCGCGAGCAGGCGTTCGAGATCGAGCGCCTCAAGGAGGAGCTGCGGCTCGCGCAGGCACAAGCAGTTTGGCGCCAGCTCCGAGAAGGCCGATCCCGCGCAGCCGCAGCTCTTCAACGAGGCCGAGGCGCTGAGCACCAAGGCGCCGGCTGGAGAGGGCGACGAGGTCACGGTTCCCGCAGCACAAGCGGGCAAGGGGCAAGAGAAAGCCGCTCGATGACCGCCTGCCGCGCGAGCGCATCGAGCATGACATCCCGGAGGCCGAGAAGCTATGCCCATGCGGCAGCGGCCACGAAGCGTCCGCGCATCGGCGAGGTCGTCACCGAGCAGGCTGACATCGTTCCGGCGAAGGTGATCGTGCTCCCAAATCCGCCAGAGCCACCAAACCCGGCCAGATCGTCCAGCTCGACACCGTCTACGTAACGCTCGCTCCGGGCAAGCACATCAAGCATTTTACCGCCTACGATCCAGTCGCCAAGTGGACCGTCGGCAGGGCCTACAACCGCGCCATCGCGGCCTCGGCTCCCATGTTCCTCGCGTGGACACAGGCTTGACGATCCTGGGGATGACAAATAGCCTTTCCTTCACGCTGAAGCTGCAAGACATTTTGCTTGGGTGAGTCCCTCTAGAGGCACAATTCGCGGTGGTGGGACGTAAGACGGGCAAGCGGCCAGGCGGACTGAGGGGCGCAGCTGTCCAAGTGGCGGCGATTCTGTTGGCTTGTGGTACCTGCGCGATAGTATTGGGCCTAACGTTTGTCCTTATTGTTGCCCTGACGCTGAGCGTCACAAGCGATTCGCGCATCGAGCGCCGACTCAAGGATGCAATCGATGGGGGCATCCTAACGCGCGCCATTTTTCCTGTATCTCCCTACGGCCACACGGCACATCACTTTGATATGTTCACGGAGTGTATGGCACTCGGAATCAACCTGGGCAACACCGATGAAAGGTTGTTGTCTCGGGCTGCAAGCGATCGCTTCATCATGAACAATGCGGCCGGGCAACCATGCAGCAGTCTTGTCGATGCGATTGAAGCAGGGAACGCCAGGGCCTCCGAACCATATATCCGTTTCTGGCACGGCTATCAGGTCTATCAGCGTCCATTGCTAAACGTCATGTCATTGCAGGCTGTACGGCGTGTCACTGCGATCCTCCTATATGGAGTTCTCATTTTTGTTGCGTACCGGTTCGCGTTATGGTTTGGGCCGCTGGCGTGGCCAGTCCTGCTGGTTCCTCCGTTTCTGATTTCCGACTTCCTGACAGTGCCTGCTGTAACCTCCCATGCCATTTCTCTGATCTGGGTTTTTTTCTCTGCTGCCCTTGCTCATGTCATTCTAAGTCGGTTTCCGAATCCGACCGCCTTCATCCTCCCGGTTTTTGCATTCGCCGCCGGCGCCATTACAAATTTTCTTGGCTTCCTCTTGAATCCACCTTTGGCGCCAGCGTTAATAGGATTCCTCGTTACGGCGCAAGGAGTTGGGCGAAGCGGGCGGGAGGCGTCGACTGCCGTCGCTAAGGCAGTCGTCATAGCCGCCATTTGGTTTCTTGGTTTTTATGGGGCCTGGGCCGAGAAGTGGATATTCGCGTCGTTGATTTTAGGGCCAGATGTGGTGATAGCTGAACTCACAACTCGGCTCGGTGCCTATCGCGATTTTTATTATATGAACCTTTCACATGTGACATTTATGCAAGCCACATGGATGAACCTTACGTCCACCACTGTGTTCCTTGCCGGTATTGTCTTTTCCTGGATCGCAGCGGTTGCAACGGTCGCTTTCGTCTTCTTGAAGCGCGGGCGCGAACGTGGAGTGTGGGTCGACTTTTTTGCCATGGTGACACCCCTACTCGTGGTCATTGTATGGGTTGAAAGCAATCGGATCCACAGCGCGATCCACGCCCTTTGGGTCAGCCGCAGTTTTTTGCTGTTCTCGATCCTGCCGCTTCTTGCGGCCGCCTACGCGCTTAGACGCAATAGCGTCTCAAACGCCTCTTCGCCCCTGCGATAGTGACCCCGTATGCCTCCGAGTTGTCTCGCGCCCACAACTGGCTTCGTCGAGGATCAGAAGCTGCGGCTGGCGGAGCAGCGCCCTGGCAAGCGCAATGCGCTGGCGCTCGCCGCCCGACAGCCGGGCGCCTCGCTCGCCCACTATGGTCTGCAGGCGGTCTGGCAAGCGATCCACGAACGCGTGAGCATTCGCCGCCTCCAGTGCCTGCCACATCATCGCTTCGGAGGCATCTGGGACGGCAAGGCGAAAGTTTGCCGCTATGGTGCTCGTGGATGAGGGTCACGTCTTGCGGCACATAGGCCGCGCGGTCCCGCCAGGCGCGTCGGCTGATTTCGCCGAGCGCCACCCCGTCAATGGCGACGAGGCCGCGCGAAGGCTCAACAAGGCCCATCAATACGTCCGCAACCGTGCTCTTGCCGCTGCCGGACGGACCGATGAGAGCGGTAATCTGGCGCCCTGGCAGGGTGAAGGAGACGCTCTTCCAGCGCATTGCCCACCGCGCCCTCTGCGTAGCGGACCGTCACACGCTCAAAGCGCACCTCGCGTAGCAGCGAGGGGCACGGTTGGCTCGACGGGGCGGGCTCCCGCTCGCGATCGCATTGCGCCTGTACCCTCTGCATGGCGTGAAATGCCGGCAGGTTAACAAGGATCTCTTGAAGGTGGCCCTGAAGCGCCATGATGCGTGGCGACACGCGCATGAAGAGAAAGACGAGGACAACAATTTGGGCCAGCGGAAGGGCGAACCGCTCGATCGCGACATAGACGAACAGCGCGAGCCCGGCGGCGCTGGAAACCTGCAACACCACGCCGCTTATCGAATTCAGGCGGACGAACCTGTCCAGGTCGCGGCGCATGCGATCGAGTGCCCTGGCGAGCTCGGTGGCATAGCGCGGCTCGGCATTGAAGCTCTTGGCGATCTTCAAGGCCGACAAGAACTCGGAGACTGTGCGGTATTGCGCCTGGCGATTTTCTGTCAGCGCATCGCCGTGCGAGGATGCCAACTTGCGAAGAGGATACAGTGCTGCCAGCACGCTGATGCCGATGATGGATGCGAACGCGGTCATGGCTCGGCGAGATCAGCCACGATACGCAGATGTAGACAGTGAGCAGAACGCAGCTCTGGATGAGCAGCAAGAGATGAAACGCGGCGGTCTGCACCCGATCGATGTCGGCAGTGAAAAGATGGTCGAGGTCGGAAATGCGCAAGCTGCGTGATGAACTGCCACCGGGCCTGCCCAATGCTCTCGAACAGCCCGGTGCGCAGACCATTGACCAACTGGTGCATGAGCCTGGCCATGTAGATCGTCTTGAAACGCACGAACAACGCCTGCGCGAGCACCAGCAAGACGAGAACGCTGAGTACCGAAGATCAGGCTCGAAGCGCAGCTCCGGCCCGAGAATGCCCGCCAGGATCGAGGTCGGCAGCCGGACAATCGACTGGGCCTCATGCGGCCCGATCAGCTGGATCACTGGGATCAACAGCAGGATCGAAATGCCTTCGGTCAAACCACCGAGGACGAGGAACAAAAGCGCCCAGAAGACGCGAGCTCCGGACTGCTCGAAGACGAACCTGCAAAAGGCCGCAATGGCGGCGGCGTGACTATGCTCGGCCTGAATACGTTTCAGCATTGGCTCTCGGCCTGGGCCTGGCTTCCCCGGGAAGCCATCGTAGAGGATTTGAGTCCGCGTGCCCCGTGCCGACCTCCGGAACGGTTCACGCCATATCGGCCTCGACGAGGCGTACGATCTCGGCGAGGCGTGTCGAGATCGCTCGGCACCTCAAGTCTCGCCACGCGGACCACGCCGGCAAGTGCGGCGCATTGCGCCAAGTGCTTGCCAGCCATAGTCCTATCAAACTGACTTTTCCGCAGCTGGAAAAGGGAGGCAAAGGAGAACGACAGCAGCGCGCCGAAGGCATCGGGCGAGGAAAGCGGCACTGATCGTCGCTGAGCGCCGCCCTCTGGCCAGCACGTAAATGCAACTCGGCGGTACAGGCGTGTGCGAGAAGCGCCCGGTAAGCCGGTGCTGTTGCTTGGGAAACTCGGGGATTGGCAGCGGCATGGCGATGGCGCCTTCCACCGCGAGGCCGCTGGCCGCGTCTTCGGCGAGCTTCAATTGCGGAAAAGCCTGGGACAATGTTGGGGTTCGCGGGATCGGAGATATCAATGGCCAGCACGTCATCTGCCAACAGGCGGTGACCCGCAGCGATGAACGCCGCCTGCCGCAGTCGACTTGCCGGCTCCCTTGTGCGCCGAGAAAGGCAACCGCTCGTCCGCCCAAATCGACGGCACTGGCGTGGAGCACCAGCATACCTCGGAGATGCAGCAAAAGCGCCATCACGGGACCGAGCAGGGGGAGGTTCAGCAACGGCGTGCTGACGCCGGGCGCAGGCTCGATGACGATGGTATGGGTGCCGTGGATCAGGAATGCGCCGACGCCGGGCCACGCTACGTACTGGCTCTCAGGACTATATTCGCAAACGGCTGCAGAGGGAGGTTGCGGCAAGGGGCGTCCCGTTGCTCCCAATCTGATGGCGAGATCGGGGACATCGGCGGTGTCACGATCCAATTCCGGCAGCGGGAGATCTGAGCGGATGGCCATGCCGTAGGCGCGATAACCGTGGGGCGGGCTCGCCGCGGCAGGCTGCGGTGACTTGCCGGCGCGGGGTGGCGGCCCGGCTCCACCCTGCTCCGGCCGATCGTGCTCAGGCATTCAAGGCATCCCCGTGCGAGCCAATTGCGTCCGTGGTCGGCCGCAGGCCTGCCCTAGACGTGCGACGGCGCCCGACCATGTGACACTGCCGTGTTGGACGATGCACCGCGTAGCTGTCGCAGCCACAGCGCCAGAGCGACGGTCCTCCACACTGCCTGGACATCGTATCCGTTTGCCGCTTGCGGCGGCTCTGCTATCCGGCGATAGGCAGCAGCGACAGCCGGCAGATCGCACGTAGCCGCCGACATCGTTATCTCTGTTCGCAAGGAGGATGTCGTCGAGCATCGAGCGGTGATAGTCGAGCATGCTGCGCAAGAGCAGCGGCGTGAAATCGTGCTTGTCCCTTCGCCACTGGACCGAGTTCGGCAATATTCCCTGCATCGCTCGGCGCAGGATCAACCGAGACCAGCCGTTGCAGAGTTTGGCATTCGGATGGCAACGCCAAGCAGAATTCGGCAAGCCGCTTATCCCAGAACGGATAGCGCGCCTCAATTCCCGCCCGTGCCGCCACCTTGTCGAGAACCTCCAAAGCATATGCCTGCAGGCTGGCGGAGATGGCGGCAAGGTGGTGCTCGCGCTCGGTGGTGTAGCCGGCAAGCGAGGCCCATTGCGCGCGGTGGCGCGCGGCGACATCGGTCTGGCGACCAGGTCAGGGTTCATGATAGCCACTCCAGGCCGGTCGCGTCTGTCCCGGGCTGCGCAAGCGCTTGAGATAGCGGACGTGTGCGCACGGAAGTACGCCCCAGCGGACGCAAGATGCGAGCGGCAGGCCCAAAATGGCTTGCGTTGAGCGCGAATATTCGCCAGCGAGATGCGCCGTAAACGTCGGCCTCGCCGTGCAATTCGCGCCACAAACTCCACCAACGACTTGTTCCTGCGAGTTCCCTGAGGCGACCGTAGCCGTGCGATACGACTTCGTCGCCGCCGTGACCGTCGAGCAGCACGCGGACCCCGCGCTCGGCAGCAGCGCGATAGAGTGGTCGACTGAGCGCCAATCCGGGAGCAAGAAAGATGCCGTCCTGTTCGATCAAAAGCTCATCGAAATCCGCGAATGCCGCAAGTTGGTCGGAAGCAATGTAACTGGGGTCAAACCCGCCGCGTTCGACCACCGCTTGGATCGATTGCCGGTCGCCCAGGCCAAAAGGCATGTCGGACACCAGAGAGAAGGTCGGCAAGCGACGCCCCTGCTCTGCCAGCACGATGCGATTTGGCCACGCAAGCAATCGAGGACGAGTTCGAGCCCACCACTCAGCATCGCGCCGATACGGTCGGCTCGGCGCAGCCTGCATCGGACGGCGGCCGAGAACAGGTCGAGGAATTGCGCGGGGAGCGTCGCCATCGAGCTGCAAATTCGAGGCATTGGGCCGCCAATAGCACTGCAACCGCACGACCAGTCGACGCGACGGATAGCTGATGCCCTGGCGGAAGACGAAGGATGCCGGCGTAGAAGGTGGAGTTGGAGTTCGAAACGATAGACGCGAGGAAGTCGGCAATCGCGTGCTTCATCGATCATTCGCGATGCATCACGCAAAGCCAGCAGCGCCTTGATCTCGGATGCAAAGACGAAGCGGTCAGTGCCGGCGGAGTAGCAGAACGGCTTCACGCCGAAATGATCGCGTGCGCAAAACAAGGCGCGGCGGTGAGCGTCCCACAATGCGAATGCAAAATCGCCCAGCAAGCGGCTTGGG
This sequence comes from uncultured Alphaproteobacteria bacterium, assembly GCA_963724565.1. GTDB lineage: Bacteria > Pseudomonadota > Alphaproteobacteria > Rhizobiales > Hyphomicrobiaceae > AWTP1-13. The sequence continues at coordinate 34,536 of CAVRVK010000004.1, forward strand.
CAGTCCGTCGCCCACCGCCTGTAGGCAGCCAGGACAAGGGCCGCATCGCTCATCGAGCGGTCGGCAAGCCCGAGCGCCGCCAGTAATTCGTCGCGATTGTCCAGGCGAACATCGGCGGTGATCGCGAGGTCGCCGTCAACAAAGGGCTGCGCGTGCAACGGCCCCTCGTCGGCGGTGCGCAGCAAGCCGTGTCCAAGCCCTATGGCCCTCTTCGGTCCAGACGGCAATGCCGTCAGGGCTCGCGGTGAGCCGTGGCGCCGAGCATGCGTTCGAGGGCAGGCGGTTCAACGGGTCGCCCGTCGGTGTGAAGCATGCCGGCGATGGCGCTCACGGCGGCCCTAGACCGAGATCGGTGAGTGCAACATAGCGCTGCAGGTCTTCGGACGCGCCGCCGACCACGATCCGTCCGTTGCTGATGAGCCACGCATGTGCGACGAACTGTCCCCGATCGTCCTTGGCGACGCCGATGCGCATCTGCGACTGGTACCCCGAGCGCACCAAGCAGCAATTGGGCGGCAAGCGCCTTGGTCAGGCAGGTTGCGCCGGGGACCAACCGCGCTGCGGTATCAATCCCCCACCCGACGCGCTCGGCCACGGCGTCACTGGCGAGCGCTGGAGCTGTGGCCGTCGCCAGCCATCGGCGCAGCATGTTGTAAGAAAACAACCTCAGTCCAAGCCGGATTGCGGCCACGATCAACACACACTTGAGCAGGAGAAACTTGTCAGCCAGGCTGAGGTTGAGAAATCTACCTAGGCGCGGCATCGGCAATCCTGATGAGCCCGGCATTTGCAAGCTCTCGGAGCAAACTCACGAGGTCTGCCAGGCATGCGTCAGGTGGCACGTCGTACCGCTCATGCAACGCCCGGTGAAGTTTGGATACCTCGACTGGGCTGCCCAGCAGCTCCCAAACGTAGGCTCCGACCGAATTCACACTAAAGTACGTCGCCGAGCGCAGATCAAGCAACGCAGCGCCCCCGGCCAAGTCGCATGACACCACGTCCGCGTCTCGAAAAACAACGGACGAAGCTGTTATCATGTCGGTCAACGCAGATCAGCCTGCCTGACTTCCGCTTGCTGACAGGCAAATAGTGCGTGTTTCGGGCAGGGTACTGGCCTAAGTCGGATAGTCAGAGAAGGTCAGATTGTGAACAGGCGTACCGGTACCAAAGCTAGCGTCCGTAGCGTTGCCAGTCGCTGCGTGCCGCGTGATATCCTCAAGCGAGCCAATGCGAGTGAGCTGCGGCCTCTCGTACTTCAGTTTGCCGCCCTGGTGGGACGGATTAGAACGGTCGTCGCGCATCACAAAATACTCCCATCAACAGCTTCAAACCCGCTAATCGCTGTGCCAGGTTAGAAAATCATCGACTTGTCGGCTCAAGGAGTCAAGGCCCGTTTGCGACAAACTCCCGATTGTGGCTTTTCGAATGGATTCGGAGCGGGGTGGCGGTCAGTGCCTGCCTGATTGGCCCGCCCTTAACCATAAATGGGCATGTCATTCGCAGGCTCCTTGACCACAAACCAGATGTTGCTTGAAGGAACCAGGACCGAGGATCGGATTCTGCTGCAGACAGTCCGGTCCAGCATTCTGGAGCGGGCGGGTCGTGGCCTAAAACACCCGCTTTCGTCCAATGGCATCGACTGGCAGGAGCTAGGAACAGTCGCGAAGCAGAACAGGCTCGAGATATTCCTTCTTCGCGGTCTGGAGCAAGGCGCTGTGCATGCGCCGCAGAAATTTCGCGCTCTGTTAGAAGAGCGAAGAGACGCAACCGTACGGCTCAACACCCGCAACCTGCTGACTGTCCGGCGCGTGCTTCCGCTTTTGGAGGCCCAGGGGGTGAGCGCCGTCGTCTTCAAGGGGCCTTGCGCCCAAATGCTTGTTCACGGGGAATTTTTCGCGAAGCCCTCGTTGGACGTCGACCTGCTCGTTCGTCCGGCCGATTTCGACAAGGCCAGTCGAGTGATCTGTGACGATGGCTTTGCTCTCGCGGAGGAATGTTCTTCTGTTTGGTGGAGAATATTTCTTGGGGAGCAAGCCTTCTTGAGTCGCGATCGGCTGCAAAGTGCCGTTGATCTGCACCATCGGGTTCAACAGCCGGGCTGTCCGGCGCCCCGCGAAAGTGAACTGTTCCTGTCGCAGTCGGTGACCATCGATGTGGGCAGCACGCGGGTCCGCACGCTGTCGAGGACGAATGCGACATTGCTGTCGTGTATGAGTTTGGCCAAGGCGCTGATCCAGAGAGAGCCGGCCGGCGGGCACGTCTTCGATGTGGCTGCCTGGCTCGCTCGCAACGCGCCAAGCGAGATGGCGGAGCTTGTTGAGACGGCGGACAAACAAGGTCTGCGCCATACGCTGGCGTTGGGCTTGCGCGCTGCTGGCCTGCTGTTCGGGGTGCAAGCACCTATCGGACAGGACAGAGCGAGGATCCTTGCGGACATCGCCGACGCAAATCTTATCAAGATGATACTGCGCCCATGGGCGAGCGAGATCGCCTGGCCTAGACGGTCAACAATGCTCCGAGAACTTTGCGAGACCAGAGCAGCGTATCTCAAAGAGATCGGCTGGAAACTTGCCGCAGAGATATGCCGAAACTTGTGCCAGCGGCCGACCCGTCACCGGAGGTCGCGCCCTGGGGAAGGGCCAGTGGTGCAGCCCTGATCTGGCCGCAAGCCATTCATCCCACCCTGATGTTCAGGTCCGTAATGAGCTTTCCCCACTTGGCCCGCTCTGCCGCGAGGAACTGGCCGAATTCCTTCGACCCCGAACCGGCCACCTCCGCCAGCAGAGCCGTCATCCGGCCAACCAGAACCGGGTCTTTGCATATGGCCTTCACGGCACTCTCGATGCTGTCGCAGATGTCCCGCGGGGTACCGGCGCGCACTGCAATGCCGGAAAACGCCAGTGCCTCGAAACCGCGCACGGTTTCGGCTATCGGCACATAGTCGGGAGCCTGCGGCCAGCGTACGAGCGTCGTGATGCCGAGCGCCCTGACGCTGCCGGAGCGGGCATGCGGAACAATCGATGTCGTGTTGTCGATCATGACATCGACCGCGCCTGACAGCAGGTCGTTCAGCGCCGGCGCGCTGCCGCGATAGTGCACCACGGCAAAGTCGATTCCGGCCATCCGCTTGAGCATCTCGCCTGCAAGGTGGGGCGTGGTGCCGATGCCAGTGGAACCAAAATTGAGCTTGCCCGGATTGGCCTTGGCGTAGGCGATGAGCTCGGCCGTGGTTGTGACCGGCAGACTGTTGCGCACACACAGGAGGTTGGGGATAGAGGCAACGAGGGCCAGCGGCACGAAATCCGTCGCCGGATCGAAGGCAAGCTTGGCGTAAAGGAACTGATTGGTCGCCAGGCCGGGTGGTACGATCAGGATCTGGCTGCCGTCGGCCGGGCCCTTCGCCACTCGGTCAAATGCGATGTTGCTGCCGGCGCCGGCGATGTTCTCGACCACCACCGCTGTACCCCAGTGGCCGGATAGCCGATCGGCGAGAATGCGCCCGACGTTGTCCTGAAGATCCGCCCGCCGGAAATCCCACGATCACCCGAACCGTCCTATCACCTGGGTATCCAGGTCTGGCATTTGCGGTGGAGACGGACGCCAGGCAGGCAGCTGTTGCACCAGCCAAGACCTGCCGCCGGGTGAGCTTTGCAGGTCTGGAGTTTAGTCCCCCTCTCGTCCCGCTTTGCGGCATGGGCAGCGCTCCTTGATCCCGTCAAGGTTGTGTATGTCAAATCATACACGCAAATTCATGCCTGTTCCATCCTTTTCCGCAAATGGCTGTGCAAATCATCGCAAAGAATAGTGGTGAATTAAGTACTTAGCATGACAGGTTGTGCGCCACACACATGTACGACCCGTGCGCGACTGCAGGGGCGAGAGACAAAGGCAGCGGCCTGGAGTCTTCCGTTTCATGTTGAAGCGTGGGGCTCGGGATAGGGCGTGCCGTCCTTGTGCACGAACCGGCCGTCGGCGTTGGAGCTCATCATGTCGATGTCGGAGCAGGTGGTGACGTCGGCGGGCGGGCGCGAGCCGACTTCGAGATAGACCGCCATCGCGCCCGATTTGTTGATCAGGTGATGGCCGTTGCCGGAGCCTTTCGGAAAGGCCGCGCAATCGCCGGCGCGCAGCACCGTCTCGCCGCCATCTTCGATCAGCGTCAGTTCGCCTTCGAGCACATAGACGAATTCGTCTTCGTGCGAATGCCAGTGGCGCTGGCTCGACCAATTGCCCGGCGGCAGGCGCATGAGATTGACCCCGAAATCCGTGAGCCCGCCGGCGTTGCCCAGCCGCTGCCGCACGCGTTCGGCACAGGGTGCGTCGAATGGCGGCGGATAGCCCGAGCCTTTGCGTTCCGGCACGGCGGCGATGTCGATCTTGGGCATGGCGGTCTCCCGATCTTTTATTGTTTTTCAGGACGACGTCGGCTGCACCGACTTGTTAGGCCGCAGAGAGCGCACTGATCGTGACGTAATACCCGTCCAGATCTCGGAGCGAGAACTCCATGGTTCCTGTGTTCGGGTTCATGTGGGGCTCCTCTTCGAGCCGAGTGACGAGAGCGCGTGCCCTTGGCAGGGCCATATCGAAATCGTCCACACGGAAAAACAAGAGCAGGCCGTTGCCAGGCTTCCCGTGATCGGGGCTCATCAAGGGGGGATGCTCGTGGGCACCCCACTCGTGAAGGCAGAGCAAGACCGTGCCATCCGAGTCGAGGATTTGCCCGAAGTCGTCATGGGCGGGAGGCGTCTCCGGCTGGCCGAAGAGCGACTGGTACCATTTGAAGCTGCGAGCCACATCGCCTACCCCAATGATCGTCCACGTGCGCTTCATTTGGGGCACACGCGTTCGGCACAGGGCGCGTCGAATGGCGCCGGATAGCCCGAGCCTTTGCGTTCCGGCAGGCGGCGATGTCGATCTTGGGCATGGCAGTCTTCGAGAGCGTCAGCGACCGCGCTTATACGCGGCCAGCGCCTCGCCTAGGGCAATTCCCGGGGAGAGGGCACCCGGGAGGCCGGCCGGCAGTTGTCACTCTTTGACAGCCTCAGTCTTGTCGGCCGCCAGGGCGGCCTCGACCAACGCGAGCTGCTGGTGCACCGGCGATTTGAACGTGATCAGCGTGTCATTGTCGATGCGAACTCGACCGGCGAAGCGCGCGCGGTCGAAGTTCGGAGGGCTCGCGAACGAGTTGTCGACGAACCATGTATTGCGCGCAAAGCGCGCGCCCGCGAATACCGCGCCACCGCCGAATGCGCTCTCCTCAAACCCGGCATTGTCCGCGAACGATGCCGTGGAAAAGTCAGCGTGTCCGCGAAAGGTGCTGGCGCCCAGGCCCGCCTCTCCTTGGAAGGTAGCTTCAACGAAGCTCGCTGAATTGGCGAATTTCGACCCACGGAACCAGGCATCCTTGGCGAAGCGGGCGCGGCCGAACCGCGCTTCCTTATCAAATGCGCAGAGCCGAAATTCGCCCGAGCCACCGAAGAAAGCGCCAGAAAAATCGGCATCGCCGACGAACCTGCTGCGCTCGAAGATGGCGGGGCCAAGAAAGCGCGTAGCCGAGAAGTCGACCACGTCGTGAAAGACGCATCCGCCGAACCAGGCGTGCCTGCCGAACGTGGCTTCGGCGAATGAGACCCGCGTCGGCCAGACAAGGCCCGTGGCGTCAAAGGTCGTGTCAAAGGTCAGAGAATGGAGGTCAGCCGCGCAGATGGTACTCAGGCTGCGCAACAAGCCCGGTCGCTGCACCAGCTCCTCACGCAGGTGTTGAAAGGCATCCACCCAGCGCATCCAGGCATCGTAGCCGGCGTGGAAACGGTCGAGTGTTGCCGTGCGGCGGGCCGCCAGCGCATGTGGCCCCCAATGCCCCACAGGGTCACCCCCGATCACTTGCCCGCTCGCAGCCGCTTCCAACACATTGCGCAACTGGGCCGCGAAAGGTAGCAGCCAAGGGTCCGCCTCCATTAGCGCGCGCTCTATCGCAGGCCTGTTCGATGCGGTGTGCAACGTGGGACGTGCCCCGGCTGGCCAAGCAAATGAGCAGCCAATCTATCGCGGCCGCCCGGCATTGACCAGTCGCGCCACCGGCAGGGTAACGGCGGGAAAGGTGTGATCGCCAGCGCGGCTGTCGAGCGCTAGCGTGCCGCAGCCTTGAAGTACAGCGGCTCGCTGCCGAGCGTGCCGTAGAGGAACGGCTCCTGCCGCTTTTCGGTCGTCTGCGCGCACGCGGTCGCGCACCTTGCGGAACAGGAAGTTGATCTCGAGGCCCGGCTCCTCGATGCTGGCCAGCAGGGCCTCGGTGAACGGGCTGTGCTCGCCGGCGCCGTCCTCGGCGGTGGTGCCGTGCTTGGCGGCGTAGGCGACGAGCACGTTGCCTTCGGGCTCCACCGGCGACAGACCGCGGGAGAGCGAGCGCGTGGCGGTCGAGCGCACCATGCGGGCCAGGAACGGGTTGTTGCGGCAGGAGTCGAGGATGACCAGGCCCAGCTTGGTTGCGGCGTCGACCTTGGCCTGGACTTGAGAGAGCGAGATCGCTTCGTCGCTGACGTGCGTCTCGCGCTTGAGCTCGGCGTCGACCGGAACGAGGTACGAGGTGCCGTTCACCTCCAGGCCGTGGCCGGCGAAGAACACCACCGCCCATTCGGCGCCTTCGGCGCGGTCGCCGAAGTCCCGCAGCGCGCGGCCCATCTTTTCGCGGCTCACATCGTAGTGCTCGAAGACCTCGGTGAAGCCGAGCCGCCGCAGGGCTGCGGCCACGGCGCGTGCGTCGTTGCCCGGGTTGGGAAGGGTCGAAGTGTGCACGTACTTGGAGTTGCCGATCACCAGCGCTACCCGTCGCGGGCCTTGGCGTAGAGGGAGGCGGCGGGGGCGCGCGGCTGCACCAAGCCGCGCGATGCGTTCGCGCGCGATGTCCTGGCGCTGTCGGTCGGTGGGCGTGGCTGCGGGCAGTTCCAGGATCTTGCGGAAATCGGCCAGCGCCCGCTCGTTGTTCGCCCTTGGCGGTGTAGGCCGTCCCCCGGTTGGCGTAGGCCAGCGCCATGTTCGGGTCGATCTCGATGGCGCGCGAGAAATCGGCAATGGCGCGATCATGGTCGCCCTTGAGATGATAGGCCCAGCCGCGGTTGTTGTGGGCGAGCGTCGATTTCGGATCGAGGCGTATTGCCTCGTCGTAGTCGGCGAGGGCGCGCTCGATTGTCGCCCATGGCTGCTGCAGGCGAAACCACGATTGACATAGGCGAGCGCAAAGTTGGGATTGAGCTTGATCGCCGCGTCGAAATCGGCGATGGCGCGGTCGTTGTCGCCCTTGGACTTAAAGGCCAGGCCCCGATTGTTGAAGGCGATCACCGCCTTGGGGTCCAAGCGTATCGCCTCGGTGGCGTCGGCGATGACGCGATCGTAGTCGCCCTTTCTGCGAGTAGGCGTCGCTGCGGTTGAGGTAGGCGATCACGAACTTCGGGCTCGAGTCGGATGGCCTGGTCGTAGTCGGCGATGGCGCGATCGATCTCGCCCTTGTTGCGATAGGCCCAGCCGCGCCCGTTGTAGGCCATGGGCAGCTTCGGATCGATCTTGAGGACGATCGTCGTAGTCGGCGATGGCGCGATCGAAGTCGGCCTTGTTGATGTAGCCGTGTGCGCGATTGGCGTAGGCGATGGCCAAGCGTCGGGTCGAGCGCAATGGCTTGCGTTGCGTCGGCGATGGCGCGATCGTTCTCGCCCTTGCCGAGGAGCGCGGCGGCCCGGTTGGTGTAGGCCGGGGCCATGCTGGGGTTGATCTCGATGGCCTTGGTGGCGTCTGCGATCGCCCGGTCGAGCTCGCCCTTGTCCAGCAACGCCCAGCTGCGGTTGACATAGGCCCACGCGGCCTTGCCGTCCTGCTGCGATGATTTCGCTGCAGGCCTGCAGCTGCAGGTTCAGGTCGGCGTGCTGGATGCAATCCTGGTCCGATCGGCGTGCGCGCGCGACGCCGAGAGTCGCCAAAGAGCCAGAACAAACAAGCAGCGGCAGGGCAAACGAGGCGCTTGGACATGGGCTCCCCTCCAACCAATCCACGCACGGGGCGCATGCTAAGCACAAACGGCCGGCCGCGCGCGAGCCCTCGACGAGACCGACGATGGCGGAAGTGCTTTTCTCAGGCCTCGGCGCGCTGTTCCTGCCGCGCCAGCACGCATCGGCTCATGCCGTCCGCGAATTCGACCACTGGCGGATCTTCCAGGCTGCAGGTCGGCAGCCGCACGTGCAGCGCGGATGATAGTGGCAGCCCGGATGGCGGGTTGTCCGGCGAGGGCACGTCGCCGAGCGCCGCCGGCTTGATGCCGCGTCGGTTGCCGGATCGAGCGAGGGGATCGAGGCCAGCAGCGCCTTGGTGTAGGGGTGCCGCGGTGCGGTGAAGACCCGCTCCGTCGGTCCCGACCTCGACGATGCGGCCGAGATACATCACGGCGATGCGGGTGGCGAAGTAGCGCACCACGCCAAGGTCGTGCGTGATGAACAGGTAGGCGAGGTTGCGCTCGGCCTGCAGATCGGCGAGCAGATTGAGAATCTGCGCCTGGATCGAGACGTCGAGCGCCGATGTGGCCTCGTCGCAGATGAGCAGCGCCGGGTCGACGGCAAGCGCGCGCGCGATGCAGATGCGCTGGCGCTGTCCGCCCGAGAACTCGTGTGGATAGCGCCACATGGTTGCGGGGTCGAGGCTCACCTTGCCCATGAGCTCGGCCACGCGCTCGGTGCGCTCCTGGCGGCTGCTGCCGACCTCGAACGACTCCATGCCCTCGGCGATGGCATCGCGCACGGTGAAGCGCGGGTCGAGCGCGGAGGCCGGGTCCTGCATCACGATCTGCATCCGGCGCCGGTAGGGGTGGAAGTCGGCCTTGCGAGAGCCTGAGAGAGATTCGACCCCGTCAAACCAGATGCTGCCCTCGGTCGGCTCCACCAGCCGCAGGATGCTGCGACCGACCGTGGTCTTGCCGCAGCCCGACTCGCCGACCAGCGCCAGCGTCTCGCCGGGAAAGATGGTGAGGTCGACGCCGTCGACGGCCTTCACGTGGCCGGTCACGCGCCTGCAGCACGCCGGTGCGGATGGGAAACCAGGTGCGCAGGCCCGCGCAGTTCGAGCAACGCATCTGCGGACAGCGCGCTCACGGCCGCGGCTCCTGCTCCACCAGGTGGCACCAGGCGCCCTGGGTTTGCGAGATCGCGGTGCGCGCGGGGGCCTCGCTGCGGCAACGGTCGAAGACGAAGCGGACAGCGGGTGTGGAAGCGGCAGCCCGCAGGCCATTGCCCGGGGCGCGGCACCACTCCCTTGATCTCGTTGAGGCGCGTGCCGCGCGCCTCTGGCCGCGGAATGGATTTGAGCAGGCCTTGCGTGTAGGGGTGGCGCGGGCTGCGCCAGCAATTCGACCCGGGTGCCCTCCTCCACGATCTGTCCCGCGTACATGACGGCAACGCGGTCCGACACCTCGTTGACCACGCCGAAGTCGTGCGTGATGAGCAGCACGGCGGTGCCGTTGGTGGCCGCCAGGTTGCGGATGAGGTCCAGGATCTGCGCGCGAATGGTGGCGTCGAGAGCCGTAGTTGGTTCGTCGGCGATCAGCAGCAGCGGGCGCATCACCATTGCCATGGCGATCATCACCCGCTGCTTGAGCCCGCCCGAGAGCTCGTGCGGGTAGGCACTGAAACGCCGGTCCGGGGCAGGGATGCCCACGGTGGCGAACATGTCGAGCACGCGGCGGCGCGCCACCTCCCGCGAGACCCTGGCGTGCAGGAGCACGGCTTCCATCACCTGCTCGCCGACAGTGATCACCGGATTGAGGCTCGTCATCGGCTCCTGGAAGATCATGCCGATCCTGCTGCCGCGCACGTTGCGCATCTCCGGCACAGGCAGGACGGCAACGTCGCGACCTTCGAAGGTGATGCAACTCCCGGGTTCAATGCGGCCCGGCCGCGGCACCAGACGCATGATGGCTAGCGCAGTGATGGACTTGCCGCAGCCCGACTCGCCCACGAGCGCCAGCGTCTCGCCCGGCGAGATCGACAAGGCGACGCGGTCCACGACCGGGGTTCGCCCAGCTTCGGCCGGAAACGTAATGGCCAATCGCTCGATTGCCAGCAAAGGAGCGCTCATCTGCCCTCCCTGCGGGTGCGCGGATCGGAGATATCGCGCATGGCATCGGCGATGAGGTTGACGGACAGCACAAGGATGAACAGCAGGATGGATGCGCCCGCAAGGTTCCACCAGACGATAGGCGTGCGGGAAAGCTCGTTGCGGGCCTGGTCGATCATCTGGCCCCAGCTGCCCTCGAGCCCGATGCCGAGGTAGGAAAGAATGGTCTCCGAGAGAACCAGCCCGGTGAACGACAGCGCGAACGTGATGATGATCAGATGGGCGATGTTGGGAAGGATGTGGCGCAGGATGATCGTCGTGTCGGAAACGCCGAGCGCGCGGGCCGCAGCGACGTAGTCCGCCTCGCGCAACTTGAGGGTTTCGCCGCGGGCGATGCGGCAGAAGTGCACCCAGCCGGTCACTCCCAGCGCAATGCACACCTGCAGCGTGCCCCGGCCGAGCACCATGATCAGCGCAATCAGCAGCAGCAGGCTGGGCACCGAGGCCAGAACGGTGATCAGAAAGAATACGCCGTCGTCGATGCGCCGGCCGAAGTAGCCGGCCGTCACGCCGAACAGCAGCGCGATGGGGATGACCACAAGACTGGTAAAGGCGCCGATCAGCAGGGCGACGCGTACGCCCTTAAGGGCGCGATAGACGACGTCGCGGCCGAGAATGTCGGTGCCCAAGATGTGTGCTCCTGGATAGCGCAGCGGCTGGCCGCCGTAGAACGCCACGCTGGCGAAAGGCGCCGAGTAGCTCGCTTCCTTGAAGGTCTCGGGCTGGAAGATGCGATCGATGATCGTGCGCGGGCGATAAGCCGCCATGTTGTCGCCGCGCCGCCGCCGATCCAGGAAATGGAGTCCAGGAGCGCGATGACGACAAAGACGCCGAGGACCGCGATTGCCAGGCGCCGGCGCCGCCACAGCTCGATGGCGCTCTCGCGCCGGAAACGGTCGCGCGCGACCACTCGCGTCAGCCAGATCGCGCCGGCGACCAGGAGGAGGACGATGCCGTTCGAGATCCAGCTCGCCACCGTATGTGCTCCTAGCTCAACCGCACGCGGGGGTCGGCGAGCGCGTAGCTCAAGTCAGTGAGGATCTGCCCGAGGATAAAGAGGAGTGCGCCAAGAAAGACCATGGTCCGCAGCGTCGAGAAGTCGTTGCTTTGGATCGCCTCCACGGTCAGCGATCCGAGCCCAGGAATGCCGAAGAAGGATTCCAGCAGCAGCGCGCCCGTGAAGAGAAACGGGATGGCGATGACGATGTTCGTCAGGATCGGAATAAGGGCGTTGCGCAGCACGTGCCGGCCCATCACGCGGGCATCACCGCAACCCTTGGCGCGGGCGGTGCGCACGTAGTCGCGGTTCATCTCCTCGATGAAGATCGTGCGATAGAAGCGCACGTCGCCGCCGATGCCCGACACCACGCCGACGAGGACGGGCAAGGCCAGGAAGCTGCCGACGACGGTCGCATTGGGGTCGAAGCCCGAAATCGGGAACCAACGCAGCAGCATGCCCACGAGATACTGCCCGCCGATGATGTAGAGCAGACCGGCGATGCTCATGGTCAGCATGCACAACACCAGGACGGCGCGGTCGATATAGGTCTCGCGGAAGAATGCCACGAACAGCGCAACGGCCACGCCGAGCACCAACCCGAGAATGAACAACGGCACGGTCAGGCTGAGGCTGGGGCCGGCGCCTTCCCACAGCCGTTTGGCGATCGGGGTGTCGTCGGCATCGCTGCGGCCGAAGTCGAGCGTGAGCATGCGCCGGAAGTGCTCGAACAGGAGCGTGTCGGTGTAGCGGCCGCTGTCGAGCACGGCGTGCTTGGTGTTGATGAACAGCGGCCGGTCGTAGCCGTGGTTCTTCTTCCATTGCACGTAGGCCTCAGGCCGCGCCTTCTCGCCAAGCGCCTTGCGCGCGATGTCGTCGGGGTCGGTCACCGTGAAGAACAGGATGAACAGCAGGAACAGCACGCCCAACACGGTCACGGCGCCATAGGCCACACGACGCAAGAGATAGGCGACCATCTACAGGCGCTCCCGGTAGTAGGTTCTGATCGCAGGAACGGTGGCGGCCACGACCAACAAGAGCAACGCGTAGATAGGCCAGCGAACCGGCACGTTCCACTCTCGCCGCAGCTCTGTCCTGCAGACGCGGCCTCACGTCTTTGTATTTGTAGAATGGATTGGAAAGACCCATCGGCTTGGAATTGACGAGCCAGGCGTGGCTCAGCGTGTAGTCCTCGCTGTGGTAGAGCTCGATCCAGGGTCGCTCCTTTTCGACGATTGCCAGCATTTGCCTGATCAGCTCCGCCCTGCGCGCGTCGTTGGGCAGGTTCTTCATCTCGCGGTAGAGGCGGTCGAACTCTGCGTTGCAGAAGTTCGCCGTGTTCGGGCCTCTGCTCTTGGATTGCGCGTTCGAGCATTCGAGCAGGAATAGAAAGTTTTCGGGATCGGGAAAGTCGGCGATCCATCCCCACTGGAAGATCTGGTAGGCGCCCCGACGAACGCGATCCTGGAACTGATTGTAGGTGGTGGCCACGATCTGCACGTCGAGCCCGAGCTCGCGCCAAGCCGAGACGAGGAACTCGTACTGCAGCAGCGCCTGGGCCGACGTGTTGCCGGTGTCGAAGGTGAGCCGCAGTGGCTGACCCGTGGCGGGGTCGATGCCGTTCTTGTAGCCGGCCTCGGCGAGCAGTGCGCGGGCACGTGCCAGGTCGGGCTGGCGGAAGGGGTTCTTGTAGTCCTTGTCATAGCCGAAGATGGCGGGTGGCAGCGGAGATTGCGCCGGCACGCCGCGGCTGTTGAGGAAGAGCCGCAGATAGGCTTCCGTGTCGATGGCGAGGCTCATGGCCTGGCGCAGCTTGCGTGATCGCTCGCCAGCCGGCGAGCCGATCGTGGCATCGTCCATGTTGAAGCCGATGTAGAAGACCGAGGGCTCCACCTCCTTGTCGAGGCGCATGCCGCGCGCCGCCATCTCGGGCGAGAGGCGATCGTCCTTGATGATGGCGTCGAAGCTTTCCTTGATGATGCCGCCGTCGTCGTAGTAGCCCTGCAGGAACTTGTTGAAGCGCGGGATGCCCTCGCGTTCGCGCGTGAACACCAGGCGATCGAGGAACGGCAGGGGCAGGCCGGCGTAGGATGGATCGATGCGTTTGTCCTTTATGTCGTCGGGATCGATATCGTCGGGGAAGACCGTGCCCGGTGCTTTGGCATCCTTGTGCAGCGTGCCGTACCAGTCCGTGTTCCGCTCCATCACGAAGCGGTGCTGTTTCTCGTAGAGTTGACAGCCGGAACGGCCCAGTGCCCACCGCCTGGTCGCCGAAGTTGGGCCGACCTTGCTTGCCGTCGTAGTAGACGACTGCCTCCCACGGCATGGGCGTGGTGAAGGGCATGGCGAACCAGTAGAGGATCTGCGGATTGGGCCCCGACAGTACGATGTCGATCTCGTGGTCTCCGCGCACCACCACGCCCTCGATGCCGCCAGCCGCCTTGTATTGCTCGTGCACGGGCAGGGCGGCGAACGTCGGGTCGGTCTTGCGGCGCTCGGCGAGCCGCTTGGCGAAATCGGTGAAGCCCAAGACGTCGGCGAAGGTGCTGGCAACCGGACTGTTGACCGCGGGGTCCGCCAGCCGAGCCAACTGGAAGGCCACGTCGGAAGCCAGCATCTCACGGGTGTCCCGCCCCTTCTGGCTCAGCGCGAAGCTGGGGTCGGCATGGAAGAGCACGCCCTGGCGCAGCCTGAAGCGGTAGACTTGGCGCCCGTCGGCTTGCGTCTCGGGCTTGGGAACGGCTTCGGCGAGGCCCGGGATCAGCTCGTAGGGCCGCTTGAGGTAATGGTATTCGAGCAGGGTATCGTAGACCGTGCCGGTGACGACGTGCTCGGCCGTTGTGTAGGCGACGGCGGGGTCCAGCGTCTTGGGTGCCTCGGAGAACGAGGAGTAGAGGATTTTCTGATCGCGATCGGCTTCGGGGTAGGGATTGTTGGTGCAGCCTGTGACCGCCAGCAACCCCGCAAGTCCTGCAATGGCTGTGAGCCGCACCATGCTACCTCGCTTGCCGCAAGCCTACATGCCATTCACCGGGTTCGCCAGGAGGCGAACCCTTTCCCGTGGGGCGGGTTCCCCCTGGAAAGCTTCGCGCAACAGCCGACTGCGCGCTATGCTTGTCGAATGACGGGCACAAGGGAGAGAAACCCATGAACGAGCGAGTCGAGGGCCCTGCGATCAACCTCGGGCGCTACGAGCAATTGATGGACGTCGTTCGCAATCGGCTGACGTCGCGGCAATTCAATCCCAAGATCGCGGTCCCGCGCGAGCACATCGAGATGGTGCTGGAAGCAGCGCGGCATGCGCCGTCGGGCGCCAATGCGCAGCCCTGGCACTACATCGCCGTCACCGACCCCCAGGTGAAACGCAAAATCGCCGACTACTTCGTCGAGGAGCAGCGTCGTCGCGCCAAGATGAAGATGAAGTTCCCGACGCCCAACTACCGCGGGCTGGAGACGGCGCCCGGCTTCATCGTCGTCATTGCCGACTTCCGCTTCATGCGCGCGTTTCCTGTGCTGCTCGACGGCTCCGACCTCGACAAGCAGTATCAGCAGAACGCCGAGCGCATACTGCTGCAGAGCGTGGCGGCCTCAACCATGTCGGCGCATCTCGCCGCCGCCGCGCTCGGCTATCAGGTGTGGTGGGTAACCGCCATCGGCCAGGAGGCCGCGCAGACGGCCTTGAAACCCCTGCTGGGCATCCCCGACGATCTCGCTGTGATCGACATCATGCTGTTCGGCATGCCCGCCAAGCCGCCCTACAAGCGCTGGAAGAAGACGCTGCCCCAGATCATGAGTTGGGATCGCTTCAATTTGGCCAACTACATGACCATCGAGCAGATCGACCAATGGGTGCGCGAGGAGCGGCACAAGGTCATGTATCGGGACGAGAGCAAGATCGATTAGAGGGGTCAGGTTCTAGGGATCAGGGGTCGGTCTCGGGCACCCCTGAAACCTGGCCCCTGAAACCCAGCCCCTAGGACATAAAGGAAAGAGGAACGCCCCCCATGAAGCGCATCGACGCCTTCAACCATTTCTATCCAGCCGGCTACTACAAAAAGATGGAGGAGGTCGGCAGTGATCTGAAGGACATGTTCCGGCGCGCGCGAGCGGTGAAATCCATTCACGACCTCGAGACGCGGCTGCGCGTCGTAGAAGGGTTTCCGGACTACGCCCAGATCCTGTCGTTGCCGGCCCCGACCTTGGAGACGATCAGCAAAGGCCGTCCGGAGGTCGCACTCGAGCTCGCCAGGATCGGCAACGATGGCCTGGCCGAGCTGACCGCAAAGCACCCCAAGCACTTCCCAGGCTTCATAGCGCAGGTGCCGCTGTCGGCCCCGGGCGCCGGCGTAGCGGAGGCCGAGCGAGCGCTCAAAGAGCTGGGCGCAGTTGGCGTGCAAATCTTCACCAACGTCGGCGGGAAGCCCCTCGACCGGCCGGAGTTCGAGCCGTTCTTTGCCGCCATGAACCGACTGGACAAACCCATCTGGATCCATCCCGAGCGAGGCGCAAGCCATCCCGACTACATGGACGAGAAGAAGTCGCTCTATGAGATCTGGTGGACCTTCGGATGGCCCTACGAGACCAGTGTGGCCATGGCGCGCCTGGTGTTCTCCAAGACGCTCGACAAATACCCCGACCTGAAGATCATCGTGCACCACATGGGGGCGATGGTTCCGTACCACGAGGGGCGAGTTGGGCCGGGTTGGGATCAGCTTGGGAAGCGTACCAGTGACGAGGATTATTTCGCATTGCTGAAAAGTCTCAAAAAGCGGCCGCTCGACTATTTCAAGCAGGACTTCAAGGCCGATACCGCCGTATTCGGCTCGCGGGCAGCAACGCTTTGCGGGCTAGAGTTTTACGGGGTCGACAATGTGGTGTTCGCCTCCGATTGCCCCTTCGATCCCGAGGGTGGGACGCAGTACATCCGCGAGACGATAAAGATTATTGATGGCCTCGATATCGCCAAAGCCGATCGGGAGAAAATCTACTTCAGGAACATCGAAAAGCTGACGGGTAAGACCTTCGTTCATTGAACGACTGCCTAAGCCCGCATAGTGTACTTCGAAAATTGACCGCTTAGGGGTGCCGGAATAGGTTCGGCTTCCCTGGAACAGAGAGCGTCCAGGCTCAAGGGAGGAAGACCGATGAATAGACTACTTACCGCGTTGAGCGGGCTGGCAGTTGCCGCCCTCATGGGCGCGGTCCCCGCCAGTGCACAGGGCACCATCAAGATCGGCGTCATCAACGCCTACACCGGCCAATTCGCAGACACAGCCTCTCAGCTCGACAACGGCATCAAGCTTTACATGAAACAGAAGGGCGACACCGTTGCCGGCAAGAAGATCGAGATCATCCGCAAGGATTCCGGCGGCCCCAATCCGGACGTTGCCAAGCGGCTGGCCCAAGAGCTTGTGGTGCGCGACAATGTCGACATCCTGGCTGGTTTCACGCTCACGCCCGAAGCGCTGGGCGCGGCCGCCGTCTCCGCCGAAGCCAAGAAGCTGATGGTGGTCATGAACGCGGCCACCTCGATCATCGTCACCAAGTCGCCCTACATCGTGCGCGCGTCGCTGACGCTGCCGCAAATCTCGGCAACGCTCGGCACCTGGGCCGTCAAGAAGGGCGGCGTCAAAAAAGCCTATACGATGGTGAGTGACTTCGGCCCCGGCATCGACGCTGAGACCTGGTTCCAGAAGGCCTTCAAGGAGGCGGGTGGCGAGATCGTCGGCTCGGTGCGCATGCCGGTCGCCAACCCCGACTTCGCAGCCTTCGTGCAGCGCGCCAAGGACCTCAATCCGGAATCGATCTTCATCTTCATCCCGGGCGGCGCGCAGCCTGGCGCACTCGGCAAGGCCTTCGCCGAGCGCGGAATCGATCCGAACAAGATCAAGCTGCTCAGCACCGGCGAGCCGGTCGACGAGACCGCGATCAAGGCCTTGGGTGACCTGGCACTGGGCCGCATCAGCGCCTGGCACTACGACTACAACCTGCCGTCCAAGAAGAACAAGGACTTCGTCAAGGCCTACAACGACGAGTTCAAGCGCAACCCGGACTTCTTTGCGGTCGGCGGCTACGACGGCATGCACCTCATCTACGAGGCGCTAAAGAAGGCTGGCGGCAAGACCGACGGCGATAGCCTGATCGCTGCGGCCAAGGGCCTGTCCTGGGACAGCCCGCGGGGACCGGTCTCGATCGATCCGGAGACGCGCGATGTGATCAACACCGTCTACATCCGCAAGGTGCAGAAGGTCGGCAACAACATCGTCAACGTCGAGTTCGACAAGATCGAGAAGGTGAAGGACCCGACGCACGGGGCGGCCAAGTAACCGCCGATCTGTCAAGCCTGACAAGCGAGCGGACGGGCCGGCCTAAACGGCCGTCCCGTCCGCCACAATTTCGCGCAAGACGGTGCCGCCTTCGCTGTTTCCACGAGACTCCTGGGCTATGATTTCGGTCGTCTCCACGTGCTGCGCTCGAGCTCAGATGAGATAGCCCGCCGCCATGCTGCCCCCTGTCCTCGGCGTCCTCTTCGACGGCTTTGCGTACGGCATGCTGCTGTTCCTCCTGTCGGTGGGATTGTCGGTGACGCTCGGGATGATGAACTTCATCAACCTGGCTCACTGTGCATTTGCGATGCTCGGGGGCTATGTCACCGTCACGCTGGTCAACGACATGGGCTGGCCGTTCCTGGCCGCGCTGCCGATGGCCTTCCTGGCGGCGGCGTGCGCTGCCGTCGTTCTGGAGCGGACGCTCTACCGCCGCCTCTACAAGGCGGGTGAGCTCGATCAGGTGCTGCTGACCATCGGCATCGTGTTCATATCGGTGGCGACCGCGGCATACGTCTATGGAACCGTCCAGCAGCCGATCCAGACGCCCTCATATCTGCGCGGCTCTGTTTCCTTCCTGGGTCTGCACCTCGCCACCTATCGGCTGTTCCTTGTCGGGGCCGGGCTGCTCGTGACGCTCTTGTTGCTGTTCACCCTCGAGTACACCCGGTTCGGCGCGCGCGTCCGCGCGGCAGTCGACAACCAGCGCATGGCAGCCGGCCTCGGCATCAATGTCGAGGCCACCTTTGCCATCACCTTCGCGCTGGGGAGCGGACTGGCCGGGCTCGGCGGCGCACTGGCGATCGAGATCGTCGGCCTCGATAACTCCTTCGGCTTCGCCTATCTGGTCTACGTGTTGATCGTGGTATCGGTCGGCGGCCTCGGCTCCATCGCCGGCTCGTTCGCCGCCGCCTCCCTGCTCGGCATCAGCGACATGTTCGGCAAGTACTATTTTCCCGAGCTCGGCGCCTTTCTGATCTATCTCGTGATGATCGCCATCCTCGTTTGGCGGCCTAACGGCCTGTTCGGGAGGCGCTAGTGTGATGACGGCAACCGCGGGCGCAGGCGCCAGTACGCACCTCTACGTGCAGCGAGAGGTCCGCTGGCGGCCGATCGAGTTCGTGTTCTGGGCCCTGACGCTGGTTCCGTTTCTATTGTTCCCGAGCTATCTGTCCCTGGCGAGCCAGATCGCCATCGCCGCCACGTTCGCGCTGTCGCTCGATCTCATCCTGGGCTATGCCGGCATCGTTTCGCTGGGTCACGCAGCGTTCTTCGGGCTCGGCGCCTACACGGCCGGCATCCTGTCGACCTACGGCTGGGGCGATCCGCTGTTCGGGCTCGTTGCCGGCGCTTTGGCCGCCGGGATTCTCGGCTACGCCACCAGCTTCATCATCGCGCATTTCCGGCACCTGGCGCTCATCATGATCACTCTGGGGCTGGGATTGCTCCTCCACGAGCTGGCCAACAAGGCGAGCTGGCTGACGGGCGGCTCCGATGGTCTCCAGGGCGTCAGCATCGGACCGCTGTTGGGCCGCTTCACCTTCGACCTCTATGGGTATACGGCCTATGCCTATTCGCTGGCCGTCTTGTTCCTCATGTTTCTGGCTGCGAGACGCCTCGTCAATTCGCCATTCGGCCTGGCGCTGCGGGGAATTCGCGAGAATGCGGTGCGCATGCCGGCGATAGGTGCGCCGAGCGCCTCGCACATCCGCAAGGCCTACACCATCTCCGCGGTGATCGCCGGCATCGCCGGCGCGGTTCTCACCCAGACCACCAGCACGGTCTCGCTCAGCGTTCTTGAATTCCAGCGCTCCGCCGACATCCTCGTCATCCTCATTCTGGGCGGCACCGGACGGCTTTATGGCGGGATCATCGGCGCCGTCATCTTCATGGTCGCGCGCGACCAGTTCTCGGGCATCAACCCGCAACTGTGGTACTTCTGGATCGGTCTGCTTCTGGTCACCGTCGTGATGCTCCTGCCGAACGGCATACTCGGCGGGTTGGCTCAGCTCACCCAATCGTGGCGAGGCAGGAACTCGTGACTGAGCTGTCTCACGCTCCCGTTCCGGAGGTACAGGCTACGCCGGCCTTGTCGACGCGCGGCATCGGCAAGAAATTCGGCTCGCTCGTGGTTGCCAACGATATAAATCTGGAGCTGCCGCCAGGCGCGCGCTACGCGCTGATCGGACCAAACGGCGCCGGAAAGACCACGCTCATCAATCTGATCACAGGCATGCTGCGCCCCGATGCGGGAAGCATCCATCTGGGTTCAGCGGACGTCACCCGCCTCAAGCCGCATCAGCGCGTCAAGCGCGGGCTGGTGCGCACATTCCAGATCAATACGCTGTTTCCCCATCTCGTTCCCCTCGAGGCGGTGACGCTTGCCGTGTGCGAGCGTGAGGGCGTGGCGGGGAACTTCTGGAGGGAGCTGCCCGCCTATACCAAGGCGCTGGACGAGGCGAGCGGCATCTTGGGCTCGCTGGGGCTCGGAGAAGTCTGCACGCGGCCGACGCGCGAGCTTGCCTATGGCCAGCAGCGGCTGTTGGAGATCGCCCTGGCGCTTGCCACCAAGCCGTCCGTGCTGCTGCTCGACGAGCCCGCGGCCGGCGTGCCTCGCGAAGAGAGTGCGGAGCTGTTTGCTGCGATCGCTGCGTTGCCCAGCGACATCACCGTGCTGTTCATCGAGCACGACATGGACATCGTATTCAAGTTCGCCAGCCGCATCATCGTCATGGTGGCGGGCTCCATCCTCCTCGAGGGTACGCCGCAGCAGATTGCGGCCGATGCCCGGGTGCGCGAGGTCTACCTGGGCGGCGCGCACCATGCCTGAAGCCTTGCTCGCACTGGATGGCGTACGCGCGGGTTATGGCGATGCCGTCGTGCTCGACGATGTCTCGCTTACGGTTCCGAGCCACGGCAGCCTCGCGCTGCTCGGCCGTAACGGCGTCGGCAAATCGACACTGCTGCTCACCATCATGGGTTTCACGCAGATCATCCGCGGCGCGGTCACGTGGCAGGGAGCAAATATTACGCGAATGTCGCCGCACCGCCGCGCCCGAGGCGGGATCGGCTGGGTGGCGCAGGAGCGCGAGATCTTCCCGTCCCTGACAGTGGAGGAGAACCTCATCGTGGCCTCGCGCCCAGGGCGCTGGGATCTGGCTGCAACGTACAAACTGTTTCCGCGGCTGGCCGAGCGGCGGGCCAATATGGGCAATCAGCTTTCGGGGGGCGAGCAGCAGATGCTGGCAATTGCCCGCGCACTGATGACCAACCCGAGCCTGCTGCTGCATGGACGAGCCGCTGGAAGGTCTCGCGCCCATTATCGTCGAGGAGCTGGCCGCGGCTATCCAGCGAATGTTGGAAGAGCGCAACACGGCGATCATTCTGGTCGAGCAGCACGCCGACGCTGGCGCTGTCGCTTACGCGCGAGGCGGTAATCATGGAGCGTGGAGCGATCGTGCACCGCGCTCCGTCGGCCGAGCTTGCGCGCGATGCTGCGACGCTCGACCGCTACATCGGGCTCGGTGTCGGCGACGCAGCTAGGCGCTGATTGCCTCGAGCAGCGTTGCCAGAGCCTTCGCGGCGAAAACGTGCATGTTGGCTTCCCGGTCAGCATTGCCGGTGCGCAGCGTCAGGACACGCGCGGACGGGCCGGCGATAGCAATGCACGTGTGCCCGGCCGGGTCGCCGTAGCGATTGCCGGTCGGGCCCGCCGCGCCGGTCTCAGCCAAGCCCCAGGTCGCGCCATGCTGCTCGCGCACCGTGCGCGCGAGCAGCGTGGCATAGGGTTCGCTCGCCGAGCGGATGCCCGACATCGCCGAGTCCGGGATCGAAACAAGGGCCCGCCGGGCTTGCCGCGTGTACACAACCGCGCCACCGAGGAAGTATGCGGAGGCGCCCGGCACGGCGAGCAAGGCAGCGGAGATGAGACCGCCGGTCGAAGATTCGGCGACGGCGATGCTCTCGCGCCGCTCCTTGAGACGGCCGGAGATTTGCGTGGCAAGCTCGCTTAGGTGCTGATCCATGACGTCCGGTAGCCTACCCGGCGGCGGTTGCAATCGAGCTCTCGTACTGGCACGATGCCCATGCCGGTGTCGGCGAAGATGCCACGGTCGGCGATCCAGCGAAACGTCTCGTCGAACACCTCTTTGGTGTAGGGCTCGAACACGAGCCGCTCGCCGGGCCCCCAGCGGCGCGTATCCATGATCGCGTGCCAGCGCGCGGGGAACTCCTTCTTGTAGTAGTGCGTGTAGCGCTCGGGCCTCAGGTCGATGTCGCGCTGGGCCAGCCGCAGGGCGTTGAAGAACTTCTTCAGGTCCTCTGGGTCGGGATTGCCGTGCACCATGGTGGCGATCATGAAGCTGGCATCGATGATCTTGCGGAAGCCCAGCTGCTCGGCGAGGTAGTAGGGCCCGCTGAACAGGGTGCACGCCGGCATCTTGCCGTCGAGCAGCAGCTCCATGCGCTTGAACAGCATGCCGTCGGCGAAGGACAGGTTGATCTTGTCGGCAGGCATGTACTGCTCGAGCGCCTGGATGGTGGCGTAGTGGCTGCCCGACTGGTAGCCGACCGAGATCGGCACGCCGGCCAGATCCTCGGGACCCTTCACCGGCGAGTCTGCCGGCACGAATACGCCTGCCGGCGTCACCGAATAGAGGTGCGGGTAGAGCTTGCCGTGGCCGGACGAGGCGGCGACGCCCACCGTCCAGTGGCAGGCGCAGCTCACGTCGGCCGCGCGGCCCTTCTCGAACGCCTGGTAGGCGCCGACCTTGTTGCCCTTGTCGTGGATCTTGCCGTCGGTGGCTTGCACCAGCTCGCGGAACTCGTAGTCGAGGCCTTCCTCCTTGAAGTAGCCCTTTTCCTCGGCCACCCATTCCTGCAGACGAAAATGCGGCTCGATGATGAACTTGGGCATGTCCTCGTCTCCTCTCCTTGATCGCGTTGTCTGAGTGGTCAGCAGCAACCGCTTCCTATCGCTTTCTTTCCATGCTCCGCCACGCGCCGCGCGCGGATCATCTTGACGTGCTCGTCCATCAGACGGCGGGCGCCCGCGGCATCGCGCATCTCGATCAGCCCTGTCAGCTCGCGGTGCACGTCGAGGATGCGGCGTGCGACAGCCGGGGTCAGCGTGCGGTTTTGCGCCGGCCAGGCCACGTGCTCGAGTGAGACCAGCTGCACGACCAGCACGCGGTTGTGCGAGGCTTCTGCCACGGCCAAATGGAAATCGCGGCACGAGCGGGTGTACTCGCCCACGTCGCCGATCTTGGCGGCGGCATCGGCTAGAAGGTGGCGGAGCCGAGCATGGTCGGCCGCGGTGGCGTGCTCGGCGGCCAGCTCGGCGGCGAGCGTCTCGACGGCGCGCTGGGCATCGAGAACCTCGGCCGCCGTGACGCCGGTCAGGTCGAGCTGGATGGCTAGCGCCTCCGCAAACAGCCGCGGATTGCCGCGCGCGACGCGGGCGCCACCTCCCCTTCCCATCTTGACTTCGGCGATGCCCAACGCCTGCAGCGTTCGCAAAGCATCGCGCGCGACGATGCGGCTGACGCCGAAGCGGCTCGCGATCTCCTTTTCCGTGCCCAGGAAGTCGCCGGGTGTCAGCCGCTTGGTGAACAGCGCTTCGCGAACGTCGGCGACGATTTGCGCGGACAGCGATACGGCCCGGCCGGCGAAATACAGCGGCTCAGCAGTGCCTGCCGCGGCGCGTTTGCCGTGTGCACCCAGTGTCCGAACCGGTGGGTTGGATAACATGCTAAAGATAATATCTTTAATGTCGGGCATGTCAATCTTCGGCCCTGGCGCTGCACGGCGTTCGGAGCCCACTGGCGGTAGCAATGCTGGCGCTTGCAGCCGTCGGCGCGTGACGTCGGGCGATGAGGAGGGAGCCGAAGCGCTCGCGCGGTCAGGGACTTGCCCAAGTGCCAGGTTGTCACTCGGCGCCATATGTTTGGAGAAGCCGCAATATCTTGGCCTGCTGGGCTTTTGCCTCCGGCGATCCGGAGCCGCCGCGGCCGGTGTTGAGGGTTGCCAGAAGCATGGGTGTCGAGCCGCTCTTGTTCCTGGCGAACACATCGGCCCCACCATCGAGGAGGGCCTTCACGGCAGCGGCGCAACGCGTGCGCACAGCCCGGTGCAAGGGCGTAACGCCGCTCCTGTCGACAGCATTGGGATCGGCGCCAGCCTCGATGAGGCAGGCGATGGTCGCCGCTTGAGCATGCGGGTTCCATGCGGCCGAGGCAGGCACGCCATCGGCTGCGTAGTGGAGCGGCTCGGCACCGCGTCGATTCTTCGCGTGAACGTCGGCGCCCCGGGCAATCAGGTCCATGGCGATGCCCTTTTGATAAGCTGCTGCCGCGATATGCAGAGCGGTGTCGCCCGCGTACAGGTAGTGGTTGATCCTGTCGAGGTAGTTCGCCTGCGCCGCAAGACGGGTAGCGCCCTCCTCTGCGCGCTCGCGCGCCAACTCAGGCGAAGTCGACAGCATTCTGGCGGCAGCAGCGGCATCACCGGCGGCAATCGTCTCCACCAACGTTCTGAGCGGGGTCATTGGCTCACTCCAGAGACAGGATGCGGGTCGGCCAAGAGGCAGCGCTCAGGCAGGATCGGCCGCGTGCTGGATTTTCATCGCTCACGTAGATGCCGGGCGGCATGCTAACCCTTGCCGCCGACACCACCCTGCTCGCGGTAGCTACTAGTTGAGCACCGCGTCAAGTCGTCAGACGTCGACGGAACAGACGACCAAGAGAAGGACGTGTGAGCGCGCATGGTCAAGCTCGACTGCTACTACAGTCTTTCCTCCCCGTGGGCCTATTTCGCCGGCCCGAGGCTGCAAGACATCGTGCGGCGACATCGGGCCCAGCTCACGCTCAAGCCCTTTGATTTTCAGGCGGTCGTGCCGAAGACCGGCGGTGTCCCGCTGCGCACCCGGCCCGAGCCGCGCCGGCGCTACCACGAAGCCGAGCTCAACCGTTGGCGCATGCATCTCGGCATGCCGCTGGTGCTGAAGCCGAAATATTATCCGCAGCAGGTTCCGGCCGATCCAAACTGGAACAAGTACGCTGGCTGGATGGTGATTGCGGCCCAAGCGTCCGGTCGCGACGCGTTCGCGCTGTCGCATGCCATCCTGCGCGCCCTGTGGGCCGAGGAGCGCGACATCTCTCGACCCGAGGTGCGCCAGGCGATCGCCGAGGAGAACGGCTACGACGGAGCACGGCTGCTGGCGGCTGAGACGAGCGAGCCCATCCAGCGGCTCTATCTCCAGTTCACGACCGAGGCGGAACAGCTCGGCGTGTTCGGCGCCCCGACATTCATCGTCGATGGAGACTTGTTCTGGGGGCAGGATCGCCTCGATTTCGTGGATCGCAAGCTCGACGCTCTGCGATCGCAGCACGGCATTTGAACCCTCCCGGCGACCTGCTACGGTCTCGGGGCGGCGCCGCCGCCGTTGACCGCCGAGGGATCTACCCAATGCAGAGGATTGTTATGTACCGCCTGATCTGCGCCTGGCTCGCCGCCTTTTTCCTGCTTCCAGCGCCCCTGGGCGCTCAACAATGGCCGGCCAAGCCCATCACCATCGTCAACGGCTTCCCGGCCGGGGCCGGCACCGACATCGTGTTGCGCATGTTCCAGGAGTTGCTCGAGAAGGACCTCGGTACCCAGCTCGTGTTCGAGTACAAGCCAGGCGCCGGCGGCAATGTCGGCTCGGACTATGTCGCCAAGGCGCAGCCCGACGGCTATACGCTGATGATCGCCACAGCCGGCACCCACGGCATCAACGCTGCGCTCTACAAGAAGCTGCCCTTCGACGTGGAGGCCGACTTCACGCCGATCGCGCCGCTGACGGATGTGCCGAACGTGCTGACCGTCAATCCGAGCGTGGTCGACGCCAAGACAGTCAAGGACTTCATCGCCGCTGTGAAGGCCGCGCCCGGCAAGCTCAACTACGGCTCCACGGGGAACGGCGCCAGCACCCACCTGGGGTTCGCCCAGTTCAACAGTGCCGCGGGCCTCGACATGGTGCACGTGCCTTACAAGGGCAGCCCCGAGGCCGTGCAAGCCATGATCACCGGCGAGACCTGCTGCCTGTTCGCGCAGGTGCAGACCGTGCTCGGACAGTGGCGCGCCGGCAAGGTCAGGCTGCTTGGGGTCAGCACCAAGTCGCGCGTCAGCATTCTCGCGGATGTGCCGACTATCGACGAGGCCGGCATCCCGGGGTTCGAGAACGTCACCTGGTACGGACTGGTTGCGCCTAAGGGCCTCGACCCGAAGATCGCCGAGCGCATCAACGCGGCGGTGCGCAAGGCCCAGGCCAATTCGGCTCTGCGCGAGAAGCTGGCCAGTGTCGGGACGGCGTCGCGGAGCGAATTGGTCGAGCAGTTCCGTGCCACGATCAAAGCCGACCGGGCGAAGTGGGCCGAGATCGTCAAGACCTCCGGCGCCAAGATCGACTGAGCAGCGCGAAAGATCACCGCATGCAGGGCAACGGGGCAGGAGGGGGTGGGCCTCGGCCGGCGCCGTCGGCCGACCTTGTCTCCGGCCTCCTGTTCTCTGCGCTCGGCGCCATCATACTTTGGGTAGGCGCCGACTACTCGCTGGGCGTGCCGAGCCGTATCGGGCCCGGCTATGTGCCACGCCTGCTCGGCATCCTCCTCGCGGTGATCGGACTGTTCCTGCTCGCGCGGTCGCGGTGGGCGACGGAGGCTATCGACGCAACCGTCGCCTGGCGCCCGCTGGTACTCATCTTTGCGGCAACCGTGGCCTTTGCACTGGTGTTCGAGATGAGCGGTCTCGTGCCGGCCATCCTCGTGTCGGTCGGCATCGCCAACTATGCAACGGCTGAGAACCGCTGGACCACGGCGGTGGTGCTCGGCGCCGTGCTCGCCTTCTTCGCCTGGCTGCTGTTCGTCAAGGGCCTGTCGCTGCCGCTGCCCGTCTGGTCGAAGTGAGCGGCGAACGTGGGTGATCTGGCACAGAATCTTATCTTCGGCTTCGGCGTCGCCGCGACCCCGCAAAATTTGCTGTTCTGCCTGATAGGCGCCCTGCTCGGTACGCTGGTCGGGGTGCTGCCCGGGTTGGGGCCGGTTGCCACCATCGCCATGCTGCTGCCCGTGACATTCACGCTGCCCCCGGTGGCGGCTCTCATCATGCTGGCCGGCCTCTATTACGGGGCCCAATACGGCGGCTCCACTACGGCGATCCTCGTCAATATTCCGGGCAAGTCCTCCTCTGTCGTCACCACCATCGACGGCCATGCCATGGCCCGCAAGGGGCGAGCCGGCTCGGCGCTGGCGATCGCGGCGCTCGGCTCGTTCTTTGCGGGTTGCGTGGCCACCGCCATCGTTGCCGTCTTCTCGCAGCCGCTCGTGCGGGTGGCGGGCAGCTTCCAGTCGCCCGACTATTTCGGCCTGCTGGTCTTCGGCATGGTGGCGGCGGTGGTGCTGGCGCAGGGCTCGGTGGTGCGGTCGGTAGCCATGGTCGTGCTGGGGTTGTTCCTGGGCCTGATCGGCACCGACATCGCCTCCGGCCAGACCCGCTTCACGCTCGGCATCTGGGCGCTCGCCGACGGCGTCGGTTTCGTACCGGTGGCGATGGGCCTGTTCGGCATCGCCGAGGTGATCGCCAGCCTGGAGCGCGGCAGCGCGGGACAGCAGGTCATCCAGAAGATCAGCCGGCTGTGGCCCACGCGCGAAGAAGCAAGGCAGGCCTGGCCGGCAGTGCTGCGCGGCACCGGCATCGGTTCGCTGCTCGGCGTGCTGCCGGGCGGTGGGGCGCTCATCAGCGCTTTCGCCGCCTACGTGGTGGAGAAGAAGATCGCCAAGGACCCCACGCGCTTCGGCCAGGGCGCCATCGAGGGCGTGGCGGCGCCCGAATCCGCCAACAATGCAGGCGCGCAGACCTCGTTCATTCCGCTGCTCGCCATGGGCATTCCGCCCAATCCGGTGATGGCCCTCATGCTCGGCGCCATGACCATTCACGGCATCGTGCCCGGCCCAAAGGTGATGACGGAACGCCCCGATCTGTTCTGGGGCATGATTGCCTCCATGTGGCTCGGCAACCTGATGCTGGTCATCATCAACCTGCCTCTGATCGGCATCTGGGTGAAGTTTCTCCAGATCCCCTATCGCTGGCTCTACTCGGTCATCCTGGTCTTCTGCTGCATCGGCGTGTTCACGGTCAACAACACGACGACCGACGTGCTGGTGATGGCCGCGTTCGGCCTGTTCGGCTACCTGCTGATCAAGATCAAGTGCGAGCCGGCGCCGCTGATCCTGGGCTTCATCCTCGGGCCGATGCTGGAGGAGAACTTCCGCCGCTCGCTGATCGTCTCGCGCGGCAGTTGGTCGGTGTTCCTCGAGCGCCCGATCTGCGCCGGCTTCCTGGCGCTGAGTGCCGTGTTCCTGCTGCTCGTGCTGCTGCCCGCCATCCGCAAAGGTCGCGACGAGGCGTTCAAGGAGGGCTGATGAGTGCTCCCTCTCCCCATTGTCCTTCACAATGGGGAGAGGGTCGGGGTGAGGGGCAGACACGTACTTCGCTCCAGCGTCATTGGCTGACCCTCACCCTAACCCTCTCCCCGCAAGCGGGGAGAGGGGACACGCGGCAGGAAATAACGGGTCGGCTCCAGCTCGCGATCGTCATGGTTCCGCAGGTTCGACCACAGGGCGTCGGCGCTGTCGACGAACAGACTGCTGGCGATCGCCCGCGATAGGCGATTGGCTCCGAACGCGAGCCCCGGAATGTCGCCGGCCAGCGCGCCGTGGCTCATGGTCGAGCCGGCGTTGAAGACGTGGATGTGTGAAAGTCCGGGGACCGCGCCCGGCGTGCGCTCGATCAGCTCGAAGCCGGGCCCGAGATAGGGGAAGCGCGCGGCCTCGGGGTGCGCTTCGGCTTCCGGCGGCGATACGTGGTCGGCCCACAGCGATATCCCATCGTGGAAGCCTGCCAACTCGCGCCGCTGCGCCAGGTCGACGGAAAAGCCGGTCGCCACGATCACGGCATCGAAGACATGGCGGGCCTTGGCTGTGACGACCGTGACGCTCGGTCGGCCGAGCCCATCACATCGAGCCAAGGCTCGCCGAAATGCACGGTGAAGCCTGCGTGGCGGTCACATCGCAGCACCGACTCGTGCGGCGGCGGCACGCGCTTCCGAGAAAATGTAGGTGTAGATCTGCCACCGCGTCGCGTCGTCGAGATCGCGATAGCCAAGGAAGAAACCCGGGAATGCAGTCCATTTCGACTTGTTGATCTGCGGCAGATGCGGTCGGCGCACGAACAGGTGCGCCTCGGCGACGCCCGTCTCCAGGGCGACCGCGGCGTTGTCGAAGGCCGAGGCGCTGGCGCCGAGAACGCCGATCCTGCCGCCCTTGAAGCGCGCGAAGTCGATGGTGTCCGAGGAGTGGAACACTCGGCCGGTCGCCCGCGCTGTTGCGATCCAGCGAGGGAAAGGCCGGCGTGTGGGGCGCCCGAGCCATCGCGGCCGCCCGCCAGCACCACCTTGCGCGCGTAGATGCGTCTCGCGCGCCTGCAGGTCCGCGCAGCTCGACGCACACGCCCGTCGGGCCGGGACTCGAGACGGGTGACCTCGGTGTCGTTCTCGACGGCAACACCAACCGTGTCGCGCACCCACAGCAGGTAGGCCAGCCAGTCTTTCGTTGCGACCTTGTAGAGCCGCTGCCACCCTTCCGCACCGTGCTGGGCCTCGTACCAGGCGCGAAATGTCAGCGCGGGAAATCCAAGGTCGGGCCCGGTCAGGTGCTTGGGCGAGCGCAGAGTGTCCATGCGCGCGTAGGTGCCCCACGGTCCCTCGCGCCCGGGCGCCGCGCGATCGACGATGCGCATGTTGCGCACGCCGTCGCGTATCAGGGCAAATGCCGCCGTCTGCCCGCATAGACCGGCGCCGACGATCAGCGCGTCGAGCATCGGCTGGCCGTCGGGTCCGGCGATCGCCGGCACCCAGTTGGCTGCGGGAAAGTTCATGCGCGCGAAATCGCGTCGCGCCTGGGCAACCAGCTGGTCAAGTCCTGACGGCATCATTGGCGCGCGCCATGTAGTAGTTGATCTTGCAGGCAGCGGCGCCACAATACGCCGCAACCTGTTCGGAGGCCTTCATGGATTTGCAGCTCACAGGCAAGACTGCGCTCGTCACGGGCGCCAGCATCGGCATCGGCCGCGGCATCGCGCTGGCTCTCGCACGGGAAGGCGTGCGGCTGGCCATCGTCGCGCGGCGGGCCGACCTGCTGCGAAGCAACGGCGGCAGACGATCGTCGGCCGCCGGCGGCGAGCGACCGATCCTCATCGTCGAGGATCTCCTGGCGGAGGGCTCGCCCGAGCGCATCGCCGAGGCCGCGCTCGGCGGGCTGGGTGCGGTCGACATTCTCGTCAACAACGCCGGCGGCAGCCGGCCGTTCAAGATCGACGCCAGCGAGGAGCAGTGGCAGGAGGCGATGACGCTCAACTTCACGCGCCAGCGGCAGCTCACGCACCGGCTGCTGGACCAGATGATGGCAGCGCAAGTGGGGACGCATCCTCAACATCACCGGCAAGTCGGAGCCCGACGGCATCAACGGCGCGTTCTGCGCCAAGGCCGCGGTGCATGCCTGGGCCAAGGGCCTGTCGCGCGAGGTCGGCAAGCACGGCATCACCGTCAACTGCCTGCCGCCCGGGCGCATCATGTCGGAGCAGATCCGCCGCAACTACACGCCCGAGTACCGGCAGTGGCAGGCCGACAACGAGATCCCCGTCGGGCGCTACGGCGAGCCCGAGGATGTGCCAACTCGTGTGCTTTCTGGCCTCGCCGCTGGCCGGCTACATCACCGGCACGGTCATTCCCGTCGACGGCGGCCTGCGGCGCTACCAGTTCTGAGCAGCCCGCAAGCTGCCGGCTCAGGTAGGCTCCTCGACCACCTTGTCGTGCTCGCCTTCTTCACGAGCTCGATGGCATGCAGGCAGTCCTTCTTGTCCTTGTAGCCTTCGCCGGAGGCGCGATCTTCTTGCCGTTGGCGGCGGTGAGGTTCCAGCGCCATTGGCCCCTGGCGTCCTTCCTGACGTGAAATGTCATGGGCGCTCCACGCTTGCGGCCCTGGCGGGCAGGGCAGTTGCATCCTGAAGCTAGCGAAGTCGTGGCGCGCACAGAAAGTCTCGCGCGCCGCAATGCAGGTGCGACCAGCGCGCCGCTATTTCACCGAGGTTCGCAGGCGGTCGCGACGCGCCGGCAGGCGCGCGCCCATTCCTGCTTGCTCATGTGCGTGGCCTTCTCCCACTGGCGAGGCAGCTTGCCAACGCGTCGGTGGGGCTTTGTCCGTCGGCGCCGCCGACCTCTTGTCGCGCGGGCTGCCCGGCTGACGCCTTCGCCAGCGCGGCGCGGGTCGGTCTGGGCCAGCGCTGCGCCCGCAACGCAGGCACCAATCGCTACGATGCTCAGAAAGACGCGCATTGGGTTCCCTTGGCTGGATGTCCCCGGCTTGTGAGGTGCCATGGTTGATGCCTGCTCGAACAGTGGCCGTGACAAGTCGCGCGCTGCGCCGGCATGTGGATCGACGCCGGCGCAGGTCTCTGATAACTCCGCTGGAGCGATGAAGGTGCAGTGCGAAGGGGAAGCCGCGATGAAGGCGATGTTGAGCAAGCAGCCAGGCGGGCCGGACACGCTGGTGCTGGAGGAGCTGCCCGATCCCAAGCCCAAGGCCGGCGAGGTCGTGATCGCGGTGAAGGCGTGCGGGGTGAACTATCCCGATCTGCTCATCATCGAGGATCGCTACCAGTTCAAGCCGCCGCGGCCGTTCGCGCCAGGCGGCGAGGTGGCGGGCGTCGTCGAGGCGGTGGGCGACGGCGTAACGGGCATCAAGCCCGGCGACCGCGTGATCGGCTCGACCATCGCCGGCGGCATGGCCGAGAAGCTGGTGGTGGAGGCAGTGCGCTGCATCCCGATGCCCGCCAACATGCCGTTCGACGAGGCGAGCGCGCTGATCCTGACCTACGCCACGTCGATCCACGCCCTCAAGGATCGCGCCAAGCTCAAGAAGGGCGAAACGCTGCTGGTGCTCGGCGCCGCCGGCGGCGTCGGCCTCTCCGCGGTGGAGCTCGGCAAGGCCTACGGCGCGCGGGTCGTCGCGGCGGTGTCCTCCCCGGACAAGCTCGCCTTCGTCAAGAAGCACGGCGCCGACGACGGCATCGTGTATCCGCCGGGGCCCTTCGACAAGGCAGGCGCCAAGGCACTCGCGGACCTCTTCAAGGGCGCCTGCGGCGAGAAGGGCGCCGACGTCATCTACGATCCCGTCGGTGGCGACTACTCGGAGGCCGCGCTGCGCTCGATCGCCTGGGAGGGCCGATTCCTGGTGGTCGGCTTCCCGGCGGGCATCGCCAAGCTGCCGCTCAACCTGACCCTGCTCAAGTCGTGCGACGTGGTCGGCGTGTTCTGGGGCGCGTTTGCGCGGCGCGATCCGAAGGCCAACGCGGCCAACATCGCCGAGCTGATGCAGCTCTACGCCAAGGGCGCCATCAAGCCGCTGATCTCGGAGCGCTATCCGTTGGCCCGCGCCGGCGAGGCCATCGCCAAGCTCGCCTCGCGCAAGGCGATGGGCAAGATCGTCGTGACCATGGATTGAGGGCGCATGTCTATCGTAACGCGGTGGTGGTGGATCCGGCATGCGCCGGTGCCGGACGGCGGCCGCATCTACGGCCAGAGCGATCTCGACTGCGACTGCAGCGATGTCGAGATCTTCCGCATCCTGGCGCGCGAGTTGCCTGGAGATGCGGTGTGGGCGACCAGCAATCTGGTGCGCACCAAGCAGACGGCTGCGGCAATCCTTGCCGCGGACGCTGCGGGCCGCTTCGCCGGCGTCGAGCCGCTGGTGGTGCCGCACTTCGCCGAGCAGCACTTGGGCGAATGGCAAGGGCAGGAGCGCAAGGCTTTCTATGCGGCCCGTAAGGTCGGCACGCACACCCTGTGGTTCGCGCCGGCCGACGAGCGCCCGCCGGGCGGGGAAAGCTTCGTCGACCTGGTAGGGCGCACTGTCGCCTGCCATCGAGCGCCTCAATCGCGATCACGGCGGCAGGGACATCGTGGCCGTGACGCATGGGGGCACCATCCGCGCCGCGTTGGGTGCTGCGCTGGGGTTGCCACCGCAGGCGGCGCTGGCCTTCTCGGTGGAGAACTGCTCGCTCACCCGCATCGACCATCTGACCGCCGACGGCGGCCCCGGCCTGTGGCGCGTGGTGGCGGTCAACCATCGGCCCTGGTCGCGCACGCCTGCCGCCGAGCACCTCGGCCACAATCCCGTCGCCATCGACAAGGCCTGAAACGTAGGTTGGGTTAGGGCGAAGCCCGTAACCCAACATCGGATTGTTGGGGGAAACGCCATGGCTCGAACGATGCGGCTCGTCGCACGAGGGATCGCTGCGCTGGCCCTTTGCATCGCCGCGCTCGTCACGCAGGTGGCGGCGCAGGAGGCGTGCAGCGAGGTCGTCACCTTCCAGACGCATGGCCGCACGACTACGCCGGTCAGCCTCGCCATGCCGCCCGCTTCCGCACAACAGGAAGGGCGCATGGCGCTGGTCCTGCTGCCTGGCGGTCCGGGGTATCTCGCGCTCGACCCCAAGGGCTGTGCCCGCAAGCTCGAGGGCAACTCGCTGGTACGCTCGCGTGATCGCTTGCATCGCGCGGGCTTCGTCACTGCGCTCGTCGATGCGCCGTCCGACCATCGCGGCGAGGACGGCCTCGGCGGCTTCCGCATGACACCCCAGCACGCCGAGGACATCGGCAAGGTGATCGCTCACCTGCGCGAGCGCACGAAATTGCCGGTCTGGCTCATCGGCACCAGTCGCGGTGCGATCTCGGCCGTCAACGCGGCGAGCCGACTTACCGGACCTGCGGCGCCCGACGGGCTCGTGCTCACCTCGCCCGTGACCTCGGGCCGCGTTGGCGGCTACAAGGCGTGGGTGGCGCAGACGGTTTTCAGCGCGAAGCTCGACGCCATTCGCGTTCCGGTGCTGGTGATCGTGCACGCTGCCGACACCTGCATTCGCACGCCGCCGCGCCTCGCCGGCGGCATCGTGGCCAAGACCAACGGGTCGCGCGAGCAGACGGTCATCGTCAAAGGCGGACCTGGCGCCCGCAAAGGCGTGAGCGTGGAGGCCTGCGAAGGCAACGAGCCGCACGGCTTCGTCGGCCAGGATGCGGAAGTGGCCGAAGGCATTGCCCGCTTCATCCGCGGCGGGCGCTACTGACGCTTGGGCCCTGCTCAACTCGTCTCCAGCGCGATGGTCTCGCGCTTGGCACGCAGGGCCGGCAGCACCGCCGAGCCCAGCAGCAGCAGCGCGACAATCAAGCAGGTGAGCGAGATCGGCCGCTCGAAGAATATCCGGAAGCTGCCGTCCGAGATGATCAGCGCCTTGCGCAGGTTGTTCTCCATCAGCGGCCCGAGCACGAAGGCCAGCACCAGGGGCGCCGGCTCGTAGCCGAACTTGCGCATGAGGTAGCCCAGCACGCCGAAGGCGATCATCACGTAGATGTCGAAGATGGCGTTGGAGATGGTGTAGACGCCGATGATGCAGAACAGCAGGATCAGCGGGAACAGGATAGCGGTAGGGCACCTTCAGCACCTGCACCCACAGGCCGATCAGCGGCAGGTTCAGCACCAGCAGCATGATGTTGCCGATGTACATGCTGGCGACGATGCCCCAGAACAGCCCCGGGTTCTGCGTCATCAGCAGCGGGCCCGGCTGCACGTTGTGCACGATGAAGGCGCCGAGCAGCAGCGCCATCACCACGTTGGGTGGGATGCCGAGTGTCAGCAGCGGGATGAAGCCGCTGCCGGCTGCGGCGTTGTTGGCGGCCTCCGGCCCGGCTACGCCGTCGATGGCGCCCTTGCCGAATTTCTCCGGCGTCCGCGATACGCGCTTCTCCAGCGCGTAGGACAGGAACGAGGCGATCACGGCGCCGCCGCCCGGCAGGATGCCTAGGACGAAGCCCAGCAACGAGCCGCGCGTCAGCGGCGCCGGCACTATCGGCCCAGTCCTGGCGCGACGGCAACAGGCCCTGGATGCGCTCCTCGAACATCTCGCGCGCCAGCTTCTGCTCGAGGTTGACCAGGATCTCGGCGATGCCGAACAGGCCCATGACGATCGGCACCAGCCCGACGCCGTCGACCAGCTCCATGCGGTCGAAGGTGAGGCGCGGCGACCGCGCTGATGGAGTCGAGCCCGATCAGCCCCAGCATCAGGCCGAAGCAGGCCATGATCAGCGCCTTGAGCAGCGAGCCGTGCGAGAGGTAGGTGAGGATTGAGAGGCCGAGCACCATCAGGCTGAAATACTCGGCCGGCCCGAACTTCACGGCAAAGCGCGCCAGCGTCGGCGCCACCAGCATCAGCCCGACGATCGCGAGCGTGCCGGCGATGAACGAGCCGATGGCGGCGATGCCGAGCGCCGGCCCGGCTCGGCCCTGACGTGCCATCTGGTGGCCGTCGAGGCAGGTGACGACGGAGGCCGCCTCGCCCGGAATGTTGACCAGGATGGCGGTGGTCGAGCCGCCGTACATGGAGCCGTAGTAGATGCCGGCCAGCATGATGATGCCGGCCTCGGGCGTGGCCGTGAACGTCACCGGCAGCAGCAGCGACATGGCCGCCACCGGGCCGATGCCCGGCAGCACGCCGACCAGCGTGCCGATGAACACGCCGATGAAGCAGTAGAGCAGGTTGATCGGCTGCAGCGCGACACCGAAGCCCAACGCGAGGTTCTGCAGCAGGTCCATCGTGCTAGCTCCGCCCGAAGATGAGCGGCAGGTGCTCGCCGAGCCAGCGCTCGGCTTCGCCGGCGGGTAGCTGGGTTCCGAGCCAGCGATGGAACACGATGTAGGCCGCCGCCGTGGCAAGGACCGCGCCGAGCGGCGGCGCGATCCAGCTTTGCCGGTCGATGGTCACGAACAGGACGAACAGCAGGAGCACCGTGGTGGTGATGAAGCCGAGCGCCGGCAGTAGCCAGGCATAGAGCGCCAGCAGCACCACGACGTACGACGACCAGCCACCAGCGCGTGGCCTGCCACAGGCTGGCGAGGGCGGCGCCGGCAGGCTGCCGTGAGCGCGACCGACCAGCGTTGCCAGCGACAGCGCCGTCATCACCAGGCCGATCCAGAAGATCATGCCGCCGGGACCGGGATCGCTCAGAGTGCCGAGCCCCAGGTCCCGCGCCTGCCCAGGTGATGCCGAGCGCGATCGCCAGCCAGAACGCGGCAGCAATGATCTCGCCGGTGCGCATAGCGTTAGTTCGTCTTCAGGCCCAGATCCTCGATGAGCTTCTTGGCCTCCTCGATCTGCTCAGTGGCGTGCTTCTCGTAGTCGGCGGTATTGAGGTAGGCGAGCTCCTGGTCGAACTTCCTGAGCGACTCGAGGTAGATGGGCTCCTTCACCGCCTTGGCGAAGGCGTCGTGCAGCACCTGCACGGTCTTGGGGTCCATGCCCTTGGGACCGGCCAGGCCATAGGGCGAGTTGGCGATCAGCTTGATCCCGAGCTCCGTCAGCGTCGGCACATTGGGCCAGTTCTTGGTGCGCTCGGCGCCCCATGTGACCAGCAGGCGGAAGTCGCCCGAATTGACCAGCGCGCCCCAGCCCGTCGAATCCGCCACCGCGTCGACGTGGCTGCCGAGCAGCGCCGCATTGGTCTCGGCCGCGCCCTTGAAGGGCACGTTGGTCCACTTGACGCCCACCTGCTTGGCGATCTGCTCCATGCCGATGTGCAGGCTGGTGCCGGTGCCGGGCGTGCCGTACTTGACCTTGCCGGGGTTGGCCTTGGCGTAGTCGACGAGCTCCTGGAAAGTCTTCCAGGGCGACTTGCTGTTCACCACCACGCCGAAGGTGTAGCCGGTGAGGCCGACCACATAGGTGAAGTCCTTGGTCGGATCGAAGGTGGTCTTGGCCATGTAGGGCAGGCGGAAGACCGTGATGGGCATCTGGGCGATGGTGTAGCCGTCGGGCTTGGCGCTCGCCGCCATTTGGGCCGGGCCCAACGTGCCCGAGGCGCCAGGCTTGTTCTCGATCACGATCGGCTGGCCGAGGTGCTTCTGTGCGGCCTCGGCGAAGGCGCGCATGGCAAGGTCGGTCGAGCCGCCCGCGGGCCACGGCACGATCAAGGTCACGGGCTTGGTGGGAAAGTTCTGCGCGTGCGCAGGGGCGGATGCGAAAGCAAAAAGCGCGGCGAGCGCGGCAAGCAGCGAAGTCAGCTTCAAGCGGATCATGGGGTTTCCTCAGCTGGGGTATTTTCCGGCTTGTTGGCTTTGCCCGACAATCGGACAGCGGCCTCTAGACCTACACCGGCAACGCCGGTTTCGGCAACGCACCTCGCTTCGGTTTGTCGTCCTGTCCACGCGATGCAGCGCACGCGCCGTCCGTCCCGCGCGGCCCACCGGGGCGGCGCAAGGTGCGACGGGTACGCGGGCGCCTCTCGGCGACCCGGGGGCCGGTTGACCTCCGGCCCCAGCAGACCTGGCCAGGTCTGCCTTGAGGCCCTCTTGCGAGGGCCCCCTGGGACCCTGGGAGGGGTCCCCTGGGTTGCCTTGCGGCACCCGCGTTGCGGCGATTTTGGGCACCGCTGCAAGCTGCAGCCGGGCCTGCTCTTGCGAGCAGCTTGCCGGCCATGTGCCTCTCGGCGGTCGCCGCACTCCGCAGCCATTGCTGGCGCTTCGACGGCAACGGTCACAGCGGGCCTCCTGGATCTCGAGCCTTCCGTTCAGCTCTCCTTCCAGGCGCCGGTCGCTGCCACGTGAAGGACGGAGTGCACTTCGCGTCCCGTCGCAGGCAGCGACGCGCCATTATGCGCACAGCTTCGGCACCCGGGGATAACGCGGCCGTCGATGTTGCTGCGCTCTGCGCCCTCCACGAACGTCATCCCCGCGCCGCTCGTCGCGCGAAGCGCACGAGCGGGACCAGGCGGGGACCCAGGTCACGTATCCACCCGGTCACGGCCGATGTGGCGGCGCGCCCTGTCCGCGGGCCCTTCCTGAATCTCGCCCCAGAACTCGTCGAACAAATCGACCCAATCCGGGTTCATGCTTTCGATCAGCCGGATTTTCCAGGCCCGGTTCCATTTTTTGAGCCGCTGCTCACGCAAGATCGCTTCCGGCATGGTGTTGTGCATCTCGTAGTAGACGAGCCGATGCACGCCGTAGCGCTTGGTGAAGCCCTCGATCAGGTCCTGCTTATGAAGGGATGTGCGCTGATCCAGCTCGCTGGTCACGCCGAGGTAGAGCGTGCCGTTGCGCGTGCTGGCCAGGATGTAGACGCACGGTTCCTTGGGCATTTCGACCCGCTCGCGATCCCGTGCTGATCAGTGTACTGGGTTCCCGCCTCCGCGGGAATGACGCTAGTTGATAGCGAGCCGCGCACCACGAACGTCATCCCCGCGCCGCTCGTCGCGCGAAGCGCGCGAGCGGGACTAGGCGGGGACCCAGTCCACAGAGCGACGAGTGATCGCGCGGTTGATGAGCGGCTCTCCTCGACGCACCAGTCGAGGATTCGAGCGCGCAGTTGCGCAGGCTGCCCGTCTAGACTTGCGACTTTGGCACCCGCCAGGCGGCGTGGCGTTTGCGATGAGCGACGCATCCGCCCGCGCACGACCGCCAATATTGCATGACTGACCAGTCAGTCATGCAATATTGGCGAGCCTGCGGTCTTGCGGCGCCAGAACGTAAGCTGTATATGACTGACCAGTCAGTCACTAGCATTGAATAGGACGCCGGGGCATGGCGAAAGAGCGACAAAAGCAGACACGCGGTGTGCGCGCTTCGCGCAGCGGCCGCCAACAGGGGGTGCGCACAAAGGCGCCGAGGCGGGTCAAGGCAGGTTCGGCTATGGCCGCTCGCGATGGCGCCGGCAGCTCCCGCAAGGTCGACGCGGCAATTCGTCGGCAGGCGATCCTGGATGCGGCGCTGACGGTGTTTGCCGAACGCGGCTACGAGGCCGCTCGGCTCGAGGATATGGCAGCGCGCGCCGGGGTGGCGAAGGGCACCCTCTATCTCTACTTCAAGGACAAGGAGGCGCTGTTCGAGGCGCTGGTGCGCGGGGCCGTGTCGCCCATGCTGGAGAAGGTGGGTGAGTTCTCGGCCGCGCCCGGCATGAAGGCGACGGACGTCTTGCAGTTCTTCTTCGCCATGTTCCGCCAGGAGGTGCTCGGCACCAACCGCAAGCTGTTGCTGCGGCTTATCATCAGCGAGGGGCCGCGCTTCCCCGCGCTCGCCGAGTTCTACTATCGCGAGGTGGTGTCGAAGGGCCTGCAGCTGGTGCGAGGGGTCGCGCGCAACGGTGTCGCAAACGGCGAGTTTGCGAGCGACGCGGTGGCGCGGTTTCCCCAGCTGCTGGTCGCGCCGCTGTTGATGGCCGTCATCTGGGACGGCCTGTTCTCGAGGATCGATCCCCTCGATGTCGAGGGGTTGCTTGCCGCGCATCGCGAGCTGCTGACGGGTACTTCTGAGAGGCCTGCGCCATGACCCGCAAATTCGGAGCCGCGATTGCCGCTATCGGAGCCATCGCCGCTGCGGCGACAGCCTATGCATTGTGGCCTGCAGGCACCGAAAGGCTGCAGTTCCAGGGTTGGGTCGAGGCGTATCTGATCTTCATTTCCCCCGATGAAATGGGGCGCGTCGAAACCTTGTCCGTGCGCGAAGGCGACACGGTGGCGACTGGAGCGCAGCTCTTCACGCTCGACGCCGATTTGCAGCACGCTGCCGTGGCGGAGAACGAGGCGGCCGTGGTCAATGCACGGGCCGCCCACGAGCGCGCCAAAGCGCTGCTCAAGGGCAATGTCGGCTCGCAGAAGACCTAC
Organism: uncultured Alphaproteobacteria bacterium; assembly: GCA_963724565.1. Lineage (GTDB taxonomy): Bacteria > Pseudomonadota > Alphaproteobacteria > Rhizobiales > Hyphomicrobiaceae > AWTP1-13. The sequence continues at coordinate 73,810 of CAVRVK010000004.1, forward strand.
GACGACGCCGAGGCGGCATTGCGCTCGGCCGAGGCGCGGCTGAACTCGGCGAAGACCCGGCTGGAGCGGCGCAAGGTCAAGTCGCCGGCGGACGGCGTGATCCAGGAGGTGTATTTCCGCGAGGGCGAGCAGGTGCAGCCCGGCCGGCCGATCATTTCCCTGCTGCCTCCCGGCAATGTGCGCGTGCGCTTCTTCGTGCCGCAGGCGGTGCTGCCCACGGTCAAGATCGGCGATCGTATCGCGGTGAGCTGTGATGGCTGCGCGGCGAACATCTTTGCGGCCGTGAACTTCATCTCCGTGCAGGCCGAGTTCACTCCGCCTGTCATCTACAGCCAGGAAGAGCGCGCCCGGCTGGTGTTCCGCGTGGAGGCTACACCCGAGCACCCGGAGGGCCTGCGCGTAGGCCAGCCGGTGTCCGTTGCTCTGAAAGGCGCTGCCGGGGTCAGCCATGCTTACAAGTGACGCGCGCAACGGCCGTGACGTCGCCGTCGACGTCGAAGGGCTGACCAAGGCCTTCGACGGCAAGGTGGTCGTGCGCAATCTCTCCATGCGCGTCATGCGCGGCCAGATCTACGGCTTCCTCGGCCCCAACGGCTCCGGCAAGACCACCACGCTACGCATGCTGTGCGGGTTGTTGACACCCGACGGCGGCAAGGGCTCCGCGCTCGGCTACGACATCCTGACCGAGCGGGACAAGATCAAGCGCAACGTCGGCTACATGACGCAGCGCTTCAGCCTCTACCAGGACCTGTCGATCGCGGAGAACCTGGAGTTCGTCGCGCGCGTGCATGGCCTCGCACAGCCCGAGAAGGAGGCGAGCGCGGCGATCGAGCGGCTCGGGCTCGTGGGCCGCGAGTTCCAGCTCGCCGGAACGTTGTCGGGCGGCTGGAAGCAGCGCCTGGCGCTCGGCGCCTGCATTCTGCCCAAACCGCAGCTGCTGCTGCTCGACGAGCCGACCGCCGGCGTCGATCCCAAGGCTCGGCGCGAGTTCTGGGGCGAGATCCACAAACTCGCCGCCGAAGGCATGACGGTGCTCGTCTCCACCCACTACATGGACGAGGCCGAGCGCTGCCACGAGATCGCCTACATCGCCTACGGCGAGCTGCTGGCGCAGGGCACCATCGAGCAGGTGATCGAGAAGTCGCACTTGAAGACCTACACGGTGAGCGGGCCCGATCTGCAGTCGCTGGCGGAAACTTTGCTCGGCACGCCGGGCATCGACATGGTGGCGCCGTTCGGCACCAGCCTGCATGTGGCGGGACGCGACGCCGCCGAGCTCGATGCCGCCGTCGCCAGGTTCCGCGACCGCCCCGAGCTCAGCTGGGCGGTGTCGCAGCCCTCGCTGGAGGACGTGTTCATCGACCTGATGGGCCGCTCGCAGGACAACTTCCGATGATGGTCTCGCGCACGCTTGCCATGTTCATCAAGGAGTTCATTCAGCTCCGGCGCGACCGCATCACGTTCGCCACCATGATCTTCATCCCCGTGGTGCAGCTCTTGCTGTTCGGCTTTGCCATCAACACCAACCCGCGCCACCTCCCCACTGCGGTGCTGATGCACGAGGAGAGCGATCTCGGCCGCTCGATCCTCGCGGCTCTCAGCAACACCGCCTACTTCAGGGTGACGAAGGTCGCGCGCACGGAGGCCGAGCTCGACCATCTCATCAGATCCGGCGAGGTGTTGTTCGGCGTGGAGGTGCCGGCAGGCTTCCAGCGCGGGGTGCGGCGCGGCGACCGCCCATCCCTGCTGGTCGTGGCCGACGCCAGTGATCCCGTCGCGGCCGGCACGGCGCTCGGTGCGCTGGAAGGTGTCGTGCGCACGGCGCTGGCGCGCGATCGGGGCCTGCCCGACACCTCCGAGCTGCCGGCAGCTTTCGAGATCCGGCAGCACCGCCGCTACAACCCGGCCGGGGTGACCAGCCTCAACATCGTGCCGGGCCTGCTCGGCACCATCCTCACCATGACCATGCTGATCTTCACCGCGCTCTCCGTCACGCGCGAGCTGGAGCGTGGCACCATGGAGAGCCTGCTCGCCATGCCGATCGAGCCGGTCGAGATCATGATCGGCAAGATCGCCCCCTACGTGGTGATCGGCTTCATCCAGGCTGCGCTCATCGTTTCGCTCGGCGTCTTCCTGTTCGAGGTGCCGGTGGTGGGCAGCATGACGCTGCTGGGTGTGCTGTCGACGCTGTTCATCGCCACCAACCTGTCGATCGGCTACACCTTCTCGACCATCGCGCAGAACCAGCTGCAGGCCGTGCAGATGTCGTTCATGTTCTTCCTCCCCAACATCCTGCTGTCGGGTTTCATGTTTCCCTTTGCCGGCATGCCGCGCTGGGCGCAGTGGATCGGCGAGATGCTGCCGCTGACGCACTACATCCGCATCGTGCGCGGCATCATGCTGAAGGGGGCCACGCTCTACGACCTGCACATCGAGGCGCTGGCGCTGTTCGGCCTCATGCTGCTTGCGATGACCCTGGCGGTGCGCCGCTTCCGCCGCACTCTGGACTGATGCGCGCCGGCTCATCCGCCGAGACGCGCGCCGATGCCTTGGGCTCGGCGAGCAAGGACTGCACCTCGGCCGCAGCCACGGGTGGGCTCAGAAGATGGCCTTGGGCGTGGTCGCAGCCCGAGGCCCGCACCATGGCAAGCTGGTCTGGATTGTCGACGCCGCCCGCCACGGTCGTCACGCCGAGGCTTCGCCCGAGCGCGATCACCGACGCGACGATGGCGCGCGAGTCCTCGCGGCGCTGCGCCTCGGCAATCAGAACCTTGTCGAGCTTGATCGTGTCGAAAGGGAATGCGCGCAAATGCGCGAGCGAGCAATAGCCGGCGCCGAAATCGTCGAGCACGACGCGAACCCCGAGCTGGCGCAACTGATGCAGCATGGCAAGCACGTTCTGGCTCTCGTGCAGCAGGACGGTCTCACTGATCTCGAGCTCCAGACGACGCGGCGGAAGGCCCGACTGCGCCAGCGCCTGCAGCACGCATTCGATCAGGCTCCGCTTGAGGAACTGCGCAGCGGAGATGTTGACGGCGATGCTGCAAGGCTCCGGCCATTGCACCGCCTGGGCGCAGGCGTGTAGCAAGGTCCACTCGCCGACCTCCGCGCTGAGCCCCATCTCCTCGGCGATGCCGATGCATTGCTCTGGCAGAATCGCCGCCCGCTCGGGATGATCCCAGCTCGGCAGCGCTTCGAAGCCGATCACCTGCTGGGACTTGAGGCACACGACTGGCTGATAGACGAGTTCCAGGGCCTCCTCCGCCAGCGCCCGGCGCAAATCCACCTCGAGGCTGCGGCGGCTCTGCAATTGCTCGTCCATCTCGGTCTTGAAGAAGGCATAGCCGCGCCGCCCCGCGCTCTTGCTGCGATAGAGGGCAAGGTCGGCGTTCTTGAGCAGCTTGTCGGCGTCCGCCCCGTCGCGCGGAGCCAGCGTGATGCCGATGCTGGTGCCGATGGAGACGGGCTTGCCGTCGATCTCGAACGGCGCACCGATGGCCTCGACGATGCGGGCGGCGAGCGACTCGGGCTGGCTCGCATCGCACACGCTCGTCTGGATGACGGCGAACTCGTCGCCGCCGAGCCTGGCTGCCAGATCGCCGTGGCGCACGCAGGCGATGAGCCGCTGACCGACCTGTTTGAGGAGCGCGTCGCCGATCGGATGCCCCAGGGTGTCGTTGACGGCCTTGAAATGGTCGAGGTCGAGTGAGAGCACGGCAAACCCTTGCCCCCGCAGCGAGCGCTGCAGACACTGCTCCAGCTGCTCCAGGAACAGCACGCGGTTGGCGAGCCCCGTCAGGGGATCGTGGCGGGCAAGGTGGGTGATCCTCTCCTCCTGCCGCCGGCGCTCGGTGATGTCCTCGTGCAGCGACAGCCAGCCGCCGCCCTTGAGCGGCTGGCGCGAGACCGAGATGGTGCGGCCGTTGCCGAACTCGATCGTGGACGGCGAAGAGACGGCCCCCTGCACCGCATCTGCCCGCTGCTCGGAATGGCGGGCGCCGCGCTTGGTGCGCTGCTCCCACAGCACGCAATGCGCCGTGCCGCGCTGGGTCATCTCCGCCGGCACTTCGTACATTTCAGTGTAGCGCCTGTTGCACACGATCAGACGCTCGTGCGCGTCGAACATGGTCAGGCCGAGCGGCATGTTGTTGATCGCCGCATCGAGCTGCAGGTTCAGCCGCTCGAAGTCGGCATTCTTGCTCATCAGCTCGATCGAGCGCGCCTTGAACACCGCCACCGAGCGCGCCAGGTGGCCGAACTCGTCCTGGGCGGCAACATCGGCTATCTCGACCGAGATGTCGTTGCGGGCCAGGCGATTGAGCGCCGACCCGATTCCCTGCAGGCGCGACAAGGAGCGGTGGAGGAGGAGAAAGCCGAGCGGGCCGATCAGCAATGCGGTGAGGCCGGCAATCAGCCAGGCCCGGCTGGAGAGCGAGCGTGCTCGGCTCGAGATGGTCTCCAGCGCGTCGTCATCGCCGGTGGAGAACTGGCTCGCCTCTTTCGCAAAGTCCATCGCCAGACTGCTGGCCGCTTCCGCATGGCGTGCAGCGGCGGCGAGGGCTTGGTCGCGCTTGCGGTCGCGCGCCAGATCGAACACGGCGCTGCCGAGCGAGGCCAACAGCGCGAACTCGTGCGCATGCGCTGGCGCCCGCTCGACCGGGAGCTGGCCGATGAGATCTGCGATGTCGGCGTTGAGCGCGCGATAGCTCATTTCTTCGCGCTCGAGCGAGTCGGGAGCGCCGACAGGCGCTGCGGCCACCTGCCGGCGATGCCGTTCCATGAGCGCGTGCAGGCGCGCGGCGGGCGCCAGCTGCGCCAGCGGGCCGGCGCGCAAGCGGCCGATCGTTGCTTGCGTGTGATCGGCGAACCGGATCGTGCCGGCAGCGAGCAGGCAGACCATCGCCAGCAGCAGGGCGATGGTGCCGTAGAGCTTGGTCGCGATGCGTGGGCTCGGCAGCCCGAATCTGACCTGCATGGCGCGTCCGAAGGATTTACTTGCTCACACCACGGCCTGTCCGTGGTCGGACAGCCGATGGGTTCCTTCTACGAGCCAGTGCTTAAGAAGCCCGTGCGGCCGCGCTCGCGATTTTAGGCAATCTGCAAGGGATTTCGGGCGGGTGCGAGCCGCGGGAGGAGGTGGGGTTCACCACTTGCCGGTGTTGGGCATCGACGACCAGGGCTCGCTCTTGGGCCGCGACTCGCCCTTCTGCAGCAGCTCGATGGAGATGTTGTCGGGCGAGCGGACGAAGGCCATGCGGCCGTCGCGCGGCGGGCGATTAATCGTTACTCCGGATTTCATGAGCCGATCGCAGGTGGCGTAGATGTCGTCCACCTCGAAGGCCAGGTGCCCGAAGTTGCGGCCCTCGCCGTAGACCTCTGGGTCCCAATTGTGGGTGAGCTCCAGGAGCGGGGCGCGCTCGGCGGCGGCGCGGCCACTGTCCTCGGGGGCAGCGAGGAAGATCAGCGTGTAGCGCCCGGCCTCGCTCTCTGTGCGGCGTACTTCGCGCATGCCGAGCTTGTTGCAGTAGAAGTCGAGGCTCTTGGCGACGTCGGCGATACGGACCATTGTGTGCAGATAGCGCACTGTGGACTCCTGTCGGTTCGCGGGGCTGATTGAGCGTCGCGCGCAGCTTGCGCGGACGTCGGCGTGCCCGCAACTGCAATCGCGGCAGCTGCCAAGGAGACGCAAAACTAGGGCTGCGCCCGGCACCCACGCATTGTCCACACGGGTGGAAGTGGACGAGCGGCGAACAAGTCGCCCAAAAATCGACAACCCTTTTTGACAGAGTTGTGCTAAAGCTTGCTGCAGCAATACGAATCAGTATTGCAAGACCTGTTTGCAGAAAGCGGCCAAGTCTTCAACCGCTTTAGTAGCTCTGCGCCAAGCTTTTCCCACAAGAAGTATTTTTCGTGGGTGCTGCAAAAAAGCACGAAACCATGTTTTTCAGCGCCTTAGCTTCGCGCGACCATTGCGATTGCTGGGAAATCTCGCGCGCTTGCAAAATAGGGAACGCCCAAAATCATTTGGACAGCCCGGCGGCAATCACTATAGGGTGCCCCCCTGCTAGACCCTGGGTCGAACTCGGCGAGGGCAATAAAAGCCGAGGGTCGAGGGTCAGCGCAGAGCCTTACAAGGGCCAAACCATGTAGATCCATAGTTAGCGGGGTAGCTTAAATGGGTGAGACCAAATTGCCTCCACAACCGGAGGTTGTACAGTCTGGCACGGACTCGGCAGGCGGGCTCGAAGTCTTCGAAATTGCCGGAACCATTAAATGGTTCGACGTTTCCAAGGGCTACGGCTTCATCATCCCTGACAATGGTCTGGCAGACGTGCTCCTGCACGTGACCTGCCTTCGCGCCGGCGGATATCAGACCGCATACGAAGGGGCCCGGGTTCACTGCCAGGTGCTGAACCGCCCGAGGGGCCTGCAGGCCTTCCGCGTGCTCAGTATGGACGAGAGCACGGCCATCCACCCCTCACAGCTGCCCCAACGCACCCACGTCGTGGTAGTGGCCGAAAGCGACTGGGAGCGGGCCATGGTCAAGTGGTTCAACCGCGTCCGAGGTTTTGGCTTTCTGACCCGCGGCGAGGGCACGCCCGACATCTTCGTCCACATGGAGACGCTGCGCCGATTCGGCTTCACGGAGCTGCGCCCGCAGCAGATCGTCCAGGTCAGATGGGGCATGGGCGAGAAGGGCTGCATGGCCGCCGAGCTCAGGCCAGACGGCGTGCCGCCGTTCCCGCCGCCGCATTGACGGCGCGCGATTGAGCTGGTCTGCTGTTTTCGGGACTGTCCACTGGACGGTCCCGTTTCTGCTTTAGGGACCTGTTCTGCAACTACTAGGGACCTGCGCCGGACCGCATGTGGCGGTCGACCTGCAATCCATGCGGCGAAGCACGCTGATTCTAGAAACCGCGTCCGGCACGCATTCGATCGACATCGAGATCCCCGAGTCGATGGCCGAGCAGCAGGCAGGGCTGGGCTTCCGCCGTCAGGTCCCTCCAGGCACCGGCATGCTCTTCCTCTATCCAGCCAGCCAGGAAGTCAGCATGTGGATGAAGGACACGCACGTGTCCCTCGACATGGTCTTCATCAAGGCCGACGGGATGGTACACCGCATCGAGGCGGCGACGAGACCGCTCTCACGCACAGTCGTGCCCTCGCGCGGGGATGTAGTGGCGGTGCTGGAGCTGGCCGCCGGCTCTGCCCGGCATCTGGCGCTCGAGCCCGGCGATCAGGTGGTGCATCCAGCCTTCGCCGCCGGCATCTAACTAGGCAGTCTCAGCCAACTGATTCGCCGAATACGCTCAGCACAAGGCCGGCGGCAGCATCGGGTGGCCCCGGCGAGCTCTACTGATCGGACGTGAACGTGCCGCGCTGCCAGTTCTCGGCAACAGGGTTGTGCCGCGTCTGATTCTGCTTGGCCGGCAATTCCCGACCCGCGGGTTGAACGCGGTCCGCCTGTTGAAGCTGCTGCTGTTGCTGCTGGCGTTGCTGTCTGGCCAGCTGGCGGCGCATCTGGCCGCCCGCGCGCAGACTTTCTCTGCTGGGCATAGACGCCTCCCTGCCAACCCATCCGGCATTCAACGCACCGGCCACCGCAAGGTTTCAGAAGGGTCGGATGCCTGCGCGCATCGGTCAAGCGGCGCCGGGCGGCGTGTCGAAGATTGTAGTGGATAGCTTGGCGTGAACGGAGGTTTCGCTAATGCGTCCAGGAGCCTTTGCGGCCGAAGCGGAAATTGTCGGAGTAGGACTTGCGCACCGGCGCGCGCGGCTTCGGCTCAGCCAGGCGATAGGCGATGCCGTTGCGCTCGGCGTAGGCAACGGCCTCTTCCTTGGTGTCGAAGCTGAGCATGAGCTGGCTCTTCATGTCGCGCGAGCTGGTCCAGCCCATCAGCGGATCGATCTCGCGCGGTGCCTCCGGCTCGTACTCGAGCACCCATTCCTTGGTGCGGGCCGGGCCCGACTGCATGGCTGTCTGTGCCGGCTTGTAGATGCGAGCGGCCATGTGCGTGCGTCCAACCTGCGTGCTTGCGTGTGCAGCAGCAAGAGGCCGCGCGCGCGTGCAAAAGTCAATGCCCTGTGGGGTCAGCGTGACAGGATGGCCACGACTTGGCCTTCGCTCACCGCAGCCTTCTCCTCCACCAGGAACTGGCGCACGGTGCCCCCTTCCTCGCTGACCACTGGGATTTCCATCTTCATCAATTCGACGATCATGATGGTGTCGCCCGGCTCGACCTTCTGGCCGACCTCGGTCACGATCTTCCACACCGAGCCCGCTACTTCGGTCCTCGTCGCAATGTCTGCCACCCCACGCGCTCCTATGCCTTGCCAGCGGTCCTGGCCGCAGTGAACTTGCTCGCCTCCTGGGCGCTGAGCGCCGCGCCCTGCTCGCGCAGCTTGGCCCGCACTATGGCCGCCGGGATCGACAGCGTCGAGTTCGCCCCGCCGAGCGACACCGCCGCCATCACGCCTGCGGCGTGTCCGAGCGCCATGGCGGTGGCCATGTGCCGCGCGCCGCCGTTCGCCTCGTGCGTGGCCGAGATGGCCCTGCCCGTCACGATCAGCCCCTCGACGTCGCGCGGCACCAGGCAGCGCATCGGGATCTCGAACGGCGCAGGCGGCATGCTGAGCTCAATGCCGGTGCCGTTCGGTTCGTGAATGTCCATCGGACCGCAGCCCAGCGCGATCGCATCCTCGAACTTCATCTCGGCCAGGATCTCGGCCTCGGTCAGCGTGTGCTGCCCGCGGATGCGCCGCGTCTCGCGCACCCCGACGCGCGGCGCGATCGCCGCCAGGATGGCGTTCTCGAACCCCGGCACCCGCCGCTTGAGAAAGCCGACGATGCTCTTGATCTGGGCGCGACCGATGCGCTCCTGCTCGGAGGCATCCTCGTCGTTCAGCGAATCCTTGCCCAGGATGCGGCTCATCAGGCAGATCGCGTCGGTGCCGCCGGGCGTGCTGCAGAACGACATGCTCTGCCAGAACAGCTCGCCGTTCTCGATCCCTTCGAGCGCCAGCGCGCGCTTGGTCTCGCGCGGCAGCGCGCGGAACCGCTTGACGTCCACGTTGGAGAGGCGGAAGCACAGCGTATTCGGCTGCCGCCTGCCGCGCTTCGCCGGTGTCCTCCTGCATTTCCACGCCGGCGCCGTGCGCCACCACCGCGTCGCCCGTCGCGTCTATCACCACACGCGCCGCATAGGCCTTGCGGCCGGAGATCGTCTCGACGATCACGCCCTTCACCGTCTTGCCGTCGCGCACGACGCCGACGACCTGCGAATGCAGCACGAGGTGCACGCCGGCCTCCGCCACCATCTCGTCGGCGACGATCTTCACGATCTCCGGATTGAACGGGAAATGATGGATGGTGAGGGGATTGGCCGCGGCTTCCGCCATCGTGTAGGTGCCGAAGCCGTCGCTGCCGCCGGCCTGCATGATCCGCCCGACGAGCTCGTAGGGGATGCCCCACACCGCCTGCGTGTCGCCGTTGTAGAACCCCACGTACTGCGCCACGTAGGCGGTCGTCGCCGTGCCGCCGAGGCAGCCCTGCCGCTCCAGCAGCAGAGTGCGCGCGCCGAGCCGTGCCGCCGCCACCGCCGCGATCAGGCCCGAGGCGCCCCCGCCGGCGACGATCACGTCGTAGGTAGCGCTGATCGCCGTGTCGAACGTCTCGCGTACGCTCACTCCGCTCATGGTGGTCGGCTTCCCCCGGCAAACTCTTGCGTTTTGTCGCTAAAGTTGACTTCTCAACGAAAGACACCCTAGTCTCAATTGCACGCGAAATTCAAGGCTCGGCCAAGGATCGCAAGGTTCGCCAGGACCGCAAGATGAGCAAGCATGTCGTTGCAAGCGTCGAGGAGATCGCACCGGGCGGGCGCAAGCTGGTCGAGCTCGAGGGGCGGCCCATCGTCATCTTCAATCTCGAGGGCGAGTACTTCGCCCTGCTCAACCGCTGCCCGCATCAGGGCGGCAGCCTCTATCATGGCAAGCTGACGGGCCTCGTGCTGTCGGACGAGCCCGGCGAGTACTCCTACTCCAGGCACGGCGAAATCATCCGCTGCCCGTGGCACGCCTGGGAGTACGACATCCGCACCGGCAAGTCGTGGTGCGACCCGCGCAAGGTCCGCGTGAAGAACTATCCCGTCAGCGTCGAGACCGGCGCGCGCCTCGTCGAAGGCCCCTACGTGGCGGAAACGTTCCGCGTCAGCGTCGAGGCGAACTACGTCGTCGTCGAAGTGTGACGTGAGCATCGCCCGAGGGGAGTAGCAGGCCGACATGCCGAGGCAGAAGAAAGCAGGTGACGCCCCGGCGGAGGCGACGGGCAGCGGCTCCGCTATCGACCTCAACGACCATATCGCCACCAAGATCGCCATCTTTTCCAACCGGGTGTCGCGCGCAGCCTCGCGCTTCTATCGCGAGCGCTACGGCATCGGCGTGGTCGAATGGCGCGTGCTGATGTTCATCGGCCGCGCCAACGCGACGAGCGCCAATCGCATCTGCAGCGAGACCGATCTCGACAAGGGCGCGGTCAGCCGCAGCCTGAACGTGCTCGCCCGCATGGGCGTCGTCAGCGTGAAGGCGGACGGCGCCGACAGCCGCCGCCACAACGTCGCGCTCACGGCCAAGGGCCGCGCCCTGCATGATCGCATCGTGCCGGTGGCGCTCGAGCGCCAGCGCGACTTGCTGCGCGACCTGTCGCCTGGCGAGGTCGAGACTTTGAAGGACATCATCGGCCGAATGCAGGCGAGAGTGGCCGACAGCAAGGCTTTGCCGGAGAGCACGCCGCTCGAGCGGCCGGCGGCTGCGCGGGCCCCGATCAGGCGCCCTGCGCGGCGGGGCGAATTGCCCAGGCCCCGTGCGACGGCACGCAGAGGGTGAGCGCTTCGCCTTCGCGCACCTGCAGCAGCGGGGACGTTTCGACGTTGAGCTGGTGCGCCGGCGTCTCGACCGACATCGACACCCGGGCGCCGCGGAAGGCCACGTGCTTCACTTGGCCCGACCAGGAGATCGCGCCGTTCGCAGGCTTGGCCTCGCCGCCGATGCGGAAGTTCTCCGGCCGCACCAGCACGACCACCGGCTCGCCCTCGACGAACGGCTCGCCGGCGCGACAGTCGCCTTCCCAGCTGTCGCCGCGCACGCGCAGGCTGAAGCCGCCGGTGCCGTCGGAGCGGCATTGCGTGACGTGGGCCGGAAGCAGATTGGGCGAACCGAAGAACGTCGCCACGGCCTGCGAGCGCGGCCGCTGGTAGATTTCCTCCGGCGACCCGATCTGCAGGATCTTTCCTTCCTGCATCACCACGACGCGGTCGGACAGCGCCATCGCCTCCTCCTGGTCGTGCGTCACGTACAGGCTGGTGATGCGCAGCCGCTTCTGCAGGCTGCGGAACTCGTCGCCCGTCTGCGTGCGCAGCCGGGCGTCGAGGTTGCTGAGCGGCTCGTCGAGCAGCAGCACCTCCGGCTCGAACACCAGGGCGCGCGCGATCGCCACGCGCTGCTGCTGGCCGCCGGAAAGGGCGGGCGCCGGCCGCTCGGCGTAAGGCTCCATCTCCACGAGCCTCAACGTGCGCATGACGCGATCGTGGATCTCCTCCTTGGCGCGGCGGCGGATGCGCAGCGGGTAGGCGACATTGTCGAACACGGTCATGTGCGGCCAGATGGCGTAGGACTGGAACACCATGCCGAGCCGGCGCTTGTCGGAGGGAATGAAGAAGCCGGCCTCCGCATCGCTGACCACGCGGTCGCCGATGCTGATGCGCCCGGTGGTGTTCTGCTCGAGCCCCGCCACCATGCGCAGCGTGGTGGTCTTGCCGCAGCCGGAGGGGCCGAGCAGCGTCACGAACTCGCCGGGCTCGACCGACAAATCGACCTTGTCGACGGCGACGACGCTGCCGAAGTGGCGGCTGACGCCTTCGATCAGCACTGCCGACATACCCTTAAGCCTCCAAGCTCACAGCGTGCTGACGTGACGCTGGATCACCTTGAGCTGCAGCCAGCGGAAGAAGATGACGAGCAGCATCATCATCAGCCCGATGACGCTCACCTGCTCGGCCTCGCCGTTCATCCACATCTTGAGCAGCACCACCGACAGCACCTCCGACCCAACCGAGAAGAGCAGGATCGAGGCGCTGAGCTCGCGCATGATGCCGAAGAAGGTGAGGATCCAGCCGACCGCGAACGACGGCCACGCCAGCGCGATCATGATGCGCCACAAGGTCTGCCACCAGCTGGCGCCGTGCACGCGCGAGCACTCCTCGAGGTCGTAGGAGAGCTGCTGGTAGGCGCCGGACATCACGCGCACGGCGATCGGCGTGCCGAGCGCGATGATAGGCCAGCAGCAGCGCCCAGATCGTGCCGTAGATCGGCACGAAGCCCGGCAGCATCGCGAAGGCCCACAGGAAGCCGATGCCGAGCACCATGCCGGGCATCATCCAGGGCAGCCAGGCGAGCGCGTCGATCAGGCGGCGCCCGCGCCACTCGGTGCGGGCGGTGACATAGGCGACGATGCCGCCGAGCACCATGGTGGCGCTGGCACCCATCAGGCCGAGCTTGAACGTGTTCCAAACCGAGCGCAGGAACTCGCCGTTCTGGAAGACCTTCCTGTAGTTGTCGAGGGTCAGCATGTCGTAGCTGTAGAAGCCGAAGAACTTGAAGAACGAGCCGAGCAGCAGCTGGCCGACCGGCAGCACGACCGCCACGACAAAGAAGAATACGCAGAAGGCGAACGTGGCCCAGCGCCAGGGCCCCAGCCTGGTGACGTTCGGGCGAATAGCCCTTGCCCGTCACCGTGTGGAACGCGCGGCCGTGCAGCAGGCGCCACTGCCAGATGACGAGCAGGAACATGAGCGGCCAGCACGGCGAAGCTGAGCGCCGTGGCGTATTGATAGTCGGGTGTCGCGCGGTGATTGATGGAATTGTAGAGCTCGGTCGTGAACACGGTAGATGCCGGCCGGCGTGCCGAAGAACAGCGGCGACTCGAACGATTCGATGCCGCGGATGAAGCTCAGCAGGAACGAGCTCGAGATCACCGGCAGCATCAGCATCAAGGTGATGCTGCGGAAGGTGCGCCAGCGCGAGGCGCCGCACATGCGGCTCGATTCCTCGAGCGCCGGGTCCATGGCGCGGAAGGCCTCGACGATGAACAGGAACAGGAACGGCGTCGAGTACTGCATCATGTGCCAGACCACGCCGCCCCACGAATAGACGTTGATGATGTGGGTCTCCGACCCCGTCAGCCATTTCCAGGCCAGGTTGAGGGCGCCGACCTGCGGGTTGCCGAGCATGCCCCAGGCCATGGCGGTCAGGATCGGCGGGATGAAGAACGGCAGCGTGATCAGGATTTCCAAGGTTCGCCGCGCCGGCGTGTCGGTGCGCGCGACGATCCAGGCGAGAAAGATAGCGGTGAGCAGCGACGGGATGGTCTTGGCCAGCGAGATCGCCACCGTGTTCAGGAGAATCTTGAGGTTCTCGGCGGTGAGGATGGCGCGGTAGCCGGCGAGATTGAATTCGCCGGCCGCGCCGGGCGGCGTCGAATGCAGGCTGCCGTAGAGCAGCATCGCCACGGGATAGACCGTGAGGAACCCGAGCACCGCGATCAGCGCCAGCACGCCGACATGGCGCCCGACATTGCGCCCGGCGAGCCAGGTCGAGAGACTGCGCGCATTGTTGCGCCCGCCGGACCTCGGCACGAATGCAGACTGTCCGGCAGCGATCGTCACGCCGGGCCCTTGTCGCTTGTCGGGGCTGCTCCTGCCCGCTTCCAGCCGTAGAGCGCGCGCGCGTTCTCCGAGAAGATCATGCGCCGTCGCTCCGCGCCGAGGAACGAGGGAATCGCGACCAGCGGGATCGTCGAAGTCCCAGTGCGGATAGTCGCTGGCGAACATGATGCGGTCCCAGCCGATCCACTCCAGCGTGTCGATCAGGTGGCGCGGCACCTCCGGCTCCTCCATCGGCTGCGTCGAGACCCACACGTTGCGCTTGAGGTATTCGGACGGCGCCATCTTGAGGTGCGGCACCTCGCTCTTGAGCCGCTTCCAGCACCTTGTCGAGCCGCCAGCCGAGCGCCGGCAGCCAGGCGAAGCCGGCCTCGATCATGACGATCTTGAGGTCGGGCAAGCGCTCGAACACGCCTTCCATGATCATGCTGGTGAGCAGCGCCGAGCAGGCGGTCTCGTGCTCGGTCATCTCCTCGATGTAGAACGACGGCCAGCCGCTGTTGCGTGATGGCGTAGCCGCTGTAGCCGAACACGTGGATGCCGACGGGCAGGCCGTGCTCGACGGCGGCCTCGTAGATCGGCCAGTAGCGCGGCCGGCCGAGCGCCTCGGCCGTGCGCGTCAGCAGCAGCACATGCGCGAAATGCGGGTCGCCGGCGCGCTTGTGGATCTCGGCGCGCGACGCTTCGCCGTCCTCGTAGGGCACGACGATCGACGCCTTGAGCCGCGGCTCCGGCCGCGCCCAGACTTCGACCTGCCAGTCGTTGGTGGCCGAGGCCAGCGCAGCGGAGAGCTCGCGGTTCTGCTCGCCCTGGCCAGACGGGCCCAGCGGGTTCATGAGGCCGACCTCGACGCCGTAGGCGATCGAGATGCTGCTCGCGCATGAAGGCGAGGTCGGCGCCCGGCATGCAGCCGTTCGGCGGCCAGGCGTCGCGCCGCATGCCGTCGGCCGGCGCGCATCTTCGGATAGGGGTGCCCCTTGGCGTAGCCGTGGCGGCGGCGGGTGCCGTAGGTCTGCAGATACTCCCACCAGCGCGAGGCCATGTAGGGCTTGAGGTCGTCGATGCTCTTCGGCCGCGGATGGATGTCGACATCGACCAGGCCGAGCTTGGTCTGCTGCCGCGTGCAAGGGCTGGGCGATCACGTTCATTGCACGGTCTCCTGCAAGCGCCCGTAGGTCGCGAGCGGGTTGTCCACCATGATCTTGCGGCGCAGCGCGTTCGGGCAAGCCCGGCGGCATCACCTCGTCGCCGTCGAACTGCCAGTGCGGATAGTCGGAGGAGTACAGCAGCATCTCGTCGGACTGCAGGTGGTCGACGAAGCGGCGCGACCACGTCGGGCGACGTCCGGCGCATCGAGCGGCTGGATGGTCAGGCGGAAGTGCTCGCGGAAGATCTCCGGCGGCGAGCGGTCGACCCACGGCACCTCGGTGCGGCAGCCGCGCCAGAACTTGGTCAGCCGCCACAGGAACGCCGGCACCCAGGTCACGCCCGAACTCGATCAGCACGACCTTCAGCTTGGGGTACTTCACGAACACGCCCTCGCAGATCAGGCTCGCCACCTGCGACTGGAAGCCCTGCGACTGGCTGGCGTAGTCCTCGATGTAGTAAGTTGTTCCAGCCGAGCGAGGTGGGCGGGTGCTGGTAGGCGCTGCCGGCGTGGATGCCGATCGGCAGCCCGTGCTTCTCGGCCGCAGCATAGATCGGCCACAGCTGGCGCCGGCCCAGCGGCACCTCGTCCATCGCCAGCATCAGCACCTGCACGAAGCGCTTGTCGGGCGCGCAGCGCTCGATCTCCTCCACCGCGAACTCGACGTTCTGGTCGGCACCACGATCGAGGCGCGCAGGCGCGGATCGCGGTCGAGCCACTCCTTGGCCATCCAGTCGTTGACCGCCCGGGCCAGCGCGCGCGCCATGTCCTCGTTGAAGACGAGCTGCACGCCGGCGAGGCAATTGCAGATGGCGTAGCTCGACTGCCAGCGGTCGAGCGCCTGGGCCTGCAAGGCGCCGAGATCGCTCGCCGGCGCGCCCGTTCTTGCCGCCGCCAGTCGGGTCGCGCCGTGATGGGCGCGTTCGGGCGGATAGTTGATGGTGTCGAGGGACTCGATGCCGCGATCGACCAGGGACTCGCGCCAGAACTCGTCGAGATAGGGCAGCAGCGCCTTGATCCCCGGAAGGTCCGGATGGATGTCGCAGTCGACTGCGTTCACGCCTTCGGGCACCGATCCTCTCCTTGCCGTTTCTTATTGGGCGGCGCCGCTGCGCACCACGGCATGCCCGCCGACAGTTGATATATCATCCAGTTCGCCGCGAGGCGACCCGCACTCGGCCCCCGCGCCAGCTCATCGCTGGCGCGGCGGGCGGGCGCGCACCGCCTCCTCGTTCACGTCGGCGCCCCAGCCGGGCCGCGTCGGGACGACGAGCTGGCCGTTCTCGACCACCGGCGGATGCGTGACGAATTCTCCACGCCAGGGCACGTCGTCGACCTCGTATCTCCATGATGCGGAAGTTGGGCACGGCGGCGCAGAAGTGCGCGCTCATCAGGGTCGCCAGGTCGCCGTAGAAGTTGTGCGGCGCAACATCGACCTCGAAGGCGTCGGCGAGCGTGGCGATGCGCATCGACTCCCACAGCCCGTTCCACGGCACGTCGACGATCGCCACGTCGACCGCGTACTGCTGCAGGAAGGGGCGGTACTGCTTCAGCCCGTGGAGCGACTCCAGCGAGGCGATCGGCGTGCGCGTCGAGCGGCGGATCAGCGCCAGCGCCTCCGGCGTCGTGGATGTCGATCTCGAGCCAGGCGAGCTTGAACGGCTCCACCGCCTGCGCGATGCGCAGGAACCCGTCGGTGCGCTGGTTGAAGTTGAGGTCGAACATGATCCCCATGTCGCGGCCCGGCGCCGTCGCGGAAGGCGGCGAGCACGTCGCTGATCTCGCCGATGAAGCGGGCGTCCGCCTGGCGGTCGAGGAAGCCCGGCATGATGCGGAAGCCCGAGTTGAAGGGCTTGGCGCCCTCGGCCGAGCGGCAGCGGGTTGGTCTTCAGCGCCTTGTAGCCGCGCCGCACGGCCTCCTGGCCGAGGTTCTTGACGTCGTCGAGGGTGCGGATCGGCGGCAGGCCCAGCTCCTTCTCGAAGAAGTCGCGCCGCCACACGCGGAAGCTGCCGCAATGCGACCAGTAGAGGTCGAGCCTGTCGCGCATGGCGCCGCCGAACAGCGCATACACCGGCACGCCGAGCGCCTTCGCCTTGACGTCGAGGCAGGCGTTCTCGATCGCCGCGATGGCCTGGTGGTTCATACCGCCGGCCGCCAGTCGCGAGATGGCGTGCAGCGAGGTGCTGAGGCGGCCGACGTCGCGCGGGTCCATGCCCTTGGCGACCTCGGCGAAGCGGCGGATGAGATCGGTGACGCCCGAGGCGCCGAAGCCCTCGTAGTATTCGGACCAGCCGACGAGCCCCTCGTCGGTGGTGAGCTTCAGGAACGAGGTGGTGCGCCAGCCGCCGTCGGCGTGCAGGTCCTCGATCTTGACGATGCGCATGGCACCCTCGCACTCAGAGCGAAATGACGTGGGCGAGCGGCCTGCCCGCCAGGAAGCGCTCGACGTTCTTGGCGGCGATGTTCGCGAGGCGGTCGAAACCGGTCTTGCCGACTGCACCGGCCACGTGCGGCGAGATGATGAGGTTGGGCGCAACCCACAGCGGGTGCTCGGCAGGTAGCGGCTCGGGATCGGTCACGTCGAGCCCGGCACCCGCGATCGTACCGCTGTGCAGCGCATCGACCAGTGCCGCCGTATCGACGATCCCGCCGCGGCTGATGTTCACGAGCACGGCGGTTTTGCGGAACAGCGCCAGCTCCCTCGCACCGATCAGCTGCCGTGTCGAGGCATCGAGCGGCAGGGCAATCACGACCGCGTCGGCGCGCGGCAGCACGGCGTGCAGCTGCCCGATCGGCAGCGCCTCGTCGGCCATGGGGTGGGGCGTTGCGCTGCGGGTGAGGGAGACGACCCTGGCACCGAACGCGCGCACGAGTCGCGCGATCTCCTGGCCGATGCTGCCGAAGCCCAGGATCGCAACCGTGGCCGCCGCCGGCGAGGTGAGCTGCGTGCTGACTGCCCGGTTCCACTCGCGCTTCATCTGGTTGGCCTGCGTGACGGGGAAGCGCCGCTGCAGAGCAAGAAGCAAGGCGACAGCGTGCATCGCCACCGCCGGTGAATAGGCATCGCCCGCGTTGCACACGGTGACGCCCGCCGGCACGCCATTCGCCTGCGCGTGCTCGAAGCCCTGCGTGAGCAGTTGCAGCAAGCGCAGGCGGGGGGCGCGCGTGCGCACCGCTTCCGCGACCTGTGCGCCGTAGACGGGATCGGGGCACAAAAGTGCGTCGGCATCCCCGATCGCCGCATCCAGCTCCTTGAGGTCGGAGACGACCACGAGGTCATCGCCGAGGATCGACCTGAGCCGGTCGATCAGCTCAGCCTTGGCAAAGGTCGCCCAAAGAACAATGCGCATGGTCTGGTCGCAGAGGCTCGAGGGTAGTGACGGCAGGCCGGGAGGCGTCGGCAGTGGTTGACATATCAATGATATGGCCCTACCCGTTTGGCAACCCGCAAGTGCGGCCGGCACCTCCCTAGTCCGGAACAGCTGCCATGCCGACAGACACTTCCACGCGCGGCAGCACAGCCGACCCGGCGCGCGGCGGCCGGGCGGTGGGTGCCCCCTTCAGCGTCGCGCCGATCGACTGCGACATCCATCCGGGCGCCCCGGACAATCGCGCGCTGCTGCCCTACTTCAATGAATTCTGGCGCGAGATGATCACGCTGCGCGGCATCGATAGGCTCGCGCTCAATCTCACGAGCTACCCCTCGAATGCGCCGGCATCGGTGCGGCCGGACTGGCGTTCCCCGAAGGGGCGACCGGGCAGCGATCCAGCCCTCCTCAAGCGCCAGGCGCTCGACGACTTCGGGTCACGCTTCGCCATCTGCAACGTGCTGCACGGCGGCCAGCTGCTGCACAGCGAGGACATGTGCGCGGCGTTCTGCTCGGCGATCAACCAGTGGATCGCGCGCGAGCTGCTCGATCGCGACGAGCGCCTGCGGGCCTCGATCGTGATCCCGCTCGAGAACCCCGCGCACGCGGTCGAAGAGATCGAGCGCTGCGCCGGCGATCGCCGTTTCGTGCAAGTCCTGATGCTCGTCATGGGCGAGATGCCGCTCGGCCGCCGCTACTTCTGGCCGATCTACGAGGCCGCCGTGAAGCACGGGCTGCCGATCGGCGTGCATGCTGGCAGCGGCTTTCGCCATGCGCCCACCTCGATCGGTTGGCCGTCCTATTTCATGGAGGACTACGTTGCCCAGTCGGCCGCGTTCGAGACACAACTCTTGAGCTTCATTGCCGAAGGCGCGTTCGCCAAGTTCCCCGAGCTCAAGGTGGTGTTCCTGGAATCGGGCTTCACCTGGCTTCCCGCCTTCATGTGGCGGGCGCACAAGACGTGGCGCGCCGTGCGGGCGGAGGTGCCCTGGGTGAAGGAGCCGCCGCCCGAGCTGATCCGCCGGCATCTGCGGCTCACCATCCAGCCCGTCGACGCGCCGGCGGATGCCGCCGCCCTGGAGCGCACCATCGACCAGATCGGCTCCGACGACATGCTGCTGTTCTCCACCGACTACCCGCATCAGCATTTCGAGGGCACGAACGCGCTGCCCGCGGCGCTTTCGGGCAGGCTTGCGTGCAAGGTGCTCGCCGAGAATGCGCTGGCGACCTATACTCGCCTGAGCCCCTAGTGTCCTGATCGCGAAATTCGTCTTACTGTGCGGCAAAGTCGGTACGAATTTCGCGATCTGAAGGACACTAGCAAAAGCATGATGCTAGTGTGATTCAGATCGAGAAGTCCGCTCCCGAACCTGGCCTCACGCGATGTGCGGACTTCTCGACCATCACACTAGCAAGCTGCCCGGGAGGTTTCCCAATGAACGTCGTCGTTCGAGAACGCCAGGCCGAGGCCGCCGAGAAGCTGATGGTGGTCGACTGCGACATCCACCCCAACCCGCGCACGCCCAATGACGTGAAGCAGTTCCTGCCCAAGCGCTGGCAGGAGCACATGACCACGTTCGGCAGCTTGTCGCGCGAGATGTACTCCGACACGATCGGCTATCCGCGCATGTCGCCCGCCATCTCGCGCACCGATTCCTGGCCGCCGAATGGAGGCCCGCCGGGCTCCGATCTCGATTTCATGCGCGAGCAGCACCTCGACCCCAACGGCGTCGAGATCGGCAACCTGATCCCGCTTGCCACGCGGGGGCCCGATCAGCGCAACCTCGACTATGGCGCCGCGCTCTGCACCGCGCTCAACGACTGGCAGGTCGAATACTGGCTGAACAAGGAACCGCGCCTGCGCGCCTCCTTGCTGGTGCCGCACGAGGATCCCTCAGCGGCTGTCGCGGAGATCGAGCGCCGCGCCAGCGACGATAAGTTCGTGCAGGTCTTGCTGCCGCCGCGCACCGACGAGCCGCTGGGCCGGCGTCGCTACTGGCCGATTTTCGCCGCCGCCGTCGCCGCCAAGCGCCCCATCGCCATCCACGTCGGCGGCCAGGGCGGGCATGCCCCAACCAGCAGCGGCTGGCCCTCCTACTACATGGAGGAGCATCACTCCAACGTGCAGACCATGCAGACGCTGGTGACGAGCCTGGTGGTTGAGGGCGTGTTCGAGCGCTTCCCCGACCTGCGCGTCGTGCTGATCGAGAGCGGCTTTGCCTGGGTGCCGCCGCTTTGCTGGCGCCTGGACGCGCAGTGGCAACGCTTCCGCCAGGAGGTTGCGCACTTGAAGCTGCTGCCGTCGGAGTATGTCCGCCGCAACTTCTGGTTCACGACGCAACCCATCGACGAGCCGGAGCGGCCGCAAGACCTCGCCGATGTCATCGGCTGGCTCGGCATCGACCGGTTGATGTTCTCGACCGATTACCCGCACTGGGATTTCGACCACCCGCAGCAGGTCTTCAGGGGCATCCTGCGGGGTGGCGACAAGGCGCGCGTGTTCAGCGGCAACGCCAAGGCGTTCTACGGCTACGCCTGACCCTGCATCGTCTTGCAGACGCGCTTGGATCGCGGGCTGCACGCGAACGCTTGAGCCGTAAGCCGACAACCGCTCGTGCGGAATACACGATCTTCCGTGGCTAGTTAGTCAGCCTTCGCCGCGATGGCCTCGATCTCGACTTCAACACCCGAACGGGGAAACTGCTTGACGACCAGAAGCGTGGCCGGCGGGTTGTGATCGCCCATTATGCGCCCGCGTATGCGGAAGTAATCCTCCAGGATAGACTTGTCCGTAACGTAGACAGTGAATTTTACAACGTCCTCGAATGTCATGTTGGATGCGGCGAGAATTATGCGGATGCGCTCGAAGATCACCTCAATTTGTTCCCGCGGGCTCTCGGGTACCGTACCGTCCAGGCGCGCACCAACCTGTCCATTGCAGAACAGGATCCTGGCGTTCGGGGGAACCTCCGTGCCGTGCGCAGCATTATTGGAGTGGGCGCAAATTCGATCGTTGAGCGTATGGACCGTCAACATCGTCGCATTCCTCCTCAGCAAAGTGATTGGGCTCATCGCGGGTCATGGGTATCCCGTCTGAGCCAAGCCAGGGCTTCGAACAAGACTAAAGTTCACGAGCCCGGCCGGTGAGGCTCGGCAAGGACTGCCATGGCATAGTGCAATCGCCCTTTCGGAGGTCGATCAATGTCCAGATTGGCACTGACCTGCCGGCCTCGACCTACAGCGTTTCCGACCGCTATCGAAGGCTCTGCTGACGTCTACTTGTAGATTTCCTTGGCGAGATCGAGATAGCCCTGCGTCTTGCCGGGCTCGGTCGTTCCCATCGCCTTGGCCTGCGTCAGCGGGCGGATTTCCTCCGGAATGCGCGGCCCCATGTCCTTGGCCGCCGGGCGGAAGCCCGCCGTTGCAAACACCAGCTGCCGGTTGGGATCGAGCATGAAGTTCATGAACAGCCGCGCTGCGTTGGGGTGCGGCGCGTCCTTCAGCAGCGCCGAGCCGAACGGGACAAAGGGAATACCCTCCTGCGGAATGATCACTTTCACCGGCAGGCCCTTCAGCGATTGATATTCGGAGACGTTGAACGGCAGATAGATCGGGAACTCGCCGCGGGCGATGCGCAGGTTGCTTTCGGCCCACACGCGGCTGATCACCGGCTTGTGGGCGGCGACCTTCTCGTGGAAGTCGCGGCCGAACGTGCGGTAGGTCACCTCGAACCAGACCTGGCCGCCGCCGAGCGCGCGCGGATCGTCGCTCAGGATCTTGCCGGCCCATTTGGGGTTCTCGAGGTCCTTCCAGCTCTTGATGTCCTCCTTGACGAGGTTGGTGTTGATGAGCAGCGCGAAGTTGCCGGCGCTGGAGGGCAGGAACGTGCCGTTGCTGGTGAACGGCTCTGCGAGGTTGCCGACAAGCGGCAGGGGTCCGTGCGGCTTGAACGCGCCTTCCGCCGTCTGCAAAGCGATGCTGGTGGCGCCGCTGTAGATGAGGTCGCCGATGGCGCGGCCGGCCGCCTGCTCGGTGCGGATGCGCTCGCGGATCTCGCTGGCACGGCCGTCGAGCACCTCGACCGCGATGCCGTATTCCTTCTGGAACTGGTCGCCCAGCTGGCGCACGATCTTGAAGTTGGTGCCGTTGTAAATGACGACCTTGCCTTCTTTCTTCGCCTCCGCGACCACCTTGTCCCAGTCGGACTGGGCGGACGCGCCTCCCGCCGCACCGGCGAGCGCCGCGGCGAGCACGGCGATACCTGCCAACGCGTTGCGTGCCGCAACGCGGCTGCTACCACTGTCAAACCGGCGGAACATCGGCACCTTCCTCCCTTTGCGCTTTCTGTATCCGAGCGTGGCCGGCGGCCCGCACGCCATCCGGCCTTGTTGGCGAATGATGGCGTCGGCTGGTTGTGATATCAACTTATTTGTTGGGAGAGAGTGGGATGCCCTCATGGGCGCCTGCCTGCATGAACGGCTTTCGAGCAAGGTCAACGCGAGATGACTACGACGTCGCCCACGATCGGCCCTGTCGCCGGTCCCGCGCTGCTGCCGCGGCGGCAGGTTCCGATCGCCTACGAGGCGGACGTGGTGGTGGTGGGCGCGGGACCGGGCGGCTTCGCGGCAGCCCTGCAGGCGGCCCGCATGGGCGCGCGGGTCGTGGTGATCGAGAGGTTCGACATGCCGGGCGGCGTGCATACCTGCGGTCTGCAGGGATCGGCCAACGATGGCGTGGGAGGGATCCACACCGAGCTGATGCAGCGGTTCGCCAGGGAAGGGTACATCTACACCGCGACCGAAGCGACGCATCCGGGCTGGGCCGGCAATCCGCTCTCCCACTACGAGCGCATGCTGCCGCCAGGCAGCGATTTCAAGCGGCTGAGCTTCAATCCCGAAGGGGCCGGCTGTGTCATGTCCGAGATGCTGCAGGAGGCTGGAGTGGTGGCCCTCTACGGCACCAGCTTCGTCGATGCGGTGGTCGAGAGCGGCTCGGGCAACGGCAGGGTCTCGGCCGTCATCGTCGAGAATGCCAGCGGACGGCAGGCCATTGCCGGCAAGATCTTCATCGAGGGATCAGGAACCGGCGAGCTGGTCGCCCGCGCTGGCGCTCCGTTCGTACGCGGCGGCGGAGGCCAGCCCGCAAGTGCGGTGGGCTGGGACGGCGTCAAGCGGCCGATCCCCGGCGGCCTGCTGTGGACCATGACCGGCATCGATTTCGCGCGGCTGCGCCGGCACCAGGAGACGGCCGGCGATCCGCTGCTGGAGAAGGCGATGGCGGAGGCGACGGCTGCCGGCGATCTGCCCAAAGGCTTCTACAGGCCGCGCATGGTCGGCGCCCACATCTACGGCGACGCCTACATCGGCCACCCCACCATCGACATGAGCCCGATCGCGGACAACGGCACGTTCGTGCTGTGGCAGAACGTTCCCTATGAGTGGGCGCTGCACATGGACGACGATGCCAATGACCACGCCAGGGCCAAGCGGGAGCTGCGCAGCTTTGTCAACACCGAGGCCAAGTTTCTGAAGAAGTACGTGCCGGGCTTCGAAGGCGCGACGATCGCCAGCGTCGGCCGCTTCGTCGGTGTGCGCGACGGCCGCCATCCGATCGGCGAGCACGTATTTTGCCTCGAGGACGTGCTGGCCGGCCGCACCTTCCGCGATGCGGTCACCAGGCCGATGACCAAGACGTTCCATTGGGGCGGCTTCAAGAAGCACACCTTCGAGGTGTCCTGGCGCAGCTTCCTGCCCAAGGGCATCGACAACCTGCTGCTGACGGGCGCGTCGCTCTCCTTCGCCTACGAGTCGCTGTTCATGGTGATGCGGAACTTTCCCTGGTGCACGCAGACGGGCGAGATTGCGGGCTACGTCGCCGCCCGCTGCATTGGCAAGAACATCGGGCCGAAGGAATACGAGTTCTCGACTCCCTGATTTCTGAGCTGGGGCACCAGATCGGTTCAGGCACTAGGTCCGAAACACCTCGATAGCCGGCTCGTCGCCTTCAGACCCCGCTACGACCCACGGCTCGGCCAGCGCCGCCTCGCGCCACGTCCGCTCGTCGTCCGATATGAGTACATTGAGTTCACGGAAGCTGGGCGGCCGTGCCAGTTTCCCACGTCGATCGTCTGGGCACGCAGCGGGTCGCCAAAGGCGCAATCAGACGAATACGCTTCTGCCTTAACCACAATCATCCGCGCGGCGCTTCCATGCGATGTCGGGCAGTCACCTTGGGGCCCTGATCCTTGGCAAGCTTGGAGGACCTTGCTATTCGTCGCTACGCTGGCTCGGCGCCGGTCGACCGGCCGGAACGATCAACGCACGTCTGACATAGGCAACCTGAGATGGGCCAAAGCGTAGCGGCCACCACTCGCCCAGCGCCCCTCCAATCGTCCATCTCCACTTCATAGATCCTGGGCATGCGAGGAATGACAGCCGCAATTGCCGCGCTGACCATCAAGACGCCGATCAAGACCAGAGCTTGTAGCGCCCTCGAGAGGGACAAGCGCGAGAATACGCTTTCGATCCCCATGGCTGAGAACAGGGCGATCGGCGCGACCAGCCAAGTGAAGTTGCGCGTCTGATAGACCGGGTCGAAAAAGGAAACTGCGATTATTGTAAGCCCTAGCGCGACTGACACAGCTAGAATGATCGCCGGACCGATTTGCGCGCGCGTGTTGGTCAGAATACACCAGGCGCCGAGCGCAGCCGAAGCGATGAGAAGGGGGTTCAAGGTCACGGCGAACAACAATGTGCCCGTGCCGGTAACGCGCAATCCCCAAAGCGAAACCGAGCCGAGGTAGACGTGACCGCCGTACGAGCCGAGCCTTCCTAATGTGCTTCCAAAATTGTACGCAATCCAGGTCCCGCCTAGCCCGACCAACGCCGCACCGAGTGCAACGTAGAGCAGGGCATAGTTCAACTTGCGATCTGCAAGGGCCCACAGAAAGAGCGCGCCGAGCAGCCCGCAAGCGAAGGCCACGCTGAACCAGTGCCCGAGCGGCAGCACTACGAAAGTGATCGCAAGCAGCGCCACTTGGCCTGGCGTGATTGGCGTGTCTCGCTGCTTCTCGTATTGCAGTACCGCAAGGCAACCGCAAAAAGATTGCATTATCACGATGGCGTACATGCGCGCCTCTTGGAGATACCAATAAACGCCGAACGCCGAAAAAAAACAACGAGCCAGATAGTCACCGGCTCCGCGAGGCGCTGCCGGAGGGCGCGCACACCCATCCACACTCCGAAAGCAAATGGCAAAAGGTTGAAGCTGCGCGCCGCGAACTCACTCGATACGCCAAGCAGGCTCAGCCACAACCGCACGCCGAAGAAATAGAGCGGTGGATGCACGTCGCCGCGAATGAGCATCGTTGCATCGCTTGTCGACGTGCGCGGCAAAGACAGAAACAGAGTAAATAATTCGTCCCACCAGAAGCTGCGCGTACCCAAGTTGACAAGGGTGAAACCAAACGCGAGTACGGCAAAGCTGCCGCCCCACAGGAGCACCGGATCAGCTTCGCGCATGCGCCGCAATGTCGCCATTGGTATGGTGCGTCACTATCTTCCAAGTGATAAAAAACCAGCGGCACAGTCGCACGCCAAGTGCTGTCAAGCGTAACTGGAAGATTCGCAGCGGGCCAGGACGATATCGCCGCACCCATGTCCGGGCCTGGTCGGCCCCCTCGACCGCCCTGTCGTCATCGCGTCGAATGCGAAAACGGCGGCCGAGCAGAAGAGATGAACCTTGCCTGGCGCGATATCCGGCACAAACTCGGGCGTGCCGCGGGACGAGGCCATCCGGCGGTCCATTGATCTGCTCGAATACCTGCAGGTGGGGCATCGCAAGCACGCGATGCCGTCGCAGCTTTCCGGCGGCGAGGCGCAGCGCGTCGCCATAGCTCGGGCACTGGCCAACAAGCCTCGCATCGTCCTGGCGGATGAGCCGACCGCCGCGCTCGATTCGGCGCGTGCCGGAATCGTCATGGATCTTCTGCGCAAGCTCGCGCGCGAGCAGGACGCGGCGATCATCGCCGTTACACACGATGAGAAGATCTATGATCGGCTCGACCGCATATACAAATTGCGGGACGGCCTGTTGATCGAGACCGAGGAGCGCGCGGCCGCTTGACTTCGGGCGGGGGCAATCACTTGCTTATCGCCAGGTCGCGCAGCGTGGCGCGATTGCGCCGACCTGTGTCGTCGGAGTCGCTTGAGACGGCGACGGCGTGGAGGAGCGAAGGCAGGTGCCGAAGGCGCGCGTATAGTCTTTGGCAAGATCGACGGTTTCATCGAACCAGACGCCCCTGCTCGCATCCGCTGGCCGAAGAACTATGAATTTCCGCGTGCTGCCATGTGGGGCTGGGCAAGGTCGAGCCGCGCGGCTTGTCGCCGCCAAACACGTGACCCAGCCGCTCCGCGACAAGTCCGGACCGAAGTCGAGCGGCTCCGCAGCCGCTGTAGGAGCGAGTGCCAACGGCGCTGCCACAACGACAAGTCAACTGCGGGTCTTCATCACGGCGGTTGAGATTTCGCCGGAAAGGGGAAGTGTGATCGTGGCGCGCAGGCCGCCGGTCGGGCCGATTGCTCAGCGCCAGGGTGCCGCCATGCGACTGCACGATCGACTGCGCGATGGCCAGGCCGAGGCCCACTCCGCCGGTCTCGCGACTGCGGGATTCCTCCAGGCGATAGAACGGCTCCAGGACGCGGGTGAGCTCCTGTTGCGGAATGCCTGGTCCCATCGTCGTCGATGGTTGATCTCGATTGCCTGCGATAGTCGGCGGATCGCAACTGTTCCTGATTTTCCGTACTTGACCGCGTTGTCGAGCAGATTGCGTACCGCGCGCTTCAAGGCAGCGGGCTGACACGCGTATGTGATCGGCTCTGCCGGCTGCATGCGGACGGCAAGTCCGCCATCACGCATATCGTCGACGACGCTTTGCACGAGAGAGGTGAGGTCGGTCGGGCGACGAGGCTCGTCCGCGCTGTCGTCGCGGGCGAACTGCAGCGTGGCACCAATCATGGAATCCATCTCGGCGATGGTGGACAGCATCTTGTCCCGTTCTTGTGCATTCTCGACGGTCTCGGCGCGCAGCCGCAGGAGCGTCAGCGGGGTGCGCAGATCGTGCGAGATGGCCGCCAGCAGGCGCGTGCGATTCTCGATGAGACCACGCAAGCGGGTTTGCATGTCGTTGAAGGCGCGGGCGGCCTGGCGGGTCTCGGTGGTCCCGGTTTCCGGCAGCGGCGGCGCATTGACATCCCGCCCGAGGCGTTCGGCTGCCGTTGCCAGCGAGGCAAGCGGAGTGGTCACGCGCCGCACCGCCCACACCGACACGGCGAGGATGATGATCGGCCATGATGCCCATGGAAAGCAGGAACTGGAGGGAGAACGCCGGGCCGCCCGTCGGCAGGGCGGTCGCAAAGGTGAGCCACTGGCCGTCGGTCAGCGGAATTGCAACCTGGAGGTCTCGGAATCGGGCCGAAGCCGCCGAAGCCGTGCATCATCGGGCCGTGCCCCATCATGTGCCACGGTCCGAAGGGCGGCCCTGCTGCCGGCGATGCCGACACGCGCGGCACGCGCGATCCGAGCGACAGGCGATCGACCAGGTAGTCCTTGATCGCCTCTGCGACGGTTGCGTCATCCTCCGCGACGGGCATCGAAGGGGCCTCGGCCGAGAGCGAGACGCGGAAGCTCTGGTCGCTCAACGCGGCAACGATGCGGGGCCGCGATTCCCGCGGCGACTCCTGGACGAGGCGCGTCAGATTGGCGATGCGCTGGGCGGTTGCAAAGCCGCCGACGGCGCGGACCGCCTGCTCGCGATCGGCCGTGTAGATCCAGGAGCCGGCGACATGCGACACGATCAGCCCGGCGAGCAGGACGAGCAGCGTCTGTCCGAACAGGCTCTTCGGAAAGAAGCCGCTCATTGCTGGCTCACCGCGGGTGTGAACATGTAGCCGCCGCCCCAGACGGTCTTGATGATCTTGGGATCTGCCGGATCGCGCTCGAGCTTCTTGCGCAGGCGGCTCACCTGTGTGTCGATGCTGCGGTCGAGGGCGTTCGCGGCCCGACCGCGCGCCAGATCGAGAAGCTGGTCACGACTGAGGACGCGCTGCGGCCGCTCGCACCAGGGCAATCAGCAGGTCGTACTCTCCGGTGCTGAGCGGCAACGTCGTTCCGTCATCGCGGATCAGCTCGCGCGCGCCGACATCGAGGCGCCAGCGATCGAAATGATACTGCTTCGGCCGCTCGTTGGATCCTGCCGGCGGAGCAGGCTCTTGCGCTGCGTCGCAGGACCGCCCGGATGCGCGCGATGAGCTCGCGGCTGCCGAACGGCTTGGGCAGATAGTCGTCGGCGCCCATTTCCAGACCGATCACGCGATCGACCTCGTCGCCTTTGGCGGTCAGCATGATGATCGGGATCTTCGACTTGGCGCGCAGGGTGCGGCACAGCGACAGGCCGTCTTCGCCCGGCAGCATCAGGTCGAGAAGGATGAGATCGATGCGGCTGTCGGCCAGCACCTTGTGCATGGCGTGGCCGTCTGCCGCGACGCTGACCCGGAAGCCCTCCTTGCTCAGGGCGCGCGAGACCAGCTCGCGGATCTCGCGATGGTCGTCGACGATCAGGATGTGCGGGGCGCCTTGCATGACGAGGAATATAGACGACGCGGGCGCATGAGGTTCTGCGGAATGTGTGTCGAGGTGTGGCAGACGCGGCGCCTGACAAACTTTGTCACAAAAAACCCGGTCCCTGAAAAACTTGGGTGAAATCTCGGCCCTCCAATGGCTCAGCAACGGACCTCTCCGTTGGCAGTGGGAATTGGAGACAGCCATGAAGAAGAAAACTCTGATCATCGGCGCGATCGCGGCCACCGCCGTGCTCGCGGGCGGATGGGCTCTGGCGCAGTCGGTCGGTCAAGGACCGATGCGGTTTCGGCCCGCCGTTCATGCGTGGCCACGGGCCTGATGGGATGGGTCCTGGCATGATGAAGGGCATGCGTCATGGGATGGGGCCCGGCATGATGCATGGGACGGATGACGGCATGGGCCCAGGCATGATGAACGGCATGGGTCCCGGGATGATGAAGGGCATGGGCCCAGGAATGATGCACGGCAGGGCCGGGTCGGGCTTTGCCGACCCGGCGCAGATCGAAGACCTCAAGGCCGAGCTCGAGCATCACGCCGGCTCAGGAGCAGGCCTGGGCGAAGTACGCCAAGGCCGTCCAGGACGCTGCGGCGACGATGAAGACGACGCGGGAGAGCGTCGATCCCGATGTGGTGAGCAAGATGACCCCCGCGGATCGCTACGCCTTCGTGAGCAAGATGCGCGAGCAGGGGCAGAAGCAGTTCGACGCCGTAGAGACGGCCGCCGACGAGCTGCTGGCGGTGCTCGACGCAACGCAAAAAGCCAAGGCCAGCGAGATTCTACCCGGTCTCGCCTTCGGCCCTGGCCGATGCGCGGCGCATTCGCGGGCGATGAACAGCACAAGCACTGACGCTGAGACAGCCGCGCAGCGATCCTCTGGACGCCATCCGAGCGTCCAGAGGGTGATCGAGCACCAAGAGGCCTCGACGAGCTCTTCCGTAAAGCGGAGGATTTCCCATGTCGATCGAAACGTCGCTCACCCGGCGCCAGGCGCTCCTGCTTTCCGGCTCCGCAGCGGCCGGCGCTGGTCGCTGCCGGCCTGCCGCGATGGGCGCAAGGCGCGCCGTCAGGCAGGCCAAGCGCTGCCGATCCCGCAACTGATCGAGGCGCGCAGCGGCGAGCCGGTGACGCTCACCCTGCAGAAGACGCAGCACCGATTTGGCTCCGGGCCAGCGGTGCCGTCACGGGGCATCTCCGCGAGCTACCTGGGACCGGTCGTGCGCGTTCGCAACGGCGACACCATCCCGTTCCGGGTCGAGAACCGCCTCGACGAGGAGACGACGCTGCATTGGCACGGGATGCTGGTGCCATCGCACGTCGACGGCGGTCCGCACAACACGATCAGGCCTGGCGCGGTGTGGTCGCCGGAGATCACGATCAAGCAGCCCGCATGCACGGCCTGGTTCCATCCGCACCCGCACGGCAACACCGCCCGGCAGGTCTACTCGGGCCTCGCCGGCATGATGATCGTCAGCGATGGCGCCGATCGCGATCGGGGGCTGCCCGCAGACCTACGGCGTCGACGATCTGCCGATCGTGCTGCAGGACAAGCGCTTCGGCCGCAACGGCGAGGCTCGTGTACCAGCCCGACATGATGGACATGATGCATGGCTTCCAGGGCGACACCTTGGTCGTGAACGGCGCCATCGGTCCGGTGGCGAGCGTGCCGGCCGGCATGGTGCGCCTGCGCCTGTTGAATGCGGCGAACGCCCGCGTCTTCGATCTGCGCTTCTCCGACCGGCGGCCGTTCTTCGTCATCGCCGGGGACGGCGGGCTGCTTGCCGAGCCGGTGGAGGTGAAGCGCCTGGTGATTGCACCGGCGGAACGCTACGAGGTGCTGGTCGATTTCGGCGATGGTCGCTCCGTCGACCTCGTCACCGCGCCCGACGCAGGCCACGGACCGGGCATGATGATGATGGGTCCCCCGCGCCGCTCGGCAGGCACGGTGGAGCTCTTGATGCGCTTCAAGCCCGAGCCTGCATTGAAGGCAGCCGTCACGCGCCTGCCTCGGCAGCTCGCAACGCTTGCTGACGCCGGACGTGAAGTCGGCCGTCGCCTGGCGCACCTTCGAGCTCAACCCGATGATGGGCATGGGGATGATGGGTATGGGCATGGGGATGATGAGCGGCTCCGAGCCGAGGAGCCGGAGCTGGCCACATGATGGGGATCAATGGCCGGTCATTCGCCATGGACCGCGTCGACGTGACGGCCAAGCTCGGGACCGCGGAAATCTGGGAGATCAGTGCGGGCGGCATGCCGATGGCGCACCCCTTCCACGTGCACGGCGCGAGCTTCAGAATCTTGAGCAAGAACGGCGGCAAGCCCGCCGCGCACGAGTCCGGCTGGAAGGATGTCGTGCTGGTGGAGGAGCACGCCGAGATCCTGGTCCGCTTCGACAATCCGGCGCAACCCAAGATGCCGTTCATGTACCACTGCCACATCCTCGAGCACGAGGACCACGGCATGATGGGTCAATTCGCCGTCGTCTGAGCGCGATCACAGGGAGCTCCATCAAATCAATCGTCTCCAATTGGAGGTCAGAAATGCGTGTGCATCGTCATTACCTGCGTCTGGCGTTGCTGCTGATGGTCGGGACCGGCGCCGTCTTCGCCGCGAGTGCGCTCGTCCTTGGCTCAGGACAGACCTCATATGGACCACGCCCAGCACATCCACGGGGGCGAGGCGGTGGTCCCGATCATGCCGGGCCAGCAGGCCTTCGGCACGATCCAGGAGATTGTGCGTATCCTGGAGGCGGACCCTGCGACCGACTGGTCGAAAGTCAATATTTCCGCTTTGCGCGAGCACCTGATCGACATGGACGAGGTCACCCTGCGGGCGCGGGCAAGCGAGCGGGCACTCGCAAACGGCATTGAGATCACCGTTACGGGCGAGGGCCGCACGCTGGGTGCCATCAAACGCATGGTGCCGGCACATGCGCATGAGCTGGCCGCGCTTGGATGGAACGCCAAGACGCAGGATCTGCCGAACGGGGTCAAGCTTGTGGTTACCGCGAGCGATCCGCGCGAGGCCATCAAGCTCAAGGCGCTCGGGTTCATGGGCATCATGGTGCAGGGCGCACACCATCAGCCGCATCACCTGATGATGGCGAAAGGGGTGTTCATGCACTAGCGGGAAGGTGATACCAGCAGCGCCGATATCGCGAAGGCCGATAGCGATAGGAGTAATCCGGCGACATTCCGTAAGAAGTCGGCGGCAGCCTCGATGCTTCCTCCGACCGCATAGCCAAGGCCCAAGTAGGCGACTGTCCAGATTACCCGGCCAAGAATGTCAACCGTCAAGAACGAATAAATTCGGTAGCGATGCAGCCCGGCCAACACGCTGACGACCGAGCTCAGGTGAGAGATCAATGTGCGGGTGACGAGAATTGTCAGGGCGCCCCATCGCGCGAAAAGAATCTCGGCTTGAACCTGGCGTTCTGGCCTATAGCCGACCCACCAGCCCCATCGCTCGAGGAACCGCTCGCTGGCGGCGCGTCCGATACCATAAGCCGCGATATTTCCTTCTCGGCGTGCTGGTGATGCGCGGCAGCTTCTGGGAGTTTCCCTGATCCCGACGTCTGGTATCTTGCGGGCATCCCTACATTTTTCGAGGCGGATGCTTGACTTTGGCTCTTCGACCAACGCCCGGTTGCTCATCCGTGCGCGCTGCCGATAATAAGTGTCGACTGGAAGCGTCCAGTGGGAGGAACAGGCACGATGTCCGACAAGATCTACAACGTACCCGCTGAATGGGCGAGCCGGGCCTTCATCAACAACGAGAAATACGCGGCCATGTACAAGCGCTCGGTCGAGGACCCGAACGGGTTCTGGGGCGAGGTCGGCAAGCGGATTGATTGGATCAAGCCGTACACGAGGGTCAAGAACACCTCCTACGACCCGCACAACGTGTCCATCAAATGGTACGAGGACGGCACGCTCAACGTCTCGGCCAACTGCATCGACCGGCACCTCAAGACCCGTGCCGACCAGGTCGCCATCATCTGGGAAGGCGACGACCCGACGATGGACGAGAAGATTACCTACCGGCAACTGCACGAGCGCGTGTGCAAGTTCGCCAACGTGCTCAAGGCCAATGGCGTCAAGAAGGGCGATCGCGTCACCATCTACCTGCCGATGATACCCGAGGTGGCGTATGCCTTCCTGGCTTGTGCGCGTATCGGCGCCATTCATTCCGTCGTGTTCGGCGGTTTCTCTCCCGACAGCCTGGCGGCGCGGATCATCGACGCCGAATCCAAGTTCATCATAACTGCGGACGAGGGCGTGCGCGGCGGTCGCCCGATCCCACTCAAGAAGAACACCGACGAGGCGCTCAAGCGATGCAAGGGCGACGAGAAGGTCTTGGTCGTGCGCCGCACGGGAAGCCCCGTTCCGTGGGACGCGGCGCGCAATCTTTGGCTTCACGAGGAGCTGGTGAAGGTCGATGCCAACTGTCAGCCGGTGGAGATGAGCGCCGAGGACCCCCTCTTCATCCTCTATACGTCCGGCTCCACAGGTAAGCCAAAGGCAGTGGTGCACACGTGTGGCGGCTATCTCGTCTACACCTCGATTACTCACCAATACGTGTTCGACTATCACGATGGTGACATCTACTGGTGCACCGCCGACGTCGGCTGGGTAACGGGGCACAGCTACATCATCTATGGCCCGCTCAGCAACGGGGCGACCACACTGATTTTCGAGGGTGTGCCGAACTACCCGACACCTTCACGCTTCTGGCACGTGGTGGACAAGTGGGACGTCAACATCTTCTACACCGCACCGACCGCGATCCGCGCGCTCATGGGCGCCGGCGACGACTATGTCAAACGCACCGACCGCTCTTCGCTGAAGCTGCTTGGGACGGTTGGCGAGCCGATCAACCCCGAAGCTTGGGAGTGGTACCACCGTGTGGTCGGCGATGGGCGCTGCCCGATCGTCGACACCTGGTGGCAGACGGAGACGGGAGGCATCTTGATCACGCCGCTGCCCGGCGCCACCAAGCTCAAGCCCGGGTCCGCGACACGGCCTTTCTTCGGCGTGCAGCCGGCTCTGGTGGATGACAAAGGCGCGCCGCTCGAGGGGGCCGCGTCCGGCAACCTCGTCATCCTCGACAGCTGGCCCGGACAGATGCGGACCGTGTTTCGAGACCACGAACGGTTCGTACAAACCTACTTCTCCACCTATCCGGGTAGGTACTTCACCGGAGATGGCTGTCGCCGAGACCAGGACGGCTACTATTGGATCACCGGCCGTGTCGACGACGTCATCAATGTGTCGGGCCACCGGCTCGGCACCGCCGAGGTCGAATTCGGCGCTGGTGTCGCACACCAGTGTGGCCGAAGCGGCTGTGGTCGGCTATTCGCACGACATCAAGGGGCAGGGCATCTACTGCTACGTCACGCTGATCCAGGGCAACCAGCCGAGCGAGGATCTCAAGAAGGAACTGGTGCAGCACGTGCGCAAGGAAATCGGCCCGCTCGCGACACCCGACCTCATTCAATTCTCGCCGGGCCTGCCGAAGACGCGGTCGGGAAAGATCATGCGCCGCATTCTGAGAAAGATCGCGGAGGATGATTTCTCGAGCCTCGGCGACACCTCGACGTTGGCAGAGCCGGCGGTTGTCGAGGACCTCATCAGCAATCGCCAAAACAAGAAGGGCTCTGCCCCAGGTTGATATCCGCTCCGCGCGACTCGCGCAGCGAACGGGTGATCTGGTCGGCCGGCGTAGAGTTGGCCGGACCAGGATTGCAACATGCCGTCGCCTATGGACGCAGCTCGAGCATGTAGAGCAGCCCGGAAGAGCGACAATCACACGCCCTCGCTACGAGGCGCGCCGCATCGCCATTGGCTCCAGCAATGGTCGGCCGGTCTTTTACCGCGACGACCGAACCGGGCCCTAGCCGCAGTAGCGTCCCGCCGCACGATAGTCGCCAATCGCAGGCGGATGGTTTGCTGAGTTGGCGAAGCTGAGAGACGCCGGCGAGCCGGTAGACGGTCAGCATTCTGGTGCCGCAGCTTGCCATGTCGTTGGTGGTCTGCAGCGCTCTTTCCCGCACGACGCTCAGGCGAACCTCGATGCTGCCGGCTTTGACGATCCTGGCAAAGTCACGTGCCAGCTCGCAGATATCCGTCAGGAATAGCCGTCTTGCGTGGCCGGCGGCGATCCCGGCGGTGTCAGCGGCCTGGTTGAGCTCATCAAACAACACCTTGGGACGCGCGATCAATCCAAGCTGCAGCATGCGCGCCGGCTTCTGTGTCACAAGCCAAGCCTCAAGCTCCGCCGAAAGGCGTCGCCGCCAGATGGCCGCAGTCACGACTTGCAATGCGATTGTCTTCAATACGCGTCGATCGCTCCCGTCCCGTATGGCAGGCGAGATTCGAGCGCCGCTCGGGGCAACAATCGAAAAATTGACCATGGCGACCACCGTGGCTAGCGAGACCTGGCATCGGCGTCACCACGACGGTAATCCGCTCCCGCGCGCGCCCCGCACGCGAAATGGGCGACATGAGATGGCAGGTCTCCTGGCTCGCGGCTCTAGCACCCCACTCCCGCCTTCCCGGTGATCAGCAGACCGCCAGTGGCCAACTAGGAGAGGGCTTACCGCCTACAGTTGCGGGGGCAGCCATGGCATTGCGACCCATCGGGCCGCGCACCACGTTCCCTTTTATCTGCCTCGAAGAGATCCTTTGAGGCAGAACCAGCTCACGCAAGATCCTCGATTCAAATGGTCTCAATGTCAATGGGCGGGGTTATCACCATTGTTCCTAGAGTGCCGCTCCCCGAGCTGTCTGCGCTTCGCGGTCAACCCAGCTGCCATGCTTGTGGATCGCATCGCAGGCGATCTCGGCATGTCGAGCATGTGGACGATGTTGAGCGCGGCCGCATCTTTGACTGGCGCGGCAACGATGATGCGCTTGGCGATTTTGAGAGCAACGTGACAGCCGGCCAGGCCCCCAGCAAGTCTCAACTGCGCTCGGTCTTACCGCGATCGCCTTCAAGCTCACTGGGGCGGAGCAGCCAGAACGTGACCAGCGCGCAGACCATCAGCATAGCTACCGACAAGAAGGCGATCCCCCAGCCAACTTGCGACATGCCGCCGGAGAGGTCGAGCATCCATCCGACCAGCAACGGCCCGACGAAGCCACCCGCATAGCCAAGCATGGAGTGCACGGCGAGCGTCGCGCCTCGCCGCGAAGGCTCCGCAGTGCCGGCCGTTCCTGCAGTGAGCGATGACGAGTTGAGCCAGATGACGACACCGTAGAAGTAATGAGCACTGCTGCGACGGCATAGGACGCACTGCCGAGGAAACCGATCGTCCCACCGATCAGATATCGAGGCCACCATGGCCGTCACTATGAGGCGCCTCCGCCCGAGGCGGATGGCGGCTTCGTTGCCGGCGACGCTCGCAACGGTGCCGATGAGCCCAAGGCCGGTTGCGACGAGGGCTGGCGAGAGCGCAGCTGCCGCATTGGTGCCGGTGCTCGCTGCAACGTACGCAAGAAATGCGACGCCCCAGCCGCGCAGCGCGCTCATCTCCAACGTGTGGACGCAATAGGCAATCGCATAGGCCATCGCCGAACGATTGCGGAATATCGGTCTGAAGTCATAAAGACCGTGTCCGTCCTTGGCGGGACCCGCGTATTTGCTCTGCGACGGGACGAGCAGCGCTACCGCAAACCACGCAAGCGCCGCACTCATCGCGGCGACGAGGAATGCGGCACGCCACCCGGCTGCGGCGGCGATGAAGTCGCCACATGCGAACGAGATCGCTCCCGAGATGCCAATGCTTGCTGCGTGACCGGCTGTGGCGCGCGACATCATCTTCGCGTCGACGCGATCGGCGAGGAGCTTGAGGCCGGTCATGTACGTGCCGGCCCAGCCCATGCCGGTGAGCGCGCGCGTCGCGAGCGCCGACCAGAAGCCGTCGGCAAAGAGCGCAAACATCAGATGGCCGACCACGGTCGCCGCCACGCCGAAGAGATAGACGCGCTTCGGGATCGACGCGATCCGTCAACGTGACCAGCACCGGCACCGAGACCATGTAGGCGCCGTAGAAGCTGGCGGTGATCCAGCCGGCCTCGCTGTTGGAAAGCTCCCAGAGCGGCATCATGCCCGGCAGCAGCGCCGGCCAGAAGAACGCGCCGATCTGCACCAACACCTGTGCGGCGCAGACGACCGCAACGAGCTGGCGGGAGAGCGAGCGAATGCGGACGTGGCAAAGCTGATGGTCATGACGGGGCTCGACAGGACGCCATGTGCTAGTCTGTGGCGCGATGGCCATGACGCGGCTCGAAAACGCTTGCGCATAGTCTATATCATATTTCGATCATGCTAGAAATACCATTGACAACGAGTGTGGACGGTGCTAGTGCGCCGGCATGAAGATCGACGAAGCAGCAGCCCGCCTTGAAGCCCTCGGCAATCCGACTCGGCTCAAGATCTACCGCACGCTGGTGCGGGCCGGCGATCCGGGCCTCACCGTCGGCAAGCTGCAGACCCGGCTGTCGATGTCGGCGCCTCCACTCTCTCGCATCATCTCAAGACGCTGATCATCGTCGGGCTCATCACCCAGGAGCGCGATGCCACGACGCTCATCTGCCGCGCAAACTATCCGGTGATGCGCGGCTTGGTCGATTTCCTGGTGGCGGAATGCTGCACGGAAGCCGACTGCGCATCGATCGCGCAGCCGGCCGACACGGCCGCCTGAGAGTTTTGCCATCAATTTCCATGTATCTAGAAGGATGAATGCAATGCCGAACCCCGCAAAGACAGTCGCCATCATCGGCGCCGGCCCAGTCGGGCTGGCGGCGGCAGCTCATGCGCTTGACCGCGGCCTGCAGCCGATCGTGCTCGAGGCCGGCGACAAGTGCCGGACATACCGTGCGCCAGTGGTCGCACGTGCGCATGTTCTCGCCTTGGCGCTACAACATCGACAAGGCATCGGAGGAGCTGCTGCGCGAAACAGGCTGGAACAGCCCTGATCCGGACCAGTACCCGACCGGCGGCGAGCTCGTCGAGCACTACCTCGAGCCGCTGGCAACCCGCACCAGGCTCAGCCCGCACATCCAGGACCGACGCGAGCGTTGATTTCGATCGCGCGCGTGGGGTTCGACAAGGTCAAGACGACCGGCCGCGAAGCGGCCCCCTTCGAAATCCGGTACCAAAACGGCAAGGGCCCCTCGACGCTGCACGCCGATGCCGTGATCGATGCATCGGGAACCTGGGGCACGCCCAATCCCGGCTGGAGTGAATGGGCTCGAAGCCATCGGCGAGGATGTGCACACCGATCGCATCGCCTACGGCATGCCCGACGTGTTGGGCTGCGAACGCGCCCGCTACGCGGGAAAGACCGTGGCCGTGCTCGGGGCAGGGCATTCCGCCATCGGCACCATCATCGACCTCGCCCGCCTCAAGGACGAGGAACCGGGCACTGAAGTGGTCTGGCTCCTGCGCGGCGACACGCCTGAGAAGTCCTTCGGCGGAGGCGCCAACGACCAGCTGGCTGCGCGCGGCGAGCTTGGAAGGGCCTTTGCAGAGCTGGTGCGAGGCGGCCGCATCGGCGTCGAGACAAGATTCGGCCTCACGCATATTTCGCGAAAGCGGAGGCAAGTTGAGGCTGGGTGTTGGGTCGGCGTGCTGCGGGCGGCATGTCGACGTCGACGAGCTCATCGTCGCCACCGGCTTTCGGCCGGACCTGTCCTACCTGCGCGAACTTCGCATCTCTCTCGATCCGGCGCTGGAATGCCCGCCAATTCTGGCACCGCTTATCGATCCCAACCTGCACAGCTGCGGCACGGTACGTCCACACGGCGCCCGCGAGCTGGCGCAGCCGGAGCCGGGGTTCTACTTCGCCGGCATGAAGTCCTACGGTCGCGCGCCGACCTTCCTGATGATGACCGGCTACGAGCAGGTCCGATCTATCGTCGCCGACATCGCTGGCGATCGCGAAGCTGCGGAGCGCGTCGAACTCGTTCTCCCCGAGACGGGCGTTTGCAGCGGGCCCGCGGCTTCACCTGCCGCAAACTGCTGTGGCGGACCAGCCGTGGCTCACCAGGATGCCTGCTGCAAGACAGATGAGGACGCCAAGAATCGGGGCGAGGAAGGATGTGGCTGTAGCGCGAAGAGCACCGATGCAGGGCCCCAGGGTACTTCAGCCAAATCGGTGCAATGCTGTGGCTAGCGTGAGCGGATGATCGCCAAGCTCGGGGTGGAGGACGTGTCGATGCGTGAAGGTGGAGGTGCCCTGGAAGGCATCCGCGTGTTGGACCTCAGTCGCGTGCTTGCGGGTCCCTCCTGCACGCAGCTCCTCGGCGACTTGGGCGCGGATATTCTCAAAGTCGAACGCCCCGGCGTGGGCGACGAGACGCGCACATGGGGGCCGCCGTTCCTCAAGAGCGCGTCGGGCGACGACACGACCGAGAGCGCCTACTATCTCTGCTGCAACCGCAACAAGCGCTCCGCCACCATCGACATGGGTCGGCCCGAGGGTGCAGCGCTCATCAAGCGGCTGGCCGCCAAGTCGGATGTGCTGATCGAGAACTTCAAGGTCGGTGGACTTACCAAGTTCGGCCTTGGCTATGACGATCTGCGACCCGAGCTGCCGCGGCTGATCTATTGCTCCATCACAGGCTTCGGCCAGACAGGCCCGTATGCGCAGCGGCCCGGCTATGACCTTGTGGTTCAGGGCATGGGCGGCCTCATCAGCATGACCGGCGAAGCCGATGGGCCGCCGGTCAAGGTTCCGATCGCCGTCAACGATGTCATGACCGGGCTCAACGCCGCCATTGCCATCCTCGCCGCGCTCAGACACCGAGACCGGACCGGCAAGGGCCAGCACATCGACCTCGGGTTGCTCGACGTGCAGGTGGGCTGGCTCTTCAACCAGGGGGCCAACTATCTCGTGGGCGGCGTGGTTCCGAAACGACTCGGCACGGCGCACCCCAATACCGTTCCGTATCAGGCTTTCGAGACGGCGGACGGATGGATCGTGTGCGGGGCCAACAACGATGAACAATTCAAGCGCTTTGCATCGGTCATCGGCAGGCCGGAACTCGGTGGCGATGCTCGCTTTCTGAGCAACGCGGCGCGTCTTGAGAATCGCGCCGCCCTCGTGGTGTTGGTGGGGGATGCGCTGAGAGCGCAGCCCAGTGTCCATTGGGTCCACGCCTTCGAGCGGGCGAGTTTGCCTTGCTGCCCCGTAAACACGTTGGACCAGGTGTTTGCCGATCCCCAGGTCGAAGAGCGCGGCATGCGGATCTCGATGCCGCATTCGCTGGCCGCGGACGGCAGCGTGGGTCTGATCGGCAATCCCATCAAACTCTCGGAGACACCCCCTACCTATCGGCGCCCCCCACCGACTTTGGGCCAGCAAACCGACGAAGTCCTCGAAGAGGTGCTCGGCCTTGGCGCGGGGGACCGCGCAGCGCTACGCAAGGCTAGTATCATCTAGATCCACCAATCGGACCACTCGGCCCATCTGGGATAGGCACGACCATGTCGGTGACAGTGACATTTGTCGGCAGCGGCGACTCGTTCGGGTCGGGTGGGCGCTTCAACACTTGCTTTCTCGTCGACACGCCCGGCTTTCGCTTCTGCATCGATTTCGGCGCCACCAGCCTGGTTGCCCTCAACCGGCTCGATATCGCGCACAACTCGATCGACGCGATACTGCTCACGCATCTGCATGGCGATCACTGTGGCGGCGTGCCGTTTCTGTTGATGGACGCCATGCTCGGCGCCAAGCGCCGGAGCCCGCTCCTGATCGCCGGCCCCAGAGAAACGACGGCGAGGATGCGAGACGTTGCCGCGGCACTGATGCCCGGCATGCATGTCATGAGCCCGAAGTTCGCTGTCACGTATGCGGACATGGATTGTCTCGAGGAGCATCGGTTCGGACCCCTGAAGGTGACGACCTATCCGGCCGTTCACACCAAGGAAACAAACCCCACGTCGATACGAGTGGAAGTGGCGGACAAGATCATTGCTTACACCGGCGACAGTGAATGGACGGAGCACATGCCGACCCTGGCGCGTGGCGCCGACCTGCTGATAGCGGAGTGCTATTTCTACAGTAAGCCGGTGCGGTTTCATCTGAACTATCCCGACATCCAAGCCCACAGGGAGGAGATAAAGACCAAACGGCTGGTGCTCACGCACCTTGGCCGCGAGATGCTGCTGCACAAGGACGAGGTGCCGGAGGAGTGCGCTTACGACGGACTTCGCATCGAGCTGTAGAACGACACATGTCGGGCACGATCGAATACTGGTTCGATTTCTCCTCGCCCTATGGCTTCATCGCCGCGATGAAAATCCATGCGATTGCGCGCCCGATCCGCTGGCGGCCCTTCCTGCTGGGCGCCGTCTACAAGACGTTCGGGCAGTCTCCGCTGGAGCACCCACTGAAGAGGGAGTATGTGGTCAAGGTCGATGCACCACGCATGGCACGCCTGATAGGTCTGGAGCTGAAGGTGCCGGCAGACTTCCCCGGTCATTCGCTGCCGCCAGCACGCCTGTTCTATTGGATCGAGGACCAGGACGCTGCAAGGGCGCAGGAGTTTGCAAGAGCCGCGTATCGCGCGTACTGGCTCGACGGACGCAGCACCAGCGATCCTGCCGTAGCCCTGAATACGGCGGCTCGCCTCGGCTTCGACAGGGACGCCGCAACAGCCGGGCTGCAACAACCATCGATCAAGGAACTACTGATCCGGGCAAATGAGGAAGCCATCGGCAAAGGCGTATTCGGCTCACCCTTCTTCCTGGTCGACGGCGAGCCATTCTGGGGAAGCGACCGACTCGATTTGATCGCCGCCAAGAAATGAGCACGCCCCAACTTCCTGTGGTGCTGGTGCTCGGCACGGCGAGCCGCCGCTTCATTACGCCATTCAATATGAGCGGACATCCGACACTGACATTGCCGGGCGGCGAAACCGTGGATGGCCTTCCCGTTGGATTCCAGATTGTTGATCGCAGCATTGAAGAAGCGTTGGTCCTGCCAACGAAATCGCGGCCATCACCGGCCACGCCACCCTGACTGAAATCTCGCGTTACACCAAAGCCGCTGGGCAGAGAACTTTGGCTAGCTCGGCAATCGGCCGGCTGGCAAACAAACCATCTGCCGAGAGAGTCCCAAACCCATCCCGGCAGTTTGGGAAAAGTTCTGAGAAATCTAATGATATCAACGTCGATTTGTTCAAATGGCGCCCCGTAGGGGAATCGAACCCCTGTTTTCAACGTGAGAGGCTGACGTCCTGAACCGCTAGACGAACGGGGCGCAAGCGGGCTAGCCCGTCTATAGGTGAGGCGCAGCCAGGCAATCAAGGGCGGCTCGGACTTTGCCGTGAGCGCAGGCGAGCAACATGGCCGACGAATAGCCACGAGATACGCTGACGGTGGCGGCCGACGAGGCTGGCGAGCGGCTCGACCGCTTCCTGGCCCGGCGCCTGCCGGACTTCAGCCGCGCGCGCCTGCAGGCCCTGATCCGCACCGGCAGCCGTGCGCCCGCGACGGGCAGGCCGTGCACGACCTCGGGCTGCGCGTGAAGGCGGGCGAGAGCTATACGGTGCGCGTGCCGCCGCCCGAGCCGGCCGAACCGGCGCCCAGCCCATTCCGCTCAGCGTCGTCTACGAGGATGCCCACCTCATCGTCATCGACAAGCCCAAGGGCCTCACCGTGCATCCCGCGCCCGGCCACGCCTCGGGCACGCTGGTCAATGCGCTGATCGCCCATTGCGGCGCGTCGCTGTCGGGCATCGGCGGCGTGAAGCGCCCCGGCATCGTGCACCGGCTCGACAAGGACACCACCGGGCTCATGGTCGCCGCCAAGACCGACGCGCGCGCACCGGGGGCTGTCGGAGCAGTTCGCCGCCCACGGCGCGCGATGGACGGCTGGAGCGCGGCTATCGCGCCATCGCCTGGGGCGCGCCCGAGCGCGCCGCGCGGGGTGATCGATGCGGCGCTGGCGCGCAGCACCGCCAACCGCACCAAGATCGCGGTGGTGGCCGAGGCGCGCGGACGGCGCGCGG
The DNA here is from genome assembly GCA_963724565.1 of uncultured Alphaproteobacteria bacterium. GTDB lineage: Bacteria > Pseudomonadota > Alphaproteobacteria > Rhizobiales > Hyphomicrobiaceae > AWTP1-13. Next base: position 116,697 of record CAVRVK010000004.1, read on the forward strand.
TGACGCGCTACGAGGTGCTGGAGCGCGTACCGCGCACGGCGGCCGCGCGCCGGTCGCCAGCCTGCTGCGCCTGGTGCTGGAGACCGGGCGCACGCACCAGGTGCGCGTGCATCTCGCCCACATCGGCCACCCGCTGCTCGGCGACACGACCTACGGCGCCGGCTTCAAGGCCAGCGCGCGCAAGCTTCCCGCTGCCTGCGCAGGCCGCGCTCGAGGCGCTCGGCCGCCAGGCGCTGCATGCCGCCGAGCTGGCCTTCGTGCACCCGGTGACGGGCAAGCGGCTCAGCTTCGTCTCGCCGCTGCCGCCCGATATGGCTCGTCTGGTCGCCGCACTGGCGCGCCGGACTGAGGCGTCGCCGCACGGCTGCCGTGCTGGCATACGGACGTATTGGGCGCGCATACATTACGTATTTCGTTGACCCAGCGGAAACATTTCTTCACATGTCGCCCCCACAGACGGCAACCGGAACGCTTCGGCCGTACTTGGCAGTATGCATTTGGTTACAGGGGCGTGAACGGCCGTTACCCGGGGCACACGGCAACTTGCACGACTTGTGCTTAGTGTTGCCATGCGCGCCTTGCGGGGCCTTGCTATAATGACAATGCGGTCCACAGGGGATCGCAAGGAGCACCTGGCGCGTACGTCACAACGAAAAGCGCCGGTTGAGATGAAGAGATGGCTACCAGACTTCCCACCATTGCCAGCGACTCGGGCGGTCTTTCCCGGTATCTGGAGGAGATCCGCAAGTTCCCGATGCTGGAGCCGGAAGAAGAGTTCATGCTGGCCAAGCGCTGGCAGGAGCACGAGGACTCGGAAGCGGCCCACAAGCTCGTCACCTCGCACCTGCGTCTCGTGACGCGCATCGCCATGGGCTATCGCGGCTACGGCCTGCCGATCGGCGAGGTGATCTCCGAGGGCAACGTCGGCCTCATGCAGGCGGTGAAGCGCTTCGAGCCCGACAAGGGCTTCCGGCTCGCCACCTATGCCATGTGGTGGATCCGCGCCTCGATCCAGGAATACATCCTGCGCTCCTGGAGCCTCGTGAAGATGGGCACCACGGCGGCGCAGAAGAAGCTGTTCTTCAACCTGCGGCGCATGAAGGGGCAGATCAAGGCGCTGGAGGAAGGCGACCTCAGGCCCGACCAGGTCAAGCAGATCGCCACCAAGCTCGGCGTGCCCGAGGATGACGTCGTCAACATGAACCGCCGGCTCGGCGGCGACGCCTCCCTCAACGCGCCGGTGCGCGCCGACATGGAAGGCGGCGGCGAGTGGCAGGACTGGCTGGTGGACGAGACGCCGGACCAGGAGGAGCGGCTGGTCGAGAGCGAGGAGCTCGAGCAATCGCCGCGCCTATCTCGCCAAGGCGCTGTCGACCCTCAACGACCGCGAGAAGCGCATCTTCGAGGCGCGGCGCCTGGCCGAGGAGCCGGCCACGCTGGAAGATCTCTCCGAGGAGTTCGGCGTGTCGCGCGAGCGCATCCGCCAGATCGAGGTGCGCGCCTTCGAGAAGGTGCAGGCCGCGGTGCAGAAGGCCGCACGCAAGGACGAGGCGGGCGCGCCGGCCATGGTGCACTGACAGGCTCGCCAGACTGTAAAATGCGAAGGGCGCACCTCGGTGCGCCCTTTTTGTTTCGACCGCGAACGCCGCACGCATCACACCGCCAGGGGCAGGCTCGCCTGGGCGCCGACCTGGAACACACGCCGGTAGCGCTCGACCTCGGCCGGAGGACCCATGGCCTTCAGTGGATTATCGGAGAGCTTCACCGCCGGCCGGCCGTTGGCGGAGATCACTTTGCACACGATCGAGAAGGGATCGAGGCCGCCGTTGGCGCCGAAGCCGCGGAAATCGTTGGTGAGCAAGCGTGCCCCAGCCGTAGCCGGTGCGCAGGCGGCCATGGAAATGGCGGTGGATGCGCTCGATCGAGTCGACGTCGAGGCCGTCCGAGAAGATGGCGAGCTTCTGGCGCGGGTCCTGGCTGCGCTCCTTCCACCAGTCGATGGCAATCTCGCCGCCGGCGATGGGGTCGCCCGAGTCGACGCGCACGCCGGTCCAGTGCGTCACCCAGTCCGGAGCCCGCTTCAGAAAGCCCTTGGAGCCGTAGGTGTCGGGCAGCATGACGCGCAGGTTGCCGTCGTAGTCCTCCTGCCAGTCGGCCAGCACCTTGTAGGGCGCTTCCGCCAGCTCGCGGTCGTTGTCGGCGAGCGCGCAATACACCATGGGCAGCTCGTGCGCGTTGGTGCCGATCGCCTCCACCTCGCGCCGCATGGCGATCAGGCAGTTGGAGGTGCCGAGGAATGCGGGGCCAAGGCCCTCGAGCATCGCCTGCACGCACCAGTCCTGCCACAGGAAGCCGTGCCGGCGCCGGGTGCCGAAGTCGGCGATGCGCAAGTCGGGCAGCGCCCTGAGCCGCCCGATCTTCTCCCACACCCGCGTCATGGCGCGCGCGTAGAGCACCTGCAGCTCGAACTTGCCGAGCCCCTTGGTGACGGCCCTGGAGTGCAGCTCCATCACCACGGCGAGTGCCGGGATCTCCCACATGGTGGTTTCGATCCACGGGCCCTCGAAAGTCAGCTCGTACTGCTCGCCCTTGCGTTCCAGGTGGTAGGCCGGGAAACGAAAGCCCTCGAGCCATTCCATGAACTGCGGCGCGAACATCTGCCGCTTGCCGTAGAACATGTTGCCGCGCAGGAAGGTGGACTCGCCGCGGCTCAGGCGCAGCGTGCGGATGTGGTCGAGCTGCTCCTTCAGCTCGCCCATGTCGATCAGCTTGGCGAGCGGCACCGCGGTGCTGCGGTTGATGATGCCGAACGTCACCTTCACGTTGCGATGGCGCCGGAAGATGGTCTGCGCCATCAGCAGCTTGTAGAAGTCCGTATCCAGCACCGAGCGGACGATCGGATCGATCTTCCAGGTGTGGTTGTAGACGCGGGTGGCGATGTCGGTCATCGGATCACTCGGGGCTGGCTCGGGCCGCTTCTGGGGGCGAAGGCGAAGCCCGCTAGCGTAACCCGCCAAATGGCCCTGGGGCAATTTTGGCGCTCGCCCATTGCGCGGCAATGCTAAACGCCGCCTCGGCCGCCGTTCATCAACACCCAGATGGCATGCCGGAGCACGGTAGCGCCGGGCGGGCGCCGGCTCGGCGCCAGCTTGTACCTGCCTTCGCGCACGGCGTGCAGGTCGGCAAAGTGTCGGCACAGCCGATTGCGCCGGCAGCGATGATGCGTGCACAGCCTCGGATCGGGACAGGCGGCCCTCAGCACCGACTCGGCGAAGTGGAACCGTCGGGCTTCGGCCTGCTCGAGGGTCTCGGCGCCGTGGCTGTAGCTTTCGGCTGGCGCACTTCCCAGGCGTTGCCGCATGCCGGTCATGAACTCGGCCACGGCTTCATCGACCGTGAGATATGGAGGCGTTTCTGGCATCGTATCGTCTGCTCTCGGCTGTATTGGTTGAGGGCATCCGGCACGCGCCGTCCGCCCCGCGGGGGTTCTGCCCCACGCAAAGGTGCGACGGGTACGCGGGCGCCTCTCGGCGACCCGGGGGCCGGTTGACCTCCGGCCCCAGCAGGCCCGGCCGGGCCTGCTCGAGGGCTCTCAGGAGAGAGCCCACTGGGACCTTTGAGGGGTCCCCTGGGTTGCCTTGCGGCACCCGCGTTGGCGGCGATTTCTGTCCTGGGCCATCCTTTGGCTTCCCGCCTCGGCCCGGTTGCCCGAGCGTCAGCGTTCTCACCTTGAGCCACTAAAGGCGGTCAACGGCCGCTCCCGCCATTGCTGGCGGCGCGTCGTTAACGGTCGACCCAGGCCTCCTGGAGCTCGGTCCTCCAACACGAGGGCCTACCTTCCAGGCGCCGATCGCTGCCACGCTGGGTGCTGGATCCGAGCGCCCCGTCGCAAGCAGCGACGGGACAGTATGCGCACAGGTTTGGAGCGCGGGGATAGCGCCGCCGTCTCGCGATCGCCAGACGGCACGGGGCACGGGGAAGGTAACTCCGATCCCTGACGTGGTGCCCCGCCCCTCGCTACGGCAAGGGCGTGCCAATAGCTGCCGTTCGGGGGCCGTGCAAGGTTCGCGGTTTTGGTCTGACACCTAAGGTGGATCAACGCGGACTTTGAGCATTTTCCCCGATGCCGACGCCTTTTATTTGGGCGCAATACGGAACATTGGTCTTCAACCTCCTGCGATAGCCGCGGTCTCTCGATGTCTGCGGTCAAGCCTGGAGTGTGAGGGCCGAGTTACGTTTTCGGATACTGCGGAACATTTGCCCGCACCATGTAGCAACGCAAAAAGGAGCCTCGCATGCGCAGACAATTCTCGCACGCCGTCGCGGCGCTCGCCTTTGCGCTGTGCGCAGCCTCGCCCGCGCTCGCACAGACGCAGGCAAAGTACACCCCTGATCAAGCCAAGGCCCTGGAAGATTGGACCTACGCTGTGGCCCTCGACGCCGCCAACTGGGGTTCTCCGGCGGTCATCATGTACAACCTGCGGGCCAACGATGCTGTGGGACCCAAACCCAAGGCTGCGCCGAACACCATCTGGCGCATGGAGGACATTTCCACGCCGAAACTTTCGGTCGAGGCGGGCTACGTCACCCCGAACGTCAACGTCATCTACGGCTTCGGGTTTCTGGATCTCGGCCCCGAGCCGATCATTCTTACGGTGCCCGATTCGAAGGGGCGCTACTACATGGTGGAAATAGTCGACATGTACACCAACGCCTTTGCCTACGCTGGGGGCATGGCGACTGGCTACAAGGGAGGCAAGTTCGCTCTCGTCGGCCCCGGATTCAAGGGCACCCTTCCCGCAGGCGTCCAACGTATCGATAGCCCTACACGCTGGACGCTGATTCAGCCGCGCGTCCACGTCATCAACCCGGCGGATTTGCCCGCGGCCAAGAAGGTCATGCAAGAGATCACGGTACAGGGCCTCGGCAAGTTCACCGGCCAGCTCGCGCTCGCGCCGGCGGCCCCTGTCTACCGCTATGCGGTGCCCAAGGTCACCGATGCCAAGCAGCCTGCCAGTGCCATGAACTTCACGGATCCGTTGCAGTTCTGGGAAATCCTGTCCGACGTGATCAACGAGAACCCGCCGCCCCAGGACCAGGTCACCGCCGTACTGCCGAATTTCGAACCGCTGGGAATCAAATTGGGCAAACGCTGGGATCGCGCGAGTTCGGATCCCATCGTGGTCAAGGCCATGGAACGAGCCGCCAAGGACATCGGGCCGATGTTGAGCGACCTGCCCTTCGGTCAGGTTGTCAATGGTTGGTTCATGCCCGCGCCGACGATAGGCAATTCGCAAACGGACTACCGAACCCGCGCGATCATCGCCCGGATCGGTCTGACGGCCAACACGCCCAAGGAGGCAGTCTATTACCAGGGCACGTTGGACAGTAATGGCGAGCAGCTGACGGGCGCCAAGAGATACACGATCAATTTCAAGGAGACGCCCCCATTCATCGCACCGGGTTTCTGGTCCTTGACGATGTACGACGCCAGCAACTACTACACCGTTGCCAATCCGATCGACCGCTACTTCTTGGGTAGCGACACTCCGATGAAAAAGAACAATGACGGGTCGGTCACCATCTACATCCAGAAGGACAGTCCCGGTGCGGACAAGGAGTCCAACTGGTTGCCCGCACCTGCAGGACCGTTCTTCTTGATCCCGCGAGCCTATGCGCCTGGACCGGCCATGGTCGAATCCCTGTCCAACGCGAAGGCCTACACGCCGCCTCCTGTGGTGGAAGTGAAATAGGCAGGAACGCCGAACCAGCACCAACGTTACCGCGTGAACGCGGCAAGGTGCACAACCGATCCCGCGCCGGTAGCGCGAGGGGACGAGCGCCGCAGTGCGGCGCCGGGCTTGTTGAACGGCGCGATCAGCCCCGAGAAGGATCGCCCCGGGGCTGGCGCGGCCTCGGTCCTGAGGCCTCAGTAGTCGATGACCGAAGGCCACTGCTGCCACGAGGCGGGGCTCACCATGGCATCGTCGCCGCCGGACGGCACGGGCGCCAGGGCGGTGGCGGCCGGCGTTACCAGCTTGATCTCGACTGCGGGCGTCGCCTGGGCGACGGAGCGCGAATAATAGGAATACGTCGCAGCGCCCAATACCACCGCGCAAGTCAATGCGATTGGAACAACGATCTTGGTCGAGGACATGGACTGCCTCCAAGAGAACGGGTTGGCGATGGAGGCAATGTAGGTGGACTGAGCGTGTCGCGATGTGCCGTAGATCACAGGCGTGCCGCCCGTTGCGGCTGCTAGTGACGGACGTTACAGCGATTGTAGGTTGGGTCGAGCGGTAGCGATGACCCAACACAATCCCCCATCCACCAGAGCCGTGTTGGGTCTGCGCTTCGCTTGACCCAACCTACTCAGGCCCTGGCGCCCCGCTGCGCCAGCCAGATGCCGCCGATCACCAGCACCAGCGCCACCGCGTGATAGGCAGCGAACGGCTCGTTGATCAGCACCACGGCCAGGATCGCCGCGAACACCGGCACCAGGTTGACGAACACGCCCGCCCGCCCTGGCCCGATCAGGTCGACGCCACGGAGGAAAAAGAGCTGCGCCAGGCAGGAGGGGAAGATCGCCACGAACAGCGTCACCAGCCAGCCCTGCAAGGTCGGCATGGTCAACCCGTACATGGCCCATTCGGCTATCAGCAGCGGCACGGAAGTGATGGCCGAGATCAACGCCAGCAGCGTGAAGAAGGCGATGCCCGGCATGTTCGGCCGCTCGCGCAGCGCCAGCGTGTAGAACGCGTAGAAGCCGCAGGCGGCCAGCATGATGAGGTCGCCGCGGTTGGGCCCGATGTCGAGGATGCGACAGCGGCGCGCCTTGCGTCGCCACCACCACCACGCCGACCAAGGTGATCAGCACACCAACAATCTGCACCAGTGTCGCGCGCGTCCCGTACATGAGGAACGCGCCGGCCAGCACCACGACCGGGATCGAGCCCTGCAGGATGCCGATGTTGATGGCGGTGGTGTAGTAGCCGGCCGTGTAGAACAGCGCATTGAAGCCTGTGAAGCCGAGGAAGGCCATCAGCGTTATGCGCGCCAGCCGCGGCCTGATCTCGCCCCAATGCTCGCGCACCTGCCCGCCGTACAGCGGCCACAGCACGGCCAGCACCATCACCCAGCGCAGGAACACCAACAGGAACGGGGAGATGTGTCCCACCGCCAGGCGGCTGGCGAGCGCATTGCCCGCCCAGAATATCGCCGTCAGCGTCAGCAGCACGCTCGGCCATTGATACAGCCGGTCCAGCAGCCTGCCCGGGGCGGCGCGCACGGAGACCGGCTGTCTCAATGCCGGCTCCGCACTACTTCGCCTCCTGCGGCGCGACTCCGACGGCTTTGAACATCGCCTCGAAGCGCGCGAACTCGGCCGTCAGCCACTTGGCGTGCTCGGCGGGCGAGCGCATCTTGGGGGGAAACGGCATGGTGCCGGTGGCGGCGAAGCGGTCCAGGATCACGGGATCGGCCACCATCTTGGCGATCGCGGCGTTGACCTTCTCGACCACCTCCTTGGGCACGCCCTTCGGCGCATAGAGCCCGTTCCAGATCGTCACGCTGAAATCGGGCAGGCCCGCCTCCTTGGCCGAGGGCACGGCCTTGATGCTGTCGAGCCGATCGGTGGAGGTGACGGCGTAGGCCTTCACCGTGCCAGCCTGGATCTGCGGCGTGGCCGTGGTGGCCTGGTCGCACAGCACGTCGATCTGGCCCGCCACCAGGTCGATCATGGCGGGCCCCGTGCCGCGATAGGGCACCATGGCGAGCTTCACGCCGAACTGCTGCTGCAGCAGCGTGGCGCAGATGTAGGAGTTGGAGCCCACGCCGGCGAAGCCGACGGTTGCCTTGTTGCCCTGTTCCTTGAGCCAGGCGAACAGCGCCTTGGCGTCGGCGGTCTCCAGCGTCTTCTTGCTCAGCAGCACCATGGGGCCTGTATTGACCAGACCCAGCGGCTCGAACGCGGTTTTGGAATCGTAGCGCAGGTTGCTGTAGAGCGCAGGCGCGGCTGCCAGCGCGCCATGGTGCGTCAGCAGCGTATAGCCGTCGGGTGCCGCCTTGGCCGCACGCTCCGCACCCAGGTGCCGCCGGCGCCGCCGACGTTCTCCACCACCACCTGCTGGCCGAGGCTGCGGCCGAGGTGATCCGCGACCAGGCGGCCGATGGTGTCGGATGGGCCGCCTGCCGCGAACGGCACGATCAGCGTGATGGGTCTGTCCGGATAGCCTTGCGCGGCCAGCGGGCCTGCGAGCGCGACATGGACAAGCGCGGCTGCGAAAGCGCCCAGAACGAAGCGAAGTGCGAGCATGGTCCTCCCCAAAGTTCCTCATTGGTCGACGGGCCTCGTTCTTGTGGCCCGCAGTCCTCATCGGCGCGCGAGACTAGCGCCAATTGCGAATGCCGCCAATGAATGGTGCCGCATGCGTCCCCGGCCGCAGCGCATGGACTTGATCCGCGATCAAGTCCAGGGCGCGCAGAGCCGGGGCCCTTACCCTTCGGAGTCTCAAAGGAGAGCCAGAAATTGGTCAACCGTGAGCCCGGCGTCGGCAAGGATGCGCCGCAGAGTGCCGGGCCTGACTACCTTGTGGTCGGGCACTACGGCACGGGCGTAGGGCGTGTCGCGGCGCAGGATCATGTGGCTGCCTGCCTGACGGCGGAATACGAATCCAGCGCGCTCCAGGGCGCGGCGAACGTCACGTCCTGACAGGTCCGTTGGCAGCTTGGCCACTTACGCAGCCTCGACCGCCACGAACTCCTTGTTGTCTTCCGTGGGAACAGGATCGCCTGCGGCGCGACAATCCTCGATATAGAGTTCCATCGCCTCGCGTATGTTGGCTAGAGCCTCGTCGCGGGTATCGCCTTGGCTGACGCAGCCGGGCAGTGCGGGCACGCTCACCACATATCCGCCGTCCTCTTCCTGCTCCAGCAGCACCGTGTAGCGCATAGGTTCTGTCCCTACCGACCCGCTCGGATCATATATGCCGACTTGCAGCAGTCGTGAAGGGTCTGTGGCAGCGGCCCCGCAAGGCCGACCTTTGCTCCGTTCGCCCCTTAACGCCCGCCGAGCAAGCGGTCGATCATCGCCGGCGCCGAGCCCAGGTAGTTGACGGGATCGGTCAGCTCGGCAATGCGCTCGGGCTCGAGGTGCTTGGTTACCTCGCCGTTGCGCTCCAGCTCAGCCCGCAAGGTCGAGCCGGTGTCGAGCGCAGCGCGGCAGGCGCCGTAGACGACGTCGTGCGCGACCTGCCGCCCCGTGTGCTGGGCCAGTGCCATCATCACCGCCTCCGCCACGATCAGCCCGCCGGTGAGGTCGAGGTTGCGGCGCATGCGGCCCGCATCCACGACCAGCCCCTCGAGCATGAAGCGCGCCTGCCGCAGCGCGCCGCTGGTCGCCAGGAAAGCCTCTGGGATGGCGACCCACTCGAGCTGCCAGGGCCCCGTCGCCCGCTCGTGGTCGGCCGCCATGGCGTCGAGCATCAGGCCCGCCTGCTGGCGCACGATTTTGCCGGCAGCCAGGATCATCTCGCAGGAGATGGGGTTGCGCTTCTGCGGCATGGTCGAGGACGAGCCGCGGCCCTTTATGAACGGCTCGAACGCTTCGGCGACCTCGGTCTGCATCAGCAGCATGACGTCGGTCGCAATCTTGGCGAGCGAGCCGGTGACGAGGCCGAGGAACGACACCGTCTCCGCGAAGCTGTCGCGCGCCACGTGCCACGGCATCGACGGCCGCGCCAGGCCGAGCTCGTCCATCAGGCCATCGTGCACGGCAAGCCCCTTGTCGCCGAGCGAGGCCAGCGTGCCGGCCGCGCCCGCGAACTGTCCAACTAGCATGCGGGGCTTGATCTCGGCGAGGCGCTGGCGGTGGCGCGCGATCATGCTGAGCCACACCGCCGCCTTGTACCCGAACGTAACGGGCAGCGCGTGCTGCAGATGCGTGCGGCCGGCCATGACGGTGGTGCGATGCTTGCGCGCAAGCGTAACCAGCGCCGCATCGATTGCGGCGAGATCGGCTTCGATGAGCGCCAGCGCCTCCTTCATCTGCAGCACCGTCGCCGTGTCCATGATGTCCTGCGTGGTGGCGCCCCAGTGCACATAGCGCCCGGCATCGCCGCACTGCTTGGCGAGCTGATGCACGACGCCGACGATTGGGTAGCCGACCACGTCGGTCTCGGCCTTGAGCTTGGCGAGGTCGATGGCCGCGGGATCGGCGCTGCGCTTGATCGCGTCAGCCGCTTCCCTGGGGATGACGCCCGCCCTGGCCTCGGCGGCTGCCAATGCAACCTCCACCTCCACGTAGCGGGCAACGAGCGCCGCGTCGGCGAAGATCGCGCGCATGGCGGGCGTGCCGAAGGCGTCGCGGAAGATGGCGGAGTTGAACACGGTGGACGGCATGGGCTGGCCCGCGTGGTGGTCTGGAGGAACGGCTGCCAAACAATCAGGCGCCGCGGCCGAGCGCAAGGGCCTGTCGCAGCGCGCCTTGCAGGTCCCCTCTCCCCGCCTGCGGGGAGAGGGTTAGGGTGAGGGGCAGAAACAGCCTCGTGAGGGGCAGCGGCACGCTTCACGCTGGAGCTTGAGGGAACACGTACGCGCCACAATCGCGCCCAACATGGCGGCAGCACGGACCGGATGACAGCGCGCGGATGATACAAGCAGGAACCTGGGAACAGAGCGATCTCGGCCTCCACGCCGCGACTGCTCGCGCGCGATCCTCGGCCGTCCTCGCCTTGTGTGTCCTGACCCTCGGCGCAGTCCTGAGCGCCGGCGGACGCGCCGCGGCCCAGGACGACGCCCCCGCAAGCCCCAGTCCCGCTCCCCATCCGCTCGTCTACCTGCGCGACGTGGATGCCAGCATCATGCAGGACATCCGCTACGCAGGGGTCAACAACTTCACCGGCCGCCAGGTGCCGGGCTACGATGCACCGGAGTGCATGCTGCTGCGCGATGTGGCCGAGGCGCTCTCCCGCGTGCAGCAGGCCCTGCTGCAGCAAAAGCTCTCCCTCAAGGTCTACGACTGCTACCGCCCGCGCAGGGCGGTGCGCGCTTTCGAGACCTGGGTCAGGGAGCCCGAGCTCGATCCGCTGCTCAAGCGCTTCCATCCCAGCCTGGACAAGAGCCAGCTGATCGATCTCGGCTACATCGCCGCCGTCTCCAGCCACTCGCGCGGCAACACCGTTGACGTGACGCTCATTTCGCTCCCCGCCAAGAGGGCCCGTCCCTTCAAGATCGACGCCGCCTACGGCCCCTGCGCCGGGCCGCCCGAGGCGCGGGCTCCCGACAGCAGCGTCGACATGGGCACGAGCTTCGACTGCTTCGATCCCTTGAGCCACACCAAGGCTCCAGGGCTCACGCCCCAGCAGCAGCGCTGGCGGCAGGCGCTGGTGGAGGCCATGGCCGCCGAGGGCTTCCGCAACTACCAGAAGGAATGGTGGCACTTCACCTACATGCCGGAGCGGCGCGGCCGCACCTTCGACGTCCCCATCGTGCGGCGCCAGCGCTAGGTCGCGAACGCACAGCCGTGCAGCAAACGGCCGGGGCTCCCGAACGGCGCGGCTACTGAAGCGCCCTGCTGCCCGCCCCCTGCGGGTTTACGCCCGGAGGAAAGATGCGGTTCCAATCGTCCTTCATGCTGACCACGGTCCAATGGTTCATGGGTGCCGCATTGAGCGCCAGATCGAGCCGGCCGAATGGAGACCGGCGGTCATAGGCGTACTCACGTTCCGCGTCGGTGTGGTGGACGATGAGGCCGAGCCGCCGCTTATCGCCTGCAATCGTCGTCCATTGCAGCATCTCGAGATCGCCGTCCGAGTTGCCGAAGGCGGCGATCGGGCGGCGGCCGATATACTCGTTGATGCCGACGGGTTTGCCTGCTTTGTCATCGATGAAATTGACCTGGGCCAGGCGAAAGAGGTTCGGTTTGCCGTCCCGCATCTGGAAGCGGGTCTTGATGCTCGACCCGACCACCTGCTGGGGTGGAACCCCATAGACGCGCTCGCTCCATGGCCGCATGAACTCGACGCCGCCGCCGGAGACGATGAAGGTCTGGAAGCCGTTGGCTCGCAGATAGGCCAGCACTTCGAGCATCGGCTGATAGACGAGGCTGGTGTAGGGCTCGTTGAATTTCGGGTGGCGGGCCGAGGCCAGCCATTGCGCGACCACCCTTTCAAAGACCTCCGTGGTCATGCCGGCGTGCGTGGTCATGACCAGCTCGAGCAAGCCGCGCTCGCCCGACGCAGCCAATGTTTTCATGTCCCCATCCAGCACCGCCTTGAAAGGCTGCTTCGTCTTCCACTCCGGATGCTGCGGGGCGAGCGCTTTCGCCCGGTCGAGCGCAAACGCCAGCTGGGTGTACATTGGCTGCTCGACCCACAATGTGCCGTCATTGTCGAAGGTGGCGATGCGTTCCGGTACGGGCACGAAGTCGGACGAACCCTCTCGCGTTACCGCGGCCACGAAATCCAGGATCGACTGCTTGGCGCGACCGTCGTTCCACGACGGCAGCGGATCGGCTGCCTGGGCTTGCGCTGAGGCGCTCGATCGCAGGGCGTGGAGAGCCGGCAGCGCGGCCAGCGTCGAGAGCACAATGCGGCGGCTAATGCGGGCGGATGTCATTGCCTTGTCCTCCTCGTAATCGCGAGGCGAAAGAGCGCCTACTGCAGTGCACGCGAGCCGGCTTGAGGTTTCAACTCCCAGCTCTTGAGTTTCTTCCGCGCCGTCCCGAAGTTGCCGAGATGGTAGACGGACACTCCGACCGGCGAGAACGTGAATGCCTCGAACTTCTCGTCGAGCAGCTTCTTCAGGTAATCCTGTGAAGCGATGCCAATGGTTACGTGCGGGTTGAACTTTTTGCCACTTGCATCCGGGACGAAGGTCGCCACGTAGTCAATGGTTGGCTGATTGATCTCGGGGTCTTCCTTCGTCGTGACGAACGCTGATGCGGTCCCCGTCTTAACGGTGAACGGAGCGACGGCGTCGATCAGCTTTTGTTGGTATCTGAGGAGGTCGTCGGTCGGCTCGACGACGATGCCGGCAAGCCCGATATCCTTCCACGGGATATAATAGTACTTGTACGCCTTCAGTTTCCAAGTGGTCGGCTTCTCCTCCACCAGCACTTTGCCAACTGCCTCGTAGACCTTGTCGAGGTCTGCGGTTCTGACGTACCGCTGCAGGGTCGAGATGTGCGGTTGATGCGTCTTACCTAGAGCGAAGCCTTTCGGGAAGACCTTGAGCAACCGCTCATTGGCAGCCTCCGCATGCCGGATCATTACGGCGTCGGGCTCGAGCAGGATGTCGATGGCCGTAACTGGGGGCGGGTCGCCCGACTGCTGCGCGTTTGCCGACAGGGACGCCAGCAATCCGATGCTCAGTAGGACTGATGCTCTCAGATATCGAGGCATGTGATCCTCCAGACAGTTGTGGCCCACCTAGCGAAGTGACCCACCAAGCGCTCTACTGCCGACCGCGCCAGGCCCTTCCAATCGCAGGGCCCTAATCGCTGGGTGCCCTTCCGGATATTCGCCCGCCGGCATGTTCGGACGTCCCGATGGAGAGATGGTCACCCGAGATCATTCCGGAATGAACTGGGGAAAACCCGGATTCTGCCCGAGAAGGAAACAGCCCCGGGGAATGCAGATCGCTGTCGCCCTCGGGGGGAGAACCGCGCCTATTGGGTCCGCGCGGCTTCGCATGCAGACGCGCAACAAGAGCGGGCGCCTCCCAACAGGCGCCCGCCCGGCACAGTCCAATTACTGTCCAGGTTTGTTCCTGCTCATTGCGTCGACCTGCTGCTTCACCGCCTCGAGGTTGAAGGACGCCGGGTCCTGCATCGGCGGGAATTCGATGGCTGTCTTGGCCAGGTCCGCCACCTTCTCCTGGACAAGCACGAACCGCCAGAATTCCCGGGCATAGAAATCGTTCATGTAGCCACCGCCCAGGTTGTTCAGATTCTCGGAGTTGATGGACGGCGTTCGTTCAAAGGGGTCCTGGCGGATATTCACCATGCCCGGCATGTCGGTGGTGATCTTCCCGCCGGGCCAGCCTTGCGGCTGGCGGACAAATTGGAACTTGAAATCATCGAGGCGCAGGGCGCCCAGGTGTGCCCCCGCGAAGTAGAAGTACTCGTGGCGCGCGGACGGCCCCTTGTCCTGCAGCAGGTCCGTCTGGTCGTAGCCGTCGAGGTGGTTCTTGTAGGTCCGGTCGCCGAGCCTCACGCCCTTGAGCAACTGCTCCGTGATGTTGGGATTGCCGGCGGCTGCGACTAGGGTCGGGAACCAGTCGAGGCTGGAGAACAGGCCGTTCTGGACCGTGCCTGGCTTGACCCTGCCCGGCCAGCGAATGATTGCAGGCGCGCGGAAGCCGCCCTCGTAGGCGGTGCCCTTGGTGCCTTTGAACGGCGTCATGCCGCCGTCCGGCCAGGTGAATACCTCGGCGCCGTTGTCGGTGCTGAAGATGACGATGGTGTTGTCCGCCTCGCCGATATCCTCCAGGTGCTTCATGAGAGCGCCAACCAAGTCGTCCAACTGCTTCATGCCGGCCTCCTCCAGGCCGAAGTTGGTCTCGCTGCTCATCATCGATTTGTACTTGTCGGAGAGGAAGGTCCACACGTGCATGCGCGTCGTGTTGTGCCAGAGGAAGAACGGCTTGCCCTCCTTCACCGCCCTGTCCATGAAACGCTTCGAGTTGTCGACCAGCACCTCGTCGAAGGTCGTCATGTTGTACTTGGCCTTGCCGAAACCCTCCCACATGTTCGGCACGTTCGACATGTCCGGGAACGGAGCCAGCGGCCCCTCGTCCTCGATCCGCTGCTTGCCGACTCTGCCCCACCGCGGCATCACCGTTGCATCGTCGGTGTCGGTCGCCGTGCAACGGACCAGGTTGCGCGGCCCGTATTTGTTGTAAAAAGCAACATCCCTGGGGAAGGAGTACCAGTAGGGGTCCGACATGGCGTCGAGGTGGTACAAGTAGCCGAAGAATTCATCGAAGCCATGCAGCGTCGGCAGGTACTTGTTCAGGTCGCCGAGGTGGTTCTTGCCGAACTGGCCAGTGGCATAGCCTTGCGCCTTGAGCGCAGTGGCGATGGTGCAGGCCTGGGCCGGCATGCCGACGTCGGCGCCTGCCTGGCCGACAGTCGTCAGGCCGGTGCGGAGTGGGATTTCGCCGGTGATAAAGGCGGCCCGGCCCGCCGTGCAGCTGGCTTCGGCGTAGTAGTCGGTGAACAGCATGCCCTGGGACGCCAGCCTGTCCAGGTTCGGCGTCTTGCCGGACATCATGCCCCGGTGATAGGCGCCGATGTTGAACCAGCCGATGTCGTCGCCCATGATGAAGACGATGTTCGGCCGCCGCCCTGACCGTGCGGTTCCCGGTGCCGGCGCTTGCTGCTGGGCTTGCGCTGTCTGGGTGAGGCCGGCCCCCGATACCGCCGATGCCGCCACCAGCGTACCGCCGATCAGCAGCACATCGCGCCGGTCTATTTGCGTTCCTTCGCCCTTGTGCTGCGCTGTGTCTTGCGGATTGTCGTGCGAGCCGTCGGTCATGGTGTTCTCCTGCTGCTCAAAAGGTCTGGCGAAAACGCAGATGTGAAAACCCGTCCCGCAGCTGAAGACTGCGCGGGCAGGTGGCGCATGACGCGGGAGCTTATGGTTGTCCGAGCAGCAATTCGCTCGGGGTGAACCCGAGAAATCAGTATGGAGATTCCCTAGCCACGCGGCGTATCTGCGGGCTCGGGCTTGCACCATCTCGCGGGTGCGGACGCCCCGTGGGGCGTCCGCTAGGTCGCGTCACGTCGCTCGACGCCGGCTACTCGGCGCGACCGGTCGTTCTCATTTCGCGGACCTGCTGCATGACCTGTTCCAGATTGTAGCTCGACGGGGTCTGCAGTGGCGGGAAGTTGACGTATGTCTCGAGCTCCTTCAGCCACATCTGCTTGGCCGATCGGCAGGATGTTCCAGTCATATACGTAGGCAGTGACAGGTGCAGCGATCGCTCCGCCCATACCAAAGAGCGTCTTTTGTTGCTGGCCAATGGACGTCTCGAAGGGATCGCGCTTGATGTTGACGACCTGGGTCCAGTGGTAGGGGACCACGCCTGTAGTGAAGCCCGCGGGTGCGTCGGACACCATCGCGAAGTACATCTTCCAATTCTTGTACCGGACCGCCGAAGGGTCCTTGCCGGAATAGTAGAAGATATAGTCGCGTGCCGACTTCGACTTGCCTTCCAGGAAGTCACGCTGGTTGACGCCGTCGAGCGTGGTCTTGAGAAAGCCGGGGTACGCGCCGGCCTCGATCTGCTTCTTCAACGCGTCGCCCTTGGGCCCGCCGGCGATATCGACAAGTGTGGGCAGCCAGTCGAGGCCGGAGAACATCTGGTTGGTAACCGTGCCCGGCTTGATGACGCCCGGCCAGCGAATGACCATCGGAGCGCGCATGCCGCCTTCCCAGGTGGTCAACTTGCCGCCCTTGAAGGGGGTCGTGCCACCGTCCGGGAAGGTGATGGTCTCGGCGCCGTTGTCGGTGGTGAAGACGACGATGGTGTTGTCGGTCTGGCCCATGTCGTCGATCTTCTTCAGCACGAGGCCGATATTGTCGTCCATCTGCTTCATGCCGGCTTCGTTGACGCCCCAGTCCTTGCCGCCGCGCTCACCCACCATGTTCATGTACTTGTCCGACAGCACGGTGGTGATGTGCATTCGCGCCGGGTTGTACCAAACGAAGAACGGCTTGTTGGTCTTTCTCGGGTCGTTGCGGTCGAGGAAGTCGACGACCTTGGCGGAGATTTCCTCGTCCACGGTTTTCGAGCGCTCGAGCGTCAGCGGGCCCTCATCGGTGACGCGCTGGTTCCTCGCCGTGCCGTCGGCGGACTTGCACCACAGCACGTTGCGCGGCGGCGTCAAGCAAAGCGTCGTCTTCGGATCCACGGCGCCGGGGACCTCGACTAGGCCGGGGATCGGCGTGTTCCTGCAGGGTGGAGCAACGGCCTGCTCGGTCGGTGTCCTGTTGATGTCGGGGAAGCTCACACCCTGCATCGCGTCGAGGTGATAGAGGTAGCCCCAGAACTCTTGGAAGCCGTGCGCCGTCGGCAGCGCGTCGGTGTGATCACCGAGGTGGTTCTTGCCGAACTCGCCGGTGGTGTAGCCGAGATCGAGCAGAACCCTGGCGATCGCCGGGGTGCCGGGCTTCAGATATGACGGGCTGCCGGGGAGCTGCGGCATGATCATGCCGGCTCGCAGGGGGTTCATTCCGGTGAAAAAGGCACAGCGCCCCGCCGTGCAGCTCTGCTCGGCATAGTAGTCCGTGAACATCGCGCCTTCGTGTCCGATGCGGTCGATGTTGGGCGTTTCGCCGACCATCAGGCCGCGGTGGTAGATGCTCGGCTGCATCCAGCCGATGTCGTCTCCCATGATGAACAAGATGTTCGGCTGCCGCCCCGGCCGGGCGGCCTGTGCCGGAGCTTGTTGCTGGGCTTGCGCCGTCCTTCCAAGGCCGGTCGCCGACAGGGCCGACGCGGCCGCGAGGGAGCCTCCGCTGAGCAGCAGATCGCGCCGTTTGATTCCTTCGCCCTTGTGCTGCGCTTTGTCTTGCGGGTTGTTGTGCGAGCTGTCGGTCATGGTGTTCTCCTGCCGCTCAAAAGGTCTGGCGAAAACGCAGATGTGAATACCCGCCCCGCCGCTGAAGACTGCGCGGGCAGGTGGCGCATGGCGCGGGAGCTTATGGTTGTCCGAGCAGCAATTCGCTCGGGGTGAACCCGAGAAATCGGTATGGAGATTCCCTAGCGCCACGCGGTGCATCCGCGGGATCTGGCTTGCGCGCTCGGAGGAACGCCGGCGACATACCGAGAGCCCGATCGGCCCTTGCCGCGGCACTCACTCGGAGCGGACGAAACCCCTCAGCACTTCGGCCGGTATGGAGACCACGTTGGGCGTCTGCCACGCCGTCGAGACTCGCACTGGACCGGACGGGAACCGCAGCATCTGCGTGATGAGCGTGCTGACGACCGCTACCACCCTGCCCTCGCAGTCCAGCACGGGCGCTCCCGAGGCGCCGTGATCGAGCACGAGCCGGTCGTTGCCGTCGTGCAGTTCGAGCAGTGCGGCGCCGGCGAACCTCTCACCGGCCCCATATTCGACGAAGCGTCCGCCGGCAAAGCGCAGGCGACTGTTGGGATAGGCAAGACTGACAATGCGCTCGTCGGGAACGAGCCGCTCCGTTCGGATCCGAAGAGCCACGGCACTGGGAAACGCTGTCTTCAGCTCGAGAACGGCCATCTTCTCCGAGTGGGAGCCCGCAAGACTGAGGATGCGAGCGGGGAGCAGCCCCTTGCTCTCCCCATCGCGAACCTCGATCTCCTTCCAGTCTTGTGCCGAAAGATGCATGGCCTCCACGACATGCGCCGCCGTGACCACCAACTGGGGGGAGAGGAACCAGCCGGTGCCGCGAATGCCGACTATGCCGGGCGTTGCCTTCTGCTCTTCCTCGCCGAAGTCCCTGACGATGTTCACTGTGGAGTGGACGAGCGTCGAGGGGTCCACACACGAAGCTTCGACGCCCGACAATGTCGCGGCCAGCGCGAGAACTGCAAACAACCCCCGGCGCATGGCGCCATCCCCCGATCGCACTTGCTACATGCTTGGAGGGACAGAAAAATCTGGCCCAGCCAGACGGCGAGACTAGCGTCACGGAAGAGCCGAGACTGTGATCAATGTGCAGCAGGCGACAGGGATTTCGTAGCGGCGCCGGGGCGGTTGCCCAAAGGGCCCGGCGCGTTCACCCGCCTGAACGGCGGGTGCGGGAGCAGTCATTGCGGTGAGCGATTGCTCGCGCCGCATTTGCCGCAATGGGCGCCAGAGGCTAGGTTGCCCGAAACGCGAGCCCGCAAGTGGAGTAGTCGGATGTCGAGACGGCTGGGTCTGCTGGCAGCGCTTGTTGCGGGAGCAGTCGCGATCGTGTTGCCGCGCGCTGGCGGCGCGCAGGACGCGTGCGCGACCTCGGCTCAGCAAAGGCAATGCTCCATCGAGTGCTGCGGGCGGCTGGATTGCACGCCGTCCTGCCAGGCCATCTGCGTCAGGGCCTGCATCGATGCCTGCCGCACGCCCTCCAGGCAGGGCGCCTATCGAGCCCAGTTGGAAGAGATGAAGGGCCGCTGCGGATACGTCCTCTCGCCGTCCAGAGTGGCACCCAAATGACCATTTAGCCCGGCTCGCCGACGCAAGCTGCGTCGTGCCGAGCTGCATCTGATGCCCGCCGATATTGCAGTGTACTGGGGGAGTAGCCGTGGCCATCGTATCGCCTTCCCGAAAAGTGCGCCGTGACACGTGGTTTTCGGCGCTGCGCGGCAGTCTCTACGTCATGCGCGTGCCGGTCGTGATGGCAGCCGTCACCGTTGCGGTGTTGATCCTTTCCGAGCAGGCGCAGGAGGTCTATCGCGTCCTGGCGCAGGATCGGCCTGCAACGCCGGGCTTCCAATACCACTGGGTGTTCGCGGTGGTGTCGCTCGCCGCGCTGTCGCTCGTGCTATGGCAGGTCGCGCGCAGTCTCAGCTACGACTACGATGCGGACGAGACGCTGCATCCGCTTGCCCGCATCGTGCTGCGCTGGGTGCCGCGCCTGCTGGTCATGGTTCCGCTGATCGGCGCGGCCGTCGGCGTCTATCTTTGCCAGGCCGACGATCTGGGCGGGAGTCGCGAGCCCCTCCTCAAGGCTTTCGTGTCCGGCATCGCCAGATTGCAGGACGACTTCTACCGCGGCATTGCCGTTTGCGTCGGGTTGGCGGCTGTTCTGTTCCTTGTCGCGTGCCTGTTCGAGCGCAGGATGTCGGCGGCCGACCGGACGCGCAGGGTGGCGGTCTCCAGCAGCCTGGTGATCTTTCCCATTGTCGCCGCGGCCTCCGTGGCCTTGATCGCGTTCGAGCCCATCGGCATGTCGCAGTTCCTTGGCGTCGTCCCGGTTTTCGCGCTGTGGATGGCGATCCTGGCGCTGCTCGTGGGACTGCTGGCGCGCTTCAGCATCTTCGCCATCCCCGTGCTCGGCCTCCTGGTCGTCTACGCTCTCGGCATCGAGTACTTCAAGCTCGCCGACAACCACGAGATTCGCTACGAGGATCGGCTCGTCCAGCGCAGGGCCCTCGACGAGGCCTTCGACAAGTGGCTGGCGTCGCGCAAGGACCGCGCGGCCTTCGAAGCTGCCAAGCGGCCCTATCCCGTCTACATAGTGGCTGCCGAGGGCGGCGGGCTGTATGCCGCCTACCAGACGGCGCAATTCCTGACCCGCATGCAGGACCTGTGTCCGAGCTTTGCGCAGCATGTATTCTCGATCAGCTCCGTATCGGGCGGGAGCCTCGGCGCTGCCGTCTATGCCGGGCTGGTCGCCGACAAGCCCCAGGTTGCCGTGCCCGCCGCGTGCAAGTCGCTGCCGGCGGCGCCGGGCCCGCTGGAAACGCAGGCCAAGACCATCCTGTCGGCGGATTTCCTTGCCCCGGTCGTGTGGGGAGCGCTGTTTCCCGACTTCCTGCAAAGGTTCATCCCGCATCCGCTGCCGATCCTGGATCGCGCCCGCTTGCTCGAGCTGGCCATGGAGAAGTCCTGGCCCGCGCCCAGCGCCGGTGCCAATCCCATGGCCAGGGGGCTGTTCGACTTGTGCGGGAAAGACATGGCCGGCTGTTTGGAAGGCGCTACGCCGCTGGTGGCATTCAATGTAACCAATGTCGAAACAGGCCTGCAGCTCGTGCTGAGCCCGCTCGATCTGGTGCGTGTCGGCTCCAACGCCGATCCTGCCTTGCAGGCAACCGGCAAGATCTACGATTTCTTCGGCGTGCCGCAGCTGGATGGATTCCACATGCCCCTCAGCACGGCGGTGGGTCTCAGTGCCCGCTTCCCGTGGCTCTCGCCTCCCGGCTGGTACAAGTACGATCCGCCGCTTCCCAAGGAGGAAATTGCCAGGCGCTATCGCGCCAAGCAGGCCAAGAGCGGCAAGTCGCGGCTGACGTTCGTCGACGGCGGATTCGTCGACAACTCGGGCGTTGCGACAGCGCTCAACATCGCCGAATTCCTCAACGCGCGCCGCAGACCCGGCGTCGAGTTCCGGGTGATCATGGTCTCGGCCCTGTGGGCGCCGCTTGCACGCTTGCGCATCGATCCGCCGTTGGACCGCAACAGCGGCGAGGCGCTGCCGCCCATCGATGCTGCCTACAACTCGCGGCAGGGGCGCGGCTACAAGACCCAGTTCGACGCCGCGCTCGAGGCAAAGCCCGGCTTGAGCATCAGCGAGACCGGCTTCTACTACGGCTATCTGGAGCTGGCCTTGGGTTGGCAATTGTCCGACGTGTCGCGCACCTACATCAACCTTTTCCGGGGCCAGCCGGAGCGCTGCGTGCCGACCGCCGGGCGCGGCTACGACGAGCTCATCTGGCGCGATGACCGCAGCCACGCACGGCTCGCCGCGGCCTATATCAGGCGTTCCGATTGCCTGGTCGCAAAGCTCAAGAACGAGCTGACGCCGACCGAGCCGTTGCTCAATATCCCACCCATCAATCCGGCGAACTGACGGCAAAAAAGTACGGCGGGCAGCTGATGCCACCCGCCGCCGTATGTTCGCAGGCTCGCTCGATCAATAGAGCAGGTTCTCGGCGACCACCTTCCAGCGCCCGCCTTCCACCTTGGCGAGGAACGTCGCGGTGGAGCCTTGGTGCTGCTTCGGCCCGTAGCTCAGCGTCGGACCGGGGAACATCGCCCGGTAGTCCTTGACCGACTTCGAGCGCCGCCAGGAACTTGGCCCGCGTCAGGTCCTTGCCGGTGGCCTCCAGCACCTTGACGACGATGTCGGCGCCCACATAGCCGTACTGCGCGGCGCTGTTGGCGTCCTGCTTGGTGCGGTCCTTGTACTTGGCAGACCACGCCTTGATCGCATCCGAGCTGGTGTCGGCATAGGCGTACGGCATGCCGGTGCCCGAGTAGAAGCCCTCCATGATGCCGCCGGGCGCCGCCGCCACGATCGGGTCGTAGGAGGCCGCCTGGCCGACGAAGGCCACGTCGGTCCAGCCGAGCTTGCTGGCGGTGCCGACCGCCTGGATGCTGTCCCTGATGATGGAGCCCATCACCACGAGGTCGCAGCCGGCGGACTTGAGCTTGGTGACGGGTGCGACGAACTCGGTATCCGTCGGCCCATAGCTGGCTTCGGCCGCCACCTCGAGCTTGCTGGCCTTGGCCTGCTCACGCACGCGCATCGCGGATTTCGTGACCGAAATCCGTGTCCTGGTACATGCTGCAGATCTTGGTCTTCTTCTCCTTCTCGACGAAGTGCTTGGTGGAGGCGCGCACCTGGTCGTAGTAGGTGGAGAACTGCGCGAACTTCAGCGGGTGGAACGGCTCCGCCATCGAGCGGGCGGCCGTGAAGGGGAAGATATTGGGCACGCCCTTCTGCAGCTGGTCGCCCAGCACCGCGTTGTTCTGCGGCGTGCCCAGCGCGCCCAGCATGATGAAGATCTTGTCGTTGTTGATCAGCTTGTTGGCGGCCTGCACGGCGCGCGGCACCTGGTACTGATGGTCCTCGACGATGAGCTTGATCTTGCGTCCGTGGATGCCCTTCTCGTTGGCCTCGTCGAAGCGCATGCGCGAGCCCTCGGTGGCACCGATGCCCCATGCGCTGACCGGCCCGCTGAGCGCGGTGTGGCTGCCGATCAGGATCTCGGTAGCGGTGACGCCGTCTTCCGCCAGCGCCGGCGCCGCCAGTGCGCCGGCAAAGAGCGTACTCAGTACCAGCTTGGACAGTCTCCTCATTGCAACGTCTCCTTGCTCTCTGTGAACCACTTCCCTATGTCCCACCTATGCGGTCCGCTGCATATCGTTTGCAGCGACCGTACACCGTGTGGCCGGTGTCCTGCGTGCGGCGCGAGCTTGCGAGGCTAGGCCGCTGAAGCGTACATGCCGTCGATCAGGCCGCGATATTTCTTCTCCACCAGGCCGCGCTTGAGCTTCATGGTCGGGGTCAGCTCCTCGTCGTCGGCGGTCAAGCAGCTGATCGATCAGCTTGAACTTCTTGATCGTCTCCACGCGCGCGAACTTCTTGTTGACGGACTCGATCTCCTTGCCGATCAGCTCGACGACCTCGGGCGCGCGGCACAGGCTGGCATAGTTGGTGAACGGCACGTCGTGATCCTGCGCGAACTTCACGACGTTGTCGTGGTCGATCATCACCAGGCACGTGAGGTAGCTGCGCTTGTCGCCGATCACCACGGCGTCCGAGATGTAGGGCGAGAACTTCAGCTGGTTCTCGATCTCGCGACGGCGTGACGTTCTTGCCGCCGGCCGTGATGATGATGTCCTTCATGCGGTCGGTGATGCGCACGTAGCCCTCGTTGTCGATCAACGCCCACGTCGCCGGTGTGCAGCCAGCCGTCGCGCAGGGCCTCGGCTGTCTTCTCCGGCTTGTTGAGGTAGCCGTGGAAGATGTGCGGCCCGCGCAGCAGGATTTCTCCCTGCGGCGACAGCTTGAGCTCGGTGCCCGGCGCCGTGACGCCGATGGTGCCGATCTTGATGTGGCCGGGATAGTTGGAGGTGGCGAGACCCGCGTTCTCGGTCTGGCCGTAGACCTCGTACATCCTGATGCCGAGCGCCCAGTACCAGCGGATGAGATCGGGCGAGATCGGCGCGGCGCCGGTGGCCGCGTAGCGGATGCGGTTGAGGCCCAGAATGACGCGGATGTTCTTGAGCACCAGCCAGTCGCCCGCGGCGCGCGCGGCGCGCAGGAGGGCCGGCACCGGCTTGCCTTCCAGCTCGTAGGCGCTCGCCTTGCATGCCGATGCCGATTGCGGCCTTGTAGGCGAGCCGGCCCGGCAACGTGCCCTCCTTCAGGGCGATGGTGATGCCGGAGTAGAGCTTCTCCCACACGCGCGGCACGGCAAGCAAGCATGTGCGGCGCCACCTCGCGCAGGTTCTGCGGCACCGTGTCGGGGGCCTCGGCGAAATTGACCACGTGCATCGAGGCGATGTGATTGTAGCAGCCGCCGAACCGCTCGGCGACGTGGCACAGCGGCAGGAAATTCAGCGCCTCGTCGGTCTCGCGAATGTCGAGGTCGACGCGCTTGAAGGCGCCGCCCTGGAAGATGATGTTGCGATGGGTGAGCAGCGCGCCTTTCGAGGGGCCCGTGGTGCCCGAGGTGTAGACGATGATGGCGACGTCGCCGGGCTTGGGGATGGCGATGCGCCGCTCCCACTCCTCGGGCTGGCTCTTCGCGCATAGGCCTCGCCCAGCGCGGTCAGCTCGCTGAGCGGCATCACCTGCGGATCCTTGAACTCGCGCAGGCCTTCCATGTCGAACACGACGATCTTCTTGAGGTGCGGCGTGCGCTCGCGCACGGCCAGAATCTTGTCGAGCTGCTCCTCGTTCTCCACGAACAGGAACTTCGCCTTGCAGTCGTTGACGAGGTACTCGACCTGGGCCGGCGAGTCGGTCGGATAGATGCCGGTGGAGATGCCGGCGGCGCACAGGACGCCCAGGTCGCAGAACAGCCACTCCTTGTTGTTGTCGGAGAGGATGGCGACGCGCATCGCCGGGCTCCAGCCCGAGCGAGATCAGCCCCATGCCGATGGCGCGGGCATTCGCGCCGTACTCGCCCCAGGTGTAGGCCTTCCAGATGCCGCGATCCTTCTCGCGCATGGCGACCTTGTCGGGCCGCGTCTGCACGCGATGCCAGAACAGGGCGGGCACCGTGCTGTGGCCATCGATGGCGATGGGTTGAGCTGTCGAACGTGTTCATTGTCGCTCCCTTGCCCTACCTAACGCCAGCGCTTGGTGCGCTTCCAGCGCTTCTTGCCGCGCACGGCGGTTTCCTTCTGTCCGAGGTAGAACTCGCGCACGTCCTCGTTCTCGATCAGCTTGTCGCATTCGCCCTCGAGCACGATGCGGCCCGTCTCCAGCACGTAGCCGTAGTGCGCGGTCTTGAGCGCCATGTTGGCGTTCTGCTCGACCAGCAGCATGGTGACGCTTCTGCTCCTGGTTGAGGCGGCGGATGATGCCGAAGATCTCCTTGGTCAGCAGCGGAGAGAGCCCGAGCGAGGGCTCGTCCAGCAGCATGAGCTTGGGCCGCGCCATCAGCCCGCGGCCGATCGCCAGCATCTGCTGCTGGCCGCCCGAGAGGTAGCCGGCCGCCGAGGCGGCGCGCTCGCGCAGGATCGGGAAGTAGCCGTAGACCATCTCGATGTCGCGCTCGATGCCGTCCTTGTCCTGGCGCGCGTAGGCGCCCATCATCAGGTTGCCCTTGACGGTCATGAACGGGAAGATCTCGCGGCCCTCGGGCACGTGCGCGATGCCGTTGCGCGCCACCCAGTCGGGCTCGCGCCCGGTGATGCGACGCCCGGCGAAGGAGACGGTGCCCTTCTGCGGCTCCATCGCGCCGCAAACTGATTTGAGCACCGTGGTCTTGCCGGCGCCGTTGGCGCCCAGAATGGTGACGATCTGCCCGGGCGTGACGTCGAAGCTCACGCCGCGGATGGCGGTGATCGGGCCGTAGAAGGTCTCGAGGTTGCGGACACGAGAGGAGCGGCTCGCTCATGGCGCCTCGCCTCCCGAGATAGGCCTCGATCACGGCCGGGTTCGACTGCACCTCGCGCCGGCGTGCCGAGCGCCAGCATGCGGCCGTTGTTGAGCGCCAGCACGCGGTTGGACACGGCCGACACCAGCGACATGTCGTGCTCGATCATGATCACGGTGATGCCGAGGTCGTTCTTGATGTCGTCGATCCAGAAGGCGACCTCCTCGGTCTCCTCGGTGTTGAGGCCGGAGGCCGGCTCGTCGAGCAGCAGCAGCTTCGGCTTGGCGCACAGCGCGCGCGCCAGCTCCACCACCTTGCGCACGCCGTAGGGCAGCCCCGAGATGCGCTGGTCGCGGTAGTTGGCGAGGTCGAGGAAATCGATGACCTCCTCGACCGCCTCGCGGTGCTCAGCTCTCGCGCCGCCTGACGCCCGGCGTGAACAGCATCTCGGCGAGGATGTTGGGCCTGGCGCGGCAGTGGCGGCCGATCAGCAGGTTGTCGAGCACGGTGGCGTGCTCGAACAGCTCGATGTTCTGGAAGGTGCGGGCGATGCCGCGGCCGGCGATGGTGTGGGGCGCGACGTTGGTGATGTCCTCGCCCTGGAACGAGCAGGCGGCCGCCGGTCGGCTCGTAGATGCGGCTGATGAGGTTGAAGATGGTGCTCTTGCCCGCGCCGTTGGGGCCGACGATGGCGAAGATCTCGCCCTGCGCCACATTGAAGGTGACGCCGTCGACGGCCTTGATGCCGCCGAACGAGATGGAGATGTTGTCGGCCTCGAACAGGGCCGGCGCCGCGCGCTATGGCTGGCGCCGCGGCGCGACGGGCGCCGCTCGAGCGCCGCCGTTGCGGGTCTTGGCGTCCAGGGTCACCGCACGCGCTCCGTCTTGAGGTAGGACCGCTGGCGCTTGAAGGTGGCGCGCCGGTACAGCGGGAAGTAGTCGAAGTAGGCCTTGATCTTGAGCCAGCGCCCGTAGATGCCGAGCGGCTCGAACAGCACGATCGGAGCACCATGACGAGGCCGAACAGGCCGGGCTCCAGGCCCGGGCGTCCTGGCGATCGCCGTCGGCAGGTAGTCGCGCATCAGCGCGATCGCCTGCGGCAGCCCGCCGACGAACATGGCGCCGAGGATGGCGCCGTGGATCGAGCCGAGCCCGCCGACCACCACCATCAGCAGCAGCTGGATCGACAGCAGGATGTTGAACGCGTCCGGCGAGATGAACCGCAGCTTGTGGGCGAGCAGCGCGCCGGCAAGGCCCGGTGATGCCGGCGCTCAGCGCGAAGGCGATGGTCTTGTACTGCACGAGGTTGACGCCGAGGCTCTGCGCGGAGATCTCCGAAGTCGCGGATCGCCACCATGGCGCGGCCGGTGGGCGAGCGCGTCAGGTTGATGGCGGCGAACACCACCAGCACCAGCACGCCGAGGCAGAAGATAGTAGAACTCCCAGCGGCCGCGCCAGCGGGTGGCCGAGCAGATCTCGGGCGGCGGCACCGGCATGCCCTGGAAGCCGCGCGTCACCGACTCCCAGCGGATGATGAGCTGCTCGACGATCTGCGAGAACGCCAGCGTGGCGATGGCGAGATAGATGCCGGTCATGCGGTTGGCCGGCACGGCGATGAGGATGCCGGCCAGCAGCGCCGCGATCCCGGCGTCGGGAAGGCGATCAGGAACGGCACGCCCTTGGTGATCAGGTAGGTGTTGGTGTAGGCGCCGATCGCCATGAAGGCGCCGTGGCCCAGGCTGACGAGCCCGGTGAAGCCGATCAGCAGCATCAGGCCGACGCCGGCGATCGCCAGGATGAAGACGTAGGAGAGCTCGCCGACGTAGAAGTCGCCGAGCACCAGCGGCGCCAGCAGCAGGCAGGCAGCCAGCACGCCGTACCAGAACACCTGGCCGCTGTGCTGGAACAGGCGGATGTCGTCGAGATAGGAGGTCTTGAACAGGATGCGCATGGCGGTTGCCCCTCAGACCTTCTTGCGCTGCAGCGTGGAGAACAGGCCGTGCGGCCGCACGATCAGCACGACGAGCATGATCAGATAGGCGACGATCTCCTTGAAGCCGGGCGGCAGGTAGCGCGCGGCCAAGCGTCTCCGACACGCCGATGATGAGGCCGCCCAGCACGGTGCCGAGCAGGCTGCCGAAGCCGCCGATGACGGCCGCCGCGAACGCCTTGATGCCGTAGAAGCCGTTGCTGGGATCGACCAGCGAGACCGGCGCGAACAGTACGCCGGCGATGGTGGCGACGATGGCGCGAGAGCGCCCAGATCAGCGAGTTTATGTGCTTGACCGGCATGCCCATGTAGTAGGCGGCGAGCTGGTTCTGCGAGGCGGCCTGCATGGCATTGCCGAGCCTGGTGTAGTTGAAGAAGCAGATAGAGCAGGCCGGCCAGGATCAGCGTGCCGGCAGATGATGGAGAGGTGCTCCAGCGACAGGATCACGCCGCCGGCGTTGATGATGCGGTTGGTGAAGGGCGTTTCCGGGAAGTTCTGCGTCTCGTGGCCCCAGATGAAGCCGGCGGCCGAGCGGAACAGGAAACCGATGGAGATGGTGAGGATGACCACCGCGAACTGCGGCTGGCCGATGATGCGGCGCAGCACGATGGCGTCGAGCAGATAGCCGAACACGGCCATGGCCAGGCCGCCACCAGCAGGCCCAGCCAGTAGTTCATGCCCATGGTGCCGATGAAGGTGAGGGCGACGAACGAGCCCGAGCATCATCAGGTCGCCCTGCGCGAAGTTCACCATCTCGGTGGCTTTGTAGATCAGCACGAAGCCGAGCGCGATCAGGCCGTAGACGCAGCCTTGCGCGATGCCACCGACAAGGAGCTGGAGCAGCTCGACCACTTCGTTTCCTTCCCCCGCGCCTGCCGCTTTGCCGCTTCTTTTGCGTCGGCGTGGCCGCGGCGCGTTTGACACCTCGATCTACAGAACAGCGAGCTGCGAACTCTACTCGATGTTTGCTGGCATGCCGTGTGCCAGGTCCAGGGCCGCGGCTGCGCTTTTGCTTGCGCGGTTTCTTCGATGGCTGCAGTGCGCTCCTCAGCCAAGCCGAACGCGCGCAGGTACGCGCCGGCCAGGTCGCGCGACATCTTCGGCACGTCGATCTGGTCCACGCGTCCCTGCACCAGCGCCGTCCAGACGATATGCTCGAGGCTGCCGAATACGAGGTCTCGCGCCAGCGGCAGGCTGATCCCGAGGCGCGGATCGGGCGCCGCGTCCCACTTGGCGAGCAGGTGGATGACCTGGGAGGAGAAGCGGCGCAGCACGCTGCGCGCCTCCGAGTGCGCATAGCCGCTCGAGCCGCGCATCTCGCGCATCCAGATGCGGAACAGCTCCTTGGCCTCGATCAGCAGCCCGAGCTCGATGGCGATCAGGCGCTCCAGGCCCTGGCGCAGGCTTTTCGAACTCGGCGACGGCCTTCTCGGCCGCCTCGATATGGCCCTCGAAGGCGGCGAGGCTGACGCGCAGCTGCAAATCCTGCTTGTCGCGGAAGTAGTTGTAGAGCGTGCCTTCCGACAGCCCGGCCGCCGAAGCCACCGCCGCCATCGAGATGTTCTCGTAGCCGCCCTGCAGGTAGAGCTGGGTTGCCACCTCGAGGATGCCCTGCTCGCGCTTGCCCCACCGGCCGACCGGCGGCGTTGCCTGGCCCCTTTGCTCTTCCTGCATTGCGCCATCGATTTTCTGAGGCATGCTCAACTTTGAGCGACACTCAAATTTGAGTCAAGCTCAAAAATGAGGATGACTCAAAAATGTCGCAGCGCCTTCTTCAGGAGTGGGCATTGCAGTGGCGCGGCACGGGCGCAACCTTCGCGATCGTGCCGGTGGTGCCGAGCAAGGAACGGCGCAGGTGGCGGCACCCACATCGCCCCCAGCCGAACGGACAAAGCGTGAGGCGCGCGCAATCAACGCGCTGGGATAGCGCCCGTCAGCCGAGCACGGCCAAATAGATGTAGAGCATCGCGCCGAACACCCAGGACAGGGCAAAGCCGGCGAAGAAGCCGCCGAGGTGCAACCGGCGGTGCGCTGGTGCTCTCCTCATCAGCGGCACGAGGTCCGCGGGCAGTGCGAGCGGGACCATGGGCGGCGGTTTCACCGGCTGGGTGGGGAGCTGAAAGGCCGGATTTGAGGGCGGTGCAGCGGCTCGCGGCGCGGGCGGTGGGGCGACCGCAGCCGGCGCGGAAATCGGCGCGGGGTCGAGCAGGGGCAGTTTCTGGTTCAGCAATCGCTTCAGGCTCTCCAGCGCTTCCGCTGTGGCGTTGGCTTCCTCGGCGATCTTGGCGGCGGCGTCATGAAGCAGCTCGGTCGGCTGCGGCATCTCTTGTGCGAACCCGGCGGGAGCGTCGGCGGCCTCGGGCGGCTGCTCGGTCTCAGGAGCTGCGTCGGCGGCCTCGGGCGGCCACTCGGTCTCGGGAGCTGCGTCGCCGATCATCTCGGCGGCCACCGGATCGGGATCTCTGTCGCCGATCATCTCGGCGGCCACCGGATCGGGAGCTGCGTCGCCGATCATCTCGGCGGCCACCGGATCGGGAGCTGCGTCGCCGGTCGTCTCGGCGGCCACCGGATCGCGAGCTGTGTCGCCGATCATCTTGGCGGCCACCGGATCGCGAGCTGGTCGCCGATCGTCTCGGCGGCTACCGGATCGGGCGCAACGAAGCGCGCGCCGCCAAAGGATGGCTGTTGCGGAAGGAGGATGGTGAAGTCCGCCGGCACGGTGGCGGGGGGAGGCGCCCGCCGGGGTTCAGCCGCCACCTTCTCGGCCGCGTCGAGCGCGCTGAAGATGGGCGACACCTCCATCACGATCTCGGCAGGCGGCGGGATATGGCGATCGGGCGGATCGGCGTGGTCCGCGGGGGCGATTGCAAAGGCCTCGGGGACGGAATCGGCGGCAGGCGAGGGCGCTGGCTCCAGTACGAGCGGGGGCGCTGACTGGTCGATTTCCGGCGCGGCGTCGGACACCATAGGAGCATCGGGCGAGCCGGGCTCGATCGCTGGCTCGCGGTCTGCGTGGCCGACGGCTGAGCCGTTCACCTGCGGCGCCGAAGGCGATGCGTGCTCGGTATCTGCGAGCGGCTCTGGATCGCTGGCGGTTGCGGAAGCCGGGGCGGGCTCGTCCTTCAAGAAGCCGTTGGCCGAGGCATCTTGGGCATCGGCCGGGCCGCCCGCCTGGCCGAGAGGCAGCGCCGCAGACTGCGCGGGCTGCCCGTCCCCATCGAAGCTCTCAAGCGGCAATGGCGCATCCGACATCGCAACACCCTCAGTGCCCTCTCAGCGCCGCCAGCTGCCTTCCGGTGCCAACCGATGTCAGGTCTTGGCCAGGCCGGTGATGCGGTCGAGCAGGCGCGACTTGCGCCGCGCCTCCGGTATCGCCGCTGTTTGGGGCATCTCTGCGGCCGCAGGTGCAACCGCTGGCTGCGGTTGCCGCTTCCTGTGGCGCCGGCGCGACGGGCCGCCGTTCTGCACCGTGTCCGCTGCCCGCGGCCGCTGTTGCGGCGCGCCGTGTCGCGTTGCTCGCACCGTCGGCCTTGCCGCCGCACCCGGCGAGGGCACTGGGGCTTTCGCGTCGCGAGTGCACGGCCGCACCTGGGCGACGCGGTCGACGAGCTTGCGGCGCCCGCGTCGCGGCCGCCGCGGCGGCCCTGGCCCGAGCGCCGGACGCGCCCGAGCCGATGCGGCGCATCTCGTCCATGAAGTGCGCGGCCTGCCGGGCGAGACGCTCGTGCGCGGCGGCCAGCTCGGCCCGCAGCCGGCTGATGGTGGCGGCCTGGCGCTCGGCCTGCGCCTCGGCCGAGCCGACGCGGGCCTTGAGCGCAAGCTTGCTGTTCTTCAGGCCGCCGCTCGATCGTCGGTCTGCTCGAACGCGGCCAGCGCCGCCTTCAGCCGGGCGATCTCGCCCGCCTGATCCTCGGCGCGCGCCTTCAGCGCCCTGATCTCGCGTTCGCTGCTCGGCCGGCCTGCCTCCGCCGCGGCGCCGGGTTGCGGGCCTGGTCCAGCGCCGCTTCGGCCTCGGACAGGGTTTCGCGCGCCCGGTCGTCGTCGCCATCGGCGGAGGTGCGGCGCGCCGGCAGCATCGCCACCGGCCCAGGCACGACGTAGCCCTGACCGAGCCTGCGCTGCAGGCGGTCGATGAGCGCGGCCTGCTCGCGCGTCTTGGTGCGCAGCGCCTCGACCTCGGCGCGCAGGGCGCCTTCGCCCTCGGCCTCGACCTCGCCGGCACGCCGGTCGCGCGCGCCGCGCGTCGTCAGCGCGATGTTGAGGCGATCGATCTGCGCCGCCTTCTGGGCATTGATCGAGGAGGCCTCCTCGAGCGCCAGCTTGTGGCGCTTGGCACCTTGCGTCAGCTCGGCGATCTCGCGGTCGCGATTGAACAGCAGCCGCTTGGCCTCGGCGAGCCTCGCCTCGACCTTCGGCAGCCGGTCGGCCACGGTCTGCTCCAGCACGCGCCGCGCGTTCTGGTTCTCTTCCAGCTCGGCCCTGATGCCGTCACGACGTCGGTCTCGAGCGCGGAGATGCTGGCGTCGCGGCGGTTGATCTCGATCAGCTGGCGCGCGCGCTCGAGCTTGGCCTGATCGAGGCTGGTCTCGAGCTTGTGGACCTTGATGGCATACTCGGCCCGGAGCCGGTCGCGGTCGGCCTTGATCTCGGGCTCGCTGACCGGCATCGACCGCTTGAGCCGCTGCGGTCGTCAGCCGCACGGCCCTCGACCAGAACGCCGACGCCAGCAGCAGCCAGAGCAGGCTTGCAATCAGGAAGCCCAGGGCCACCAGCATGCCGGTTTGGATCGAGATCAACAGCGCATCCTCGGCTTCGGGACCGGCTGCAGCAGAGCCTCGTCGTGCCAGCGCCCTCGATCGAGCGACGCGAAGTCGCCGCACGGTGCAGACCAGGGCTACGACGCTGCCGTCACGCCACAATGTTGCCGTGCCAATCCGCCGGCCTAGAAGGGGTTCCAGGTCGGCGCCCGCGTATACTTCAAGTAGCCGACATTGGCACCTAGGCGCAGGCCGATGCCTGTGCGAATCGGCGCCGTGACGAGATCGCCGTTCTTCTGGAAGGTCAGGCCGACGCCGCCCACCATGTAGGCGGAGCCGTCGACGCCGCCGAAGCGCCGGTAGATGTCGGACGGATCGCGCAGGTTGTAGACCAGCACCATGACTTTGGAGCCGTCGCCGCCGGCGTCCCAGCCGATGGACGGGCCCTGCCAGTAGACGCGGTGGTTGCCGGCGTCCTTGGTGTAGAGCATGCCTTCGCCGTAGCGCAGGCCGGCAACGAAGGCGCCGCCCGGCATCCTGGCCCAGGATGTAGCCGTTGGGGCGGCCCTGCTTCTGGAACGCGTACTCGATGACGCGCGCCAGGCCCTGCGTGACGCGCGCCGAAGAAGCTGTGTCCGGCCTGGACGATCTCGTTCGAGGAGTAGGTGTTGTCTCTCGTTGTAGGCCTGCGGCGGCCCGTTGGGCCCCTGCTGGCCGTAGTAGGGCTGATTGTAGTTGTCCGGCGGCGGCTCGTAGGGCTGTTGTAGGGCTGGCCGTAGGGCTGCCCTGGGCCATTGTTGGGCTGCGATCCCGGCGGGTAGTAGGTCTGGCCCGGCGGCGGCTTGGCCGGCGGGCGGTAGGCATCGTCTGGGCGGCGGGTAGGGTGCATAGGGCGGCTGCTGCTGGGCGGCGGCGGAGCCGCCCACAGAAGCATCGGCAAGCACGGCCAGAGCGACGCTCGGCAGCAGGAGCTATCTGCGGTTGGTCGGCATGGATCAACCCGAGGGCTGAGTGGCGGTCCGTTCCGGCCACGCGAATCGCCCGACGCGACTGGCGCCTATGGTTAAAGAATTCTCGCAAAGTGTTACGAAAGTGTGGCCAAATCGTCGTTGAGCACCAATGGATTTCGGCACTGTGGCGGCCGTGCGGCAAGCGTTGCGCTCAGCGCTGCCTCGCCATAGGCGAGCGGCCCCAGGCCACGAAGCTCGGGATTGAGGAAGCCGCGGCTTGCCATAGAGCAGCGGCTCGCCGTCGAGCGTCGTCACCGTGCCGCCGGCGGCCGCGAGCACCGCGTGACCGGCCGCCGTGTCCCATTCGCTGGTCTGGCCGATGCGCGGGTAGATGTCCGCCTCGCCCCGGGCCATCAGGCCGAACTTGAGCGAGGACGACACGGCGCGCTGCTCGATGACGTTGTAGCTGGTCGAGGAAGCGCTGCGTCGCGGAGTTGAGGTGGGTCTGGCTGGTGAGGGCCCTCATGGCGTTGGGATCGGGAACCTGGGTGCGCTTCAGTGGCTCGAGGCCGCATTCGGCGAGCGTTTGCGCCGGGCTCGACGGGGGCAGACGTGCGGCCACGGCCTCGTCAGGGCCGACCGTCACATAGAAGTCCGGAATTGCAGGCGCATACACCAGGCCGAACACCGGCTGGCGCGCGGTCGATGAGCGCGATGTTGATGGTGAACTACGGGCTGCCCCGGATGAAGGGCTTGGTGCCGTCGAGGGGATCGACCAGGAAGAACGTGTCGCCGGTGGCCGGCACGTGACCGGCCGCGGCCGCCTCCTCGGACACGACCGGAACGCCGGGCGCCACACGCGCCAGGCCCTCGAGGATGATCTCCTCCGATTCGCGGTCGGCGATGGTGACGGGGCTGTTGTCGGCCTTGGTCTCGACCACCACGCCGGCGGCAAGATGAGCCATCTGCAGGCGTGCCGCTGCGCAGCGCCACGCTCAGCAGCCCTTCGGCCAGCGCTTTCATCTCCGCTGCCTGCATGGTGCCTTGCTTCTCCTGATTCGCCGCTTGTCGTGGCGAATCCGCAGGATGACGGGCGCGCCCGGCTAGCGGCTTGACGCGGTTGTGACGAAAAAACAATACCTGCTGGCCTCCCTGCCACGTTCGCTTGGCAGCCAAGGCACGAAGCGTGTATCAAGATCCAAACCATGCGCAAGCGGTCCTGTCGGCTAGCGTCAGAGGATTTGCGCTTCTTTGAGCCGCCGCCTTCGTCGCACCCAACGTCAAGCGAGGGCTATTCGATGACAGAGCGCGCCCAGCCCACCGACCTGGAGCTTGCCGCTTTGATTTCCAGCAAGATTTGCCACGACGTGATCGGTCCGGTCAGCGCCATCAACAACGGCCTGGAGATCTTCGACGAGGAGGATGACGCCCAGTCGAAGAACTACGCGCTGGACGTCATTCGCAACGTCACCGAGACGGCGTCTGCACGCCTGCAGTTCGCCCGTTTCGCCTTCGGGGCTGCCGGCTCGGCGGGCGCGCAAATCGAGCTCGGCAACGCCGAGAGCCTGAGCCGTGGGCTCATCGGCAGACGGCAAGCACAAGCTGATCTGGCGCGGCATGCAGGGCGCCATGGCCAAGGACAAGGTCAAGCTGCTGCTGAATCTCATCGCCGCAGCGCCAACGGCGATCCCGCGCGGCGGCGAGATCGAGGTCAACGATCGCCGGGACGCTCGAAACGCCGAGCTTCACGGTGCGCTGCCGCGGTGTCGGTGCCCGTCCGCCGCAATATCTGGGCGATTTCGTCAACGGCCCGCCGCCGCAGATCGATGCGATGTCGATCCAGGCCTACTACACGCTGCGCCTGGCGGCCTCTTCGCGCATGCGGCTCACCGTCGCCAAGGACGGCGCGGATATGGTGCTCAGCGCCAAGCCGCTCTAGCCGGCTTGGCGGCGCCTACTTGATCGGTCGATAGTATGGGTTCCTGATCGCGTTCTGCCAGAATTTCTCCGTTAGTTCTGGGATCTCACTGTAGTCGATGTCGCTGTCCGACGCCGCCTTGAGAGCGGTCAGTTCTGCCTTCTGCGCTCTGGTCAACGGCGGCAGATCGCGCGGATCGATTCTGTACCTAACGGTTTTCTTGCTCATAGCGCCTTCGTTCTCTCGGGTTGGCGCGTCGCGCCGATAGAACGCGGATGCAATGCCGCTTTTTTCGACAGCTTCCCAACTTCGCGCCGAAGAGCTTTCACCCTTTCCGTCACGCCCAGAAGCTCGAACCGATGTTTGAACGTATCGTTGTGAAGAAACACGAAGAGGCAGCAGATGCCCACGTCGACCAGCATCTTGAGGGCGGCATCCAACACAACGCCGTCGCCGTGGAGGTAAATCTGCAGGAACTCCGTGCGATCCTCGCCCTCCCTAATCTGCAAACTCCCCATCACACCTAACTGGTTCGGGTGTCCACCCAAGTCAATGCATAGCTCGTAGAGGTGCTGGAACACCTCGGCTAGGCGTTTGTCGGATTGGTGTATGACCGCTCTCACTTTGGAGACCTGAAATTCGTTCTTCATCTGATTTTTGGCCGTGGCGCTCTCATTCCGGTCAAGCCACACCTTGGCCATGCCAGGGGTTTTGTCGATGAAGAGCGCGTAAGCTGCGCTTTCAAGGCAACTGCGCAACAACGGATACGTTTCCACCAATTGCCCACCCATAGCCAGCCCTGCCGCCGCCCTGAACGCGGAATGGCACCGGTATAAGAACACCGGTGTGAGGCCGTCCTTGGGATTGAGCAGATTGGATCCGGCGCGATGCATGCATTCGTCCACCTCTTGCATCAGCCGATAAGCCAGGCGCTTGTTGGCAAACGTGGCGTACTGGTTATGGCGAGCGCCATCGATGAACTGGCTAAGCTTGTCGTGACCCCAGCCGGGCGGAGGGCCAATCGGGCCTTGCGTCACTGTTGTTCTCCATAAGTGGTGCCGCCCGCGAATCACTCGCGCGACCGCAAAGCAATCTTAACTCTTTTCAAAGACCCTGCCTCGATCAGCGGAATGCGCCACCTGCCGTCGGGGCCAGCATGAAGACATGCCTTGTGGTTGACGATTCCAACGTCGTTCGCAAAGTGGCGCGGCGCATCCTGGAGAAGCTGAACCTCAACATCACCGAGGCCGAGAACGGCCAGCACGCGCTCGACCAGTGCCAGCGGGCGATGCCGGACGCGATCCTCCTCGATTCCCACATGCCGGGCATGGGCACCGTCGAGTTCCTGTCGACGCTGCGCTCCCTTCACGGCGGCAAGAAGATATTCGTCATCTACCTTACGACGGAGAACGACACCGCCGACATCACGCGCACCGTCGCCGCGGGAGCCGACGACTACGTCATCAAGCCGTTCGATCGCCAATCGCTGCAGGCCAAGTTCGCGGCAGCCGGCCTGACCGACGGCGGCAGCAAACCAGCCGCACCGGCGGCTCCGCTCCTGACGCCAAGGCTCAGCGCGCACCCAGCTGCCGCGCCGTCGACCGCTGCTTTGCTGCCGGGCGCGCCGCCAGGCTGACACCGCCCAGAATCAGGGCGAAGCCCAGCAGATGATAGGCCTCGACGGTCTCGCCCAGGATGGTGGTGGCGAGGACGACGCTGAACACCGGCACCGTATGCAGGAAGGCGCCGGCCCTCGGCGCGCCGACGATGTCCACGCCGCGGTTCCAGGCGAAGTAGGCGAGCAGGGTGGTGACGAGGGCCGCGTAGAGTACGGTCAGCAGCGTCAGCCAGCGTCGATTGCAGGCGGTAGTCGAAGGCATATTCCAGGGCGGCAAACGGCACGTTGCCGATGCCGGCGATCACCGCCATGGCCAGCATGAAGGTCATCGGGTGGATGTCGGGGCGCAGCCGCAGGCAGGCGCAGTAGATCGCCCACAGCACCATGTTGGCGATGATGACGAGATCGCCGCCGTTGAAGCTGAAGCTTGCGAGCCGTGCGAGATCGAGCCGGCTGACGATAACGAGCACGCCCGACAGCGAGATCATCACGCCGACGAGCTGCAAGGGGCTCAAGCGGTCACGGAACAGGATCCAGCTCGCCGCCACGATGAACGCCGGTGAGATCGAGCCCACCACGCCCATGTTGAGCGCGGTGGTGAAATGCAGCGCCACGAACTGCAGCGTGCCGAACAGACCGCCGCCGGTGATGGTGAGCAGCAGCATCACGCGGCCGTTGCGCTTGAGCTTGGGCCAATCCTGGCGCGCGTAGGCCACCGCGAACGGCAGCACGATCAGCGCGACGAGCGCCCAGCGCACAACGGCCAGGCTCGCCGGCGGCACGTGGCCGCCGGCGGCGCGGGCGATGACGTGGTTGCCGGCCCAGCAGGCCGAGGCCAGGGGCAACAGGACGTAGGCTGCTGCCTGCGAGCGCAGAGGAGAGGGCACGGGAAGCTTTGTCGGTTGGCGGATGCCGGCTCAATTGCACACGGCCTAGGCAGCGACAAGCCCACGAAGCCATGCAAGCGGCGGGGCAGCAGCAGCGGAAATGGGGAGTAGCGAATAGGAGTAGGGAGTAGGGAATGGAGAGTGAGTTTTGTCTCTTCTCTACTCCCGATCCTACCCCTACTCCCTCACTTCAGCACCACCAGCGCATCGGCCGCGACCACGCCGCTGGGCCCGACGAACACCGGATTGATGTCGAGCTCCTTCAGGCGCGGCGCCAGCGCAGCGGCCATTTGCGAGGCGGCGACCAGGGTTTTGGCGAGCGCCTCCTTGTCGGCTGCCGGCTGGCCGCGATAGCCGTCGAACAGCATCGCCCCGCGCAGGTCGGCGATCATCTCACGCGCCGTGTCGATGTCGAAGGGCGCGATGCGATAGGTGACGTCTTTCAGCACCTCGGTCAGCACGCCGCCGAGGCCCAGTGCCACTACGGGCCCGAAGCTCTCGTCATTGATGACGCCGATCAAGGCTTCAACGCCCTGCGCCATCTCGGAGACCAGCACGCCGTCGATCTTGGCGCCGGGCACCGCCTTGCTTGCGTTGGCGGTGACGGTGCGGATCGCGTCGGCGAGGCCCTCGCGCGCGACGCCGAGCTTCACGCCGCCGGCTTCCGTCTTGTGGGCGATGTCGCGCGAGACGATCTTCACCGCGAACGGCGCATTGAGCCCCTTGGTCGCAGCGGCGGCATCGTCGCCGGAGGGCACCAGCACTTCTTTCGCTATCGGAATGCCGAAGGCGGTCAGCACCGCCTTGCTCTCCGCCTCGTTCAGCGTCACGGCGCCGGCGGGCAGGTCCAGGCCCTTCGGCATGCGCACCTCGGGCGGGCGGCGCGGCAGCAGGCGGCGTTGGTCGGCGGCGAAGCGGGCAAGCGTCGCGGCGGCACGCGCCAGCCGCACCGGCGTGGTCATGTGCGGCACGCCTGCCTCGGTCAGCGCCTTCAGCGCCTCTGGCGATTTCGCCTGCCGGCCGGACCAGGCGACGTGGATCGGCTTGTCGGTGCGCGCCGCCACCTCGGCGATGGCGCGGCACGCCTTGCCCGCCGACGCCCCGGAGATTGAGGCGAGCAGGATGGAGAGCTGATCGAGGCCGGGGTCGGCCAGCACGATCTCCAGCGCATCGGTGAAAAGGCGCATGTCGTTGAAGAAGCCTGCGGTGATGTCGGCGGGGTTCTCCGGCGAGCCGAACGCCGGCACTATTCTGCGCAGCGCTGCCAGCGTCTTGTCGGAGAACGGCGGCAGGCTCATGCCGCCGCGCACCGCGGCATCGGCGTAGACGATGCCGGAGCCGCCCGATATCGACAGCACGCCCACCGCGTTGCCTCTGGGCAGGCGGCCTTGCGCGAACAGCTTGGCGATGTCGACGATGGGCTCCACATCGTCCACCTCGATCAGGCCCGCCTGGCGCAGCGCCGCGCGGTAGAGGTCGTAGCGGCCCGTCATGTTGGCGGTGTGGGAGGCCGCGGCCTTGATGCCGGCCTCCGTGGTGGCGGCCTTCCAGATCATCACCGGCTTGCCGGTCTCGAGCGACTTGCGGCCCACGTCCAGCAGGCGGCGCGCGTCGGGCGTGCCCTCGAGGTAGGCGAAGATGGCCGACGTGCCGGGGTCGTCGAGAAAGGCGGAGAGCAGCTGCGGCGTGTCGATGTCGGTCTCGTTGCCGGAGGAGACGCAGTAGCGAAAGCCCAGCCCCTGCGCCTCGGCGAGGTTCACCACCGCATAGCCGAAGCCGCCGGACTGGAACGCGCACGACACGCTGCCGGGGCGGAAATCGGTCTCGTCGGCGACGCTGCCGAACGCCGCCCACACGCGCGACTGCAGCGACAGCATGCCCTGGCAGTTGGGGCCGACGATCCGCACGCCGCTCTCGGCGATGGCGCGCTTCAGCTCATCCTCGAGCTTGCGGCCCTCTGGGCCCGTCTCGCGGAAGCCGGCGGTCAGCACCACCGCGAACGGGATCTTCGCCTTGCCGCAGTCGCGGATCGCCTGCGCCACGGCAGGCGCCGGAACGGCGACGATGGCGAGGTCGCACGGCTCAGAAATCGAGGCGGCGTCGGGGTAGCACTTGAGCCCATGCAACTCGGGATACTTGGGGTTGACCGGGAAGATGCCGCCCTTGAAGCCTGCGCCCTTCAGCGCCTTGATCGGGTGGCCGCCGATGCGGGTGAGGTCGGCGCTGGCACCGATGATGGCGACGCCGCGCGGGTGAAACAGGCGCTCGAAGCTCACTTGGGCACTCCCAATGTCAGGTCGGGAACGCTTAGCAGATCGACGTTGCGGGTTGAACCTTGAACCCGCCTCGGAGGCTCGGTGTGGCTACCGGTCTCATCGAGGCCTATATTGTGGGTAGTCGACCGGTCGCCAGCGAGTGACCCCGCCATGGACGAGACAGAACCGACTTCCGTGCCGGCCTCCACAACTCGCGATAGGCTTGCCGGAATCATCATACGGTTGGTGAAGGGCCAAGCCCCCTTGCTGGCCATTGCTATGTTGCTGGCGAGTGCCCCCGCGATCTTGGGAGTAAGTTTTTCGATCGTCCGAGGCGAGGCGGTAGCCATAGGCGTACGCGAAATCGTCGCGCTGACATTGGTGCTGGCATTGGCGTTCCTTGTGTTGTTCGCGTTAATGGTCGTTCTGCCCGCGCTGATGGAGTGGTCCGGCTTTGACGCCGGCTTTCGCGACTGGGCCGGTAGACGGGCAGAGAAAGCATATTGGAAGAGACTTTTGGCATTGGGCGAAGCGCACAGGGCCCCGTTTCACCTCGACCAACGCTGCAAACTGTCACCCGCTGAAGAGGTGTGGGTGCGCCGTGCAAGGGACCCGCAATCGAACCAGCTATCGCTAGAGGTCCTCCATACCAGGGACAGTGGCCAGACCTGGGAACGACTGTCACTGCGCCTGAGCCCGTGGGCAAAGTTCAAGTGCATTGTGTACCAGGGAGAATGGCCGGCCACCCTGAGGACCCGCCACCTTTCCTGGGACAAGGGCGGCATATCGTTCGAGGTTCTCGACCTGTGCGCTGACAACTGGGAGACTTGGCCTATCGTCTGGCGCGCGACCTATCGGCCCCGCTGGAAATGGTGGACGCTCAAGGTGATCGGGTCGCCCTGGCCGGGGACACTTTCGGGAGGCACGGGCCGCCCGCCGCCCGATCCTTCGCGGTCAAGGAACGACTGACGTCTCATTGGGAAATGGGAGTTAGATGCCCCGCCCTTCGGGCGCCGACAGCGGCAGGCCCAGCATGGCGCGGCGCTTGAGCCAGGGGTTGGGGCGGTAGCGCGGCTCGCCGTAGAAGGCATGCAGGCGCTCCAGGATGAACAGCACGCG
This sequence comes from uncultured Alphaproteobacteria bacterium, assembly GCA_963724565.1. GTDB lineage: Bacteria > Pseudomonadota > Alphaproteobacteria > Rhizobiales > Hyphomicrobiaceae > AWTP1-13. The sequence continues at coordinate 157,713 of CAVRVK010000004.1, forward strand.
CTTCGGCCCCAGCAGGTCGCCCCACTCGATCGGCCCGAACGGATAGCCCAGGCCGAGCTTGGTGGCCTTGTCGATGTCGGCCGGCGTGGCGATGCCGCGCTGGGCCACGCCGCAGCCGATGTTGACGATCATGGCGACGACGCGCTGCGCCACGAAGCCGGGGCTGTCGTTGATGACCACCACGGGCTGGCCGTCGGCGGCGACGAGGCCGTGGGCGGCGTCGCGCACGGTGGAGCGGGTGGCGGGCGTCACCATCAGCGTGCGGGGCCCCTTCATGCCGAACAGCACGTCGACGGCGACGGTGCGCTCAGGATCGAGCTTGAGATCGATCGAGGCCGTGCTCACGTCCCAGCCGATGGGAGTGAGCACGATCAGCGCGTCCGCACTGGGCTTGGCGGTGGTCTCGAGTGTCGCGCCGGCCTGCTTGAAGAGGTCGATGAGCGGTGCCTGCAGCTCGGGGTGATGCTCGCTCGGCCGCACCCACACCGATTTCGGCCGCGCCGTGGGTGCTGGCGGCAGCGGCGGCATGACGGCCTTGCCGTTGTCGTAGGTGAACCAGCCGGCCCCGGTCTTGCGTCCGAGCAGCCCGCCGGCGGCGCGCAGGGCGGAGAGGTTCATGGGCGCGAACGCCGGCTCGCCGTAGAACTGGGCGTAGATGGACTCCATCACGCTGTGCTGGATGTCGATGCCGACCATGTCGGCCAGCGTGAACGGCCCCATCTTGAAGCCGGGCGCGCCGGTAAGGATGCGGTCGATGTCGCCGGCCGAGGCGATGCACTCGGTCAGGATGCGCTGCGACTCCGGCACGAAGCCGCGCCCCACGTGGTTGACCAGGAAGGCCGGGCTATCGGTGCACAGCACGGGCTCGCGCGTCATGCGCTTGCCCAGCGCCATCATGGCGTCGGTCACCCATTGCGCGGTCTTGAGGCCGGGGATCACCTCCACCAGCCGCATCAGCGGCACCGGATTGAAGAAGTGCATGCCGCCCACCCGCTCGGGGTGTTTGCATTTGGACGCGATGGCGGTGATGGGGATGGAGGACGTGTTGGAGGCGAGGATCGCATCTGGGCGCGCGTGTGCCTCCAGCCTGGCGAACAGCGCCTGCTTGGCTTCCAGCTGCTCGATGATCGCTTCGATCACCACGTCGGCCTTGGCCACTTCGCCCAGATCCTTGGCGACCGAGATGCGGTCGATGGCGGCCTTGGCATCGGCCTCGGCAAGGCGCCCTTTCTCGACCAATCCGCCGAGCGTCTTGGCGATGTAATCTTTCGCGGCCTGCGCCGCGCCCGGCTTCTCGTCGTAGGCGATGACGCGCATGCCGCCCTGGGCCGACACCTGCACGATGCCGCGGCCCATGGTGCCGGTGCCGACCACCGCGACGGTCAGATCGGGCGCATTGGGTTCGAAGGGCATCACAAGCTCTCCCGGGGGTGAGACGGTGTGGACGATAGAGCCTGGCGACAATCAGGCTTCAGCGGTTCGCGCGCCGAGCAGGTACCACGCGAACACCACAACCCACACCAGATCGACGGCAATGGCAATGCCCGCCTGATGGCCGAGATAGCGCCCGCCGTGCGACAAGACCAGGCCGACGAACACGAGCTTGCTCGCGCCCGCAACGACCAGCGCCATGGTTCGCACCTGCGGGTCGAAGGCGCCCCAGATCAGCATGATTCCGATCAGCGTGATGAGTGCGCCCCAGTTGCGAACCACCACGTCGGCGAGCGGCCCGTCCAGCGTCTCGCCGAAGGTCGAGAGCAGCGCCGCCTGCGGGGCGATAGCGGCGTAGGCCATGGTGCAGGTCAGCGCGCCCGCCACCAACATGATCCATTTGATATTGGCTGTGACGATGTTCATGGGGCGCGCCCCCTCCCGTGGGCACTTGCCGGCGCTCGATTGACCCTGCAAACGGCGCCGTGTCATGGTTTGGCGCGAGTTTAGCATGCCCTCCGGTTCAGGAACCCCCACCATGATGACCGTCGAGGAGGCCATCACCGGCCGCCGCTGCATCCGTGCCTTCTTGGCCAAGCCGGTGCCGCGCGAACTCATCGAGCGCATCATCCATATCGCCGGCCGCGCGCCTTCGGGCTCCAACGTGCAGCCGTGGAAGGTGTGGGTGCTGGATGGCGCCGTGAAGCAAGAGGTCAGCGCGGAGCTCGCCCGGCGCTACGACCGTGGGCAAGTCGTCGAGCGGGAATACAACTACTACCCCGAGAACTGGCGCGAGCCCTATCTGGCGCGGCGGCGCGCTTGCGGCTGGGGCCTCTACGGCACCTTGGAGATAGGCCGCGCCGACAAGGACAAGATGCACGCCCAGCACCGGCGCAACTTCCTCTTCTTCGATGCGCCGGTGGGGCTCATCTTCTCCATCGACCGCGACCTGGAGCAGGGCTCCTGGCTCGACTACGGCATGTTCCTGCAGGGCATCATGGTGGCGGCCCGCCCGTTCGGGCTCGAGACCTGTCCGCAGGCGGCCTTCCTGATCTTCCACGACGTGCTGCAGAAGCGGCTCGGCATTCCCGTCGAGCAGACCATCGTGTGCGGCATGGCGCTGGGCTTCCCCGACCCCGCCGACAAGGTGAACACCTTCACGCCTGACCGCATGGGCGTAGGCGAGTTCGTGACCTGGGTGGAGCGGCTGAACCAGGACTAGGGCGTGGACCTTGCTGCGTAGGTTCCACGGTCGAGGCCCGCCGCACGGGGGCGCATCGCCTCCGGCTCAGTCCCCTGCCTCAACTGTGCCCGACCCGCCGACGCTCAATGCGTGCGGTCGTACTCCTCCCAGAACGCGTTGAGCAGGCTCTTGTTGGCGAGATTGGCATCGGCGAGATAGAGCTTGTCGCCCACGCGGAAGATGACGGCGCCGCTGCTCACCTCTCGGGCGCCGAACTTGGAGATCTTCGCGGCAGGATCGGACTTGGCCACGCCATTCATGATGGCGAAGCTGGTCGGGTCCACGAAGACCCCTTCATTGGCCTGCAGGGTCAAAGCGGCCACGCCCTGCGCAGCGCCGAGACCCAAGGAGGGCCTGTCCTGCGCAGAGCCGGACAAGGTGAAACCGACCACTGCGAGGCCGGCAGCGGCAGTTGCTACAAGGGAAAGTTTGGACATTGCACTACTCCTGGTCGTGCTGGGCCGGGAAGGCCTTTTCAGCAACACGCGTTGGTGAGGTTGTCTGGCTTGACCGCTTGACGATACGTGCGGGCCAGAAGGCGCAACACCAGTGAAAGCACGGAGACCGGCGGGCGCGTGACCCGATCGGCGCGGCGAGGCGCGCGCGAAAGGATCGAGGTGCTTTACCGTGCGGAGGCTGGAGCCCCGATCGGACCCTCTCTCGTCAAGCAGGTGTCACGTACCGATGAATTGCGGGTTTGTCCCGATAGGGGAGATCAAGCTCCTCGATTTAACTCAGCTGCGATAGCGCGTCGCCGCGATGTGCGGCGGAGCCGGCTGCAGGGGGTGACAGCGATGATATTGCAGGAACTGGAGCGGGCTGGACGAGCGGGTTCCTCGGAAAGAATAGAGGCGCTCGAGAGGCTGCTGGCCGCCAAGGATCAGGAGCTGCGCGAGAGCAATCAGCGATTCCAGGAATTGCACCACCGCGTCATGAATGACCTGGCGGGGCTGAATCTGCACCAGCTCACGCAGTGGCAGACAGCGGGCCAGCCTGGACACTGCAGCAGTTGCATCGCCCGGCTCGATGCAGCCATGGAGCTCTATCGGCTGCTCGACAAGGTGAGTTTCGGCCAAGCGCAAAAGACTATGCGCATGGCCCCATACTTGCGCACGATCGTGCAAACGATCGAGCGAGCTTTCGCAGGCAACGTGAGGATCGAGACATCGCTCGATCCGCTGGTCGCGCTGCGTCGAGAGCGTGCGTCGCTGGTCGGATTGATTTTGCATGAGGCCGTTATCAACACGCTCAAGTACGCATTTCCGGGTGGCCAGCGTGGCGCAGTGCGCGTTGAGTTCCGGCAAGCGGGAAAAGCACACGAGCTGGTTGTCTCTGACGACGGCGTCGGCTTCGACCCAAAGACGGTCAAGCAGGGCGTCGGCACCCAAGTCATGCACCATCTGGCGCGGCAGCTGAACGGGACCGTCCAGTACCTGACCGTGCCCAAGGGCACCACCCTTCGGTTGAGCTTTCCGGCCTAGTTTTTCGGCCGACCCGCAGGCGGCGTTCCTGGTCTTCCACGACGTGCTGCAGACGCGGCGCGAGCTCAGCTCGCCGCGCGCCAGCCGGCCGTGTGATAGGTCTCGCGCGCCTGCTGGCCGTAGGGCGTCGGGCCGACCACCACGCGCAGCTCGATCTGCTTGTGCGGCTCCACCGTGGTCTTCTTGGTGCCGCCGCCCTCCTCGCCCCACAGCAGGGTCAGCTGGGTGCCGGGCTTGGCGTACTGCTCCTCGACGAAGCCGAGCGAGAGCATCTTGCGCTCGTTGTAGCTGTAGCCCGAGAACATCGAGGCGCCGACCACCTTGCCGCCGCTCAGGATCGAGTCGAACGAGCTCGACGCATAGTTGGAGAGCGGCAGGTCGATGAACTTGGCGCCCTGGCCGTGCGGGGCGAACAGCGACGACTGCAGGGCCTTGGTCACGTCCTCGTCGTTCCAGGCGAACGTCACCTTCTTGCGGTGGCGCTTGCCCTCCATGGCCTGCAGCGCCTCCTTGCCGATGAAGTCGTGGTCGAAGCGGGTGAAGGAGGCGTAGCCCAGCTCGTGCGGGGAGGTGTAGTAGTCCTCGATTTTGTCGGAGACGAAGCTGCCGCCGAGGCCGGCGTTGGCCTCGTAGCTGGTCCCCGGCAGCCACTCGCCGGTAGGCCTTCATCTTCTCGCCGGTGTAGACGGCGGGCACCGGCGAAGGGATCCAGCCCGACTCCAGCGTGTTGGTGGCGTAGGCGCGGGCGCCGACCTGCACCATGCCGAAGTCCTTGCCGGCCTCGATGATGGCGGCGCGGATCTCCTCGCCCTCCGCGTACGGACCCCACACCTCCAGGCCCGGCGCGCCCGCCATGCCGTGGCGCAGCGCGCGCACCTTGCGGCCGGCGATGTTGATGTAGTCCATGCTGAAGAACTTGATGTCGGCGAACGGGCCGCCGTTGAGCTTCTGGATGACCTTCTCGGCGTTGGGGCCCTGGATCTGATAGCGGTAGAACCTGCGCACCACCGGCTTGCCCATCGGGCGCGAGGGCGAGCGGTCGTCGTACTCGGTCTTCACGTCGTAGCCGCCGGTCTTGGCGTGGAACTCGATCCAGTTGGCGGCCGGGTTGCGCCCGACGAACACGAAATCGTTCTCGGCCAGGTGGAACAGGATGCCGTCGCCGATCACGAAGCCGTCGTAGCTGCAGGGCGCGAACTGCTTGGCGCGGTTGATCGGGAAAGCTCTTGAACGAGTTGGTGCCGAGGTGCGAGAGCAGCTTCTGCGCGTCGCGGCCCTGGACGAACAGGTTCACCATGTGGTGCGACTGATCGTAGAGGACGCAGGTCTCGACCCACGCGCGCTGCTCGCTGCGCCAGTTGGTGAACTCCGGCGCCACCACCGGATACACATAGGCGCCGATCTGCGAATTGCGCAGCATCTTGACCGTATTGCCGGCCGCTCGCAGCGCTTCCTCGAGGTTCTTGTGCGCCATGTTGTCTTCTCCTACTCAGCGCGTTTACGGATCGCCGCTGGTGCTTCCCATGAGCGGCTGCCGGCGAAATGGGCGCCGACGGCAACTGGCGTAGCGCAACTCATCTCCGCTTGCCAGTAGGTTTATCCTGCCCAACGGGTTACCGTCTTTGTCGCAGTGGGCTGCCCTGCCCAACGCATCCCACCCGCCTCCCGGCCTTGTGCCACGGTCGCGGCCGATCACAGCATCGGGCCGATGCCCTTGGCCGTCAGCGCGGCGCACAGAATGATCAGCACCACGCCCAGCATCTCGTAGTGGATGATGGAGCGGATGGACTTGATCTTCTCCGGGGTAACGGCGGGAACCGCTCCCGCCTTGAGCGCCGGGCCCCAGCGCAGAAACTCCATCGTCGGGATGACCGAAACGAGGCCGACGATCACGAACAGCGATAATTTGGCCAGGAACGTCCAGGAATGGAAATAGTAATAGGCGCCTTTCTCGAAATGGAACACCCGCCCCGAGCCGACCAGCAGCAGCACGACCGCGGCGATGCCATAGACACGATCGTAGAGCTGCAGCCTGCGCGCGCTCTCGACGGTCAACGGGCTGCGGATCAGCACGAATTGCACGACCAGGGCGGCAAACAGCGAGAACGCCGCCAGGTGATGCAGGAATGCGAACAAGGCAGCCATCGGCGCAACCTCCTAGTGTCCTGTCTCCGAATTGCCGACGCGTTTGCCGGCCGGATATCTCGGCAATTCGGAGACTAAAGGACACTAGCAAGTATTGGTTCTAGTGTGGCTTTGTCTCGGAATTGCCGATCGCCACCCAGCAGCAAACGTTAGTCGGCAATTCCGAGACGCCACACTAGGCAAGCGGTCGGCGCCGGCAATGTATCGCCTGATCGCGACAAAGCCAGGGATTTTGATCGCCTCTCGTGAACCGGCCGGCTGCAGCGGTGTGGCGGCTCTCGCGCAAGGGCGCTAGACTGCGTGCAAAGCCGTGCAAGCGGTGGAGCCGGCCGTGCAGCCCAAACCCGAAGATTACGAATACGAGCTCGATCGCGCGCTGAGCGCGGTGGTGGGGATACGCGCGCTCATCCCGGCCGATGCGTTCACCGCCGAGATCCTCGGCACCGAGCGGCTCGGGCACGGTGCGCTGATCCGTGGCGACGGCGTCGTCCTCACCATCGGCTACCTGATCACCGAAGCAGAAACGGTCTGGATCAGCCTGAGCAGCGGAGCCACGGTGCCGGGGCACGTGCTGGGCTACGATCAGGAGACGGGCTTCGGTCTGGTGCAGGCGCTGGCCCGCCTCGACGTTCCCGCACTCACCCTCGGCAACTCGAGCGCGGCCGAGGTCGGCATGCGCGTGGTGGTGGGCGGCTCGGGCGGGCGCAAGCGCTCGGTGGCGGCACGCATCATCGCCAAGCAGGAATTCTCCGGCTACTGGGAATACGTGCTGGACGAGGCGATCTTCACCGCGCCGGCGCACCCGTTCTGGGGCGGCACCGCGCTGATCGGCCCGGACGGCGACCTCATCGGCATCGGTTCGCTGCAAATCCAGCAGGCGACGGCCGATCCCAGGCAGAAGCCGGCGCGGGCAACGCAAGCTGCCGACGATGCCAACATGATCGTGCCGATCGATCTCTTGAAGCCCATTTTCGAGGACCTGATCACCATCGGCCGGCCCAATCGTCCGCCCCGGCCGTGGCTCGGCCTCTATGCCACCGAGATCGGCAACAGCATCGCCATCCTGGGCCTTGCCAGCCGCGGGCCGGCGCAGAAAGCCGATCTGCGCGCGGGCGACATCGTGCTCGCGGTCGCGGGCGCCGATGTGACCGATCTGGCCGGCCTATTCCGGCGCGTGTGGTCGCTGGGCGAGGCAGGGGTAACGGTGCCGATGACCATCAATCGCGAGGGCAAGACGCTGCAGATCAGCATCCGCTCGACCGATCGGCGCCGCCTGCTCAAGGGCCCGGTGCTGCATTGATGCCGTCGCATGTGGAGATCGCCGCAAGAGCATGCCCATGCGCGTGAGCGTGCTGGGAGGCGGGCCGGGCGGGCTCTATTTCGCAGCTCTGTGGAAGAGCCGGCATCCCGCCGACAGCGTCCGCCTGTTCGAGCAGAACCCGGCGGGAGCGACGTGGGGCTTCGGCGTGGTCTTCTCCGATCGCGCTCTCGAGTTCCTGCGCGAGGACGATCCCGCCACCGTCGACCTCATTGCGCCGAACATGGAGGCCTGGGACGACATCACCATCGTGCATCGCGGCGAGGCGATCGCCATCGACGGCGTCGGGTTCTCGGCCATCGGCCGCCTGGAGCTGCTGCGGCTGTTGCAGCAGCGGGCGCGCGAGGCGGGTGTCGTGCTGGAGTTCGAAACCGCCATTGCCTCGCCGGACCGGCTCCTCGGCGATGCCGACCTCGTCGTCGCGGCCGATGGGGTCAACTCGCTCGTTCGGCGAACATTCGAGCGGGATTTCAGCACCTCGGTCACGCAGCTCGAAAGCAAGTTCGTCTGGTACGGCACCCCCAGGCGCTTCGAGACGCTGACGCAGACTTTCGTCGAGAACGAGCTCGGCACTTTCAACGCGCACCATTATCGCTATGCGCCTGGCATGAGCACCTTCATCGTCGAGTGCGATCCGGCGACCTGGGTGCGCGCCGGGCTCGACAAGGCGAGCGATGCCGAAAGCCGGCGCATCTGCGGGGAGGTGTTCGCGGCGACCTTGCAAGGCCACCCGTTGATCTCCAACCGGTCGATTTGGCGCAACTTTCCCTGGGTGTGGAACGAGCGCTGGTCGTTTCGCAACATCGTGCTGATCGGCGACGCGTTGCGCACGGCGCACTATTCCATCGGCTCGGGCACTCGCCTCGCCATCGAGGACGCGCTGGCGCTGACCAAGGCGCTGGAGGCGGTGCCCGGCGATTTGCCAGCCGCGCTCGTCCGCTACGAGGCCCTGCGGCGTCCGATCGTCGAGAAGCTGGTCGCTGCATCGAAGCAGTCGGCCGCCTGGTACGAGCGCTTCCCCGAGCACATGCGCCTCTCCCCGGTGGAGCTGGCGATGAGCTACATCCGCCGTTCGGGGCGCGTCGACGACGAGCGCCTGCGCGCCATGGCGCCCAAGTTCATGGCGCTCTACGATGCGCGGCGGGCAACCAAGTAGGTCCCGGCATCAGCAGGGAATGACCGACAGATACGGTGGGTCGGCTGCCGCCAGCCCTCGTATCCGCGCATCGCGCGTGACTAGAGCAAGCTTCCTGACGCGCGCGGTCGCAATCAGGTAGCAGTCGCCGGGATCGCTGTGATCGCAGTCAGCCGGAATCCGGGCGGCCTCCAATGCAATGCGCACGCCTATTCTCACAAGCTGCGCACCCATCTCTCGACGCGCTTGGCGAAACCACGTCGCGGCTGTCAGGCCCGAAAGATTTGGTCGCCTCGTCGGATTTGGATGTTGTTGGAGAACGGCAACCTCCCAAGCCGTGATCGGCGAAACAAACAGGCTTTGCGAATGCTGCGCTTCGACAATTGCGCTCAGCGACCCTTCTTCCATAGGTTGCGCCGATTGAAACCAAACGAGCGCGTGGGTATCGAGCAACAGACCCGACATCGGGCTCTATTTTCGGCTAGTTCCTCGCGACGACGGCCGACGGATGCGAGACTTCGCGCGAACCTTGGCGGACATGATTTGCGCATAGATAGGTTGCGTAAGGTCCACGTCGCTGTCCTTGAGGAACAAACTCTCCTTGAGGGTTCCGTACCCCTTCAACGGCAATCGCTTTCCCGTCTTTCGGTTCTCGAGGACAAACTTCCCGGTACGCGTGTCCTTTCGCACAGAGAAACGAGGCGTTGAGTGCTCGCGATCAATTTTGGGCATCGCTGCTTCCGAAGGTTGCTTGATCTCGAAGCATAGCACATCCAGTTGATCACCGACAGTTGCTTGCCGCCGCACGGGGGCTCCTACTGCGGTTTTGACACGGCGGTTGGCTACTCGCACGCTGCGGGGCAATAGTTGAGTCAGTTGTTGGCGAGATCGTGGGATGACGGAAATGACGATGACCGACCTCGTGCCGCTGGATGCACCCGGCACCCGCGAGATCGGGTTCAGTCTGCCCGGGCGATACAACGCCTCGGCCATCCTCTCCGACAATCTCACTGCAGGCCGAGGGCATCGCACGGCCGTGACCGGGCCAGCGGGCACGCGCACCTACGCCGAGCTCGCGGAGGACGCGTCACGGTTTGCCGCTGGTCTGCTGTCGCTCGGCGCCAAGCGCGGCGAGCGGGTGCTGTTGTTCCTGGACGACACGCCGGCCTATCCCGCCGCCCTGTTCGGTGCCATCGGCGCTGGCCTGGTGCCGGTGCTCGTCAACACTCTCACCCCGTCCGACCTGCTGCAGTTCTACCTGGCCGACTCCGGCGCTCGCGTTGCCATTTGCGATGCAGCCTTCGCCAGCCGCTTCGATGCGGTGGCTTGCCAGGGCACCGAGCTGCGCACGCTCGTCATCGCCAACGGCGAGGCACCGGCCGCACCCGCCGTCACGGCGCGCAGCGTTGCCGAGTGGCTCTCCCGCCCTGCTCCGGCCCTTGAGGTCGCAGACACGCACCGCGACGACATGGCGTTCTGGATGTACTCGTCGGGCTCCACCGGCCGGCCCAAGGGCATCGTGCACCTGCAGCACGACATGGCCTACACGCATCTCTCCTACGCGCGCCATCTGCTGGCGCTCGGCGAGCACGACATCTGCTTCTCTGTTCCGAAGATCTTCTTCGCCTACGGGCTTCGGCAACTCCATCACGTTTCCATTTGCGGTTGGCGCGTCCAGCGTGTTGCTGCCGGGCCAGCCGAAGCCCGCCGCCATCTTCGATTGCATCGCCCGCTACCGGCCGACCGTGTTTTTCGGCCTGCCGACCCTCTACACCGCGCTCACCAAGGCGCCCGAGGCTAGGTCTGCCGACCTTTCGAGCCTGCGCCTTGCCGTGTCGGCGGCCGAGGTGCTGTCCGCCGAGGTGTTCAACGCCTGGAAGGCGATCTCGCACCTCGACATCATGGAGGGCCTGGGCTCCACCGAGGTGCTGCACATCTATCTCTCCAATACGCCCGCGCAGAAGAAGCTCGGCTCCGCCGGCAAGCGGGTGCCGGGCTACGAGATCAAGCTCACCGACGCTAATGGCAGCGAGGCGGCGGACGGCGAGGAAGGCATCCTATGGGTGCGCGGGCAGTCCAATGCGCCTTGCTACTGGAACCGCCCGGACAAGACGGCGGAGACCATGCGTGCGGAGGGGTGGATCTACACCGGCGATCGCTTCGTGCGCGATGCCGACGGCTTCCATTTCTTCCGCGGCCGCGCCGACGACCTGGTGAAGGTCAGCGGCCAATGGGTCTACCCGCTGGAGGTGGAGCTGTGCCTGGCGGACCATCCCTCCGTCAGGGAGTGCGCGGTGCTGGCGGTCGCCCAGGCGGACGGCCTCACCACGCTTAAGGCCTTCGTCGTCATGGCCGATGCGGCATCCGGCTCCGACGCCGTCACCCGCGAGCTGCAGGACTTCGTGAAGGCTAAGCTGCTGCCCTACAAGTATCCCCGTATCGTCGCCTATCTCGACGAGCTGCCCAAGACCGGCACCGGCAAGATCGATCGCCAGGCCCTGCTCAAGCGCGGTGGCTGATCGCAGGGGTTCCCAGGAGAATTTCTGATCGAGCGCATCAAATGGGCGCGGTTGCCCCACAGTGGCACGGCCGCTACCATGAGCGCCGGACGAGGGCCGCCGAGCACGATGCCCTTGCCAAGGGGAGGATCGTTCATGGATAGACGCAGCTTCGTCGTCGGCTCCGCTGCAACCGCCGCCGCGCTCGCCACTGGCCAGACCGCCGCGCAAGAGGCCTATCCCTCGCGGCCCATCACTTTCATCAACCCGTTCCCGCCCGGCGGCGCCGCCGATGTGGTGGCTCGGCCGCTTGCCGCCGTGATGGAGCCGCTTATCAAGCAGCCCATCGTGATCGAGACCAAGGCCGGCGCAGCCGGCGCGGTCGGCGCCCAGTTCGCCGCCGCTGCCAAACCCGATGGCTACACGCTGCTCATCCACATCGTGTCGATTTCCGGCTTCGCCGAGGTCGACCGGCTGTACGGCCGTCCGGTCAAGTTCTCCAACGACGACTTTATTCCCATTGCGCGCTTCATCGCCGATCCCATGGTGCTCGTCGTCAATGACCAGCAGCCCTTCAAGACGCTGAAGGAATTGGTCGATGCCGCCAAAGCCAAGCCCGACGAGCTGATCTTCTCCTCCTCGGGCCTGCACGGTGCGCTGCACCTGCCTACCGCGCTGTTCATGCAGGCGGCGGGCATTCGGCTGCGCCACCTCCCGACCAACGGCGGCGGCCCGGCGCTGACGGCGCTGATCGGCAACAATTCGCAGGTGCTGGTCTCCTCGATCGCTGCCGCCAACGTGCAAATGCGGGCCGGCAAGGCGCGTGCGCTCGCCTGCTTCGGGGCGCAGCGTGCCCCAGCCCTGCCGGAGGTGCCGACCCTGAAGGAGCTCGGCTACAACATCGAGTTCTACCTGTGGGTCGGCATGTTCGCGCCCAAGGGCACGCCGGATCAGGCGGTCACGGTGCTGCGCAACGCCTCGCGCACCGCGGCGGCGGACGAGAAGTTCGTGCAGGCCATGAAGAACCTCGGCCAGGATGTCGCCTATCTCGACCAGGCCGAGTTCAGGGCCTTCTGGCAGGCCGATGCACGGCGGGTCGAGGAAGCCGTGCGCCAGATCGGCAAGGTGTGACGCGGGCCTCGTCGGCCAGCGCTTCGAGGCATCGCGTGTGAAGCTGCGCAGAGACCATGTCGGAGGCGGCGCCTTCATCGTCGCCGGCCTGTTCGTGCTTGCGGTCAGCGGCGATCTGCCGTTCGGCACGCTGGCCTCGCCCGGCGCCGGCATGCTGCCGACGCTGGTGGTCGGGTTCATGATGGCCTTCGCGCTCGTCCTCTTCGTGCGGGCCGGCGACAGCCCGCCGCTGGCCGATGTCGTCTGGGGCGACTTGCCCGCACGCCTTGCGCGTCATCGTCGTGGCCGCAGCTGCCGTCGCGGCATTCACGACGCTCGGGTTCGCCGCGACCATGACGGTGATGCTGTTCGCGCTGATCTTTCTCGTCGAGCGGAAACCCTTCCTGCCTGCGCTCGCCTTCAGCATCGGCGTCACCGCCTGCACCTATGCGCTGTTCAGTCTGCTGCTCAAGACGCCGCTGCCGCGCGGCGTACTTGGCTTCTAGGCGGTCATGGAAACCATCATCGACAGCCTGGCGCTCGGCTTCTCGGTGGCCTTCCGCCCGGACGTGCTGTTCTATGCCTTCCTCGGCTGCCTGGTCGGCACGCTGGTCGGCATGCTGCCGGGCATCGGACCGTTGGCCGGCATCTCCATCCTGCTGCCCGCAACCTTCGGGCTCGACGCCACCAAGGCGATCGTCATGCTGGCCGGCATCTACTACGGCTCGCAGTACGGCGGCTCCACCACCTCGATCCTGATGCGCATCCCGGGCGAGGCGGCCTCCGTCATGACCTGCATCGACGGCTATGCCATGGCCCGCAAGGGCCGCGCCGGCGCGGCGCTGGCGATCGCCGCCGTCGGCTCGTTCATCGCTGGCACCTTCGGCGTGATCTTGCTCACCCTGGTTGCGCCGCCCATCGCCAACTTTGCGCTGCGCTTCGGGCCGCCCGAATACACGGCTCTGCTGGTGCTGGGGCTGGTGTTCCTTGCCTACATGTCGACGACCTCGCTCGTGCGCACCCTGCTGATGGCGTGCACCGGGCTGCTGCTCGGCTGCATCGGCATCGACGTCATGACCGGCCACTTCCGCTACAGCTTCGACGTCAAGGAGCTGGGCGACGGCATCGGCATCGTGCCGGTGGCGGTTGGGTTGTTCGGGCTCGGCGAGATCCTGTCCACGCCAAGCAAGACCGTGACCGACACGGTCGTCCCGCCTCGCCTCAAGGAGCTGATGCCGAGCCGCGAGGAGTGGCGTCAGTCGGCCATGCCGATCGCTCGCGGCTCGGTGCTGGGCTTCCTGGTAGGCGTGGTGCCGGGCTCCGCGCACATCATCGCCAGCTTTCTCTCCTATGCGGTGGAAAAGCGCATCTCCAAGACGCCGGAGGAGTTCGGCAAGGGTGCGGTGGCGGGCGTGGCGGGGCCTGAATCGGCGAACAATTCGGCTTCCACCGGGGCCTTCGTGCCGATGCTGGCGCTGGGCCTGCCGACCGGGCCGGTGACGGCGGTGCTGATGGCCGCACTGCTGATCCACGGCGTGCCGCCAGGCCCGCAGCTCGTCACCGAGCATCCGCAGGTGTTCTGGGGCTTCATCGCCTCCATGTACGTGGGCAACCTGATGCTGCTGGCATTGAACTTGCCGCTGGTCGGCCTGTTCGTGCGGGTGCTGCAGATCCCCTACGCCTATCTCTACCCGCTCATCATCATGTTCTGCATCGTCGGCGTGTACCTGGTGAACAACTCCATCGTCGATGTGTGGATCATGCTGATCATGGGTGTGGTCGGCTACCTGCTGCGCAAGCTCGAGTTCGACCCCGCCCCGCTGGTTCTCGGCCTTGTGATAGCGCCCATTTTCGAGCTCAGCCTGCGCCAGTCGCTGGTCATGTCCAACGGCAACTGGACGATCTTCTTCTCCCCGCAGCGGCCCATCGCCGCCGTTCTGTTTGCTATCTGCGGCCTGCTGCTCGCGCTCGCGATTATCTCCTACCTCACCCGCAAGGACTGGCGCGGCAAGCTCGCCGAGGTGGAAGCCGGCGAGCAATAGGCCTCGTAGGGTCATCTCTTCGCTCCACCCAACCTATAGCTATTGCCTACGGCCGATTGCCTCGCATCGGGCACGCGCCGTGTCTTTCCCGCGCCGCCCGGGGGCGGGACACGAGGGTGCGACGGGTACGCGGGCGCCTCTCAGCGACCCAGGGCCGGTGCCTGCCGGCCCGGAAGGCCTCTGGCTGGAGGCCTCCCTGGAAGCCCCGTCGGGCTTCCGAGACCCTTTGCCAGGGTCCCCGGGCCGCCTTTCAGCGCCCGCGTGACGGCGATTTTGGGCACCGCTGCAAGCTGCAGCCGGTGGCCTGCTCTTGCGAGCGCGCCGCCGGCCATGTGCCTCTCGGCGGTCGCCGCACTCCGCAGCCATTGCTGGCGCTTCGACGGCAACGGTCACAGCGGGCCTCCTGGATTTCGGGCCCTCCAACACGAGGGCCACCCTTCCAGGCGCCGATCGCTGCCACGCTGGGTGCTGGATCCGAGCGCCCCGTCGCGAGCAGCGACGCGCAAGCATGGCACAGCCCGCACCCCCCGGGGATAAGCTCGCCGACCCGTAGCAACCGTCTCGGGTCTGTTCTGGCTCATGCGGCTTTGCTTGTCCAATCAGTGCCGGTCTTGAGCATGGCATTGAGGATGGTGAGCAGCTTGCGCATGGTTGCGACGAGGGCCACTTTGTGGCCCTTGCCGCGCGCCCGCAGGCGCTCATAGAAGGGCTTGGCAACGGGATTGTGGGCGATGGCGACGCGCGCGCAGTTGAAGAGCGCCTGGCGCACGTCCTCGCGCCCGCCCTTGATGGCGCGGTAGCCCCTGCGGTCGCCGCTCTCGTTGGGGAACGGCGCCACGCCGGCAAGCGCGGCGATCTGCCTGCGGCTCAGGCGGCCGAGCTCGGGCAGCTCGGCGATCAGCGTTGCCGCCACGATCAGCCCGACGCCTGGCACGGTGACGAGGCGCTGATAGAGGCTTCGCATTGCCGCCTGCGCCTTGATCAGCGCCTCGATCTCGCGCTCGAGCGCCTTGCGCTCCGCGCGCAGCGCCTCGATCGCAGCCTCGGCACGCACGAGGAGGTCCTTGGCCTGGTACAGCCTGATCTGCGCCGAGCGGGCGGTGATCTCCTGCACGATCTGCGCGCGATAGGCGATCAGATCGCGCAGCTGCTGGCGCGGCGCGTCTGGGAGCAGCGTCGCGCCGGCCCTCTATCCGGCAGGGTCCGACGCAGTGGACTCGCCTTCCATCGGCGCTTCGTCAGTCGAGGCGCGCGACCATCTTGAGCGCGGCGTCAGCCCCGTCGTCGATTGGCGACGACCATCTCTATCCCCCAGGTGGTCCTCAACGTCTCGTTGAGGGCGCCGCTGTCGTACCCGCGACCTCAAGGACCCTGCCGCCTCCGAAACGTGCCACGAGTGCACGCGGGCAAGTCTGACGCGGCCAGCGGTGGACGTCGCATGGCCGAGCGCGCCGCCCATCTCGTCGATCGTGTCCTATCGTTGCGAAGGGACCTGAACGCCCGGTGCGGGTCCAAGGAGCATTCCGTGATCCGCGGCCCGTGTTGTTGACAAGTGATCTGTCCGCTTCTGTTTGACAAGTGATCTGACCGCTTTCGCTAAAGTGACGCCTGTGGGCGCTGTGGGAAACGCGTTCTGGGCGTTTTCCAAGCCGCGGTGGGCGCGTTCTTGGCGTCCACGGCGGCGGCAGCGTCCATGGGCTGCCCATCGCGCGGAACGTGCCCGAGCAGTTGGGCGCCGCGCGTGATCGTGTAGCCGTCCATCGAGGTGCTGGCGGACGGTGACCTCAAGCCCGACACAACTCCGGCGGCCGGGCTGCGCGCGCGATCTGCAGCACCCGCCGCGTCGACGTCGACGGTGTTGTCGCGGCGCGACCACGCGCGTCTCTTCGTGACACAGAATCGCGTCGAGATCGACCGCGCCCGAGCGGCACGAAGGCACTCGCCGGGATCGCGCGGCGCCCGCGCAAACGTGGCGTTGTGCTGCGGCACGAACTGGCTCGGCGAGATACTGATTGGCCGCCTCGAGCGTCGCGATCCCCGCCACCCGCAGCTCGTTGACCAGGCGATCCTGGAACGTGCGATTGAGCCGCTCACTCCGGCCGCGCGCCTGCGGGGAGTACGACGGGATGTGCTCGATGCCCAAGCGCGCCAAGGCCCGGCCCGACCTGCGTGAGCCGCGTCTTGTCGACCGGCCCCTTCGCCTTCGGCGTGTGAAACGCCCAATGCGCGCGGTCCGTGTAGAGCGCCATCGGCAGGCCCTCCGTGCGGAGGACCGCCGCGAGGCTGGTCATCACCGCCCGCGTGCTTTCGCTCGGATAGAACGCCGCGTGGAGCACGCGCTTGGTCGCATCGTCGGACACCGCGATCAGACACGGCCGCACCTCGGGCGCCAGCGTGAACCACTCGTGCACGCTGCCATCGAGATGCAGCATCTCGCCGAAGCACGCCCGCGGCTCGCGCCGGCGCCGATGGCGGCCCGCGCGCCCGGTGCTTCTTCACCAAGCCCGGCCGCCTGCAGCGTCTGTTTCACGAAACTGTAGGACACGGTGACCCCGTGCTCCCGTCGCGCAATCTGATGAAAGTGCCGCACATTGAAGCCCGCATACCGCTCGCGGTACAGCCGCAACACCCGCTCGACCTCCGGCGGCGGCACGCGGCGCTTCGACGGGCCGCAGCAACCGCCGGTCGATCAGGCCGCTATACCCGTGGGTCTCATACCGCTCCCGCCAGCGCCGCAGCGTCCGCGGCGACCAGCCCAGAATCTCCGCCGCCCGAAACCAGTGCAGCTCGCCGCTGAGCGCCTTCAACATCACTTCCTGGACCGTCATCGCCCGCTCCCACGCGGCGTCGGGATACGACATCGAGCATCCTCGGCTCTGTCGTATCCCCGCCGCCTCTCAGAAGCGGACAGATCACTTGCTCTCGGGAGCGGTCAGATCATGTACTCCCTACACGTGATGCCGCGGCCCGTTGACACGCTGGTGTCCGGGCTATAGCATCCGGGCGATCCCATCACATGGTCCGTCCCCCGCCTGCCTCTCGGCAGACGGGATCCGCATGGATGCGTGGGTTCACCAAGGAGCGGGAGAATGCGAACAGCTGTGGGCTCTCCTCTTGTCGCTGCTCTGGCCGTGCCGGCGAGTGCGCAAGAGACTCGCGGCAACATCTCTGGCACGGTCAAGGACGCACAGGGAGTCGTCCCCGGCGCGACCGTCAAGATCACCAGCGCCGACACGGGGGCGTCTCAGCAGCTCGTCACCAACGGCAGCGGCTACTTCGAAGCGCCACTGCTGCAGCCTGGCAACTATCAGATTACGGTCGAGATGCACCGGCTTCAAGACATCTGACGCGGACAGCGGCATTGTGCTGGCCGTCGGCCAGCAGCTGAGCGTCGCGCTGCCGGCTCGAAGTCGGCCAGGTCACCGAAGTCGTGAACGGTCGACCGCCGAAGCGCCGCTGCTCGACACGTCGGCGGTCTCCTCGGGCCAGAACTTCGACAGCCGCATGGTCGAAGGCCTGCCGATGTTCTCGAACATGCCCATCATGCTGACGCGCTTCGCGCTCGGGCGTGAACCCGGCCGACCACCCAGAGCCTCGTGTCCCAGGGGTTCGCTGGACGGCACGACGCGGCGGCGGGTGACGCGGTCGGCGGCGTCGGGCAGCAACAACTACTCGATCGACGGCGCGACGAACAACGGCATCGGCCGCCGCATCGCCGGCTCGCCGAACTCCGACATGATTCAGGAGATGCGCGTCGAGACGTCGAACTTCGACGCGTCGCTCGGTCACGGCACGGGGCTGCAGATTTCGATGATGACCCGCGCCGGCACGAACCAGTACGCGGCACGGCGAACTACACGCTACTGGACGAACAAGTTCAACGAGCTGAACCCGCAGCCAGAAGCTCGACCTTCACGCCGGCCGGCAAGGCGCCTGAACGTATGACAGGGCCGTTCGCACAACATCGGCCTTCACGCTCGGCGGGCCGCGTCGTGATCCCGAAGGTCGTCGACGGCCGCAACAAGCTGTTCTTCTTCGCCAACTACTCGCACGTGAACGACTTCATTCCTGGAAAGAACCAGGCGCTCGCGCACCGTGCCGGCCAACGCGGCGCACCTCAACGGCGACTTCTCCGATCTGCTCAGGCTGCCGAACCCGGCGCAGTACCAGATTTACGATCCGCTGACCGTGCGCGCCGGATCCGAACGAGTCCCGGCCGATTCATCCGCGATCCCGTTCCCGGGCAACATCATTCCGGCCAACCGGATCGTCAATCCGCTCTACAACCTGTACAAGCAGATGGTGCCGACGCCCAATCAGAACCTCGTGGAGAACGGGACGACGCCGACCGGCAACTACTACCGGGGCGGAGAACCGGACAAGCCGGTCAGCCCGTTGTTCGCCGGCCGCGTGGACTACAACTCGTCGAGCAACGACCGCTTCTTCTTCCGCGTCTCGGGCAACACGTTCCTCGAGGCGGTGAGCGACTGGACGTACGAGGTGCCCGGCGTTCGAAGGCCTGCACTCGATCGATCGGACGCGCTACAACTGGGCGGCGATCGGCAACTGGACGCACGCGTCCGGCACGACGGTCATCGACACCCAGGTCGCGAGCAACCGGTTCTTCCAGGACGACCTGCTGAAGCGGCTGCACGAGTACAAGCCGACCGACATGGGCTTGCCGGCGTACCTCGACCGACGTTCTGCGACGGCGCAGAACGACTGCATGCTGCCCGCAGGTCAACATCGGCGGCTATCAGGGCATCTCGACCGGGGCCGTCTCCGGCGACACGACGACGAACCTTCAGGGCACGGTCAACCTGACCAGGTGAAGGGCGCGCACACGCTGCGCGTCGGCGTCGACGGCCGGCTCGCGCAGCGCGAGCGCGGTCCGGGCGGCAACCCGTCCGGGCAGCTCTCGTTCACCAACGAGTTCACCCGTCAGGCCAGCGACACCTCGCAGCTCACCCCGAGCAATCTCGGGCTGAGCCTGGCGGCGTTCATGCTGGGCATTCCGTCGACCTCGTCGGCGACCATTCAGACGACGAGCAACTTCGCAACCACTTCTTCGCCGCCTACGGACAGGACACGTGGCGTGTGACAGAACCTGACGATCAACCTCGGTCTCCGGTTCGAGTGGGAAAACGGCATCTCCGAGGACGACGACGCGATGCTCGTGGACTTCGACCCGACCGCCAAGCTGGCCATCTCCGACCTGGCCGAGGCGGCGTACGCCAGGGCGCCGATTCCGCAGGTGCCTGCGTCGCAGCTTCCGTGTCCGCGGCGGCTCGGTCTACGCGACGACTCCCGGGTCAGGACGGCACGGTCTGGAAGCCGCAGACCATGTGGATGCCCCGTTTCTCGGCGGCCTACAAGCTGGGCGAGAAGACGGTGCTGAAGGCCGGGTACGGGATCTACTACGACACGCTGAACGCCGCCGACTACACCCCGAACAACCGGGCTACAGCTCGACGACGACCAACACCAACAGCACGGACTTCGGCCAGACGTTCCTCCTCGGCAATCCGTACGCGGGCGTCCTGGGCATCTCCGATCCGTTCCCGGTGCGGGCCGACGGGACCCGCTTCGACCAGCCGATCGGGTCGTCGCTCGGCGTCGACACGATCGTCGGCTCGGGCTACACGATCCGAACCCGAACCACGAGCACGCGCGCCAGCAGAGGTGGCGGATCGGGGTCCAGCGCGAGGTGGCCAGGAACCTGTCGGTGGAGGTGTCCTACGACGGCGGTCGTATTCGGATCGCATCGAGGTCAGCATCCGACAGGACTACCTGCCCCAGCGGTACTGGATCCCGGCAGCCTGAACGCGCGCGATGCACGCGACACAGAACGCTGCTCGCCGCGAACGTGACGAACCCGTACACGCATCGCGAACTTCGCGGCGCTGCAGACGACCAATCCGGTGCTGTATCAGCGGATGGCCACCAACGCGTTCTTCACGGCGACGCACCGTCGCAGCGGAATCGCCTGCTGCGACCGTTCTCGCAGATCAACAACCTGACCTACACCAACCTGCCGCTGGGCGAGGTCAAGGTCCATTCGCTGCTCGATCAATGTGAACCGCCGCTTCTCGAGCGGCTTCACGGCGAACGTGGCCCTGTCGTTCAACAGCACGCAGGTCGAATCGCACGGTCGAGGAGTACGACCGCGCGCCGACGCTGTGGCTGAACGACAACAGCAGCCGGCCGTTCCGCCTGTCCGGCGGCGCGGTGTACGAGCTGCCGTTCGGCGCCGGGAAGCCGATGCTGAAGGACGGCGGCATCCTGGCCGCCATCGCCGGCGGGTGGCAGACGGCCGGCACGTTCGAGATACCAGCCCGGGTCGCTGCTCGCGTTCAACACCAACCTGTTCTTCTACGGCAAATCTCGAGGACATCAAGAAGAGCAACCCGAGATTGCCCTGAACGCGGATGGGACGCTCGATCCGACGAAGTACTGGTTCAACGTCGAGAACTTCGAGAGGGACAACAGCGAAGACGCCGACGAGCTTCCAGACGCGAGCGTTCCCGTTCCAGATCGACGGCTTGCGTGGGCCCGGCCTGACGCTACGTCAACATGAACTTCGTCGCGGAACTTCGGGCTCGGAGGCCGCCGCACGTTCCAGGCTCGCTTCGACATTCAGAACCTGCTCAACTACGCGGCGTACAACAACCCGAACACCGACCCGACGAACACCAACTTCGGGAAGGTGACCACGGCCGTCGCTCCGCCGGCGCCATGCGCTTCTTCCAGTTCGGAGGAGGTTCAGCTTCTAGTCGTCACGCGTTCAGACCACAGGGCCAGGGACGGCATGCCGTCCCTGGCCTTTTCCTTTTTCCTCTGCACGTCTGCCGGTCTGGGGAATGTTCCG
>CAVRVK010000005.1:0-222965 GCA_963724565.1 uncultured Alphaproteobacteria bacterium
CGGCAGGATGCAACGCCTGCGGCAATTCCTCGCGCGCAATCGCGAGGCGACGCTCTCGCCGGCGCAGCGGATGACCGCGCAGATCGAGGAGCTCGACGCGGCGCTCAAGCGCTTTTCCACCGGCGCCAACCGGCGCGTCGCCGATGCGGTGGGTTTTGATGCCGCGCGCTGGTACGACGCTGCGCGCACGACGCTTGAGCACGCTGATCGAAACGCCCGACTACCCGGTCGCAAGTTCACTGTCCAATGCGCCGACATCGCGAGCGCCGCGACGATGCTTGCGCGCTCGAAGGACGGATGCTCGCTGCGCTTTCGTGGCGCGGCACCGAAGTCGAGCGCGTGATGGCGCATTGGCGTCCCGAGCAGTTCGTCGAGGTGAGCGCGCGGCAGGTCGCGCGCGCGAATCCGTGGCGCGGACTGCCGGGCTGCATCTTCATGGGCTCGGCGCCCGGGGTCGACCACCCGTGCCCGCGTACTTCGTCACCGGCTCGCGCAGCGTCGCCACGCGCCTGTGCAACCAGCCCGCGATGACGGCGTGGCGTCGACCGACCGCCCGTCGCGCGCGCGGTCGGGCTCCGGCGACGCGAGCGTGGACTTCCGCCCGACGACGAGCGGTGGAAGGTTCCGCCGTCGCTCGACGCGCTGGTGCAATCGCTCGCGACGTTGCGCCAACCTTCGGGCTCGCTGTATCGGCTGTATACGGAGACCGCCGCGGAGGCGGACGCCACGCCGACCGGCTATCGCTACGGACCGAATCGCATCGAGATCGGCGGGACGCCGGTTGACGTCGGCTTCTCCGTCGACATCACGATCGATCCCGCGATACAGGCGCTCACGCAGAAGACGGTCGCGTGCTACACCGGCCGCCAGGACGTCTGCCGCGCGCTCGGGATCTCGCGGCAGTGAAGACGCCGGCGCGCGATCGGTCTCCGCGATGCTCGAGAAGGCGATGGTGCGCATGGCCGCGATCGCGGTGATCGACGTGGCCACCGGGCGCATCGAGGCGCTCGCCGGCGCGCTCTCGCCGTGCACGCGCCAGGAATACGACGGGCCGGGCCGCGCCAAGACTGCGACAAGCGCCTGCCGTACCCCGTACGCTACCGTCCCGACGCGCTGCTCAATCCGGCGGTCTTTCACGATGCGATGCCGGCCTCGGTGATCAAGCCGATCATGGCGGCGGCTTTCCTGTCCGACCCCGACGTCGGCGCGCGCTGGCTCGCCGCCGAGCAGGCGGCGATGCAGAAGGCCGCGGATCGCCGACGCGCTGACAGCCTGCGCGGCCAGCTGATGCTCTCGAACTCGGCGCGCTTCCTCGACCGGATGCTCTGCGCCGACCAGTCGTTCCAGAGTTGCCGCGCGCCCGTGGCACGTGCAGGCCATGGCGCTCGCTTTTGGCTGGGACGGGCTGCGTCGAAGGCCGCAACGATTGCGGCAAGCGCGATCTCCTGTTCGGGCGCGCGGTCGACGCGAGCGACGAGTCGGGCTCCGTGACGCCGCTCGCGACGCTCGTTCCCTATGGCCGGCTGTTCGCGGAACCGGTCGGCAACACGCTGGGGGCGCCGTTCCGGCTGCGGCGCCCGATGCCGCTCGATCTCGCCAAGGTGCAGGGGTGCGCAGCAGGTGCGGACGGGCAGCGTTTCAGCAACGACGATTGGGAGCAATGCAGGGCTCGCGGCGTCGTGGACGTCGTCGCGGAAGGTTGGGGACAAGGCCATGCGCGGTCGAGCGCGCTGGGGGTGGCGGGGATGATGGCGGCGCTGGCGGCGGCGGCGAATGGACAGACCGACGTGCGCAAGCCGCATCTCGTCGATGGACTGCGCGGCGCCGGTCCGGCGAACGCCGCGCAATTGAAGCCCGCCGTGATGCGCTGGGGGCTCGCGGAACCTCAGCCCAACAAGATCGCGCGCGAAGCCGCCCAAGTCATCCTGAGCGGACTCTCGTACAGCCATCGCGAGGGAACGGCGAGGCTCGCGTGCGAGCAGGTGTTCGACGCAGCCACCTGTCGCGCGATGGATTGGATCGCGGGCAAGACCGGAACGCCGACCTTCCCCAACGACGGACGCACACTGGACGAGCTCGCCCGCCTCTGCGCCGCGGACGCCATGAGCGCGAAGGGCCGCTCCCGAGCGCGAATTGCCCCGCAGCGCGAAGCGCGGAGGGTAGTCCAGATGAGCGCGAAGGGCCGCTCCCGAGCGCGAATTGCCCCGCAGCGCGAAGCGCGGAGGGTAGTCCAGTGAGCGCGCGCAGCGATCGCAGCGCGTGCGGGCCGCTGCGCCCCTACAAGTGGTATGTCGCGGCGTACAAGACGGACCCGAACGATGGCCGGTGGACCAAGGTCATCGGCGTGCTGACCGAGCGCAACTGGATCGCGGCGACGGGCCGCATCCACAGCGCGGGCGACCACGGTCCCAATCCCGCCGCCGAGATCGGCATGCAGATCGCCGCGCGCCACAGCGGGCACATGTCGGGAGAAGCCAAGTGAAGCGCGTCGTCACCGGCAATGGAAAGCGACCGCGCGGCGACCGCTTCGGCGAGAACGTCGAAGCCCCGCTCGTCTGGACCTTCGACGGACCGTTCGCGACCTGCCTTTCCGACATGGAGGACACGTTCCGGCGCGCGATCGTCCAGGTCGGCGACGTCTCCCGGATCGCCGTGCAGATCGATCTGTCGCTGCCCGCGCTCAAGCCTCGTGTCCAGGCGGGGGAAACGATTCAACCCGCATGGGGACAATTCGTCGATCGACTTACGCGGCGCTACGGCCTGCCCGCCAGCCCGCGCGTGCGGCACCTCAAGATGGCGGGCCCACTGGCGACAATGGTCATCGCCTACCGGAGATGAGACATGGCAATTAAAGGGTGGGTCGTACGACAAGGTGAATCGCCTGTTCACGCGCGTGACCTGCCGCCGCGCGCGACGCCGCTGGGCCAGGCCGTCATGCGGGCGAAGCGCGAGCCAGAGCTTCGCAGCACTGCCGGCCACGATTCGCTACCGCGACCGCAGCACCTGTCGGCGCCTATGCGCCAAGTGGTCGCCGCGATCCGCCGAGGAGCTCGAGCAGTTCGTCGCGAGTCGACGTCCGTATGCACGCCTCGCGATCGCCGAGCGCGACCGCTATCTCTTGACGTCGATCGAGGTCGATGCGAAGGCGACGTCGAACGCGATCTCTTGCGGCGGCTTATGCGCGAGTTCGAGGCCGCCGACAGATCAAGAAGACGTACATCGAGAAAGAGGTCATCGGCCGGCTTCCGAACGCGAGCGCGATGGATTCGCGCACTTCGGCGGCCTGAATGCCGTACCCGTCGAAGACGATGGCGCGCCGGACGAAGGCGTACGGCGAGCTCCTGGCGCAAGTGCGGAGCTCCGTAGCGCGGCCGGGCACGCACTGGTTGAGGTGATCTCTAGGGGCGCTCGTCGGAGCTCGACGTGTGCCCGCCAGGCGAAGGACAAGGCCGGCGCGCGGAGGCCCCGCGCACGCCGCTTGCCGGTCGCACATTGTGAAGTGGAGATCGACAGCCATGCCCACGGCAACCGCCGTGTCACGCTGAACGCCGTCGTTCCGGTCGCCGCTATACGGTAGGCGACGGCGAGGGCTGCGACATCGCCGGTGACGGCAATACGTCAGCCGTCGCCACTGCGAGGTATGGCTCGACGAGGGGGCATGGTCGGTGACCGACAGTCGCTCGACGAACGGCCTTCGCGTCGAGTCGGCGACGAGGTGCTCGGCCGGAAGCGGAGTGAATGGGACAAGTCCGGCGGACGACACGGTGATCGAAGTCGTGCCCGGTCGCGCATCGTCCTCTCCGGATTCGCTCGCGTCGAGCCGTGGCCGCACTTCCGCGGCTCTTGCTGCGGACCGCCGGCGAGTGGGCACGCCCGCGACGACCGCTGGCGCCACAGGTCTCGACGCCCACCACGCCTGCGACGCCCATCGTCGCCGTGCGCGCGCGCCCGAGCGGACTCGTCCTTTCCGTGAGCATGGCCACGGGGGAACGTACGGTTCCGCTCGCGGAGACGCTCTGCCGTTTCGCGTCGGCCGCTCGCGAACCCAGACGCTGGTGATCGACTGGGCGCACGAGAGGTCTCGGGTCACCACGTCGACATGGTCGAGTCGGACGAAGGCGCGGCCAAGGTCGTCGTGCATGGCGACAACGGCGTCACCGTGGGCGGCGCGACGCATCCGCAGGGATCCCACTTCCAATGGCAGGCGGGCGAGAGCCGATGCGCCTCGGCCGCACCGAATGCCGGCGAGCCCGAATGCACGCTGACCCTTCGAGAGAAGCCTCGAGACCATGAGCCTCGTCACAGCCCGCAGCCGCTCCACGCGAGCCGCAGACGCCGCCCGGGACGCCGGCGCGCGCCGCGAACGACGACCCAATCCGAGGCCGCGGTGCTGGAGGCACGCGGAGTGCGCCTCGACGTCGCGGCCGCTTCCGCCCGCGGCAAGCCCCATCCGGCGAACGAGGATTCGCACAGCGCGCTCGACCGCGCGTGCGCCGGTCTACGTCGTCGCCGACGGCGTCGGCGGCGGCGCGATGGCGTCGTGGGCCAGCCGGGAGCTGCGTGCGCAGGCTGCACCGCGCTCTCGACCGGCGCCGGGTCGAGCAGCGCTCGATGTCGAGCGCATTGCTCGATGCCGACCGCGATGTCGCGTCCGCGATGGCGAAGCCACACGGCGGAGTCCGGTGCGGCCACCGTCTCGTTGTGCGCCGCGACCGGCCAGCGCTGTCGCGCTGGCTGATCGCGTGGGTCGGCGATTGCCGCGTCTATCGCGTGCGCACGTCGCAGAGCCGAGGCGGCGAGCTCTTGTCGCGCGACGATACTTACGGTCATCTCGGCGAGGCTCCTCCGCCCGAGGCTGCC
The DNA here is from genome assembly GCA_963724565.1 of uncultured Alphaproteobacteria bacterium. Lineage (GTDB taxonomy): Bacteria > Pseudomonadota > Alphaproteobacteria > Rhizobiales > Hyphomicrobiaceae > AWTP1-13. The sequence goes on from CAVRVK010000005.1 coordinate 4,861, forward strand.
CCGACGATCCCGCGCGCATGGTCGGCGACGGCGCCGTCGACGCTCCGAACGTGGCGAGCGTGAGCTGGCGGACGACGAGATGCTGGTGCTTTGCAGCGACGGCTTGCACAAGCACGTCGAGCCGCGCGACATTGAGGCGTCGGCTCCGGCCCGTGCGCCGCTGGCGCGCTGTTGCGGGCGCCTGGTCGAGCTTGCGCGCCTCACGGCAGCAACGACGATGCGACCGTGCTCGTGATTCATCGCAATCCCCGACCGGAGCCGTTTAAGCCATGACTCCCGAGCAGATCGAACGCGTCGTTCGGGCGCGGCCGCCTCAAGATGGTGACCGGCGAGCACGTCGAGGTGTCTCGCGAAGCCGTGGCACCCGGCGAGCGGCGCCGCTATACCAAGCGCTTCCTCGAATCGTACCGACGGCGACTTCGCGCTGGACGACGCGATCGGCGCATCCTCGCGCGCCTCATCGGGCATGGCATCGAGCTGCGTGCCCGACGTCGTGCAGTTCGATCGCGGCTCCGAAGGGCGCCAGCTCGTGCCAGACGTACGACGCTGGAGTGACCGTCGACCAATGGGCGACGCTTTTGCCTCTCTATCGCGACGGGCACGTCTATCGCCACGCCTTCGAGGATTGCCGCACTGGTGGGCGCTCGCCCACTATTGCCTCAAGGCGCTGAAGGAAACTCCACCAGCTGCAGCTCGTGCACCTCGACATCAAGGGCGACAACGTCTGCGTCCCGGTCGCCCGCGAGCTTCGATCCGGAAGTCGACGACGCGCCGCTCTATCCGCTGTTCGGCCAGCTCGCGCTCATCGACTTCGCCTTTTCGCTGGTTCCGGGGAGAGCCTCGACCGCGCGTTGCCGATCGGCTGGCAACGGAATACGACTACCAGTCGCCCGCGGCTCCTGCAGGCACTGATCGACGGCCACGACGGCGATCTCACCGCACGACGCGAGCAGTTCGACTGGCGGTGCGACATTCTACAGTCTCGCGGCGATGCTCAAGCGCTATCTGCCGGACGTACGTGACCGCGCGTTCGCCGGATCGGCGAATTGGATGGACCACGTCCGCTACGACGCGGCGAAGGCGCTGATCGTGACGCTTCGCCGGCATCACGATCGGACGCGCCGCAGTACTTCCGCACCAGGCGATGATCGATGCCACCGGCGCAATGCTGACGGCAGGCGAGTCGCGCAGTCGCTCGCCGCGGGCTGGACGTTCGCGCGCGACATCAGGCGCCCCGACCCGGGCACGCTTCGCCGCTCACTCCGATGACGCGGATCGCGGTCGCCGGTGCGCGTGTTCCGTCAAGCTCGCGGGAGCGGGCGAAGCAAGCGCCGCGCGAGCGGGCGTCGATCGATCTCGAGTACAGCGGGCCCCCGCTCGTCTTTGCCGCGCCTACGGACTTGCGAAGGCACGCCGAGCGGCGCGGGCGACACCGGAGGTCAGTTGGTGTCACGCGACGCAGCGACGTCGCGTCCCGGCCACCCGGGCACACTGCTCGCGCGACGGGGTCGCGGCGCTTGCCATCGCGGTGGCTCTGGGGCTCGGCGCAGTCGGTCGCGCACCTGCTCTTTCCCGACGCCACGAAGGGCGCTGCTGGACAGGGCGCGAGGACTGGTTCGCCAAGGTGCGGACGTGGCACGGCCATTCCGCTCCGCCGCGGCGAAGAAAGCGCCGGCACGCCCCGGGCGCCCGGCGACAGCAGGACGAAGCCGGCATCTCACGAGCATCCCGGACCAACGTCGCGAGCCGAAGTCGCTCTCCCCCGGTCATCGCCGAGCGCGCCCTCCGCGCGGAGGCACCAGCCAGGCGCCGGAGGAGCGCACCGAGGACCCGGTTGACGTCGGGGCTACGCAGCCCGCGACGCCGCCGTCCCCGCGCCAGAGTCGAAACCGGAATCCGCGCCGTTCCGCCGAGGGACCGAGTTGCCTTACAAGCCGCACCCGCAGGGGCGCAGCGAGCTTCGCCACGCAGGCGCGAGCCAAACCGCCCGGCAACCAAATCGGCAGCACGCGGCCACTCGCGCGCCCTCCACCCGGTCCGCCGTCGGTGACGACCGCAAGGCACACCACCAGGCCGCTAGGCGATGCGGACTCCACGCGCATCGGTGGTCCGCGGCGACACGATCGAGATACCGCACACCCGGAGCGGGACGGGCGGCCCCAACGTCTCGGAGCGCGCGCCCGTCGAGACGGCCCCGACCGCCCGGCAAGACGGCGGAGTCGTGCCGCCGTCCACCATCGGGCGAGAGCATGGCGCCAGCGGATCCGTACAGCGCCGAGTTCGCATCCGCCGACGCGAAAAGATCGCGTCGTCGAATCCGCCGGCGACAGAGCCGCAGGACCGCGTCTCCACTCCCGAGTCGACCGCCGCGGCGCCCAATCCGCTCTTCGCTGCGCCGTTCGCGCCGCGGGCCGCGGACGGCAAGGAGCGATACCGCGCGGGGCCCTAGCGCCGCTCTCGCGCTTCTTCGGCTGCACCCAGCGCAAGACCGCGCCGATCGAGGATCGCGGCCCCAGGCGGCAACCGCGCCGGTCACGCCGCCGCCGTAGCGGGCGCGCAGCGCCACAGTGCGGTGACTCCTGTACCTGCTGCAGTGCCGACTTGACCGTCGGCTACGGTGCCGACTCCGAAGTCGTCTGCGTGCCGATCGCCGCGTGGCGGCCGCCCCCACGACTGACGTCCCCGTCCGGGATGTCGCGGATCGCGGTCGAGGAGACACCGCCGCCGACGCACGCCCAATCGCCTCCGTTTCGCGTCGGAGCGACACCGCCGACCATCGACAGCGGACGCACGCGTGCGATGGCGTCGCCGCCGGCACCCGCAGCGCGCATGTCGTCGCAGAGCGCACTACCGCGCGAATTGCGCGGCGAGCTACCTCGTCCGACCGCGCCCGCGGGTCGGCTGCAGGTACGCAAGGCACGACGCTCGCGCAAACCGTGCCGCGAGTCGCGGCGAGGGCGCAGCGCGAGGTGAACCGCGTGCTATGGACGGCGGAGAACATCGTCAGCAGGCGGTGATGGAAGAGCGCCCAAGGCGGTCTCGGTCGGGGAAGACGCGAGCGGAATTGCGCAACCATCGATCCCATGGCGACGCGGCGGCTCAACGACGAGGCGATGCGGCGTACTGGATCCGCCGACACATCCCGAAGCGTTCGATCTGCCACTGAAGGCCTTCGGCGCGAATCCGAACGATCCGGAGGTCGTCGGCAACCTCGCCGCGTTCTGCATCTGCGAAGTGAGTCCCTCGCAACCGGAGACGGCGCCAGCAACTTGCGCTGCACGCGCTTGCCGTACTCGGGGCACGCGCATCCGCACCTGGCGCCTCGAGGATTGGACCACCTACGCGCTCGCGCGCGCGCTGACCGGACGCGACGCCGACGCGCGCAACGCAATGTATGTCACCGTGGCGCTCGCGGAAGCGTCGAGCGCAACTGCAAGGCCGGGCTCAGCGCGCTCGCCAACTATGGCGAACGCGTGCGCGAGCCGGTCGAGGCGATGATGTACCGGATCCACGCGCAAGGACGGTCGTACGACTCACCGTACTGCGCGTGGCCCCCGAACTGGGCGCTCGGCATGCGCCGGCAGTAGCCTTCCTTGCGGCCGGCTGCCCGGCGGTACGGATCGATCACGCCACGCGGACCGGTTTCCTGCGCCGCTGGGCCTAGGGCAGCGTCGCCTTCGCCTTGCACTCGACGGCATCGGCTTGGCCCGTACGGCAAACGTAAACGGCTCGCTCGCTGCTGTCGTAGAACCAGACGAACGAAATCCCGCTGGACGACGACGTGCCGATCGGGGTCACGGTGCGAGCATCGCGGAGCTGGGCGAAAGCATGAATGGCATAGGTTGCCACCGCGGCGAAGAGAAGCAGGACCAGCGTTTTGTTCATCACAACTCCTTGGTTGTTGTACGGAAGCGGGCGCAACCCAACAGGCACTCCTGCAACTTCAGGGAGTTTTAAGACGCAGGTCGATTGGGCGTGCGCCGTTCGATGCGCGCGGCGAGCGCCGTTGCACGCTTTCGTTTCTTGCGCGCCATCGGGCTTGGTCCGGATCGTGAATCTGGGCGGGATCGAGGCTTGAAGAGCGCCCCGGCCACCCCAATTATCGCCCAATGCCTCCCGGCACCACCCTGCTGATCTTCGCCAACGTCGCGGTGTCTTTCTCGAGCAAATCGCTCCGGGCTCTTCGGCGCGTTCGCGCTGTGGCCGCTCGGCGCCGCGCAGGCAGGCGCGCCGAGCTTCGCCCCGTGGCAGCTCGTCACCTATGCGTTCCTGCACGGCGGCTTGCTGCACCTCGCGTTCAACATGTTCGCGCTCTACATGTTCGGCGGCGCGATCGAGCAGGTGTTCGGCACGCGGCGTTACCTCACGTATTACTTCGTGTGCGCCGTCTCCGCGGCGCTCACGCAACTCGCGTTCGCCGTCGTCACGGGCGGCTTCTATCCGGTGGTTGGCGCTTCGGGCGCGGTCTTCGGGCTGCTGCTCGCGTACGCGATGTACTTCCCGAACAATCGCGTGATGCTGATCTTCCCGCCGATTCCGATGCAGGCGCGGACGTTCGTGTTCGTCTACGCGGCGCTCGAGCTGTTCCTCGGCGTCACCGGCACGCAGGAGGGCGTCGCCCACTTCGCGCACCTGGGCGGCATGATCGGCGGCTTCGTCATGCTCCGCTGCTGGGGCGGACGCCGAGCGTCCGTCCGCTGATCGATCCGCTGATCGCATCGTGCCTATCGCCGCGAGGCCTGCGGCGGCGCGGCCGCACGCCTCGCGACTTGGATTCAGCCGCGACCTCCGCCTCCATCGCCTGACACTCCGGGCCGCTGAACTTGGCGGCGAGCGCGTCGAGAAAGACGCGCGTGCGCGCCGGCATCAGCCGGCGCCGGGGAAGACGGCCCATGCGCTCACGGGCGGTAGCCGCCAGTCGGGCAGCACCTGGACGAGCTCGCCGCGCTGCAAATAGCGCGATCGCGAAGTGATCGTTGACGACGGTGATCCCGGCGCCGCCGAGCGCCATTCGCATCAGGAGCTCCGGTGAGTTAGCCGTCGCGCGGCCCGGAGGCATCCCTCCCAGCGCTCGTCGCCTCGCGTGAGCACCCATGGCATCGCGTCGCCGGTGCGCGCGAGAACACGCAAGCGCGTCGTGCTCCATCAGCGCCTCGGGCTCGGACGGCATTCCGCGGCGCGCGAGATAGCCCGGCGCGGCGTACAGGCTCACGCTGAACACGGCGACCTTGCGCGCGGCGAGGGATGCGTCGTCGCGCAAGTCGCCCATGCGGATCGCGACGTCGAAGTTCTCGCCGATCAGGTCGACGAACCGCGCGGACAGGTCGAGCTCGAGCGAGATCGCCGGATAGTCGAGCGCGAACTCGCCAGGAACGGCGCCAGCACGACGTTCGCGAGATCGCTCGGCATCGTCACCCGCAGCCGCCCGCTCGGCTTGACTTGCAGGTTCTGGGCGAGCGCCTCGGCCGCCGCGACGTCCTCGGCGACATGGCGCGCATGCTCCAGCACGGCGAGGCCGAAGTCGGTGACGGTCAGCTTCCGCGTCGTGCGCAGCAGGAGCCGCTCGCCCAGTTGCTTTTCGAGCGCGGCGACCCGCCGCGAGACCGTCGACTTCGGCAGACCCAGGCGCTCGGCCGCGCGGGAAAAGCTGCGTTCGTCGACCACCCGCGCATAGAGCAGGAGGTCGTTCGGCGCGAGGTTCAGGTTGGCTCGGGTTCGGACCGTGGGTGGCGTTTTCCGCCTGGTCGCCGCTATTGTTGCCATGGTGGAACAATGTTATCCATTTTAACGGCTTCCGGACCTGTGGAAGCAACAAATACATTGAGTCGTCAGACCCCGTCAACCACGAGGAGTCGACGATGAACATCCTGCAAATCAATTCCAGCGCACGCCGCGAAGCCTCTCATTCCACTCGCCTGGCCAACCGCATCGTCGAGCGCGCTGCGCGAAGCCGAAGTCCCGAGAGCCCGCTCGACGGTTCGTGACCTGAACCACACGCCTCACCCGGTCCTCGATGAAGTCGCGCTAGCGCGCTTTTCACGCCGGCCGAGCAAACGTACTCCGGAACAGGCCGCGCGCGTGGCGCTGGACGACGCATTGATCGCCGAGATCCAGGCCGCCGACGTGGTGGTGCTGGGCGTTCCGATGTACAACTTCGGCGTGCCGTCGCCGCTCAAGAACTGGATCGACGCGATCTCGCGTGGCCGGCGTGACGTTCCGCTACACGGAGAAGGGGCCCGAAGGTCTGCTCGAGGGCAAGACGGTTTATGTGGCGCTGACGCGCGGAGGCAGGTACCGGAACACGCCGGCGGATACGCAGGTCGCCGTATCTTCAGTACGGGTGCTGGCTGTTCCTCGGGATGACCGACGTGCACTTCGTCTACGCCGAAGGCCTGGCGCTGGGCGCGGCGCGGAAGAGAGCGCGATGGCTGCTCGGCGTACGAGCAGATCGAGGAACGCGGTTGCTGCGCTCGTTCCAGTTGAGGAGCGTGGCGGCGTGAAGCCGATACGGCAGGGCCAGACTCGCTCTTCGGACGCGAGATTCGAACCACCCACATATACGGTCGAATGCTCATCGTGCCGTATCGAAGGAGAATGCAATGACGACGACTGACGACCAACCTCAAACCCGAGACGGTGCCGCGGCCGCGCGCGGTCGAGCGCGTGTCGCCGGCACAGCCGACCTCCGACGGCGCCGGCGTCAAGCTCACGCGCGTGCTGACGCAGCCGCTGCAGCGCCGGCTCGACCCGTTCCTGATGCTCGACGCGTTCGGCACCGACAATCCCGAGCGACTACATCGGCGGCTTCCCCGACCACCCGCATCGCGGCTTCGAGACCGTCACCTACATGATCGCCGGCCGCATGCGCCATCGCGACAGCGCCGGCCACGAAGGGCTGCTCTCGAACGGCGGCGTGCAATGGATGACGGCCGGGCGCGGCGTCATCCACTCGGAGCTGCCCGAGCAGGAGGACGGGCCGGATGGAAGGCTTCCAGCTCTGGCTCAACCTGCCGGCGAAGGACAAGATGCGCGCGCCGTGGTATCGCGACATCCAGACCGCGGAGATCCCGGAGTTCACGACCGGCGACGGCGTGAAGGTGCGGGTGATCGCGGGCCGCAGCCACGGCGTCGACGGCGCGATGCAGCGCGAAGTCACCGAGCCGCTGTATCTCGACCTCGAGATGCCGGCCGGCGCGACGCTTCGCGCAGGCGCTGCCGCCGCCGCACAACGCGTTCGTCTACGTCTATCGCGGCGCGTTCAAGATCGGCGGCACGGAGGTGCCGGTGCAGCGGATGGCGATTCTCGCCAACGCGGCGAAGCGACGGCGTCGTGCTCGAGGCCGCGGCACCGGCGCGCGCGCTGCTGATCGCCGGCAGGCCGCTCGGCGAGCCGATCGCCCAGTACGGGCCGTTCGTGATGAACACGAACGACGAGATCTTCCAGGCGGTCAAGGACTTCCAGTCGGGCAGGTTCGCGGCGACGTCGTAGTCGATCCGGCATGCACCGGGCGCACGGCGAGCGATCGCCGTGCGCTTTTTCATACCTCTGGTGGTTGGCTTGATCGGACAGTCGTGCGCCAAGAGTGTGGCATGAGCTCGCAGAGCCACGGGGGACTTCAATTGTTCTGTATTGCGGGCTCTTGGCCGTGTTACTTCGCTCACTTCACGGTGATGGTCCCGATCATTCCCGCGTCGAAATGGCCGGGAACCAGGCATGCGTATTGAAACGTCCCCACGCGATTGAACCGCCACACGATCTCGCCCTCGGCGCCTGGCTTCACGTGCACCATCGAACCGGCGTCGTGATGCATTTCCGGGGACTTCTTCTTCATCAGCTCCGCATGCCGCGCGAGCTCCGCCTTCGTGCCCAGCACCATCTCGTGCAGCACGGCTCCCTTGTTCGAGACGACGAACCGGATGGTTTCGCCGCGTTTCACCGCGAGCTCCGACGGAATGAACCGCATCCCGTCCGTCATGTCGACGGCGACGGTGCGCGTCGCCCGCGATCGGTCGCCTGCAATGCCGAACGGCGTCTGCGCGGCCGTCGCAGCGCTCACCTTCGCGTGGTCGTGGGACTGCGCAGGCTCGTCGTGCGCCTGCACGACACCCGCGAGTGCGAGAAGCAGCAGCGCGAGGAAGTAGCCGCGGACCATCGTCTCGCTCAAATCGGTGGGATGGCTGATGGGATTCGAACCCAGTGTGCCAAGAGTGTGCCATGAACTCGAAAAGCCACGGCGAACTTCGAATCAGAAGGCGGCCGGTGATTGCGCGCGGGGCAGCCCGCCGCCGAGGTCTTTCCATGGCGATTCCTACGCGGCCCACACGATCGACGAGAACATATCTTATGTCATCAAGGCCATGAGGGCTTTGGCCCCCGAGCTCAATGTCGTTGCGCTCTGTCAAGCAGGCGTGCCGACGCTTGTGGCCGCCGCCTATCATTCCGCCAATGACCAGGGTTGCGCGCCACGCAGTCTCGTGCTGATGGCCGCGCCGGTCGATCCTGCGGCCAACCCGACGCGCGTCTCGCGCCTCATCAGATCGCGCACGCTGTCCTGGTACGAGCGCAACGTGATCACCCAGGTACCGCCGCCGCCGGACGTCGGCATGGGCCGTCTCGTCTATCCAGGCTCCGTGCAGCTGATGGGTCTGTGGGCGCACTTGGCCCGTCATCTGCGAGAAGGCGGCGAGCTCCTTGGAAAGGTGGTTACTGACGACGGCGCCGACCCGGTGCGCTTCCCCTTCCTCGATCTTTATTCGGCCGTGATGGACCTTCCGGCCGAGGTCTTTCTCGACATCATGCGCCACGTCTACCTGGAACGCACGCTCGTGCGCGGGAATTTCCGCGCCCGCAATCGGAAGGTGGCACTGGCAAGCATCCGGGCGACGGCGCTCATGACAGTGGAAGGGGAATACGACGACATCGCCGCGCCCGGCCAAACGCAGCGGGCACACGACCTATGCCCATCCATTCCAGCCGGCGCGCGCCAAAGGCTTGTCGTTTCTGGTTGCGGACACTTCTCCCTCTTCCACGGCGAAACTTGGCGAACACGCATTCTCCCCGAGGTGCGGAGCTTCATCCAAAAATCTGGGCATCCAACAAACAGCGCAGCGCCTTGATGCGTGGATGGGCCCGGTTCCAGACTCTTTCGCGCGACAGGGTCAAACAGGGCAGGCGTCTGCTCTCACCTGGGTCAGCGACACACGAGGACTGGAACCTTGCTGTGCGTGAGAACCTTGTTGGTCTCACTGCCGAGGACAACGGCAGAGACGCCCGCCCTTCCATGCGAGGCCATGACGATCAGGTCGCAGCCCTTTCGCTCGGCGGTTTGGATGATCGCCTCCCAAGGTCGGTCGTGCTCAAGGTGGGTTGTCTCGCAGTGAACCGCGGCCGCGGCCGCCGCTTTGGCTGCAACCGCGAGTGATTGCGCAGCGTAGTCCTTGGCATTCTGCTCGAGCGCCGCGAGGCCCTCGAGCACGATGGGTGGGATCGGTGGAGTAGCCATGAGCGCCGTCACCCGTGCGTTCAGAAGCGCAGCCAAGGCAATCCCTTGGGCGATGGCTCGTGCGGACCTTTCGCTGCCGTCGGTGGGGATCAGGATGTGCTGGTACATCGGTTGTGTTCCTCGGGCAACACATCGATCGGGGGGGGCAAATCTGTAACTTGCCCAGTTGAGCCATCTAAGCCGACCTACTGAACGATCCGAGAATAAGTGGAAGGCGTGAGGCTAACGGCATTGACTGTGGTCAAGAGGCCGATCTTCAACCCGATGTAGTCGTCTTGCTAAAGAAGGTCGCGCGGCGGCAGCAATGCGTCGCCGCTGCTTGAAGTCGGGGCGCGGTGTATGGCTACGCGAGGTACGGGGAATTGCGCCTCCATCACGCTGTTTCTGGCTGGCGACGTCATGACGGGACGCGGCGTCGACCAGATCCTGCCGCATCCCGGCGACGATCGTCTCCATGAGGACTACGTCGGGTCAGCTGTCGAGTACGTGCAGCTCGCGGAACGCGCACATGGTCCCATCCGCAGGCCGGCGGGGTTCGAGTACATCTGGGGTGAGGCGCTGTTAGAGCTCGATCGCCGGAAGCCGGACGCGAGGATCGTCAATCTCGAAACGGCCGTGACGCACAGTACGGCGTACGAGGCGAAGGGCATAAACTACAAGATGAGCCCCGCCAATGTACCAGTGATTGCGGCGGCCGGAATCGATTGCTGTGTCCTTGCCAACAATCACGTCCTCGACTGGGGGTGGTCGGGGCTGGTCGAAACACTATCCAACCTGGACCGGGCTGGCATCCGTTGTGCTGGTGCCGGCCGCAGCGCGGCGCCTGCGGCAGCGCCGGCCATACTCGACACGCGCAAAGGACCGCGCATCCTCATCTTCGGCTTTGCATCGCCGTGCAGTGGCGTCCCGCGCGATTGGGCGGCAGGCGCCGGCAAGCCGGGCGTGAATCTGATTTCCAACCTTAGCGAGGAGAGTGCGGACAGCATCGCGGAGACAATGCACGCCATGCGCCAGCCAGGCGACGTGGTAGTCGCTTCGATCCATTGGGGCCGAAACTGGGAATACAAGATCCCAGAAGTGCAAATCCGTTTCGCCCATCGCTTGATCGACGCCGGCGCAGTCGATGTCGTGCACGGTCATTCCTCGCACCACTTCAAAGCCATCGAGGTCTATCGCCAAAGGCTGATCCTCTACGGCTGCGGCGACTTCATCGACGACTACGAGGGTATCAGCGGCTACGAAGAGTTCCGTGATGATCTGGTGCTCATGCACTTCCCGACTATCCGTGCCGCAGACAGGACGCTCGTTGCGCTTGCGTTGGTGCCGCTGCAGATTCGCAATATGCGCCTCAACCGCGCTTCGACAGCTGATCGTGCGTGGGTATTGGAGAGGCTCAACCGAGAATGCGCGCGCTTCGGAACGCGCATTAGCGTCGGTTCGGATGACGCCCTACAGCTCGAATGGAAGGGATGCGCGATCAAAGTCCGCGATTGATCGGCGTCAATGCACGGGCGTCGCGGTCAGGATTCGTCGTCAGGGCCGAGAGAATCCTGGATGTGTCCCATGAAACACCGCAGCGAGAATGTGAGCAATGTCGAGCTCCTGGCGAAGGTAAGAGCGACATTGCGCAGCGAGCCGCATCTTGGCCCCTCATTCCATGCCTCCGAGCTCCGCATCGAGCCCGACGGAGTCCTGGTGCTGGCGGGCGAGGTGCCGAGCGTCGCAGCAAAGAAGCTGGCGCTCGAACATGTCGCAGCGCTCGGCGAAATCAGCGGCATTGTCGATCGTCTGCATGTTCGGCCCGCAACACACATGACAGACAAGGAGATCAGGGTGCATCTGCGCGACATGTTGATCGAGGAGCTCAGCTTCAAGCAGTTGGAGATCCGCGAGGCCGGCACGGATGGATTCCACCTTGTGCGCGGGGCACCGGGCGGCGCGTGCGGCAACATCGATATCGAAGTGCGAGATGGAGTGGTGACACTCAACGGCAGTGTTCCCGGTCTCACCTCGAAGCGCCTTGCCGGGGTGATGGCGTGGTGGGTCCCAGGCGTTCGCGACGTCGTGAACGGTATCGCTGTCGAGCCACCCGAAGATGATGGGCCGGACATGATTGCCGAGGCGGTGCGGGTCGTGCTGGAGAAGGACCCTTTCGTGAATGCCAGCCAGATTCGTGTCGGGGTGCTGGGGACCACTGTGCAACTGCTCGGGCTCGTTCCGTCGGACATCGAGAAGGAAGCGGCAGAGCGCGATGCGTGGTGCATCTTCGCGGTCGACAAAGTGATCAACGAGATCCAAGTGCGTCCTTGAGCCGAGCGACGGCCCTCCGCCATTCGCTGGTCACGGGACTTTGGCGCTCCTGCACGATGGCGTGCGCCAAGCCCTCGCTACGACGAAGGTTGATCTCGCAGTCAAAGTACTGTTCGAGGCCCGAGCGAACTACTCCGATCACCGTTACCGCGGCAAGGTCGGAGCGCAGGAAATCCTGGCTTCGCTGACCTCGTCGAAGGCCGATGTGGTCTCGTCCATGATCACAATATCCGGTGGATCGATCAAGAGGCGAGCGAAGGCCGAGCGCTCGATTTCTCAGAGGGCGCGTCTCGCGCGCTTGAAGCAGCTTCTCAGTCGCTCCCAATGCCGAATTCCCACTGGTGCATGCTTGGCAGGTTCGGCACGTTGGAGGAGACGGTCATGGCGCAGGAGAACGAGCTGCTGCGAAAGCGGCTGGAACGCCAAGCACAAGATCAGCTGGTGGCGCTAGGATCGCCTGCTCGGCCGCCGCGCATCGAGATGGTGGCAGGCAATCCGTTCTTTGTGATCCGCGAGGCGATCGCGTCCTTCAGCCGGACCTCTTGGCCATGGCAAGCAAGCCCGCAGCGGGAATTGCGATTGCGATTGTTCGCCAGCCTGGCAATGCGAATTCCTGGTCGAAGCCCCATGCGATGTCCTCGTAGCCCGAGCTTAGTGGGCCGCCTATTGCTTTCGCGACAGCAAAACGATGCCTTGGGTGGTCACGTCAATTTTGGTGCCGGCGGTGCCTGTAACGATGGCTGCGGCGTCCTCCAGACGCCCGATGAAAGCAGGCCGACCCGTTTCTGCGGCGAAACCGTTTGCAGCCTCGATCTTTGGGCCCATGGAGCCCGGAGCGAAATCGCCCGGCTTCAGGGCGCCTCCTCCCGCAAACCTGATTGCCTCAGCCGTATCAGTTCCCCAGTTGAGATAAACGGCGTCGACGTCGGTCAGCAGCAGGAGCTGATCGGCGCGGAGCTGGCGCGCCAGCAGCGCGCTCGCCAGGTCCTTGTCGATGACGGCTTCGACCCCGATCAAGCTGCCGTCACTGCGCTCCACCACAGGTATTCCGCCTCCGCCCGCGCAGATGACGGTGACGCCCTGTAACACGAGCAGCTCGATCACGCGGGCTTCCAAGATTTGCATCGGCCGAGGTGAGGCAACGACCCGGCGCCAGCCCTTGCCATCCTCGGCAATCCTCCAGCCCCGCATCCGGGCCAGCTGCTCGGCTTGTGTTTTGTCATACACTTGCCCGATCGGCTTGGTCGGATGGCGAAAGGCCGGATCACGCCGATCGACAAGGATCTGCGTCAGCAGGGCTGCAACGAGATGCCCGCTCGGCAAGGCATTGTCGAGCTCCTGCTCGATCAAGTAGCCGACCATGCCCTCGCTCTCGGCGTCGAGCACATCAAGCGGATAGGTCCCTTCCGCGGGGCCGGCAGCGGCCTGCAGGGCGAGCAACCCCACCTGCGGACCGTTGCCGTGCGTGATGACGAGCTGATGCCCAGCCTCGAACAGGGGAAGGAGCGCGGCAACCGCACGCTTGACATTGGTGCGCTGGGTGTCGGCCGTGATCGGCTCGCCACGCCGCAGCAAGGCGTTGCCTCCCAAGGCGACGATGATGCGCATGGCCGTCAAGCTCCGAGCGTGGCCACGAGAATGGCCTTGATCGAATGCATACGGTTCTCGGCTTGGTCGAAGACGATCGAGGCCGGCCCCTCGAAGACTTCCTCTGTCACCTCCATGCAGTCGACGCCGAAGTCGCGCGCGATCTCCGCCCCGATCTTGGTCTCGGTGTTGTGAAAGGCCGGCAGGCAGTGCATGAACTTGGCGTACGGATTGCCGGTCTTGCGCATGATATCTGCCGTCACTCGGTACCGCTCCAGCAGGCGTATCCGCTGAGCCCACTCTTCTTTGGGCTCGCCCATCGACAGCCACACGTCGGTGTAAACGAAATCAGCTCCCGGCAGGCCCTCCGTGGCATCGTCGCACACCCGAAACTTGGCGTTCGTGACCGAAGCAATTTCGAGTAGCTTGGAGGCGAAGTCCTGGTCCGGCCACAGCTCGCGAGGGCCGCACAGCCGCATGTCCATGCCGAGCTTCACGGCACCGAGGGCCAGCGAGCGCGCCACGTTGTTGCGCACATCGCCCGTGAACACCATGGCCATATCTGACAGGTGCTTGTGCGTGAACTCGCGCATGGTCATGAAGTCGGCCAGCGCCTGGGTGGGGTGCGCCTCGTCGGTAAGGCCGTTGTAGACGGGAACGCCGGAGAACGTTGCCAGCTCCTGCGCAGATTGCTGGCTGAAGCCGCGAAACTCGATGGCATCGTAGATGCGGCCGAGCACGCGCGCGGTGTCTTTCATCGATTCCTTGTGGCCGATCTGACTGCCAGCAGGGCCTAGATAGGTGACATGCGCCCCCTGGTCGTAGGCGGCGACTTCGAAGCCGCTGCGCGTGCGCGTGGAGTCCTTCTCGAAGATGAGGGCGATGTTCTTGCCCTTCAGCCTTGGCACCTCGATGCCCGCAGACTTTGCCGCCTTGAGGTCGGCGGCAAGCCTCAGGAGATAGCGGATCTCGGCTGGGGTCCACTCATCGAGGGTCAGAATGCTGCGGCCCTTAAGATTGATCGGCATTGCCCATGTCTCTCGCGGTTGGTGCGGAACGCCATCCGGTGCGGCGTCAGCGGGCGCGCGAACCCTTTACGCTCTGGCGAATAAGGAAATCCTCAATCAGGGCGCTCAAGCGTGGCTCGCCCACCTCGGCGAAGTCGTAGCGTGCGCGAACAACCGGCTTGTCGAGGCGCATGAGATGCGAAAGATCGCTTGGGGTGCCGGCGATGACGACATCGGCCCTCGATGCGTTGATGGTTGCCTGCAGCTCGCCAAGCTCCTTGGTCGAATAGCCCATGGCCGGCAGCACCTTGCCGATGTGGGGGAACTGTCGAAAGATTTCAGCGATATCGCCCACGGCCGACAGCCTGGGATCGACGATCTCGGCCACCTGCGCCTGGGTCGCCGCGACATAGCCCGCCCCGTAGGGCATGCCGCCATGGGTAAGCGTCGGCCCGTCGTCGACGACGAGGACACGCTTGCCGGCGACTACCGCCGGATCGTCGAGGGTGACGATGGAGGCCGCACGAACCACGGTGGCGTCGGGAGCAAGACGACGCGCAGTCTCGGTCACTGCGTGGATGTTTGCCTCGGACGCGGAATTTGTCTTTGCCACGACGACGATGTTAGCCATTCGCAGCACCGTTTCGCCCGGATGATGCGTGGTCTCGTGGCCCGCACGCAGCGGATCGACCAGGACGATGTGCAGATCGGGCCGCACGAACGGGAAATCGTTGTTGCCCCCGTCCCAGACGATGATGTCCGCCTCCGGCTCTGCAAGAGCGAGAATGCGGCTGTAGTCGACGCCGGCAAAGACGGTATTGCCGGCACGGATGTGCGGTTCGTATTCCTCGCGTTCCTCGATCGTACATTGGGCGGCGTCGAGATCCGCGAGGCTTGCGAAGCGTTGCACTGCCTGACGCTCGAGATCGCCATAGGCCATAGGATGGCGCAGCACGGCGACCCTGAGGTCCCGCTGCTTCAGAAGCCGCGCCAGCCAACGGGCGGTCTGCGACTTGCCTACGCCGGTGCGCACGGCACAGATGGCAATGACCGGCACGCGCGATGCAAGCATAGTCCGCGCCGGCCCGAGCAGCGTGAAGTCTGCCCCGGCGGCGAGCGCGATGGAAGCCTTGTGCATAACGAGGCTTTGCTCGACGTCGCTATAGGCAAATACCACCTCGTCGACGCGCCTCTCGCCGCAGACCTTCGCCAAATCCGCTTCGTCGATGATCGGGATGCCTTCCGGGTAGCGCTCACCAGCCAGAGTTGTCGGGTAGCGTCGACCGGAAATGCCTGGAACCTGGGCCGCAGTGAACGCGACCACTTCATAGGCCGGATCATCACGGAACGCTACGTTGAAGTTGTGAAAGTCGCGCCCGGCGGCGCCCATGATGACCACTTTGCGGATCATGACCCGGAGCTCTTCTCCAGGTATTGCACGAACCATTCCGTTGCCAGTTGGGTTACCCGCTCGAGCGTTCCCGGCTCCTCGAACAGGTGTGTCCCGCCGGGCACGATCTCGAGATGGACCGGACAAGTGAGATGGGTCATTGCGCGGCGATTCAGTTCGATGACGACAGTGTCGAGCTCACCGACAATCAGAAGCGTCGGGGCCAGGACGCCAACGAAAGCACCCGCTGCCAGGTCCGGCCTGCCACCTCGCGAGACGACGGCCGAGATCAGCTCCGGCCGTCGCGCGGCAGCGGTCAATGCCGCAGCTGCACCGGTGCTGGCGCCGAACAGCCCTACCGGGAGATCGGTCGTGCTCTCCTCCTCCTCGATCCAATCGAGCGCCTCCTCGAGGCGACCGGCAAGGAGCGGGATGTCGAACACCTTGTGACGATCTTGCGCCTCGGCCGGCAGCAGGAGATCGAACAGCAACGTCGCGAGCCCGGCCTGGTTGAGCGCGCGAGCGACTTGGGCGTTGCGCGGGCTCAGATGGCTCGAGCCACTGCCGTGGGCGAAAACGACGATGCCGCTCGCCTCATCCGGAACCGTCAATACTCCCTTGAGGCCGAGGGGAAGAATTTCGATATCGTGCGGGTGCGGAATGTCGGCCATCGCTATCACCCCTTGATGCATAGCATCGGTTGCAGGCGGACAACCTTCCGTGCGAGCCCGGCTAACTCGGCAGCGTCGACAACGGCCCGAACATCTTTGTACGCGCCGGGGGCCTCCTCGGCGACCCCACGCGAGGAGGGGCTGCGGACGATGATGCCGCGCGCCTTGAGATCGTCGACGACCTGGCGGCCCATCCACGTCTTGAGCGCCTGGTGGCGGCTCATCTGCCGCCCGGCGCCGTGGCAGGCCGACGCGAAGGCGCGTGCCTCGCCTGTGCTGGCACCGGCCAGAACAAAAGACTGCGTGCCCATGCTGCCGCCGATCAGCACCGGCTGTCCCCAGGGCCTGAGCGCCTCTGGCAGGCTCGGATGTCCTGGCCCGAAGGCGCGGGTCGCGCCCTTGCGGTGCACGTGCAGGAGCTTGCGCTGACCGTCGACGTCGTGCTCCTCGAGCTTGCAGGTATTGTGCGACACGTCGAACAGCAACGGCAGCTCGGCATGCCGGAAGAACTGCGCAAATACCTGACGGGCCAGGTGGCCGATGATCTCGCGGTTGGCCAACGCGCAGTTGGTGGCCGCCCGCATGGCGCCGATATAGCGCCGGCCGAGTTCCGACTTGATCGGGGCACAGGCAAGCTCGCGATCGGGCAGCACGATGCCGTGGGCCTCCGCAGTCTCGGCCATCTCGGCCAGGAACTCGGTGCCGATCTGGTGACCGAGCCCACGCGACCCGCAATGGATCGTCACCACGCATTCGCCTTGCTTCAGGCCATAGGCGTCGGCGATGGCGCGAAGATCTCGGCGATCTCCTGCACCTCCAGATAGTGGTTGCCCGAGCCGAGCGTGCCCATCTCGCGCCGCTGGCGCTTGCGCGCATGGTTGGAGACGGCGGCAGGGTCGGCGCCTTCGCACCGGCCATGCTCCTCGATGCGTTCGAGATCGTCGGCGCGGCCCCAGCCGCGCTCCACGGCCCAAGCTGCGCCGCCCGCCAGCATCGCGGTCATGTCCTGGTCATCGAGGGTGATCTTGCCCTCTGCGCCGACACCGACGGGCACCTGCCTATAGAGAGCGTTGGCAAGGTCAGTTCTGACGTTCTTCGATCAATCGCCGCGGCAGGCCGGTAAGGTGCGTACGCACCCCGCATGAAATATCGAAACCGACGCCACCGGCCGAGATCACGCCGCCGGATCGGCATCGAACGCCGCCACACCACCGATCGGAAAGCCGTAGCCCCAATGTGCGTCCGGCATGGCGTAGGCGGCGCGCACGATACCGGGCAGCGCGGCGACGTTGGTGATCTGCTGAAACACCTTGTCATCCATGTCGCGGATGAGGTCCTCGCTGGCGAATATGACGGCTGGCACACGCATGGCACCGGTCGGCGCCACCTGCCACTCGGTGCTCGACACCCGCTCGAACAGACTGATGTTCACGGCACTACTCCCGGCCTCCACCTGAGGCCTGCTTTCCCACCTCAGACGTCCACGACGCACTGCGCCATCCAGCGACCCGGGCATTGTTCGACCACGGCCAGCTCCGTGAGGGTGGCGCCCTTCACCTCCACGGCGGGGGCATGGCGGGCGCGGTCGACCTGCTCCCCGCGCGCGATGCCTGTCAGCCGCAGCCCCTCGATCGTCACCTCGAATTCTCCGAACAGGAAGCCGCGCGTTGCCATCTCGTACACGAGCGCGTTGAGCCACCGGTAGAGCAAGAGATCGAGGCTTGGCGCGCTGCTCTCGATCGTAACCGTCTCGACCAGCTTAATGCTCGCTGGGTCCGTGATCACGGCCGTCATCGCCAGCGCGGCCTGGGCAAATGCCTCAGCCCGCGTGCTTCCCCATCCGCGCACGCCGCTATCGGCGTCGTGGGCAAAATGCTCCCACCCGACTCTCGCCAATGCAGGCGTATTTCGAGTCTCAAGCACGCGGCGTTGACACATAACTCCCAATAAGCGCGATGCAGCGCGCACATCATTGATGCTGATCAAAACAGATTGCACCCACAGGGCGAAGTATCTTGGCGGCTCGAGCAGCCTCGCCAACGGCGCAAATTTCCATTTATGCGCGCGATCTGCGTGCCGGACTGCACCGCAAGCGCGCCGATGCGCTAAGCGCTCTCCATCCCGCCCGAGGAGTTGCGCGGCGTCACCATCACCCTCTCCAATTTCAGCATGATCGGTGGACCGTACGCCAGTCTCGTGGTGGTCCCACCGCAGGTGGCGATCGTCGGTGCCGGCCGCATCGGCGAGCAGGTTCTGGTACACATGCCCCTGTCACTGACCTTTGACCACCGAGTGGTGACGGGTGGCGAGACGGCGCGCTTTCACGTTGCCCTAAGATTGGACCTCGAGCGGCAACCTGATCACGATCAGCCTTTCATCCCGTGTTACCCGATCGGCTGCTTCGGTCGGACTCCTCCAATTCCAATCGCCCATCGGTCATGGAGCTCTACCAGCAGCCACGTCGACAGCGCAGCCAGTAGCACGACGGCAAATAGGGTTCCGCTGATCGGCACAAGACCGAGCAGCACCCGCAGCGGTTCAACAATGAGCGTGAGGGCCTGCAGGGCAACCCCGAGCCAGACGGCTAGGTGAACCCACAAGTTGGCAAGAGGCGCCGATCCGATCCGGCGCGCAGGATAGGCAAACACCAGCTGCAGCACGGATTCGTAGAGGAACAGCGAGGTTCTGGTCTCCTCTAGCGAGCAACCCAGTTGCGGCAGGGTGGCAATGATGGCAACGCCCACAAGCGCCTTGGCCAGGGCGCTGACCGCCACGAAACGGAGTGACGCAGCATCGAGCAGCTTGGCCGATGATGGCCTGGGCGGCCGATCCATGACGCCGGGATTGCGATCGATCGCCATGGCCAGCGCCGGCGGCCCATCGGCAACGCAGTTGATCCACAGCAACTGCACCGCCGTCAGCGGCAGCAGGAACGTTCCGCCGGCGGGGTCCTTGATCCCCAGCAGGAAGGCCAAGCCGAGACCCGCAGTCATGAGAAGTATCAGAGCCAGGTCGGTCGAGAAGAAGAAGCGGATAAACTTCTGGATGTTCTCGTAGATGTTGCGCCCTTCCTCGATGGCGGCGACGATGGTCGCGAAGTTGTCATCCATGAGCACGACGTCGGCCACTTCACGCGAGACATCGCTGCCGCGCTGGCCCATCGCAATGCCGACATCGGAGCGCTTCAGGGCAGGTGCATCGTTGACCCCGTCTCCCGTGACCGCGACGATCTCCCCCAGATCCTTCAGGCTCTCGACCAGGCGCAGCTTGTGCTCGGGGGACACGCGGGCAAAGACGTTGACGGTGCGAGCCGCCTCGCTCAGCTCGTGGGGTGAGAGCCGGTCGATCTCCTCGCCCGTGAGCACTCGGTGTGTGCTGATACCGATAGCGCGGCCAACCGCCTCGGCCGTCGCCGGATGGTCGCCCGTGATCATGAGGACGCGGATGCCGGCGGCCTTGCAGCGTCGGATGGCATCGGGCACCTCGGGGCGCGGCGGGTCCCACAGCAACACAAGCCCGAGGAAAGTCATATCCTGCTCGCGCTCCCCCTTGGTCCACGCCAGAGCCACCACGCGGTGACCCTCTGCTGCGTGTCTCGTCACCTTGGCTTCCCAGTCGCGCTTTTGCCCATCCTCGAGCGTGCTGCGCGCAATAAGAACCTCGGGCGCGCCCTTTAGATAGCTGACACGCTGTCCCCCTTCCTCGACCGTTGCCCGCATGAACTTGTAGGTGCTGTCGAAGGCGCGACTGGAGACCCTCGGGCGACTTTGCAAGAGACGACCGGCGTCGATGCCCTGGCTCCCCGTGTAGTGGAGCAGGGCGACTTCCAGCGGATCTCCTGCACCCGTGCCGATCTCCGCGTCATTGGCCAGCACCATGGCTTCCAGCGCGTGCACCCGGTCGGCGGCATCGAGTGCGCGCACGTGCATGCGGTTCTCGGTCAGCGTGCCGGTCTTGTCCGTGGCAATCACGGTGACCGAGCCCAGCGCCTCCACTGCGCTCAGCCGGCGTACGATGGCCTTGCGCCCGGCAAGCCGCTCCACGCCGAATGCCAGTGTAAGCGTCAGCACCGCAGGCAGGCCTTCGGGAACCGCTGCCACCGCCAGCGCCACCGAGAACAGGAAGACCTGGCCGAGGCGTCCGATGCCTTCGACTACCGCGCCACCGATCGTCAGGACTAGCCCCAGCGCGAGTATGGCGAGGGCAACCTGGGTGCCGAACTCGCCGAGTCGGCGCTCGAGTGGTGTCTTGCCTGCCTCGATGGTGCCGATCATCGTGGCAAGGCGCCCCATGGTGCTCTTGGCGCCCGTGCGGGCGACCTCGACGTAGCCCTTGCCCTTCACGAGCAGGGTGCCGCTGAAGAGCTCGGCGCCAAGATCCTTGTCGACGGGCAGCAACTCCCCCGTCAGGATCGAACTCGTCGACGGTGACGCCTTGGCCCGCGGCGAGCGTGCCATCTGCCGGGACGCGGTCTCCCGCCTCGACACGCACAAGGTCACCAGGCACGAGGTTTTTCACCGGGATCTCCACCAGGGCGCCGTCCCGCACCACCCAGACGAACGGCATGGCGAGCGCCTTGAGCCGGGCCAAGGCCTCTTCGGCCTTGGCCTCCTGGTAGACGCCGAGCCCGGCGTTGAGGGCAAGGATCAGCCCGATGGCAATCGACTCAAGAGGCAGTCGATCGGCACCCTCCGAGAGCCATAGGCCCAGATCCAAAATCAGGGCAAAGAGCAGGATATAGATAAGTGGGCTCTGGAACTGATGCAGCCATCGCTGCCACAGCCTCACACGCACGGGCTCGGGCAGCGCATTGGCGCCAAATCTGGCTAGTCGCTCCTCGGCCTCCAGCCGGGTGAGGCCATGCTCGAGAAGGATTCTGCTTGGATGCGATCATGCCGCTGCCCCCGCTCGAACCCATGAGTGTGATCTCAACACTAGCCGTTCTCGAAGGTACAGCTCGCCAACGATGTTGAGGTAGCGGTAGTCACGCCTGACCTGGGTTGGTCGTTCTGGTACGTGGACCAAGACGCCTCGCACGGGACGGCTTCAAGGGGCCGATCTACTGCTCGGAGGCGACGGCCGATCTCTGCGCCACTCTGCTGCCATGCGCGGCTGCGCGGTTTGTCCTCGGCGGTGCAACGCGACATATCCTTCATCACATGAAGGTTCCGGTCCTGATGTCGCATTGAGTTCGTAGTCTAGACTAGACTCCTAAGCAGGTTGCACTGCCGGACTCAAAGCAAGCGAGTGATAATCCTGCAGCACACCCGATTGAAGCGGCTAGCAAGGTCTCCTGTGAGCGTCCTCGCCATCATGATGCCTGCAACGGAGGCCGAGGACGGCGCCGTCCTGAAGCGAGG
This sequence comes from uncultured Alphaproteobacteria bacterium, assembly GCA_963724565.1. GTDB lineage: Bacteria > Pseudomonadota > Alphaproteobacteria > Rhizobiales > Hyphomicrobiaceae > AWTP1-13. The sequence continues at coordinate 26,689 of CAVRVK010000005.1, forward strand.
CCGGCTATAGCCGCGCTAAAGTGCGCTCATTGCCACGCGACCGGACGGGATGATGATCGCCCACATTCCATCGTGCCCCATTTCGCAGCCTGTACATACGCTATCCGATCGAAATGCTGGTGGACGCCAAAGCCAGCTGCGTCATTGGCGATCACGACGAGATGCCGATGTTCGCGTTGTCCAGCTAGGACATGCACGCGCTGCTGTCCTACATTGACAGCCTTGCGCCGGCTAAGCCTGGCTACACACGAAAGCGTGAGATCCTTTGCGACCTCGCCGCCGACCTTGCAACTAGCGGCCCCCGGCAGGTCGCTAACCCCCGCAACATCGCAGCCGCGCTTAGCACCGCAACCGCAGATGCGCCAGCATGTGATCGCCCGCGCGTTGGTGGCGCCCACCCTAGTAGGGTCGGTCGCGCAGCTTCAAAGCATAAAACAGGCGCGCAAAGACCACCTCGCCGACGAAGAAAACGCCCGCGGCCACAACAATGTCTGCCGCGGATACATCGACCACGGCGCGACATGCAAGGAGTGGGATCAGCGACTCCGGCACCTGGTCGAGCCCTGTGGCTTTGCTGCTCGGAGGCAGATTGAGACGTCGCTTGAGGAAGCTGGAGAAGAGGTCTCCCGCCATGGCGGTGGCTCCAACCAAGAGCCCAGTCGTCCAGGCCAAGCCGACAATGGGAGCAGTCGCGACCGTCGCCGCAAGAGAAGCAACGATTCCACGCATCGTCTTTGATTTGCCAAACAGGGGGCGACCATCAAGAAATACGACGTTGCAATCGAGCGGATGCGCCCATCGATGTCCGAAGACCGGTTTGGCAAGGAGCGGTGCCGTATTGGCCATCGCCACGAGGCACAGCAGCTGAGCTATCAGTACGTAGTGCATGGTGACCGGTCGCGACCTGTGGTCTGAGTCAACTCAACGGATCTTTGGATTGCCGCAACCGGCTATGTCGCGCCTTGCAGTTGGGGGTGTCAGCTCGGGATGGTCGTCACCCGGCGAAAACCGAGCCAAGCAAACCCTCGGCGTCACCATGGTGCGTATGCGAGGTCGTCCTCGCGAGCGGCGGCTCCCTGGACGCGAATACTCCATGGGGCACCAGTGTCGCTGGAAACGCGCGATGCCCAGGCACAGGACAATCCACGTCAAGTGCCATCGCTCCAGGGATGGTGAGATGGTGGCGCGTCAGGATGCGTTCTTGCCGCCACGGAGCTCAATCCAAGTCCCTGATCCACATGATGCGAAACGTGCGCATGACACCGTCGTGTTCCGTTATCGACACGTACTCACCCGGGACAAAGTGGTGACGATCGAACTTGAAGCCTGGCTCATCATCTTCACTGCTCTTAGGATTGTAATCAAACGCCCATGTCCCCCCTCTACGATGCACAAGTCGGCCAATTTCATCCTTCTGTCCTGGCCAAAATCTCTTGACGCGACATCGCTCAAAGGCCTTGCGCCACTCTTCGGCAACGAGGTGCCCGCTTTCATCAAGCGGCGCGGCAAATTCATAGCCGCGATCCTTGCTACCGTTCGGGAACTCATGATCACGAGCGAGTTCGAGCCTAATCCGCTTCATCGTCATGGTCCGGTTCTTCCTCCTCAAAGCAGTTGCGCAATCTGACCTTTGCAGCTCAGCCAGACTGTACGCGTTGCTCCGTGCTCAAGCAAAGTACGGCTACGCGGCCGGCAACTGACCAGTCGTCGGACATCTCCGCGCTCAATTTCACCTCCAACGATGCGTTAAGCACCTGCAAGGGCTGGCTGGCGACCACTATTCATGCCATCAAGGCCAGGGGGTCCGACAGAGCAATCATCTGCGCGTCAACTTCTGGCTCCCTAAGCGTCTGCTGGTTGCTCACGCTTTGGGCCGATGGATGCGGCTGTGCGATCGCCGGGAGATTGCTCCCATGCTCGCTCGGCGAACGACAGGCTGGTGTGCCCATGTGTTTCTCGGCGACAGCGAGCTTCGTGACGGTCGGGATCACGGCCACCGCCGGCATCGTTTGCCTCACCCGTATTCGGGGGTGGCGCGAGCTGCCTCTCGCATCCTTGCCGTTGATCTTTGCAGGACAGCAAGCTGTGGAGGGTTTCCTTTGGCTGGCGTTGCCTGTTGACCCCGATGGACCTGTCTCATCGATGCTGACGCTGGTCTTCTTGTTGTATGCCAAGGTCTTCTGGCCAGCGTTCGCGCCCATGGCGGTACTGTTGATCGAACCCGAACCAAGGCGGCGTAGACTGATGGCAATCTGCGCTGCCATCGGGACAGGGGTGGCGGCCTATTTCCTATGGTCGATCTATACCTATCCTCATGCCGCAAGCATTCGTGCAGGTCACATCGTCTACACGGGGGAACCCCAGGGTCCTGCGGCGATTGGCGTTCTGTATCTCGTGGCGACCGCCATCACGCCACTGCTATCATCGCACCGCGCCGTCGTACTCCTCGGGGCGATTGTGTTTGGCGGCTCCGTCTTCGCCTATTTCCTCTATTGGGAAGCCTTTGCCTCGGTGTGGTGCTTCTTTGCCGCTGCAGGTAGCGGCGTCATCCTTGTGCAATTCGAGCGCCTAAGGCGGATCGAGCGAGCCGCGTTCGCGGGGTCGCGGCCGACCCTGCACTTTCTTCCCTGAGAACCGCTCGCGCGGTAGGTGACGCTGAGAGGACGAACTCAGCAGCAACCGGCTAGCCCTTTGCCGCAAAGAGGGGAAAAAGCGCCACGACAGCGATGCACGCGGGAACGATGAAGCGCAGCAGAACCTGCAGAGATCGCGCGGTGCGCGGCGAAAGCCCGATCTCCTCGGCGAGCAGTCGTGCGGGCAGTATCCAGCCCGCGAACAGCGCAAGAGCAAACCCGCCGAACGGCAGCATGATATTCGAGGTGAGGTGATCGAGCAGATAAAATACCGTGGCGTTTGCGAAAACCGGGACGGCCGACAACGGATACCAGGTCGCCCATGCGTTGAACGACAGGACGGTCGCAAGGCCGCAGAGCCAGCAGACCGCCGCCGTCGCAAGTGTCGCGCGATGGCGCGACCAGCCGCGCCGCGAGAGGGCCGCCACCGGCATTTCCAGCATGGAAATCCCGGATGCGAGTGCTGCGACGATCAGAAGGAGGAAGAAGCCGAGTGCGGCGGCGACGCCTCCGGGAATGCGGGCAAAGGCAAGTGGGAGCGTCACGAACATGAGCCCAGGGCCGCTGGCCGGATCGAGCCCCTCCGCGAACACGATCGGAAAGATGGCAAACCCAGCAGCGATCGAGACCACGGTGTCGCCCACAATGGTAACGATGGCGACCTTCCGCAGATCGATGTCGGCTCTGGCATAGGCCGCGTACGTGACCATCAACGACAGCCCGACGCCGATCGAGAAGAAGCCGAGACCAAGAGCGTCGAGCGCCGCGCTCACCGTCAGATGCGCTGGATCGAGCCGAAACAGAAAGCGCAGCGTCGCTCCGACATCCCCTTGCACTATCGAAAACAGGCTGAGGCCGATGATCAGGGCGATCAGGATGGGCATGAGAACCTTGCAGGCTTCCTCGATGCCACGCGCAATCCCGCGCGCTACGATCAAGGCAACCGCGGCCATGTACACGAAATGATAGGCCGCCATCGTCAGCGGCGCCGCCATCAGGGCATCGAAGCGCAGCTGCGCCGCGCGCGCATCCAGACCAGCGAGGCCGCGGATCGCGGTGTCGACTGCATAAGCGATCGCCCACCCGCCAATGACGGAATAGAAGCTGAGAATGATGAAGGCGGCGGCGACTCCAATGAGGCCGACCAGCGCCCAGAGGCGAGATGCACCCACGTCGGAAGCGACATTGGCGATTGCACTTGCGGCGTCCGACCGCCCCCGCCGCCCGATGGCGAATTCGACCAGCATCAGCGGGAATACGATCAGCCCCAGGCCGAGAAGATAGAAAAGCACGAACGCACCGCCACCATTGGCGCCGACCTCGTAAGGAAACTTCCATATGCTGCCGAGACCGACCGCGGCGCCGATCGTCGCCAATGTGAAGCCGGTCGGGCTGGACCAGAAATCCTGCGGCTTGCTCATCGCGGATCTTTTCGGAAACGTCGCACGAAGCTCTTGGAGTCCGGATTGGAAGAAGTCTTTGCATGACGGTCACGCCGAGCCGCGAGGTTGCTGACACACACCTTGCTGCACTTTGCCTCTCGGTTGCGCCGGTCCCGCTTCGGCTGTGATCTCTCGCTGAGAAACGTGGCGGGTTGCCAAGAACCAGCGACAGGAGCTCTAGGCGGGCGTCAGCGGCAGATCAGGACCGGGATCGTGCTGTGCGTGACGACATTGTGGGCCTGGCTACCGAGCAACAGCCGGGTCAAACCCCGGCGGCCATGGGAGGCCATCACAATGAGGTCGCACGTCCTCGCCTTCGCCGTCTCGAGAATGCCTTCTGCGGGATGACGCTCCTTGACGTGCACTGTTGTGCAAGAGACCCCCGCCTTGCTTGATGCCTCGCTGGCCTTTGACAGGATCTCGGCCGCGTTGGCGGACACGGCCTTCTCATACTCTTCGAACGGAAACGCGATGGCCGCCTCTCCCATCACCTGGGTCGCCCAGGGCTCGGTGACCGTGACAACCGTCACTTGTGACGCCAATGCCTTGGCCAGGGACAGCCCCTGCACCAGGGCCTTTCCGGCCAAGTCCGAGCCATCAGTCGCAATCAGAATGTGCTTGTACATTTGACCTCCTCGACATCTGCAATCGGATCCACCCTGCCACACACGACCACCCGGCGTCACGACGCCTGGTCGAAAAGCGAGTTCTTCAGCGGATTCGCCGGCCCCTTCACGATGGTCTTGCATGCGCGGAACGAGCCGTCGACCATGCCCTAGCCCTGGCCAAAGCCCTGAATGCCAGCGTGACTACGGCCAAGAGAATCCTGGATCGCACTAAGAGTTGCGGTCTCCCTCGGCGTCTAGGGCGGTCTGTTGCTCGGAAGCCAGGTCCGAAAAGTCGTGGCGCCCAGCCGCATTCCGGCGCTCGTCTGCCGCTTGCTCACGCTGCACAATTTAACGCTTCAACCCGGCAGAAGGCGGGCTGCTCGACGAGCCACGATTGATGCAGAGCAATGCAGCCGGCTCCCCGCTCGAGAAACTGCGATGGAAACTTGGGATGCACAAGGCATCGGGCAACGAGAAGAGGAGAACCGACGATGAAGCACGGTAGATTCAGCGTTGCTGCTGCTGGCGTGGCCGTCGCAACCTTTATGCTGGTCTCCGGCTCAGCCAGCGCACAGCGCCCATCCGGTCCCGAAAATTGGGGTTGGGAGCCCGGAATGATGATGGGCCCGGGCATGATGCGAGGCGGCTTCGCCTTCACGTGCAATCCCCGCGCGGCCGGCTTCGCCGAGTGGCGCATCAAGCGCATCGAGTTCGGCCGTCAACCCGAACGAGCCACAGCGTGCCGCCTTGAACGAACTGCGGACGGCATCCACCAAGGCTGCGGAGCTGATCGCTGGCACATGTCCGGCGGATGTGCCGGCAAAGTCGACGGAGCGCCTGCAGCTGATGGAGAAACGTCTCGATGCCATGCTGCAGGCCATCAAGGTCGTGCGGCCGGCATTCGAAGTGTTCTACAATTCGCTCGATGACGCGCAGAAGACGCGTCTCGATGCTATCGGGCCACGCCAGTGGGGATGGCGCGGCTGGCACTGGCGGTGGCCGGGGCAGTAGCAATTGGTGCCTCCTTCATAGGTCTTGAGCAAGTGATCGCCGTTTGCGGCCGCTGATTATGGCCCGGACGAGGTTCTCGCCATGGAAGGCGCTGATGGCGAGCACGCCGAGATCATGAGCGCCGACAAGTGCCAGCGTCAGTCAGGCCACGTCCTCATGCAGCTGATCGAGCCACCTTACGGCCCTGAAAGCATAGGTGGTTATCAGCCAACAACTGGCTCCGGTCGCAGTCAGCGAGGCAAGCAGTGCAAGCACCATCACGGCCCCGAGGGGTATCAGGACCTTGAGCGTTTCATCACCGCCTCTGCAATCAGTGGCCAACGGGTGGAGGAGGAATGGAGTATGCAGGTCTTTACTGTCTATGCACGCCACGATCCTCGCTCATTCTGCCACGCCATCTTGGAGCCGCTTCAGTGCGGACCTGGCTGATGCCGGGCATACGAACGAAGTTGTCGATCTCTACGTCATTGGTTTTGATCCAGTCCTTCGCTCGCACGACCGGCCCAACTGGATCGATGACAGCGTGCCCGACCACGTACTGGCGAACTGGAAGGTCGAGCAAGCGCTCATGAAGGCTTCAGCAGGCCCGCTAAGGCGGCTCCTGGTGAAGCGATGGATCGGCGGGCGGGATGCCCCAGGGAATCGTACGCAAGCTGCATGAAATGGGCGGGCCCCGAGACGTTGCGGCCCAGCAGAGAAAGGTGGCGCAAGCCGACGCGCTGGCCCTCATCTCGCTCGTCTACTTCCTGGGATTTCCGGCAATCCTGAAAGGTTGGATCGAACGGGTGTTCACACTGGGCTTCGCCTTTGGATTGACACCTGAGGCCTGGCGCGGCGACATCCGGGGCCGGCTCGCCAACCTGAAAGCCCGTGACGCCATCGCCGAGTTGATCGATTTCCGCGACAACGTCATAGCCCATCACGAATGGCGGCCGCTGGGCGGAAGTTTGTGGGTAGAGGCGACGTCGGATCAAGACGTCGGTGTACTCCAAACCCGAGGCGAGCACGCGCACGCGCACCTCGCCCGGGCCGGCCGTCGGCAAGGGAGCGTCCACCACGTCCAGCCCGTCGGGACCTCCGAAGCGTCTGATCTGAACAACCCGGTTGCGCGGCTCGTTCATGGCCGGATTCCCTACAACTGATGATCCCGCACGCTGGTGCGCGATCAAAAAACCAAGACCTTGTCCGCCGCGGCGGTTGCGGCCGCGAGTTCGTCCATGGTGCTGCGTTGAGCTCCTTCCATGAGTTCGCTCTGGTTAATGCCGCGCGCATCCATGCAGGTGCCACACAGCAGCACACTGCCCTTGGCTGCCAATACGCGCTTCAGCATGCGTTCGATATTGTAGAAGCCGTCGGGCGTCTTCTGCCTCGCTTTGCCCGCAAGCACGGCATCGGCCATGAGAAAGACCGTCACCTCATTGGCGGTGTCGTGCTTGGCGAGCGCGTGCGCAAGGCGCAGGGCGTTGTAGACCCGCTCGGTGCCGTAGGGCGGGTCGTTGATAATGAACAAGGCCTTCATGGCGGCGAGCCCTAGGCACCAAGCGCCTTGCGGCGCTCCTCATATTCTTCGCGCTGGATTTCGCCCTTGGCGAAGCGCTCATCGAGAATTTCGCGTGCGGACCGCACGCGTACGCTGCCCTCGCGGCGACCGGTAAGCCAGGTGGTGAGGAGCACAAGCAAAACGATGAAGAGCACCGGCCCCGCGATCATGAAGAGCGGGCCGAAGAACATGCCGCCGCCCCAACCCCATCCCCAGTCTTGCATCATGGCGAGTCTCGCTTCTATTTCCTCAGCTTCGTGGAGCCCCTTCAACGGCAGGCCAGCGGCTGAAGGCAAAGACCCATAGGGCGATCACATTGATCAACGGAATGAACGCCATCAGCGTCCACCAGCGGCTGCGGCCGGCGCGGTGCAAAATGCTGGCTATGGGTACGCCCAGGAGGATGAGTGCCAACAGAGGCATGATAATCGGCATGAGCCACCACCATTCCGGCGGTACCGCGCTGCACGGCCAGAATTGCTGACATATTTGGCGCATGGCTTTCACCCGGTCTGGCTTGATGCAAGCTCCCCAAGACTGATGGATCTGCGGGGAATTGCCTTGATGCAGGTCAAGGGGGCTAAGCGCTGCAACTACTCCCCCCCCCACCAGGCGATGGGTGAAAATTGGAATTGACGGCTAGTCGAACGTCGGCAGTCGGCGGTCTCAAACTCTCATTCTCGCGCCATCTGGGTGGTGATCGGCGCGATACTGTTCGGGATCGGCTGGGGTCTCATCGTGGCCATGGCCTTCGGCATGATTCTGCATCGCTTGTGGCAGAAGCAGCGGAAGCAGCGGACTGGGCGGCCGCAATCTCCCGAGTCGACAGCAGTCAGCGTCGATGGGTCACTATCCGCGCTTACGGTGCTTTCTGCTCCGCGGACCGGGCGGCGGCGCGTAGGGCCTTCATCTCGTCAAACCGCCGCGTCACGTCGCGCATGATGGCGCCCATGCCGGCGATGGCACCATACTCATCCGGGAAGGGAAACTATGGAGAATTCCACGGAGATGCGCGTTTGGTCCTTGCGAAGGGCGGGGACCGATAGAAGTTCGCCGGCGCCATAGCGCCGTTACGCCCGTGCGCATAGTCTCGGCAAAGCCGTGCCAGTGACGGGCGCGCAGGCGGTCCGGAATGACGATGTCGAGCAACTTGCCGATCGCCTCCGCAGCGAAGTACCCGAAGACGCGCTCGCACCCGGCGTTCTAGAAGCGGATCACGCCCTCGCGGTCGACGGCGAGAAGCGGCCGGTGGGGAGCCTGCGCTTCCAGCTGAGCACGCTTCAAACTGTACGGTGGCCGCGCCGGACAGTGGTCTCGGCCCCAGGCCGCCGGCGGTGAGCGAGATCATGCGCCTACGGCAACCGGACAGCGCTTCCCTCCTTCAAGGCTGCAGGTGGGTACACGACGACCGTCTCCCCGGGACGCAAGCCCTCAGCGATCGCGGCCAGCCGGCCTGACCGACGCGAAACCTTGACTGTCCTCAAGCGTGCTCGGCCCCTGTCGACGATGAACACCTGCCAGGCGTCGCCGCGCCGGAAGAGAGCCCCGATGGGCACCACGACCGCCTTCTCGATTTGATCGACAATGATCTTGACGTCCACCCGGTAGCCGTCGCCAAGGGTCGTCCACACCTCGCGGGGCGAGGTGATATCGATGACGATCCAGACGCGCTGCTCCTCGACGCCAAGCGCGGAGACCTTGGTGAACCCCGACGGTTCGACGCGGCGCACCCGCGCCTCCAACGCTGTCGGACCGCCCCAACGCTCCAACAGGACCTTGGCACCCTCCCGAACAAGTGCTGCATCCGTGGTGAGTACGTCGACGATGACCTCGAGGTCGGCTGGATCACCCAGCTCCAGCAGCGGGGCTCCAAGCGACACCACCGCCTCGCTTTCCTGGATGACCTTGAGAACGCGGCCATCGATCGGCGAGGAAACGGGGAAGCGCTCCGCGCCTTCGGTCTCACCGCTGCGCTTCAGAGCGGCGCGGGCCTGATCGAGCGTATGCTCGGCGGCATGGCGACGAAGCTCGGCCGCGGCGACATCGCGCTCCGCTGCCTGGAACGTAAACGTATCATGTTCCAGCTGTGCCGCGGCGGCTACGCCTCGGGCTCGCAGCTGAGTGGTGCGTTCGAGGTCGGAGCGGGCACGGGCGACGAGAACTTTGGCACGTTCGTGCAAAGCCGTCGCTTCCTCGACGGCGGCTTGTGCTGCACCAACGCGCTCCTCGAGCTCCTGTCGCACTCGTGGATCAAGCAGCGGCGAGATGTTGGGTGTGATCGTTGCAAGCGTCTGACCGACCTTCACAGCGTCGCCGGCGCGCAGCGTGGAGCGGGGCACGCGACCGGACAATGGCGCGGACAGCACGAAGCGGTCGCGCACTCTCGTTCGGCCATCCTCCTCGACGATTGCCGTGAAGGGTTGCTCCATGACCGCCGCTACCTCGACGAGAATGGGACGAGGTCGCAACATCCAGTAGGCCCCGAGAGAGACCAGCGCCAGGAGGCCCGCAATAATCAGGTAATGTCGCTGTAGCATCGGGTAATGTCGCTGGGGCATGATCAGTCTCGCGTCTTCAAGACGGCAACCAGATCGAGCGTATCGATCCGGCGACGGACGACAAAAGCGCTGGCAGCCGCCGCGGCAAGGACGACGAGAGCGGCGATGGCATAGCTTGCCGGCTCTATCACCACCGGCACCTGGAACAATTCGCGGACGCGCAGAGAGACGATCATCTTGATCAAGCCGTACCCCACAACGAGACCGATCGGGATCGCCACGACCAGTTCGAACGCCAGCTCGCTGAGCAGGATGGTGGCCACTTCTGCTCGGGTGAAGCCGAGGATGCGCAAGCTCGCAAGCTCCCAGGCTCGCTCCTGAAAAGCCACGCGTGCGCTGTTGTAAACAACGCCCACCGCAATCAAGAGGCCGAAGCCGGCCAGGATGAGAGCTCCCACGATAAGCATTCCGGCGATCGTCTCGTCGAACAGAGCGAGCCACAACGCCTTAACGGAACTCGCCTCAATCTTCGGCGTGGACTGAATCCGCTGCCAAGTCAGGTGCGATAAATTCGGGTCAAGCTTGAGTGCGGCAGCGTTCACAACCTCTCCCTCGCGTAACAGTCGGTTGAGAGCCGTGATGTCCATGGTTGCCGAGAACCCAAGAATGTCCTCGGAAAGTTTGACAACTGGCAGGTGAAGAACCGGGCGCTTGGTCTCTTGGACTTCGATGGTCACGCTGTCTCCGATGTGGAGACCAAGAGTTTCAGCAAGCGCGCGACTGAGCATCAATCCGTCGGGCGGCACCTCGATCGGGGCCAGCGCAGGATCTCTCAGCACCTTGAGCTCTGACCTGTCCGAAAGACCGACGAGCGACGTGCGGTAGGTGCGATGCCCAGCGACCAGCCGTACAGGCACAATGCGCTGCCCCTCGACAAGCAACACCCCTGGCACGGACTGAAGCTCGTGGAGTGCGCGGGCCGGCACAGGGGTGGAGAATGTGACGAACGCGTCGCCCCGTTCGATGCGCCCGAACGCGACATCGACCATGTGGGCAATAGCATCGAACCAGAAGAGGCCAAAGAGAACCAGGGGGACCGCCAAAGCTATGCCCGATATCGTGAGAAGTGTTCGAATTGGTCTGCCTACAACCGTACGCAGCGCCATCAGGTAGGGCATCGGGATGCCCCGCTCGGACATCACGCTGATATGGCGAGCTAACGCAGTGACCGCCGGCACTTGCGGACGCATGGCCTCGGCGGGAGGAAGCCTGGCAACGCGATAGACAGCCGCTGCCGCAGCGGCATTGGCGACGACGATGCTCGCAAGCACGGCGACCGCGACGATCCATGGGTCTAGGCGCGCCTCGAGGACCGGAAACCGGAAAAACGCGTGATAACTGTCAATCACGAGAACCGCGAACCATCGCCCGAGCACCAGGCCGATGCCGGCCCCGAGCAGAGCGATAACCGTCACGAACTTGAAATAGTGCAGCGCGATCGGAAGATTTGAAAAGCCCAGCGCCTTGAGCGAGGCAATCTGCTCCCGCTGCGCCTCGACCAGACGGCCGAGCACGACATGCAGCAAGAATGCGGCGATCCCGAAGAAGATCGCCGGCATGGCGATGCTCAGCGTCTCCTGCTCGGCGAGTTCGTCTTCCAGGAGGCGGTTCGAGGGAAGTTCGCGGCGATCGTAGGCGCCGATCCCGCCAGAAGGCGCCAAGAGGCGATCAATCTCCTCGATGGTAGCGGCTTTGTTCGCTCCGGGCGCCAACGTCATCACGAGATCGTTGAAGGCTCCTTGCATGTCGAACGCTGCGGCGACCGCATCCTGGCTCGCCCAGAGGATGACGAAATTGCGATCGTCCGGAAGCGGCAGCGCAGATCGCGTCGCGAACACGAACTCGGGCGACAGCGCCACGCCGACGACGCGGAAGGCCTCGAGCCGCCCATTGAGAATGACATCGATGGTGTCGCCTGGACGCACCACGCGCGCATGGGCATAGGCGGCATTGATGATGACCTCCTCGGGCCGCGTAGGATCGATCCAGCGACCCTCGACCAGGTAGAGGCGGTTGAGCAGCGGCTGATCGGAAGAGGGAATCGAGATGATGCGGCCCGAGATAGGGAGTTCCGAATCTTCCCGAATGACCCGTACCGCCTGGGTGACGCGGGGTTCCACCACACCAACCCCATCGATCTCGCGGATGCGTTCCGCGAGCGACATCGGTGCACGTTTCAGGCTGGCAAAGAGATCCGCGAACCGCTCATTGCGATAGTGGGCGTCCATAGCGTCGACAAGCGCGAAGTAGTTCGACACCGACATCACAAACACGGCAATGCCTGCCGCAATCAGCAGCGCAATGCTCAAGACCTGCGTTCGCATGGCCCACAGATCGCGCATCACCTTGATGTCGAGCACGTTCACCACGTCACATCCTCGGCGCTCATCTGTTTCGGGTTGACCTCTTCCCGAGCGATGCGCCCGCCGCTCAGCCGCAGGATACGGGTGGCCATCCCTGCGATAGCAGAGTTGTGCGTGATGACGACGGTCGTCGTGCCAAGTTCGGCATTGACCTTGGCGATCGCAGCGAGAACAAGCCGCCCGGTGTCTGCGTCGAGTGCGCCGGTCGGCTCGTCGCACAGCAAAATGTCGGGGCGCTTGACGATGGCGCGGGCGACCGCGACACGCTGCTGCTCGCCGCCCGAAAGCTGCGATGGGAAGTGATCGAGACGGTGCGACAGCCCGACAAGCTCCAGCGCCTCGTCGGGAGGCATGGGCTCGCTGGCGATCTGGGCAACGAGCCTCACGTTCTCGCGGACCGTCAGGTTGGGGATCAAATTATAGAACTGGAAGACGAACCCGACATGCTCGCGCCGATAGGTCGTGAGCTCGGCATCGCTAGCTCCGGTTAGCTCATGATCTCTCCATCTGGCTGTCCCAGACGTGGGCGCATCAAGTCCGCCGAGAATGTTGAGCAGCGTCGACTTGCCCGAGCCCGAGGGACCCAACAGGACGAGAAATTCCCCTTGGCGGATCTCGAGACTGATGTCTCTCAGCGCAAAGACGCGCGCGTCACCGCTGCCGTAGACTTTCGCGAGCCCACGCGCGATGAAAACCGGGCGTTCCGCTGAGCGGGGCGGCGTTCGATCGGAGTCGTCAGGTGAGGTCACGCCGCGCCCTTGATTCACGAGATTGTCTGGCAGTCGCCTACTCCTGCAATCGCCAGGGACGACCGGACTTGATTCCGATCAACGCGGAGCAAAGTGACCAGCGGAATATTAGCCGTGTTCGTGCACCAAGCAGCGAGCGAAGAGGCGCGAGAACCGATGTGCATCTTTGTCTCGGAGTTCAAGCATGTACAAGCACATCCTGATCGCCACCGACGGATCGGAGCTGGCCGAAAAAGCCGTGGCGGACGCCCTCGCCCTGGCCAAAGCGCTTGAGGCAAGAGTGACGGCGGTGACCGTGACAGACATCTATCCGACCGGTGCCTATAGCCCGATACCGATGCCCTCGATGATTGAGCGCTACGAAGCTGCCGCGGCAGAGAACGCAAGCAAGATCCTCGCATCGGTGAACGTGGCCGCAGGGAAGCTGGGCATTACCTGCGAGACGAGGCACATCAAGGATCAAATGCCGGCGGAAGGCATTGTGGCTGCGGCCGGAGAGGCGGCTTGCGACTTGATCGTTATGGCATCGCACGGGCGTCGGGGCGTGGCGCGAATGCTGCTGGGGAGCCAGGCACAAAAAGTCGTTACGCTCAGCCCGGTTTCTGTGCTCGTCTGTCGTTAGTTCGAATCTCTCTCCGGCTCGCAAACGCACCTAGGCCCCATGACCGCCGCCATATCAAGCCGCGTGCAAGAAAGACCGAGAGCATCCGAGCGTGATGACAAGCCATCAGCGCCGGATTTGGTAACCCTCGGAACCAGTCTAGGTTTCGTGAACACCGAAAGTAAGGGTCAATGCGACTGACCTTCCTCGGTGCCTCGGAGACGGTGACCGGATCCAAGTTTCTTCTCGAAACCGGGGACAAGAGGTTTCTGGTCGACTGCGGGCTTTTCCAGGGCCAGAAGGAACTCAGGGAGCGCAACTGGCAGGCCTTGCCGTTCAATCCCGCCGAGCTCAATGCGCTGCTGCTGACCCATGCCCATATCGACCATAGCGGCTATATCCCGCGCCTGGTGCGAGACGGCTTCAAGGGTCCGATCTACTGCTCGGAGGCGACGGCCGATCTCTGCGCCATTCTGCTGCCTGACAGCGGGCATATCCAGGAGGACGATGCGGCTGCCGCCAACCGCTATGGCTATGCGCGGCACAGGCCGGCGCTGCCGCTCTATACGGAGGCAGAGGCCCGGGCGGCCCTCGACTGCTTCAAACCCATCGGGTTCGGACAGCCGCATCGTCTTGGCCGATGAGCTGAGTTTTACCCTTTCGCGTGCCGGCCATATCCTGGGGGCCTCGTTCATCCATGTGGCGGGCGGCGACGGGACTTCCATCCTGTTCACCGGCGACATCGGCCGCCAGAACAGCCCCGTGATGAAGGCACCTGCCCGCCTGCAGGAGGCCGACTACATCGTAATCGAGTCGACCTACGGCGATCGTCTGCACGGGAGCGAAGACCCGACCGAGCAGATCGGAGACGTGGTGCGCAGGACGGCAGGACGCGGCGGCACGCTTGTCGTTCCGGCCTTCGCTGTGGGGCGCACGCAAGACATGCTCTATCATCTGCATGTGCTCAAGCGCACCAAGCGCATCCCCGACGTTCCTGTGTTCCTCGACAGCCCGATGGCCATCGACGCCACGGAGCTACTCATCAAGCACAGAAACGAGCATCGCCTGTCGCCGCAAGAATGCGCTGCCGTGTGCGCTGTGGCCCGCTACACGCGCAGCGTCGAGGACTCGAAAGCCATCAATGCCATCAGCATGCCGAAGATCATCCTGTCGGCGAGCGGGATGGCGACGGGTGGACGCGTTCTGCATCACCTGAAGCACTACCTTGGTGATATTCGCAACACGGTGCTGCTGGCGGGCTACCAGGCGCCCGGCACGCGCGGCGACCGTCTGGCACGGGGCGAGACAACGCTCAAGATCCATGGCCAGGACTGGCCGGTGCGGGCGGAGATCGTGCAGCTCGACACCATGTCGGCCCATGCCGACTATGCGGAGATCCTCGCCTGGCTCCGAAACTTCCGTGTACCGCCGCGCAAGGTGTTCGTCACGCACGGCGAACCCGCAGCAGCGGAATCCATGCGGCAGCACATCGCCGACACCTTCGGGTGGCAGGCCGTCGTGCCCGCCCAGGGGCACTCCGAGGAGCTGTGAGAACGCATCTCGACCAACGCCTGCCGCCGGAATTCACGTGCAAGCTCACGGAGGGCTTGTGACAAACAATTCGAATCGCCGGCGCCGCGATCCGAATCATGCAGCGGGTTAGCGGGTGACGCAGAAAGGGACATGACGACTTGCCATGAGCAGACATCACCTACATCCCGAGAGCCACTTGGTGGAGCGCATCGGCTGGCTGCGGGCCGCGGTCCTCGGGGCCAATGACGGCATTGTCTCGACGGCTAGCCTGATCGTCGGCGTTGCTGCGGCATCGGCGCGCCCGAGCGACATCCTGATTGCTGGGGTCGCCGGGCTCGTTGCGGGTGCCATGTCAATGGCGGCCGGCGAATATGTGTCGGTGAGCTCGCAGTCCGACACCGAGCAGGCGGATCTGGCGCGCGAGCGCCGCGAGCTCGCAGAGAACATCACCTTCGAGCATCAGGAGCTTGCCGACATCTACATCAAACGCGGCTTGGAGCCGGAGCTGGCGAAGCAGGTCGCGCAACAGCTGATGGCGAAGGATGCCCTGGGCGCGCATGCACGCGACGAGTTGGGGATTTCGGAGGTGACCACAGCACGGCCCGTGCAGGCAGCACTCACCTCGGCTGCAACATTCGCCGCCGGTGCGGCCATGCCGTTGCTGATGGTCGTCATCTCGCCCCTCACCTATCTGGTGCCGATCGTCTCGCTGGCCTCGCTGATATTCCTCGGCGTGCTGGGAGCCATCGGCGCCAAGGCAGGGGGTGCGGACGTCGTGCGGGCCACGGCGCGCGTGACCTTCTGGGGCGCACTGGCGATGGCGGCGACGGCGGGCATAGGCAAGATCTTCGGGACAATTGTTTAGCCGATCGCATCGGAGCCGAGCGCGCGGCCACGATCGGCCGCTAGCGCAGCACGACGAACGTGACGGCCAGTGCGGCAATGGCCAGGACGCTGACGCTGCCGACGATGGTGCCGATCCGCCTTCCGCCGACAAAGGCCGCCATAGCCGCCTTTGACGCCGTGTTCACCGAGGCTGCGATCAGGATGGCGGTCGCCGCATCACCGGATGCCACCTGCCGCCCGGCGAGGCGCGCCATGGAGAGGGTCAGCGCGTCGACGTCGGCGATAGCGGACACTGCAGCCAGCAGGAACAGCCCCGCGTTGCCCGCCTGACTGGCCACGGCCTTGGCCACCAGCAGGATGACGGCGATGAGTCCAGCCAGTTGAAGGACGGTGCCGAGGTCGAACGGATTCTTGATTTGCAGTTGCGGGTGTTCGGTAGCGCCGCCTCGCCTTCCCCACAACACGGCAGCGGCCCCCAGCAGCAGCACCGCAGCCGCCGCCGCAGCCGGCCACAGCAGGGCGGCGATCAGTTCGGGCTTGAGCATGCCCGCCAGCACGACGATGCGCACGAGCATGGTCACGCCCGCCAGCAGAACACCACCCGCCAGCAAGCGCGTGCTTTCGGGATGCTCGCGCGCCAGGCGCGCAAAGGACAGGGTGGTTGCGGTCGAGGAGGCCATGCCACCGGCGATGGCGGCCACGGCGATGCCCTTGCGGTCGCCCAGGACGCGCACGGCGATGTAGCCGGCGAACGAGACCGCCGCAATCAGGATGGCGAGCAGCCAGATCTCCGAAGGATTGAGAACGTTCCAAGGGTCGACCGGCCGGTTGGGCAGGATCGGCAGCAGCAGGAACGACATCGCCAGCAGCACGAGCACGCTGCGCATTTCCGGCCATGTCACGTTCCGCACCCAGCTGTGCAGCGGCTCGCGCAGCGCCAGCAGGATGGCCATGGCGACGGCGGCGGCCACGGCCACGATCTCGTTGCCCAGCGTGGCGTAGGCGCCGAGCACGAAGGTGAGCATGCCCGCGACCACACCAGTCACGCTGAAGTTCTTCTCCGCGGTGGCCTCGAGGTAGCTGAAGGTGATCAGCGCGCCGGTAAAGGCCAGCAACCCGGCAGCGAGTACGATCGGAGAGCTGACGATCGACATGAGACCGCAAATGCCGCCAAGCAGCCCCGTCAGCGCGAAGGTGCGTAGGCCGGCGGTGCGTTGATGATCAGTTTCCTCGCGCGTCTGCCAGCCGCGTTCGAGGCCGATGAGCAGGCCGATGGCCAGGGCGACGGCGAGGCGGCGGAATAGCTCTTCCTGGTCCATCTACGCGTCTATCATCCTTGTGTGACCTTGAGGCAAACGTCGACAATTCAGATGTCAGCTTCGTAGCCCTTCGCCCCGTCAGCTGACAGGCTAGTGTGTCGCGCACCAAAGCGATCGCGGAAATCCGCCATTGTAGTTGATACCGGACCCGTCCCAGGCTTGAACAATCGAAGGGACTGCTCACAATGACGCACAGAAAGCATAAGAGGCACCCCTCGCCCATGTACAAGACCATTCTGATGCACATCAATGACGAGGGCCGTGTCGGGCGGCTTGTCGGCTTAGGGGCCGATCTTGTCCAAAGGTTTCAGGCGCATCTAACCGCGCTGTGCCTTCTGCCTCATATCCTAAAGCCGCCGAAGAAGCAGAGCGTGCCCATCAGGCGTTCGAAGCCGCAGTCAAGCGGCTGCCGGTGGTACCGGAATGGCGACTTATCCAAGCCCACGGGCGAAGCTACTGCGAAGGCCTGCTCGAGCACGCCCGAACCAGTGATCTCGTCATTGTCTCCCAGCGGCATAGCGACTGGGACTATGCGGACATGTTCGACGTTCCGGAAGAAGTGGCCATCGATGCCCGTCGGCCCGTTCTGATATTGCCCGCAACCGGGGACCTGCCAATCATTGGGCGTCGGACGATTTCCGCTCAACATTTTGGTGGCCCGCCTTTGCCGACTACGGCGAATGGAGCACGAGGCTCCAAGAGGGCACCGTGGCGTTATGCCGAGAATGGCAGGATTTCCTGGGCCGGCGGATTGCCGAGGGCTTCGCCCTGGTGCAGCGGCTTGGCACCGCTCGGTCGCCCGAGCAGGTGCGGGCAGCCTATGTTGCCTTCTGGCAGAAGGCCGCCAACGACTATTCGCAGGAGTGCGGGAGCCCAGTGAAGCTAGCTGGTGTCCTCACGAATCCTGAGCATCACCAATATGCAGGGAGGGAAGCTCAAAGAGGAATTCTGCCACTTGCGAAGGCCGCCTGATCGGCACGACATGCATGAGCGCCGGTCCTTCCCCCCGTCCCTCCCCGGACCGGCGAGCCTGGACCCCCGCAACGCAAGCGCTTCAGAAGAGTAGCGAGGCGTATCCGCACTCTCTCGGCACTTGATCCAGGTCAAGGCGCTGCCAGCAATTGACGGGTCTGTTACCAAGAAGTTGCCAAATGAACGCGCCCGATGCCGGTCCACAACACCGAGATTGCGGCCGCCTTCGATCACCTTGCCGATCTGCTCGAGATCGAAGGTGCCAATCCTTTCCGCGTTCGCGCCTATCGCAGGGCCGCGCGCACGATCGAGGACCTGCCGCACAGTGCCGCCAAGCTCATTGCCAGCGGCGAGGACCTGGCCGAGCTGCCGGGCATCGGCGCCGATCTGGCGGGCAAGATCGCCGAGTTCGTCGACACCAAGCATCTCTCGGTCTTGGACGAGGCCAAGGCCCGACTGCCGGCCGGCCTCGTCGAGCTGACCAACGTGCCGGGCATCGGGCCGAAGCGGGCAAGGATCCTCTACGACAAGCTCAAAGTGCATTCCGTGGCCGACCTCAAGAAGGCGGCGACGGCGGGCAAGCTGCACGGCCTCGCCGGCTTCGGCGTCAAGAGCGAGACGAAGCTCGTCGACGAGCTGAAGCACCGGCGCGAGGTGCAGCGCCGCTTCCGGCTCGATACCGCTGAGGATTTCGCCGAGCCGTTGCTCCAGCACCTGAAGCGCTCCAAGGGTGTGGTGCAGGCCATCATCGCCGGCAGCTACCGGCGGCGCAAGGAGACCGTCGGGGACCTGGACATCCTGGTCGCGGCTCACGACGGTTCGGATGTCATGCAGCGGTTCATCTCCTACGACGAGGTGGACGAGGTCGCCGCACACGGGGAGACGCGCGCCACGGTCGTTCTGCGCTCCGGACTCCAGGTCGATTTGCGCGTCGTCCCGGAGGAGAGCTATGGGGCGGCGCTGCACTATTTCACCGGCTCGAAGGCGCACAACATCGCCGTGCGCAAGCTCGGGCTCGAGCGCGGACTCAAGATCAACGAGTACGGCGTCTTCCGAGGCGCCAAACGCGTGGCAGGCGACACGGAAGAAAGCGTCTACGATCAGGTGCGCCTGCCCTTCATTCCGCCCGAGCTGCGCGAGGACCGAGGTGAGATCGCAGCGGCTGCCGCCCACAAGCTGCCGAAGCTGGTCGACCTGAAAGACATTCGCGGCGATCTGCACGTTCACACCGACGCGTCGGACGGCAAGAACACGCTGCGCCAGATGGCGGAGGCGGCGCGAGCGTTGGGCTACGAGTACCTGGCCATCACCGACCACAGCAAGCACGTCACGATCGCCAACGGGCTGGACGCGCGACGCCTGGCCAGGCAGATCAAGGCGATCGACAAGCTGAACGCGCAGATCAAGGGCATCCGCATCCTGAAGGGTATCGAGGTCGACATCCTTGCGGACGGCTCTCTCGACCTGCCCGACGCGATCCTGGCCGACCTCGATTTCACGGTGTGCGCGATCCACTACAAGTTCGATCTGAACGAGGCCGAGCAGACCGAGCGCGTGATCCGGGCCATGGACAATCCGCATTTCAACATCTTCGCTCATCCGACGGGGCGGCTGCTCGGCGAACGGGCTGCGATATGCCATCGACCTCGAGCGGATCCTGAAGGCCGCCAAGGAGCGGGGATGCTGCATCGAGCTCAACGCGCATCCCACGCGGCTCGACATCGATGATCACGTCTGCCGACTGGCGAAGGACATGGGCGTGAAGGTTGCTCTCGGCACGGATGCGCACTCGATCGACGGCCTGCAATTCATGAAGTACGGGATCGGCCAGGCACGGCGCGGGTGGCTCGAGCCCAAAGACATTCTGAACACGCGGCCGCTGCATGAGCTGACGAAGCTGTTTGCACGGAGGTGAAGGTGTCAGCCGACAGAGAGAAGTTGGCGGCTGAGGAGCAGCGTGAAAGTCCTGCCATCGACATGCCGCCGCAATTGGACCACGAGGTATCGGCCAGATTCTTGGCGATCGTGCGAGACCTGGTCTGGGAGCTGCACCCCCACCTGCGGCGTTCGACGCCAGTCGGGCTCGACAGCGACTTCGACAGGGACCTCGCGCTCGACAGCCTGGGACGCGCGGAGCTAATCCTGCGCCTGGACAAGGCGTTCAAGGTGCGACTGCCCGATCATCTGCTGAGCGAGGCCGATACGCCCCGCGAGCTGCTGACGGCGGTGCTCGTCGCAGGTCCGGAGCGGCGGGCGATGCTCGAGAGCGCTGTTGTACCCGCGGTTGCACTGCCCGAGATTGCGGCGCCGTCAACAGCCGAGACCCTAGTCGATGTTCTCGAGCATCACGTCCGCGCGCATGGCAAACGGCCGCACCTGCGCATTTGGCACGGGGAAGGCGATGAAACCTGTCTCACTTACGGCGATCTACATGAGGCAGTCGTGCAGGATCGCATCGGGCCTGCTCGAGCGTGGGCTCGCGCCGGGCGACCGGGTTGCCATCATGCTGCCGACGGAAGCGGCATTCTTCGAAGCGTTCTTCGGTGTGCTCTACGCGGGCGGGGTTCCCGTCCCCATTTACCCGCCGTTTCGGCGCGCCCAGGTCGAGGAGCATCTGCGCCGGCAAGCCGGCATTCTGCGCAATGCCGGAGCACGCATTCTGATCGTGACATCGGAGCTGCGCAACGTCGGATCGCTCCTACTTGGCTTGACGGAGGATCTGCGGCACATCGAGACAGTCGCCGGCCTCAAGCAAGCTGGCTTCATCGGTAGTGCGGTTCCGGCAAACGCCCAGACGGTGGCGCTCATGCAGTACACGTCGGGCAGCACGGGCGATCCGAAAGGGGTCGTCCTCACACATGCCAATCTTCTCGCCAACATCCGCGCGATGGGCGAGGTGCTCGAAGCAGGATCTTCCGATGTCTTCGTCAGCTGGCTGCCTCTCTACCACGACATGGGGCTCATCGGTGCCTGGCTGGGCTCGCTGTACTACGGGGCGTTGGCGGTCATCATGCCGCCGCTGGCGTTTCTCGCCGACCCCGGACGATGGCTGCGTGCCATCAGCCAGCACCGCGCAACCTTGTCGGCAGCACCAAATTTCGCCTTCGAACTCTGCTGCAAGAACGTGCGCGACGAAGACCTGGCTGGCCTCGACCTCGACTCCCTCAAGATGATCGTCAACGGTGCGGAGCCGGTGAGCCCGTCCACCATCGCGCGCTTCACCGAGCGGTTCGCCAAGTACGGCTTCCGTCCGGAAATGGTGGGCCCAGTCTATGGGTTGGCAGAGAACTCCGTTGGGCTCGCCTTTCCACCGCTCGGGCGCGTCCCTATCATCGATCGCGTCGACCGCACAGCTCTATCGCGTGACGGCCTGGCGCTCCCCGCACCACCCACCGACCACACGGCGCTCGAATTTGTGGCTTGCGGCCAGCCGATTCCACGGCACGAGGTGCGCATCGTCGACGAATCGGGTCGCGAGGTTGCCGAGCGAACGGAAGGGCGCCTGCAATTCACAGGCCCATCGGCGACCAAGGGATACTTCCGCAACGAGGAGAAGAATCGCACCCTCTTCGATGGCGAGTGGTTGGAAAGCGGGGACCGCGCCTACGTGGCGAAGGGCGATATCTACATCACCGGTCGCATCAAAGACATGATCATCAAGGCCGGCCGGCACATCTATCCGCACGAAATCGAGGAGCTGGTGGGCGGCATCGAGGGCGTGCGCAAAGGCTGCGTCGTCGCCTTTCCAACCACTGGCGGAGGCACGGGAACAGAGCGCCTGGTCGTGCTGGCTGAGACCCGCATCACCGATGCTGCTGCTAGGCAAGCGCTGAAGCAGAAGATTGGCGAGACCTGTGCCACTGTGCTCGGACGTCCCCCCTGACGTTATCGAGCTGGTGCCGCCGACGGACGGTGCCGAAAACCTCGAGCGGCAAGATCCGGCGTTCGGCCGCTCGCTCCCTCTACGAAAGCGGCTTGCCCACCCAGCGCGAGCGCAGTCTGTGGTGGCAAGTGACGTGGCTTACCCTTTCGGGCCTCGGCAACCGCCTGCGGCGAGTTCGGCGCTGGTTCGGTGAAGTTCTCTTTGCTGGCTATTGGTGGACTGCTCCTCGTCACGATGGCCTCTCTTGTCTGGCTGATGGTCGTCCTGCTCCCTGGGCGGCAGCGGCGCCATCGTTTGGTTCGCAACGCCGTGCGGGGATTCCTCTGGGCCACGGGCGCATCGCCGCGGGTGGAGTGGGAAGGCACACTTCCCGAAGGCGGCATCATGATTGTCGCCAATCACGCCAGCTATCTCGATGCGCTTGTCCTTACAGCTACCATTCCGGGTCCTCTCTCGTTTGTTGCGAAAGAGGAGCTCGCGCGCCAGCAGGTTGCGGGCGCTTTCCTGCGGCGGCTCGGGACCTTGTTCGTGCGCCGCATCGATCCGAAGGGCGGCGTCGAGGATACGCAGCGACAGTTGGAAGCTGCACGCACAGGGGCGCGCATCGTCTCTTTTCCGGAAGGCACACTCACGCGCAGGCCTGGGCTTCTGGGGTTCCATCTCAGCGCTTTCCTGGTTGCCGGGCAGGCCGGAATTTCGGTTCTTCCGGTGACTGTTCGAGGGACTCGATCCATCCTGCGCGGCGGACAGTGGTTCCCGCGCCGCGGCGAGATTGTGGTGCACGTTGGCAAGGCCATTGCGCCACAAGGGACCGACTTCACAGCCGCCATTCAGCTGCGAGACCGGGCACGCGCAGCCATGCTCGAGCATTACGGCGAACCGGACCTTGGCCGTGAGCAGTTCTCGTTAGAGGGAGGGTAATGGGTGACCCGGGCCGCGCAGTCGCTCCGAGTTTGCTTGAGTGTCTGGGCAGGCGCTTTCGTGAGCCAATGCTTCAGCCTTCAGCGCGCCACTCCATGTGTCGACGATGTGCGGCTTGAGCCATGTCAATGCACCAGCTCGAATGCACCGCGGTACTGATTGAATGAAGGCGCATCCGGAGAACCGCATCGATCTCATCGCACAGGCGACGGCTAAGACGCTGCCCGGGCTCTTCCGCGAGCGGGTGGCGAGGAGCCCGGACGAAATCGCCTGCCGAGAATGGGACAGCGTCTCTAACCAGTGGTCGGACTTCAGCTGGAGCGACATGGCGCGGCTGGTGGCACGCTACCACGCCGCGTTGGGGAAAGCCGAGCTCAGTGTCGGCGATCGGGTCGCTGTCCAGCTGCCGAACGGTATCGACTGGGTGGCTTTGGACATCGCGGCAATGGCGGCCGGCCTCATCACCGTGCCACTCTACCCGTACGACAGCCTGGCAAACATTGCTCGCATTCTGGCTGACTCGGGCGCAAAGCTTGTGCTCGTCGACACATTTGAGCGATGGGGCGCGCTGGCCGCGCTCTGCTCGCAATTCCCGGCGGCAAACCACGTCTGGGTGCGAACGGCGAATAGTAGCGCGGTCCTTTCTGCGTGCTCGGGCGCCCCAGCCGTCACCTTGCTTACGGACGCCCTGCCGGCAGCAGCGCCTGCGCCGCATGAACAGGACTTGGACCCGCACGCGACCGCGACCCTCATCTATACGTCCGGGACAACTGGACTTCCAAAGGGAGTGATGTTGACCCATTTCGCAATCCTCTGGAATTGCGAAGCTGCGACCAAGTTCATTGCCCCTTTCCGCAGTGACGTATTCCTGTCGTTCTTGCCGCTTGCTCATGCGTTCGAGCGAACACTGGGGTACTATTTACCGATGATAGGTGGCGCGACGGTCACCTATGCGCGGTCGGTTGAGACACTACGGGAAGACCTGCTGGCGATCCGCCCGACGGTCCTTCTCGCCGTGCCGCGCATCTATGAACGCGTCTATGAGGCCATCCGGAGTGAGACGCAGCAGCACCCCATCAAAGGTGTGCTGGTTCGTCGGGCTGCAGAGGTTGGTTGGCAGCTCCGCGAAGCAAAGCGGCGCCGACGCCGTGCGCCCGGTCTGCCGTGGCGCCTCGCTTGGCCACTGCTCGACAAGATTGTTGCGCGCCGCGTGCGCGACGCCTTCGGCGGCAGGTTGCGCGTCGCCGTCAGTGGCGGAGCATCGCTGCCCGCCGACATTGCCCGCTTTCTGATGGGGCTAGGCTTGCCGCTAGTAGAAGGCTACGGTTTGACCGAGGCCGCGCCTGTCGTTACGGCGACGACGTTGGACGACAGCGTGCCAGGCTCGGTTGGTCGGCCCCTCCATGGCTTGGACATTAAGCTTGGCGAACACAATGAGCTTCTGGTTCGCTCCCCATCGATAATGAAGGGCTATTGGCAGGATCAGGCGTCAACTGCCCGCGCCATTGATTCCGATGGCTGGTTGAGGACAGGAGACGTCGCGGAAATTCGCGACGGCCGTGTCTACATAAGCGGACGCCTTGGCGAGCGCCTTGCCCTGTCGACCGGCGAGAAGGTTATGGCGAGCACGATCGAAGCGGCGATCAAGCAAGACCTCCTCTTCGAACAGGTCTGTGTGCTTGGAGACGGTCGCCCATGCCTCACGGCCGTCATCCTGCTCAATGTGCAGCGCTGGAACTCGGTTGCATCTGGCCTCGGTCTCGATCCCCTGGCGCCGAACTCGGGGGACGGAGTCGAGATGGCCTTGCGACGGATTGGCGCCATGCTCGGGCACCTTCCGGCATACGCGCAGGTACGCGGGGTCCACCTCGTTCTCGAGCCTTGGACCGTCCAACAGGGTCTGCTGACGCCGACTCTGAAAGTCAAGCGGCGGGAGGTCGAGGAGAAATACCGAGAAGAGATCGACTTGCTCTACGCGGGTCTCAAAGAGGCGCGCGAGCGCCCGGACGAGGCTGGCAACTGCATGGCGCGCGCGAACATGCCTCGCGGCACCCCGCCGCAATCAATCGGTGGCGAGTGATAGACGATGTCTGGGCCGAACGGCGCCGCCAGAACGAGTACATTGGGGTTGGCGTCCTGGTGTCTGTACGACTGGGCGAACTCGGCATTTCCGACCATCGTCACCACCTTCATCTTTGCCGTCTACTTTACCAAGGCTGTTGCCGAGAATCCCGTCGACGGCGCAGTTCAGTGGAGCCACAGCGTAACGGCCGCTGCGCTGGTCATTGCGTTCGCCGGCCCGGCGCTCGGCGCGATCGCCGACTGTCTGGGCCGGCGCAAGCCTTGGCTCTTGGCGTTCACTCTTCTCACGGCCGTAGGTACGTCGGCCCTGTGGTTCGTGAAGCCATCCCCGCAGTGCGTATTCCTGGGGCAAGTGCTGTACGCCGCGGCGGCGACGGCCTTCGGCTTCGCCATGGTCTTCTATGACGCGATGCTGCGCAGTATTGCTCCGCCAGGCTATATCGGCCGCATGTCGGGCTGGGGCTGGGCACTGGGTTACGCGGGCGGTCTCTTGTCTCTGGTCCTCTGTCTAACCGTTCTGGTCAACCCTGACCCACCGCTCCTCGGGCTTGCGCGTGAGTCCTACGACCATGTTCGGGCGACCAGCATCCTGGTGGCGCTGTGGTTCGTGTTGTTCTCGATCCCTCTCTTTCTCTTCACCCCCGATCGTCCTGCCACTGGTCTGTCCCTCGGCGCGGCGGTGCAATCAGGTTTGCGCAGCCTGTTCGGCACAGTGGGGCAAATGCTGCGAAACCGGGCCATCGCGCGCTTCCTGCTGGCGCATCTGTTCTTCACCAATGGCTTGAATACGCTGTTCGCCTTCGGCGGCATCTACGCGGCCGGCACCTTCGGCATGGGTTTCGAGGAAGTCCTGTATTTCGGCATCGCCCTCAATGTGACCGCGGGCCTCGGCGCAGCAGCCTTTGCCTGGGTCGACGACCTCATAGGGTCGAAGAGGACCGTGGTGATCGCCCTATGCGCCCTCACCATACTGGGCCTCAGTGTGGTGCTGATTGAAAGTAAGCCGCTGTTCTTCGCCTTGGGCTGCCTGCTTGGTATTTTCGTAGGACCAGCCCAGGCGGCGGGCCGTGCGCTCATGGCCAGGCTCGCGCCGGCGGGAATGGAGACGGAGGCCTTCGGGCTCTACGAGCTCGCCGGCAAGGCAACCCTGTTTGCCGGCCCCCTAGTCTTGGGTCTCGCAACCGACTTATTCCGGTCCCAGCGCGCCGGAATCTCCACTATACTTGTGTTCTTTGTCGCGGGCCTCGTGATCCTGCTACCCTTGCGGGAACCAAAATGAGCAAATGGGTTCCTTGAGAGCAGGCTGCGGCCGGCGTCAGCTAGCGCCTCAATAGGCAGCGATCCATCACTGTCCCGGCGTTGGCATCCCCGACTTGGACCCACGGCCCCGACGAGGGCGTGACAATCGCGTGGCCGCCAAGTCTTCCAGTTCCAGCGAGCAGCGCATCAACGTCATCATCTACATTGTACGGGCCCAAGCTTGCGCGGGCCACGCCATCGACGCGGAACGCTCGCACGAGCGGCTGGGCGCAATGATAGCCGCCTCGCAGCGCAACGCCGCGAGTATCAAGGGAGCAACAGACCTCCTCGGCAGTGAAGCCTTCGAGCGAGAACGACACGACGCCGCGTCGGTCGTGCATATCCAGCGGTCCCAGCACGCGCGCACCTTCGATCGACGCAAGCCCGTCGAGCAGCCGGCGCGTCAGGCGCGCCTCGTGTAATTGGATCGCATGCCAATCGAGCGCCTGCATCCAATCGAGCGCGGCGCCGAGGCCGATGGCACCGGCGATCGGCGGGGTGCCAGCCTCGAAGCGCCGAGGTGGCCGCCTGAAGGTCGCGTTGTTCAGCGTCACCTCTTCGATCATCTGCCCGCCGGTCATGAACGGCGGCAGCGCCTCGAGCAACTCGCGGCGACCCCACAACACGCCGATCCCGGTCGGCCCGTACGTCTTGTGACCGGAGAAGGCATAGAAATCGACGTCGAGCTTGCGAACGTCGAGCGGCCCGTGCGGCGTGCGCTGGGCGCCGTCCAGCATGACTTTCGCCCCCACCGCGCGCGCTGCCGCCACGGCCCGGGCGACATCCGTGATCGCACCGGTGACGTTCGAGCAGTGGGTGAGCGCGACCAGCCGGCAGCGAGGGGTGAGCTCCGAATCCAGCCAGGCGAGATCGAGACGGCCGTCGACGGTGATAGGCAAGAAGCGCAGAACGACGCCGCGCTCGGCAAGTCTTTGCCACGGCACCAGGTTACTGTGATGCTCGAGGAGCGAGAGCAGCACCTCGTCGCCCGGCTCAAGCCGAGCACCGAAACAATGAGCCAGCAAGTTGATCGCGGAAGTGGCGCCGTAGGTGAAGATCACTTCCTCGCTGGAGTAGGCATGGAGAAAGTGCGCGACGCGACGGCGTGCCTCGTTATAGGCACCGGTCGCCGCCCGCGCCAGGCGGTGCAGACCTTCGTGGACGTTGGCGCGCGCTTGCAGCTCGAAGCTGTGTAGCGCCTCCAGCACGACTGCGGGCATCTGGGCGGTTGCGGCATTGTCCAAGTAGTGCAGGCTGGGGTCGGCCAGACTGGGGAATTCGCGCTTGAGCGCGGCAGCAGCAAACGGAGGGTTCTGTCTGTGTGTCTTCATATTGGCTAACCGGCTCACCTGGACATCCGGCCAACTCGCTTCTCGCCTCAACCGATCCAGCGGATGTCCGCCTGCTTGCGCGGCACGATGGGAGCGGCCGATTGCGGCCGGCCGACGATGATCGGAGCGACGGGCAGACAGTCCGGCGGGAGGTTGAGGTCTTCCTTCCCGTCGGGCGTCTGCAGCCAGCTTTGGGCAAAGCCGATCCAACAGCTCCCAAGGCCTGCCGCGCAAGCAGCCAGCATGAGATTCTCGGCGGCAAGCGCGCAGTCCTCGATCATCCAGGGACCGGCGGTTCGCGCGGATATCAGGATCAGCGCCGGGGCGTGATAGAAGATCTGGAAGTCGGGGTTGCCCAGCATGTCGCGCAAGTGCACTGGCAGGCTACCCGCGGGCGTCGAAAGCAGATGCGCTTTCGCCTGGTTGGAGACACGGTCGAGCGTCGCCTGTTCCTGCACCACCGTAAAGAACCACGGCTGTTGATTGATGGCACTTGGCGCCCATATGGCCGCGTCGATTATCTGGCGAAGTACCGCTTCGTCGACGCGATCTGTGCCATACTCCCGCACCGATCGGCGTCGGTGGATTGCATCCATCACATCCATGGGTTTGAACCCTGCGTCAACGATACTGACACGCTACTGGCGCCACGCCGGAGCCTCGCCGCTCCGACCGCCACCAGCACCGCGAGTCGCCGGCCACAGTTCGCGCAGTTCTTCCGGGAACAGCTTCACCAGCTTTTCGATCTCGCCAGGGTCGAGCCTGTTTGACATGACGTTGAACACCGCTCGGACCGCGCGTTCGGGATCGATCGCGAGGCCGCGGAATACGTCGCCGCTCGCGTAGTCCAGGAAATCTTCCTTGTGGCGCAGCTTGGTCGGCGTACCGGCCAAGTGCCAACCTTCGTAGTAGAAGCCGCGAATCAGCATAGGCAGCTGTGCCCCGAGGTGCACCGCGCTCTCCGGCCCAATGCGGTCGCGCACGGCATGCAAGGTTGCGCTCAGCACCTTGTATGCGTGCCGGCGATCGATGCCGAGATGTTCCATGAGCTCTTTGAGCCAGAGATTGGTGTGCTGCAGGGTCGTGTCGAAGACATCCAGTCCAGTCGTCATGGCGGCATCTCCAAGGTTGAAGCCGATGTTCAGTAAATTGAGCCTAAGAGCCAGCACTGGCGCTGCCGAACAGTCACGGTCCATCGATGCGCGCCGATGGACATTGATCTGGAACAATAGGATGCGGAACGCTTTATACCGGTGGTCGGTGAGATCACTGCCGGCTGATCAGACGACAGAGATACATCGGCCCATCTAGTCCGCTGCTCGGAACGAGAACGCGCTCAACGGCAAACGAGAACAGGCACTGCACTCAGTGTGAGGACCCTGGTCGCTTCGCTGCAGAGGAATAGCCTGGCGAGCCCGCAACGCCCGTGCGAAGCCGTGACGATGAGATCGCGACCATGCTCCTTTGCCGCAGCGATGATGCCTTCGGCGGGATACTGATCTTTGACATGCGTCGTGGTGCAGTCGAGCCCGATCTTCCTGGCCATTTCGCCAACAGCCGCCAAAATCCGCGCAGCGTTCGCTGCGGCGCCCTTGTCGTACTCCTCGAGTGGGAACCCTAAGGCTGCCTCGCCCGCGACAATCGCAACCCAAGGTCCGTCACCGTAACAGCCATGGCCTTGCCTTTGGGGAGCTTGGCAAGTTCGAGCCCTTTCGCCGCGGCACGCTCTGACAGCTCCGACCCGTCGGTCGCAAGCAGATGTGCTTGAACAGGCTGCGCCGCCCAGGCCTCGAGCGGCAACCTCAACGCGCGTAGCGCGGAGGCGGTGACGCCGGCTTGCGGAGACTCCTCGCCAGGCGATGGCGGTTTATCGGCCTCGACCTTTCGCATCGAAGAAGATACATGCCTCATCTCCCTCCCGTTCCCGGCAGATGAAAGCCTTGGCGAGGCGATCGAGGCATTGGAACTCGCCAACCTGCGTACGTGATTGATTTGCATCAACGTTTGGGTTTCCGCGGCGGTCTATTGGGCAAACAGTCATGTTTCTGGAGGACCCCATGGCGTACAAGACGCTCCTTCTCCATTGCAATGACCCGAAACGCATTCACCAAATTCTTGGCCCCGCTTTCCAAGTTGCCGCCGATTTTGACGCGCATCCGATCGGCATTTCTGTCACTCCACCGGTTATCCTCATTCCTGCCGGCATGCCGGGGACACCCGACACGATTGTGGTCGATGACCATTGCAAGACCTACTGCCGAGGCAACCCCGAAATGAAGGCGGCATTCGAGGCGATAGGCCGTACGCAAAACCTGGCCGCGGAATGGCGCGAGGTCGATGCGGGAACGGACAGCGTTGCCCAGGTGGTTCTGAAACAGGCGCACGCCGCAGACCTCGTTGTTGCTGCACAAACGGATGTGCGGTGGTCGGGATCAAGGCGTCTTGACGTGGTGGAGCGCGTGGTAGTGGGCAGCGGACGCCCGGTTCTTGTCATCCCCAACGAGAGTACCCAGCAAGGGGTAGGCAACAGAATTCTCCTTGCCTGGAATGGTCGCCGCGAAGCGGCGCGTGCCGTTCTTGATGCGCTGCCACTGCTGCAACGTGCAAGAAACATCAAGGTCATTTTCGTGAATCCGCAATCGGAAGGCGGCTATGTGGAAGATGTGCCTGCCACCGACATCTGCGTTTCGCTGAGACGCCACGGCGTCAAGTGCGAGGCGACCGAGATGGTTAAGCCGTACACCAACGTCGGGCGCACGCTGCTGATGCAGGCCAAAGACTACGGCGCGGACCTCCTGGTCATGGGATGCTACGGGCACTCTCGTCTGCGCGAGTTCGTCCTCGGGGGCGCCAGCGAGCACATCCTGCGGAGTATGACCATTCCGGTGCTCATGTCGCATTAGCCTCTCCCGGCTGGGCGCTGGTTCGAGCTTCACTGCCCTGCAGTCTCGCTAAGGTCGAGAGCCCCACAAGATCAACAGCACGGGACGGAAGGTGATTGTCAGATTGCAGCCGATGCGCTCCCTGTATCAGACCAAGCAGCGGCCGTCGCCGCCGGCCGGTTCATTCTCGTATCCATACCCGCCTTACGCTGGCTGACCCGGACGATTTGCCAACCCTCGCGCGCGAGGATCTGGTTGACAACCCGATCGAATACCTGGCGGTAGGACGACGAGACCCGAAGGCGAAAGGCGTCAAAATGTGCGGGAGCCACCTTTCGGCCGACGTCCAGACGCGAGGCGCACATAAAATCGACGGATCGCCGAATTCCACGGCCGCCCCGCCGCGATGTTGTTCAGCTCCGCCTACGCGACCGTCATGGGGATTCTTCCGCCGCTCATCACAGAGCACACGGCCGTCATCTCCGACGAGCTGAACCACAACTGCATCATCAACGCGATCGGCCTGGCGCGTCCGGGCGAGAAGCGTATCTATCCTCACCTGGACCTGGCGGCGCTCGAGCGCCATCTCGCGGAAGTGGCCCGGTCATGCTCGCGCGCCATCGTCGTGACGGATGGCGTCTTCAGCATGCGCGGCGACCATGCCCCGCTCGGCCGCATTCGCGAGCTCATTGATAGAATTCGACTCAAGCTTTCGCCGAGAACGCGCTTTTGGTTGTCGATGATTCGCACGGTGTGGGCGCTCTTGGGCAAACCGGGCGCGGCACCGAGGAGATCACCCTACCTAGTGCGGCCGACCTGCTGGTGGCGACGCTCGGCAAGGCGTTCGGCGTCAACGGCGGATACGTAGCAGGGAGTGCCACCGTCAGTCGCTATCTACGAGAGACCATGAACCACCAAACCCCAGCCTCATTCGCATTGGCGCTAAGCAAGTTTCCACGGCTTGGGCTGGCCCATCTGAACACGCCGCTTGAACCATTGAAGAGACTATCGGCGCACGGTCCTCGACTTTGGGTAAAGCGCGAGGATGCGACGGGCCTCGGATTTGGCGGCAAGAAATACCTCAGAACGCTGTTCGTTCAGGCTGCCCACGTCGTGCTGGTGCGGCGGCCAGCCGCGGCGATGCGCCAGTTGTCAACAGGATCCACACGACTGCACATCGCGTTGATCCAAATCAACAATCCGAGTTGCCACCTCATCTAGTATTTGGTTGCACCCGGTATTTGTTGCGTGAATGGAGACGAGCATGAGCTACTATTTCAGCAAGACAGTTGAGATGCCTTTCGTTCAAGCCATCCAGCACGTAACGGATGCCTTGGCCGGCAAGGGATTTGGCGTCCTGACGACGATTGATGTGCGGGCAACGATGAAGAAGAAGCTCGACGTCGATTTCCGCCCCTACACTATCCTCGGCGCGTGCCATCCTGAGTTCGCGCATCAGGCGCTGCAAAGCGAGGACATGATCGGAACGATGCTGCCCTGCAACGTCGTCGTCCAGGAAATTGGCAAGGGCCTAGTGGAGGTCTCGGTCGTCGATCCTGCAGCTTCGATGATGGCTGTCGGAAATCCGAAATTGGCGTCCATTGCCGGCGAAGTCAGGGATCTCTTGAAACAGGTCATTTCCGGTCTCTCAACCTCTCCTGCCACCAGCGCTGCGGCGCGTCCTTAGTGGCCTATGGCCGATGCCGAAGCGTGGCTCCTTGTAAGAACAATCAACCTTCGTCTCTTGCTGCGGTGCATGAGTCGGGAATTGGCACCCTTTCAAGCCACACGCCGGCCGGTAGTGTCTCAGTTTGAAATTTGAAGCCGCTTCACTAGCGGTGGGTCCGCTCCATCACAAGATGTGCCGCGCGCTGCTTGCGTGCCGCGCGCACGTACTCTTTCATGATGGACCATGTAGCTGGCTCTGGATCAGGGATCGGTCCCTCGGGCATGGTCCAGTTGGCCGTATCGTGACCATCAACCTCGCCCATTGCGCGGGCCATCTCTAGAATCACGTCGTCTTCGGCCGACTCCGAAGACGCGCGCCCACCAATGATGGCGCCACCCATCTTGATCTCCATGGTCGCTAGATGGGTTCGTGCGCCCATGCGCCACCCTATCGCAATCGGCCTGGCGGGCAAACTGGGCCGTTCGGCCATAGCTGCGCGTCAACCCACTTGTAGGCCTCTGCCTCATCCTGGAACCGCTTGTGTGAAAGAAAATCCACCGCTAACCCCAACGCCTGTCTAACTGGCGCGCTTCGGCCAGCGCTCCAGCTCTTCAGTTGCCTGCTTGCAAAAGAGCTCCAAGACCGCCCGATCCATTTTCAGGCGCACGCTGCCTGCCTTCGGAAGGAAGCAGGTCACAGAGGCGTGGTTACCGTCGCTGGCAACCGTGACGGCCATGCTTGTTACTTCGACCATTTCTGGGGTGCCAAAGTCCATGGCGGTCTCCTTTCCCGCCATGCCTACTACGATTAGCTAAGTATAACATGTCCAAAAATTCTCTCTCGGTCGAGCAGCCAATCGCCGGCGACGAGCTGCGTGCGATGCGGGACTATCTCGGCATGGCGATCCGAAACACACGGTGCACTACACGCGCGTCGCTGGTCGGCGGTTCGAGGGACTATGGAAGTGACGGCTCGCCTTTGATGCGGATCAAAGCCACTAGCGATGTCTGAAGACATCGTAGTCTCGATTGCGTGAAGTGGTTGAGGCAAAGCTGCGCGAGCGGTAGCAAAACAGGTGATCACAGTGCCACTCTTGTCAGTAGACGAGGCAGCTCGGCCCGATTTCGATGGTGCATTGTTCCCCATGAGGAAACCCGACGGCACCAAGATCGGTGTTCTCGTTACGCATGAAGCACTGGCGGACATTGATAGCCCGGCACCGGTGTTGGATGAGGAGTACGTGAGCCGATGTGAATCTCATCAATCAACCTTTGAGGAAATTGCGAGCAAGAAATATGACGAAGGCGCAACGAGCGGGCCAGTGCGCATTGCGACATCTGATCTAACGTAAGGCGATGGGGTCGAGCTGTTGTCGTTTGCTGCTGGTACGGTCGGCAGTGCTCCCGTTACGAGCGCCTGGTGTTGTGGCCGGGTTATCATTCGCGGCTTTTTTCGCCGGGTAGATCTGATGGGTCCAGCCCAATGAGGATGTTGCGAACGCTCCGGCCTTTGCGGAGGTGATCGACCGCTTCAAGGGCGCCCACTTCTACGTCGCCCACAACTGCAAATTCGAGCGCAGTTTCTTTGCCGCCCAGGGCGTCGAGCTTGGACCCTGGATCTGCACGTACAAATGCGCGCTACGTGTGTGGCCGGAGCTCGACGGGCACTCGAACCAGGAGCTCCGCTATGCCCTCGGCCGCGCGACGCCGTTTCCGGGGTTCGAGCGCCGCTCGATTTCACCGCATCGGGCTGCGTTCGACGTCGTCGTGACGGCCGCGATCTTCGAGGAGCTGATCAAGAAGGCGCGCTGGAGCGAGCTCGTGCAGTGGTCGATGGAGCCGGCGCTGCACACGCGCTTTCACTTCGGCAAGTACCGCGGCAAGCGCTACGCCGACATCGCCGCCAGCGATCCCGAGTATCTGCAATGGATCGTCGAGAAGTCCGAGCTCGAGGACGGGATCAAGTACAGCACGCGCCATTGGCTGGCAGAGGGCAGTGGCTGAAGCGTAGCCGGAAAGAGGAACATTTCATCCTGATGAGCCGATCAACACCGAGCAAACAACAGCCACTGCTGGTGGTCGACGGCGACTCCTTTGCCCATCGCGCCTACCACGGCTTGCCCAAGACCATCCGGCGCACCGGCGGCAAGGGCGCCGGCGCCATCCTGGGCTTTGCCAACTTTCTGTTGAAGTTCTACGAGGCCGAGCAACCGCGGGCGGTGCTGGTGGGCTGGGATACGCTCGACCAGCCCACTTACCGGCACGAGGTATTGCCGAACTACCAATCGGGCCGCGAGTTCGAGGATGAGATCGTCGAGCAGCTCGAGGTGCTGCCGGAGTTCGTGTCCGCCTGCGGCTTTGCCAATGCCAAGGCGGCGGGTTACGAGGCCGACGACTTTCTGGCAGCCGCCGTGGCCAAGGAGGAAAAGCGAGGCGGCATGGCCGTGGTCGCGACCGGCGACCGCGATGCGTTCCAGCTGGCGTCCGCGCGGACCACCATCCTGCAGCCGGTGAAGGCGGGCGAGCTGGCCCGCATCGGTCCGGCCGAGGTGCTGCAGCGCTATGGGGTGGAGCCACGGCAGGTGCCGGATTTCATCGCACTGCGCGGCGACGCATCCGATCGCATTCCTGGCGCCATCGGCGTGGGACCCAAGACCGCCGCGGCGCTGTTGCGCCGCCACGGGTCGTTGGAGGCCTTGTTGAAGGCTGGCCGCTTTGAGCGCCAGGCCAAGGAGCTGCGGCTCTATCGATCGATTGCCACCATGGATAAGTCGGCGCCGCTGCCGGCGCTGGGCAACCAGACGCCGACCTGGGAGCGGGCGGCCGAGCTGGCGCACGACTGGGGATTGAACAAACTGGCCGAGCGGCTCCTTGCATTGGCACAGGCTTCCCAGCGCCGCCGGAGAAAGACATGAAACGCACGCAGCTTGCTTTCCAAAAGGGATTTCGCCTGGGCGTCGGCAACGACCGCTCGCAATGCGCGGTGATGGTGCTGGCGCGGGGCGGCGTAGAGGGGGACAGCGAGAACCGGCACCGTGGTGCCGATCAGTGGCTGTACGTGGTGTCCGGGACCGGGGCAGCCGAGATCAACGGTCGCGAGGTGCCATTGAGTGCCGGCACCATGGTGTTGATCGAGCATGGCGACACGCACGAGATCCGCAACACCGGCCGGTCGCTCCTGAAGACCGTCAGCGTGTACGCGCCGCCCGCCCACCGGGACGAGGAGACCGAGCTCCCCGCCGGAAAGCGGTAGCTAGCGTGACGCCTGGATGACGTGGGCGGCGATGCCGGCATGACCGCTCGCCAACGTCAAGCATGCCAACAGCACCATGCTGATCAGCATGGAGGTCACGGTTGCGGCGCGCCAGCCGCTGATCGGGACCGTCGCCGGCAGCGGACCGGCGATATGGGCGGCAGCGTAGGTGCGATGCTCACGCGTGTAGTGCGCGAGCTGCGATTGAAGGGATTGCCGGTGACGCGCCAGCGGCTTAGGCCTCGCAGCAAGACAGAACCAGGCAAGAGCGATCGCCTGCAGCATCAGCATGATCGCTGCGCCGCAGCGATGCGCTTCGACGGGATAGTGGTCCTGCACAAGAGGCCACTGCTCGATGACGAGCCCGGTGGCGCATTGGATGGCGAAAGCTGACCCCACGTGCAGGATGTTGAGCGCCGCGTTGGCGCGGCCGGATGCTTCCTTGGGGAAGTATTCGGCGAGGGTGGCGTAGCTCAGCACGGTGGCAGCGCCGGCCGCAGCGATCAGGGCCCATGGCAATACCGCCGGAACGGGCCAGCCGACGACCAGGACCACCTGCGCCAGCATGGAGAGGCCGAGGGTGGCAGCCAGCACCTGATGCGTCTTGATGCCGTGCCGACGCAAACGATCGGCGGCGATGCCGAGCAGCAAACCACTGGCGCTGACGGCAATCGCCATGATCCCCAGCATCTGTACGACGCCGCTGCGGTCGAGGCCGTCGACGTCCTTCAACCAGGGTGCGGCCCACAGGCCCTGCAGCGACCACGATGTTCCCACGCCCAGCGCCGAGAGGGGCGCGAGGCGCCAGAACCTCCGGTCGCGGTAGATGGTCCAGAGACTGAGCGGACGCCGACCGTATTTAGGCTTCGGCAGGCAGCAATCCGGCACGAGGAGCAGCACTAGGACGGCGGCGATAGCACTCAATCCGCCCAGCAGTGCGAACAGACCGCGCCAGCCCACGAATTGCACGACGATCTCGGCGGGCGCCGTCGCAGTGACAGCGCCGAGCGCCCCGAGCATGACGAACCAGCCGTTGACCAGAGCCACCCGCTCCGCCGGGAACCACAGCACGATGGCCTTGAAGCCGGCCATCAGGGCCAAGGCGACGCCGAGGCCGATCATGGCGCGCCCGACGATCAGACCCGTCAGGCTGTCGGCGAGGGCGAACACCAGCGCACCGGCGCTGGCGAGCAGCAACAGCACGCTTTGGATGGTGCGCGGCCCATGGCGATCGAGCAGCACGCCGAACGGAAGCTGCGCCGCGGCGAACACCAGGAAGTAGACCGAGGTCAGCAGGCCGAGATCGGCGGCACCGAGGCCGAGCTCGGCCGTCAGGTCGGTGGCGATCAAGGCGTTGATTGTGCGGAACAGGTAGGACAGGTAGTAGCCGGCGGCGAACGGCAGCAGCACGCAGCCGACAAGGCGCGATCGAGTCACGGTTTCCCCCAAAACAATAGCTTCAGCGCGCGAGCAGCGCGCAATAGTTAGTCCCTCGGGTGCGGGCGGTTTCAGCCTTCGTCCTTGCGCCGCCACAGCAGGCGCGCCACGCCGTCTTCGGACGTTTCCAGCAGCGCCCCCCAGATCGGCTGCGGCAGGGTGGGGTCGTCGAGCTTGACGCGCAGGTAGGTCGCTTGCGAGTTCTGCTTGGTCTTGCGCCAGGCAGCGCCGATCTCCGAGGCGCCGGCCATGATGCGGAAGTCGGGTGACGCATTCCCCTCCTTGCGATCGTTGGCGAGGATGCTGACCTTGGCGGTCAGCGTGAGGGTGCGGATGGTGCCGGCATAGCCGTCCTTCACGGCCGAGAACGTTCCGATCACAGGCATAGGCTGTCCTCCCTTACTGGCTGGACGGTTGGCGATAGGGTCGCAGGATCAGGTCCTTGTGCACGATCACGCGCAGCGGCCAGCCCGGCCGCACGGTAATGGTCGGCTGCACATTGAGATTGCGCTCGACCAGGCGCTGACCGGCGCGGTTGGTGGTCGACTGCGTCGACTGCTGCAGCGCCTTGACCAGATCGCTGTCCGACGAGCCGAACGCGAGCTCGCTGCCGACGCCCAGCACGGTCGCCAGCGCCACGCCCTTCAGCAATTTCCAGGTGTGCAGATCGATTTGGTCAGCAAGGCCGGCGTAGCCGCCGGTATCGGTGGCCGGCAGATTGTCGATCACGATCGACGTGCCGTCGGGCAGGATGATGCGCTGCCACACGACGAGCGCACGTTCCTGCCCGAAGGCGACGACGTTGTCGTACTTGCCGATGAGGCGGCTACCTTGCGGCACCAGCAGGTAGCGTCCTGACACCGTGTCGTAGACGTGCTCGGTCACCTGGGCGATGACGAAGCCGGGCAGATCCGAGTTGAGTCCGCTCACCAGGCTGGCGGCGATGATAGTGCCGGCCATGAGCTGGTAGGGGGAGGCCGGCTTCTGCAGGCTGTGCGGGTTGTAGATCTCTTTCTCGGGACCGGATTTCAAGAATGAGAGCTTACGCGTCTGGTCGGCGGTACTATCGTTTGCCAGCCCCTCCAGGTCGCCGCCGGCGATGGCGCGGGCACGCTCGGCCGCGCGCAACGCCAACAGGGAACTCAAATCACCGTCCGCCGAGGTCGGACGCGGCCGCGGAATCGGATCGGGACGGGGCTCGGCCACGGGCGCCTCGCGCGGCGGCGCCTTCAGCTGCAAACGAAAGAACACATGGCTCTCGCGCGCCTGGCCGGCCATGCGGGCAAGCCGAGCCTTCTCGGCACGCTCGGCTTCGGCGATTGGGTCGCCGCCCGCCGCCGCGGTCAGCTCAGGCACGCCCTTTGCCAGCTTGGGAGCATCGACCTTCTTGTCCACCTTCACCCCGTCGTAGGTCGCGGGCAGCTTGGACAAACTCTCGCTGATCGACTTGTGGTCGACGTTGAACAGCTCCTGCGGCCCGGCAATGCGCAGGCTCGGTGGCTTGAGGGCGACGAGCACGATTGCAGAGATCAGAAACAGCAGCACGGCGGCGCCGCCGATCAGCACCTTGCGGTTGATGCGCGTCACTGGCTGTGGGCGCGCCCGCAGCTCGAGCGTTTCCGGTGCCACCTTGCCGCAGCCGTTGCTCGCCTGGCCGGGACCTTGTGCGGTCATTGCTGGGTCTCCCGCCAGACGGCGTCGGTGCGCACAATGCGCACGACGCGCTGCGGCGCAGTACCGAGCCGCAGCTCGGCCGCAGCGAACAAGCGATCGACGACGTAGGTGGTACCGCGCACGCGGTAGTTGACCAGCGCCGGCTTGCCGTCCGGGCCGATGACGAACAGTGGCGGCGCCTCGCTCTGCGCCAATCCCGAGGGAAACTGGATGTAGACCTTGACGCCGTCGTCGAAGACGCGGAGCGGCCTCCACGGTGCGTCGCCTTCGATGCGGTAGCGGAAACGCAGCTGCTCGATGTTGATGCCAGCGTCGGCCACGGCCGCTGCCGCGGCGTCAACCTCCGTACGCTGCTTCTTCAGTGCCAGCAGCTCGGAGGCCGGATAGGTCCAGGACACCGACGCCATGTAGGTCGATGCCGAGGAGCGCATCTCCAGATGATAGGTGCGGCGGTCCGTGGTGATGACGAGGTTGGTCTCGAGATCGGCGCCGATCGGCTTCACCAGGATGTGGACGATGGCATCTTTGCCTTCGCCGCTGCTGGTGTCGCCGACCACCCAACGCACTGTGTCGCCGGCCGACACCGACACCAGCTTCTCACCCGGCTCCAGGGCGATGTCGGTCACCTGGTTGACAGCGGCGTAGAGCTGATAGAGGGCGCCCTTGGTGTAGGGATAGACCTGGATGGCGTTGATGTAGCCGTCCTTGACCGGGTCGACGCGGGCAGTGGCGTTGGCCTCGGCGACGCGCTCCTTCGGGGGAAGGTCGTCCTTCTTTTTCTCGGCCGCCTTCGGAACGGGTTTGAGCTGGCCGGGCAGCGGCAGCGGCTTCGGCACCTCGACGTATTCGACCGGGCGTTTCGGCCCCTGCTCGCGCTTGGCGGCCTTGAAGGCGGGGCTGTCGAGGATCGGGATTTCCGGCACCTGCACGCGGGTGGCGCAGGCGCTCATAGCCACGGCCGACGTCAACGCGTACGCGGCAAGACGCAGGGTGCTCATTTGGGTTCTCCGGCGGTGACGTCCTGCGACCAGTTGAAGGTGTGGACGTAGATGCCGAGCGGATTCTTGCGCACGAACTCGACGGTGCGCGGCGGCGTGATCACGATCGAGAACAAACCGGTGAGCCGCTTGGTGTCTTTCAAGGCGCCACCTTCGAAGATCCGCTCCAGCCAGCGCACCTGGAACGAGCTCTCCGAGGCCCGCACCACGCTGGTCACCTCGCACGGCGACGGTCTCGCGGCCGACCTTGGCGAACGGGTCGTTGTCGCGCGCGTACTCGTTGAGCGTCAGCGCTGCGCGGTCGGTGACGAAATCGTAGGCCTTGAGCCAGTTCTGGCGCAGGACGACGGGATCAATGGAGAGGGAGCGCACGTTGTCAACGAAGCGCGCCAGGTGGAACGCGACCTGCGCGTCACTCGGCTTGTAGGCCTCCGCAGCGGGACCCACCGCGCGCGCCCCTCCCCGTGGGTCGACCTCGACAATGTAGGGCGTGGTCGAGCCGGAGCGTCCGATCCACAGCAGGATCGCTGCCAGGATCAGGGACAGCATGAGGCTGCCCAGCGCCATCAGCCGCCAGTTGTGGGCCTGCACACGGGCGCTGCCGATGCGCTCGTCCCAGACCTGGGCTGCTTTCTGGTAGGGGGTGACCGGCTCGGGCGTCTCGCCGTAGCGCAAGGTGGAACGCTTGAATGACATGATATGTGTGTCTCCCTCAGCTCTTGTCTTTGAGATCGGGGCCTGCGCCGCCGGCGGGGCGGTCGCCCTCGCGCAGGGCCTGTGCGGCGACCAATCCGGCCTGGGTGGTGCGCTGGCGGCGCGCCAGGCTCTGTGCCCACGCCGGGGCCTCCGGCTGTGTCGGGCCCGCCCCCAGTGCATTGGCGCCGCGCCGCGTGTCGCCTGGACCTGACGAGGGCTGCGCATCGCGGTAGCCTTGCGCAGCGCCGTGCCGATAGGCATCGCGTACAGGGCCTGCACCCGACGCGATGGCCCGCGAGGCCGGCGCACTCAAGGTGGTGCGTGCGACACCGCGAGCGCCGCCGCTCTCATAGGCGGCACCGACCCTGCCGGTGAGCGAGGCTGCGGCCTTGATGGTCCCGCCCGCTGCACGGCCGGCCAGGCGGGCGCCACCGGCCGTCAGCATGCCACCAACGATGGCGGTGCCGCCGAGGGCCGCGGTGGTGGCAACCGCGGCGCCGGCACCGAGCTGCGGCGCGCCGGACACGAGTCCTGCCGCAAGGCCTGGGACGAAGACGGCGAGCCCGAATACGGCGATTGCGGCGAGTATGGTGGAAGCGGCCTGCGTCAGTGTGATCTCGCCACTAGGGCGAACAGCCAAGCCGAACAGGGATGCACCGATGCCGACGACGATCGCCAGCACCATCAGCTTGATGCCGGAGGAGATGACATTGCCCAGCACGCGCTCGGCCAGGAACGCTGTGTGTCCACAGAGAGCGAACGGGACAAGGACAAAGCCGGCCAGCACCGTCAGCTTGAACTCGATGATGGTGATGAAGAGCTGCACCGACAGGACGAAGAAGGCCAGCAGCACGATCAGCCAGGCCAGCATCAGCACGACGATGGTGACGAAGTTGGTGAAGAACGAGGTGATGCCGATCAACTCGCCGGCCTTCTCCAGCAGCGGTCGCGAGGCTGAAAAACCCGTCGATGCGACGAAGCCCGGCCGCATCAGGTCGGCGGCCGTGAGCGAAGCCCCCGAAGCCTTCAGGCCCAGTCCGGCGAACGACTGGAAGATGATGTCGGCCAGGCCCTTGAAGTTGTTGAGCAGCAGCGCGAAGAAGCCGATGTACAGGACCTTGCGGATCAACTGGGCGACGACGTTGTCCTCGCCCATTAGCGCCCAGAACAGTCCGGCCAGCGTAATATCGATGGCGACCAAGATGCTGGTCAGGAACGCCACGTCGCCCGAGAGCAAACCGAAGCCGGAATCGATGTAGCGGCTGAAGGTCTCGGTGAAGCGGTCGATGATGGCGAGGTCGTCCATGGTCCCCCGGGAGCGCACAAGGCTTCGCCGTCGGCGCCGGCTCCCCCGCCGGCGTATCGTTCAGTCCGGTCCGTTGTGATCGCGGCTAGCGGGTCGTGCCGAAGGCCCGCAGCTAGCGAGTTGCCCCGTAGCCTGGGCCTGTGCCGACGAAGGTCTTGAAGCGCTGGCGCGCCTCGTCCTCGGTGGCGAGCTCGCGGGCTCTCGCGAACGCCTCGGCCCGCTGCTGCGCCGCAAGCAGGCTCTGCAGCTGCAGCGACTGCTTGACCGCGAGGCCCGTCAGCTCGTTGCCGGCCTGCGCCACCTCCAGGGCGCCGACAGCATTCTTGGAACGGGCCATAACATCGCCGAGCAGGCGAGCGTCGCCATCGACAGCGTCGGCGATCTGGCCCTGCAACAGGGCGGCGCGTCTGAGCGCGGCATATTCCTCATCCCATCGGCTCTTGGCGTTGCGCAGCACATCGTCGCTCATGAGCGAGGCGGACACCTCGCGCGGGAACAGGCGGTCGTAGCCGCTTTGTGTTGCCTGCAGGCGCAAGGCGATGCCATCGCCGGCGCGCAGCTGGGCTTGGATGTCGGCGAGCGCGCGCTGCAGATCCGGGACTGATGGTCGTCCCCAGCCGCAGCAGGTTCTGGTCTAAGCGCCAGATCATCTGCGCCTGGGCCTGTAGTTGGCGCACCTGGTTGTTGATCTGCTCCAGAGCACGAGCGGAGGAGAGCAGGTTTTCCTGGTAGTTGGCCGGATCGAACACGGTCAGCTGCGCGGCCGCGTGCGGGATGCAGGTGGCCATCACACCGACGATGACCGGTGCAGCAACGAACGTCTTGCGTGGAGGTCTCATCGCCCGTTCCTCCTGGATTTGTTGGGCAATACGCGGAACGGCGACAAGCGCTCCGGCATCGGCGGTCCGCCGGGAAGGCCAGGCAGCGGCGCGGCGTCGGTGCGGGTGTCGACGGCACGCGCCGCTGCCTTCGGCGAAGGTGCCTTGCCGGTTCAGGCTTGCGGCAGACGCCGCGGGGACACCTTCGGCCGGATCGATCGGAACTGGCTGTTGCGGGAGCGGCTGCGATGTTGCCGGTTGCATGATGTCGGGGCGCGGCCAGCGCTGGATCAGCTCGGCCGCCCAAGCCAATCCCTTGGCTGGAGAAAGCGTCCGGCGAAGCCCGCCGGCTCACCGTCCGCGGCAGCAGCGATCGATCGAGACGCTGATCGTCGGGCGAGGAGGCGCCGCACAAGCGCCAGGGCGATCGGCCCGAGCCCCAGCTCGAACAGCCGGTTGCCGCGCGCGGTCTGGGCGTAGTAGTCGCGCTTCGGCGCGGCCAGTGCTCAGGATCTCGATCTGCCGCGCGTTGAGCCCGAAGCGCTCGTAGACGGCGCGTGCCTGCGGCTCCAGCGCGCGGTCGTTGGGCAGGAAGATGCGGGTCGGACAGCTTTCGATCAGAGCCGGGGCGATGGTCGAGCGCTCGACGTCGGCGAGCGACTGGGTGGCGAACACGACCGCAACGTTCTTCTTGCGCAGGGTCTTGAGCCATTCGCGGATGCGCGCCGCGAACAGGGCGTCGTCGAGGAAGGTCCAGGCCTCGTCGAGGATCAGCAGCGTCGGCCGCCCGTCGAAGCGCGCCTCGAGGCGGTGGAACAGGTAGGTCAGCACCGGCGCGATCAGCGCCTTGTGCTGCATCAGCTCCTCCATCTCGAAATGCAGCACGTCGCTCGCCGCCAGGCGCTCGGTGGAGCCGTCGAGCAGGCGGCCGTAGGCACCTTCCAGCGTGTAGGGCGACAGCGCCGCCACCAGCGCGTTCGACTGGATCAGCACGGCGAGGCCGGTCAGCGTGCGCTCGGCCTTCGGCGCCGAGGCCAGGCTCTGCAGCGCCGTCCACACGGCGTCCTTGACGTCCGGCGTGACTCGCACGCCCTCGGTGGTCAGCAGTGCCGTGACCCACTGCAGGGCGAAGGCGATCTCACCCGGCTCGTCGATGCGCGCGAGCGGCTGCAGCGACAGGCGTGCCTTCGAGCCCGAGCTCGACGCTCTCGCCGCCCATGGCCAGCGCGGCCGCGCGCGCCGAGCGGCCGCGGTCGAACACGATGACCTGCGCGCCGATGAAGCGGCGGAACTGCAGGGCCAGCAGCGCCAGCAGCACCGACTTGCCGGCGCCGGTCGGGCCGACGATCAGGGTGTGGCCGACATCGCCGACGTGCAGATCGAGCCGGAACGGCGTGCTGCCGCGCGTCTCCGTCATCATCAGCGGCGGTGCGTTCAAGTGCCGGTTCGCCTCGGGTCCCGCCCACACCGCCGACACCGGCATCATGTGCGCGAGGTTCAAGGTGTGCACGATCGGCTGGCGCACGTTGGCATAGGGGTTGCCGGGCAGGCTGCCGAGCC
Source organism: uncultured Alphaproteobacteria bacterium (assembly GCA_963724565.1). GTDB lineage: Bacteria > Pseudomonadota > Alphaproteobacteria > Rhizobiales > Hyphomicrobiaceae > AWTP1-13. The sequence continues at coordinate 70,672 of CAVRVK010000005.1, forward strand.
AGGCCTCCACCGCGTTCAGGGTCTCGCGGATGGTGACGAAGCCGCGGCCGTTGATGATGCGCTCGACGGCCAGCAGCTTTTCGTTGGCCTGCTTGGCATCGGCATCGCAGACCACGATCGCGGTGGTCAGATAGCCGAAGGCGACGTCGTCGGCGCCGAGCTCCTGCAGCGCCTCGTCGGCGTCGAGCGCCTTGTTGTCGGCGTCGGGATCGACCAGCGCGGTCTCGCGGTTGAACATCACCTCGCGCAGGATGGCGCCGACCGACTTGCGCTTGGCGAACCATTGGCGGCGCAGGCGCGTGAGGTTCTTGGTCGCCTCGGTCTTGTCGAGCGCGATCCAGCGCGTGGTCCAGCGATAGGCGAAGCCCAGGTCGTTCAGCGCATCGAGCAGGCCCGGCGTGGTCGCATTGGGGAAGCCCAGCACGGTCAGCACGCGCAGGTGCTGGTCGCCGAGCTTCGGCTCGACGCCGCCGAGCAAGGCCACATCGCACAGGATGGCGTCGAGATGCGTCGGGATGGCCGGCACGGCCACCGGCTGGCGCTTGTCGGAGATGGTGCCGTGCAGGTAGGTCAGCGTCTCGGCATCATCGAGCGCCTCGGCCTCCGGCAGGATGGCGTCGAGCATCTGCAGCGCACGGTCGGTCTCGGTCACGAACCACTCGAGCTGGGCGTGCGGCTCGGCCTCGATGGCGGTCGCATCCGTGCGCTCGTAGAGAAAGCGCTCGGCCCGGCCTTCGTGCTCGGGCGGCGGCAGATACAGGAAGGTGAGGAAATAGCGGCTCTCGTGGTGGGCGCCGTCGGCGCTGAAGGCGGCGTACCGCTCCTGATCGACCAGCCACGACGCCGGATCGGCAAAGCGCGCGCCCGGATACTGGTTGGCCGGCACGCGCTCGGCCTCGAAGAACAGGGCCCAGCCGGCGCCGAAGCGCTTCAGGATATTGTTGAGCCGCGCGCTGATGGAGACCAGCTCGGCCTCGGTGGCGCTGTCGAGGTCGGGGCCGCGGTAGCGCAGCGTGCGCTGGAACGAGCCGTCCTTGTTGAGCACGATGCCGGGGCCGACCAGGCAGGCCCACGGCAGGTAGTCGGCAAGTCCGGTGGTCTTCTTGCGGTACTCGGCGAGGTTCAGCATGCGAGCGCTCCCTTGTGGCGGGCGTGGCGGGACAGGACGATGAGGAAGGCCGGGTCCTTGCGCGTGACCCACACGGCGACGGCGTGACCGGCGAGCCAGATCAGCAGCCCGGCGATCCACAGGCGCAGGCCCAGGCCGATCGATGCGGCCAGCGTGCCGTTGAGGATGGCGAAGCTGCGCGGCGCGCCGGCCGAGCAGGATCGGCTCGGTCAGCGCGCGATGCAGCGCGACCTCGTAGCCGGGAATGGTCAGGTGGTGTCCGAGCATGGCTGTTCTCCTTCAGTTGATCAGGGCGCCGCCGGCGAAGGAGAAGAACGACAGGAAGAACGAGGTGGCGGCGAAGGCGATGGAGAGGCCGAACACGATCTGGATCAGCCGGCGCAGGCCGCCGCCCATGTCGCCGAAGGCGAGGCTCAGGCCGGTGACGATGATGATGACGACGGCGACCACCTTGGCGACGGGGCCCTCGATCGACTCGAGGATGCGCTGCAGCGGCGCCTCCCACGGCATGCCCGAGCCGGCGGCGTTGGCGGCATCGGTGACGATCACCGCGAGCGACGGCGACGGCCCATCCCGCGGCCGTGGAGCGAAGCAAGATCAGCAGCATGGGAGTGGGGTTCACGCAGGTTCGCTCCCATCAGACGGTGTGCAGGGTCGGCCGCCCGAGCGGCTTGAGGAGGTAGTCGCCGTCGGCATCGAGGCTTGCGACCTCCAGCAGCGTCTCGACGCGGCGGTTGGCGCCGCGTCCCTCGATGAACACGACGATGTCGATGGCCTGCACGATCAGGTCGCGCGGCACGGTGACGACGGCCTCCTGCACCAGCTGCTCGAGCCGATAGGAGCCCGGCCGGCGCCGAGTTGGCGTGCACGGTGGTGATGCCGCCGGGATGCCCGGTGTTCCAGGCCTTCAGCATGTCGAGGGCTTCGGGCCCGCGCACCTCGCCGACGATGATGCGATCGGGCCGCAGCCGCAGCGTCGAGCGCACCAGGTCGGCCAGCGTGGCGACGCCGGGCTTGGTGCGCAGCGCCACGCAATCGGCCGCCGCGCATTTGAGCTCGCGCGTGTCCTCCAGGATGACGACGCGCTCGCCGAGATCGGCGATCTCGGCCAGCAGGGCGTTGACCAGGGTGGTCTTGCCCGACGACGTGCCGCCGACCACCAGGATGTTCTTGCGCTCGCGCACGGCGAGCGCCAGCACCTCGGCCTGGCGCACCGACATGATGCGCGCCGCCACGTAGTCGGCGAGCCGGTAGAGCACGTCGGCCGGCTTGCGCACGGCAAAGCACGGGGCCGGCGAGACCGGCGGCATCACGCCCTCGAAGCGCTCGCCCGTCTCGGGCAGCTCGGCGGAGACGATCGGCGCCTTGTCGTGCACCTCGCGGCGCACGTGGGCGGCGACCAGGCGGATGATGCGCTCGGCCTCGGCGCTGCCGATGCGCTCGCCGGTGTCCTGGCGCCCGACCGTGGCCCGCTCGATCCACAGCTTGCCGTCGGGGTTGACCATCACCTCGATCACGGTCGGATCGGCCAGCGCCGCGGCGATGGTCGGACCGAAGGCGGTGCGCAGCATCTGCCGGCGGCGGCCTTGCGCCTCCTCGGCGGCGGCGAGCGAGAAGAGGTCAGCCATGGCGCTTCTCCGTCGACCGGCGTGGTCGGACGCGCTGGCCGTTGGTCTTGTCGGCTGACGACGGTCGGCGTCGCGCGCTCTTGGCGGGCCGCGCCTTGAGCGGCGCATCGTCGGTGGCCGTAGCGAACAGATCCGGGTTGTGGACGGCGATCGATTTCCAGCACGTCGGAGACCAGGCGCCGATCCGAGGCGAGGCGGCGGCCGATCTGGGCGACGAACACCTCGAAGCGCTCCTTGCCGAGCGTGCGCGCCGGCTGCTGCTCGCTGGTCGCCAGCGGCGGCGTGATGGTCAGGTAGTAGCGCACGAACAGCGACACCATCTCGGTGACGATGGCGACATCGCGCTTGATGCGCGGCAAGGTCCTTCGACAGCTCGTCGAGGCGCCGCAGCGACGCCGTCGTCGATCAGCGGATAGCGCTCGGGATTGAGGCGGCGGTCGAGCGTCTCCTCGATGATCGCCGACTTGGCGCCGTTGCGCCGCCGGGCGACGCGCTCGAAGCGTTCGGCCAGCTCATCCGACAGCAGGATCGAGTAGCGCTTCTTCAATCGCGTGGGCATGGGCTTCGGCTCGCTCATTCGGGGACCAGCATCGTCGTCATCGTCGTCGACGCGCCGCGCCGGCTCGGCCGCCTCGTCCCTGCTCGGGCAGGTCATCGCATCGGGCGGCTCGATCATCGCGCCGGCTGTCGGCGGCACGATCGCGCGCCATGTCGGCATCGGGCTCGAGTTTCGCCTCGCGGCCGGCATCGGCGGCGACCAGCTCGGACCAGGCCTTGTCGAGTTGCGGATGGATGCCGCGCGTCAGCCCCGACCAGTCGTCGGCGCGCGGCGGCGGCACGTCGGCATAGGCTCCGGCCGAGAGCCTCGGAGACGTGCAGCCGGCGGTCGAGGAAGTTGCGATCGGTGTAGTACTTGAGCTTCCTGGCGCGGATCGGCGGCACGCCCGACACCAGCACCAGCGCCTCGTCCCGCGCGCAGCTGCAGGATCTCGCCGGCGGTCAGCAGCGGCCGCGGCGTCTCCTGCTGCGGAGATCGACGTGTGCGACAGCCAGGCCGACAGGCGCTTGCCGGACAGGTTCCTCTGCGCCCGCAGCTCCGTCGCGGTACCGAGCGCATCGGACAGGCGCTTGGCCGTGCGCTCGTCGTTGGGCGCGAAGGCGACGCGCACGTGGCAGTTGTCGAGGATGGCGTGGTTGGGCCCGTAGGCCTTGTCGATCTGGTGCAGGGATTGCGCCACCAGGAAGGCGCGCACGCCGTAGCCCGCCATGAACGCCAGCGACGATCTCGAAGAAGTCGAGGCGACCGAGCGCCGGGAACTCGTCGAGCATCAGCAGCAGCTGCGCCGGCGCGCGCTGTCGTTGGCCGACTGCAGCGTCTCGGTCAGCCGGCGCGCGATCTGGTTGAGGATCAGGCGCACCAGCGGTCGCGTGCGGGAGATGTCGGACGGCGGCACCACCAGGTAGAGCGAGACGGGGCGCTCGGCTCCGCATCAGATCGGCGATGCGCCAGTCGGAGCGCGCCGTGTTGGCGGCGATGAGCGGATCGCGGTAGAGGCTCAAGGAAGCTCATGGCGGTCGACACGACGCCGGAGCGCTCGTTGTCGGACTTGTTCAGCAGCTCGCGGGCGATCGAGGCGACCACCGGGTGCACCTGCGGGCTCCTCGTCGGTGCCGAGGTGATTGGTGGTCAGCATGATCCAGAGCGTGCGCCGGATCGAGCGGGCGGGATCGGCGAGGAAGGTGGCGACGCGCGCCAGCGTCTTCTCCTCTTCGGCGTAGAGCACGTGCAGGATGGCGCCGATCAGCAGCGCGTGCGCGGTCTTCTCCCAGTGGTCGCGCCGCTCCTTGGCGCCCTCCGGATCGACCAGGATGTCGGCGATGTTCTGCACGTCGCGCACTTCGCCTGGCGCCCTTGCGCACCTCGAGCAGCGGGTTGAAGCGGGCCGACAGGGGTTGGTGGGATCGAACAGCAGGCAGTGCGAGAACTTGGCGCGCCAGCCGGCGGTCAGCTCCCAGTTCTCGCCCTTGATGTCGTGGACGACGGCGGAGCCCGGCCAGGTCAGCAGGGTCGGCACGACCAGGCCGACGCCCTTGCCCGACCGCGTCGGCGCCACCGCCAGCACATGCTCGGGGCCGTCGTGGCGCAGATAGCGGCTCATCGTAGAGCCCGAGCACGATGCCGTGTCTCGGCAAAGAGCTTGGCGTCGCGCACATCGCGACAAGTCCGCCCAGCGGGCCGAGCCGTAGGTTGTGGCTTGCTTGTTGCGGCTGGCCCGCCAGGCGGCTCCCCCGATGGCGACGACGCCGCTGGCAATTCCCCCGAAGGCCGCAACGGCGCCGGCGCGTGCGAACACGTCGGGTGCCTGGGCGTCGAATGCCAGCCACCAGACGAACAGCTTCCAGGGCGCGTAGATCTTGAGGCCGAGAAGATCGATCCAGGGTGCCCCGAGCGCCGGCTGGTAGCCCGAGCATGGCGGCGGCCCACTGCGTGGCGGCGAACAGGCTGATGGCGACCACGAGGAGCGCGAGGCCGGCCTGCAGAAATGGAAAATCGGAGCGAATGCATCGCTGAACCCTCGGTGCGCGATTTGAGAGTTTCGGCTGGGTTCAGGATCGGAATAACTCGCTTCGATTTGTAAATTAGGATTCGGCGTGAAAAGGGAGACGAACAGAGAAAACGCGAGAAATGCGAAAGTAATTTGGGTCAACAATATGTCCATGAGAAAATTGGCCGCGCATGTTCATGGCGCGGCCGGTCTCACCTGGCATTCAAAGCATCAGCTGTCGCTTGATCTCGCGTGGGCCTGCAGCGGTCGGCTGGTGTAGCCTTGCCGCGGAAACGCCAGATAGCGCGGCGTCCAGTTCTCGACCTTGGTGCGGCCGTCACCGGCCAGCGCCTTGCGGATGATGGCCTTCTTCTTCGTCCCGGCTCGGTCAGATAGCTGTTGGCCGCCGTCTCGCCGATCACCTCGGCCAGCATGCCGGTGACGGCCTCGCGGTCCTTGACCAGGGCGAAGATAGGTATCGTCGGGCTGCCAGTGCTGCAGGCAATCGACCTTGAGCCGCTGGCCCAGCGTGTCGATCAGGTCCGTGCCCGCCGCCAGGGTCTCGGCCATCACCACGGCCAGCACCTGCAGCACCTGGGCGTCGGTCATGTCGAGCAGCCGCGCAAAGACCTCGGCCGTGCGGCTGCCGCTGGCGTCGTGGGCGACGATCGGTGCGCCGTCCGCCTCCGTGCGCAGCAGCTTGGCGGCCTTGGCGCGCCGCTTGGCGAAGGCGCCCTCGCTGGCCAGCGCCGCAACCGCCTCGCCGATCTCGGGCGTCTCGGGTCGCTGCGGCTCGGCCTCCACCTTCCACCAGCGCCCGCCGCCGATGGCGTGCGCCAGCATCAGGCGCAGGGCGATCTCGGGCGCGTCGGCGACGGCAAGGCGCACGGCGCTGTGGCGCACGAGATCGACGTAGTTGGCGAGCGGCGCGCTCATCTCGGGGCGCTCGGTACGGCACCGTCGTTTCCGCCACTGCCGTCCTCGCCGCGCTTCCGCTTGGCACGCCGCGCCTCGCCGCGCGGCTTGAGCCCCTTGTGCACGGTGACGTGCCCGTCCGGCTCCACCACGATGTAGACCCCGCCGCCGTCCGCCTTCGGCCACGCTCTCGTAGTCCCAGGGCTGGAAGCGCCGGTCGGGCTCGATGATGTGCACCTCCGCCCAGCCGGACTCGAGCAGCTGCTCGCGGCGCTCGGCGATGGCGGCGTTCTGCAGGCGCCAGAACTCGTCGCGGGTCGGTGAAGTACCGCTGCTCGCCGAACAGGTCGGCGGCGATGCCGCCTTGATAGGCGGCCTCGTCGAACAGGGCGGCCGTGGTCGGCGATCTCTGCGCCGCCCAGCAGCCACGCCTTGAGCTGCCAGGGTGGCGGCGGCTCCTGCTCGGGATCGTTGTGGAGCGCCAGCCACGCCTTCTGCCGCTCCTTGGTGGCGAGCGTCAGCAGTTGCAGGGTCTGCGTGTCGATGTCGCCGGCACGATAGAGGCGGCGGATGTCGGGATGCAGGTTGGCGATGGCCAGCCGCCGCTTGACGATCTGCTCGGAGATGCCGAAGTGCGCGGCGATATCGGCCTCGCCCAGGCCCTTCTTGCGCAGCGCCGCGAAGGCCTCGTACTGCTCCAGGTCGTCCATCGGCAGGCGCTCGACGTTCTCGGCCAGCGACGCCTCGATGGCCGTGGCATCGTCGTCGGCCTCCAGCAGCACGCACGGCAGCTTGTCGGTATCCGGCGCACCATCGGCGTCGAGCTTCTTGGCCGCGAGATAGCGCCGCCGTCCGGCGACGATCTCGTAGCCGTCGCCGTCGCCGCGCACCAGCAGCGGCTGGATGATGCCGAGCGCGGCAATCGAGGCGGCAAGGCTGTCGATCTCCTTGGCGCCGTGGCGGCGCACGTTGAGCTTGGAGACGGTAAGCTCGGACAGCGGGATGTGATGCAGTTTGCGCAGCATGGGAACCTCCTTCGTGGTTCAGGCGGCAAAGCTGTGGGCGGGGTGGACTGCAGGCCGTCGAGATAGGCGACGGCCTCCTGCGCCTTGGCGGCGGCGGCGAAGATGGCGCGCGGCTCGGCCTTCATGACCGCGAGCCAATGGTGGATGTAGCGGGCGTGGTCGGGGTGCGGCTCGATGGCGATGCCGAGCCGGGCGCAGAGGAAGGCGGCGCCGATCTCGGCGCAGGCTTCCTCGAAGCAATAGGCGTCATCGCCGAAGCGCTTGCCGAACTGCGCGGTTCAGGCGGTGCGATGCACCGGCCCAATGGGTCGCCTCGTGCCCGAGCACGGCGTACCACGCCTCGGTGCGGGTGCGCCCGTCGGTGGCGATGAAGCGCGCCTCGTCCGGCATGTGGATGGTATCGGTCGAGGGCCGGTAGCAGGCCTGCGTGCCGCCGACGACGACCTTGGCGCCGGTCGCCGCGAAGTAAGCTTCGGCCGCAGCGATGCGCTCGATCGGATTGGGCGGCAGCGCGGTGGCGGGCTGGTAGCCCTCCACCTGCTCGGCGGCGAACACCCAATAGCCGCGCGCAAAGCGGCGCCGCTCGGTCTCCGCCTCCGCTCGTCGGCCGGCATCGGCTCGGCCGTCGACGGTGATCTCCTTGTAGAACACGATCGGCGAGGCCTTCTCGCCCTTGCGCACGCGTGCGCCCTTCTCGTTCCACTGGCGCAGGGTCGCCCATTCGCCCGAGCCGTAGCCGCGCTCCAGCGCGGTCACCCAAAGGCTCAGGATGTTGACGCCGCGATAGGCTTGGCCGGTGACGGCGTTGGTCGGCAGCACCGGCCGCGTGCCGCCGCGCTGCCACGGCATGATGGGATCGCCGGGGCTGGCCTCGATGGCGGCGAGCAGTTTGGCGGTAATGGTCTCGTAGATGTCCGGAGCGTGGTTTTTGAGCTTGCGAGCGCATGACGCGGTACTCCTGCAAAGGCGACGGGAAACCCGAGATTTCAGCGCTGATCTCAGTGTCTCGAATAATATCAAATGTTCTCTGTTTGTTCTAGTCTTTTCACGTTATTCAGCGCGGAAAGATCAATCACTTTCTGTTGCATGCGCAGTGCGGCGAAATGGACGCGCAATGAGATCGGAAAGGCCTCTCGCAAACTGTCCTTTCCATGGAATGGGTCTTGGCCTGTCGTGTGTCTGCCTCGCGGAGCCGCCCTTGCCTCCGGCCCCTTCAGGGGGGCGGCTCCGCGAGGCAGACCGCGGTCCTGCCTCGTGGTGAGTCCCGGCTTCGTCGCATCGACGCGTGGTCGAGTGAGCGGCATTGCCATCGTGGTCCGCGCCAGGGACCGTCACCCGCATGGGCCGAGACCCGCGCGCTGCCGCGGGCATGCGGGGCTCGGGCGCGCGGCCATCTCGCCGCGCGGTAGGGCCCGGCCGCGGCCGCTTCCGGCCGCGGGGCGCCCAACAGAGTTTGGAGCAGCGCTGTCGCGGTAGGACTGGGAATTTCCCGCTTGGCTGCGAGGCGCTTGGCTGGCCTGGGCCAGTGATCAATGGTAAAATGGACGGGGATTCCCCATGATTTTCACCATCAAGGGTCTCGAATGGTGACTTCGTTGGGGAATCACCAATGGCTCACCAATCAAGCCTTGCCGACGAATCGCCAGCGCGTGGCGCCGCCACGGCCTTCGGATTCGGCCATGCCGTCCTTCTTGATCTTGCGCATGACGTACTTCACCTGCTCGCGGTCCAGGCTGGTGAGCTGGCGGATGTCGGCATTGCTCAGCCCCGGTTCGCCCTTTTCAAGACGGTCGCGCAGGGTGCGCACGATGGTCGAGGCGGCAGCCTCCAGCTGGGCCTGGCGCGAGCGAGTCGGAGTGGCGCTCGTCAGCCGGCGCTCCACTTCTGCGCGGAGCCGCCACGTTGTGTCCTTGCCGCGTCCGTGAGCCCTGCAAGATGCGCGTACTTACCGTCCAGGCGGCGGAGGCTCTCGCGGGCTTCCCGGTCATGCTGCTGGCAAATCTCGGCGGCGGTGCGAGAGGTCGATCTCGCCATGCCTGAGCAGATACTGGATGACCAGGAGATCCTCGACGGAGAGCCAGTGGCTGCGGTTGGCCTCGTCGGCTACGAAGGTCCGGAACGGCACCGAGAACTCGCTGGCGAGCAGGACACACCCGCACGGCGTCGCCTTCGTCACGGATGACGGGAGGCTCTTTGCCCTCCTGCAGCATCGCCTCGTACATGCGGCGCACCCCGAGGTTGGAGCGGTTGACGAGACGAAGGGCGATCAAGGCGTTGACCAGCAGCGGGTTACGCGAGACGGGATCGTGACGCAGGATGTTGGAGGGCGAGACGCCACCGATCAGGCCGCCGGGGTTGGTGATCTCGAGCCGATCGTGCGACTGCTTCAGCTGGATCGGGCCGGAGATGCGGTAATCGGCATGACAAAAGGCGTTGAGCAGCGCTTCGCGTAGCGCGATCTCCGGGTAGGTCCTGAACTCGAAATGAAACAGGCCTTGCTGGATCGTGGTCAGCGGATTGTGCGGCATGATGCGGCCGACGATGCGCTCGAGGGCAACGGCGATGCAGTCCCGTCCATCGGCCCGCTCGTCGTAGGCGGTGTCGGTCTGCATGTGCAGGTAGATCCACGCGTAGCCGGCAAACACCTCGGCGATGGCCTGCTCCTTGCCGACGAGAAGGAGACCTCCGCGGGTGAGCTGGCCCCGCCGGATCAATCCAATGCTGCCGAGCAGCTCGGCGTCGGACTTGCGCAGCAGCTCGGCAGGAGCCTGCTCCTGCGCGGCAATGCCGCGCAAGCGCTCCATGGCCGCCGCGGAGACCAGGTCGGCGATCTGGCCCGGCACCTCGATGGCGGTGATATCGCTCTCGCCGGTGCCGGCCATGGCCTGCCGGCGCATCGAGCCGGTGAGAGGCTGGCAGTCCTTGCCGACGCGGATCTTGCCGTTGCCCTTGGTGTCGGTATAGGGCGGCATGCCGGCGTGGACTTGGAGCACGATCAGCCGCCCGGTTCCCTCAGGAACCGGCCAGCTCCTCGATGGTCGGCGTCAGCTTGGGATCGCTGCCATCGTAGATGCTGCGCTTCAACAGGTTGACGTCCAGGTCGGCGGGCACGCCGACGACCGCGTGCTGGCGCGCCGACCTTCTTGTCGTTGACGCCGACGACGACTGTGCCTCCGCCGCCGTTGGCCATGCAGATGACGGTTTCGAGAATCTTGCCGGCGGAGTCCTTGTAGCTCTTGCGATCCCATTCCTTGAAATCGAGGCGCTGATCCTCGAGCTCGGCGGCAGGCACGTCGTTCAGCCGCTCGAGGAGATCGACAATTTCCTGCTTCGAAGGCATCGTGCGATACATCCTTGGACATGATGCCGGAGCGCGCTGCAGGGCGAATCGCGGGGCATCGTCGACAAGCAATATGCCGGCGGCGGCGCGATCGCAAAGTCGGCATGGACCGAGCACTGGCCTGACTGCCCGGGTGCAACGTGCCGGTTATCCGGGCTTTGCGGACGACACTATCGGGCGGGGCCCGGCAAGCCACGCCCGCGGTCCAAGGTCCAGGTCACCCGGTGCGGCTGGACCAAACCCGTGACGGCGCGCCCCGCATGGGCTCGAGCGCCGGCTTCCACGGCGCCAGCGTGAAGGTGTCGTCCCTGCGGATGACAGCGAGCTTGCCCGTCGGCGTGGTGATCGAGCGCTCGTAGACGCCGGATATGCGGCGTGCCCGGCTCGTGCGGCACGTGCATGGCGTTGAGCTGGCGTGACAGCGTTTCGGCCAGCCGCGCGGTCTCGCGCTGGCGCAGTTGCGCGAGCATCTGCGGCTTGGGGGTCACGTCGCCGGCCGGCACCGACATCGGCGAGCTTCTGCTCGGCGAGCCAGCGGCTGCGATCGGCGAGGGCCTGGTGGAGCTCGGCGCCGAAACCCAGTCGCGGCGACATGGTTGAGCCGCTCTCGGGCGATCAGAGCCCGATCGAGCCAGGTGGGACCGTCATAGTCGATCTGACCGGCGAGCTCGACCGGGGAAAGGACCTGCAGGCGCGGCGTGGACTTCGGCTTACCTTGCAGGCTGTCGCCGGTGAGCGACGACGATCATGCCGCGGGCCGGCACCTCGGCCGGGCCGAGGCGGCCGAGCTCGGCGTAATGCACGCGACCATCGACGCCGTCGACGATCACGTACTGCCGGTCGGTGATCTCGTCGACCAGGCCGACGGCGATGACCTTGCCGATCAGCGGCGTTCTGCGCCGGCCGCTCTCGAACAGGGCCAGCCCGGGGGCTGGACGCTCGATGCCGGCTCGCTCGAGCGCGCGCTGCATCATCTTGAAGGTGTCGGCACGCTCGCCGAGCTGGCGCAGCTTGGGCTCGAGCCTGGCATCGAGCGACCATACGCCTGGCGCGACGCTCCTCGGCGAAGCCCGAGCTGCGCGAGCTTCTTGAGCCGGCCGATGCGCATGGTCTGCCGCACGGGGTTACGCTCGTCGGCGCTGGTGACGACGACGATAGCCATCCTTGGCGCGCGCCAGCAGCGTGCGATCGAGGGAGGTGAAGCGCTCTTGCTCGACCTCGTTCATCAGCTTCTGCCGTGCGCTCGAGCTCCGTCTCGGGACCGAGCTCCAAGCGTCACGAGCGCCTGCGCACGGGCACGGACGCCATGGCCGATGTAGTCGCGGGCGATGATGAGGTCGTCGCCGCGCTCGTCCTTGCCGCGGATGACGACGTGGCGTGTGCGGATGCCCGGTATTGAAGTGATCGACGGCGACCCAATCGAGCTTGGTGCCGAGATCCTGCTCCATCTGGCGCATGAGGTCGCGGACGAACGGCTTGAGATCGGTGAGACGGGCGCTGTCCTCGGGCGAGACGATGAAGCGGAACTGATGCGGATCGCGCTCCGAGCGCTCGAGAAAGGCCTCGAGATCGGCGTCGTCGGTCGACGCGTCGTAGAGCCGTCCCGGCAGACCCTCTCGGGTGACGCCGTCGCGCTGGATGTAGCGCAGGTGCGCCTTGGCGGCCCCGAGATCGCCTGGCCGCTGGCGCGATGTAGCGGGCCTTGACGATGACGCGGCGGCTGCCGGGAGCGATCAGGCCGGCCGCGGCGAGGGCACCGGTGCCCATGCCGCGCTTGAGGCTCGACGGCGAGACGTGGCCTCTGAGCCGCACCGCGCGAGCGCCGGCCTTGCCGGCCTGCGCGGAACACCTTCGCCCTGGTGCGGAGATTGGCGCGGCCTTTGGCGTCACGGATGCGACCGAGCTTCGGTTGGAAGTCGATCTTTGGCCATGGCAGTGCCCTTTCGCTGCGCTCAGTGGCGAAAGAAATGTCGTGCTCAGAGTGGAATTCAAGGGTGCGCACCCGACATCGATCGTTTTTCAAGGACTTGCAGGCTGCGAATACGCAGGGCACGTCTCGCGGTGCGCAGAAAAAATGAGTAATATCAATTACTTAGAGAGCGCATCAGCGCAGGTCCTTTATCTCGATGTTCAAACCATGACGGCACAAATCTTCCCGGAAACGCACTGATAGAACTCTAATTAGAAGGGAACCGTCCAAATCGGAACGGCGATACCGACGACGTAACGAGCATCGATCGGACCGAAATAGCGGCTGTCGAAGCTATCGGTTGCGGATGCCCAGGACGAAGATCTGCCCGGGGCGCAGCACCTGGCATCCGCGCCAGGTCGGCAGTCGGCGGCCGTTGCGCATCGGCGACACGCGCGGTCGCGACCTCGTGGCCCGAGATCCACACCGTGAAGCCGCGCGACAGAGCGATCTCCGCTGACCGCCGCCACGGGCTTGATCAGCAGGGAGCGCTGCGTGAGGTAGCCACGTGCAGTGCCAACACACGAACACTGGCCGGCGGATCGATCAGCGCCAGGTCGCCGCGACGCGGAGGCCGCGACGAATGGCGTAGAGCCCGACTGGAGTGCTCGCCGTCGTGTTCCAGACGAAGCGTGGGGACTAGGGCACGAGGACGGCGAGCATGCGAGAGTGCCAGAGTGAGCGCGAGTAGCGCAATGCGATATGCTCACGTCTCATTGGCCGAGTGGGCGGCCTGTTGCTTCGTGACCAAGCGATGAGGTCATCGATATCGTAGACGATGCGGCCGCCATGCTTGCGGTACTTGGGACCGATGCCGCGCCAGCGCATGTTGGCGAGGGTGCGGGGACGCAGGCGCAGGAACTCGGCCGCCTCACGCTCGGTGAGGTAGGGTGATGGTCTTCGGGCGGACACAGCAGGCTCCCGAGGAAACGCGGTGCTGGCCGAGAATGTGCGGGCGAGTGCGTGAGCGATTGGGGCAGTGTCGAATTGAGTCTGCCGAAATAGCACACCCCCGCGGATGGCAAGGCCGTAGCAAGGCGCGCAAGCGCCGAGGGCGGGTGGGTGGGGGAGGCTGGCGGACAGAGCAAGGAAAGAGCCCCCGCGCCGCGCCGGCGCGAGGGCGAGGCGAGCGGCGGCCGCTCAGTCTTGCGGGCTCCAGATCAGCGCGTAGACGTCGGGATCGGACTGACCCGCGGCGCGGCCAAGGTTGGCGTAGAGCGTCTTGGCGCCGAACTCGGGCGCCGCGATCGAGAGCGACACGTACTCCTTGCCGGAGGTCTGGCCCTTGCGCAGCCAGCCGGCGCCGATCTCGATGCCCTGCGACATCACGCGGTAGTCCGGCTGGTTGGCCGACGCCTTGTCGGCGACCGGCAGGATGGCGATGTCGGCGCGGATGGAGAGCGTCCTGAGCTCGCCCTCGTAGCGGCCGTCGTCGCGCTTCGTGACTGATCCGATGGTAGCCATGATGACTGGTCCTTTCGTTGTCCGGCGGAGGCCTATTCCCCCGCCGGCGTGCGCGAAATCGTGGCGGGCTGACGCCTGAGGCACCCAAGCGACGCTTGCTTCGCGCAGGGGCCGGAACGCAGTGGAGGACCCGCCTCAGGCGGGTTGCCTCTAAGGCGTCGACTGCCACATCGTCGCACGACAACAGGCGGGGGTGCCGACGCGCACGACGAGGAACGAGGCAGGTCGTGGCGGATACCGGAACGCGAGGTAGTGGACGGCAGCGAGGACCCGCACTCACGAACGCGCGTTTCCGTGGAAAGGCCGATCCAAGACAAAAGGCCGTGGACGCGCAGCGCGCGCAGGTTGATAGCCTGATACGATCGAGAGCGGTGGGTGTGGCACGAACGACCGAACGGTGCGGCGGAAGCAGGGCGGAGCGATCTCTATCACGTCCCTGACGCATGGCGCCGCGGGCTGCTCAACGCGCCGGTCGTCATGTGGGCGATGCGACCAACGGGCGTCGCGGCAACGATCGTGACCCGTATCTTGATCGCCGACGACCATGAGGTAGTGAGGTACGGCCTCCGCAGAAACCTGGAATCCCAGCCCAAGTGGGAAGTGGTCGGTGAGGCTTCGGACGGCAAAGAGGCAGTGGCAAAGGCCCTTGAGCTCAAGCCCGATATTGCTGTTCTCGACTATGCCTTGCCGCTGGTCAACGGCGTAGAGGCGACGCGGCAAATCCGCGCGCAACTCCCGCGGACGGAAGTGCTGATATTCACCATGCACGACAATGAAACTGTCATCCGCGACCTGCTGGCTGCCGGCGCCCGCGGCTTTCTGCTCAAGTCGGATGCGTCACGTTTCCTGTTGGCAGCGATCAAGTCGCTAGCGCTGCACAAGCCGTTCTTCACGGACAAGGTCTCGGAAGCTTTGCTCAATTCCTTCCTCAAGAGGCCGGGTCAAGCCCCGTTCGCACTCACGCCTCGCGAGCGGGGCGTCGTTCAACTGATCGCGGAAGGGCATACCAACAAGCAGATTGCCAACTTGTTTAACATCAGCCTCAAGACGGTGGAGACGCACCGCGCAACCGCAATGCGAAAGCTCAACATGTCGTCGGCGGCATCGCTCGTGCGCTACGCCATCCGCAACGAAATCGTCGAGGCCTAGAGGGACCGGAGGCCGTTCCCCGTCTTGTCGTTCCCGCCGGGCATGCCGTCCCCCCCTCATGACAGGCGTCCCGGCTTTCGAGCCCCGCTCCTCCCCCGAGCGGGGCTCGACATCTCAACTGCGCAAACGCAATCCCTCCCACCGTCGCGCCAACTCCGGCTTGGTGGGCATTGCGCGTATCGTATTCGATGTGCGCTACACCGTTCGGCCCAAGAAGAGCAGTTAGCTCGAATTGCGCTGGAAAATACCAACAGTTCGGCCATCGCCTGCTCCAATGCAAAGCCCGCCAAAATAGCGGGCTGTGGCACCTCGCGGCCGAACAAGCGTACAGCCGATTCTGTCAATGAACTTGGCCTTGCATCCGCGCAAGCGCGGCCTCGGCAAGCTCCGTCAGCACCGGATTCCCATGCTCATCACATGTCAGCATGCGAAGAGCCATCAGCTTGAGCAATAGCGGTCCGGGAACCAGGGCGGCGGGGATCAGTCCGTCCTTGATAATGAGGAGCAGTGCTTGTTCTTCCGGCTGTAGGACGATCCTGAACATGCGATGCGTGCCTTAGGGTCGGAGGCTAGGGCGTCGAGGCTAGGGATGCACAGAGCGGCGACTGCTGTCGGCAGAGGTGTGTATCCCCCAGGGCGAGAGGGCCGAGCGCGGGCAATGAGCAAGTGCCCGGCTCTTTGCGCAGCGCCTTAGGTTACACGTGCTAGGTGGGCGGATTTGGGGCACCACTCTATCCCCAAGTTGGGGGAGAAGTGCGCGTCATCGCTATTTGCAGCACCATGGGATGGTGCACGACAAAGGCGCACGCCACTTCCGCGCATCTAATAGCTAGGGTTCGACAAGCTTATTCCGGATCGCGTATCGAACGAGCGCGGCGGACGATGCAAGATTGAGCTTTTGCATCACGGCCGCGCGGTGCGTCTCGACGGTCTTGAGGCTGATATTGAGCAGCTGGGCGATCGCCTTGTTGGTGTAACCTTCGGCGATCAGTTGAACGATCTGGCGCTCCCGAGGGGTAAGGGCCGAAACCCCTCGACCCGTTCGCGCAGTGAATGACTGAAGCAATGCCTCAGACACGCTCGAAGTAAAAAATGGTTTGTGAGACGCGAGCGCGTCGATGGCTGCAATCAAGTAGCGACTGGCATCCGACTTGAGGAGATAACCACGCGCACCCGCCTGGAGAAGCTCCGTGACGAGCGCATCATCCTCGTGCATGGTGAAGATGAGCACTTCCGTTCTGGGCAGTCTCTGGCGAATTAGCCGGGTCACCTCGAGTCCATTCAAGATCGGCAGCGAATAGTCGATAATGGCAATATCGGGGACTGTCTCGATGGCTTTGGCCACAGCCTCTTTGCCATCCGTAGCTTCGGCTACGACTTCCCAGGCCGGTCGTGTTTCCAGGATTTTTCGCAGACCGGAGCGAACCACCTCATGATCGTCTGCAATGAGAATGCGGGTCACGTCGCGCCGACCGCTCTCTCCCGCCGTCCGCCACCGGTTCCTAGTCTGCAAATTGTTGCCGCTCAGCGATATCCGGTGCAACCCTGACGGCAGGCAGAGGCAAATGACGGCACCGCTTCGAAAAGACTGGGTCGCACTCACGAAATCCGATCGTGTGGTGACTTCGTCATGTGGGCGCGCCCCAACTTTGCTGCAGCGCATGAGTTCAAGAATTGGCAGTGCGCCCCGAAGGCGCGAATCATCAGTGAGGGAGGGTCTCACCCGGATAATTGTCGATAGGTCCGGAAGCTGGCGAGCGGCTTGGTCGGGTAACTGGCCGGGCTCGGAGCCTCGCGACAAAGGTCGCCTTGGGCGGCTGAGCGATCCGGCGGGCCGTAACGCGAGTGAAGCCTGAGCAGGCCTCGATAGTGACAATGCGGATGCCGACCCTCCTGCCATTTGGGGAAGGCTGCATGAGCGGGGAAGCAATCGACACGTGCACCCGTTCGATCCGCCGGGGTAGTGGGCACGGCACGTCGGAAAGGTGGTTCGGGTAATCGGGGGAGACCCGTCAGTGGCGAGGGTAGCGGCCTCAGCATCGCGACAGGCGATGGCCACGGCGGGAGTCGGACAGGGTCGTAGGAGCATCGAGGCCGGGTAACGCCGGCGGAGCAAAGGACCCTGACTTCTGGTGCGCTTTCGAAGATGGCGAGGTGGGGGTGATTGGCGATGAGCCTCGCAACACCCGAAAAGATCCGGAGCCTTCAGAGGAAGCTCTATCGCAAGGCGAAGGCGGGGCCTGCCTTCCGCTTCTACGTGCTCTACGACAAGATTTGCCGCGAGGACATTCTGCGCCACGCCTATGGGTTGGCCCGCACCAATGCGGGCGCCCCGGGCGTGGACGGGGTGAGCTTCGCGCAGATCGAGGCGCAGGGCCTGGAGGCATGGCTGGCGGGCCTGCGCGAGGACTTGGTCTCCAAGACGTACCGGCCCGATCCGGTGCGGCGGGTGATGATCCCGAAACCGGATGGAGGCGAGCGACCGCTCGGCATTCCGACCATCCGGGATCGCGTCGTGCAGACCGCCGCCAAGCTCGTGCTGGAGCCGATCTTCGAGGCCGACTTTGAGGACAATGCGTATGGCTATCGTCCCCGACGCGGGGCGGTGGATGCAGTCAAGGATGTGCACCGGCATCTGTGCCGGGGCTACAGCGACGTGGTAGACGCCGACCTATCGAAGTATTTCGATACCATTCCGCACCGGGACCTTATGCAGTGCGTGGCCCGGCGCATCGTCGATCGGCACGTCTTGGCCCTCATCAAGATGTGGCTCGAGGCGCCGGTCGAGGAGCGGGATGGCGACGGGAAGCGGCGGATTGTCGGCGGCAAGGGCAACACGCGCGGCACGCCGCAAGGCGGCGTCGCGAGCCCGCTGCTCGCCAACATCTACATGAACCGCTTTCTGAAGCACTGGCGTCTCAGCGGATGCAGCGAAGCTTTCCGTGCCCATGTCGTCGCCTATGCCGACGACTTCGTCATCCTCAGCCGCGGTTGTGCGGCCGAGGCGCTGGCGTGGACGAAGGCGGTGATGACCAAGCTCGGGCTGGCAATCAATGAGGCCAAGACCTCATTGAAGAACGCCCGACAGGAACGCTTCGACTTCCTTGGCTACTCGTTCGGACCTCACTATCCCTACAGGTGGAACGGCCAATGGTACGTGGGCGCGAGCCCGTCCAAGAAGAGCATGCAACGGCTCAAGGCGAGGGTGCGGGCGCTGCTGGTGCCGGGCAACAACGAACCGTGGCAGGATGTGCGCGACACGCTGAACAGAACTCTGCGCGGCTGGTCGAACTACTTCTGCCACGGGACGCGGCGGCCGGCACTCCGTGGTGTTGACCACTACGTCTACGAGCGCGTGCGCGACTTCCTCGCCCGACGGCACAAAGTGGCAGGACGCGGTACGCGTCGGTTCTCCTTCGAGGTTGTCCACGGGGAACTTGGCCTACTGCGTCTCGAACGCCTGCCCTGACGTGCCACGCCGTGTGCCTTGCGGTGAAGCCAGTCGGAGAGCCGGATACCGGAAACCGGTACGTCCGGTTCGATGAGCGGGGATGGGAAACGGGGCGCTGGCCATTGGCCCCAAGCTACCGCGCCCATCCTCGACTCTACCCAAACTCCCCGTATCAACCTGATCATGCGAACGTCAGCTTTCGGGGGTGCACCTTCCGTAGCGAGACAGTTGGCGTGACGGGGGAAGCTTGGACCGAACACGGACGTGAACATTGGCCGCGTTACGCGGAGGTGTTAGGGGATCAGGTAGACTTGTAAACGACACAACCCCCACCCGGCCTAATCAGCGCGATAGCGGCTACCGTAAGGGACCGTCACGCGACGAGACCGAGGGCCACGCGCTTGTGTTCTTCTACCTCCAAGCCAGTTGTAAAGTACCGTCTGGGCGCCGCGCCGGGATGCTATGTGCCTCCCGGACAGGCCTCGATGGTCGGAAGCTGATACGGTTGGTATGACGACAAAGGCCTCCGACTGCAGCCGGACGCCCTTTTTATTCGCGCCTGCTCCAGCCACCCCACTTACTACTTAGTAGGCCATTAGTAGTTGCGCCCTAGCGTGTTGATTTAGCTCGATAAACCATATCAAAGCGCATTCGTGTTCGGCCTATGTGCGGCGGTGGGGGCGTCGAACGGCCATGCGTAGCGATGGGCGCAATCGCCTGACCCAACGTGCTGCGCCGCGCCCCGCTGCGAATCCCGAGACTATTCTAGCGCAGGTCCGCCGTGCAGGACAGCTGGCCGAGCAGCCTGCGCCGTCCGAGACCGCGGTCAGCCGATACAGCTTTCTCTCCGCCGCAGGGATCAGCAGCGTCGCTATCGCCGGCGCCGAGGCCGAGGCGCATCGGTTGGGCGCCGGCACACACGAGGTGCTGCTGTCCGCCGGCGCAATTACCCCATCGGCCTACGCTTCCGCCCTGGCTGCCGAGCTCGACGTGCCCCTAGCGGATTGGAACACCAAGTTCGAGTTGACGGCGCCGGAGGACGCCGATGACGCGGGCGAACTCGGCTTGCCGGCGGATATTGCCGGCAAGCCATGCCGTGTCCTTTGCGCCGAGGATAGGACACCCGAGGTCGTCAGGCAGTGTGTTGCCACATTGCGCGCCCGGGGGTTTTCGGTGGCGCTGGCCTCCCGCCAGCAAGTGAATGCCGCCCTCGAGGTGGCGTGCAGGGCGGAACGCATGGACCGGGCGGTGGCAGGTCTTTTGCGCGAGCAGCCGTCATGCTCTGCAGCCGCGCCTACACGGTACTGGCAAATCATTGCCGCGGCCGCCGTGGTCGGCTTGATCGTCGGTGGCCTTTCCGTTCAGCCGGATGCCACCATCGCGGCTCTGACCGGGATAGTCGCTCTGCCCTTCCTGTGTGTGACTGCGCTGCGCGTTGTGGGCTTGCGCGAAGTGGTGGCGGGATGGCGCAGATCGAAGGGGCACCAAAGGGACGCATCGTGGCCGAGCGGCCAACCGTTACCGGTCTATTCCGTGCTGGTGCCGCTGTTCCGGGAGGCCAAAGTCCTGCCCGGCCTGGTGCAGTCTCTCAAGTCGCTCGACTACCCCAAGGCCAGGTTGGAGGTCTTCTTGGTGCTGGAAGAGGCCGACATCGAGATGCAAGCGGCAGTGCTGAGCATGCGATTGCCGGCTTGCTTCCGCACCATCCTGGTGCCTGATGGGCCTCCCCGCACCAAGCCGAAGGCTCTCAACTATGCACTGCAATTTGCGACGGGCGACTATGTTGTCGTCTACGATGCGGAAGATCGCCCCGAGCCCGACCAGCTCTTGCGTGCGTTGGCGACCTTCAGCCGCTACCCCCCGACGCTCGGCTGCGTGCAGGCACAACTCAACATCTACAACCCGCGGGCAAGCTGGATTACGCGGCAGTTCACCATCGAATATTCCGGGCTGTTCGATGCCATCCTGCCCGCGCTCGCGCGGCTCGGCATGCCGGTGCCGCTCGGCGGCACGTCGAACCATTTCCCGCGCGAAACGCTGGTAGCCTGCGGCGGGTGGGATCCGTGCAACGTGACGGAAGACGCAGACCTTGGCTTCCGCCTGGCGCGGCGGGGCCTGCGCACCGTCATCTTGGCATCGACCACCTGGGAGGAGGCACCGGTCGACCTCGGCCAATGGGTCAAGCAGCGTACGCGTTGGCTCAAGGGCTGGTTACAGACCTATCTGGTGCACACGCGTCAGCCGTTTCGGCTGACCGCCGAGCTGGGCCTGCGCGGGGCGCTCGGTTTTCACGCCCTCATGGGCGCCCTCATTCTGTCGGCGCTGGTGCATCCCTTCTTTTACGCGCTATTGGCCTACCACTGGCTGGCTGGCCAGCTGCTGGTGCCCGCCGATGGCGCAGCAGGCGCCGTGCTTTGGACCATCGCCTGCATCAACCTTGGCGCCGGCTATCTCGTCTCTATGCTGGTTGGCGCTCTCAGCGTGTGGCGCCGCGGGCGGCGTTATCTGGCAAAGTCCGTGCTGCTGATGCCGGTAATGTGGCTATTGATGTCGGCTGCAGCCTACCGAGCGGTCTATCAGCTGTTCTTTGATCCCTACCTATGGGAAAAGACCGAGCACGGGGTCGGCTCGGGCTAGGCCGCTGGCAGCTTGTCGTGGCCATCAAAGTGACGCATCTTACGGCGCATCAGTCGCGAGTCGTGCTGCCCGCGGCGGGCGCGCGGCACGAGCGACGAGGCAATCGGATTGCAGAAGCTGAGCACCGGCTGCAGGCACCAATGAGGATGCGCCTTCGCATCACCACAGTCGTCTTGGCTGCGCTCTTTGCGTTGCCGGCAACGCTGGCGCTGGCGCAAGAGGACTTCTCCGGCAACAGCTACATCACCCCCTACCCCGAGGGTGACACGTACCGGCTGCAGGCTTATGGCGACATCTATGCCGATGGTCTGCTGGGTCGCCTCATCGAGGCCATGGCGGACGATACCCGCGTCCAGATCCAGAAGAAGCATCGGTCGTTGCCGGGGTTGATCCGGCCGGACCTCGACGACGAGCTGAAAGCCGAGGAGGCCAACAAGGAGCCTCTACACATCGCCCTCGTTATGATCGGCGCTTACGACCGCTTCAACATGCGCGGCTCCGGTACCCAGCGCTTCATCCTCGGCACGGACGAATGGCGGCAGGAATACGGAAGACGCGCCGATCGCCTGATGAAGACGCTGAAGAAGCGCGGGGCTGCGGTGTACTGGGTAGGCCAGCCGATCATGCGCCAGCCCAACGTCAACGAGCAGGCGCAGACGATGAACGACATCGTGCGCGAGAAGGCCTACCTCAACGGCGTCAAGTACATCGACATCACGGCGCAGTTCGCCGACGAGGCCGGCAACTTCGCCCTCTATGGGCCCGATATCGCGGGCAAGCAGATGCTGATGCGCGATGGCGACGGCGTGCTGTTCAGCTGGGCCGGCTATCGCAAGCTCGCCTACTTCGTCGAGCGCGAGATCCGGCGCGATCTCACGGTGGCACGGAACGACAGATCCATCCCGCTCGCCGGTTCCGATGTGGAGCAGAAACGCATCGCCGTGCAGCGACCGCGCCCGCAGCCGGATACCTCCTGGCAGGGTATCGTTTCGACCAGCAAGGACTCGCCGGCAGCGCCCCAAGGCAAGATCGACCCTGGGGCAGCCCCGCAGACGCCTGTTGCGATCGTCGATGCCCCGGGAGAACTCAAGGCCGACAACGCCCGCATCTCGCTCAAGACCGTGACGCCGGGAGGTCGCGAGGAGGTTGTTACGATCGAGCTGCCTCGGCCGGCCATTCCCTCCGCGGTGATCCAGCTCATCACGCGCAAGGACACGGGCGAGCGGCCATCGCAGATGGGCGATGTGCTCGCCGACGATGTCGGCGGCGGACTGGTGGTGCTCAACTCCGTCACGGCCGCGGCGACCGGCCCAGGCGGTCCACGCAGAGTGTCGCCGGGTCAGCCCTACTATCAGGTGTGGATCAAGGGCGAACGCCTGCCGCCCCGACCGGGACGCGCCGACGATTTCTCCTGGCCGCGGCCTGACCCTGAGATTGCGGGCGTACCTTCGCCCGCGAAGCTGCCCGGACGGCCGGCGCTCAAGGCTCCGCCGCGCAGCTGAAGCCGCAGCCGCGTTACATCATGTCGGCAGAGGAGCTGGCCGGCGCCGGCCGCGCTCGATCTTGCTGCGTTGGCCGATCCTGGCCGACATGCCGTCGACTTTGCGCAGCGCCGCTTCGAAGGCATCGCGGACGGCGCGCGGCAGCTCGGCGTTGGCGTGGCTGCCCGTGCGCTCGTGGCTGACGACGATCGGCGACCTGCGCGGCACGCCGATCTCGATCTTGATCTGGTAGACCTTCGGCTTGTCTGCCGAGCGCTGCGGCACCTCGATCGCCACACGGCAGCTCGTCATGCGCGCGAAATGTTTACTCAGCTTGGCAATCTTCTCGCGCACCTGCTGCTCGACGGCCGCGCTCTTCTGGATGCCGTGAAAACTCACCTCGACCGATGTCGTCATTGAAACTGCCCTTTCCATCGAAACGCCCAATCAACCACGTGGGGAGGTCCAGCGCGAGGGTCAAGGGCAACACCGGCGCAGCCCGCGCTAGTGGCCCCGCGACGCCCAGCACCGCCCAGGGCCCAGCCTATAGTTCATCCTTGCGCGAGATCGGCGCAATCAGCGAGGAGGGAAAATCCGCGGCGTAGCGCCGTCCCTTTTCGCGGGGGTGGAACTCCGGCCGAGGGCTGGCATCCGGCATCACCACGCGCCGATAGAGGTGCCAGGTGGCATGCCCGAGAACCGGCATCACCACGGCAAGGCCGAGGAAGAACGGGAGCGAGCCGATCAGCAGCCCGAATGCCACAATCAGCCCCCACACAATCATCGTCAGCGGGTTCTTGAGGATGACCCTGATGGAGGTGGCAATCGCGCCCGCGACCCCCACGTTGCGGTCGAGCAGCAGTGGAAACGAGACCACGCTCAGCGCAAATGCCAGCACGGCGAACAGGAAGCCTACCGCATTGCCGACCACGATCAGGTTGTGGCCCTGCGGCGTGGTCAGCACCTGGCTAACGAACGCAACCAACGGCACCGGCTGCTCGGGTTCGCCGAAGTTCGCCACGTAGATGCCGTTAGCCACCGCCAGCCAAACGCCGAATATCGCGAGCAGGATCAGCCCCATCCCACAGATCGACCATGCCGAGGGCGAGTGGACGATGTCGAAGGCGTGCCGCCAGGAGGTGTCGAGGCCTTGCTCGCGCCGGCGGCTGAGCTCGTAAAGGCCGATGGCGGCGAACGGACCGATCAAGGCAAAGCCCGCGGCCAGCGGATAAAGCAGTGGCACGACCTCGTAGCCCAAGGTGGCGCGCCATATGGCAATGCCGGCAATGGGATAGATCAGGCAGAGGAAGATTGCGTGGGTGGGCATGGCCCGGAAATCTTCCAGGCCCTTGGCCAGAGCATACTTGAGGTCGCCGAGGCCGATCGAGCGTACCGCGGGCAGCCCGCGCGTCGGTTGAGCTGGCAGGATGATATCGACATGGGCCATGGCCGGTCCTCCCGAACATGAGGGTCCAGCGGGGTGCAACGCCACGTGCTCGAAAGCCGCTTGACATGACTGCGGTCACGTCGAGCCGCGACCCGCAAAGCCGTCTTCACTGCCAACTATAGGACTGGCGGCGGTGCTTGTCGCGACCAATTGGAGCGTGAGCGGAGCTTGGTGAATCGCTTGTTGTCGTGGGTTTGCACTGCACCAAACCAGCACATAGTCCTTTGCCTACACCACGCCTCACGCCCCGGCTGGTCGCGGCTGGATGGGCGGCTGCACGTCGACAGGCAATGGGCAGTCGTAAGGCGTCACCTCCGTGCGCGCCTTGAGGTCGGCCTTGGCGCGGGCGATCAGCGTTGGATCGCCCAGCGCATCGACCGCCAGCCCCGCCATAACCTTGGCGGCGTTGACCATCCCTTTCTTCGCCTGGCCGGATTTGCCCTGCGCCGTGACCTGCCAGGAATGGCCCGGCGTGCCGATGGCGTGCGTGGCGACGCGGGCCTGCACCGTCGGCACCACCCAGCTGACGTCGCCCACATCGGTCGAGCCGATCATCGGCGCGCCCTTGGTGCCGTATGGCACGACGAAGTCGCACAACGGCTGGTCCTTCTTCACGGGCACGCCGGCGCGGGCGTAGGCCGAGGCAATGTCCTCTTGTGTCAGCGTCTCCTGGATCGCGGCGGCATACTTGCGGTCGGCGGCATCGAACGGTGGCGGGCCGAGCCGCTCCAGCTGGCGCTGCATGGCCTCCTCGAGCGGCGTGTTGCCCAGGAGATTTGAAACGGCGCTGACGACCTTGGTCTCCACCTGCGTCTCGGTCATCATGGCGGCGCCGGCGGCGACCTTCCTGACACGCTCGATGAGCGGGCGCATGCCGGGCAGATCGCGCGCGCGGATTGCGTAGCGTACCTTTGCCGAGCCCTGCACAACGTTGGGCGCAACGCCGCCGGCATCGAGGATCGCGTAGTGGATGCGGGCGTCGGATGGCATGTGCTCGCGCATGTAGTTGACGCCGACGCTCATCAGCTCAACGGCATCGAGCGCGCTGCGGCCGAGGTGCGGCGAGGCAGCCGCGTGCGCGGCGCGCCCCTTGAAGGCGAAATCGATGCGCGTGTTGGCAAGGCTCACCGCGTCATCGACGCGGTTGATGGCGGCCGGATGCCAGGTGATGGCGATGTCTACGTCCTCGAAGTGGCCGGCCCGCACCATGAAGGCTTTGGCGGCGCCGCCCTCTTCCGCCGGGCAGCCGTAGTAGCGCACGCGCCCCTTGATGCCGGCTGCGGCCAGATAGTTCTTAACCGCCGTTGCAGCCAGCAGCGCGGCGGAGCCCAGCATGTTGTGGCCGCAGCCATGTCCGTGGCCGCCGGCAACCACCTCTTTCGGCTCGGCGATGCCCGCCACCTGCGACAGCCCCGGCAGCGCATCGTACTCGCCGAGGATGGCGATCACCGGCCCGCCATCGCCGGCCTCGCCCATCACGGCGGTCGGGATGCCGGCGAGGTTCTCGGTGATGCGGAACCCCTCCTGCTCCAGCATGGCGCGGTGCTCGGCCACCGAGCGGTACTCGGTGTAGGCGATCTCCGGCATCTCCCAGACGCGGTCGGAAAGCGCCTCGTAGGCGTCCTTGCGCGCGTCCACGAGCTGCCAGATCTTCTCCGAGTTCTGCATGTGATACCCCTTGCTGCGCGTGGCCGGCCTGATGGCCGTCAGCGCCCTGTGAATTTCGGCGCGCGCTTCTCGACGTAGCTGCGCCACGCCCTCGCGGAAGTCCTCCGTGTCGCGGCAGAGCGCCTGCTCGCGGTTGGCGATCACGGTGGCCTCGGCTAGCGACTGGAACAGGGCCTCGTACACCTGCTTCTTGATGATGCGGGTGGAGCGCGGCGAGGAAAGGTTGGCGATCTCGGCCGCGCGCGCCTGCACGGCCTCGGCAAAGCCTTCGGCGGGGAGCACGCGCACCAGGCCTAGGGCGCCCGCTTCCTCGGCCGCAACCGTGCGGGCGGAGAGCAGCAGGTCGAGGGCGTTCATTGGCCCGATCAGGCGCGGCAGCATCCAGGAGATGCCGTGCTCGGCGATCAGGCCGCGGCGGGCGAAGGCCGTGGTGAGCTTGGCGCCGGCGGCCATGTAGCGGATGTCGCAATAGAGGGTCAGCACCAGGCCGATGCCGGCCACCGCGCCGTTGATGCCGGCGATCACCGGTTTCTTGACGCGCCAGGATATAGCTGCAGCGCTGGGCGAAGTTGGCGGCGAGGCCCTCCGTCGGCCAGTCGCCGTCGTTCCTCAGGTCCGTCTTGCCGGCCGCCGCGGAGGACAGCCGCTCCATGTCGGCCCCGGCGCAGAAACCGCGACCCGCGCCGGTGAGCACGATGGCGCGCACGCCGTCGTCGGCATCGGCCTCAGCGAACGCCTCGCGCAACTCGCCAGACATGACTGCGGTGTAGGCGTTGAGGCGGTCGGGCCGGTTGAGCGTGATGGTGGCGACCCGATCCTCCACCTTGTAGAGCAGCTGCTGCCAGCCCATGCTCATGCGTCTCCTCCTCGCCTTCGTTGAGCCCGCCCAGTATTCTCGCGGGTCCGGCAGGGAAGCATAAGGGAAGGCGCGATGATCCGCACCAGATTCACGGAGATGTTCGGGGTCGAGCACCCCATCGTGCAAGGCGGCATGCAGTGGGTGGGGCGCGCGGAGCTCACCTCGGCGGTGGCCAATGCCGGCGCGCTCGGCTTCCTCACGGCGCTGACCCAGCCGACGCCCGAGGACCTGGTGAAAGAGATCGCCCGCTGCCGCGACATGACCGACAAGCCGTTCGGCGTGAACCTGACGATCCTGCCGACCCTGGTGCCGCGGCCCTACGGCGAATACATCGACGCCACCATCTCCTCGGGCATCAAGATCGTGGAGACGGCCGGCAACAATCCGAGGGACTTCCTGCCGAAGTTCAAGGCGGCCGGCGTCAAGGTGATCCACAAGTGCACCAGCGTGCGCCACGGGCGTCAGCGCCGAGCGGCTCGGCGTCGACTGCATCTCCATGGACGGCTTCGAGTGCGCGGGCCATCCGGGCGAGGACGACGTGCCGAACCTGGTGCTGCTGCCGGCCGCGGCCAATGTCATCAAGATCCCGATGATCGCCTCGGGCGGCTTCGCCGACGCGCGCGGGCTGGTGGCGGCGCTGGCGCTCGGCTGCGAGGGCATGAACATGGGCACCCGCTTCATGGCCACGAAAGAGGCGCCGATCCACCAGAAGGTGAAGGAGGCGATCGTCGCCGCCGACGAGCGCTCCACCGCCCTGATCCTGCGCTCGCTCGCGCAACACGAGCCGCGTGTTCGGCAACTCGGTGGCCAAGAAGGCGATCGAGATGGAGCGCGAGGGCAAGGGCATCGCCGAGATCGGCCCGTTCGTTGCCGGCGCCAAGGGCCGCGTCGTCTACGAGACGGGCGACCTCGAGCACGGCATCTGGTCGGCCGGCACCAGCATGGGGCTCATCGGCGATATCCCGAGCTGCAAGGAGCTGGTGGAGCGCATCGTCAGCGAAGCGGAAGCCATTATCAGAGCTCGATTGGGCGCTATGGCAGCGTGAGATGCTCTGCGCAAGCGGCCGTACTCAACGCGGCTTGCGCATGATCCTCTGCAGCCACGAGCCGGAGCGATCGGCTGAGGGTTGTGCTTGCGGCGTGGCGGGAACAGGCGGCACGCTGTTGGAGATCGGCTTGGGCGGGAGCGGCTTGACCTGAGGGACTTCTCACCGTGCCACCCGATTGACCCACGACCTCACGCAACCTGATCGCCACCAGCTTCGGGTCGTTGCGCCATTCCAGGTAGTCCTTGCCGCGGATGAGTGGCAGCCGGCTCAAGTCCGGCTTGCCGACGATCAGTGGCACCACGGTCTTGTCGCCCGACACTTCGAGCGCCAGCGCCGTGTTCACTTCGGTCAGCGGCCATTCCTTGGCGACGGAGTTGCTGGAGATGATGGCCAGCACCGTGCGCGCGGCGCCGAGCGCAATGTTGATCTTTTTGGTGAAGGCCTCGCCCCAGGCGATGTGCTCCTCGTCCAGGAAGGCCTTGAGCCCCAAGCGCTCGCAGGCTTCGAAGATCGGCCGTGCAACGGTGGGCCGGTCCTCGCTCGCGTGGCTGATGAAGATATCGAAGTCGTCGGCGCCGAACACCATCTGGCGGATGAACTTCGACGGGTTCGGGTCGAGGTCGAGCACCTTGGCGCAGAGCTTGAGATAGACGGGATCGGCCGGGCCGCGGACCATCTTCACGAACGATAGGTGGCCGTAGACGATATTGCGGAAGGCACCCTCCGGACTGCGCTGCCAATGCTTCGTGCCGGGGTTGCGGTATCGGCGCATATGCTCGCCAGCAGCGGCGGCGAGGCCGAATTTCTCCCACGCATGAAGCATGGCGCGGATGCGGCGCACGCGCCGACGTTCGACATTGACGCGGGTGTTGACGCACAGCCCGGTCACGCTCTGGTGCACGCCGCGGCCCTGGATCCGCACCTTCTTGGCATTGATGAGAAGCCGCAGGCTCGGATTGCCTGCTCGAGCGCCTCGCCGGCCGCAACGCGGAGGCCACCGCCCTCGACCTCTTCGCGCACGGCAAGGCTCGGCGGAAACTGCGACAGGTCGGTCGAGAACGTGATGTCGTCGGCGTAGCGCGAGTAGTCGAGCTTGTGGTCGCGGGCCAGCCGGAGCAGACGCCGGTCGAGCGTGGCGGCGATGAAGTTGGAGAGCACGGGCGAGGTCGGCGCGCCCTGCGGCAGGCCGTTGCGGTAGGTAACGATCTGGGCACACATGGCCGCCGCGGGCGGGCCCAACTCGAACGGCGGCCGCAGCAGCAGCCCGCGCACGCGGCCAAAATTGATGGTCGGGAAGAAGTCTTCCAGATCGATGTTGAGCACCCAGCGCTTGCCGGCGTGGTCGGCGGCATTGCTGGCGACGCTGCGCCCGTCGATGAACCCGTGCGCGTTCGGATGCGCGCGGTAGAGCTGCTTCAATTCGGCGTGCAGGCGATTTTGGAGATCGCGCACCAGCCCGACCGGAGCATGGATTTGACGCATGCCGCCCGAGCGCTTTGGGATCTCGAAATGCCGATAACGCACATCATCGGGCGCGCGATAGAGCGTCCAGATCAACCGGCCGAGTGGAACGTCGAAATATTTGGCTACATCGCCTGCCGACTGCAGCGGTCGCTCAGCCAAGCGGAGAATGCCACTGGTGCCGGCGGGACTAGCGCGAACGGGCATCCCACCCCTCGTACCTTACGCACCGGGCTTGCCCCCGGTGAAAGAGAACATTTGTTGTTCTGCCGCAGGATCGACAGCAGACGTAGAAGGGCGAGATGCCGTGCCCAATGGGACAGCGACGCAGGCGCGGTGTCAATTGGCAGGCGTGACGTCAGCACACGCCGAGTACGAGATAGCGCCGCTCGTGTGGTGCACCGGTTACAGACGCAACTGACCACAACGATCCCGGACCGTGACTAGCTGCGAAACGCCGGGTGGCCCCGCCACAAGGTTTCGAGGCGCGCGACGGCAGACGCTGAAAGCGGACCCATCTCGGTCGCGCCGAGTGCTTCCTCCAAGTGCCAAGTCTCGCCGATGCCGACGACGATGGTAGACAGCAGCGGGCAGGCGAGGCCGAAGCGCAGCGCCTTTTGCGCCGGCGTGCCTGTCTCCGAGGCAAGTGCCGCCAGCGCGGCTTCGGCGCGCGCTTCCTCTGCTGTGTTCTCGGCATTGGTGGTGATCGCCACCTCCCGCCCATGGCGCTCGGTCGTTGCCAGATGTCCGGCGGCGAAGATGCGAATGCCCATCACGCCCATGTCCTGGGCGGCGCAGCGATGTAGCAGGCCGTCGAAGTCGGTCGTGTTCCAGCCGGGGCCTGCGCTCTTGTCTGGCGGTCGGATTGAGCAGGTTGTAGTAGACCTGCGCCGCGTCGAAGCGGCCGCTGTCGATCACCTGCTGCAGAGCGGCAGGCTCGCCGAGCCCGGTCAGGCCGATCCAGTCGCACACGCCCTTACGGCGCAGGCCGTCCATGATGTCGGCGACGCCGCCGGTGCCCAGCACTTCGGTCCACGCTCAGGCTGCGCGTGTTGCTCTCCGTCACGCGAGTCGCAGAACCACGCGGCATGCAGGATGAGCAGCTCCACGCGACGCGAGCCCGAGCCGCTGAGGCTCGCCGCTACTGAGCGTTCGACCTGCTCGGCAAAGTCCCCAGCCGAGGTGTCGATGTTGAACTTGGTGGAGATGCGCGGGCCGCCTGCCTACGGGCTGCTTCGCGAGCCAGCGGCCGATCACAGTCTCGGACACGCCGTTGCCGTAGAGCGCGGCGGTGTCGATCCAGTCGATGCCGGCGGCAAGTGCGCGGTCGAGTACCGCCTCGCGCTCAGCCTCGGAGCCCCGAATGAGAAGACCGCCGACCCATCCGCCGCCGAACGTCAGGGCAGGAATCTCGAGGCCGGTGCGGCCGAAGCGTCGCCGTTGCATGTTTGCTGCGGCCTAGACCGCCGGCGGCGGTCCGTAGGCATTGGGGCCCGGCTCGCCCCTCTGGCACGCCCAGACGATCAATATGATCCATCCGATGATGGGGATTAAAGCCAGCAAGACCCACCAGCCGCGTGCGGCCGATGTCGTGCAGGCGGCGGATCAACACGGCAAGGCTGGGAAGGAATGTGGCCAGGCTGAAGATTGCGTTGACAGGGCCTATTTCCGTTGCACCGAGCACGAAGACGTCAATAAGGGCCGTCACGATGCTGCCGATAAAAAGAAACAGCACGAAGTACCAATACTCCGGGCGCGTGGCACGGCCGCTGAAGTTTACGTAGTTGGTGAAACCGGACGCAATTGCCTGCCCGAAGCCCATGGCTCTGCCCTCCAGAAAACAACAAACGCAATCAAGGCCCGCCGCCTGCGTGGTTCCCCCACACGGCAGGTCTTGTAAAGCAGTATCCGGAAGTTTGAAAGAGGCGCCGGCGATACAGAAGCTGATCACGCCGACGAATCCGACCCCAACAGTAGAAGGCTGTTGAGAGATCCATGCTCACGCGGGCATGGTTCCCTTAGAACTGATCCCTCTTGAACGTGACGAGTTGCCAAGCCGGCGTAGAATTGAGAAAGAGGTATGGCAAGCACGCGGTCAATGCGTAGGAGGCCTCGATGGACAAGATCAACCAGCGCATCGCCGCCGAGCTGGGCGTCGGCGTCGGCCAAGTGGCTGCCACGGTGGAGCTGCTGGGCGAGGGCGCGACCGTGCCCTTCATCGCCCGCTACCGCAAGGAGAAGACCGGTGGCCTCGACGATACCCAGCTGCGCAAGCTGGAGGAGCGCCTCGGCTACTTGCGCGAGCTGGAGGAGCGCCGCGCCACCGTCCTGAAGACCATCGAGGAGCAGGGCAAGCTGACGCCCGAGCTGGCGCGTTCCATCAACGGCGCCGAGACCAAGGTCGAGCTGGAGGACCTGTACGCGCCCTACAAGCCCAAGCGCCGCACCAAGGCGCAGATGGCGCGCGAAGCGGGCCTCGAGCCGCTCGCCGACGCGCTGCTTGCCAATCCCGCACTCGATCCGAAGGCCGAGGCGACGAAGTTCATTGACGGCGAGAAGGGCGTGGCGGACGCCAAGGCCGCATCGGAAGGCGCCCGCCATATCCTGATCGAGCGCATGGCCGAGGAGCCCAAGCTGGTCGGCGAGCTGCGCGAATGGACCTGGAGCGACGGCGTGCTCGCCTCCAAGGTGGCCAAGGGCAAGGCCACGGATGGTGCCAAGTTCTCCGACTACTTCGACTTCGGCCAGAAGATCAAGGACATGCCCTCGCACCGCGCGCTCGCCATACTGCGCGGCCGCAACGAGGGCGTGCTCGACCTCGACCTCGACGTGCCGCACGAGGAGGGCAAGCCGCACCCGGCCGAGGCCAAGATCAAGGTGGCATTCAACATCGCCGAGCGCGGCCGCCCGGCGGATCAATGGCTTGCCGAGACGGCGCATCTCGCCTGGAAAGGCCGCATGGCGGCCTCCACCTCCGCCGACTTGCTGACGCGCCTCAAGGAGCGCGCCGACGCCGAGGCGATCTCGGTGTTCTCGCGCAACCTGAAGGATCTGCTGCTGGCGGCGCCCGCCGGCCCGCGTGCCACCATGGGCCTCGACCCCGGCTTCCGCACCGGCGTCAAGGTCGCGGTGGTCGACGC
Source organism: uncultured Alphaproteobacteria bacterium (assembly GCA_963724565.1). Lineage (GTDB taxonomy): Bacteria > Pseudomonadota > Alphaproteobacteria > Rhizobiales > Hyphomicrobiaceae > AWTP1-13. Next base: position 103,030 of record CAVRVK010000005.1, read on the forward strand.
CACCGGCAAGCTGGTCGACACCGACACCATCTATCCGCACGAGCCGAAGAACGACTGGCGCGGGGCGCTCGCCACGCTGGCCGCGCTGTGCATGAAGCACAAGGTGGACCTGGTGAGCGTCGGCAACGGCACGGCCAGCCGCGAGACCGACAAGCTGGTGGCCGAGCTGATCGCCAAGATGCCCCAGCTCAAGCTCACCAAGGTGATGGTGTCGGAGGCCGGCGCCTCGGTCTATTCGGCCTCCGAGCTGGCGGCCAACGAGTTCCCCGACGTCGATGTGAGCATTCGCGGCGCCGTCTCCATCGCGCGGCGCCTGCAGGACCCGCTGGCCGAGCTGGTCAAGATCGAGCCCAAGGCCATCGGCGTCGGGCAATACCAGCACGATGTCGACCAGGCGGGCCTCGCCCGCTCACTCGATGCGGTGGTCGAGGATTGCGTCAACTCGGTGGGCGTGGACGTGAACACGGCCTCGGCGCCGCTGCTCACGCGCGTGTCGGGGCTCAACAAGACGCTGGCTTCCAACATCGTCGCCTATCGCGACGAGAACGGCGCCTTCAAGGCGCGCAGCGCCTTGAAGAAGGTGCCGCGGCTGGGCCCGAAGGCCTTCGAGCAGGCGGCGGGCTTCCTGCGCATCATGAACGGCAAGAACCCGCTCGATGGCGTCGGCCGTGCACCCGGAGGCCTATCCGGTGGTGGAGAAGATCGCGGAGGCGACCGGGCGGCCCGTGAAGTCGATGATCGGCGACAAGGCGTTCCTCAAGTCGCTCAAGCCCGCGCAGTTCGCCGATGCCACCTTCGGCATCCCGACCATCACCGACATCATCGCCGAGCTGGAGAAGCCGGGCCGCGATCCCGCGCCCCGAGTTCAAGACCGCCACCTTCCAGGAAGGCGTGGAGAAGATCACCGACCTGAAGCCCGGCATGCAGCTGGAAGGCGTGGTGACCAACGTGGCGGCGTTCGGCGCATTCGTCGACATCGGCGTGCATCAGGACGGGCTGGTGCACGTCTCCGAGCTCGCCGACCGCTTCGTCAAGGACCCGCACGAGGTGGTGAAGGCCGGCGACGTGGTGAAGGTGCGCGTCAAGGAGGTGGATGTCGCGCGCAAGCGCATCGCTCTCACTATGCGCTCGGGCGCCATCGACCGCACGTCGGCTGCCGCCGGCGCCCGCCCGTCATCGCCCGCGCCCGGCCCTCGCCAGAGCGCCCCACCGCAAGCCTCCGCCCCGCCGGCCGAGAGCGCGCTCGCCGCCGCCTTGCGCCGCGCGCAAGAGCGCAAATAGCGGCTGGAGCAAGCGCTTGGCGGCTCAGGGCCCTGGCCGGGTGGAGACGACCACGCGCCAGGGACCGTCCGGCACGTCCCGCGCTTCGACGTGCCGCCACGAGACCCGCGATACCGCCTCGACCTGCAGGCAGTCCCTGACCGCGGGAGAGAGATCGATGCCGGCCCCCGCCAGCTGCTTGTTGCGAGGCTCGGTCGCCTCGCCAAAGACATAGGCAATGTCGTCGCTGTCGAATGGGCCGACGTCCTGCCACTGCGCGTAGCAGGTGCGGCCGTTGGCCTGCACCGCAATCCACCGGTTCTTCAGCGCCGATCTGCCTGACTTGCTCGCCCACGGGATCGCCGAAGCGCTGGCCTTGCGGCCGCCGCGTTCCGTTATGTCGTTATAGGGCAACGCCACGTAGAACGGATTTTCCTTGGGCTTGAAGGCGCATGGCTCGAAGCCGCAGCGATCCGTTGGATCATCGATGCCGCCGTAGTGCGCCATCCAGTTGCCATCCCAGGCGGAGGCCACATTGTGGATATACCCATTGTCGGCACTGCCCGCCTCACCCACCCAGAATACGGTGGCAATGGCCTCCTTCCACCTGTCCGAGGCCAGGGCGTGCGGCAGCATCGCTGCGAAGAGGATCGCGCACGCACCTGTACCGATGACACGGCTCGAGGCGGACGGCAATTTTCCGCGATACCCCCGAGTTCGGCCTTCGCGCCTTGCTTCACGGCGGACAGATGCCATATTTCACCTTCTGTGCGGATGATCCGACCATCGATGCGATGGATTTCCCCACGGCCCAGCGGGAAAGGCCGGCGGCGCCCACAACCCATGCGGATCCCGGCAAGATCTTGGCAGATCAGGGTTAATCTCTGCGGCAGAAGGCCGCCGATCTCGTGCAGCAAGGCTGGCGAAGCGTCAGCAGGGCCGCACGAACAATGCTATAGGGGCGGCGCGAAAATGAGGGCTCGAGAGCTTCGACATGGACGATAGCGTAGCGCCGCCCGCGGTGGAGGCGCCGAAAACAACGGCCGAAAAGCCCCCGGCGGCGGGCGCTAGCCCGCTCACGCGCGAGATCGCGCGGCGGCGCACGTTCGCCATCATCTCCCACCCCGACGCCGGCAAGACCACGCTGACCGAGAAGCTGCTGCTGTTCGGCGGCGCCATCCAGCTAGCCGGCCAGGTCAAGGCCAAGCGCGACGGGCGCAACACCCGCTCCGACTGGATGGCGATCGAGCGGGCGCGCGGCATCTCGGTCGTCACCTCGGTGATGACCTTCGAGTACGGCGGAGCCGTGTTCAACCTGCTCGACACGCCGGGCCACGAGGACTTCTCCGACCACACCTACCGCACGCTGACCGCGGTCGACTCCGCCATCATGGTGATCGACGCGGCGCGCGGCATCGAGAGCCGCACGCGCAAGCTGTTCGAGATCTGCCGCCTGCGCGACATTCCGATCATCACTTTCGTGAACAAGATGGATCGCGAGAGCCGCGATCCCCTGGAGCTACTGGACGAGATCGAGCACACCCTCGCCCTGCAGACCGCGCCCATGGTGTGGCCGATCGGCCGGGGGCGCGACTTCAGGGGCACCTACGACCTGCTGCAGCCGCGCATCCGCCAGGTCGAGCGCGAGCCCGAGGGCCAGCCGGTGTCGGGGCCGGGCGACGCCGTCATCGATACGCTGCTGGAAGCAGATGCCGCCGCGGCCTGGCGCGACGAGGTCGCGCTCGCGGAAAGCGTTTGCGGCAAGTTCGATCTGGCCAAATTCCGCGACGGCACCTTGACGCCCGTGTTCTTCGGCAGCGCGCTCAAGAATTTCGGCGTGCGCGATATCCTGGAGGCGTTGATCGCGCACGCGCCGCCGCCACGCAGCCAGAAGGCCGCCACCCGCACGGTGGAGGCCACCGAGAAGGCCATGACCGGCGTGGTCTTCAAGATCCAGGCCAACATGGACCCCAATCATCGCGACCGCATCGCCTTCATGCGCGTGTGCTCGGGCAAGCTGACGCGCGGCATGAAGGTGAAGGTGGTGCGTACGGGCAAGACCATGGCGCTGACCGCACCGCAGTTCTTCTTTGCCCGGGACCGCTCGCTGGCCGAGGAGGCCTACGCCGGTGACGTGGTGGGCATCCCCAACCGCGGCGCGCTCAGGATCGGCGATGCCATCACCGAGGGCGAGGACATCACGTTCCTCGGCATCCCGAGCTTCGCGCCCGAAATTTTGCGCCGCATCAGGCTGGAGGACGCCATCCGCGCCAAGAAGCTCAGGGAGGCCTTGCGCGAGATGGCCGAGGAAGGCGTGGTGCAGCTGTTCTCGCCCGTCGACGGCACGCAGCCCGTCGTCGGCGTAATCGGCAACCTGCAGCTCGACGTGCTGGCCGATCGCCTCAAGCATGAGTACGGCCTGCAGACCGGCTTCGATCCTGCGCCGTGCGATACAGTGCGCTGGATCCAATCCGACGATCCCGCCGCGCTGGCGCGCTTCGTGGAGAAGAACCGGTCAGCCATCGCCATCGATCTCGACGGCGCCCAGGTGTTCCTCGCCACCTCGGCCTTCAACTTGTCGTGGACGGCGGAGCGCAACCCCGAGGTCCGGTTCGTCGACATCAAGACCACGACGGTGTAGCGAGCTGTCATCCCGGCGCTTGTCGCCGGCGGAGCTTGCGGATGGCTGGATCCCGGGCACAAGGCCCGGGATGACATCACCCCGGGAGTGCCGCCCTGCCGAACGTCGAGCCCTGCTCCACGAACACCTCGGTCAAGCCATAGTCGGCCTCGGCAGGTATTTGCAGCCAGCGCCCCTCGGGTGTGTTCTTTACCTTGGGCGTCACCGTCACCACGGGTCTCGAGCGAGTCACGGCCACGGCCTCGGCCACGGTACGATAGCGCGCCAGCTTGCTCAGATTCATGCGGGTGGCGAACACCAGCGTGCGGCTGCCGGCCTCTGCATCGCTCAGTGCCTGCTGCGGCGCGATCCACAGACCTTCGACGGACTCGCCGCCGTCGTGGGCGCCGAGCTGCACCACGGGCGCCGCGATCAGGAAGAAGTGGGTGTCGAAGCGCTTGGGCACCGGCTCCGGCGTGATCCAGTGCGCGAACGGCACCATCATGTCGAGCGCCAGCGCCAGGTCCTCGCCGCGCACGATGTCGACGAAGCTGGTCTCGCCCTTGAGCAGGCGCACGCGATGCGTCTCGACCAGCCGGTCGGCGGCGGCGGCGTCGACGATTGCCTGCGTGCCGCGCTGCCGCGCCAGCACCAGACCCGCCTCCTCGAACGTCTCGCGGCCGGCGGCGACGAAGAACGAGCGGTCGGGAGCTGCGGGGGCCTGGGCTGCCAGCTCGCCCCACGCGGCATCGGAGTCCTCGGGATCGACCTTGCCGCCGGGAAACACCAGGGCGCCGGACGCGAAATCGATCTCGCGATGGCGCTCGACCATGAACACCTCGATGCCGTCGGTGCCATCGCGCAGAATCACCACAGTGGAAGCCGGGCGGGCGGGAACCGGGGTCTTGGGTGTATCGCTCATGATCGACACATTTCCTTTTTCGGGCGCGCGCCGGCAACGGCCGCGTTGCAGCGCTTGTACCGTCCCCGCCATCGATGTCCAAGCCCGCCTAGCCATTTTGCGCTTTGTCGCCTGCGTAGAGCTCATACGCGCCATGAGCAAAACTCAGCCGCGGGAAGGGCACCGGCATCTTGCCAAGTCGGTGCTCTTCCATCGTAATGGCCGGCCTCGCCGATCCAACTGCCCAACCTCACAACTTTGATGCCATTGCCGCCCGAAGCCTTCAGACATGTGCCTACACTTGCCGGCAAGATCGTCGAGCCCGAGAAGTCCTTCTTCCGTCTTTCGCGCGAGCGCCTGACCGAGCTGGACCGGCTGGCGCGCGAAAACGGCTTCCCGGAGAACTGGCGCCTCAGCGACGAGGCGCGCGAGGCGACGCGCCGCGAGGCGCTCGACGGCCGCGCCGGCGACCTGTGGCTGTTCGCCTACGGCTCGCTGATGTGGGACCCCGCCGTCCACGTGGTGGAGATACGCACAGCGGCACTCGAAGGCTACCATCGCCGCTTCTGCCTCAAGAGCCGGATCGGCCGCGGCTCGGCCGACCGTCCAGCGCTGATGGCCGGCCTCGACCTCGGCGGAGAGTGTCACGGGTTGACCCTGCGCGTTCCCGCCGACCATGTGGACCGTGAGACGGAGATTCTCTGGATGCGGGAAATGATCGCCGGCAGCTATGTGCCGACCTTCGTGCCCGTCGAGACACCGCAAGGCCCGCTCGAGGCGCTGGCCTTCGTGATCAATCGCCAGTCGAGCCGCTACTGCGAGCCCGACCTCGAGGAGGCCGCCAGGCTGATCGCCACCGGCCGCGGCGCTCGCGGCACCAGCCTCGAGTACCTGGAGAACGTCGCCGAGCGGCTGGCGCTGCTGGGCCTCAGCGATCCGGCGATCGACGCGTTGCTGGCCCGGGCACGCCGCCATCTGGGATCGCACGAGCAGCCCTGACGCTCAGCGCGCAACGCCACCCTTGGGATCGAAAACCGGCTGCTTCTCCAGCCTGTCGATCGAGCCGAGCTGGCCGAGCCAGGATTGCGCGGAGCGGCCCCAAAACTGCACCTTGGGAACGAGCTGGTCGCGCTGGCGGATGGTGCCGACGCGAATCGAGTGCACCCTCGGCCCGTCCCCCGTGGCGCTCGAGTAGATCGGCGATCCGCAGCGGGGACAGAACGATTGCGCCCGCTGCGTCCCGCTCTCGCCCGTCTTGACGTAGACCTTGAGCTCGCCGGTCAGCAGCTTGAAGGTGCCTTCGCAGCTCATCACCACGGTGCGGAACGCCGAGCCGGACAACGCCTGACAATCGGTGCAATGGCAGATCGCGACTTTGTCGGGGTCGACCTTGGCCTCGTAGGCGATGTGGCCGCAGTGGCAGCGTCCGTCGATCTTCATGGGGCAACTCCCGGGCCGGCTGGTTGCGAGACCTTCATGACCGCTACAGGATGAGTGGTGGCCGCACAAGCAGGCCGGCCGCGCTGGGTTGCGCTTTCGTTTGCGTCGGGCCCGCGACGCGATAAGCTCGCGTCGGCCAGCGGACAGGGAGCGCCGAACGTGTCACCGCAAATCAAAGCCGAGCTGGCGCCCACGGGCGCTCTTCGCGCAGGTCTCAATCTCTCCAACTTCCTGCTGGTCAGCGGCAGGGACGCCGCCGGCGGCCCGGTCGGCGTAGCTCCCGACATGGCTGCCGAAATTGCGCGGCGGCTGGGGGTGCCGGTTAAGTACGTGACCTACAAGACGCCGGGCGAGCTGGCCGACGCAGCCGAAGCCGGCGCCTGGGACATTGGGCTCATCGGCGCCGAGCCGCAGCGGGCGGAGAAGATCACGTTCACGGCCGCCTACGTGGAGATCGAAGCCACGTATCTGGTGCCGGCAGGCTCGCCGCTGAAGGCGATCGCCGATATCGACAAGCCCGGTGTGCGCATCGCTGTCACGGGTCGCAGCGCCTACGGCCTCTGGCTCGAGCGCAATATCAAGCAGGCCCAGCTGGTGCGCTCGGGCACGCTCGATGCCGCCTACGAGCAGTTCGTGGCCGAGAAGCTCGACACGCTCGCGGGCCTGCGGCCGCGACTGCTGCTGGACGTCGAGAAGCTACCTGGCGCGCGCATCCTCGACGGCAAGTTCATGTCGGTGCAGCAGGCGATAGGCACGGGCCGCAAGAACACGGCCGGCGCGGCATACCTCAGCGCGTTCGTCGAGGAGGTGAAGGCCTCGGGCTTCGTGCAAGGACTATCGACAAGCACAAGGTGCGCGGCCTCTCAGTCGCGCCGCCGGCATAACAACAACGATTGGATGGGGAGACGAGAATGTTCAATGTCGGCGAGATCGAAATCCTGCGGGTGGAGGAAAGCCTGGGCCAGGGCTTCCAGCCCAACGTGCTGCTGCCCGACTGGAACGCCAAGGATATCGAGCCGCATCTCTCCTGGCTGGCGCCGACCTACTACGACAAGGATGCCGACCGCATCGTCTCCTCGATCCACAGCTGGGTGCTCAGGACACGCCATCACACTATCCTAATCGACACCTGCGTCGGCAATCACAAGGAGCGCCCCGGCCAGCCGCGCTTCCACATGTTGAATCGGCCCTACATGGAGAACTTCGCCAAGGCCGGTCTGAAGGTGGAGGACATCGACTACGTGCTGTGCACGCACCTGCACGTCGATCACGTCGGCTGGAATACCAGGCTCGACAATGGGCGCTGGGTGCCGACTTTCCCCAAGGCCAAGTATGTGTTCTCCAAGACCGACCGCGACTACTTCGATCCCTCGCGCGGCGCCGGCGGCAAGGTCGAGGCGCATGCGCGGGTGTTCAACGACAGCGTGCTGCCGATCCTGGAAGCCAGGCAGGATATGCTGGTCGACGGCACGCAGCAGCTGGGCGACGACCTCACCATCTCGCCGGCACCAGGGCATTCGCCCGGCCACGTGCTGATCACGCTGAAGTCGAGGGGCACCGAGGCGCTGTTCACCGGTGACATCATGCACAACCCGATCCAGGTCTATCATCCGCACTGGAGCAGCGCCTTCTGCTCCGATCCCGATGAGGCGCGGCGCACCCGGCGGCGCGTGCTGGAGCATGCGGCGGGCAAAGGCAGCCTCATCTATCCGCAGCATTTCGCCGGGCAGTTCTTTGGGCGCGTGGCGGAGAGGCCCGGCGGGTTCGCCTATCTGCCAGGCCGCGGATAATGCGTAGGTTGGGTCGACCGTCAGAGATGACCCAACGCCCGTCTCACGCCGATGCGTGTTGGGTCACGCGGCTTCGCTTGACCCAACCTACGGAGCACGACCATGACAATAACCATCGGCGACAGCGACGTGCTGCTGGTGGTCGACGTGCAGAACGACTTCTGCCCCGGCGGCAACCTCGCCGTGCCCGGCGGCCACGAGGTGGTGCCGGTGGTCAATTCGCTGGCGCGGCGCTTCGCCCACGTTGTGCTGACCCAGGACTGGCATCCGGCCGGCCACCAGTCGTTCGCCTCCTCGCACGCCGGCCGCAAGCCATACGACACCATCGAGGTCACCTACGGGCCTCAGATTCTGTGGCCGGACCACTGCATCCAGGGCACGGCCGGCGCGGAGTTCCACGATGATCTCGATATCCCTCACGCGGCGCTGGTGATCCGCAAGGGATTCAGGCCGCACATCGACTCGTACTCGGCGTTCTACGAGAACGACCGCAAGACGCCGACCGGCCTTGGCGGCTACCTGCGCGAGCGCGGTCTCAAGCGCATATTCATCGTCGGCCTGGCACTCGATTTCTGCGTGCGCTACTCGGCCGAGGACGCGCGGCGCGAGGGCTTCGACGTGGTGGTGATCGAGGATGCCTGCCGCGGCATCGACGTCGGTGGCTCGGTCGCGGCGACGCGGGCGAGCTTTGCGCGGCTCGGTATTGCGACCGTCAAGGCCGGGACGATCGCGTAGAGCTCCCAAGTCGAGGGCGTGCGCCGCGCCTGCCTTCGCCCACGTGCGGCCTCGTGCACTGCAATAACCCGTTTCGCTATCGCGTTACCGGCCCGCGCAAGCATCGCAACGCCAAACCCTTTCGCCCTCCGTTGTGCTTCGTCTCTCTCCGCGGCTGGCCGATGCGACCTCGAATGACGTTGGTCAATCGGGCGAGACCGGACTAATGTTGCACCAACGAACGTCGACAAAACCAGGGAGGGCACAATGACCGGATTGGCTGTGATCGGCGAGATGGGACGCGCTCTGCGGTCAGTGGCTGCAGTCTGCCTCGTGTCGGGGCTCGCGGTGCCGATCCCCGCGCTGGCACAACAAGCCTGGCCGACGAAGACGGTCATCTTCGTCGTGCCGTTCGGCCCAGGCAATGCGCTGGAGACCATCGGGCGGCCCGTGCTCGAGCAGCTGTCGGCGCGGCTCGGTCAACCGTGCATCGTCGAGAACCGCGCGGGCGCCGGCGGCTCCACCGGCACTGCGTTCGTGGCCCGCGCCCCCGCCGATGGGCACACGGTGCTCTTCCACTCGACGACGCTGGCGATCAACCAATCGTTCCACGCAAATCGCACCTATGACGCACTGGTCGACTTCATCCCCGTGATCCCGCTCGGCCTGCAACCCACGCTCCTGATCACGGCCTCGAACAAGGGCATCAACACTGCAGCGGACTTGATAGCCGCCGCGAAAGCGCGGCCCGGCACCATGAACTTCGCTTCGGCCGGTCCAGGCAGCACGTCACATTTGGCCGCAGAGCGGTTCCGGCTCGCCGCTGGCATCGACGCCAAGCACGTGCCATTCCGCGCTCCCAGCGATGCGCTGACCGAGGTCCTCACGGGGCGGATCGACTTCTATTTTCCGCCGATCAGCGTGGGGCTGCCGCTGGTGCAGGACGGCAAGCTCGTGCCGCTGGCGGTCAGCACCCGGTCGCGCTCCACGGCGCTGCCCAACGTGCCGACCTCGACGGAGCTGGGGCTTAAGAATTCGGCCTTCGAGTTCTGGATCGGGTTCTTCCTGCCGGCCGGGACGCCGCGCGAGATCGTGACGCGGCTGCATACCGAGACGCAGAGTGTGCTGGAGACGCCGGCAATGCAGGAGCGGCTGCGGACGTTCGGCTACGAGCCGATGAAGTCGTCGCCCGAGCAGTTCGCCGCCCTGTTCCGCGAGAACGTGGAGGAGCTTGCCAGGTCGATGAAGGCGGCGGGCATCACACCGAGCTCAGGAACGCCATGAGCGCCCCACGGGTTGGAGGGCGACGTCAGCCGAATGCCGCCGGTGCGATCGCGTCGATGTCGGTGGCGACGTCGATGACGACCGGGCGCTTGGCCGCGAGGCCCTTGTGCAGCGCCGGAGCGAACTCGCCGGGCTTCTCCACGCGGATGCCCATCGCGCCCATGCTCTCGGCCACGCGCGCGAAGTTGACATCGGTGTAGGTCCACAGCTCGCGGCCCTGCTCGGTCTGCTCACCGCCGTAGGCGCGATCGAAACCGCGCTTGGACTGGTTGCCGCTGCGGTTGTTGTTGACGATCGTAACCGAGGCAATGCCCCAGCGCACGGCCGTCTCCACCTCGGCCAGGTGGTAGTAGAAGCCGGCATCGCCCGTGAACACCACCACCGGCCGGTCGGGGCAGGCGGCCTTGGCGCCGATGCCGGCGGGGAAGGCCCAGCCCAGATGCCCGGCGCTGCGCATGTAGCTCTGGCCGGGGCTTCTCAAATCGTACATGCCGCCCATCCACATGCCGGCGTGGCCGGTGTCGACCACCACGATGGCGTCCTCGGGCATGTGTTTGGTGAGGTCGCCGCACAGGCGCTCGGGCGGATCGGCACGGCCTCGGAGGCGAGCAGTGCAGCGTATTTCTCGCGATAGTCGCGGCAGATGCCCTGTGCTTGCTCCACCCAGGCCTTGCGGCGGCCCGAGGTGTCGGCGTTGGCGTGCGCCAGCATGCGCGAGAGCGCCACCTTGGCATCGCCCAGCACCGCGGCCTTGAGCGGATAGTTGCGGCCCAGCGCCTGCGGCTCGATGTCGATCTGCACGGCCGCGACGCCGATCTTGGGGACGGCCCAGAAATGCGTGGTCATGCCGCCCGTCTCGGTGCCGATGAAGCACACCGTGTCGGCCTGCGATACGACGCGGTTGGCGCTCTCGCGGGAGTAGGTGCCGACCACGCCGACGGAGAGCGGGTGCGTGCCGGGGATCGTGTCCTTGCCGTTAAGGGAGGTTGCAACGGGAATGCCGAGCCGCTCGGCCAGCGCCACCAGCTCCGCACCGGCGCCGGAGGCGCGCACGCCGCCGCCGGCGACGATCACGGGCCGCGCTGCCTCCTGCAGCACCTTGAGCGCCGCCAGCACGCTCGCGGAGTCGGGCTCTGGGCGGAAGGGAGGCACGCGCGTGAACAGCGGCTCGACCAGCGGCTCCATGTCGGCCTCTTCGACGTCGATCTGACCCTCGTTGCCACGGAACTGCAGGTGCACGGGGCCCGGCGTGCCGGACACGGCCACGCGAAAGGCCTGGCGCACCATGTCGGGGATGCGGGAGACGTCGTCGATGGTGGCGTTGAGCTTGGTGACTGGCTCGAACGCCGGCACGTCGTCCACCTCCTGGTAGACCTTGCGGAACTTGGTCTTGGGGTCGCGCCCGCCGGTCATGGCAATGATGGGCGAATGCGCTAGGTAGCCGTCGCGCAGGCCGGCCGCCAGATTGAGCGCGCCGATCACCTGCGCCATGCAGATGCCGGGCTTGGCCGACGCGCGCGCGTAGCCGTCGGCCATGTAGGCGGCCGACTTCTCGCCGTGGGTGTGGATGCGTTTGATGGATGTGCGCCGCTCTATCTCGGCGAACGTGCGCCGCAGCACGGCCGGCACCATGAACACGTGGCTGACGCCATAGCCGGCCAGCATATCGGCGAGGCATTGGGCGCCAGTCATCTTCGGCATCAACGTCTCCTTGAATGGATTGTTGGCGCGGCGGCTTTGTGCTGCCTGCGTTTCGACCGTTGTCGTCCCGGGCCTTGTGCCCGGGATGACACGGCGTCACTCTGGCTGGAAGTTCATCGCCACGCCGTTGATGCAGTAGCGCAGGCCGGTCGGTGGCGGGCCGTCGTCGAACACGTGCCCCAGATGGCTGCCGCAGCGGCTGCAATGCACCTCGGTGCGCACCATGCCCCAGCTCGTATCCTCCTCCGTCTCCACCGAGCCCGGCACCGGATCGTTGAAGGAAGGCCAGCCGGTGCCACTCTCGAACTTCTTCTTCGACACGAACAGCGGCTGGTCGCAGCCGGCGCAGGTGAAGGTGCCGGCGCGCTTCTCGAAGTTGAGCGCGCAGCTGCCCGGCGCCTCGGTGCCGTGCTGGCGCATGATCGCGTACTGCTCGGGCGTCAAGAGCTTGCGCCACTCGGCGTCGGTGTGGGTGACGGGGTACGTCTTGGTGGTGGCTGCCATTGGTGCTGCCTCACTTGATGGCCAGAGGATTGACCGGAGAGCCTACGGCGCCTGTGATGGGAAGCGCGGGCGCCACGAATAGATACTCGTACACCCCATCCGCAGCACAATCCTCCGCCAGCTCCTTGACGTTGAAGATCTCGCCCATGGTCATTCCCATCATGGGAATGGTGATCCAGTGCCAGGGCTGGTTGATGCCGGGCTCGGTCTCGTTGGGGCGCACCTCGCAGCCCCAGGTATCACTGGCGAGTGCCGCCAGCTCGGTGCGCTTCACCCAATCCAGTGTCTCGAAGGCGAAGCCCGGCGCGTCACCGCCCGGATAGCCGTCCCAGCTGCCGAGCTTCTGGCAGCGCTCCATCTGGCCGGTGCGCACCACCACATAATCTCCGCGCTTCACCTCGACTTTCTGCGACTTGGCGGTGTCGTCGAGGTCCTTGCAGGTGATGCCGTAGCCGTCGTCCAGCGACTCCACGCCCTTGAAGCGGGCGACATCGAGGAATACGCCGCGTCCCACCATCTTGCTCCTGGTCTTCTCGATGCCGCACTTCTGCGCGCCCATGGACGTGACCTCGCGGCAGTCGTAGCCGTTCCACATGTGGTTCTCGTAGAACACGTGGCCGAGGCCGTCCCACTGCGTGCCGCACTGCAGCGGCATCACCACCATGTCGTCGGCGGCGCGAATGCCGCGCTTGTCGAGCACACCGGAATAGGCATCCGTGCCCGTGCGCAGCATGGTGTGGATGGGGTTGGTGCGGCCAAGTGCTGGATACTTGCTCTTGGCGCCCTGCGGACCCGTGTGATCGAAATTGAGGGCGAGCGAGATCACCTTGCCCTTCCTCACGAGCTTGGCCGCGGCAATGATGTCTTCGGGGGAAGTGTAGTTGAGCGTGCCGATCTCGTCGTCGGGTCCCCACTTGCCCCAGTTCTTGTATTTCTCGGCGGCGGCGGCGACATCCTGGCGCGTGAGCTTGCGAGTCGTCATGGAGGCGTTCTTCCCTTCGCTTGCATGCGTGCACCGGCTGGTCGCACGGGCGCCAGAGGTGCTAGGATGATGCAAAAGCATAAACGTCGGAGAGGACGCCGTGAAAGCATTTGTTCGTCTGCTTGCAGCTGCTTGCACCATATTCGGAATGTCTGGTGCGCTCTCAGCGCAAAACTATCCTGATCGTCCGGTGAAGATCGTGGTGCCGTTCGCGCCGGCAGGACCGACCGACGTCATCGCCCGCATCGTCGCCGACAAGCTCTCGGCCAATCTCGGCAAGCAGTTCTATGTCGAGAACCGCGCAGGCGCCGGCGGCAACACCGGCACCGGCCAGGTCGCAACCTCGCCGCCGGACGGTTACACCCTGATCGTTGTCAGCACTGGCTTCGTCGTGAACCCCAGCCTGTTCGCCAAGGTGCCCTACGACCCGATCAAGGACTTTTCGCCCATCAGCAACATTGCCGTATCGCCCAATGTGATGACGGTACACCCGGACGTGCCGGCGAAGACGGTCAAGGAGCTGGTGGCGCTGGTCAAGGCTAACCCCGGCAAGTACAGCTTTGCGGCTCCCGGGGTCGGCAGCACGCCGCATCTGTCGGGCGAGATCTTTCGCATCTCACAGGGCATCGACATGGTGACGGTGCAGTTCACCGGCGCCGGCCCGGCCATACAGAACACCGTCGGCGGTCACACCCCGATCGCCTTCACCGCGCTGCCGCCGGCCGCGCCGCAGGTCAAGGAAGGCAAGCTGCGCGCACTGGTGGTGACAAGCGAGAAGCGGGCGCCGGGCTTTCCCGACGTGCCGACAGTGGCGGAAGCCGGCCTACCCGGCCAGGAGGCCTACACGTTGACCGGCATGCTGGCGCCTGCAGGCACGCCCAAGGAAGTCATCGGCCTGCTGCACTCGCAGATCGTGAAGATCGTTGCCGAGCCTGACGTGCAGAAGCGGCTCGGCGATCTAGGCTTCGAGGTGGTTGCCAACTCACCCGAGCAGTTCGCCGAGCGCATCAAGATCGAGCTGGAGAAGTGGGGGAAGGTGGTGCGCGACGCCAAGATCAAGGTGGAGGGGGGCTCGCAGTAGGCCGGTTGCCGCCTGCCCATCCAAATGACAAGGGCGGCCACAGGGCCGCCCTCCTTTAGTCAGCGTTTCAGCGCAACTATTCGACGAATGCGCTCTTGGGCTTGGCGCGAGTGGCACGCTTGGGCGGAGCTTTCGGCGGTGCGTCGTCATCGTCATCGAACAGGTTGAAGACGCCCCCTCCTCCTCCGCTGCCCTGGCTCAGTCCCTGGCTCGGAGTCGGTGCCGCGGATGCAGTCCGGAAGTTCTGATATGTCACCGTGACCTTGGTGCCGACGCTCACGCGCGGGTAGAGATCGAGCACATCCTGGTTGTAGAGGCGGATGCACCCCTTGGAGACGGCAGTGCCGATGGTCCAAGGCGCGTCGGTGCCGTGGATGCGGTACATACTCGACCCGAGGTAGAGGGCACGCACCCCCAAGGGGTTCATCGGATGGCCGCCGGGCACCCAGCGCGGCAGGCGCGGGTTCTCGGCAACCATGGTCGGCGTGGGCGTCCAGGATGGATTCTCGCGCTTTTGCGTGACGGCGGTAACGCCCTGCCAGCGGCTCTGCTCACGCGGCACGGCGATCGGGTAGCTGATCGCCTCGCCCGGCCGGCTGATGTAGTACAGGCGGCGGTCGCCGAAGCTGACGATTATCTGGCCCTTGCCATATTGGGGGCTGAAGCTCACGACCTCGCGCCCGCTGCCGTTGACCGTGTTGCCGCCGCCCCAATCCCAGAACAGTTGCGCCGACGCCGGCCCTGATGTGACCAGCATTGCCAACATCGCACAAGCCCCTAGGGCGCCCCGGCCCAGTGCGCCACGAATGGTCATCCCATGCGTCCCTTCTTCTTGCTCTTGCCCTGGTTCAGGCCGCTGCTAACGCCCCAACCCGCACGAAAACGGCCCGGTTCCCGCTTGTCCGTCACAGACGTGGTCGAAAGTGGGCAGAGTGTGGCTATGTCGCCGATTTGAGGCAACCCGGGGGTGGCCCGTTTGTAGGGGAATGTGCGCTTTTCGCCACATATGCTTTCCGCATGATTAATGGAAATGCGCGCGCCGGCCAAAGCAGATCACGATACATTGAGAAGGCGCGTATCACTGCGGTCAGGCTTGAGCAATTGGGGCTCCAGAATCATGCCCTCGATCACGGGGCTCCTCAGGTCTGCGCTTGTTCTGGTCATGCTGGGCTGCGCGTCTGCCCCAGCTGTTGCGCAACCGCTCGAGATCCAGCCCGAGCGAGCCACGAGCTGGGGCTGGGCAGCCCGATTCGCCACTACCGCCAAGTCGCACATGGTTGCAGCCGCGCATCCGCTGGCAGTGGAAGCAGGACTTCGGATGCTGCGTGCCGGCGGCAGTGCGGCCGATGCCGCAATTGCGGTGCAGCTCGTGCTCAACCTGGTCGAGCCGCAGTCGTCGGGGCTGGGCGGCGGGGCGTTCGCGCTGCATTGGGACGCGGCCAAGAAGGAGCTCAAGAGCTACGACGGACGCGAGACGGCGCCCGCGGCCGCCAAGCCCGACCGCTTCATGGTCGAGGATCGTCCCTTGAAGATCGGCGAGGCTATCGCCGGCGGTGTCAGCGTGGGAGTGCCGGGCACGTTGCGTGCGCTGGAAGCCCTGCACAAGCGCCACGGCCGGCTCCCGTGGGCGGCGCTATTTGCGCCCGCAATTGCTCTGGCCGAGCAGGGGTTTCGCGTTTCGCCGCGCCTGCACCTGCTGCTCACTTGGTACGGCGCGGCACGTTTTTCCATGCAATCCAAGCGCTATTTCTTCGACCAGACGGGTAGCGCACGGCCTGCCGGCTACCTGCTGAGGAATCCCGAGTTTGCCGCAACCCTACGCGCGATCTCCGAAGGAGGCGCTGGCGCCCTCTATCAGGGCGTCATTGCCCAGGCGATTGTCGCGGCAGTGGGCAGAGCTCCCAATCCTCCAGGCGACATCACGCTGGCCGATCTCGCCGGCTATGCGGCGAAGGAGCGTGACCCGCTCTGCTTTGCCTACCGGCGCAACCGCGTCTGCAGCATGGGCCCGCCCTCCTCGGGGGGAATCGCCATCGCCCAGATCCTGAAACTTGTCGAGGCCTTCGACCTCGGGCAGTCGAGCGCCGACGCACTCAATGCCCGCTCCATGCATCTCATTGCCGAAGCGGAGAAGCTCGCCTTCGCCGACCGCGATCGCTACGTCGGCGACCCCGAGTTCGTGCAGGTGCCGACCGGCCTGCTGGATGCGGGCTACCTCTCCGGCCGCCGCGCACTGATCGACCCGCAAACGACCATGGCCCGGCCGAGCCCCGGCACGCCGCCGCAACTGGGTCTCCTGCTCCCCGGCGCCGACGAGACCATCGAGCAAGAGGGCACCAGCCACATCTCCATCGTCGACGGCGCCGGCAATATCGTGTCCATGACCACGACCATCGAGTCCGCGTTTGGCTCGCGCCTGTGGGCGGCCGGCTTCCTCCTCAACAACGAGATGACCGACTTCGCGTTCAGGCCGCAGGACCGAACAGGCCGGCCGCTGGCCAATGCGGTGGGACCCGGCAAGCGGCCGCGCAGCAGCATGGCGCCGACCATCGTGTTCGACGAGCAGGGCAGGCCGTGGGCGGTGCTCGGCTCGCCCGGCGGATCGCACATCATCCTTTACGTGGTGAAGACGCTGGTGGGGCTGATCGACTGGAAGCTCGATGCCCAGCAGGCGGCCTCACTGATGAACTTCGGCAGCCGCGGCGGCCCGTTCGAGATCGAGATTGACCAGAGTGCGGCCCTCTGGCATGCGCTGAAGATGAAGCCCTACGGCCACCAGATCAGCGCCAACCTGCTGAATTCCGGCACGCATGTAATCGTGCTGCGCAAGGACGGTTGGCTCGAGGGCGGCGCCGACCCCCGGCGCGAGGGCGTGGCGCGCGGCGACTGACGGGCCTCCAGCATGCCCAAGCGGAACATCACAGTCGTAGGCGCCGGCATCACCGGCTTGTGGCAGGCGCTGACACTGGCGCGCAAGGGTCACCGCGTGCGGCTGATCGAGAAGTCGGCCACGCCGTTTGCCCATGCTGCGAGCATCTATGCAGGCGCCATGCTGGGGCCCTACTGCGAGAAGGAAGTGTATGCGCCGGTGGTGCGCGATCTCGGACTGAAGTCGATCGCGCACTGGCGTCAGACATTTCCCGGCACGGTGCTGCGGGGCACGCTGGTCGTCGCCGGCGCTCGCGATACGGGCGAGGTCGCGCACTTCGCCCGGCTGACCGAGGGGCACGAATCGCTCGATGCCGCCGGCATCGCCAGGCTCGAGCAGGACCTGCAAGGGCGATTCACCGCGGGCTTGTTCTATGCCCAGGAAGGGCATGTCGCACCGCGGGTCGCGATGGAGTTCCTGCTGCAGGAAGCCAAGCGCGCGGGCGTGGCGGTCGCCTTTGGGTCCGAATGGCAGGGCGGGGCCAGGGAGAATAAAACGGTCATCGACTGCCGCGGGCTCGGCGCGCGCGATGTCCTTGCCGATCTGCGCGGCGTGCGCGGCGAGCGGCTGATCGTGCGCTCGCGCGAGATCGCCCTGAGTCGACCGGTGCGGCTGCTGCATCCGCGCCAGCCGATCTACGTGGTGCCCTGGGGCGATGGACTGTTCATGGTCGGCGCCACCGTGATCGAGAGCGACGATACGGGGCCTATCACGGTGCGCTCGGCGCTGGAGCTGCTGGGCATGGCCTACGCGCTGCATCCCGGCTTCGGCGAGGCGCAGCTCGTGGAGGCTGGGGCGGGTGTGCGGCCGTCGCTACCCGACAATGTGCCGAGGATCATCGTGCGCGGCAGCACCATCCATGTGAACGGGCTCTACCGCCACGGCTTTCTGCTGGCGCCGGCGCTGGCCGAACTGGTGGCGGCCTATCTGGAGACCGGCGCCATCGACGATCGGGTGTTCCTGATCGACGCGCAGGGGAGGCCCCAGGCCTAGCCAGCCGTCGTTGCCGGCTTGCTGCTATTGCGTTTGCGTTTGGCCAGCTTGGCCGCGCGTTGCAGAGCGTTCGTCGCCTTGCGCTGTTTGGCTTGGATGCGCTTGCGGCGTGAGTCCGACATCTTGGGCAAGGTGTTTCCTCCGTTGGCGCGCTTCGTATGACAGGTCGCCGTACACGGCCAAGTATATGCCGGGTGGCCAGTGACGGAACTCTCGCCATGATGTCCGGCCGGGGTCAACTGCTCACCTGCTCGTAGGTTGGACGCACCCAGGATCGGCTTGCCCGCACCGCCAATCTATAGCACGCTGATCAAGTGCAGTATTTCCTGCAGAGCCGCCCAGCAAGGGCGGAGCCAACGAACATCGTAGGGAGGACAACGTGATCAGAACGATTTCCGCCGGAGCGGCGCTCTCGGCTTTTCTTCTCACCTTGCAGGCTGGGGCCCCTCCAAAGGCATCCGCGGCGGAGCTCAAGGTCATCTCCGAGCAGACTGCGACGGGCTTCAAGTTTCCGGAATCGGTGGCCTGTGATCCGCGCGGCAAGGCCCTGTATGCGAGCCAATTCGGATCCGAGCTGAAGCCGATGCAGAAGGACGGCAAGGGCAAGATCAGCAAGTTGTCGCTGACCGGAGAAGTCTTGGTGGACCAGTTCTTGCCGCTCCCAGGCGACATCCTCAACAAGCCGAAGGGAATCTGGATCGTTGGCAACAGGCTGTGGGTCGCCGATATCGATGTGGTTTGGGTGTTCGATCTCAAGACCCGCAAAGGCCGAAATGTGGCCTTGCCGGAAGCGCAATTCGCAAACGATGTAGCGCTCGTGGGCAAAGCTCTCTACGTCAGCGACAACAGGACCGACCGTCTCTTCAAGGTGGAGCCGGCGGACTTCCTGAGCATGAAAGGTGATCCCAAGGTCTCCACGATCGCCTCTGGCAAATCGATCAACCCCAACGGGATCTATCCTGCCAAGGATGGTTCTCTGCTGATGGTCGGTTTCAAGTCCCCCGAGGAAGCACGCGCCATTTACGCGCTGGGACCCAAGGGCGACATCAAGGAACTATCCAAGCCGCTCGGCCGGCTGGATGGCCTCTATCAAATGAACGACGGCACGCTGATTGCCACGGAATGGAACTCCGGATCGGTCTTCAGCTGGACGGCGAAGGACGGCATGAAGACCATAGCGTCCAACTTTAAAGGCCCGGCCGATCTGTGCGCATTCCCCAACACCAAGGGACTGATGGTGGTTGTGCCCGACCTGGTCAAAAGCGAGGTCCGGCTGATCCAGCTCGGGCGGTAGAGGTCAAAGCGGGATAGCCCCCCGTCCAGCGCGCAGGTTGGAATGTCAGCCGGCAAATCCGCGCAACGGCGAGCGCTTTGCGCTCACCTGTTGCGAGCGGCTATCATGGGCACCCTTGTTGTCGTCCCGGACCTCTTTCGGCTGGGACGACAATGCGGTGCTCTGCGGAGGATTCCCCATGCCAGACAGCGGCAAGACCGGGCCGGAGACCAGCGCCCCGCAATGGACCAAGGCGACGCCCCCTGACTACATGCCGGGCTTTGGCAACGACTTCGAGACGGAGGCGCTGCCGGGCGCGTTGCCTCTCGGCCAGAACTCGCCGCAGAAGACCGCCTACGGGCTTTATGCCGAGCAGCTGTCGGGCTCGCCGTTCACGGCCCCGCGCGGCACCAACGAGCGCTCCTGGCTCTATCGCATCCGACCCTCTGTGCAGCACGCGCAGAGGTTCAAAAAGACGTCCCTGCCCTATTGGAAGACCGCACCGGCAACGGGCGGGCACGACCGCCCGATCGGGCAGCTGCGCTGGGGGCCAGTGCCGATCCCGAAGGAGCCGCTCACCTTCCTTACCGGCATGCGCACCATGACTACCTCGGGCGACGTCAACACCCAGGCCGGCATGGCCGCGCACGTGTATCTCGTCACGCAATCGATGGAGAAGGATTACTTCTACAACGCGGATGGTGAGATGCTGGTGGTGCCGCAGCAGGGCAGTGTGCGCTTCTTCACCGAGTTCGGCCGCATCGAGGTGGAGCCCGGGGAGATTTGCGTCCTGCCGCGCGGCGTCAAGTTCAAGGTCGAGCTGATCGACGGTCCGGCGCGCGGATACGTGTGCGAGAACTACGGCGCCAAGTTCACGATGCCCGACCGCGGGCCGATCGGCGCCAACTGCCTTGCCAACGCCCGCGACTTCAAGACACCGGTGGCGGCCTTCGAGGACCGGGAGGAGAAGTCTCGCCTCACCGTCAAGTGGTGCGGCTCATTCAACGTCGCCGAGATCGGCCACTCGCCGCTCGACGTGGTGGCCTGGCATGGCAACTACGCGCCCTACAAGTACAATCTGCGCCACTTCTCGCCCGTGGGCGCCATCGCCTTCGATCATCCTGATCCCTCGATCTTCACGGTGCTGACCGCGCCTTCGGAGACCGCCGGCACCGCCAACGTCGACTTCGTCATCTTCCCCGAGCGCTGGGCGGTAGCCGAGCACACCTTCCGCCCGCCCTGGTACCACATGAACATCATGTCGGAGTTCATGGGGCTCATCTACGGCATCTACGATGCGAGGCCCGAGGGCTTCGTGCCGGGTGGCATATCGCTGCACAACTGCATGCTGCCGCACGGACCCGACAAGTCGGCCTACGACCATGCCACTACCGGCGAGCTGAAGCCTGTGAAACTGACAAACACGCTGGCCTTCATGTTCGAGACGCGCTTTCCCCAGCACGTGACGAGGTTCGCAGCCGAGCTCGAGACGCTGCAGGAGGACTACGCCGACTGCTGGACGGGGCTGGAGAAGAACTTCACGGGGAAGAAGTGACGCGTAGCGTCAGGCGCGCCCTCGAACGGCGACATTGAAGCTGTCTATTGCGTGGTCGGCCATCTGCCACCATTGCTGACGATCTCTGCGGTAGGCATTGACGGAGTCGAGCGCCCGCTTGAAGGAGGCATCCTTGGCGGCGAGCTCGGCAAAGTATTCGTTGGCGGCGCGGTAACAGGCTTCCAGCACGGGCTGCGGGAATTGCTTGATGACCGCACCGGCGACCATCATGCGCTTCAGAGCCGGCGGATTGACGGCATCGTACTTCGCGAGCAGCCATGTCCTGACAGAGTTGCAGGCGCGGGCAAGCACCGCCTGATAGGCTTTCGGCAGGCCGTTCCACTTCTCGAGATTGACGACCAGATGCACCGTGCCGCTGCTTTCCCACCAGCACGGGTTGTGGTTGTACTTTGCGATTTTCACCAGGCCGAGACGCTCGTCATCATGCGGGCAGATGAATTCCGCGCCGTCGATCACGCCATTTTCCAGGGCGCCCACGACGTCGGCCGACGGCAGATCGAAGACCACCACGCCCAGCTTGTCGAAGATCGGGCCACCCATGCCGTTGATGCGGAAGCGCAACCCCTTCAAGTCCTCGACGGACGCGATCTCCCGCTTGAACCAGCCGCCCATCTGCGTTCCCGTGCAGCCGGCGGGAATGCCATAGGCGTTGAACTTCTTGAGCGATGCGTTGACGATGTCGCCGCCGCCACCGAACGCCCACCACGATTGCTGATGGCGCACGTTGAGGCCGAAGGGTAGGCCGCTGCCGAAGCTCAGCGTCGGGTCTCTGTTGGCGTGGAAGCTGAGCGGCGTGTGTGCGCACTCGACGGCACCGCTGGTCACCGCCTCGAGCGCCTGACGGCTAGTCGCGAGCTCACCGGCGGAGTAGGCCTGAATCTGGAATTTGTTGTCGGTTGCTTCGGCGATGTAGCGGCACAAGGTTTGACTGGCGCCGAACAATGTGTCGAGCGATCTGGAAAAGCTGGAGGTCATGCGCCACCTCACCTCGGGCGCCGACTGAGCTACCGCGGGAGAGGCAACTGCGCTGCCGAAGGCAGCCGCAGCGCCTGTGCGAAGGAACGCTCTCCGCTTCACAAACACCAACCTCCCCGGCTGCAGTCACTCTTCTAGCTTAACTCACATGGCGATATCGTGAAACGTGCAACTGCCGACATGCTTGCTTCCGCTCGCCCGGGCCCGGACGTGACGCTAGGCAAGCGCGATGTGCGATGCAACATGGCCGATGCAGTGGGGGAGGCGAAAAGGCCGACGGAGAGGAGCTGTGGCCGGCCGCTTTGCGGCTAGGCAGGGGAGCGCCTGAGCCAGGGGCGGGCGCCTGCAGAGGGCTCGACAAGCCCGGTCGGTTGGTAATGGAGGGTCACATCGGCGATGCGGTCCTCGGCCAGGGCCCTGCGGGTCGGCAGATTGGTTACCTCGTAGCTGTCGAAGCCGACGCGGCGCATGAATGGGATCTGGTCGGCAAGTACATTGCCGACGGCGCGCAGCTCGCCCGCGAAGCTGTACTTCTCGCGAAGCAGCCGGGCGGTGGAGAAGGCGCGGCCATCGGAAAACTTGGGGAAGCTGAGAGCGATCAGCGCGAAGCGTGGCAGGTCTGCGGCGATGTCGTCGATCGCCTCGCCGGGCTCGAGGCGCAGACCAAGCGGGGCGGTGTGGTTTGCAAGCTCGTTGCGTTGGGCAACCCAGCCTGCCTTGGTCAGGACGGCGGGTGCGTCGGGGAGTACGCCGTTCGCTTCCACCTTGATCCAAGCATCACGCCAAAACGCGCCGTCCCGCCAGATAGGCCCCTCGGGGTCGCGTGCGCCGTGTTTCGGGGAGTGAGCGCGCACGCTGTCGCCAGATCGATATTGGTCCTGCTCGTCAGCGGCCATCCGCCTTTCTAGCACGTCAAGCGGAGGCATAGAGCGCCTCTTTGAAAGGTGCGGCGCCAAGGCGGCCGTAGGCGGCGAGGAACGGCTCTTGCGGGCCCGTGCGCAGCTTCAGGTAGGTGTCGACGACGGTTTCCACTGCATCGACGATGCCATTTGGATCGAAGCCGGGCCCCGCGATGGACGCCAGCGCCGCGTCCTCCGCGCCGGAGCCGCCAAGCAGAAGCTGGTAGTGCTCCTCACCGCGCTTCTCGACGCCCAGGATGCCGATGTGGCCGACGTGGTGGTGGCCGCAGGCGTTGATGCAGCCGGAGATCTTGATCTTGAGGTCGCCGATCTGATCCTGGCGCGCGGCGAGCCGCTCCGAGATGCGTTGCGCGATCGGGATGGAGCGCGCGTTTGCCAGCGCGCAGTAGTCGAGACCCGGGCAGGCGATGATGTCGGTGACGAGCCCGGCGTTGGCTTCGGCCAGCCCTATCGACTTCAGCCGGTCGTAGACGGTGCGCAGGTCCTCGACCCGCACGTGCGGCAGCACCAAGTTCTGCTCGTGGGTGACGCGTACTTCGTCGAACGAATATTGCTCTGCCAAGTCGGCCACGGCATCCATCTGCTCGGCAGAGGCATCGCCGGGGACACCGCCGATGGGCTTCAGCGAGATGGTGACGATGGCGTAGCCCGGCTGCTTGTGGGTATGCGTGTTGCGCGTGACCCAGCGCTCGAAGGCGCGATCGGGCGCCCTCAGCGCCGCTTTGGCCGGCCGCCCGTCGAATTGCGGCGGCGCGAAGTAGGCGTCGATGCGGCGGATCTCCGCTTCAGGCAGCTTGAGCGCGCCGTCGCGTATGCGCTGCCATTCCTCCTCGACCTGCGCAGCGAAGGCCTCGGCGCCGAGATCGTGCACGAGGATCTTGATGCGCGCCTTGTAGATGTTGTCGCGCCGACCGTGCAGGTTATAGACGCGCAGGACCGCCTCCAGATAGCTCAGCAGATCCTGCTCAGGCAGATTGTCCTTGATTAGCTTGGCCAGGATCGGCGTGCGTCCCTGGCCGCCGCCGACCCATACCGCAAACCCCAGTCCGCCGCCCGACAAACGCTTCAAGTGCAGGCCGATGTCGTGCACTTGGATGGCAGCGCGATCGCGCTCGGCGGCGGTGACGGCCACCTTGAACTTGCGCGGCAAAAAGCTGAACTCGGGGTGCAACGACGACCACTGGCGGATGATCTCGGCATAGGGCCTGGGGTCGGCCACCTCCTCGGCAGTAGCGCCGGCGAAATGGTCAGCCGTAACGTTGCGGATGCAGTTGCCGGAGGTCTGGATGGCATGCATCTCGACCTCGGCCAGCTCGTCCAGAATGTCCGGAATATCGCTGAGCTTGGGCCAATTGAACTGCAGGTTCTGGCGCGTGGTGAAATGACCGGTGCCGCGATCGTAGACACGGGCGATGTGCGCGAGCTTGCGCATCTGGCGCGAGGACAGCGTGCCGTAGGGGATGGCGATGCGCAGCATGTAGGCATGCAGCTGCAGATAGACGCCATTGCGGAGCCTGAGCGGCTTGAACTCGTCCTCGGTCAACTCGCCCGAGACGCGGCGCGCCACCTGGTCGCGAAACTGGGCGACCCGCTGGCGCACGAACTCCGCATCGAACTCGTCGTAGCGGTACATGTCAAGCAGCCTCGACGAGCTCTTCCCTGGCAGCCGCGACCGATGTGCGCTGAGCGGCGGAAGTTGCGAGGGGCGAGGGAGCGGGCGCGACATACCCGGGCACGTCACCCAAGATGGTGGGGCCGCCGGCGCGGACGCGCTCGCGGTAGCGAACAGGCTCGATGCGGCCGGCGACCTCCTCGACGTCGATCAGATAGGGCTCGACCACGAGATTGCGGGCCGCATCGTGGGCGCCGCGATCCTCCAGCGCCCTGACTTCGTCGGGCGAGTTGGCAACGAGGGCCTCCGCGATGCTCTCGCTCCAGGCACCCTCGAAGTCGATGAACACGGCCGCGCCGTCGCTCAGGCGATTGGCGGTCAGGACGGAGGGCAGGGGGGCGCGCTTGCTCATAGGAACACCTCGGGGGCAATGGGTTCATGCTGTTGCGTGAGCCGGCGCTCGGGCTCGGCCGGACGCCTGTAGACAGTGACCGTGTCGGGGCGCTGCAGACCTGCGTCGCGCCAGTCGAGGCCAGCGAAGATCACAGCCGGCCCGCCAACCGCCAGCTGGTCGACGCACTGCGTCAGGTCGTGCAGCGTGGTGGCGATCGCGCGCTCGTTCTCGCGCGTGCCGTTCTCGACGATCACGATCGGCAAGTCGGGCCGCGCGCCGGCCGCCAGCAGGTTGCGCCGGATGATCGGGGCGTTGCCGACGCCCATGTAGATCGCGAAGGCCGACCCTTCGGCGGCGAGAGCCGACCAGTTGAGCTCGGGCTCGCCGCGAGCGGTGGCGCCGGTCACGACGGAGAATTGGCGCACGTGCTCCCGGAGCGTCACGGGCAGGCCGATGCGTGCGGCGCAGGCATGTGCCGCCGTCACGCCGGGGACCACCTCGACGGGGATGTGCGCCGCCTGAAGCGCCGCCATCTCTTCCGCGGCGCGTCCGAAGACGAACGGATCGCCGCCTTTGAGGCGAGCTACGACTTTGCCGGCGGAGGCCTCACGCACCAGGATGCGGTTGATCTCCGCCTGCGACGTGGACGCACCGCCGGGGGTCTTGCCGACGAAGATGCGCTCGGCATCGCGGCGGGCATAGTCGAGGACCTTGGGGTTCACCAGACGATCGATCACCAGAACGTCGGCCTCCTGCATGCGCTGCAGGGCCTTGAGCGTGAGGAGGTCGGGATCGCCGGGACCGCAGCCGATGAGGAACACGCGACCGGTCGCCGGAGCGGCAGAACCGGCGATCTCGGCGGCAAGGATACGGTTGGCATCTGCCTCAGCGCCGCTCAGAACGGCGCGACGGAAAGGGCCCTGCAGCAGCCGCTCCCACAGGCGGCGGCGGGCACGCGGGTCGGCGATGCCTGTTGCAACAAGCGAACGCAACGATTGCGCGCGCTCGGCCAGCACGCCCAGGTTGGCCGGCAGCCAGCTCTCGAGCCTGGTCTTGATCTCGCGAGCCAGCATCGGGGCTGCACCTTCCGTGCCTATGGCGACGGTCACCGGGGAGCGATCGACGATTGCCGGGGTGATGAACGTCGACAGCTCTGCCGCGTCGACGACGTTGATGGGGACAGCCGCGGTCCTGGGCTGCCCGCGAGATAGCTGCATCGAGGGCCCGGTCGCCGGTGGCGGCATAGGCTAGCCGCTTGCCGTCGAGATCGTTGGGACTAAATGGGCGGCGAGCGATCACAATGGCGCCCCGCCGCTCCAACTCGGCCAGCTCGGCGGTTGCGGTCTCGGCAACGACAGTGATCCTGGCTTGCGTCTTGCGCAGCAGGCGCACTTTCTGCGCCGCCTGCTCGCCCCCGCCCACGACCAGAACGTCGGCGCGTTCGAGATCGGCAAAGAGCGGGAAATACTTCATGAGGGTCAGGCTCCAGCCAGGCTGACTTCCAAGCCGTCCAAGTGCTCGTCCCAGATCAGCTGACAGCTCAGCCGCGAGGTCGGCTCGAGGGCGGGCAAGGTGTCGAGCATGGCTTCCTCGTCGCCGTGGGCCGGATGCACCCGCTCCGCCCAATCGGGGACGACGTGCACGTGGCAAGTGGCGCAGGCGCACGCACCGCCGCAGAGGGCCTCGATCGGTAGGCCGTGCAGGCGGATCAGCTCCATCACGCGAAAGCCTTCCACGGCCTCCAGCAGGTGCGTGTCGCCTTCCAGATCGTTGACCTTGATGAAGCCCATGAACCCTCTTCAACGTCTTGTTTTCGCGCGGAGAACTGGCTCCCGCGGGCGACAGGCGACGCTTGGATATGATCGCAGGGCGCCTTTGTAGGTATGGCGCTTAGATAGAAATATTTCCTAATAACTGGCAATGGGCGCAGTTAAATAAGGATGCAATCCTATGAAGTCTGGCCTCTGGGGTAGAAATTGTCGTGCGCGGGAGCAGGCGGGAACGCGCGCCTGCGCGTGGTAGCAGGAGGGAAATGCCGTTCCCTCAAGCCCTGGTGGGGGCTCGCTTCAAGTGGGCGACCGCAGGAGCTGCGCGATCTCCTTGACCAGCTTGTTTACCAAGCAGCTGGCCGAAGGCCTCGAAGCTCTGCGCTTCCAGGACGAAGGCGCCCGGACCGCCGATGACATTGTTCTCGTAGTAGGCGGTGAGCCCGCCCGGGGGGTGCGTATGGGTCGGATTAGTGGCCAGCGGCACCTCGCTCAGGATCGACCAAACCGTTGATGGTCACGCCCTGGGCGATGGCGGCATCGCGGGCGGACGTAACCTCCCGCCCGCTGTTGTTGGTGCCGTCGCCGGATATATCGATGATGCGGCGGCCGGACGGGAAGGGGCTGCGGGAGAGGACCTGCATGCTGAAGTCGATGGCCGCGCTGATCGAGGTGCGCCCCAATAGGAACGGGCCGCTTCCAGCATGCGGCCGGACACCTGCCGGGCATCCTGCTCGCCGGCAATGATCGTCCAGTCGATCACGACCCGCTGTTCCCATTCGACTGGCCCATTCGACGAAGAACACCGCAATGCGCCCTTTGGGCCCGCCGGTCATGGCCCGCACCACGCGCGGGTCGACGATGGCCGCGGCATAGCCCTCGCGCTGCAGCTTGAACTTCTTGTCGTCGACGCTGCGGGAGACGTCGGCCGCCAGCACCAGCAGCACGTCGACCTCTCCCTCGTCGGCGCGAGCGATCGGACTAGCGCACGCGGCAACCACCGCCACTACGAGGGGAACGATAACGGCCTTCAGCCATCTGCGCATGATGCCCTCCCGCGTCGGCACCTGCCCACCCGTCGCTACAGTAGGCCAAGATATGCTGCCCGGTCGAGGTCTGCTTTGCTCAGATCAAGCATGCAGGGCTGTTGCCGGCGGGGCGGCGGGCTAGATGGTGTCATTGCAGCGCACCAACTCGGACTTGAGGAAGCCCTGCTGGGTCATCAGCTCACGATCGAGATTGCCCTGGCTGACACGGCATTGCGTTCTGATGAAGCGCAGGTCGATGTCGAAGCCCAGCGTCTCCTTGAGCTGTTTGCGCGTGCTTTCGGGCAGTTCGCCGCCGAGCCAGTCGCTGCCGAACTCGATGAGCGAGCAGACCTGGCCGATGGCCTCGGGCCCGGCCGTGCGGAGCTTGTCGAGCATGGCAATCTGCTGCTCGACCGATCTCACGTAGTCTCTGGTGCACTGCGGCCGCCTGCTCAGATCGGGCTCGGGCTGGCTGGGCTGCGGAAACTGGAGCTGGGCGGCAGCCGACCCGGCAAGCCCGGCGATCAAAGTGACGACGGCGAGACGGGAAAGCAGGGTCATGCGTGCGCCTCCACCTTTCTGGTAGCGCCAGCAGGAGCGGACATCATGCTTGTGTCGAGATCTGGGCAGCCGGGCTGCCTCGCACTTGGGGTCTCCCGCAGGATCTCTGCTTTGCTTGAAGGGAGGTGCCCAGCGCACTAGCCTCGGGTTAAGTTTCACTCGTTCCATCGTCGCGGAGGACGCCATGCAGGATCGGCCGACGAAGCTCAAGGAATACAAGACCTACATCGACGGCAAGTGGGTTGACGCCGCCTCCGGCAAGACATTGCAGACCTTCGACCCCTACACCGGCGAACCGTGGGCGCTGATCCCCGAATGCGACAAGGCCGATGTGGACCGGGCCGTGGAGGCGGCGGCGCGGGCGTTCGAGAGCGGGCCGTGGCCGGCGATGACCGCCACCGCGCGCGGCAAGATCATGCGCCGCATCGCCCAGCTCATCGAGAAGCACGCCGAGCACCTGGGCCAGATCGAGGTGCGCGACAACGGCAAGCTCATCTCCGAGATGGTGGCGCAGACCAAGTACATGCCCGAGTGGTTCTATTACTACGGCGGGCTGGCGGACAAGATCCAGGGCGCAGTGGTGCCGGTCGATCGGCCGGATCATTTCAATTACATCCTGAAAGAGCCGGTCGGCGTGTGCGCGTTCATCACGCCGTGGAATTCGCCGCTGATGCTCACGGCATGGAAGCTGGCGCCCGCGTTGGCGGCGGGCTGCACCGTGGTGATCAAGCCGTCAGAGTTCACGTCCGCCTCGCTGCTGGAGTTCATGAGCTCTGGTGATCGAGGAGTCGGGCCTGCCGCCCGGCGTGGTGAACGTGGTGACCGGCTACGGTGCGGTGGTGGGTGAGCCGCTGGTGACCCATCCCAAGGTCGCCAAGATCGCGTTCACCGGCGGCACGCGCGACGGGCGCGCGCGTCAACGAGCTCGCCGCCAAGAGCTTCAAGAAGGTGTCGCTGGAACTCGGCGGCAAGTCGCCCAACATCGTGTTCGACGACTGCATCCTCGATGATGCCGTGAGCGGGGCGATATCGGGCATCTTCGCAGCAACGGGCCAGACCTGTATCGCCGGCTCGCGGCTGCTGCTGCAGGAGACCATCCACGACCAGTTCGTGGAAAAGCTGGTGGCGATGGCCAAGACGGCGAAGCTCGGCGATCCGAGCAAGGCCGAGACCCAGGTGGGCCCGGTGACGACGCCGCCGCAGTACCAGAAGATCCTGTCCTACATCGACATCGCCAAGGGCGAGGGCGCCAAGTGCGTGCTGGGCGGCGGACCGGCCACCAAGGAGGAGGGCGGCGGCAAGTATTTCGTCAAGCCCACCATCTTCACCGGCGTCGACAACAAGATGCGCATCGCCCAGGAGGAGGTGTTCGGCCCGGTGCTCTCGGTCATCAAGTTCAAGGACGAGGACGACGCCGTGCGCATCGCCAACGACATCGCCTATGGGCTGGGCGCAGGCGTGTGGACGCAGTCGGTCAAGCGCGCGCACAGCATGGCGCGCAAGATCAAGGCCGGCACCGTGTGGGTGAACACCTACCGGGCAGTCAGCTTCCTGATGCCGTTCGGCGGCTACAAGGCCTCGGGCCTGGGCCGCGAGAACGGCGCGGAGGCCATCGAGGGCTACCTGCAGTCCAAGAGCGTGTGGATCAACAACGGCCCCGGCGGCGGCAACCCCTTCGTGATGAAGACGGCGTCGTCTTCGTGAGGCGTCATCCCGGCGCTCGGCGCCGGAGGATGGATCTACGCCCTAAGGCAACCGCTCGGTTGGCGACGACCTCTACCGTCGTCACCCGTCCGTCGCGCAGGACGTGGACCGCGACGCGGTGGTCGATCTTGCTGCCGTCGAGCACGCGCGCAATGTCGTCGATGCCCGGTCACGACCTCCTGGTCGACGCCTACAATCACGTCATCCGGGACCAGCCTCGCCGCCGCCGCTGGCGTATTCGGGAAAACCTCGGCTACGCGCACGCCCGCGTCCTGGGTCAGGCCGGTCGCGACCTTGATCCTCTGCGGCAGCTGCACCTGATTGCCGGCAATGCCGAGACTGGCGCGGCGCACGCGGCCGTGCTGCAGGATCTGGGTGAGCACATGCTGGGCCGTGTTGGAGGCGACCGAGAAGCAGATGCCCTGCGCACCCATGATGACGGCGGTATTGACGCCGATCACCTCGGCGCGCGAGTTGACCAGCGGTCCGCCGGAGTTGCCGGGGTTCAGCGCCGCGTCGGTCTGGATGACGTCGCCGATCAGGCGGCCGTTCTGGGCGCGCAGCGAGCGGCCGACGGCACTGACAATGCCGGCCGTCACCGTCGAACTCGAAGCCGAACGGATTGCCGATGGCTACCGCCACCTGCCCGGGCCGCACCTTCTTTGAATTGCCGAGGCGGGCGGCAGGCAGCCGATCGCTCGTCTCTGCCCGCAGCACGGCAATGTCGGTGTCGGGGTCGCGCCCGAGGATGCGCGCAGGAACATGGCGCCCGTCATTCAGCGACAGGTCGATCGCAGTGGCGCCTTCCACCACGTGGTTGTTGGTGAGCACCAGGCCGTCGGGAGAGAGAATCGTGCCTGAGCCCGAGCCCTGCGCACCCTGGCGCGTGCCGCGCACCCGCACGTGCACGACAGACGGTGAAACCGCCTCCACGACGCTGACGACCGCGTGCGAGTAGGCGTCGAGCAGCTCTTCGTCCTGCCTTCCCACCTCACGTGTCTCGGCAGGGGGATCCTTGCGCCACAATTGCATGGGGGATGCTTTCTCCGACCGGGCACCACTGCAATTGGGTGCCCGAAGGTTCCCTTATATAGGAGCCGGGACCCCGCGCGGCGAGGGGACCGGCTCAGCGTGCGGGGAGCTTCGCTCCCAATCCCGGAAATCCCGAGGCAGATGCTCGGCTTGCGCACCTGCCACTTGCGATCATGCCAACGAGCACAGCGTGGCGGCGCTGGAAACGTCGTGGCCCGGAACCGGCTCCACATTCAGGGACTTCACCACGCCGTCCTCGACGATCATCGAGTAGCGCTGGGACCGCACGCCCATGCCGCGAGGCCCCAAATCGACTTCGAGCCCGAGCTTCTTGGCGAACTCGGCGCTGCCGTCGCCCAGCATCTGGATCTTGCCCTCGGCCTTGGAGTCCTTAGCCCAGTGGGTCAGAACGAATATGTCGTTGACCGCTGTGCAGGCGACGGTGTCGAACCCCTTCTTCTTGAGCTCGTCGTACCTTTCGACGAAGCCTGCCATGTGCTGCTTGTGGCAGGTTGGCGTATACGCGCCGGGCACGGCGAACAGCGCCACCTTCTTACCGTTGAACACATCTGCCGTCTTCATGGGCTTGGGGCCCTCGGCCGACATGGTGATGAAAGTGGTTTCGGGCAGACGGTCGCCGACCTTGATCGTCATGGGATTCCTCTCCAGCTGAAAACGGCGGACGGGTGCGTGCTCTGACTTGGCACAGGGCGCAACTCTAGGGGCTCCGGGTGAGCAAGCCAAGCCGGGTTGTTGCCAGCAGAGTTGGTCGGCGACGCGCACAGGTGATTGTCCGCCGAGGATTGCTACGGCTCCTCCAAATGAGTCTGGGCCGTGAGTTCCCGATCCACAGCAACCAAGCCCGCACCTACAGCTAGCGCAAGCTCGGGTTTCGGGTGCCTGCGAGAGCGCTGAGCCGATGGTCAACAATTCTGCCGGTGCATTCCCAGCTCGGCTGACGAAGACTGTAGGATCGAGCAGCATCGCTCAGTTGGGCTCGAAAGCCCGTGTCAGCCAGCACGCGCCGTAGCGCTTTTGCCAACGCTTTTTCATCGCCGTTCGGCACTAGACAGCACGCCTCGGCCGATAGCCGATCTCCGATAGCGCCAGCGTGCGTCGTGATCAGAGGTAACCCGCGAGCCATCGCCTCGGATACGGCCATGCCGAAGCCCTCGTGGCGAGAAGCAGACACAAAAACATCTGCCGAGTTCCATTCCAATTCGATTTCGCAACTTGTCAATTCGCCTGCAAGTTTGATGCGAGATTCAAGGTTCGAAGCAGAGATCAGCTTGCGCAACATCGATACGTGTCGAGGAGCGCGGTCCAGGTTTCCAACAATGAGAGCCTGCCAAGGAAGGTCCGAGACGTCTGCGAGTGCCCGAACCAGCAGGTCATGCCCCTTCCGGGGCACTACGGCACCAACGCTCAGCACTGCCACGGCTTGACCCCCGCTTCCCACGGCCGGCAACTGTGGGTCGGTTCCAGGTGGCGCAACCAGGATCTTGCCTGCATCGACGCCGTATTCGGTGATCAGGGTTCGGCTTGTGATCTCGGACGTGACGATCACGAGGGCAGCGCTACGGAGGCTGCTTGCCTCCAGGTGCTTCAGGTCTCCTGGCGCTGCTTCGACATCGTAACCCTCGAGCGCGAGCGGATGATGCACGATGCTGACCAGGTTCATTCGATGCTCTAGGCTCTTGACCAATTCCGGGAGCATCGAGAGACAAAGCTGATCACTCAGCACAAGCGCCCCTTCGCCAAGAGCTGAGAAACATTCTGCGGTGCGCCTCTCCGTATCGGGTGAAAGCATGGGAAAGCCGGTCGGCAGGTCCAACCAGTCAACGTCCCAGCCCAGCCTTTTCAGCTCGCAGACGAGGCGCTTGTTGTAGTTGTACCCTCCCGTCGCTTGGGCATAGTCTTTCGGAAGGGCATAGATGAAACGTCTGGATGCCATCGCCACGCCCCCTCAAAATTGCGCCGACGCCGTCTACGACTTGATGGCGAGGCTGAAACAGTCCTGGTTACGCCCGCGCGGCCTCAGCCTAGTCTAGCGCCGTTCGTCGGCGTTCGGCCAGGGAGCGGCCACGTGAGGCAGTCGGCCAAGGAGTGACGCTCTCGCGTGAGGGGAGGCACAAGGCCGCAACATCCCGCCGGGCTCAGGGAACGGTCCACTGGGTTTCGCTGGCACCAGCCTCGCCGACGAGCGTAACGGTGAGCGTCTTGCCCTTGAGGTCGGCGGCGAGGTCGTTGCCGAGGTCCGACTCGAAGCGGAGCACGCCGGATGCATCGGCGGGCGAAATCCGCTTCGGCACAGGAACATAAAACCCTTCCGGCGCCTCGACAAAGACCTCCGCAGACTTCGCGGCTTGGTCGAAGGCCGCCTCGATCGTCAGCCGCGGCGAGCCCGCCTCCCGGCCTATCGCAATGCGCTTCAACTCGGGGTCGTCCTTGCGCCGGCTCTGCTGCGGGCGCGGCACGCGCTCCAAGGCGGAAACGAGCTCGGGCGGGGGCGCACCCTTCGGGCCGGGCGGGATCGCAATGTCGAGGGTTGCCGTGGCCGGAATGCAGATATCGCGGCACACGCCGAACTCCAGCGCCAGCTTCAGCGCGATGGGCTTTGCGGGATCCTGCGGCGTCACTTCGATCGGCAGCAGCACAGCGTGCTTATAGCCAATTGAGATGCCATTCGCCTCGGGCAAGCGCATGGGCGCCGGGTAGAGAACCTTGATGGCCGCCACGTTGGCCGACCCGGCCCAATCGAACGAGGGCGGGACGCCACCGTCGCCCGGATTGCGCCAATAGGTCTTCCATCCATCGTCGAGAACGATTTCCAATCCGGCCAAGTAGTGCCCCAGTGGCATTCGGGCGCGAGCTGCCACCAGGCGAACACGCGAAGCATGCTGCTCGGCCCAAGCCGAGGCAGCAAGGCCCGATTGCGTTTGCGCGGCCGGGCCGTTGGCGAGGAGAATCGAGCCAAATAGCGAAATAAGGCCGTAAATGGCCGGCAGGAGCGTGCGCGGTGCTGTTCTCATGGCCGGGATGATAGGCGGGGCTGCGCCTCGTGCAATTCAACACATTTCGAGCACATGCTCAGCTGCGGGTTCGCCGCCTCTTCCAGCCGTGGCGCGCTCGGGCTAGTCTCGATTGCATGCAGGTTCAGCGGAAACCCCGGAAGGGCGACAATAACGGCTATCTCGACGGCCAGTTTCTCATCGCCATGCCCGCCATGGCCGACAAGCGCTTTGCGCGGTCGGTCATCTACTTGTGCGCGCATTCGGGACAGGGCGCCATGGGTCTGATCATCAACCAGCGCGCGCCCCACATCAGCTTTTCGGAGCTGCTCGGCCAGTTGAGCATCGCCGGCGGCGAAGATGACGCCGCGACGCCGGGGTCCGCTGTGCGCGACATGGACGTGCATGTAGGGGGGCCGGTCGAGACTGGACGGGGCTTCGTGCTCCACACCTCCGACTATTTTGCAGCCGACTCGACGCTGCCGATCGACGACGGCGTTTCGTTGACGGCCACCCTCGACATTCTCAAGGCCATTGCCGCCGGCAAGGGTCCTGACCGGGCGATCCTGGCACTCGGCTACGCAGGCTGGCGGCCGGGACAGCTCGAGAGCGAGATTGCGGCCAACGGCTGGCTGCATTGCCCGCCGGACGTCGACCTGCTGTTCGATCGCGACATCGACCAGAAGTACGATCGTGCCATGTCCAAGATCGGCATCGACCCTTCGCACCTGGTGAGCGAGGCCGGGCACGCCTAGCAGCGTTGCCTGCCTCGACAGGATGATCACCCCGCGCC
This sequence comes from uncultured Alphaproteobacteria bacterium, assembly GCA_963724565.1. Classification (GTDB taxonomy): domain Bacteria; phylum Pseudomonadota; class Alphaproteobacteria; order Rhizobiales; family Hyphomicrobiaceae; genus AWTP1-13. The sequence continues at coordinate 137,874 of CAVRVK010000005.1, forward strand.
GGGTTTGCCGGGACCCGATGTGTCGGGTGGCTGCTGCTCATCCCCAATCTCGCCTGCCAGACGCGCCAGGCTCGCCCGGATAGCCGGCGGCAGCCTCGAGACGTCGGGAGGCGGATGTTGTGCATTGGGGCGCGGCGGCAACGGCGGCGGACGGCCGCGCTGAGGGCCGCCCGGCCCCGCCGTGCCCGGTGACGGCGGCGAGCGATTGGCGGCCTGTGTGCCGTTGGGCAGAAGCGGCGGGCGCGGGGTCGCCCTGTCGGGTTCGCCCGCGGACGGTGGCCCGCTGCCCGGCCGCAGAGGCGTCGGCGGCAAATTGAGCTGCACCGCGTCGGGGTTCGGATTGGGCGGTGCGGGGGCATTTTGCCCAGGCGTGCGCCGAGGCAGTGGCGGCGGACCCGGAGGCTGATGGGCACCGTTGGGCGGCCGTGCCGAGACGGGCGGCGCCGGTGGAGGCGTGGCGGCGAGGCGCGGTGGGGGAAGCGGCTGCGAGGCCGGGCGGCCATGCCTGCCCGCACCGTTGGCGGCTCCAGGCCGAGCTTGCGGTGCCCCGCCGCGCCGCGGCGGCGGTTGCGCCACCATCTCGGGCTCGGAACCCGTTTCTGGTCGCGCCCTGACGCGCTGGCGGAACAGGCTGCTCTTTCTCAGCCTGCGCTCGGCGCGGCGCACGACCTTGAGGAGCTGGAGCACATCGCGCTCTGCCATCGCCTCGCCGTAGTAGTTGCCCTGGGCGTACTCGCAGCCGATCGAGCGCAGGAAAGACACGTCGTCCTCGGCATCGACCCCCTCGGCCACCACCTTTTTTCCGAGCTCGTGGGCAAGCGCAATGATCGAGCGCAGCACCGTCGCGCCCGTCCCGTTCTGCCCCCTGGCCTGCACGAACGCGCGATCGACCTTGATGGTGTCGAAGGAGAACTGCGTGAGATAGGAGAACGAGGAATAGCCCGTGGCGAAGTCGTCGAGCGACAGGCCGGCGCCGGCGGCGGCGAGCTGCTCGAGCACCGCGGCCGCCTTCTCCGGGTTCTCCATGGCTAGGGACTCGGTGATCTCCAGCCGCAGCGACCCCTTGGGCACGACGGCGCGGCCCAGAATATGGCGCACCTCGTTGATCAGCTCGGGCCGGAACAGCTGGCGGCTCGAAACATTGACGCTGACGAACAGCGGCTGATCGGGCCGCGGCAACTCGCGCTGCCAGCGCTGCGCCTCGCGCGCGGCACGGCCAAGGACGTAGGAGCCGAGCTTGAGGATGAGGTCGGATTCCTCGGCCACCGGCACGAAGTGCGTCGGGTTGAGGAGCCCCAGGCGGGGATGCTCCCAATTGAGCTGCGCCTCGAACCCGGCCAGCGTCTCGGTGGGGAGGTAGAAGATCGGCTGAAACACGAGCTTGAGCTGTTTCCTCTCGATCGCCGCGCGCAGCTCGTCCTCGAGCGCCACGCGCCCATCCTTCTCGGTGCGCATCTCGGCGTTGAAGATGTCGATGCGGTCGGAGCCGGAGCGCTTGGCGCGATACATGGCAATCTCGGCCTCGCGCAGCAACTCGGCCGGGTCTTCGTCGGGGCCGTCGTAGACCGAGATGCCGATCGACGCGGTGAGCACGATCTCCTGGCCGGCGATGGTGATCGGCGAGCGCACGGAGCGGCGCACCTGCTCGGCCAGCATGGCCAGCTCGCGCGGGTCGGTCTGATTGAGGAGCAGGAGGGCGAACTGGTCGCCGCCGACACGCGCGAGGGTGTCCTGAGGCCCGAGATTGCGCCCCAAGCGCCGAGCCACGGTCAGCAGCAGGCTGTCGCCCACTACCAGCCCGAAGGCCGAGTTGGCTGTCTTGAACTTGTCGATGTCGATGAACAGCAAGGACGGCCGCACCAGCGGCTCCAGCGTTGCGCGCTTGGCGGCGATGGCCAGGCGATCGAGGAACAGCTCGCGATTGGGCAGGCCCGTCAGGCTGTCGTGCACGGCGTTGTGTAGCAGGCGCTCCTGGGCGCGCTTGCTGTCGGTCACCTCTCGCACCAGGCCGACGCAGCGCAGATTGCGGCGATCGGAGGTGGGCACGCTGGCCGCCTCGAGCTCGAACCAGCGGTAGGAATTGTCCACGTGCCGCATGCGGAACTCGATGCGCATGTCGCCACCGGCGCGCTCCTTCATCGACCACAGCAGCAGCTTGAAGCGCTCCCGGTCGGCCGGGTGCATGTGCGAAGTGAAGTCGTCGGCCTTGACCGACAGCTCGCCTGCCTTGAGCCCCAGCATGGCTTCAATGATGGGGCTGACCTTGACCTCGTCGCGGCGCGAATTCCATTCCCATACCGCGGCGCCGGCGCCGTCGACCGCCAGCGCGCGCAGCTGCTGCTCGCCAGGCTGCGTGCCGTAGAGCGGCTCGACCGAGCGGAAGGCGTACTGGGTGACGGTGAAGCCGATCAGCACGACGATCAGCACGAGGCCCGAGACGAGCCCGAAAATGACGAAGTCGCCGGCCAGCCGGCCGAGCAACGTGGCCCCGGCGCCGAACAGCCAGACCAGCAGAAGCATCCACGTCGGCACCAGCGACAGCGCGCGGTCCTGGCCGCGCAGCGCCAGAAACAGCGTGATAGCGGCCCCGCCGCCGGCGATGCCGACGCTCGACATGCGGGCGAACGTGGCGGAGAGACGCGGATCGATGAAGGCGACGGCCACGAGAGAGCACTGGGCCGCGATCCAGAGGCCCAGCAGCATCCGCAGGAAGCCGTGCCCGGCGCCGAGACGCAGGAAAATGTAGAGGAAGACGAGGAGGCTCGCGGCCATCGCCGCCTCGGCACCGGCGCGGTACTGCGCGTTCTCCTCGGGGCGGATGCTGAACAGCTTGTCCCAGAAGCCGAAGTCGACGCACAGGTAGGCCAGCACGCACCAGGTGAACACGGCTGCCGAGGGGAAGATGGCCTTGTGATTGGCGGCGAAGACTGCCGTCAGGAAGATCGCCAGCAGGCCGGTGATGCCCAGCATGACGCCGTTGAACAGCTGGCGGTCGCGGCTCTTCTGCTCGTATTCCAGCGGGTTCCACAGATGGATGCGGGCGAAGCGGTCGGACGACAGCTCGGCGATGTAGGTGACCGTCTGCCCCGGCTCCAAGGTGATGCGGAACACGTCGGCGCGATCGCTCTTGATGCGCTCGGGCACGTAGCCCACCGAGTGGGAAATCTTCTCGATGCGCCGGGAGTCGAGGTCGGGCCATATCACGCCCGAGCCCGCCATGTTGTAGCGGTCGACCACCAGCCAGCGCTCGACAGCCTTGTCGGTATTGTTGCGGAGCGCGAACGCGAACCAGCCCGGGTTGCTGCCGGGGGTGGAGGCGTGTGCGGCGACACGCTGGGTGACGCTGTCGCGGCCGGGCGCCGACTCGATGATGATCTGGTCGCCCTGCGGCTCGTAGAATTCGCCGGCCTCGGAGATGTCGATGCGATCGGCATCGCTGGTGACGTCGATCACCTTGAGCGCGGCGCCGGCCGGGGCGTGTGCCAACAGCAGGCAAGCGAGCGCCACCGCGAGCAGGCAGCCGCCGCGCACGCCGGCCTTGACGGCGGCGAGTACTGCGATGGCGGCCTGTCTCAGCATCGCACCCCTCGGGACACTAGCCGCGCGGATCGTCTTGCAGCAGCGCGAATAGGTCGTGGTCTTGCCACTGTCCGTTGATCTTCAGGTAGCGGCGGGCTCTGCCCTCGCGGGCGAAGCCGACCTTCTCGAGCACGCGCTGGGAGGCGGCGTTGCTCGGCAGGCAGGCCGCCTCCAGCCGGTTGAGCCGCAAGGCGCCGAATGCGAAGGCCACAGCCGCGCGCACCGACTCCGTCATCAGGCCGCGGCCGGCGTAAGGCGCACCCATCCAATAGCCGATGGAAGCAGCCTGGGCGACGCCGCGGCGGACATTGGAGAGGTTGACGCCGCCGACGAGCCTGGCGTCGGCCTCGGTGAAAATCAGGTAGGCATAGCCCTGATCGTCGCGCATCTCGCGATTATATTGCCGCAAGCGGCGGCGGAAGTTGGATCGCGCCAGCTCGTCGCGCGTCCACTGCGGCTCCCATGGCGTCAGATGCGCGCGGCTGAGCGCCCGCAGCTCGGCCCAGGCCGAATAGTCCTGCATCGTGGGGGGCCGCAGACACACCCGCCCGCCCCGGATCTCCGTGTCCGGGTCCACCACCAGCGAGGGTCTCAGGAACGCCATTTGCACTCCAAGCCGACGGCGGGCTCAAGCGACACTCAAGCTGGCGCCGTCTTGCGTCAAGCGCTCGGCGGTGCGGGCATGGGCTGCCCCCTTGCGGCCGGCGCCGACGACGGTGACTGACGGCCGCGAACGGGCGAGCAGTCTGTCCGCAAGCGCGCGCACCGCCTCGGGCGTTACGGCGTCGATGCGGCCGACGGTCTCCTTGGTGTCGATCAGCCGATCGAACAGCAAGAGCTGCCGCGCCATGTACTCGGCCCGCGCGGATGAGCTTTCGAGCCCCATCAGGATGCCGGCCTTGATCTGGGCCTTGGCGCGTGCAGTTTCTGCCTCCGTCGGCGCCTCGCCGGCGGCGCGGCGCAACTCCGCGGACACGACGTCGATCAGCTTATCCATCATCTCCTGCCCCGTCGCGGCGTGAATCCCGAACAGTCCCGTATCGGCCAACGCCCAATAGCTCGAATACACGGAGTAGCAGAGGCCGCGCCGCTCTCTCACCTCCTGGAAGAGCCGCGAGGATATCCCACCGCCGAACAGCGCCGAGAACACCTGGGCGGCATGGTAATCGGCTGCCCCGTAGGATGGGCCTTCGAACGCCAGCAGCAGGTGACTTTGCTCGAAAGGCTTGCTGGACGAGCGCGTCCCCCCGCCATAGCGCGCCGGCTCGAACCGGCCCCCCTTGCCGCCATTCATGCCGCCGAATAGGGCCTCAGCGTGGCGCACCAGCTTGTCGTGGTCGATCTTGCCTGCTGCGGACAGCACCATGCGCTTGGCGCCGTAGTTGGCCTTCATGAACTTGCGCAGATCGGGAGGGGTGAAGCTCTTCACGCTCACCGCCGTGCCGAGGATCGGGCGGCCGATGGCCTGGTCGGGGAAGGCCGCTTCCTGCAGCAGCTCGTAGGCGATCTCGTCGGGGCTGTCGCGGGTGGCCGCGATCTCCTGCAGGATGACCTCCCGCTCGCGCTCGAGCTCCGCCCCGGCGTGGCGGGGGTTGAGGAGAATGTCGGCCAGGATGTCGAGGCCGAGCTCGACATCGGCGGCCAGCACGCGCGCGAAATAGGCGGTGGTCTCGAGGCTGGTGGCGGCATTGAGCTCGCCACCCACGGCCTCGATCTCCTCGGCGATGTCCTTGGCGGTGCGGCGCTTGGTTCCCTTGAATGCCATATGCTCCAGCAGGTGCGAGATGCCGTGCTGGGGGAGGTCCTCGTGGCGGGCACCGACGCCGACCCAAATGCCCATGGACACCGTCTCGAGGTGCGGCATGCGATGGGAGACCACGCGCAGGCCGTTGGCGAGGGTGGTTTGGCTGGTGCTCATACAACGGCTCCCTGACGTGCGCCCGAGCGTTCGGCAACGAAGCGCTGGACCTCGGCTAGGTCGTTGGGCAGGACGGAAATGCGCTCGCGCGCGCTCATCAGGTAAGCGAGGCGAGGAGGTAGCGGAGGGCGCACGCCGGTGATCGCTTCCATGGTGTCGGGGAACTTCGCCGGATGCGCCGTGGCAAGCACGACGCGCGGCACCCGGCCGGGGTCAGGCGTTTTTTCCAGCGCGACGACGCCGCAAGCGGTGTGTGGGTCGAGCAGGTAGCCGCTTTCCGCGCTGACGCGCCGGATGCATCGGGCGACCTCGTCCATATCGGCGCTGGCGGCATCGAAGTCTTCCCGCATCTTGGCGAGGAGCGGGCCCGCAAGATCGAAGCGGCCCGACTGGCGCAGCGCGCCGAGCCTCGCGCGCACCGAGCCCGCGTCGCGGTCGCCGGCCTCGAACAGGTAGCGCTCGTAGTTGGAGGAGACCTGAATGTCCATTGAGGGTGAGGTGGTGGGCACGACGGGGCGCACCTCGTAGGCGCCCGTGGCATGGGTGCGGCGGAGGATGTCGTTCTCGTTGGTGGCGAGCACCAACCGCTCGATGGGAAGGCCCATGCGCTTTGCCGCGTAGCCGGCGAAGATATCGCCGAAGTTGCCGGTCGGGACAGAGAACGAGACGGCCCGATGCGGGGCGCCAAGCGCCGCCGCCGCGACGACGTAGTAGGTGATCTGCGCAGCCACCCGGCCCCAATTGATGGAGTTCACGCCTGCCAGATGATTGCGGTCGCGGAAGGCCAAGTCGGCGAACATGGCCTTCACCAGCGCCTGGCAGTCGTCGAAGGTGCCGTCGATGGCGATGGCGTGGATGTTGGGCTCGGGCGCGGTGGTCATCATGCGGCGCTGCACGTCCGAGACGCGGCCATCGGGGAACAGGATGAACAGCTCGGCGCGGCTGGAGCCGCGGAAGGCCTCCACCGCCGCGCCGCCGGTGTCGCCCGAGGTAGCGCCAACGATCGTGACCTTCGCGTCGCGGGCCGTGAGCACGCGGTCCATCAGCCGCGCCAGCAGCTGCATGGCGACGTCCTTGAAGGCCAGCGTCGGCCCGTGGAACAGCTCGAGGATCCACAAGTTGGGGCCGATCTGCACCAGCGGCGTCACCGCCGGGTGGCCGAAGCGGGCATAGGCGTCGCGAGCGATCGCCACCAGCTCGGGCAGGGGAATGGCGCCGCCCGCGAAAGGCTCCAGGAGCGCGGCGGCAACCTCGGCAAAGGGCCTGCCGGCGAAACCGCCGATCTGGCCGGGCGTGAGCTGCGGCCAGGCTCCGGGCACGTAGAGTCCACCGTCGCGTGCCAGCCCGGCCAGCAGCGCGTCCTCAAATCCCAGCTCTGGCGCCTCGCCTCTGGTGGAGATGTAACGCAAGGATCGGGCTTTCGTCGGCTTGCAGGGGTGATCGGCAGGCACCCTAGTGTGGTGTCTCCGAAATGCCGACACCCTTCGCGGCCGGCCCACCTTCGGCATTTCAGAGACACGACACTAGGGCGCAAGCCCGCAGCGAACAAGGCAACTGGCAGGCGGGGTGAGAAAAAGCGCTTGGTTGCCGATGCTAGCTGCCGGCGGGGGCCCGCAAGCGGCTGATAGCGAACGCCGAATAGACGCCGAGTAAGGTAGCGGCCAGACCATACCAGGTGACCGCATATTCCAGGTGGCGGTTTGGCAGGGCGACGCGGGTGACGCCGCCCCTGGGCAGGCCGCCGGGCGGCGCGGGATCGGCATCGGCCTCGACAAAGATGGGCAGTGCCTTGGCCGAGCCGTTGGGGAAGGCAGATGCGGTCATGGCGGGAATATCCGGCCAGTACCAGAGGTTACCCTCCGCATCGTTGTCGGGCGCAAAGAACGTGCGGATGGGAGCAAGCCGCACCACGCCACGCACCTCGGTGGCGCCTTCCACTTGGCCGGCAGCGCGGCTGGTGGGCGCTTTGTTCGCATCCGGCACCACGCCCCGATTGATCCACACGACGAGACCGGGGCCGATTTCGAGCGGGGTGTAGACGTGCCAGGCGAGGCCCGCGGGCGCGGGCGCGTAGAGATAGCGCTCCTTGTCGTGCAGGAACCGGCCGGTGGCGGCGACGTGCATGTATTCGATATCGGCGCGGTCGCGCAGCCTTTCCATGGCCGAGGCCAGCGGTACGGGATCGGCGCCGACGCGGGCTGCAATCTTGGCAAGCAGCCCCTCCTTCCATGCCTTGCGCTCGAGCTGCCAGGTGCCGAGCCCGATCAGGACGGCCAGTCCGGCGATCGCCAGCAGGGTCGGCCAAAGCAAGCGGGCCTGTCGCAGCTTTTCGAGCATCGCGCTAGTCGAGACCGAGGCGCCCCTCGCCGGCCTGGTGCTTGTACTGTAGCGCGATCAGCACCCCTTTGAGCACACGCAGCAGCACGAAGGCGAGCGCCGGCGTCGCCAGGCCCCACAGCACGACGTGCACCCAGACCGGCGGATTGAGCCGGAACTCGACGATCAGCGCGGCGCCCAGCACGAGGAAGCCCAGGATGAGAATCGCAAACACGGCAGGGCCATCGCCCGAGTCGGCGAACGCATAGCTCAAGCCGCAGCGCTCGCATTTATCGCGTAACGCCAGGCCTGATCTAAACAGGGCGCCTTGTCCGCAACGGGGACAGCGCCCCTTCAAGCCGGCGACGATGGTGGCCGAGGTCGAGGTCTGGGCGTCATGCATGCGTATCTCCCGCTGCCGCGCCGGAGGCGAGGCCGGCACGAGCCCGGCGGCGCGCCCATATGGTTAATACTGAACAGTTGATTGTTTCACGTGAAACAATCCCCGGTTCAGTGTCGACCACAATTCAGCGGCGAGGCGGCTTATCCGCCCCGTCAATGCGCCAGCGGCGTGCCTGCACCGATCACGTAGATGCAGGTGAACAGGAACAGCCACACCACGTCGACAAAGTGCCAGTACCAGGCGGCGGCCTCGAAGCCGAAGTGCTGCTTGGGGGTAAACGCCCCGTTGAGGGCCCGAAACAGGCAGACTGTCAGGAACAGGGTGCCGATGATCACGTGCGCGCCGTGGAAGCCGGTGGCCATGAAGAAGGTCGAACCGTAGATGTTGCCGGCGAAACTGAAGCCCGCGTGGGCATACTCGTAGGCCTGGCAGACCGTGAACATGGCGCCCAGGATGATGGTGAGCACGAGGCCCCAGACGAGGCCTTTGCGGTTGTTCTCGAGCAGCGCGTGGTGGGCCCAGGTGACGGTGGTGCCGGAGGTGAGCAGGATCAGGGTGTTGACGAGCGGCAGGCCCCACGGATCAAACGTGCCGTGGAAATATTCGCTGGGCTTGGGCGGCCAGTGGCCGCCGGTGAGCGCATTGCGCTCCACCATGCCGATCACCTCCTTGGTCGGGGCGAGCGTGCCGTCGGGCAAGGTCATTTCGAGCGGGTGGATCGCGGCGGGAAACAGCGCCACGTCGAAATAGGCCCAGAACCAGGCGACGAAGAACATCACCTCCGAGGCGATGAACATGATCATGCCGTAGCGCAGGTGCAGCTGCACGACTGGCGTGTGATCGCCGCGGTTCGCCTCCTTGATGACGTCGCGCCACCACACAAACATGGTGAAGGCGATACCTGCGGCGCCGACGAAAAATACGCTGGGTCCGCGCACGCCGAACAGGCCGGCGCCGCCGCCCATCGAGCGCATCCAGATGATGAGGCCGACGGCCATCATGAAGGCGAAGATGGAGCCGACCACGGGCCAGGGGCTCGGGTCCACCAGATGATAGTCGTGGTGCTTGGTGTGCGTGTCGGCCATCTAGTGCTCCTGGTCGCGTCTAACCCGCCGTCCCGGCGCGTTTCTCGGCAACGCCGGGATTGGGCGCGGCCATAGGGTTGAAGGTGTAGGAAAGCGTGATGTGCGTGACGGCGCGCGCGTCCCTGTCGTTGACGATCGCCGGGTCGATGAAGAAGCTCACGGGAAACTCCGTCGACTGGCCGGGCTCCAGCAACTGCTCCGTAAAGCAGAAGCATTGCAGCTTGTTGAAGTAGACGGCGGCGATCTCGGGGAAGATGTTGTAGATGGCGGTGCCGCGCACCGGCTGGTCCGAGGTGTTGGTGGCCCGGAAGAAGGCGAGGTTGGTCTCGCCGATCTTCACTTCCATGGTGTGCTGCACCGGCTCGAAGCGCCAGGGCAGCCCAGGGGTGACGTTGGCGTCGAAGCGCACCACGACGGTCTTGTCGAGGACGGTTGCCGCCGGCCGCGTGGCAACCCGCGGCGTGCCGTCAAAGCCGGTGACCTGGCAGAACAGCCGGTAGAGGGGCACCGACGCGTAGGCGGCGCCGACCATGGCCACTACCAGGGCTACGCACCAGGCGGCGAGCACCCGGTGGCGGCGCTGCAGCGCGCGATTGTGAGAGCCATCGCTCATTGCGACCACCCGGCAGTCCGGCACAGCGCTAGAGCGGCCTGTTCAGTACGTTGCCGCCCAGCCTGACGATGGTGGCGATGTAGAACATCGCCACCAGCGCACCGAGCACCAGCGCAATGCCGATCGAGCGCATTCTGCGCCGCCGCTGCCATTCCTGTTGCTCGCGCTCCTGCAAGATTCGCGGCCTCCGCGCTCACTGCGCCCATACTGCTACGCCCCGCTCGACCAGAAGTGCAGCAAACAAGCTGAAGAGGTAGAGGATCGAGAAGCCGAACAGGCGCTTGGCGGCGCGGTCGGCCTCGCGCCCTTCGCGCACCCGGTTGACTGTCAGGGCCAATGCCAGGAACACGGCGCCGAGCATGATCGAGACGAGCGCATAGAGCGAGCCGCCGAACCCCATGAACGCCGGCAACAGGGCGAGCGGCACCAGCAGCGCGGCGTAGATGACGATCTGCTTGCGCGTTTCGTCAGGACCGGCGACCACCGGCAGCATCGGCACACCGGCGCGCTCGTAGTCGCGCGCGCGGTAGAGCGCCAGCGCCCAGAAGTGCGGCGGCGTCCACATGAAGATGATGAGAAACAGAACGAGGCTTTCGGCGCTCACCGAGCCGGTGACGGCAGCCCAGCCGATCATAGGCGGGAAGGCGCCCGCCGCCCCGCCGATGACGATATTTTGCGGCGTCCGGCGCTTCAGCCACATGGTGTAGACGAAGACGTAGAAGGCGATGGTGAGGGCGAGGAGCGCGGCGGCTGTCCAGTTGACGAGCACGCCGAGTGTAGCGACCGAGCCGAGCGCCAGCACAACGCCGAAGGTGAGCGCCTCCTCGGGCGTGACGAGGCCGCGCGGAATGGGCCGGCTGGCGGTGCGCTGCATGCAGGCGTCGATGTCGGCGTCGTACCACATGTTGAGGGCACCGGAGGCGCCAGCGCCGGCGGCGATGCAAATGAGGGCGACGACGGCGAGCGCGGGGTGCATGCCGCCGGGTGCCAGAACCAGCCCGGTGAGTGCGGTGAAGACCACCAGCGACATCACGCGGGGTTTCATCAGGGCGAGGAAATCGCGCACAGCCCCGCCGGCCATGGCGGCGGGGTGCAGCGTTCGCGTATCCAATCCGATGTCAGCCATGATGGTCCGTGCGCGCGTTGGCGCCCCGCCGGCTAGTGGTGCGCGGTCTCCTTGAGCTTCGGCAGAGTCTCATAGGAATGGAAGGCTGGCGGCGAGGGCAGCGTCCACTCGAGCGTGGTGGCGCCGGCGCCCCACGGGTTGGCGGGCGCCCGCTGGCGGGCGATGAAGTAGGCGTAGAACATGCTGCCGATGAAGATCAGCGTGGCCGTGGCGGTGATGTAGGAGCCGACCGAGGACCACCAGTTCCAGTAGGCAAAGGCGTCGGGGTAGTCGACATAGCGGCGGGGCATGCCGGACAGCCCGAGGAAGTGCTGCGGGAAGAACAGCACGTTGGCGCCGATGAAGGTGAGCCAGAAGTGCAGCTTGCCCAGCGCCTCGTTGTACATGTAGCCCGTCATCTTCGGGAACCAGTAGTACCAGCCGGCGAAGATGGCGAACACAGCGCCGAGCGAGAGCACGTAGTGGAAGTGCGCCACCACGTAGTAGGTGTCGTGCATGGCCCGGTCGACGCCGGCGTTGGCCAGCATCACACCGGTGACGCCGCCCAGCGTGAACAGGAAGATGAAGCCGAGCGCCCACAGCATCGGCACGCGGAACTGAATCGAGCCGCCCCACATGGTGGCGATCCAGGAGAAGATCTTCACCCCTGTCGGCACCGCGATCACCATGGTGGCGAAGATGAAATAGGCCTGGACGTCCACACCCATGCCCGAGGTGTACATGTGGTGCGCCCACACGATGAAGCCGACGAAGCCGATGGCGACCATGGCGTAGGCCATGCCGAGGTAGCCGAACACCGCCTTCTTGGAGAACGTCGACACCACATGGCTGATCATGCCGAAGCCCGGCAGGATCAGGATGTAGACCTCGGGGTGGCCGAAGAACCAGAACAGATGCTGGTAGAGAATGGGATCGCCGCCGCCGGTGTGGTTGAAGAAGGTGGTGCCGAAGTTGCGGTCGGTGAGCAGCATCGTGATGGCGCCGGCCAGCACGGGTAGCGACAGCAGCAGCAGGAAGGCGGTGACCAGCACGCTCCAAACGAACAGCGGCATCTTGTGCAAGGTCATGCCGGGGGCGCGCATGTTGAAGATGGTGGTGATGAAGTTGATGGCGCCGAGGATGGAGGAGGCGCCCGCCAGGTGCAGCGACAGAATGGCGAAGTCCATGGCCGGGCCGGGGTGGCCCTGTGTCGACAGCGGCGCATAGACGGTCCAACCGGCGCCGACACCGTTCATGCTGGACGGCCCCTCGACGAACATCGACAGCAGCAGCAGCGTGAACGAGGCCGGCAGCAGCCAGAACGAGATATTGTTCATGCGCGGGAAGGCCATGTCGGGCGCACCGATCTGCAACGGCACGAACCAGTTGCCGAAGCCGCCGATCATCGCCGGCATCACCATGAAGAACACCATGATGAGCCCGTGTCCGGTGACGAACACGTTGAACATGTGTCCGTTGGAGAAGTACTGCAGGCCCGGCTCCTGCAACTCCATGCGCATGACCACCGACAAGAACCCGCCGACTAGTCCGCCGACGATGGCGAACAGCAGGTACATCGTGCCGATGTCCTTGTGGTTGGTGGAGTTGAGCCAGCGGAAGACGCCGTAGGGCGTGTGCTCGTGGCCGTGTTCGCCTTCCGCATGAGCCTTGGTCGCCATGTTGCCTACCTTCGCATTCGCCCTAGCGTTCAATCCTGCGCGTGCGCGCTCACATTATGCCTAGGCCTATCGCAATGCCGTCTTGTTCTGGCCGGCGTGCTCCTTGGCGACCTCGCGAATGATTTCGCGCACCCGGTTCCGGTTGCGCTCCTTCACGGCCTTGGCCCAGTCGCCGAACACCTTGTCCTTCACCACCCGGATGGCGATCGGCATGAAGGCGTGGTCCTTGCCGCACAGCTCGGAGCACTGGCCGAAGTAGATGCCTTCCTTGGTCGCCTTGAACCAGGTGGCGTTGATGCGGCCCGGCACCGCATCCACCATCGAGCCGAACGAGGGGATCCTCCAGGCGTGGATCACGTCAGACGAGGTGACCAGCACATGCACCACCTTGTTGACAGGCACCAGCACCTCGTTGCTGACGGCGAGATTGCGCGGCACCTGGTCGGCCGGTATACCCGACTTGATCACCTCCGCGCGCTCATTGTCCTGCAGCATCACGGAATCCACCTTGATGCCGAGGTCGGGAAACTCGTGCGTCCAGTTCCACGCATTGCCAGTGGCTTTGAGGACCACGTCCGGCGGCGGAAAGGTGTATTGGGCGTAGAGCAGCTTGAACGAGGGGATGGCGATGATCACCAGGACAAACACCGGCACCACGGTCCACAGCACCTCGACCGTGGTGTTGTGCGTGGTCTTGGAGGGGACCGGGTTGCGCTTCTCGTTGAAGCGCACGATCACGTACAGCAGCAACAGCATCACGAAGGCGGTGATGGCGAAGATGATGATGTTGACGAAATAGTGGAAGTTATGGATTTCCTCGAAAATCGGCGTCACCGCGTCCTGGAAGCCGATCTCCCGGGGCGAGGGCTGACCCGAGCCCGCCATCGCCGCCGGTGCCAGCAGGCTCATGCCGATTGCGGCGAGGGGAGACAGGATCCCGGCTCTGCTGCGGCTCTCTCGCTCCATCAAGTGTCGCTCCCGATCCCAGTGTCTCGCGCCGCACCCCCGGCGCGCTAGCCTCCGGCGCAGCCGGTACGCTCCGAGCGGTAAGATATCCATTGCCTAGCTTAGCCTACGAGCCGTGCTGTCGTCCCCAACCCCGGCGGGCCTTTCGACAGAACTGGCGAGGCCCCGGGGCCCATCGCGCACCGACATGCAGCCAGTCGGCGGCCGGTCGCCAGCACACGCCAAATCTTGCGCCTCGTCGTCACCAAACACAATGGCTCCAAGCTTCTCAAGGGCGCCTTGCTGCGGCATTTCCACGCGCGAATTGCGGTGAGGGATCAGGTTTGAGGTGTCAGGTTTCTGGGCTGCCGTCCCGGCCTCTTTGATGCCTGAAACATGCCCCCCGAAACTTGAACCGCATTTTGGCCGGATTTCTTGCCGAGATGACCGTTGTCCGCGCCTGGCGCGGGCAACAGCGATTGGCGAGGCTCGCGCGAGCTTCGATTGTGGTGAGCAATGCGCCGATCGTGCCCGGGAGTTGCGCTTGACCCTCTTCCTTTGCAGCATCTGCCGCCGCGCCGGCGCGACGGGGCTTGCCTGGCAGCTCCCCGCCGCACTTCTGCTGGCGTTTTTCATCCTCCCCATCGTCCAGGCCCACCCGCAGGCGCTGGAAGGCGGCACGGTCAAGGGCCAGTACGGCGACTGGCAGATCGTGTGCAAGGCGCCGCCGCCCGGCGCCAAGAACGAAATCTGCGCCATCGTCCAGAGCGTGACGGCCGAGGACCGCAACAATGTCGGCCTCACCGTCTATTTCCAGCGCTTCTCCGACGGACGCCGCGTGCTGCGCGTGTTCGCGCCGCTCGGCGTGCTGCTGCCGCCGGGCCTCGGCCTCAAGATCGACAACAAGGATGTGGGCCACGCGCCATTCATCAGGTGTAATGCGTTCGCCTGCTACGCCCAGGTGGTGGTGGAGGACCCGCTGATCGAGCAGCTCAAGACCGGCAAGAGCGCGGTGTTCATCATCTTCCAAAGCGAGGAGGCCGGCATCGGCATCCCGATCTCGCTTTCGGGCTTCGGCCAGGCGCTCAACGGCTTGCGCTGAGCGCCGGGCGCACCTCGCACCCTCCCGTTTTCGCCACACTGTCGCGCTAGTCTGCTGCCGATGGTCGAGCGGGGCGCGACGCGTTGGAAGCGGCTGCGAAAAACATGAGTGCGGGTACGTTGAAGGGCGGCTCTGCGCCACACGAGGAAGGCGCCGCCTTCCGCCGCCGGCGGCGGGTCGATGCTTTCAATCCTGCATACAGGCGCTTCGTGGCAGACCTTACACGCTGCTCGCCCGCGCTCGAGGATCTCGCCGACAGCTTTCCGGCGCTGCTGTTCGCACTGGCGACCGGATACGCTACGCCGGCGCGGCGCGAGCGCACCTTCGAGCTGATCTTGGCCGGCGCGCCGCTGCGCGAGGCGGCGGACGCACTGGGCGTTGCCTGGTGGCTGCGCAAGCTGCCGCCCCAGGCCTTCGTGACGCCCCTGCCGCCGCTGCCGCCCGACCCGGCTTTTGCCTTTCGCATCGCCAGCATGATCCCGCGCGAGCAGCGGCTGGCCGCGACGTGGCTCACGCGCGTTGCGCACGCCCAAGAGGCGTGCGGGTCCAACTATGCCTTGTGGCTGGCGCGCCAGAGCGATCTTGTTGCCCCGCCTGAGGAATTCTTCGTCTACTTGGCGGCGTGGGCGTGGTTCAGCGAGCAAGAGGGCCACCTCGGCCATCGCCTGCTGCGCAAGCCCTGGCATGCGGACATTAGCTTGAGGCGCGCACGCGAGGAGCTGAGCGTCTGGCGCCAGCGTCTGCGGCTGCTGGAGTGCCTGGGGCTGGGCATCGAGACGCCGTGGCTCACCAACGGGTCGGCATGCAGCTACAACTTCGTCGCGCTGCGCACGGTCGACGATTTCATCGCTGAGAGCCAGGCGCTCGACAACTGCCTCGACCAGTATGCCGATCACCTGCACGCCGGTGTCAGTGCCATCTTCGCCGTGCGCAAGGGCACGCGCAGCGTCGCCTGCGTCGAGATCGGACTGCACGAGGCGGAGATGACGATGCCCAACGTCGTGCAGCTGCGCGCCGCGCGCAACCGCCGGGCCGCGCCGGAGGTTTGGCAGGCGACGTATGCCTGGCTCGGCAGCCAGCGACTGGAACCGCTTGCGCCCGAGAGGCATGTGCCGCGGCCGTCGAAACGGGTCGAGGCGCGGCGCCAGCTCTGGGCCCCCTACCTGGAGTTCCTGGCGGGCACCCGCCATCACGAGCCGTTCCGCCGACTGGTGCTGGAGAGCCCCATACCGCGCGGACCTTTGCGGCGACGTCCGGCAGATTTGCAGCTGCGCTTGCGAACCATGCGCGAGGGCCCTGCCGCGCTCGTTGCCGGCGCCGCGGTCGTCGATCGGCGATCGTGACGGCTGCGGCCGCACAGCCGCGGACGTCAGCCTTCAGGCGTTGGTGCGTCGCTAGCGCGAGGACCCGGCCGCCTCCGACACCGTAGCGATGGTTTCGAGCAGCAGGGCGATGTCCTGCGGGCGCGACAGACGGTGCTCGCCGTCCGGCACCGCCGCCACCCTCGTCCAGTCGCCGGAGAGGTGTGCGACCAGATCGAGGGTGTGCTCCCACGGGACGTCCGGGTCCTGCAGGCCATGGATGATGTGCACGGGACGGCCGGGATCGAACGGCTCCGATCCGATCAGATGCTTGCGCCCATCCTCGAGGAATGCACGCGTGATCGGATACGGGCCGTCGCCGTAGTCCGAGGGCCTGAGGTAGACGCCTTTTTCCGCGATGTCCCTGCGGGCACTCTCGGAGAAGCGCTGCCACATCAGCTCGGTCATGTCCCAAGCCGGTGCGATGAGAACGAGCCCGACGATGCGTTGCGCTTCGCGGGGCGCTTCGGCCAAGAGGACCTTGAGCAGAAGGAGCGCCATGTAGCCGCCCATGCTCGAGCCCACGAGCACCTGCGGGCCCTGCGTTAGCGAAGTGAACGCGGTGCGCGCCTCCTCCAGCCAGCGGCTGACCGTGCCGTCCTCGAACTTGCCGTCCGACTGGCCATGGCCGGAACAGTCGAACCTGAGGCAAGCACATCCCTGGCTTGCAGCCCATTCGGCCACCGCGGAGGCCTTGGTGCTCACCATGTCCGACTTGAGCCCGCACAGCCACACGAGCCCAGGCTTTGCCGCTGCGGCCGCCGGCTCGTGGAGATAGGCGATGCGGCGCTGCTCAACGCCCGAGCCTACGGTCAGAAATTGCGGGTTGCTGCCGGCCATCCTATGCCATCCTGTGAAGCCCGCCCGCAAAGCCCGCGGGCGCAACGGCGAGAAGCGCTGGTGACAAAAGAGCGGCCGACCATACTGCAGATCATCCCGCAACTCGATGCCGGCGGCGCAGAATTGTCGACGGTGGAGATGGCCGAGGCCATCGTGCGCGGCGGCGGACAGGCGATCGTGCTGGCGGAGCCCGGACGCCTGACGGCGCGATTGCAGGCGGCGGGCGCCGAGGCGGTCGCATTTCCGGCGACGACAAAGAACCCACTCAAGATCCTGGCCAACGCCCGCGCCATCGCGCGCACGGTACGGGCTCGCGCTGTCGACCTGGTACACGCCCGCAGCCGCGCGCCCGCCTGGAGCGCGCTCATCGCCGCGCGCCAGACCGGCGTTCCGTTCGTGACCACCTACCACGGCGCCTACGGCGAGACCAACATGCTCAAGAGCCTCTACAACAGCGTGATGGCGCGAGGCGACATCGTCATCGCCAACTCCAACTACACCGCCGACCTCATAGCCTCCCGCTACGCGCTCGTGCGCTCGCGCATCGCGGTCGTGCATCGCGGCGTCGATATCGGCGCGTTCGATCCGCAGCGGATCGCTCCCGACCGTGTTGCCCGCCTGCGCCAAACTTGGGGCGTGGCCCCGGACCAGCGCATCGTGCTGCAGGCAGCGCGCCTGACGCGCTGGAAAGGGCAAACTGTGCTGATCGACGCTATCGCTCGCCTGAAACGGCAGGGAGACTGGCACCAGGCCGTTGCCGTCCTCGCCGGCGACCCGCAGGGGCGCGACAGCTACGTTCAAGAGTTGCACGACCAAATCGGGCGGCTGGGCCTCGATGGCGACGTCCGCCTGGTCGGCCATGTGGATGACATGGCGGCGGCCTACCTCGCCGCGCACATGACCGTTGTCGCCTCGATCGAACCGGAGGCCTTCGGCAGGGCCGCCGCCGAGGCCGCGGCTCTCGGTTGTCCGGTCGTCGCCACCAAGATCGGTGCGCCATCCGAGATCGTGCTCGCACAACCCGTTGCCGCCAAAGAGCAAATAACGGGCTGGCTGGTGCCGGCGGGCGACGCGGAGGAGCTGGCGCGGGCGCTCAGGGAGGCCCTCGGGCTATCCCCGCTCGAGCGCAGCGACGTTGGCGTCAGAGCGCGTCGGCGGGTGCTTGCCAGTTTCACCACCCAATCGATGCAGCGCAGCACGCTGACCCTCTACGACAAGCTGCTCGGCACCGGGCTTGCGGGGCAGTTTTCCGCCGGCAACGCCCATAATCATTCCCTAACGCAATAACCCCCGCAAACCTTGACTTCGTGGCCCATCTCTCCGATTCTTTAGCCGCTCGCCCATCGGCGGCCGCCGCGTGGCGGGTGTTGGGGGCAGCGTCAACGCAACAATCCCAGGAGACTGCAACATACGTCGTCCAATGAGAGGTGCGCCCGAGCGTGCACCGTCGGGTCCGCGGATGAATGAAGAGATCCGGGCCCCGCAGGTTCGATTGATCGATCACACCGGCCAGAACGTCGGCGTCGTTTCCACCAGCGACGCCATGGCTCGCGCCACCGAGGCGCGGCTCGACCTGGTCGAGATATCGCCGGATGCAGATCCGCCGGTGGCCAAGATTCTCGACTACGGCAAATTCAAATATCAGGAACAGAAGAAGGCCGCCGAGGCGCGCAAGCGCCAGAAGATCGTCGAGATCAAAGAGATCAAGATGCGGCCCAGCATCGACGACCACGACTACGACGTGAAGATGCGCTCGATAAAGCGCTTCTTCGACGACGGCGACAAGGTCAAGGTGACCCTGCGCTTCCGTGGCCGCGAGCTGTCGCACCAGGAACTCGGCTGGCAGGTCCTTCAGCGCGTCAAGTCGGACACCGAGCCCATTGCCAAGGTGGAGTCCGAGCCGCGCATGGAAGGCCGCCAGATGGTGATGGTGCTGGCGCCGCGATAGCGCCGGTCCAACCGATCCAGTCCATTGCCACTATGCGGCAAGCGCACCAGCGAGCCTATCGCTGGGTGCTTGTCGCGCATGGCGCCTGCGCGAACGCGGCTGCGCTTTGTGGCTTGAACGCGAGCGGGCAGATGCATAGCTGATGGGGGCTCGCGTCCAGTTGCGCGGCCCCGCAATGGCTGCGCCTCTCAAGGCTCCCGCTACGCCCGATGAAAATCCCAGGACCAGACCATCCCATCACCATCGCGCCCAACCCGAGGCGGGTGCGTATCCTCTTCAACGGCCGCGTGGTCGCCGACACGGTGCGCGCGCTGACTTTGCGGGAGGCGACGCTGGCGCCCGTCCAGTACATTCCGCGCGCGGATGCGGACATGTCCGCCCTCGGGCGTGCCGCCCGCGCGACGCACTGCCCCTACAAGGGCGATGCGGCTTATTACAGTCTCCAGGTCGATGGCCGCGCCAGCGAGAACGCGGTGTGGACCTATGAGGCACCTTTCGCGGCGGTGGCAGAGATCAAGGATCACCTCGCCTTCTATCCGAGCCGCGTCGACGCCATCGAGGAGAGCACCGCCTAGAGCGAGATCGTTCTTGATGGAAGCACTTCGGCTTCCACAAGAACGTGAATCTCGCTCTCAACTATGGATTTAGAGCAGGATTCACGCTTCAGCCGGTACGTTGGCATTGGATCGAGGTGGTTCAATCTGAAGCGATCCTGCTCTAGGCGTGCGCGGAGCCAGGCACGCTGAAGTGGGGCGCGCCTCGCGGGCTCGCCCTTCGCAAGTGGCCTGAAGCGCTGAAAAGCGGAGGCGTTACCGCTGGACCGCGGTCTCGCCCGGCCGAACCAAGGCAACCTCGGTCGGCTCGGTTGGGGTGGGCTGAGCGGCCTGTTGCACTGGGGCCGGCTGGGTAGGCTCAGACTGCGCGGTTGTCACCTCCTCCTGGGCGGCGGCCATCGTGTATTCGCCATAGCCCGGGCAGGCAATCGCGGCGTGAGCCGAGAGAGCGAGAATGGACGCAGCTGCAAGGCACTTGAGGGGTGTCATGACGCTCGCCTTCCATGAGAGAGGACGCCTGATAGTATCACAAGCCGCAAGATGGACAATACGGGGCGCTGCGGATGGCAATTAAGTCCGGGCTGCCTCCGAGGCAGAATGCACAAGCTCGCGGCAAGGGAGGTCTCATGGATTTTACCGGCAAGGTCGCGCTGATCACGGGCGCAGGCAATGGCATCGGCCGCGCCGCGGCGCTGGCTTTTGCCAGTCGTGGTGCCCGTGTCGTCGCCGTCGATCGCGATGCGTCCGCGGCCGAGCGCACGGCGGCGACTATCCGCCAGCAGGGCAGGGATGCGCGCGCTCATGCCGCTGACGTCACCAAGTCTGCCGAGGTGCAGGGCTATGTCAAAGCGGCGACCGATGCCTATGGCCGCATCGACTGCTTCTTCAACAACGCCGGCATCGAGGGCAAGGTCGCGTTCATTGTCGACAGCGACGAGGCGGTGTTCGACCAGGTGCTGGCCACCAACGTCAAAGGCGTGTTCCTGGGGCTCAGGGCCGTGCTGCCCGTGATGCTGGCGCAGAAGTCGGGAGCGGTGGTGAACACGGCCTCGGTGGCGGGGCTCGTCGGCACGCCGGGCATGGCGCCCTACGTCGCCTCCAAGCACGCAGTGATCGGCCTCACCAAGTCGGCCGCCGGCGAGGTCGCGCGCGAGGGCGTGCGCGTCAACGCGGTGTGCCCGGGGCCCATCGATACGCGCATGATCCATTCGATCGAGGCCCAGCTCGATCCGGCCAATCCTGCAGCCGTCGAGGCCCGCTATCGGGCAGCCCTGCCGCTCGGGCGCTACGGCACTCCGGAGGAGGTGGCGAGCGTGGTACTGTTCCTGTGCTCGGATCTCGCCGGCAACATCAATGGGGCGCAGTACGTGATCGACGGCGGCCGCACCTCGGTTGGCGGCGCCATCACCGCTGTGCCGCAGACTGGCGGGTGAAGCGCGACGGTGTGCTCCGCCATCGGGCGGAGCATTCCGTGTGGAGATGGAAGCCATGAGACTTTCTGATGACAAGGCGCGCAGACTCACACGGCTCGTGTGGCGCGATCGCGCGCGGCGCGCCCTGCCGCTCGTCGCCATTGCCGTGGTGCTGCTCGCCGCCGTGGCCTATTTCACTGAGCTCTCAGTCGATCGCATCGACCGCACCGTGGGCGTTCAGGTGCACTCCGGCACGGTCGTAAGCGTCAAGCGCGGCATGGCTGCGCGCGGCACCATCGTAGTGGTGCACCTCGGCGACGGGCGCGACGTCGACGCATTCAGCGCCAGCCGCCTCACACCGCAAGCGGGTGAACACGTGGTCGTAAATGAGGCGCGCCATGTCTCGGGCCGCTCCACCTACGATATAGTTCGGCTCGGCGATTGACCCCGCAGACTGTACCGAGACATTTTTGCCTCACTGCAAACGTGTCACAAAACCAATGTGTGCACGGTGCATTCTTTCTTGCTGCGCACTGCGCTAGACTGGTTTGTTTCTCGTGGCATTCGAGTTGGGGGTGCGGGCCCAAATGCATGCGAGTGAGCGCGATCAGCGCTGGATAATCGAAGGCGCGTCTGCGTCATGGGCCGTACACGATATGGCAGCCGTGCGCGCGTGCTTGCATCGCGATGTCATCTACAGGCACCACTTGCCAGCGGGCGCGTGGCCCATTGCCGGGATCGTGCGCGGCAAGGACAACCTCGCGCAGTCCCTGTCGCACTTCCTCAACGACTTCGACGTCATCAAGTATTGCCCGGTCAAGATCGCATTGGACGAAGGCATCTGGGTGTCGCGTGTCGCCTTCCTGTATGGGCACAAGCTTACCGGCCATACCTTCGAGGGTACCGCACGCACCAAAGCGCTGATCGAGGGTGACAAGATTCGGTCGTTCGAGGTCATCCACGATGCAGCTCGGCTGCGCGCTTTCTACGAGTTGGTGTGCCGCATGGGCATCGAGGCTTGACGGCACGGGCCGGCATCTCGATCTTGTCATGCACAATCGGCACCCTGCCGCTGAGTGGCGGCGACCGCAGCGGTATGGCTAGCGGCATCCGCCCTCGCAAGAAGATCATTCATGAGCAAGACAAGCATGGCCAAGGCTGGGCCCAATACCAGCAAGGCAAGAACGACTTCCAGCCCCGGCCGCAGCGCGGCCAAACCCTCCAACGGCGCCTCTGCCCAGACGCGGCTGACGGAGCTGAAGCGCCGCCTGCTCGAGATTTCCGATCTCGGATCTGCCTGCGCCATGCTCGGCTGGGACCAGGCAACCTACATGCCCAAGGGCGGTGCCGCCGCGCGGGCCCGGCAGGGCGCCACGCTCTCGCGGCTGGCGCACGAGAAGTTCACCGACCCCGCGCTCGGCAAGCTGCTCGATGAGCTCGAGCCCTATGAGGCGGCCCTGCCCTACGCTGCGGATGACGCCGGCCTCATCCGCGTCGTGCGGCGCGATTACCGCAAGGCCGTCCGCGTGCCCCCCGAGTTCGTCGCCCGCTGGAGCGAGATGGGCTCTGCCTCCTACGACGCCTGGACGCGCGCCCGGCCCGCCAACGACTTCGCCACCATGCGCCCGTACCTGGAGAAGGCGCTCGACTTCAGTCGCAAGTATGCCGACTACCTGGGCCCCTACGAGCACATCGCCGATCCGCTGATCGACGGTCCGGACGAGGGCATGACGGTCGCCAGCGTACGCGCCCTCTTCAAGGAGCTGCGTGCCGAGCTGGTGCCCATCGCGCGAGCCATCACCGAACGAGAGCCGGCCTCCGACGCGGCGCTGCACGGCAAATTTCCCGAGCAACCACAGCTCGACTTCGCCGTCGCCGTGGTCAAGCGCTTCGGCTACGACTTCGATCGCGGCCGCCTCGACAAGACGCACCACCCCTTCTGCACCAGGCTCGCCTCGGGCGATGTGCGCATCACCACCCGCGTCAAGGAGAACGACATCGGCGATTGCCTGTTCTCGATCCTGCACGAGGCGGGTCATGCAATGTACGAGCAGGGCGTGGATGCGCGCTACGAGGGCTCGCCGCTGGGATCGGGCACCTCGGCCGGCGTGCACGAGAGTCAGTCGCGGTTGTGGGAAAATGTCGTCGGGCGCAGCCGCGGCTTCTGGGAGTACTTCTATCCCAAGCTGCGCGATTGCTTCCCCGGCGAGTTCAAGAAGGTCTCGCTCGAGACCTTCTACCGCGCGATCAACCGCGTCGAGCGCTCGCTCATACGCACCGATGCCGACGAGGTTACCTACAACCTGCACGTCATGCTGCGCTTCGATCTGGAGCTCGATCTGCTGGAGGGGCGTCTCAAAGTGAAGGACCTACCCCAAGCTTGGCGCGCCCGCTTCAAGGCCGACTTCGGCATCGAGCCGCCGGACGATCGCGACGGCTGCCTGCAGGATGTGCACTGGTACGGCGGCAACGTAGGCGGCGGCTTCCAGGGTTACACCATCGGCAACATCCTGAGCGCCCAGTTCTACGCTGCAGCGCTGAAGACGCATCCCGAGATCGGCGATCAGATGGCGCGAGGCGAGTTCGCGGCGCTGCACGGATGGCTGAGGCAGCGGCTCTACCGGCACGGGCGCAAGTTCACGCCCGACGAGATCGTCAAGCGCGCTACCGGCAAGCCCATGACGATCGCCCCCTACATTGCCTATCTGCGCGGCAAGTACGGCGAGCTCTATCGCCTGGGCCCTGCGCCATCGCGAGAGGGCGCGCACTCGTCGCGATCGTGACGATCCTGCGGCGAATAGTCTCTTAGGAGAAATTGGCGAAAGCACAGCAATTCGAGCTGGAACGTCCGCGCGCGGATACGACTTTCTGCCACGGCCGTCTCTCACAATGTTGAACGATGACACGAGAGTGCGGGTGTATGTTGCCGCGCAATCTTAGTTCCGGACGATGATCAATGAGCGAGTCTATTCTTGCCCGAGCCGCACCGGAGGAGCGGCTGGAGGATATTCGCCGGCGCTTCTGGCTCATGCACGAGGCGAGCCGCCGCGCCGCGCCGCTTGCTGCCGCGGAGCGCAAGGCTCTGCTGCGGCGTCTGCGCGACGCTATCGATACGCGCACGCAGCAGTTCTGCGAGGCGATTGCGCAGGACTTCGGCTGGCGCTCGCACGACGAGACACGCATGGCCGAGGTGGTGCCGACGCTGGGACTCGTGCGCGATGCGATGGTCAATGTGCATCGCTGGATGCGGCCCGAACGGCGCCCGGCTTCCATTCTGTTCTGGCCGGCTTCCAGCCGCGTCTACTGGCAGCCCAAGGGCGTCGTGCTCATCATCTCGCCTTGGAACTATCCCCTTCTGCTCACCGTCGGTGCGTTGGCCGCAGCCATCGCTGCCGGCAACCGGGTGATCGTCAAGCCGTCGGAGGCGGCTCCCGCTACCGCGGCGCTCCTCAAGCAATGCCTGGACGAGGCGCTGGGGCCCGATCGCGTGGCGGTGGCGATCGGTGGGCCCGACATCGCCCAGGCGCTCTGCACCTTGCCCTTCGACCACATTCTGTTCACCGGCTCCACGGCCGTCGGCAGGCTCGTCATGCAGACCGCAGCGGCGAACCTCACGCCTGTCACGCTCGAGCTCGGGGGCAAGTCGCCCGCGATCGTGCATGCCGAGTACGACCATGCGACGGCTGCTGAGCGCATCATCCGCGGCAAGCTGCTCAATGCCGGGCAAACCTGCATCGCCCCCGACTACGTGCTGGTCCGGCGCGACCGAGTCGAGACTTTCGTGCAGGCCGCGCAGGCCACGGTTGCGCAATTCTACCCACGCGTTGTCGACAACCCCGACTACACCTCGATCGTCGACGACAAGCACTACCAGCGGGTGGCCGACCTGGTGTCCGACGCGCATGGCAAGGGCGCTCGCGTCGTAGCCATCGACCCCGCGGGCGAGGTGGGGCCCGCTGCCATCGGCGCGCGCAGCCAGCGCAGGATGCTGCCGATCCTCGTCATCGATCCGGCCCCCGACCTGGCGGTGATGCGCGAGGAAATCTTCGGCCCCGTCCTGCCCGTCGTCCCCTACGATACGCTCGGCGACGCGATCGCCTTCGTCAACGAACGCCCGCGACCGCTGGCGCTCTACTACTTCGACAGCGACCGCGCACGCGTGGACCAGGTTCTGCGCCAAACCGTGTCGGGCGGCGCCAGCGTCAACGACACCGTTTTCCATTTTGCGCAGGAAGGGCTGCCATTCGGCGGCATCGGCCCGAGCGGCATGGGCGGCTACCACGGCCGCGACGGCTTCCGTACCTTCAGCCACGGCAAGGGCGTATTCCTGCAGAGTCGCTTTGCACCTACGGACATGCTGGTGCCGCCCTACGGCGCCCTGTTTCGGCGACTGATCCGCTTTGCCGTGTGGCGCAATGGGTGACGCGGGCGCGCCTGCAAACAAGGCTTACGCGCCCGCAAGATCGTCGAACAGCAAGAGCAATCTCGTCAGCGCCTGTCGAGGAGGCGGCGAACCCTCAGGCCGCACGCAGCGGCCGCCAAGGCCGCGGCTTGGCCGCAAGCCTCTGGTGCCGCTTTGGGGCGAGCCCGGCAATGCCATTTGGCACGCCCGCGACCAGCAGGAGCTGCGGTGCATGTGGCCTCAGCTTCCCAGGATCAGCAGCGTGTCTCCGCGCCCTTCCCAGGCTGTTCGGTAGCCGATGCCTATCATGTGCTTGATACAGTCTTCTGCCCAGACATGAGGGCTGCGCTCGATCATCACGCTAGCAGGCCAGAGCATCTTGGGTGCCGCCCTGAAGAAGGGCAGTAGCACGCGATCCTCGTAGCCCTCCACATCGATCTTCAGGGCATCGACGCGCTCGATTTGGTGCCGCAAGATAATACTTAACAACGGCTCGACAGGAACCCGCACGGCCTCGGGCCGGTTGCGGTCGTCAAGCGTGTATCGGCTCGCTCTGCCGGTTTTTAGCAGGCTGGAGCGGGTATCTTGTTTGAATACATGAAGCGTTGCCAGGCCGCTTGCCTCTCCGACAGCGGAGGGGATGACACTGACGTTGGGGAAGGCGGCAACTGCTGCCTCGAGCGGCTTCAGCAGTGCAGGGTTGGGCTCGATCGCGAGCACACGCCCAGAGGGCCCCACCCTTCGTGCGGCCTCCACTGAGAATAGGCCGGTGTGGGCGCCAACATCGACGAACGTGTTACCGGGGGAGAGCTTCGCCATAACGGGCGCGAGCTCCTCCGGCGGCTCCGGCTTGAACCCCAGCCTACCGCGAATGAGGCGTGAGGCCTCGCGCGTCATATGACGCAATTGCATCTACTAATCCCAGCGCAGTGGAGCCGCATTTGATCACGATAGATGAAGGCAACGGAGGCGGCAACCAGTGCTCTGGCGCAGGTGATCCACGAAACCACGGGAGTCGCCGTCATAATGGGCCGACTACGGCGATGCCAAGTTTCACAGAGGAGCCGGCCGCATCAGAGCCCCAGCAGCCGCTTGACGTTGCCGCCGCAGATGGCGGCAACAGTCGCCTCGTCGAGCCCGGCGCCGGCCACGTGCCCGACAGGGTCGTAGTCGGCCATGTCGAAGGGATAGTCGGTGCCCATCAGGATTTTGTCGGCGCCGTAGAGGCGCACCAGCTCCTGCAGCTGGTGTGGAGTGAATACCACCGTGTCGAAGTAGACCTTCCGGAGATACGTGGTCGGCGGATGCGGCAGGTCGCCGTGCGCGTCCGAGCGCGCGCCCCAGGCATGATCGATGCGGCCCGAGTAGCTGGCGAGATAGCCGCCGCCGTGCACAGCCAGGATCTTCAGGTTGGGATGGCGCTCCAGCACGCCGTCGAAGATCAGATAGTGCAGTGCGATCGTCGTCTCCAGCGGATTGCCGATGACGTTGTTGAAGTAGAAGCGCTTGAGCCGCTCGGCGTGCGTGAAGCCGTTGGGGTGGATCACCACCAGCACGCAGAGCTCCTCCGCCTTCTTCCAGAATGGCGCGAAGGCTGGGTCGGACAGCTCGCGGCCGTTGACGTTGGTCAGCACCTGCACGCCCTTGAAGCCGAGTTGCTTGACGCAGCGCTCCAGCTCCTTGGCCGCCTCGTTGCCGTCGGGCATCGGCACGGTGCCGAAGCCCTTGAGGCGGTCCGGCTTCTGGGCGACGAACTCGGCGACGCCGTCGTTGACCATCTGCGCCGCCTCGACGGCGATGTCGAGCGGCACGGCGTAGTAGCACTGCGGCGGCGGCGGCTTGATCACCTGCATGTCGATGCCCATGGCGTCGAGTTCGGCAAGCCGCCTCTCGAGCGGCGGCGCGGGCGACGATGTCGACTTCCTGCTTCTGGTTGAGCGCCTTGGTGGCGGCATCGGCGAAAGTCACGAGCGGCATGGCGTCGGGCGCCAGATACGGCTTGACGAACTCCGCCGCGCGCGGCACGCCGACGTGGGAGTGCACGTCGATGGTGACGCTCTTGGGCCGCGCTTCGCGACCGGGACGTCCGTGCTTGCGCGCAGCCGTCGGCTCGTACTTGTTCCACTGGCCCACAGCCTGTCTCCCTCGCCCGATCCCTGTCACGCGATCAATAGAACACAGCGGCGTGTTCGCGAAGGGGCCTCTTGCAGGCTGGTGGCCTGCACAGCCGAGTGATAGTGATCGCCTTTCGAGGCCGGAGCGGAAAGCCAGGAGGACATGGACATGCGCGTTGGCGTTGCTGGTGTTGGCCGCATGGGCGCGGCGATTGCGGCCCATCTGATCGAGGTCGGGCACGAGGTGACGGTGTGGAACCGGGCGCCGGAGAAGACGAAGCCGCTGGCCGACGCCGGCGCCAAGGTGGCCAAGACCCCGGCCGAGCTGGCGGCCCAGTCCGACGCGGTCGTCACCATCCTCACCAACAAGGAGGCGCTGGCGGCCGTCTACGAGCACCCGAACGGCCTGCTCGCCGGCGACGTCAAGGGCAAGCTGTTCATCGAGATGAGCACGGTGCAGCCGCACGACGAGGTGGCGCTGGCCGAGAAGGTGCGGGCCAAGGGCGGCATCTTCGTCGAGTGCCCGGTGGGCGGCACGGTGGGCCCGGCGCGGCAGGGCAAGCTGCTGGGCGTCGCCGGCGGCAGCAAGGAGGATTTCGCGCTAGGCCAAGCCGCTGCTCGAGCAGATGTGCCGGCGCGTGGAGCATGTCGGGCCGGTAGGTGCCGGCGCCAGCATGAAGCTCGCGCTCAATCTGCCGCTGATGGTCTACTACCAGGCGCTGGCCGAAGCCTACCTGCTTTGCCGCCACTCGAAGCTCGACAACAAGTGGCTGATGGAATTCCTGTCCGACACCTCGGGCGGGCCCAACGTGCTCAAGAACCGCGGACCGGCCATCGCGGCGACGCTCGAACGGCAAGGACCCCGGTCCGCTGACCTTCGACATCGATCTCGTCTGCAAGGACCTGCGCACCATGATCGCCGAGGCCAAGGCACGCGGCGCCACCCTGCCGCTGGCGGAGCGGACGCTCGCCATCTACGATGATGCGGCGCGCGAGGGCTGGGGCAAGCGCGACGGTTCGTGGCTGCCGGCGTATTGGCCGAGCCACGGCAAGGGCTGAGCGCACAGGGAGGACACGCGATGATGAAGCTCTACACCTACTGGCGCTCGCTGGCGACGTTCCGCGTGCGCATCGCGCTCAACCTCAAGGGCATCAAGTACGAGTCGATCTATGTCGACCTCGATGCCGGCCAGCAGAACAAGATCGGACTACAAGTCGGTCAACCCGCAGATGGTGATCCCCTCGCTGGTGGAGGACGACGGCAACATGCTCTACCAGTCGATCGCGATTATGGAGTACCTGAACGAGGTCTATCCCAACCCGCCGCTGCTGCCGAACGATCCCAAGGGCCGCGCGCGCGTGCGGGCGTTGTCGCTGATCACGGTGGCCGACACGCATCCCCTCATCGTGCCGCGCGTGCGCAACCATCTGGCGGCCACCTACAACCTCGACGACGAGGGCAAGGTCAAGTGGGTGCGGCACTGGTTCGCGGCAGGGCCTCGACGCTTACGAAGGGCATCTGTCGCGCGACAAGGCGACGGGGCTCTACTGCCATGGCGACACGGTGACGATGGCCGATCTGTGCCTGGTGAGCCACGCCGCCGGCACGCGGGTGTTCAAGGGCACTATCGACAACCATCCGACCGTCAAGCGCATCGTCGAGCGCTGCCTGGCGGACGAGCGCTTCGCCAGCGCGCAGCCGATGCGCCAGCCCGGTGCGCCCGCGGCGCATTGAGCGACGCAGGAAGCGGGGTGCGACGATAGCCGCATTGCGCCCAAACATCCACTATGCGGTTGCTGACGTGGACGTGGGGCCCGCGCTCGTGGGGGCAGTGTGAGCCGGATGTGACCGCATCAGCCCGTCGTTATCGCTGCCGGTTTCGTCCCGCCAGGACTGCCAAGTCTCCAGACCCCACAGGGCCGCTGCCAGGAGCGCGGCAAAGGCAAGCGCGGTCATCCAGAACGGCAGGCCGAGCAGCTGATCGAAGCCGATCTTGTCGCCCTTCTCGGCGAAGAAGGCTGTTATGGGCGCGTCGAAATAGCCGTAGGTCAGCGCGCCGGCAATGCCGCCGAACAGGACGAAGATCGCATCCCGGTAGCCGGCGCCGATCTGCGCCAGCGTGGTGCCGGGGCAGGCACCCGCGAGCGCGATGCCCGCGCCCAGGATCAGCCCGCCGATGATGTCGGCCTTGTAGAGCAGCGGCTTGAGGCTCAGCTTGACGCCGAACATGCCGTTCATCACCGCCAGCACGATGAGCCCGGTGATGACGGCGGCGAGGAAGATCTTGAGCATCAGGAAGTTCCTGAGCTGCATCTGGCCGACGATGACGCCGGGCTCGAACACGCGCGATTTCTCCAGCGCGAACCCGAACACGATGCCGGTGGCGAGACCGATCAGGATTGCGTTGAGGACGGACATGGGTTGTCTCCTTTCGTGCGATGTACTCAGGCGCGCCTGAGCAGTAGCGTGGCGGTCAGAATGCCGCCGGCGAACATGGCGGCCACGGCGAGCGTCGAGCCGGCCGACAGCTGCGCCATGCCGGAGATGCCGTGGCCGGAGGTGCAGCCGCCGGCGATGCGGGCGCCGAACAGCATGATGAAGCCGGCGAGGAAGGCGATGGGCGCGCGGGCTGGCGAGCGTCGAGGTGCCCATTGTCGCGAGCCCATACGGGCGAGATCGACTGTCGGCGCGCGCCCGACAGGCGCATCGACAGGAAGGCGCCGACGCGCGATGCCGCCGACCACCGCCACCTGCCACCAGTTCTTGGCGCCCCACATGTGCGAGGCGAGATACTTGACGTTGCCCACGCCGCCGTCGAACAGCGCGGCGATATGGGCGGCGACCGTGACGTAGGACGAGGATGCGCCGAGCGCGGTATCCATCAGCAGGAAGGTCGGGATCTGCAGCAGGCCGATGATGGCGCCCGCCACATAGGGGGACCAGGCCTTGTCGGTCAACCTCATGATTGCCTCTCGGGCGCGGGCGACCCTGCGCGGCAGGTGCTGATGCCGAGCAGGGCGTAGGGTGGGCACCAGCCGAAGATGGGCCGTCGCCAGCGGCAGAAGGCCGACCCACGCCCCACGTGCGACGTCTGCGGCGCCGACGAACAGGAACGAGGCTGATCAGGGCGAGGCCGACGACCGCGCGCAACAGCCGGTCGATGCCGCCAACACATTGCATGTCATGGCATGCCTGACGCATCATGCTGTTCGATGGAAGTCACGCTAGGCGCCCTGCGGGCCCGCGTATGTGACTAAGTCACGGAGCCCGCCGTCGGCGGTCAGTGCTCGCGCGCCAGCCTTTCCAGCGCCGGGCGATCATTGATCGCGATGTTACCGCGTGCCGATGAAATCCAGCCGCGGCGCTGGAACTCGGACAGGATGCGGCTCACCACCTCGCGCGCCGAGCCGAGCTCGGAAGCCAGCTGCTGCTGGGTAGCCGCGACATGGTCGGCGCCGTGCGACAGCTCCAGCAGCTTGTGCGCGAGGCGGATGTCCATGCGCGAGAACGCCACTTCCTCGATGATGCGAAACAGCTCGGTGACGCGGGTGCTGAAGGCGGTGAACACGAAGCGGCGGAACTCGGGCGAGCGCGCGATCAGGTCGTCGAAGGTGGCGCGGGGAATGGCAACCGCGCGGATGTCGGTCTCGGCACATCGCCTCCGCCGGATAGTCCTCGTAGCCCATCAGGCAGGCGGTGGTGAGCGCGCAGCTCTCGCCCGCCGACACGCGGTAGAGCACGATCTCGCGCCCCGACTCTCGGACACCTGCTGCACGCGTACGCTGCCCTCGAGCAGCAGCAGGTAGCTCTCGGGCGCCTGGCCTGGGCCATAGATCGCGGCTGCCCGCCGGCAGGGTGACGATGGAGCTGCTCTTGGCGAGCGTGGCGATCAGCTCGTTCCCGAGCCGTGTCAACCCGGGGAACTGGCTGATCCATCCGCTTCCTTGCGCCATCGTTGCTCTCCTGTGGCGCTCAACGCTGCGGACGACTATTGCGGCTTGAGGCCTAGCATGCGGCTGAGGAGGCCAGGCTTGCCGCCGCCGCTCTGCCTCGCGGCTGCGCGCGCGCTGTCTGTGGCTCGACCACCGGCCGTTGCGGCTGAGGGCAGCTGGGTTCCGGACGGCTGCCGCTCCGGCACCTTGCCGAGAGCGGCAAGGATGCGCTCGGGCGTGAAGGGCTGGGCGAAGACCTTGGTGTTGAAGGGGCGCAGCGCATCGTTGATGGCGTTCATGACGGCCGCCGGCGCACCCGCCGTGCCGGCCTCGCCCGCACCTTTGGCGCCGAGCAGCAACTCTCTTGTCGGCGTCTCGACGTGGCCGACCTCGATGTCGGGCATCTCGGCCGCCATCGGCACCAGGTAGTCGGCCATGGAGCCGATCATCAGCTGGCCCTCGGGCGAGTAGATGCAGTGCTCGTAGAGCGCGCCGCCGATGCCCTGCACGATGCCGCCGCGCACCTGCTCGTCCACCAGCAGTGGGTTGATGATGCGCCCGCAGTCCTCCACGCACCACATCATCAGGAGCTTCACCATGCCGGTCTCGACGTCCACCTCCAGCGAGCAGCACTGCACGCCGTTGGTGAAGGCGAACGGGTACTCCTTGGTGATGAAGTGCCGCGTCTGCATGAGTTCCCGCGGCAGGTCGGGCGGCAAGGTGTCGCCGCGGAAGTAGACGATGCGGGCAAGCTCGGCGAGCGGCATGCGCGAGGTGCCGGTGGCGCGCTCGACGATCTCGCCGTCGACAAGGTCGAGCGTATCGGGCTGCGCCTGCAGCATGGCGCCCGCCACCTTGAGCGCGGCCTCTTTGACCGCGATGCCGGACTGAAGGGCGAACTCGCCGCCGATGCCGGCGCCGCGGCAGGCCCAGGTGCCGCCGCCGTAGGGCGTGGTGAGCGTGTCGCCGGTGACGACGCGCACCTGCTCGATGGGCACGCCGACGCCCTCTGCCACGATCTGGCGGATGATCGCCTCCGTGCCCTGGCCCTGCTCGGTGACGCCGGTGGCGGCCACCACCGAGCCGTCGGGATCGATGCGCACGGTGCAGCCGTCCTGCGCCGAGATGCGCGCGCCGCCGATGCCGTACATGAACGGGCTGGGGTTGGTGAGCTCGATGAAGCTGGCAAAGCCGATGCCGCGGTGGATGCCTTTGGCTCGCAGCCGCTCCTGCTCCGCCCGCAGGCCGGCGTAGTCGATCATCTCGATCAGCTTGTCGAGCGAGGCGATGTGCGAAAGACCCTCGAACTTCATGCCGGCAGGCGAGGTGCGCGGGTAGGTGCCGTCGGCCATGAGATTGCGACGGCGGAACTCGACCGGATCGAGGCCCGCCGCCTCGGCGGCGAGGTCGACCAGCCCTTCGGTGACCGCCGTGGCGATGGGGTGGCCGACCGCGCGGTACTGGCAGGTCGGCGTCTTGTTCTGCAGCACTACCGTGGTCTTGGCGCGGTAGTTGGCAAAGTCGTAGGGGCCGCCCACCAGGTTCACCACCTGGTTGCCTTCGACCGCGCTGGTGCGCGGATAGACCGAGTAAGGGCCGATGCCGGTCAGGTCGTCGATGTCTATTGCCGTGATGCGCCCCTCGGCGTCGATGGCTATGCGGCCCTTGATGCGGTGGTCGCGGGCGTGGATGTCGGTCGTGAAGCTCTCCAGCCGGTCAGCGATGAACTTCACCGGCCGGCCCATGATCTTCGCAATGACCGCGGTGGCCACCTCGTCGGGATAGACGTGCACCTTGATGCCGTAGCTGCCGCCGATGTCGCTGCAGATCACGCGCACGTCGCCCTCGGGCATGCGCATCTGCTGGGCGAACACGCCCTGCATCATGTGCGGCGCCTGGGTGGCGTGATAGACGGTGAGCTTGCCCGAGGCGCGGTTGAATTCGGCCAGGATCGAGCGCGGCTCCACGGTGGCGCCGGTGTGGCGGCCGGTGTGGAAGGTGGTTTCCACGACCTTGTGGGCGGCGGCGAATGCCTCGTCCACCTTGCCGCTCTCGTTGACGCGCTGGAAGCAGAGGTTGTCGCCGAGGTCCGGGTGGATCACGGGCGTGCCGGGGCCGAGCGCCGTCTCCATGTCGACCACGGCCGGCAGCGGCTCGTAAGTGACGTTGACCTTGGCAACGGCGTCTTCGGCGATGGCGCGGGTCTCGGCCACCACGGCCGCCACCGCCTCGCCGACCCAGGTGGTTCGCTCGATCGGAAGCGGCCGCTGCGGGGCGGATTTCATGCCTTTGAGGTGGGCGAGGGTGGCCACCCAGGGCTGGCAGTGCGCTTCGAGGTCGCGCCCCGTGAACACGCGCAGCACGCCGGGCGTCTCCAGTGCGGCGCTTGCGTCGATGCCGGCGATCCTGGCGTGGGCATGCGGGCTGCGCACGTAGGCGACATGCACCATGCGCGGCAACACGACGTCGTCGACGAACTGGCCGCGTCCCTCAACGAGCTTCTTGGTGTTGGGGCGCGGCAGCGACTTGCCGATGTAGGAGTTCGGCCGGTCGACGGAGCGGGGATCGATGATCTCGTTCACGGTGCCGCCTTTACACTTCCTTGGCCGCTACCCTGTCCGTTGCGCTTCTTGGCCACCGTTTCGACCGCATCGACGATGGCGTGATAGCCGGTGCAGCGGCAGTAGTTTCCCGAGATGTGCTCGCGGATCTCCTCGCGTGTCGGCGCCGGGCTGGCTTTGAGCAGGTCGGCTGCGGTGAGCAGCATGCCCGGCGTGCAGTAGCCGCACTGGGATGCATTGCGGGCGATGAAGGCGTCCTGCAGGTCGCGGATCTCGCCGAGTCGGACACGCCCTCGATAGTCTCGACCTTTGCGCCTTCCAGCGATGCCGCGAGCACCAGGCAGCCGCGCACGATTGAGCCGTCGACGCGCACCGTGCAGGCGCCGCAGAAGCCGTGCTCGCAGCCTGCGTGTGCGCCCATCAGCCCGAGGTCCAGGCGCAGGAAGTCGACGAGATGGCGGCGCGCCTCGACTCGGCGGGAGACGCGCTCGCCGTTGACCGTCAGCGTGACGTTGACCTCTTGGCTCATGCGGCGCGTGCCTCCTCGACGCCGGCGAGGCGGCGTAGCGCGCGCCCCAGCAGCACGCGCGCCAGATGCCGTTTCATCTCCCGCCCGCCGTGTTGGTCGGCCGGCGGATCGAGATCACCGTCGAGCGCGGTTTGGGCTGTGGCGGTGGTGCCAGGGAGCACCTGCTGGCCGCTGATGGCTGCCATTGCCTGATCCGCCAGCACCGGGCCGTCGCCGACGCCGAAAAACACGAAGCGTGGATCGACGAGCGTGCTGCCGGTGACCTTGGCCTTCGCCACCACGCCGGCCATGGCGTAGTCGCCCGAGCGGCGCGCAAGCTCCAGGATGGTGCTGCGATCGCCGGCCTTGGCGACAGGGAACTCGACCGCCGCGATCAGCTCGTTGGGCTTGAGCGCGGTCGCGTAGAGCCCGGTGAAGAACTCTGACGCTGGAATGCGCCGCTCGTCAGCGGCGTTGCGCGCAACGATCATGGCGTCCAGCGCGACGCAGCAGGCCGGCAGCTCGGCCGCCGGATCGGCAAACGCTAGCGAGCCGCCGATGGTGCCGCGGTTGCGGATGGCGGGATGGGCGATCAGCGGCACGGCCTCGGCCAGCAGGGGCACGTGCTGGCGCAGCAGCTCGTTGCGCCCGAGCTCGGCATGGGTGGTGAGCGCGCCGACCCGGACCACAGGGCCCGACTGTGTGATGCCGCGCAGCTCGCGCACGCGCGAGATGTCGATCAGTGTGCTGGGCTCGGAGAGGCGAAAGGCAAGCGTTGCGAGCAGGCTCTGGCCGCCGGCCAGCAGCCTGGCGTCCGGCCCGGCGTCGCGCCAGAGCTGGAAGGCATCGGTAAGCGTGGCCGCGCGCGCGTAGCTGAACGGCGGCGCTTTCATCGATCGGTCTCCCTGCTCGCGCCATGTCATCTTCGGGCTTGTCCCGAAGATCCAGCTCTCAGCCTGTCTAGGCGCCTATCGCAGGTCTGCAAGCGCAGCACCGGTCGGCTCCCAAACGACCTGCTTGGCCGATCACCCGTCGTGCTTGGCAGTATGCGGCGCTATGGGTCCTCGGGACAAGCCCGAGGACGACATGCAGGAGCGAATTCTCACTTGCCGCGGAACAGGCCGCCCAGGATGCCCTTCTTCTTCTCCTGCTCGGCGGCCAGCATCTCCGGGGGCGGAGCACCGTAGGGGCCGGTGGGCTTGCCATTGCCGGATTGCGTGACCTGGCCAGGGTCGGCGCCGACGCGCCCGGCGCGCCTATCGGCCTCGCTCTCACGCGCCAGGCTGAAATCGAAGCGGATGCTGGGTAGACCTTTGACGGGCGAGGCCGGATCGTTGGGCTTTACTTCCACCACCAGGTCGCCCGAGGCGCCGAACACCACGTCGTCATCGAGGTGCTCGTCGCCGGCCAGATAGAGCGCAGTGACAAGCTCGCGGTAGCCCGGTGCGCTGATCAGGAAATGGATGTGCGCAGGGCGCTTGCCATGGCGCTTCTGGGCCATGACCATTTTGCCGACCGGGCCGTCGAGCGGGATGTAGTAGCCGAGCGGCCGCACCGTGCGCAGCAGATAGTTGCCCTTGTCGTCGGCGCGGAAGATGCCGCGGCAGTCGATCTCTTCGATGCTGTTCTGGATGTCGTAGCGGCCGTCCGCTGCCGTTTGCCATACCGTGACCTGGGCGCCCGGGAGCGGCGCACCCTTGGCGTCGGTGATGCGGCCGAAGAGGACCACCTCCTGCCCGCCCTTGTCGATCTTGGCGATCGTCGCGCCCTGCTCGAATTTCGGCGTGTTCTCGCGGAAGAAGGGCCCCAGGAGGCTGGCGCCGGTCGCCTCTTCCATCTTGGTCTTGTCGTGCATGATGTTGACGAGTGCCGAGAGGCCGACGGTGTCGGACAGCAGAATGAACTCCTGCCGCGCCGGGTTGCACATCTGGCCGACCTTGGTCATGAACTCGATGCCGTAGATCCACTCGGCCGGCGTCAGCTTCACCTCGCGCGCGAAGGCATGCAGGTGGCGCACCGCGGCTTCCATGACCTCCTTCATGCGCGGATCGGGCGTGGTGGACATCTGCTCGATCACGACATCGGTGATGTTCTCGGGCGTGTATTCGCGCATGGACGTTCTCCCTATCGCGGCGGTCGCTCGGCTTGGCCAGCTTCCGGCTATCGTGCAGACCGGGATACACCTTTCAACCGGGACCGGCGAGTATTTCGGCTAATGAAATACCAGCGATCAGCTGATGGCAGCGTCTTCCATGGGCCCAGGAGTGTCAAGCAAGGGGTTCGCCCTTGGCTTGGAAGGGCGGCCCGCATAGACTGCGCAAAAAAGAACAAGCGACGCTCACCGGGAGAAACGCCCATGCAAAATCTGTCGTTATTGAGAATGTGCGCCGCGCTCGCGGCTATCGCCGCTTTGTGGCTGACGCCGCAGCCCGCCGCCGCCCAAGAGATCAAGATCGGCTACAGCATGGCCATGACCGGTGGGCTCGGTCCCAACGGCCAGTCGGCGCTGCTGGCCCAGAAGATTTGGGAGGAGGACATCAACAAGAAGGGCGGGCTGCTCGGCCGCCCGGTGAAGCTCGTCTTCTACGACGACCAAACCAATCCTTCGACCGTGCCCGGCATCTACGCCAAGCTGCTCGACGTCGACAAGGCCGACCTGATCATCGGCGGCTACGGCACCAACATGCTGGCGCCGGCCATGCCGCTGGTGATGCAGCGCCAGAAGATGTTCATCGGCCTCCTGGGGCTCGGCGTGAACAGCGAGTTCAACTACCCCAACTACTACGTGATGATCCCGTCGGGCCCCGACCCGAAGCCAGCCTTCACCAAGGGCTTCTTCGATGTGGCCCTGGCCCAGAGCACCAAGCCCACGACAGTGGCGATCGTGGCCGCGGATGCCGAGTTCGCCCGCAATGCCGCCGATGGGGCACGCGAGAACGCCAACAAGGCGAAGCTGAAGATCGTCTACGACAAGACCTATCCGCCGCCGACCACGGACTTCGCGCCGATCGTGCGCGCCATCGCGGCCACCAATCCTGACATCGTCGTGGTGTGCTCCTATCCACCCGAACTCGGTCGGCATGGTGCGTTCGGTCAACGAGCTAGGCTTCAAGCCCAAGATGATCGGCGGCGGCATGGTCGGGTTGCAGAACACCTCGATCAAGGCGCAGCTCGGGCCCCTGCTTAACGGCTGGACCAACTACGATTTCTGGCTGCCGGTGCCGAAGATGATGTTTCCAGGGGTCGCGGACCTGATGAGCAGATACCAGGCCAGGGCAGGAGAGGCGAAGGTGGACCCGCTCGGCTACTACATGGCGCCGCTGGCGTATGCCCAGATGCAGGTGCTGGAGCAAGCCGTCCAGGCCACCAAGAGCTTGGACGACAAGAAGCTCGCCGACTACATCCGCACCAACACGTTCAAGACGGTGGTGGGTGACATCAGGTTCGGCAAGGGCGGCGAGTGGGCGGAGTCCCGGGTGCTGCAGGTCCAGTTCCGCAACGTCACGGGCAACGACGGAATGCAGTTCAAGGGCGTCGACACCCAGGTGGTGGTGTCGCCGCCCGACTATGCATCCGGCAAGCTGGTCTATCCGGCGTTCGACGGGAAGTAGTCACTACCTGTTCCCTCTCCCCGCAGGCGGGGAGAGGGAGTTCAAAGTCCCAGATAGAACTTGCGGATCAGCTCGTTGTTGTTGAGCTCCTCCGCCGAGCGGCCCTCAACGGCGATCTTGCCGTGCACGATGACGTAGCCGCGGTCGGCGATACGCACGGCCTGCGTAAAGTTCTGCTCGGCCATCAGCACGGTGAGCTGGTACTTGTCCTTCAGCTCCTTGATGGCATCGATGGTGCGAGCCACCAGCAGCGGTGCGAGCCCGACGGAGGGCTCGTCCACCAGCAGGATCCGAGGGGCCAGCATCAGCGCGCGGCCCAGTGCCAGCATCTGCTGCTCGCCGCCCGAGAGGCTGCCGGCAAGCTGGCCGCGCCGCTCGGCCAACCGCGGGAACGTGTCGAAGCACGTTGCGAGGTTGCGGTCCATCTGTTGGCGCGCCGAGCGGCGATAGGCGCCGAGCAGCAGGTTCTCCTCCACCGTCAGCTTGGGAAACAGCCGCCGCCCCTCCGGCACCAGGGCGATGCCGAGATCGACGATCTGCTCGGTGGTGAGCTTGGTGAGATCATGGCGCACGCCGTCGATCTCGGCGACGATCGTGCCCGCGCTCGGCCGCACTATCCCCATGACGCATTTCATGAGGGTGCTCTTGCCGTTGCCGTTGGTGCCGAGCAGCACCACGGTCTCGGCCGGCGCGACGCTGAGTGAGACATCCTCGATCACGCGCACGGCGCCGTAGCCGGCATGCAGACCCTCGATGGTGATGCTACTGGCCAAGGTAGGCACTCACGACTTCGGGATTGTTGACGATGTCGTCGGGCTTGCCGTCGGCGATCTTGCGGCCCGACACCAGCACGGCGATGCGCTGGGAGAAGCTCATCACCGCGCGCATGATGTGCTCGATCAGGATCACGGTGATGCCCTGGCTGTTGAGGCGCAGCAGCAGCTGGATGATGTCCTCCACCTCCGAGAGCGACAGCCCGGCCATGGATTCATCGGCGATCAGCAGCTTCGGCTCGGCGGCCATGGCGCGGGCGAGCTCGAGTTTGCGCATCTCCACCTGGGTGAGGTCGCGCGGCCAGCGCCTGGCGAGGTGCTGCAGGCCGACCATGGTCAACAGCTCCATGCAGCGCTCGTCGATGGCGTGCACGGAGCGGACGCCGCCGGAGCGGTGGCTCACCGTGTAGAGGATCGGGATGCGCAGGTTGTCGACCAGGGAGAGGCTGGCGAACGGGCGCGGCAGCTGAAAGCTGCGCGCAAGCCCCAAGTGCGTGCGTTTGTGCGCAGGCGTCCCGTCGATGACCTTGCCGTCGAAGCG
This sequence comes from uncultured Alphaproteobacteria bacterium, assembly GCA_963724565.1. GTDB lineage: Bacteria > Pseudomonadota > Alphaproteobacteria > Rhizobiales > Hyphomicrobiaceae > AWTP1-13. The sequence continues at coordinate 177,177 of CAVRVK010000005.1, forward strand.
CACGCTGCCGGTCTCGTTGTGCAACGTGCCGCAGATACAATTGACGAGCGTGCTCTTGCCCGAGCCGTTGGGGCCGATGAGGCCGAGCCGCTCACCCGGCTCCACGTCGAGGTCGATGCCGTCCAGCGCGATGAAGCCGCCGAAGCGCTTGGAAAGGCCTTTGACCTGAAGCAGCGAGCTCATGCCGTCACCGGACGATGGCTGGGTTGCTGCTGGTGACCGTACAGGCCCCTGACGTCGCGGTTCTGCAGGAGCCAGATCGCAACCAGGGCGAGCACGACCATGACCGAGTGAAGGCCGAAGCCCTGCGCCGCGCGGTCGAGCCAGATGTGGGTGGCCGCCAGCACGATGGCGCCGACAAACGAAAGGGTGGCGAGGCGCGGCGCCCAACTCTGCAGCTTCAGCAGGCCGTAGGCGGAAGTGAGATTGAGCGCCCCGACGACGATGCCGAACACGCCCATTCCGGCTAACCCTAAGTTGGCGGTCTGGATGGCGGGTATGTTGAAGATGATGCCCAGGATTCCGACCAGGAAGCAGTAGGCGGCGATGGCGATGACGACGATCGAGCGCATGTTGAGGCGGGACGGGGCGGCGGTGCGCAGGAACTCCTGGATCATGCCGACGATGCCGACGGGGGCGGCAATCACGAATGCGACCAGCAGTACGCCGACGATGAGCAGGTTCACCACGGAGGAGATGGTGACGGTGGCGATCTGTTGCAGCGTGCCGAGCAGCACCGCCCCGATCAGCGGACCGGCCCAGATGGTGGTGCCGCCGATCATCGGCATGGCGATGGAATTGACCGCGTAGGGCAGACCGAAGGCGGCGGACGGCTCGACGTAGCCGATGTAGTAGGGCAGCGGCGCACCGGCCATGCCCATCAGCGCGCCGGACACGGCGGTGGCGATCAGCTTCAGGCGCAGTGTGGGCACACCCGAGGCTTCCGCCGCCAGTTCGTCGTCGCGGATGGTTGCGAAACCGAGCCCCATGCGCGAGCGCTCGATCAGGCGTGCAACCCACAACCCGAACACGGCGAGCAACAGCATCAGCCCAAACAGGTATTCGATGTAGGTGAGCGACAGGGGTCCGAGCGTGACCCGGTCGGGGCGGATGACATAGGCGCCGCGCGAGCCGCCGACGAAATCCCAGTTGATGACGACGGTCTGCAGCACGACGGCCATCGCCAATGTGGCGATGGCGAAGAATACCCCGCGCAGGCGTAGCGTGAGGTAGCCCATGCCGTAGCCGACCACCCCCGAGACAACGCCGCCGAGCAGCATCAGGGAGGGCACCGACAGCGGCAGCAGGGCGGATAGGAACTCGAAGGGGGTGTCGGACAGGTAGCGGCCGGGATTGGCGCCGAGCTTGTGCAGGGCCACCGTGGTGTAGGCGCCCATGGCAAAGAACGCGGCCGTGCCGAAGTTTACATAGCCGCAGTAGCCGCCGAGGATGTTCCAGGCCGTGGCCAGCACCACGTACTGCAGCACCACGAAGCCGGCGAACAACAGGTAGTCGTTGCGCACAAACAGGGCCACCGCGAACACGGCAGCGGCCACCAACAGCGCCACGAGCAGGAAAACCCACGAACGCATCCGCTAGCGCCCCAACAGGCCAGCCGGCCTGACAGCCAGCGTTATCAGAAGGAAGCCAAAGGCGACGGCAGGCGCCCACGAGGGTCCGTAGAAGGTGGACGTGAAGCTCTCGATGATGCCGAGCAGCATTGCTGCGATCACCGTGCCCGGCAGGCTGCCCATGCCGCCCAACACGCAAATGGCGAAGATGCGGCCGATATACTCGCGCCCGACCGAGGGCTCCACCGGCTGGATGATTATCAGGAACGCACCGGCCAGCGCAGCGGTGGCGATCGAGATGCCGAAGGCGATGCGCTTGATGCGTACGGGATCGACCGACAGCAGCCTGAGCGCCTGCTGATCCTGCGCCACCGCCATGATGGCGCGGCCGATGAAGGTGCGCGACAGGAACTGCTGCAAAGCGACGACGAGCAGGATGGAGACGACGCAGGGCACCAGCATGCGCAAAGGAAAGTCCACGAACCCGATGCGCCAGGTGGGCCCGATGTAGCCGGCGTGCACGTAGCGGTAATCGACGCCGAACACCAGGATCAGCAACACCTCGGTGATGAACAGCAGCCCGAAGAAGAAGGCGAGGCCGCGCAGCGCTTCTTCGCCCCGCTTCTCGAACGAGAGATAGAACACCTGGTAGATGGCTTGCCCAAGCACATAGAAAGCCGGCAGCGCCAGAACGGCAGTGAGGATCGGGTCGAGCCCGAAGGTGGCGTTGACGATGTAGGCGATGTAGGCGCCGACGATGATGAAGGCGGGATGCGCAATGTTGACGACATCGAGCATGCCGAAGGAGATGGAGATGCCGACTGTCACCGCGGCGTAAAAGCCGCCGAGCAACAGGCCGGCGACGATGGCGTTGAGCAGCAGGTCCATTGGGATGCTCATGGGCAGGAGCACCACCCATGCTCAGCGCCCGGCATATAGAGAATCGCCGCCCGCCTGGGCGCATTCTCGTGCATCGCTCTGGCGGACACGACGCTTCCTCCCATTGATGCGGCTTTTTCAGCGCGCTTGTATGCTATGAGCCCAGTCATTGTGCAGCAACGTCGGCGGCTTGGCTATCCCGCCCGGACGCCAGTGTGCTCAATCACCACAGTCGGCACAGAGAGATGAAGGGCGACACACCCGAGGCGATCATTGTCGGAGGCTCGATCAGTGGGCTGTTCGCGGCCCTCTATCTGCGCCGCCGCGGATGGAAAGTTAGCGTGTACGAGCGCTCGCCGGTGGCCCTGACCGGGCGCGGCGCCGGCATCATGACGCATCCCGAGATGCGGGCAGCGCTGACCGAGTTCGGCCTCGAGACGGGGCGGGACTTCGGCGTGCCCGTCGAGGGCCGCCTGGTGCTCAATGTCGAGGGCCAAGTGATCGGACGCCATGACCGGGCGCAAGTTGCGACCTCCTGGAACAGGCTGTTCGAGATGCTGAGTGGCGCACTGGGGTCCGATGCTTATCATTTGGGCAAGGATTTCTTGCGCCTCTCGCAAGAGAGCGGTGGGGTGGTGGCCCACTTCGCCGACGGCACATCGGCTGTGGGCGACTTACTGGTGGGCGCCGACGGTTTCCGTTCGGCCGTGCGGACGCAGCTGTTGCCGGAGGCGCAGCCTCTCTATGCCGGATACGTCGCCTGGCGCGGGCTGATCGGCGAGGATGTGGCGCTGACGGCGATCGGCCAGGCGATCTTCGACCGCCTGAGCTTCGCGCTGCCGCCCGGCGAGCAGTTCCTGGGGTATCCGGTGGCAGGCCCGGGCAACGACCTGCGCCGCGGGCACAGGAGCTGGAACATCGTGTGGTACCGCCCGGCCGACGAGGCACGGCAGATGCCGCGGCTGCTGACGGACGAGCGCGGCACGCGGCACGAGCTGTCGATCCCGCCGCCGCTGGTTGCGCGCCGGGTGGTGCGGGAAATGCGCACGGCCGCCGACCGCCTGCTGCCACCGCAGTTCCGCACGGTCATGCGCATGATGGGGCGGCCGTTCCTGCAGCCGATCTACGACCTGGAGAGCGCGCGGATCGCCTTTGGCCGCGTGGCGCTGATTGGCGACGCGGCCTTCGTGGTGCGCCCGCATGTCGGCGGCGGGGTGGTGAAGGGGCTGCAGGATGCCGAGGCGCTGGCGGAGGCGCTGGCGAGACATGGCGACGTGGAGGCGGCGCTTCAGGCTTACGATGCCTCGCGGATCGAGGTGGGGCGGCAGTTCGTCACCCAGGCGCGGCAACTCGGCTCCTATCTCAAGTACGAGTTCGCGAGCGAGGAGGAGCGGGCGCGGGCTGCCCACTATGCCGCGCCGGAGCGGGTGATGGCCGAGACGGCGGTGCTGGATTTCCTGGGGCATCGGTGTCAGACCCGGAGGGTCTGACACCGCGATCACGACGCCTTCAGCCGAACGCCGTCGGACACTGGCAGCGGCGTATTCGCGCTCTGCAGGTACTCCACTGTGGTGAACAGCAGGTCGGTGTCGCCGATGTTCTCCACGCTGTGCACCATGTACTCGCCAGGCCCGTAGTGGAGGTGGCGGGTGTCGCCGGGGAAATGCACCGTCTCGGTGATGCTGCCGTCCTCGAAGTAGCCGCGCGCCTTGCCGTGGGTATGGCAGGTCCAGAAATAGTCGAGCACGTGGCGGTGGAAGGTGCAGCGCTTGCCGGCCGGGATCATCAGGTGCCACACGCGCACCTTGTCGGTTTCCGAGACCAGCACGCTGCCGACAATCGGATTGAAGCGGTTGTCCTCCAACTCCTGCTGCAACTCGATCGGCCAATGCGCGCGGGGGTTGGCCGGGACCGGCGTCGTCTCGGTGGGCTTGGCGGTTTGCACGGAAGCCATCTGCGCAGAGGTCATGGGGCATCTCCCCGGTTGATGATGTCGATCAGGCGCTGTGATAATGCGCGCGATCAATTCTTGTCATGGAACCCCAATTCGCGGTCGCTGGCAATCGCGGCTTGGCGCAGGCAAGATAGGATGAAAGCGCGGGCCAGCGCGCCAGACAAGAAAGGGTGGAGACGATGCCTACGAAGAGCCCCAAGAGCGGGAGCATCAAGGTTTCCAAGCAGGCGGTCGACGAGGCGTTCAAGGCGCTCTCCAACTGGGGACGTTGGGGCAAGGACGACCAGATCGGCACGCTCAATAACGTGACGCCGGCTGACCTGGTCGCCGCAGGCAAGCTGATCAAGCGCGGCAAGATCTTTCGCGCTCGGCATTCCGCTGGGCGCCAGCGGGCCGCAGCGCGGCCTGTTCGGCAAGCGCTGGAACCCGATCCACACCATGCTGGCGACCGGCACCGACGCGCTGGCCGGACGGCAGGAGCGCCTGCTCTATGCGGACGATGCGCTCAACATGCCGATCCAGTCGGCCACGCACTGGGACTCGCTGGGACACATCTTCTACCACGACAAGATGTACAACGGGCATCACGCCTCGCGCGGTGGACTTCGAACGGGCTCTCCAAGCTCGGCATCGAGCACGCCAAGGACAAGCTGGTGGGCCGCGGCGTGCTGCTCGACATCGCCCGCTGGAAAGGCGTCGACACGTTGGCCGACGGCTACGGCATCTCCAACGACGAGCTCGATGCCTGCGCCGCGGCGCAGAAGGTCGAGATCCGCAAGGGCGATTTCGTCATCGTCCGCACCGGCCAGATGGAGGCCTGCAACAAACGCGGCGAGTGGGGCGGCTACGCCGGCGGAGACGCGCCGGGGCTGAAGTTCGAGAGCTGCTACTGGCTGCACGAGAAGGAGGTCGGCGGGCGTGTGCTCCGACACCTGGGGCGTGGAGGTGCGGCCCAACGAGACCACCGACGTCAACCAGCCCTGGCACTGGGTGGTGATCCCGGCCATGGGCCTCTACATGGGCGAGATCTTCAATCTGAAGGAGCTGGCCGAGGATTGCGCCGCCGACAAGGTCTACGAGTTCTTCTTCTGCGGCGCACCGCTCGATCATCCCCGGCGCCACCGGCTCGCCCATCAATCCGCAGGCCATCAAGTAGAGGCGCGCGCCCGATGAAACTCGGCTTCTTCACCATGCCGATCCATCCGCTCGGCAAGGACTGGCGCCAGTCGCTGCGGGAGGACCGGGAGGCGTTCATCCTCGCCGACGAGCTGGGCTTCGTGGAGGGCTACGTCGGCGAGCACGTCACGGACGCGGCCGAGAACATCACCTCGTGCGTCATGTTCATCGCCACCCTGGTCGACGCCACCAAGCGCATCAGGCTCGGCACCGGCACCATCAACATGCCGAACAACCATCCGGCCGCCGTCGCCGCCAACATCGCCATGCTGGATCATCTGCTGGACGGGCGGTTCAACTTCGGCATCTCGCCGGGCGGCCTGCTCTCGGACGCGGAGGTGTTCGGCAACCTCAACGCCAACCGCAACGAGATGTTCGTGGAGGCGATCAACCAGGTGCTGGCGATCTGGGCCGGCGAGGCGCCCTACAACATCGAGGGCAAGTACTGGACGGTCACCACCCAGCGCACGCTGATGGCCGACATCGGCCAGGGCATCCTGGCCAAGCCCCTGCAGAAGCCGCACCCGCCCATCGTGGTGACGGTGGTGGCGCCGTTCTCCAAGGGCGTGACGGAGGCGGCCTCGCGCGGCTGGGAGCCGATCTCGGCCAACTTCCTGATGCCGGTGTGGGTCAAGAGCCACTGGCCCAAGTACGTGGAGGGCTGCGAGAAGGGCGGCCGGCCGGCGGACCCCGCCAACTGGCGGGTGGCCCGCTCGATCTTCGTCGCCGACGACGACAAGACGGCGCGCGCCTACGTGACGGCGCCCAACAGCCCCTACCGGCTCTACTACAACAACCTGCTGACCAAGCTGAAGGTGGCCGGCCGCGCCGAGGCCTTCAAGGAGAAGCGCGAGACGCCGGACGATGCCGTGACGGTCAGAGGGCGTGATGGACAAGCTGGTGCTCTGGGGCTCGCCGCGCGCAGGTGACGGAGAAGCTGCTGGCCTTCCGCGAGGAGGTGGGCGACTTCGGCACGCTTCTCTATGCCGGCAAGGACTGGCTCGACCGCGATCTCGGCCGCCGCTCCATGGTGCTGCTGGCGGAGAAGGTGCTGCCGGCGGTGAACAAGGCGATCGGCAGGTGTAGGTTGGGTCGAGCGGCGCGAAGACCCAACACGAGCCGGGCCGGCGCCTCGATCGCGTTGGGTCTGCGCTTCGCTTGACCCAACCTACGGCTGCTTCACCGATCCAACCCAGCCATCTGGGCGTAGACCTCGCAGATCGGCCGCGACGTCCTCCGCGCCGCGGCCCATGGCGAGTGCCGCCGTGCACAGCGAAGCCGACAGGTCGAACAGCGGCGTCGGGCAGCGCGAGGCCGAGGCGAAGTCGCCGATCACGGTCGAGGTCCTTCTTCCAGGTCGTCGAGCGCATGGTGGCCGGCAGATAGGTGTTGCGCGGCCATCATCGGCGCGCGCAGCTCGAACACGCGCGAGGTGCCGGCGCCGGAGGCGATCACCTCCACCGTCTGGTGCGGGTCGAGGCCGGCCTTCATGGCGAGCACCATGGCTTCCGCCGCTGGCCGACGTTGTGGATCGCCACCAGGTGGTTGGCGACGAACTTCATCTTGCTGCCGTTGCCGTAGGCGCCGAGGTCGTAGACCTTGCGCGCGAAGCCCATGAACGCCGGCTCGAGCCGCGCAATCGCCGGCGCTGTCGCCGCTGGCGTAGACGACGAGGTCCTTCACCGCCGCCTGCGCGCCGGTGCCCGACATCGGGCAGTCGAGCGCGGTGTGGCCGGCCTTCTCCAGGATCGCCTTGAAGGCCATCTTGTCGTCGAGGGAGAGCGTGCTGGCCTCGATCACGGTGCGGCCTTTGGCCTTGGCGCGGGCGATGACCTCGGCGGTGTCGAGCACGGCGCGCGGCGTCGGCAGGCTGGTGATGATGTCGGCTGCCGTCTCGGCCACCGCTTCGGCGCTGTGGGCGATCTCGACGCCGGCGGCCTTGGCCTCGGCGTTGCGCGCGGCGTCGATGTCGTAGCCGATCACCTTCCAGCCGGCGGCGGCGAGGTTGCGCGCGAACGCGCCGCCCATGATGCCGAGGCCGATGATGCCGATGGTGTCCTTCATGGGTCGTCTCCCTGAAATCCAGAACCGGCGCGTCATCCCGGTGCTTGTCACCGGGATCCAACTCTCTGCTGGCTCCGGCGTCTGTTGATGGATGGATGCCGGGAACAAGTCCCGGCATGACAACTATTGCGTCTTGTACCAGTCCAGAATCTGCTCGCCGGTCCAGGACGACGACGCCGTCGTGGCCGAGGATGTCGGCGAAGGTGCGCTCGACGTGGGCGATGCGGTGCGGCACGCCCGACAGATACGGGTGGCAGGAGATGGCCATGATCTTCGCCCGCTCGGCCGACTCCGCATAGAGGCAGCGGAAGTGGTCCATGGCGCGGGTGTGGAACGCCTCGGAGGCGTGGTGCTGCAGGTTCATCATGACGATGTCGTGCACCTCGAAGGTGTAGGGCAGCGCCACCATCGGCCCGTGCTTGGTTTTCAGCGTGACGGGATCGTCGTCGAGCACGTAGTCGCCGATGTACTCGACGCCGGCTTCGGCCAGGTGGTCGAGCGTGTCGAAGGTCTGCGTCAGGCCCGGGCCGAACCAGCCGCGCGGGCGCTTGCCGGAGAACTTCTCGATCACGCTCATGGTCTTGTCGATGACGGCGCGCTGGTCCTCCAGCTTGTGCATGGGGATCTGCTCGTAGCTGTGGGCGTTGAGCTCCCAGCCGCTGTCGATGCAGGCCTTGCACGACGGGCGCGTAGGTCTCGCAGATCTTGGCGTTGATGGCGACGGTCGGCTTGGCGCCGACGCGCTCGTACATGCTTGCGCATGCGCCAGAAGGCGACGCGCATGCCGTACTCGTGCCAGCTCCAGTTGGGCAGGTCGGGGATCTGCGGCGCGCCCTGCGGCGGCGTGATCACCATGCGCGCCATGGGCCGCGACAGGTCCCAGTCCTCCAGCGACAACACCGGCCACACCACGAGGCGGATGCCGTCGGGAAATTTCAGCGGCGGGCGGCCCTCGATGGGCTGGAAGGCGAGGCGTTCGCGGGGGTGCATGGGTGTCTCCTGCGCGGCCGGGGGCGGGTGGCGGATGATCGAAGCAAGCGCGGGCTGTGTCAACGCGCCAAGTCGTCTCGACGTCGCCCTGTCGTGCCGGTGGACAGGTGCTCGGCAACGACGCGCTCGACTGGACTTTGCAGAACGGCTTCGAACTCTTCACTTTGCTGCGGGGAGCCACCGAGGCTTGCACGGTGCGGGGCGGAAGACGCTATCGGCCGCGAAAATATTCTCGACGCTGGCCCTCAATCGCCCTTCGCCGAAGCGATCAAGCCCGAGCCGCGGCCGCTGGCCGATGAAGCCACACGCCTGCTGGCTGATTTGGTCGCGCGCCGGCGGCAGATCGTCGAGATGATCGGCGCCGAGCGCCAGCGCGAGAAACGGGCCACTGCGCGGATCAAAAAGAGCATCGCGCGTCTCATCAAGGCCCTCGAAAAAGAACTTGTCAGCGTCAACTCCGACATCGACGATGCCGTGCGCGGCTCGCCGGCCTGGCGCGACAAGGAGGACCTCCTCGCCTCGGTCCCGGGCATCGGGCCGATCATTGCGCGCACTCTCATCGCCGATCTGCCCGAACTCGGCCGCCTCGACCGCAAGAAGATCGCAGCCCTTGCCGGGCTCGCGCCCTTCACCCGCCAGTCCGGCCAATGGCGGGGCCGAAGCTTCATCGGCGGCGGACGAACCAGCGTGCGCACCGCCCTCTTCATGGGAGCGATGGCCGCCAGGCGACGACAACCCCATCCTGAAGGCCTTCTTCGGCCGTCTGGTCGCAGCTGGATGACCCTCGTCGCGACATGTTCGCGCTCGCGCGAAAGCGCGGCATGATCTCTCGAGGAAAGCGAGACCGCTGCGCTACAAATCCTGCTCGAGCCACTCGCGCTGCACGTCCTCGCACCAGTTGCCGACGTTCCACTGGCCCCAGGCGCCGAGGCCGGCGAGCTCGTGGTCGCCGGCGTAGACCGGCACGTGGATGACGGAGAGGCCGTCGTGGGCGTGGGCGGCTTGCAGCGCGCGCTTCAGCTCGTCGGCCGTCCAGCCGCCGTGCAGCGCGTTGACCCCGCTGACCGCGCCGGCGAGGCGCACGTAGTCGACGGCCACGCCATCGTTGGTGCGGAAGCCGGCGCCGTACTGGGCCACCTGCAGGCCGGTGATGGCGGCCATGCGGCGGTTGTCGAAGATGACGATGGTGCCGCGACGCCATGCTCGACGCCGTCGATCAGGATCTGCGGGTTCATCATGAAGGAGCCGTCGCCGGTGAAGGCGATGCCGTAGCGGGGCTTGTCGGCGATGCGCCGAGGCCAGCAGCGCGCTCACCGCGAAGCCCATGTAGGAGGCGCCGGATTCGGTGAAGGTGTCGCCGGTCCTGTCGTCCTCCACGATCTGGAAGCCGTTGGCCTGCACGTCGCCGGCATCGAAGAACTTGGCCGCGCCGATGGCCTTGGCGAAGTCGGCGACGATCTTGATGGCGGCGGGCTGGGCCAGCGCAGGCCGCTGCCACACCTCGTCGCGAATGGGGGCGGCCTCGAAGCGGGCGCGCTTGTAGGCGGCCCACTCGGCCTTCTTGGCGGCGCAGGCGGCGAGCCACTCGCGCTTGTTGGCGGCGGCGTCGGCGGCTTCGAGCCGGGCGGCGAGGCGCTCGGCGACAGCCGAGATGTCGCCGACGAGCGCCGAGGTGCGGTTGTAGTGGGTGGCGTCGGCGAGGTCGCCGTTGATGTTGATGACGTGCTGCGCAGACTTGTAGCCGATGCCGGAGCAGTCGGCCTGGCACACGGCGCGCGAGCCGATGACGATCAGACAGCTCGGCCTCCGCCATGGCGTAGTTGCCGCTGATGGAGCCCTTGGAGCCGCCGACGTGCATGTTCTGCGCGTGCGCGTCGGGCAGCACGCCGGTGGAGCCGGGCGACAGCACCACGGCGGCGCCGGCGGCTTCGGCGAGGCGCCGCACGGCCGCGTCGTGGCCGCGCGTGCCGCCGCCGGCCTTGATGGCGACCTTGCGCGCGCTCGGCGATCAGCTCGGCCGCCTCCTCGAACGGCGCGTCGGAGGCGGGCGCGAGCGGCGGCAGTCTGGGGCGCTCGGGCAGCGCGGCGAGGTTGACGGTGAGGCGCGCGGGCTGGGTGTTGAGCGGCAGCAGCAGGTAGAACGGCCCCGCGCGATAGGGATGGTTGACGGTGAGCGAACCGCGGCGCAGCGCGTCGCGCAGCGCCTCGCGGCGTGTGCAGCACGTAGGAGCGGCCCATGATCGCCGTCATCTGGCCGAACAGGCCCTGCTCCTCCTTCGGCACCTGCTGCATGTTGGTAGCCTTCGCCGAAGGTCGTCTCGTCGCCGTAGATGTGATAGACGCCGACGCCGTTGGAGGCGGCCGCCAGCGAGCCGGCCAGCGCCTGCAGGGCGCCGGGGCCGATCGAGGTCACGACGGCGGGGATCTCCCCGTACTGCCAGCGCAGCGCCGTGGCGGCATGCGCCATCGCCACCTCGTTGCGGCAGTTGAAGGTGCGGGTGACGCCCTCCTCCTCGTAGATGCGCAGCACCTCGCCGAGGTCGGTCGAGCCGTGGCCGAAGATGGCGAGGTATTTGCGCACGCCCTGCTTGAGCAGGCCGAGCACCAGGCCTTCCGACAGCGTGGTGTCGACGAGCTTGGGGATGGTGCCCTTGGCCAGCGCCGCATCGATGCCGCCCGCGGCGCGGATGGCGCGCGCGCGCGCACGCATGGCCGCGGTCAGCTCGGTCTCCTGTCGCGCGGCGCTCATCTACACGCTGCCTTCGGTCTCCTCGAGGAAGGCATCCGACCATCCTGTTCCACTCCTGCCAGTGGCGGCGGTAGGAATAGTGGCCGCCTTCCTCGACGATGACCAGCGCGAGCCCGGGATGGCCTTGTCCAGGTCCTCCGACTGGTAGGAGGGCACGGTGGCATCGTCGCGCGTGCCGACGACGAGCGAGGGGCTCTTGATCTTGCGCGAGGTCGCGCCGAGCGGTCGTGCGTCAGCGTCATGTCGAGGCGCTGCGCCAGCACTTCGACCGGCGCCACCGTGGCCAGGCGCGCCGCTCCAGCTGCCATCACCTTGTCGAGGTCGTAGCGGAACTGCATGGCGCCGTTGGTGAACAGCGACGAGACCTTGACGTACTCTTCCGGCCCGTAGGACAGCGCGATGCGCTTGCGTCGTCATCTGCACGCGCGTGATGTACTCGTCGGCCTTCACCCAGGTGTTGGAGAAGATGCAGCAGCGCAGGCGCTCGGGGTGGTCGATGGCGAGGTTCTGCAGCACGCAGCCGCCCGTCGAGGTGCCGGCCATGTGCGCCTTGTCGATGCCGAGCTTGTCCATCAGGCCGATCACGTCGCGCGCGAGCAGCTCGGTGGTGTAGCCGGTCGCCGGCTTGTCGCTGTCGCCGGCGCCGCGGTGGTCGAACGACGATGCAGCGATAGCGCTTGGAGAACTCCGCCATCTGGAAATCCCAGGCGTTGTAGCAGCCCGAGCAGGCCCGGAATGAAAATGAAGGCCGGACCCGCTCCACGCTCTTCCACGTTGAGCGTGAGCTCGCCGATATCAATTCTGGCCAATGCCTTGCCCCCGCCGCTGATGCCGCCGTCCGCTACTCACCGCTCGCCAGGACCTCGGCCACCTCGACCACGCGGCCCTCGCGCGCGCTCTTGGCGCCGGCCTTGATGACGGCGAGGTTGCGCGCCGCCCAGAAGCCGTCGGTCTCCGGCTGGCCGCCGTTGCGGACGCAGCGGGCGAACTCCTCCAGCTCCTCGCGGATGGTGTCGTTCTTCTCGGTCGGCGATCGCGCGCGCCGTCTTCTCTCCGCGCTTCAGGTGCCTGAGGCCGGAGAACAGGTCGTAGTAGGCGCTCGCCTCCTTGCCGTAGATGTTCATCATGTAGAACTCGGAGGCCGAGGCATAGGACGCCGTGAGGTTGGAAAGCGCGTCGTTCTCGTGCTGCAGGATCATGTTGGCGACGTCCGGGTTGTCGCCCGGCAGCACGAGCTGGGCGAGGCGCGCCGACACGCTCTTGACCGGGCCCCATCAGGATACTCGAGCACGTCGACGTAGTGGATGCCGATCTGCAGCATCACGCCGCCCGGCATGCCCTCCGCCGTGTAGCGCCACGACGAGAGATCGAACTGGCCGAGCCGGTCGCGGCTGATGTTGCACTCGGCCTGCACCAGCTTGCCGAAGCGGCCCGCGTCGATCTCGCTCTTGATCCAGCGGAAATGGCTCTCGCGGCGGCGCTGGTAGCCGAGCGCCAGCACGACGCCGGCCTTGCTTGCAGACCTCGGCGATGGCCTGGCCTTCGCGCACGGTGTTGGCGATCGGCTTGTCGAGGAACACGTGCTTGCCGGCTTCGGCCGCCTGGCGCGTGGTCTCCAGATGCACGTTGTTGGGCGTCGTGTTGATGATGGCCGCGATCGAAGCGATCGTGCGAGGATCTCCTCGTAGCTCGCGGCCGCGCGGCAGCCGTACTTCTCGGCGAAGGCGCGGCGCTTGTCCTCCGAGCGCGTGAAGCAGGCCACGATCTCGATCTCGTTGGAGCGCTTGATGGCGTCGGACAGCACGTCGGACCACCAGCCCATCCCCAGCACGGCAACGCGCAATGGCGCCTCGCTCATGACCTGTTGTCTTCCCCAGTCCAGATTTGAAACTCCCAGCTCACGCCCGCTCCGGCCTCGTCGGCGATCGCCTTGCGATAGCCGAAGGCCCAGGCCAAGCCTGCAGGAGCCAGCAGCAGCGCCGGCGACGGTGCGATGACGATCAGCGACGGCCTGGTCGGCGAAGGTCGCGTAGGAGCCGCCCGACATGGTCAAGCGCCAGCGCGGAAATTCTCCTCCAGCCGGTCGCCCAGCACGAGCGCCAGCAGCAGCGGCGCCATCTCGTAGCCGAACTTGCGCAGCAGGTAGCCGACGCCGCCCGACAGCACCATGATCCAGATGTCGGTCGGCCTTGAAGTTGACGCTGTAGACGCCGATGATCGAGATCACCAGGATGATCGGCACCAGCCAGCCGTAGGGAATGCGCAGCAGGTTCACGAACAGCCCGACGAACGGCAGGTTCAGCATCAGCAGCACGACGTTGCCGATGTACATGCTGGCGACCAGGCCCCAGAACACCTCCGGATGGTCGGTCAGCAGCAGCGGCCCCGGCTGCACGCCGTGGATGGTCAGCGCCGAGAGCAGGATGGCGGTGGCCGGGATCGAGGGGATGCCGAGCGCCAGCAGCGGGATCATGGCGGTGCCGGTGGTGGCGTTGTTGGCGGTCTCCGGCCCGGCCACGCCGGCGATGGCGCCCTTGCCGAACTGCTCGGGATGCCTGGAGAAGCGCTTCTCGATGCGCGTAGGAGACGAACGTCGAGACGACGTGGCTGACGCCCGGGATGATGCCGAAGATGAAGCCGACGACGGTGCCGCGGCCGATCGCCGGCGCCGATTCCTTCAGGTCCTTCCAGCGCGGCACCAGCTCCCTGAGCTTGGGGCGGATGGCCTTGATGGTCTCGCTCTTCTCCAGGTTGAGCAGGATCTCGGAGACGCCGAACAGGCCGATGGCCAGCGCCGTGAACGACAGCCCGTCGGCCAGCCCCAGGTTGCCGAAGGTGAAGCGCGGCACGCCGGTGAGCTTGTCGAGGCCGACCGTGCCGACGGCGAGCCCGAGCACGATCATGGTCGCCGGTCTTGAGCCGCGATCCGCCGGAGACGAAGGCGATGACGCACAGCGCCAGCAGCATCAGCACGACCTCGACCGACGGGCCGATCGCCACCATCACGCGCGCCAGCGGCGGGGCCACCAGCATCAGGCCGAGGACCGAGACCGTGCCGCCGATGAAGCTGCCGACGGCGGCGATCATCAAGGCCGGGCCGGCGCGGCCCTGGCGCGCCATCTCGTAGCCGTCGATGCAGGTGACGACGGAGGCGGCCTCGCCCGGGATGCGCACCAGGATCGAGGTGGTCGAGCCGCCGTACATGGCGCCGTAGAAGATGCCCGTCAGCATGATGATGCCGGTGGCGGGATCGAGGCCGAAGGTGAGCGGCAGCAGCAGCATCATGCCGGCCAGCGGGCCCGAGGCCCGGCAGCACGCCGACGATGGTTCCCCACAGGCAGCCGATGAAGCAGTAGAACAGGCTCTTCCAGGTCAGGGCGACGGCGAAGCCCTGCATCAGGTGATCGAAGGCGGACATGCATGCGCCTAGCGTAGACCGGAAGGAAGCTTGGCGGCGATGAAGTCCACGGCCTGCTGCCAGAACTCGCCGGCGGGAAGCCTGACGCCGAGCGCGAGCTTGAAGACCACCCAGACGGCGACCATGCCGAGCGCTGCGCCCAAGCGCCACCCGCCACAGCGCGGTCCGGGCAACGAACAGCAGCAGGACGGCGGCAGAACGATCCCGAGCGCCACATAGGAGTCGGCGCGTCTCGAACGCGAACGCCACGCCGGCCAGCGCCGCAAGCACGACAAGCACGTCGCGGTGGCCGAGGAAGACGGCCTCGCCGTCGCCGTCGGCCCGCATGGCGCGCATAGAGGATCGCCAGCGCGAACAGCGCCAAGCACGATGCCGAGCGCGAACGGGAAGAAGCCGGGACCCGGCAAGCCGACCCTGCCGAAGGGCAGGCAGAGCGGCGTGCCACGACGAAGAACAGCGGCGGCGGCGAGCAGCGCCAGCGCCATCACCATCTCGCCGAGCGCGGTCGGAGACAGGGCGCGCCCAGGCGCCCTGCTCCGCTTCCAGCGTCGGGCCGCGTCTCCTGATCAGCCACTCACGCAAACGTTCCCCGCGGCGAGGCTCGGCCTCGCGCGACCGAGTGCGCACTCTGTCGGCCTATCTTGCTTCAGGCCTTGATTTCCTTGATGACCACGGCCAGGCGCTTGTCGTCCTCGGCGATCAGTCTTGGTGAAGGCGTCGGACGGCTGATAGGCCGGCGTGAAGCCGATCTTCTGGCCCGCGTCCTTGAACTCGGGCGACTCGACCGTCTTCTTGATGGCGTCCTGCAGCTTGGCGATCACCGCCTTCGGCGTGCCCTTCGGCACCGCAGATGCCGCGCCACAGGTCGAGGTCGATGTTGTAGCCCTGCTGCTTGGCCGACTTCACGTCGGGGAAGACCGGATCGGGGATGTTGCCGAGCACGGCCAGCACGCGCAGGTCGCCGCTCTTCACGTGCGGCACGACGGCCTGCGGAAACTGCACCGCCACCTCGATGCGACCGGCCAGCAGATCGACGGTGGCCTGACCGCCGCGTGCGGTGCACCGGAACGATCTTGGCGCCGACGGACGGAGAACAGCGCCACGCTGGCGATGTGGGTCTGGCTGCCCTGCGCCCGAGTTGCCGACGCGCACCTTCTCCGGGTTGGCCTTGGCGTAGTCGACGAGCTCCTTGAGCGTCTTCCACGGCGCGTCCGCCTTCACGGCCAGCGCCGGGTTCTCGATGGTGACGCGGGCGACGTGCTCGAAGTTCTTGTAGTCGAACGGCAGCTGGCCGTTGTGGAAGGTGGTCGAGATCGAGTTCGAGCTCCACACGATCGAGTAGCCGTCGGGCTTCTGCTGCGACAGGTAGGTGTAGCCGATCGCGCCGCCGGCGCCGGGCTTGTCGAGGATGGGCACCGGCGCGCCCAGCACCTTGGCCATGCCGTCGGCCAGAACGCGCGCGGTTGAGGTCGAGGCGCTGGCGGCGCCGAACAACGTCGTCATCTCGATCGGCTTGCCGTCGGGATATTTGGCTTTGCGCAAGTGCGGGGGCAGCGAGCATGGCGAGCGTCACGGCCGCCAGAGCGAAGCCTCGGGTGTAAGTCGGCATTTCAATCCTCCTGAGTCAGTCGTCTGCATCCACCCGCACATTTCAAGGGTCATTCCGCTGCAACTCTTCTCGAGCAGCCCCCGCTCTTCGCCTTGATGGCTTCAAGTACCCGTTCCGGCGTCGCCGGCAGTGATGTAATCCGCACCCCGACGGCATCGTAGATCGCGTTCATGACGGCGGGAATAGTCGGAATCATGGCGGGCTCGCCGATCCCCTTGACCCCGAGCGGGCCGATCGGATCGGGGTCTTCCAGGATCACCGAGGTGACGTGCGGCACGTCGAGCGAGGTCGGCAGGATGTACTTGGCGAGGTTGGGCGTGGTGGCGCGGCCGTCGACCGTCCTGTAGTCCTCCATCAGGCCCTGGCCCAGCGCCTGCACGATGCCGCCCTCGATCTGGCCCTCGACGCCGCGCGGATTGACCGCACGGCCGACGTCGTGCACCGCCCAGATGCCGAGCACCTGCACCTCGCCGGTGAGGGTATCGACCTCGACCTCGGCCACCTGGCAGCCGAACACGTAGGCCTGCCAGGGGCGGCCGGAGCCGTCGACCGGGTCGAGCCCGGTGGTGTCGGTGCCGAAGGAGGCCGAGCCGACGGGGACGACGCCGCGGCTCTTGGCGAGGTGCACGGCCTCGGCCATCGGCATCTTGTGGTTGGTGCCCTCGGCCCAGGCCTCGCCGGCGGCCGTCTTGATGCGTGCGGCCGTCGACGCCCCAGTGTTTCGCCAGCACCTCCACCAGCATGGCGCGGGCCTGCCGGGAGGCGAGCGCCACGGCGTTGCCGATCATGTAGGTCTGGCGGGTGGCGCCGGCGTGGGCGGCCTCGGGGGAGCGGGCGGTGTCGTTGTCGCCGATGGTGACGTCCTGCGGGCGCACGCCGATCTCCTGGGCGGCGATCTGTGCCAGCACGGTCAGGATACCCTCGCCGATCTCGGTGACGCCGGTGACGATCTTGGCCGTGCCGCCGTCGTCGATCTCGGCCCAGGCGCCGGCGCGGTCGACCGTGGCGGTGCGGGCGATCCCGTACCAGCAGGCAGCGACGCCGCGCCCGCGCTTCTTGGCCATCACGCCACCTCGCTGCGCGGCTTTCCCGGGCGGGGACGCGAAGCGGGCGCCGAGCGAGCACGGCGGGCGCACGCCGTCGCCGCCGAGGTCGCCCCGCGCGGGACCCCGCACGATGGGAGCGCCGGCCTCCCAGCGCGGAGGCCCGCTCGGCAGCGTCGAGGGCCCGCACGAGGCTCACCGATTCGAGCCGCTGCTTGGTGTGCGTGAGCGGCGCCGTCGCGCATGGCATTGATGCGGCGGATCTCGAACGGATCGAGCCCGAGCTTCTCGGCGCAGATGTCGAGGTGCGTCTCGGTGGCGAACTGGGCCTGCAGCGCACCGAACGAGCGGAAGGCGCCCGAGGGCGTGTTGTTGGTATATACGCCATAGGTATCGACCTTCACGTGCGGGATCGCGTACGGGCCTGCAGCGAGGATAGCGGCCTTGCGCATGACGCCCTCGGTCGACATGCCGTACGCGCCCCCGTCGCACACCATGCGGATCTGCAACCGCACGGATGCGGCCGTCTCGCGCGAGGCCCATGCGATATGTCGTGCGAGAAGGATGCCGTTTCGCGGTCGAGATGATGCTTTCCTCGCGCGTGAACACCAGGCGCACCGGCCGCCGCGTCTTCATGGCCATCAGCGCCAGCATGCCCTGGTAGACCATGTCCTCCTTGCCGCCGAAGCCGCCCCCGACCGGGCTCATGATGAACCGCACCTTGTTGATCGGTTGGGCGATGATGCGCGACAGCATGTGGCGGTGGTGGGTGATGTTCTGGCTGGGCGAGAGGATGGTCACCACCCCGTCGGGATCGACGTAGGCAAGGCCGGCCTCGGGCTCCAGATAGGCGTGCTCGACCTGCTGGGTGGTGTAGGTCTCCTCCACGATCAGGTCGGATTCGGCGAAGCCCTTCGCCGACGTCGCCGACCCGGATCGGGATGTGCTTGACGATGTTGTCGGGCGCATAGTCGTGCAGCACCGGCGCGCCGGGCCGCAGCGCCTCGTGGGCGTCGAACACCGCCGGCAGCGGCTCGTAGACCACCTTGATCTTGGCCAGCGCGCGGCGGGCAATCAGCGGGTCCTCGGAGGCCACCGCCGCCACCTGCTCGCCGACGTAGCGCACCTTGCCGCGCGCCATGACGGGCTGGTCGTGCACGAACACGCCGAAGCCGTCGACGCCCGGCACATCGGCCGCAGGTGATGACACCCTCGACGCCCGGCATCGCCTCGGCCTCGGAGGTGTCGATCGAGACGATGCGGGCATGCGGGTGCGGGCTAGCGCAGCACGGCCATGTGCAGCATGTGCGGCAGCACCATGTCGCCCGCATATTTCAGCGCGCCGGACACCTTGGAAGGCGCATCGATGCGGCGCACGTTGGCGCCGATGAAGGCGCCGTCGGCGGGCTCTTCCTCGGCCAGCGCACTGGCCGGCCGGCGGCCGTTGCCGACATCGCGCGCCAGCTCCACGGCGTCGAAGATCTTCTGGTAGCCGGTGCAGCGGCAGATGTTGCCGCCGAGGCGCTCCTTGATCTCCTCGCGGTCCGCGAACGGGTTGGCGCGCAGCGCGGCGGTGGCGGCCATCACCATGCCGGGGATGCAGTAGCCGCACTGGCTGGCGCCCATCTTGTGGAACGCCTGCTGCAGCACGGAAAGCTCGCCGCGCGTTGCCAGCCCTTCGACGGTGTCGATGCTGCGCGCCCTGCGCCTTGGCGACCGGCACCAGGCACGATTTCAGCAGCACGCCGTCGACGAACACCGAGCAGGTGCCGCACTCGCCGGCGCCGCAGCCTTCCTTGGTGCCGGTGTGGCCGAGGTCGTCGCGCAGGAAATCGAGCAGGCGCAGGTGCGGCTTGGCGCTGCGCGCAACCTTGCGGCCGTTGACGGTCGCCTCGATGCGAAGGTCAGGCATAGGCCGCCTCCAGCTCGGGAGCGAGCGCAGCGATGTGGCCGCCGGCGCCGCGCACCGCCTCGATCAGCCCGCGCAGCACGAAGCCGCGCACCACGTCGCGGCGATATGCCTGGCGCGTGCGCGAGGCAACCAGGTCGACCGGCATTTCGGCCGCCTGCCTCGAGGCGCTCGGCGCGTGACAGGGCCGGCGCGCAGGAACGCCTCCACCTCGGCCAGACGACGCGGCACCGGGCCGATGCCGCCGATGGCGAGGCGCACGTCCTCGAAGCGGCTCTTCGAGGCATCGAGCTTCACCAGCGTCGCGAGGCAGACCAGCGAGATCACCAGCGAGCGGCGGTGGCCGACCTTCTCGAAGCTGCCGCCGTAGCCCGGCAGCGCGTCGCATTCGATCGCCACCAGCAGTTCGCCCTCTTCCAGCGCCGTCTTGCCGGGGCCGGTGATGAACTCGCCGAGCGCCAGCGTCCGCCGCACGATCTTGCCGTTGCGGCGGCATGCCAGCTCGACGCGCGCCTCGTGCGCGATCAGCGGCGGCGTGCCGTCGGCCGCCGGCGAGGCATTGACGATGTTGCCGCCGATGGTGGCGGATTCTCGGATCTGGTCGTCGGCGAACCACACCGCGCAGCGCGGCATGGCGGGGAGCGCGCGGACGAGCGCAGGATCGTCGAGGAAGCGCTGGATCGGCGTGGCGGCGCCGAGGCGCACGCGCGCGCCATCGACGCGCCGCTCTCGCAGTTCGGGGATCTTGGCGACGTCGATCAGCACGGGCATCTCGACATCGCCGGCGCGGCCCTCGCGCGCCCAGGGATAAGTGTCGGTGGCGCCAGCGACGATGCGATGCCGGCCGCGATGGCGCTCAAGGGCGTCGAAGGCCTCCTCCAGCGAGCCCGGCATCAGATACTCGTCGCAGATCAGCATCGCTGCCGTCGTTCCTTCTACCGCTTGGCGGGCGCGAAAAAGGTACCTTCCACCTCGACCGTGTCGTCCTGGTTGAGCCGCCGAACTTCCACGATGCTGCGCGGATAGGGGCCTGCGCCCCACAACTCCTCCTGCACCTTGTTCACCAGCGGGCGGAAGCGCCCCATGTCGGTGACGAACACCACCAGGCGCACGGCGTCGCGCAAGGTCGCGCCCTCCGACTCCGCGATCAGCTTCATGTTGACGAAGGCCTGCCGCACGCGCGGCTCATCGCCCTCCACGAGAGTATTGGTCTCGGGGTCGATGCCCCGCATGCCGGCGACGAACACGAAGTCGCCCGCGCGTGCCCCCACAGCCCAAGTTCCGGTCGGCGCAATGGCACCCTCTGGCGCCAGCGTGATCACTCCGGCAGGCGAGGCCGGCAGGGCTTGCTGGGCGTGCGCGCGCGCAGCCATCACTCCGCCGCCTCCCGGCGCACCGCCACGCCCTTCGCCTTCACCACCACCTTGATGGCATCCTCGATGCGCTCGCGCGCATAGCGCAGCGCGGTCGGCAGGTCCTCCAGCGCGAAGGTGTGGGTGTGGATCTTCCTGGCATCGAACCGCTTCTGGCGCATGAAGGCCTCGGCGCGGTGCGTGGCGCTCTTGCCCTCGCCGCGGATGCCGTAGAGGTAGATGTTGTTGCGCACGATGTGGGCGATATCGACCGGCACCGCCTCGTGCGGGAAGGCGGCAAGGCAGATCCTGCCGCCGCGGTTGACCATGCGCGCCGCCTCGTTGACGGCGTTGGGCGCGCCCGAGCACTCGACCACGTAGTCGACGCCCTTGCCGCCGTTCAGACGGCGCACGGCCTCCACCGGATCTTCCCTGGTGACGTTGACGACGTGATCGGCGCCCAGCTCCTTGCCGATCTTGAGGCGGTTGTCGCGCGTGCCGGTGAGGATCACGGGCTGCGCGCCAAGCGCCTTCGCCACCGCTACGCCCGAGCAGCCCGATCGGGCCCGGACCTGTCACCACCACGCTCTCGCCCGCCACCAGGCCGCCCAGCTCGGTCAGCCCGTACATGGCGGTGCCGGCGGTGACCACCAGGGTCGCCTCCTCGTCGGTCATGTCGTCGGCGATGGCGACCAGCGTGTTGATGTTGTTGACCTGATACTCGCAGAAGCCGCCGTCGGTGGTGAAGCCGTTGGCGCGGTGGCCCTTGTCCACGTCGCCGTAGTTGAGCCCGTAGTTGTGGCACGAGGTATACATGCCCTCGCGGCAGCGCTTGCACTGGCCGCAGCCGGCGTGGATCTCCACCGTCACCCGCTGGCCGATCCTGTACTCGTCGACGCCCGGCCCCTGCGCCACGACAGTGCCCATGTATTCGTGGCCCGGCGTGAAGCTCTTGTTGAACGGCAGGCCGCCCTGGATCAGCGCCGGCGGGCCGTTGGCGATTACGTCGAGATCGGTGGCGCAGATGGCCACCGCGTCGATGCGCACCAGCACCTCGGCCTTCTTCGGCACCGGCACCGGCTTGTCGACGAGCTTCAGCTGTCCCGGATCGCCGAGCACCCAGGCCTTCATGGTGTCGGGGATGGGGAAATCCTTGCTCGTCTTCACTCCGGCAGGCGCGTACATCAAGTTTCTCTCCTAATTCACTTAATTCACTGGCGGGGCGGCGGCATCGGCGTGCGCGGCCTCGCCGGTCCGCTCGCCGAATTCGGTCGACAGCGCACGAGCTGCCGCCATCACGCCGTCACGCACGCGGGCGAGATGCTCCTCGGTGGCGCGTTGCGTCGGCGCGGAGGCGCTGATGGCCCCGATGACAGCGCCCAGATGATTGCGGATCGCGGCACCCACACAGATCACGCCGGGTTGGAACTCCTCGCGGTCGAGTGCGTGACCGTTGCGGCGCACCAGCCGCAGATCCTCGATCAGAACGTCGGCATCGGTGATCGTGCTGGCCGTGAACGCCGGCATGCCTTTGGCTGTCAGGATGCGGCGGATCTCGCCCTCGGGCAGCCAGGCCAGCATGGCCTTGCCGGTGGCGGTGGCGTGGACGGCATCGGAGGCGCCGAGCGCACCGGTATCCACACGCACAGCGTGGCGGCCCTCGCGCCGCAGCAGCGTGATGATGGCATCGCCCTGCAGCACGGCAAGGTGCACCGTCTCGCCGGTATCCTCGCTGATCCGCTCGATGAAGGGCTGCGCCCGGCGCGGCAGGTCGACCTGCTTCAGGAACGCCTGTCCCAGATGCAGTCCCCGTGCCCCCAGCGCATAGCGCCGGCCCGGCACCTTGGCGACGTAGCCCCATTTGACCAGCGTCGCCAGCAGGTGATGGCAGGTGGAGATATTCAGGCCCGCCCGGCCTGCAAGGTCGGTCAGGGCCGTGCCGCCGGTTGACTGGGCCAGGGCCTCGAGCAGGGTCAGGGCGCGGTCGACGGACTGCACGCTGCCGCGCTCTCCGGACGCTGCCCGGGCAGCCCCTGGCGCCGGATGGCCCTCTACGCTGCTTTCCACAGACCCTCCGGGAACTCTCGTCGTGCAACTTGGACGCGAAGATAGGCCGCCTAACTAGGGCCACGCAGCGTGGGCCGTCAACGATTTTTACAGTGGTGAATATATATTTCACATTACGAAAATTTATCGTACCACTGGCACCCCTGTCTGCTTCGCTTCTGCCTCCGGCTCGACGTGAATAACGACCTGCGCTCCGGGCACGGCAGCCTTGAGTGCAGCCTCCAGGCGGTCGCAGATGGCGTGCGAGGTGGCCACAGTCATGGTGCCGGGCACGACCAGATGGAACTCGATGAATGTCACCTGGCCGGCTGTGCGCGTCTTGACGTCATGCGCCTGGATCGCTCCTTCGGCGTTGGTCGCGATCACCTCGCGAATGCGGCGGCCCACCTCGGCCGTCACGGCCTCGTCCATCAAGCCGCCGACCGACTCGCGCATGAGACGCCAGCCGGCCCAGAGGATGTTGAGCGCCACCACGGCCGCCAGCGCAGGATCCAGGATCTGCCAGCCCGTCACAGTGGCCAGTCCCAAGCCGATCAGCACGCCCACCGAGGTCGCCACGTCCGTCAGCAAGTGCCAGCCGTCGGCCACCAGGGCTGGCGAGCGCTGCTGGCGCCCCCAGCGGATCAGGAACGCACACCACGCGGCGTTGAGGCCGGTGGCAAGTCCGTTCAACACGAGCCCAACCGAGAGGTCGGTGAGACTGCGCGGTCTGATCAAGGCATCGTAGGCCTCGTGCAGCACCAGCAGGGCGGCGACGATGATGAGGACACCCTCGGTCACGGCAGAGAGGTACTCGGCCTTGTGATGGCCGAACTGGTGGCGGCGATCGGCCGGCTGCAGCGCGACATGGATGGTGTAGAGCGCAATCACCGCGGTGATCACGTTGACGATGCTCTCCAGCGCATCCGAATAGAGGGCGACGCTGCCGGTGCGCCAGTAGGCGAGGAACTTCAGCCCCAGAACGGCGGCGGCAACCGCAATCGAAACCACTGCTGCGGTCTTGAGCTTGTCGGCGGCCTGTTGGGTGGTCCCAGTCATTCCCGCGCACATGGCACGAACACCCTTGGAACACCAGCCCATCCCGCGCGGCGCTTATCCACAGCGCCTCCACAGCGCCCATCTACTCTCCCGCCGGCGAATCTGATGCAAGGAGCGCTCGATTTTCCGGCTTGGCCCCGGTCTCGTAAGTTTGTGCCCTTTGCGTTCGGCCGTGCCGCCCGCGCGAGGAGACACGACGGATGGCGAATTTCCCAACTCACATTGCCGTCGGCACGATAGTGAGCGGCGCTCTGGCGACGGTCACGGTGGCAGCCGACATGGTGGCACCCGAGAACGTCGTCGCGGTGACGCTGGCGGGCGTGCTGGGCTCGGTCCTGCCCGACATCGATCTCAAGGAGTCGCGCCCGGCCAGGGCGATGTTCTCGGGGCTCGCCATCTTCTTTTCATTCGCCGTGCTGTTCGGCCTGGAGCGCAAGTACTCCATTGCCGAGATGCTTGTTCTTTGGCTCGGCACGCTGCTGTTCGTGCAGTTCGTCGCCAAGGAGGTGTTCTTTCGCTTCAGCTACCACCGCGGCATCTGGCATTCGGTGCTGGCGCTGGTGTTCTGCTCCTTCGTGACGGCCGTAATCTTCAGCAATCTGCTGGGGCGCGATCAGGGCGTGGCCTGGCTCGCGGCAGGCTTCACGGGCATCGGTTTTCTCACCCACCTCATCCTCGACGAGATCTATTCCGTCGACGTGATGGACACGCGGCTGAAGGCGTCGTTCGGCACGGCGCTGAAGCTCTTCGACTACAAGCACCTTGGCCACTCTTCGGCGATGGCGGCCGCCACGGTGGCGGTGTTCCTCGTCACCCCGCCGACCAGGACATTCGTCGAGAACATCTCGTCGCCCGCGCTGTGGACCGAGCTGCATCATCGCCTCTTGCCGGAAGAGAACAAATGGTTCCGCGGCATGGCGTGGCTGCTGGATGGTCAGCCTGGGGCCAGCCCGGGGCCAAGGCCGGCGCCGTGCCGGCAGGCACCAGCCCGATCTCCACGGGCTCGATCGTTCCCTCCGCGCCGCCAGCCGCAGAGGCAAAGGAGAAATAGGCAAGCGGGATCACCGCACGCGCAGGAGCAGGGCGCCCGCAAGCACCATGCCCGCGGCGGCGAAGCGCGCCACGACCCAAGGCTCGCGCAGCAGCAGCGTGGCAAACAGCGCGCCGAACAGGACGCTGGTCTCGCGCAAGGCGGCAACCAGCGCGATGGGAGCGACGGTCATGGCCCAGATGGCGATGGCGTAGGCGCCGGTCGAAAGTGCGGCGCCGGCGATGGCCAAGCGCCAGTGCCGTCTGAAGTCGCCGACCAGCGAGGGGCCGACACGCACGAACCCGTAGACGGCCATCACCGCACCGCTCAGAAGAAACAGCCACGCCGTGTACGCGCTCGATGCTCCGGCAAGGCGCGCGCCGGTGCCGTCCACCAGCGTGTAGGCCGTGATGGTGAGCGAGGTCAGCAGCGCGAAGCCGACCGAGCGGCCATCGAACGGGCGCGTCGCACGCCCGCCCCGCAGCGCCAACAGCAGAATGCCCGCAGCCAGGATGACGATGCCGGCCCAGCCGAAGCCGCCCGGGCTCTCGCCCAGCCACAGCGTCGCCAGCGCCGCCGTCAACAGCGGCGCGCTGCCGCGCGCGATCGGATACACCTGCCCCAGGTCGCCGAACCGATACGCTTCCGCCAAAGTCAGGTAGTAGCCGATATGGATGACGACCGAGCCGACGAGATATGGCCAAGCTTCGACATTGGGCAGTCCCGTCACCAGCGCGAAAGGAACGGCGACCAGGCCCGATGCCGTCGCCACCAGCGCCGTCGACACGACGGGCTCGAGGTTGAGCTTGAGCAGCGCGTTCCAGCCCGCGTGACAGGCTGCCGCCGCCAGCACTGCCATAAAAACAAAAAGGTCCATTCGCCCAAAAGCCGGCCGGATCGGAAGATGACACTTCCATGACATCTACGGCATCGGCACTTGCCAGGCCACAGCCCGCTCTGCCGCGGGTGCCTTGCCGGTGCTAGCAGGAACGATTTCGCCCGGTTCCGGCCGGGCGAAGTTGCGTCCAAATTGTGGTCGGCGGGCCACGCCCCGCGCCCGATATGGCGACGCTGCAACCGGCAATACATCCTCACGTTCGCCCGAGCGCATCATCTAAGCGCTTGGGTGAGCACAAGGTTTCCCATTGAGCTGCAGGCTCTGCGCTCGGTCGATTGGCCTCGAGCGCATGGGCGGGGGCGCAATGTCGTCGCCCACCGCAAAGGCGATCTGGTAGGATAAAACTCCCGCACCTTCGGACCAACTGACAGGAGTATTGTGATGCCGATAAATTTGGCAGACCTCCCTCTGCAGGCGATCGGCCTTCTCGCCGGTCTCGTGTTCGTGGCTTCTTTGATCGGCAATTCATTGACCAAGAACGCGTTCGTTGGCGCCATCATCACGGTCATCATCTTCGTCGCCGTCTATGTCGCCTGGGATTTCTATCCGCACGGCTATCTGCAGGGTGTGCGGTTCCCATACAAATATTGACGCGGCTTCTCGGCGGCCACAACGGGTGCGGGGCGGGGGATTGCGAAGCAGGTAGCTGGGGGTGGCAGCCCCGTGGGGCGGCTGCCACGGCCCCTATTGGCCGTCCGCAGGATCCTTGACGATCCCCGCGGTTGCATTTGCGGCGCTGCCTCGTTAGACGCGATCTATGAACGACAAGCATTCCGGCGCGATCGACGTCGGGCTCTTCCGCAAGGTGATGGGCTCGTTCGCCACCGGCGTCACGGTCATCAGCACCGAGGCCCACGGCGAGGTCCGCGGCATGACGGCCAACGCCTTCATGTCGGGCTCGCTCGATCCGCCGCTGTGCGTGATCTCGGTGGCGACGCGCGCGCGCCTGCACCCCTATCTCGTCGAGGCGGGCCACTTCGGCGTCAGCATCCTGGCCAAGGACCAGGAGAAGCTTTCCCTGCACTTCTCCGGCAGGCAGGTTGCCGACCTGGCACCGCAATTCGACCGCGTCGGCCGCACGCCGCTGCTAGCGGGCGCCTGCGCCATCATCGCTGCCGAAATCGTGGCGCACTACGACTGCGGCGATCATTCGATCTTCGTTGGCCGCATCGTCCACCTGGAGGCGCTTTTCGCGCGCGCACCGCTCGTCGTGCACGAGGGCCACTACGCGTCCCTGACTTATTCGAAGGAGCGGGCGCCGGAATGGGTGGCGGACTTCTGGTGATTGCGGCGCTCATCCTCCTGGACACGCGTGCTGCCTTGGGCGTGGACGCATAAGCGATCAGCCACGTCCTCTTTTGCCAACGGGCCTGCCACTGTCGATCCGCCCCCAAGAGCGGACTGACGGGGCAAGACCTTCAGCTTGGCGGCCGAGCACCGGCGTTATGGCTGCAACGTTGTGACAACAGAGGCTAGCCGGTCACAGACGGAAACGGTGCCGCCGACGGCGGAGCGTTCGACATGGGCGGCGGGGTCGCGCCGGGCAAGTTGGCCGCGGCGAGGCGGGCCAGCAGCTCCTCGGCGATCGCCTTGATGGCCGTGCCGGAGTCGCCTGGATACTTGGCCACGTAGGATCGCTCCACGGCGCTCAGCTGCGAGGCGTGCTGCAGCGCGCTGGTGCGCGGCACTGGTTGGGTGAAGCAGCGGTTGTCGGGGTTGCTGACGAGCCAGCGGTGATAGTCGGCATCGACCGAGCGAGTGGCCCTCCTTCATGTTGATGCACACGCCGAGGTTCTCGGCAAAGCCCATCTCGGGGTTGAGGCCCTTGAAGCGGCGGAACACCTCGAGCCCGCAGGTCGACACGTAGTCCGGCTTGGTCGGCGAGAAATGGAAGTCGGCCTCGCGCAGCCACGACTCGGTCAGGATCGACAGCCCCGGCGGGCAATCGATGAACACGATGTCGAACACGCCGCGCACGTTGCCGAGCAGCGTGCCGATGCTGCTGCGCAGGCGCTGATGCAGGCTCTCCTTGGAGACCTCGCGCTCGAACAGGGTGAGCTGCATGTCGCTCGGGATCAGATAGACGGTGCGCGCCTCGTCCACGTCCGAGACGCCGCCCACCACGAAGCGCGGCCATTCCACCGCGACGTTGTTGAGCACGCTGGCCACCAGCAGGTCGACGATGGTGAGCCCTTCCGACTGCAGCCGGTGCAGGTTGGCCGCCGTCAGCAGCATGGTGCTGATGCTCGCCTGCGAGTCGGAGTCGATGATCAGCACGTTCTTGCGGAACTGCGCCGACAGCGTCTCGGCCAGCGCCAGCACCAGCGTGGACTTGCCGACACCGCCCTTCGTGTTCATGACGGCGATGGTATTGCGCATGGCCCGCACCGGTCCGTCCATCAGGGTCCTCGGCTCGAACGTGGATGTGCCGGTCAAATGTGGCAGACTCCAGGTGCCGCTTTCAAGCGCGCGACCCGGCAAATTCCGCTATTCGCCGCGCCTGGACCGGCGCCTTGGCGACGCAGCGCGACCGCCGGCGCAACGGCCGGCTTTCGCACCCCTGTCACGGCGCGGGCGTCGGCCCGCTCCCGCGCCAGGTAGTGATACTCCGGATTGGGCCTGATGTCGGCCGCCGCCGCCATGCGGTTCGACATGTTGTAGAAGCTCGCAACGGCGGCGATGTCCCAGATGTCGCGATCGGTGAAGCCTGCGCGCCGCAGCGCCTCGCGGTCCGCCTCCTCGATCTTGTCGGGCGCCTCGGTGAGCTTGGTGGCAAAGTCCAGCATCGCCTTCTGGCGCGGCTGCCAGGTCGGCGGCGCGATAGTTCTGCGCGATCAGCTCGCCGAGCTCGGGATCCTTGGCGCGCTGGCGCAGCGCCGCGCCGTGCGAGGTCAGGCAGTAGTGGCAGTGGTTGATGGCGCTCACCGCCACCGCGATCATCTCGCGCTCGGCCTTGGAGAGGCCGCTGTCGCCCAGCATCAGGTCGTCGGCCATCAGGATGAAGGCCTTGAGCTTGGCGTTGTCGAAGGCGTAGGCGCGGAACACGTTGGGCACGAAGCCCAGCTTCTCCTCGCACTTGGCGAAGTACTCGGCGATTGTCGGGGTCCAGGCGGTCCTGCGGCCCAGGGTCGAGCGCCATCAGCTTGTGGCTTGCGGGCCATCGGGGTCCTCGTGGAGGTCGGCGTGCGGGTTCTCAACAACGGCGATGCGCGCTGCGTTGTCAATCCTTCGCCCGCTGCGTTGCACACTTTCCGGTAGAAGGATCGGCCAGGGAGAAGAACGCCATGAGCACCTGCGGCGGAAACCAAGGAAGCCGGCCATCATCCGGCAGGTGCAGAAGCTGCTGGGCGAGCGGTCGCCGGCGGCGGAGCTCGCGCCGCTGCTGCTACGCCCGCAACGGCCTCGACGGGTCCGACGCGTCCGGCCCGGCACCGGCATGGCTGGCCGACAATGCGCGCGCGGCGCTCGAGTTCATCGCCGACAAGCCCAGGAAGAAGCACAAGCTGCGCGTCCGCGACGAGCTTGCGGCCCGACGGTCGGCCTGCCGGCACCGTCGTCGAGATCCTGAACGACGACATGCCGTTCCTGGTGGACTCGGTCATGGGCGAGCTGCAGGCGCGCGGGCTCGCCGTGCGCTTGCTGCTGCACCCCATCTTCAAGACCGAGCGCGACAAGGCCGGCCACCTGCAGACGCTGCTCGGCGCCGGCGACCAGAACTGGAACGACGGCCACCAGGAAAGCTACATCGCCGTCCACCTCGACCCGCTCGGCGGAGGCCGCGCAGCGCGATCTCGCCAAGGCGCTATCCGATATCCTGGGCGAGGTGCGCGTCGCGGTGGCCGACTGGCGCGCCATGCTGCAGCAGGTGCGCGCGGCGATCGAGCACCTGGAGGCGGGGCCGCCGGGCGTGCCGTCCGGCGAGCTGCGCGAGTCGATCGCATTCCTGCGCTGGCTGGAGGCCGGCAACTTCACGTTCCTCGGCGTCGCGCGCCTACCGGCTCGACGGCACGCCCGAGACCGGCGACGCTGGTGCCGGTGGAGAAGGCCGGGCCTCGGCGTGCTGCGCGATCCGGCCGTGCAGGTGCTGCGCCGCGGCACGCGAGCTCGTCGATCTCACGCCCGAGATCCGCCGCTTCTACTTCTCGCCGGCGCCGCTCATCATCACCAAGTCGAACGTGGTGAGCCGCGTGCACCGGCGCGTGCACATGGACTACATCGGCATCAAGACCTACCGCGCCGACGGCACGCTCGACGGCGAGGTGCGCATCGTCGGCCTGTTCACCTCGCAGGCCTACACCAGGCTCGCCGCGCGACATCCCGTTCCTGCGCCACAAGGTCGAGACCGTGCTGAAGATGGCGGGCTATCCGGCCGCCAGCCACGCCGGCAAGGCGCTGCATGCAACGTGCTCGAGACGTTTCCGCGCGACGAGCTGTTCCAGATCGACGTCGACGCAGCTCGAGGCATGGAGCGAGGGCATCCTCGACCTCGAGACGCGGCCGCGCGTGCGCGTGTTCGCCCGCATCGACCGTTTCGACCGCTTCGTGTCGCGTGCTGGTGTACGTGCCGCGCGACCGCTACTCCTCGGACGTGCGCGAGCGCATCGGCGCGCTTCCTGGCCGGCGCCTACAAGGGCCGCATCGCGGCGTTCTATCCCTACTTCACCGACGGCTCCGCTGGTGCGGGTGCAGTTCATCATCGGCCGCTACGAGGGCGACACGCCCGCAGGTCGACGATCGCCGAGCTCGAGCGCGGCATCGTCGACATCCTGCGCACCTGGGACGACCGGCTCGTCGATTGCGCTCGCCGAGCGCGGGGCCGGAGGGCGAGCGCCTGCTCGCCAAGTACCGCGGCGCCTTCTCGGACGGCTACGCCGTGACCTTCCCCATCTCGCGCGCGCTGGAAGACATTCGCCCGCGTCGAGCGGCTGGGGCCCGACCTGCCCGTCGCCATCGACTTCTACCGCGAGGCAGGCGCGCCCGCCGAGCGCTTCCGCGCCGCGGTGTATCGCTTCGGCGAGCCGATCAGCCTGTCCGAGCGCGTGCCGGTGCTGGAGAACCTGGGCTTCCGCGCCATCGACGAGCGCTCCTATCAGATCAATCCGCGCCTCGCCGGCGGCGTGCAGCCCGTGACGATGCACGACATGCTGATCGAGACCGCCGACGGCGCGCCGATCGATCTCGAGCGGCACGACAAGCGCCTGGAGGCCTGCTTCCTCGCCGTGTTCCGTGGCGATGCCGACAACGACAATTTCAACCGCCTGATCGTCGCGGCCGGCGCCGACTGGCGCATGGTGGCAGCGCTGCGGGCCTACGCCGCCTATCTGCGCCAGCTCGGCGCGCCGTTCGGGCCGCGCTACATCGCCGACACGCTCACATCGCCACGCCGGCGTGGCGCGCGATCTGCTGGAGCTGTTCCACCTGCGCTTCGATCCGGCGCGCAAGCTCGACACCAAGGCGCAGGGACGAGGCGGAAGGTCCCATCCGCGAGCGCATCGAGGGCGCGCTGGCGGCGGTGCCGAGCCTCGACGAGGACCGCATCCTGCGCCTGTGCCTCAACCTGATCGGCGCCACGGTGCGCACCAACTTCTTCCAGGCCGGCACCGGTGGCCAGCCGCCGGCCACCATCGCCTTCAAGCTCGACAGCAAGGCGGTCGATGCCGCACCGCAGCCGCGCCCGTTCCGCGAGATCTGGGTCTATTCCCCGCGCGTGGAGGGCATCCACCTGCGCTTTGCGCCGATCGCGCGCGGCGGCATCCGCTGGTCCGACCGGGCGCAGGATTTCCGCACCGAGGTGCTCGGCCTGGTGCGCGCGCAGCTCGTCAAGAACGCAGTGATCGTGCCCTCGGGCGCCAAGGGCGGGTTCCTGCCCAAGCAGCTGCCGCGCGGCGGCAGCCGCGACGAGATACAGAAGGAAGGCATCGCCGCCTACCGCATTTTCATCTCCGCGCTGCTCGACATCACCGACAACCTCAAGGACGGGCCGCATCGTGCCGCCGCGAGCGGGTGGTGCGCCACGACGGCGACGATCCCTACCTGGTGGTGGCCGCCGACAAGGGCACTGCCACCTTCTCCGACATCGCCAACGAGATCTCCGCCGCGCACGACTTCTGGCTGGGCGATGCCTTCGCCTCGGGCGGCTCGGCCGGCTACGACCACAAGAAGATGGCGATCACCGCGCGCGGCGCCTGGGAGTGCGTAAAGCGCCACTTCCGCGAGATGGACATCGACATCCAGCACCAGCCGTTCCGCGTGGTGGGCGTCGGCGACATGTCGGGCGACGTGTTCGGCAACGGCATGCTGCTGTCCGAGCACATCCAGCTTGTCGCCGCCTTCGACCATCGCGACATCTTCATCGACCCAAGCCCGCCCGCCGGCGCCTTGGCCGAGCGCAGGCGCTTGTTCCAGCTGCCCCGCTCGAGCTGGCAGGACTACGACAAGGGCAAGATCTCCAAGGGCGGCGGCGTGTTCTCGCGCTCGGCCAAGGCAATTGCGCTCAGCGACGAGATGAAGGCGCTGGTCGGTCTCGATGTCGCCAGCATGACCCCGGCCGAGCTGATCCGCGCGGTGCTGACATGCAAGACCGACCTGCTCTGGTTCGGCGGCATCGGCACCTACGTCCGTGCTTCCGGCGAGCGCGACGAGGACGTGGGCGACCGCGCCAACGACGTCCTGCGTGTGGCCGCTGGCGAAGTCAAAGCTCGCGTGATCGGCGAGGGCGCCAACCTCGGCGTCACCCAGCGCGGACGCATCGAGTTCGCGGCCCGTGGCGGGCGCCTCAACACCGACTTCATCGACAATTCCGCGGGCGTCAACACCTCCGACCAGGAGGTCAACATCAAGATCGCGATTGAGCCCGCTACCCGCGCCGGCAAGCTCGCGCCCGAGGCGCGCAGGAAGCTGCTCGCCGATATGACGGAGGACGTGGCGGCGGCCTCGCTGCGCAACAATTACCAGCAGTCGCTGGCGCTGAGCTTGGCCGAGCGCTCGAGCGTGCAGGAGCTGCCCGACTACGCGCTGCTGATGCGCACCCTCGAGGCGCGCGGCCTCTTCGATCGGGCGCTGGAGGTGCTGCCGTTCGACATGGAGCTGCAGGAGCGCGGCCGTGCCGGGCGCGGCCTTACCAGGCCCGAGCTGGCCGTGCTTTTGAGCTACGCCAAGATCGCCTTGCAGCACGACATCCTGGACAGCAAGGTGCCCGACGAGCCGCAGCTCGCGAGCTGGCTCGACGCCTATTTCCCGCCGCTGCTGCGCGAGCGTTTCCCGGCCGGCATTCGCGGGCACAGCCTGCGCCGCGAGATCATCGCGCTTGGGCTCACCAATGCCATCGTCAATCGCGGCGGCCCGGCCATGGCCGTGCGGCTCGCCGGCGAAACGCGCCGGCCGACGTCGGACGTGGCGCATGCTTTCATGGCGGCGCGCGAAGTGTTCGAATTGCCCACCTTGTGGCAGCGTATCGATGCCCTCGACGGCAAGGTGCAGGGCAACGCGCAGCTGCGGCTCTACCAGGCGACACGCGAGCTGGTGAACTTGCAGACGCAGTGGTTCCTGCGCGACGGCGCGGTTATCGCAGACCTCGCCGGTACGATCGCGCGCCACAAGGCGGGCCTCGCCTCACTGGCGGCAGCCCTGGAAAGCGCCTTGCCGCCGCGGCGCAACGCCGAGCTTGTCGGGCTGGCGGCCCGGCTGACCGAAAGCGGCATTCCGGCCGATCTTGCC
Source organism: uncultured Alphaproteobacteria bacterium (assembly GCA_963724565.1). Lineage (GTDB taxonomy): Bacteria > Pseudomonadota > Alphaproteobacteria > Rhizobiales > Hyphomicrobiaceae > AWTP1-13. The sequence goes on from CAVRVK010000005.1 coordinate 210,640, forward strand.
GGCGATGTCGCCCGCCTCGAGGTGCTCGAACAGGCGCCGGCCATCACCGAGATCGCCCAGGCGACGGGCCGGGCGGTGCCCGAGACGGCGCGTATCTACCTCGAGCTTGGAGAGCGGCTGCGCATCGACGACCTGGCGCGCCAGGGGTGCGGCCATCGCCACGGCGGACCAGTACGACCGCCTCGCCATCGCTCAGGCACTCGGTCAGCTGGCCGCGGCGCAAGGCCACGTTCAGCCGCGACGCCATCCGGGCCGGCGGCTGCGAGGCGTGGCTCGACGGGCAGGGCGACCGGCTCGCCCGCGTGCAGGGCCACGCTCGATGAGGTCGCAGGCGACGGCACATTGACGGTGTCGCGGCTGCTGGTGGCAGCGGGCCAGCTCAGCGAGCTGGCGGCCGCTCCTTCAGCATCAGCCAGGCAGGGCCCGAACAGCGGGTCCGGCCAGATCCGCAGCCAGCGGAAACCCGCCCGCTCGTAGGCGCGCGCCGCCGCCTCGTTCCTGATCGACACGACCGCCGAGCAGGCGACCGCCAGGGTGGTGGCGAACACCTCCTCGGTCAGCAGCACCAGCGCGGCCTGCGCCAAGCCCTGGTCGCGATGCTCGGCGCCGAAGCGATGAAGAGATCGATGTCCCAGGTTCCCGCGGGCAGGTCGTCGGGCCGCTCCTCGGCCCACACCCCGATCTCGACGGCGTGCGCGTAGCCGATCGCCCGTGCCGTCGCGCTCGATGATGCGCGGCAGCGCGGTGGCGCTCTCCATGCGCCAGCGTGATCGGCCGCCTCGGCGCCGGCGGCATCTGCCCCACCAGTCTCTGCACCGCGGGGCTCGGCGAGCCAGCGCCGGATCAGAAACCGGTCCTCTGGCGTGGCGGGGCGCAGGGTGAGACGCGCGGGGTACTCGACGTCGACCAAGGGCGGCTCCATGTCCCCTCTCCCGCAAGCGGGGGAGAGGGATATTCAATGCCGGAAGTGGCGGACGCCGGTGAACACCATGGCGAGGCCGGCGTCGTCGGCGGCCTTGATCACCTCTGCGTCGCGCATCGAGCCGCCGGGCTGGATCACGGCGGTCGCGCCCGCCTCGGCCGCCGCCAGCAGGCCGTCGGCGAACGGGAAGAAGGCGTCGGAGGCCACCACCGAGCCCTTGGCCAGCGGCTCGGCCTCGCCCGCCGCCTTGGCCGCCTCCGGCCGACTTCGAGCGCCGCGATGCGCGCACTGTCGACGCGGCTCATCTGCCCGGCGCCGATGCCGACGGTGGCGCCGTCCTTGGCGTAGACGATGGCGTTGGACTTGACGTGCTTGGCCACCCTGAAGGCGAACTTGAGGTCGGCCAGCTCCTGCGGGCGTCGGCTGGCGCTTGCGTCACGACCTTCAGGCCCATAGTCCTCCACGACGGCATTGTCGCGCGACTGCACCAGGAAGCCGCCGGCGAGCGAGCGGAAGGTGAGCGCCGTCGGCGCGCGGATCGGGCAGGCCGCCGGTGGTCAGCAGGCGCAGGTTCTTCTTCTCGGCGAAGATCGCCTTGGCCTCGTCGGTGGCATCCGGCGCGATCACCACCTCGGTGAAGATGCCGGTGATCTCCCGGGCCGTTGCCGCATCGATGGTGCCGTTGAGCGCGATGATGCCGCCGAAGGCGCTGACGGGATCGCAGCGCAGCGCCTTGGCGTAGGCCTCGGCCAGCGTTGCGCCGATCGCCACGCCGCAGGGATTGGCGTGCTTGATGATGGCGACGGCCGGCGAAGCTGCGGGATCGAACTCGGCCACCAGCTCGAAGGCGGCATCCGTGTCGTTGAGGTTGTTGTAGGAGAGCTCCTTGCCCTGGAGCTGCACGGCCGTCGCCACGCCGGGGCGCCGCTTCGCCCGACAGATAGAACGCGGCCCGCTGATGCGGGTTCTCGCCGTAGCGCAGCTCCTGCGCCAGCCGCCCGCCGAACGCGCGCCACGCCGGCGCCCGCTCGCCAAGCTCGTCCGCGAACCAGCCGCCGATCGCCGCATCGTAGGCGGCGGTGCGCGCGTAGGCCTTGGCCGCCAGCGCCTTGCGCAGCTCCGAGCGTGGTGGCGCCGCCGTGCTGCGCCAGCTCGGCCAGCACGCGCGCATAGTCCTCGGGATCGACCACCACCGTGACGCCGGCGTGGTTCTTGGCCGCGGCGCGGATCATGGCCGGCCCGCCGATGTCGATGTTCTCGATGCAGTCGGCGAACGGGGCGCCCTTCGCCACCGTCGCCTCGAACGGATAGAGGTTGACCACCAGCAGGTCGATCGGCGCGATGCCATGTGCGCTCGGCCGCCGCATGTGCTCGGCGTTGCCGCGGACGGCGAGCAGGCCGCCGTGCACCTTGGGGTGCAGGGTCTTGAGCCGGCCGTCCATCATCTCGGGAAAGCCGGTGTGCTCGGCCACGTCCTTCACGGCGAGGCCGGCGTCCTTCAGCGCCTTGGCGGTGCCGCCCGGTGGAGAGGATCTCCACGCCGCGCCCCGCCAGCGCCTGGGCGAAATCGACGAGCCCGGCCTTGTCGGAGACCGAGATCAGGGCCCGCCGGATGACAGGTTCAGTCATGAGCACAGCCCGTTATTGCCGAATGCCTTATGTCGGCGGTCGGTTAGCACGGATCATCGCTGAGCAATAGGCGTCCGCTGGCAGCACAGTAGGCGCTCGTGCTGTCCCTGTCCCAAAGCTGCGAGCGCAGCCCAGTTCCTGCGCATACCAGCTGTGGAAAATGCCGTGCTTTGCAAGGCTATCGGGTCGGCATAGCCTGACCTGGGAATGCCGAGGCCGCACAAGACGGCCGCCAGCCGCCAGGAGATGCCCATGCCAGTGACCATCCGCCAGATCGGCACGGTTTTCGCCGGCGAAGTATCCGGCGTCGACATCACCAAGCCTGTCAGCCCCGATGACGTTGCGGCGATCGAAGCCGGCATGGACAGGTACGCCGTTCTGGTGTTCCGCGACCAGAAACTCACCGACGAGCAGCAGATGGCGTTCTCGCGCAACTTCGGCGCGCTGGAGGACGCGCGCGGCGGCAACATCACGAAGCCGGAGGACAAGCGGCTCGCCACCGGCATGAACGATGTGTCCAACCTCGGCAGGGACGGCAAGCCGCTGGCGCTCGATAGCCGCCAGCGCATGTTCAACCTCGGCAATATGCTCTGGCACTCGGACAGCTCTTTCCGGGCGATCCCGGCGAAGTATTCGCTGCTCTCCGCGCGCGTGGTCAATCCCAAGGGCGGCGACACCGAGTTCGCCGACATGCGCGCCGCCTACGATGCGCTCGACGATGAGACCAAGCGCGAGATTGCCGATTATGTGTGCGAGCACTCGCTCATGTACTCGCGCGGGTCGCTCGGGTTCCTCGAGTATACGGATGAGGAGAAGCAGTTGTTCAAGCCGGTGCGCCAGCGGCTGGTGCGCACGCACCCCGTCACCGGGCGCAAATCGCTATATCTGTCCGCGCATGCCGGAGGCATTGTCGGCATGCCAATGCCGGTGGCGCGCATCCTGCTCAGGGACCTCACCGAGCACGCCACCCAACCCCGCTTCGTCTACGTGCACAAATGGAAGATTTACGACCTCGTCATGTGGGACAATCGCCAGACCATGCACCGCGGTCGCCGCTATGACGAGACGCAGCCCCGCGATGTGCGCCGCACCACCGTCGCCGGCGATGCCCCAACCGTGGCGCAGGCCGCGGCCTAGAGGCGCTGCAGCAGCCCGCAAATCGCCCTGTTCGGCCACGAAGGTTTTGGCTCGGCAATGCCGTGGGTCGCCAGCTTGAGCTTCGCTTGCAGAGGGCGCTTGCAAGTAACTCACCCGGCGAACAGTAGGCATACAATATCCCTAAGGACAGAATCGCTGGCCGCAATCCGTACCCCATGTTAGTTGTACCCGCGACGTCTGCGGGGTAGTGCATGATTTGGCCTAGCGTCGCGGCCGCCGGCATCGGATTGCTGGCAGGTTTACTCATCGTGCGAGTGCCGTTTCTGGTGCTCGCTTCGATCCTTACGGTCGTAGCAGGTTCGGTTCTCACGCCAGCCAGCTGGTGGCCTCTCTGGGGAATTGCCAACGTCGTGGCGATGCTCTGTGCGCTGCAGGTCGCATACCTTGCGGGCTATCTGGTCGCGTGTGCGCTGTCGCGGTTGCGAGGCGGGGCTGAGCAAAAGGCCTCTGTCAGCGAGCGTCTGAACGCGAGCTACGCCGGCTGGCTCTGGCCGTCGGCGACCGACTGCTCGGTGTGAGTGTCGCGTCGAAGGACACACGAAGCCACCAGTCCATCCCTGTATCCAACTAGCGCTCCGACTTGCGGACGGCTGCGAGGAATTCATCTGGCGGGCAGACGTTGTGGGCCTCGACGTAGTGCAGGAACCCGCTAGGCCAACGGTAGGCGTCGAGCTCGAATTCCTCGTTGCCATTGGGCACTCGGCACAGCCGGCAAAGGGAGAAGCCCCTGTAGGCCGTCACTTTGCCGTAGCGACGCTCGCGGATGCCTAGCTCGATCGCCTTGAGCTTGGTGACGAACTTGCCCTGCCCTGTCCATGGTTTGGGATTGGCTTGCGGGTAAGGCAGCGCGGGATCGTCCGGCGAGTACGACCAATAGCCGACAATCTTCGGTTCCTGGCTGTCGCTTGCGGCCATGGTGCACCTCCTTCGGGGGCAAGCTGTGCCCCGGCGCCCGCAGGGCAATTAACCTTTTGTTAACCGCTGCGATCTAACGTCCGCCTCGGGATGCAAAGCATCCTTGGGACGCACCGTCTGCTGCCCATGACGGTGATCCCGGGAGCCGCGAGTATCAGCTCTCATCAAGGAGATGGAATTGGCCGTCTCCGCAACTCTCTACTCTCTCACTCGACCCAGAACAGCGGCTCGGTAGGTGATAAAACACCACCGAGCCGCAAACCTGTGGCGCGCACGGCAAGACCGGTTGCATCGTCAATCTCCACCGCCAGCCCCGACAGAGTTGCCGGGCCCGAGGCCGGTTCCAGGCGGGCGCGCGGGATCTTGGTGAGGAACCGGTTGATCGGCTCGTCCTTCCCCATGCCGAGCACAGATTCGTAGTCGCCGCACATGCCGACGTCGCTCATATAGGCCGTGCCGCCGGGCAGCACTCGCTCGTCTGCCGTCGGCGAATGAGTATGGGTGCCAACCACGACGCTTGCTCGCCCGTCCACGAAATGCCCCAAGGCTTGCTTCTCGCTGGTGGCCTCGGCGTGGAAATCGATCAGGATCGCGTCCGCGCCCTGCTTGAGGCCGCAGGCGGTAAGCTCCGCATCGATGGCGCGGAAGGGGTCAGCCAGCTCGGGCATGAAAATCAGGCCCATGGCGTTGATCACCAGCACGTCGGCCCCATTGGCGGCCTTGAAGATGCCGCTGCCGCGGCCGGGCGTGCCCGGCGGATAGTTGATCGGCCGCAGAAGGCGCGGCTGGCGCTCGATGAACACCAGCGCCTCCTTCTGGTCGAAGGCATGATTGCCGAGCGTGACGACATCGGCGCCGGCATCCAGCAGCTCGAGCAGGATCTGCTCGGTAATGCCGAATCCACCGGCGGAATTCTCGCCGTTCACTGCAACGAAATCGAGCTTGTAGCGAGCGCGCAGCTTGGGCAGCTGGCTGATCACCAACTGACGGCCCGTCCGGCCTACCACATCCCCTAGAAACAAGAGACGCATTGCGTTCTCAATCCGCGCACTTGATGGGCCCCGACGGGGTCAGTACCCAGTCGAGCCGCTGGTCATAGGGAAGGTGAGGCACCGAGTCGACCTGCTGCTGATCGTAGCCGAGGCCAATAGCGGTAACAGTCTTGCGCGCGCGCAGGAGCGCCAACGTGCGGTCGTAGAAGCCGCCGCCGTACCCGAGCCGCCATCCTTGCCGATCGAATGCCAGCAGCGGCACCAGCAGAATGTCGGGCTCAACGACGGGCTTGTCGGCCTTGGGCTGGGGAATGTTCCACACGCCTCTCTCCGTGCTGTCGCCCGGCTTCCAGGCTCTGAACAGAAGAGGTAGGCCTTTACCGTGTACCACCGGCAGCGCGAGCGCGACGCCGCTTCCGGCCAGGCGGCGCAGAAGCGGCCAGATGCGCAGCTCACCGGGCAGCGGGGCAAATCCGCTGACGACCGAGCCGGGCGGCGGGGGTGGAAGGAAGCTGAGGCTGTGGTCAGCGAGAGCCTCGCCGGCCCTGGCCGCTTGCCCTGAGTCAAGGGTGGTCCGCCGAGCCTTCATGCGGGCCCGCAGCTCGCGTTTCTCGTTTCTTATCAGAGAGGTATCGGTCACGGCTCGCTCACAGCAGATGGCGGCGGGCCGCGCAATGAAGCAATAGGCAGAGCCGCATGAGCCGTGCGGGCGGCGATCCCGCGTGGTCCCTACGAGATGTAGGTGGGCGCCGTATATCCGAGGCCACGGCCTCGGTCAGGGACAGCTCCCGTGCGGATCTTATAGGCCCCCGGGTCGTAAGCCCACGACGCACCCCGCAGCCCTGCCAAGGTTGAATCATAGGCTGCGCGGGCGAAAAATCAATGTCCGAAGCCTCAACTCTCCGGACAGAGAGCTCAGCTTTTGCTTTCCAGGATGCTTTGGAGCGAATCGAGCGCCCAGGAGACACGGTTACGGGCAGCGGTGTTGATCTCCTCCAGCTTGCTGGCGCGCGCCCGCTCGCGCTCCAGGGCCTCGCGTAATTGGTCTCGCTCGCGCTCAAGCGCCGATAGACGCTCCTTGAGCGAGCCGTCGGGCGAAGTGCTCTTTGCCTTACTGCGCCCGCCGCGATTCCGCGTCGATGCGGCTCTCGGGTTGGCCTTACCAGCGTGACGCTGGGCCATCGCACGCGCCCCCGCGTATTTTGGTGCCCCAAGCTCCGTGGTGGCACCGTCCCTCTAATGAAGGTTGACGATAGGTGGCAGCGCGGGCAGCGTCAACAAACGCTGTGGTGATGCAACGTAAAAGCCTGAGCATTCGTTGTTCACTTGCACTGCTCAGCCGCATTGACAGCCGCCGTCGCGACACCGCAGTAGAAGCACACAATTTGCGTTGCCGGGAGGAAGGAGGTCCGTCATGGCCGTGAGAATCGCAATTTCTGGCTTCGGCCGCATCGGGCGCAATGTGCTGCGTGCCATCGTCGAAGCTAGGCGGCAGGACGTGCAGGTGGTGGCGATCAACGACCTGTTCTCCGCCAAGGACAACGCCCACCTGTTGAAATACGATTCGGTGCATGGTCGGTTTCCCGGCACAGTGCGGGTGGATGGTGACACGCTCGATGTCGGCATGGGCGCGATCAAAGTCCTGGCCGAGCGCGACCCCAAGAAGCTGCCGTGGAAGAGCCTCGACATCGACATCGTGATGGAGTGCACCGGCATCTTCACCGATCGCGACAAGGCTGCCGCGCATCTGGAAGCCGGCGCCAAGCGCGTGCTGGTGTCCGCGCCGTCGAAGGGCGCAGACCTCACGGTGGTCTACGGTGTCAACCACGACAAGCTGAAGGCCGAGCACAAGGTCGTCTCCAACGCCTCGTGCACCACCAACTGCCTAGCGCCGGTGGCCAAGGTGCTTAATGACCTGTGCGGCATCAAATCCGGCTTCATGACCACCATCCACGCCTACACCAACGACCAGAACGTGCTCGACCAGGCGCACAAGGACGTGCGTCGCGCGCGCGCTGCCGCCATCAACATGATCCCGACCTCGACGGGCGCGGCCTCCGCCGTCGGGCTCGTTCTGCCGGAGCTGAAGGGCAAGCTCGACGGCACCGCGATTCGCGTGCCCACACCGAATGTGTCGGTGGTGGATCTCAAGTTCATCCCGGGCCGCGAGACCAGCGCAGAAGAGATCAACAAGGCCATGCAGCACGCGGCCGCGCAGGAGCTCAAAGGCATTCTCGGCGTGACCAACGAGCCGCTGGTATCGATCGACTTCAATCACAACCCGATGTCGTCCACCTTCGATCTCACCCAGACGCAGGTGGTGGACGGCAAGCTGGTGCGCGTGCTGTCGTGGTACGACAACGAGTGGGGCTTCTCCAACCGCATGGCCGACACGGCGGTGGCGATGGGCAAGCTGGCGTAGGATGCCGTCGGCGCGAGCATGCTGCTCGCGCAAACAGCGGAAGAGCCCGCGGGTTACAGATAAACGGCCTTCATGCCGCCGGCCGGATAACGTTCGCCCGAGGCCGATCCCTTGGGCACGGCGGCTGCAATTTCCGCGACCTCGGCGGCCGTAAGTTGGACGTCCAGCGCGCCGACATTCTCATCGAGGCGAGGGGCGTAGCGGGTGCCCGGAATGGCAACCACATCGTCGCCCTGCGCCAACAGCCAGGCCAGCGTCAACTGGCTGGGAGTGCAGCCTTTCCGGGCCGCGATCGCCTCGATCCGGCGGGCAAGCTCGCGATTGTGGTGAAAATGATCGGCCTGGAACCGGGGATGCTGCGCACGCCGTCCATCGACGTCCGAAAACTCCTTGATCGCCCCGGTCAAGAAGCCGCGCCCCAGCGGTGAATAGGCGACAAAGCCGATGCCGAGCGCACGCGTCGTCTCACGCGTCTCCTCAGCTTCCGTACGATAGAGCAGCGAGTATTCCGTCTGAGCTGCGGCAATCGGATGGGTGGCGTGAGCCCGTCTGATGCGATCGGGCCTAGCTTCCGAGAGACCGAGAAACCGGACCTTGCCCTGCTCGACGAGGCGAGCCATGGCGCCGACCGTCTCCTCGACCGGAACTGCCGGATCGACCCGGTGCTGATAATAGAGGTCGATCACATCGACCCCGAGCCGCTTGAGGCTGGCCTCGCAGGCCTCCTGCACATACTTGGCTCGCCCGTCAACGCCGTTGGCCCCGCCCTCACGCCGCACCTGGCCGAACTTGCTCGCCAGCATGACCTTGTCGCGCCTGCCCTTGATCGCGCGCCCGACGACTTCCTCGTTGTGCCCCCAGCCATACATGTCGGACGTGTCGAGGTGGTTGATGCCCATCTCGATGGCGTGGTGGATCAGCTTTTCCGACTGAGCGTCCTCGGCCGTGCCATAGACGCCGGACAGGCCCATGCAGCCGAGGCCGACGGCCGAGACCGACAAGCCATCCTTACCAAGTCGGCGGTACGCGATTTTCGTCATGACAGCTCCGATGCTCCACTACGGCTTCACGCCGCTTCGATGAACTGGGGTAAGTGAGGATCGCTGCGGCGGCCAACGTAACACAAGGATGGTTCGAAGCGCAGCCTCCCCGGGAGACTGCAATTAAGGTGCGGGCGCAGGCGGCGGGCGCGTGCCGAGGTAGTGCGCGCACATCATCGCGACAAACAGCATCGCGCCGCCGCCCAGAAGCACCGCCCAGCCGGCTCCGAGGGTCGAGAACCCGATCCCGTAGACCACCGGTCCCGTCGCCTGCCCCACAAAGAAGAACAGCGAATGCACTGCCATGGCCGTGCCGCGGGCCGTAGTGGCCAGCTCCGATGCCTCTACCTGGATGCAGCCATGCAACGAATAGAAACCGATGCCGAGCGTAATGAACGCCGCAAGCTGCACCGGCCACGGCGGGTCGAACGCAACGATTGCCAGCGCCGTTGCCGCCACCAGTCCTCCGCCGATCATCAGCTCGCGGGGGCGCCACCGGCGTGTCAGCCGCGTTACAGCCAGCGAATAGAGGACTCCACCGATGGAGAAGCCGGCAATGACCAGCCCGGCAATGGAGGCGCGGGGCTCGCCTGCCGCCAGCAGCAGCAGGGCGACGAATGGGAACAGGCCGAACACAACCAGGCCCTCGAGAAATACCGCGAGGAAGCAGAACTTGGCGCGCGGATTGGCGAAGATCGCAAGATAGCCCACGGGAATCGACCGCCACTCCAGGCGGGCGGCAGGTGCCTGCGCAACATGCCCGATCCGCGCAACGGCGTTGGCGAGCGCGGCGATCCCACCGAGCGCCACCACGAAGAATACAGCGCGCCAGCCGAAGAGATCGCCCACCACGCCGGCGAATGCCGAGCCCAGCACGTTGCCGCCAATGACAATGGCGAGCCAGCGGGCGATGCCGACCTGACGCTCCCCCACGGGCACGGCATCGGCAATGATCGCCAGGCCCACCGGAAACACACCGCCTGAGGCGATACCGCAAATGATGCGCGCAGCCAGCAAAACCTCGTAGCTGGTGGCAAGAGCGCACGCGAACGAGGCGGCGATGATCACGACCAGACAAAGCATCATGACGCGCACTTTGCCGAACAGATCGGCAATGGGCCCGAGAATTGGCTGCACGAAGGCGTAGGGCAGTGTGAAAGCTGTCGACAGCAGCGCAACCTTGGCCGGGTCGACATCGAGACTTAAGGCTATCGGCGGGATGATCGGGTCCACGGCGCGGCTCGAAAGGGCGGTGGCAAATCCGATGAGGCTGACGTGCGTGATCAGGCGGGCGGGCGGTAGCGAGCTGCCAGGTGAGGGCATTAGCGACCGATTATTCCGAACTCGGAGAAAGGAATGAACGACACCAGGTCGCCCGGCACGATGTGGGGAACATCCTCGGGCACGTCGATCAGGCCGTCGGCGGCGCGCAGGCCCGAGATGAGCCCCGATCCGTCGCGCGCGAACTTGTCGACCGCCAGGCCGCGCGGGGTCTCCTTCAGGATGCCGCGCCAGAACTCGCGGCGGCCGGTCTTGCGGTTGGGGAATGCGAACAGCGCCGGCAGGCGGTAGCGCCTGGGCTCCGGCCACTGCGCTCCGCCCATGCGCCGCAGCAGCGGCCACACGTACAGCAGGAAGCAAACGAACACGGCGACCGGGTTGCCGGGCAGCGCCAGCACCGCGCAGTCAGCGATCTGCCCGAACGACATCGGGCGGCCGGGCTTGATGGCGAGCTGCCACAGGTGCCGCTTGCCCAGCGCGTCGAGTGCGGCGGCAAGGTGATCTTCCTCGCCGCGGCTGGCGCCGCCGGAGGTGACTATGACGTCCAATTGCTGTGCCGCAGCCGCGAGCCGTTGCCTAACCTCCACAGCATCGTCCGGCAGCACGCCAAGGTCTACGGCATGCGCGCCGGCGCTGGCGATCAGGGCCGCCAGCATGGGCGCGTTGGCATCGTAGACCTGGCCCAGGGCCAGCTTCGCCCCGGGCGTTGCGCGCACCACCTCGTCGCCGCTCGAGACGATGCCCACCCTGAGCCGCGCGAAGCATTCGACTTCGCCGGTGCCGATGGAGGCAAGCGCGGCGAGGTCCTGCGGGCGCAGCAGCGAGCCGGCCTCGAGCATTGTCTCGCCGGCCTTTGTATCCTCGCCGGCCTTGCGCACGTTTGCCCCACGCTTGAGACCTGCGGGTATCGCGACGAGGTCATGTCCGTCGACCGAGCCAAAGCGCACGTCCTCCTGCATGACCACGCTGTCGTGCCCCTCGGGCATCACCGCGCCGGTGAAGATGCGTGCCGCGGTCCCCTTTGCCGGCCTCTGTTGCAGCAGATGGCCCGCGGCGGCCCGCCCCGCGACTGTCATTTGCGAGCCGGCCTCGGCATCGTAGTCGGCCGCTGCAAAGGAGAAGCCGTCGACTGCCGCATTGGTGTGCGCGGGCACATCCAAAGGCGCAACAGCGGGTGCAGCCAGGATGCGGCCTGCGGCTTGGGAGAGCATCACCCTTTCTTTCCCTGCGACCGCCCCAACCCTCTGCCGCAGAATGGCGAGGGCCTCGTCGTGGCGAAGCCGCGGCTTGTCGTGGGCGAAGCAGTCGTCGAGCAGCTTGTGTGCTGTGCTGTCCATCGGCAATCTGACGGGCTGACGGGGCTTGTCTGCTGTCTCAGCGTGCGGAAGCGCTCTACCACGCCATCCAAGCATATTCGAGCGCAGCCGGCCCACCTCGCATCCTTGGCCTGTTCGGTGCACAGTCCGCTGCTGGCGATCGCTGGGGCTGCCAGCGATCGCCAGGCGCTGGCTCGTGGCTGGCGATGAGCGTGCGGCTCGGCCCGGCCTAGCGTCCTTTTGTTGCGCGCGGCCAGGGCCTTGGCACGCCTGCCTGCGTGGGTGATGGCCACTCCCAGCAAGCAGGCCTGGCCGGGGTTCACAAGCCCCGAAAAGCTGCTATAAGGGCCCTGCTTTTGCCCCATGGCGAGGGCGAAGCCACGTTTCAAGCCGACGTCTGGATGACGGTCGCCCCAGCGAGGCAGCAAGCTCGCCGGCCGCCTGGACGCCAGACATGGGTGACGCGGGGTGGAGCAGCCCGGTAGCTCGTCAGGCTCATAACCTGAAGGTCGTAGGTTCAAATCCTACCCCCGCAACCAATCTTTTCAATGACTTAGCGACAAGCAAATTAGCTCAATTCCCTTTTGGGTAGCGCCTGGGTAGCAAATTTCTCTGGCGTTCTGACACGCAGCGATACTCAGCTAAGTGAAG
>CAVRVK010000006.1:0-265153 GCA_963724565.1 uncultured Alphaproteobacteria bacterium
AATGCTTGTCCGCGGAATAGCATAATCGGTCCATTGGCCTTCAGCCCCCAGTGTTATTTCATAACCACCGGCCCCGTTAAAAACAATTTTAACTTTTTTACCTGCAGTGCCCGCACCTCCATAAATAGAAATCTTAAAAGTAGTGTAGGGTGCCATGTTTATACTGTTTCCTCCCAGTTGCATTGGGGAACCGTAACCTCCGGCATAAGCGATCTTAGCAGATTTTGCTCCTACTCTTACCGGTGTTGGATTATTATAATCTACTGTACCACCCCATCCGCCTCCGATCCAACCTGTAGCTGTCCAGTTGGTAGTAACACCTTCATCATAAAAAGGAAGTGCAACAGTTGGTGGTGGTGGACCGCCGAGTATATCTAAGATACTTGCGGACTGAACTGTAACTGTTGAATTCAGTACACCTAATGTTATTTTCCCAGCGGCCATTCCCAGGGGAGTTGCCACTACGATCTGTGTTGCTGATTGACTTACAAATGTTGTAACAGCAGGTCTGTTCTCAAACGTTATTGAAGTAACCAGGTCCAGGTTTGTTCCTGTAACTGTCAAATTAGTTCCGGGAGCAATCGGGTTTGGAGTCATATTGGTAACAGCGGGTAACACTACATCTAAATCAATAGCTGATACGGTCTGACTTCCTGAAGCAGCTTCTAAGGTTAATTTACCTTTTTTCGTTGCTGCAGGAACAGTTACTACTAATTGTGTGGCTGTTTGACTTACAAAAGTGGTTACCGGTGTAGGCACTCCAAAAAATATAACTTTTTTCGCCAGGTTAAGGTTTGTGCCGGTGATTGTCACATTCGTTCTGCTGTTTACCGGATTGGGTGCAAATGATGCAGCCACTGGTAAAGTAACACGTAAAGTGTCGCTGTTTGCAAATTGCTGAGTCGGTTCTCGCGATATTGAGCATCCAACCGGACCGGTTTCAGCATAAGTCGGTATTTTAACCACTAACTGGTTAAATGATTGGCTGACGAAAGAAGTGAAACTGTTTTGTCTCTTGCAAACGTCACACTTTGGTTACCCAGTTTAGGTAGCTACCGGTAATTGTAACATTTTCTCCGGGGCGTGCCTGCGGCTGTAAGGGCAGTAACGTAGTTGTCACACCTAAGGTTTAGTTGTGTTTTTGTTACTATATCGCCCTCCGGCGTGGTTAGTGTTACATAACCTTTCGTTGCTGCTTGCGGTACAAGCACCAAAATCAAGTCTGATGTTGCAGTTTAAAATCTGCTTGATTGACTACGGCTCGGTTCCGGTAAACTTAATGGAAGTGACCTTATCAAGTTGTGACCTATAAACCGCAACGTATCTCCGTGGTTTGCACCGGTCGGTCCGAAACTTAATAATTCTATTTTATCGGATGTTGCCCTTCGTCTTTATCCTTGTCGCATGATACCAGTACAGCGACTGACATCAACAGGCATGTAAAAGAAAGCAGTGTTTTATTAAATGTCTTATCATTACTTATGATTTATTATACAGTTCGGTAATATTCATTTAAGGAATAACTTTTGGAACCACTCTCAAATTGTCAAAAGCAATATCTGCATCCACCGTACCGGGACCATGGAACCAAACTTTAACACCGTAACCTTGCGGACGTACTCCCCAGTTGGTAGTGTAATGAGCTACCACTTCATTGAAAGGAATTACTACTGTTTGCCATTTGCCACCGGTATTAAATGGAGCATTCCCAATAATAAGGTTCAGTATCCCAGTTAGGATCAGGGCCATTAACCTGTCCGATCATGATTTTGATCCTGTTTCCATTGTAAGGCTTGAATGTATTGATCTCAAATTTCAAATTGTATTTATCTGGGATTCAGCACAGCATCATCAGGCAGATTATGACTTGTTGCTAAAGCATCTTCCTTACCGCCGATCCATTCCGTCCATGCCCAGGCGCCTATATTTTGTGTGATCCTGGTAAAATTGCCACTGATAGCTAATGGATCAGTTCCGCTGACGACAGTGTTTTGTCCCCACCATCCTGTCCAGGGATCATTGTGGATGAGTAAATTCCTGTTATCCCTGAAACCAGAAATCTGATTTGGTTTCTCCGAAATTTGTTGTTATGTTGATCTGTCCCGGTTGTGCACCCGCCGGTATTCTTACCTGGATCTCCTGTGTTAGTGCTTATACAGAAACCACTCACCAGTTACTCCACCGGTAAATGTTACTGTTAATGGTTCATAAAAGTAATCGCCCCTTATGGTTGCTACTTCACCTGTGTTCACAAATTCGCGCCATACCATCTATCACCGGTTCGCTTATCTGTACTTCGAAATTATACAATAGTTCAGAACCGTTTTTGAAAATGATTTTCAGTTTGTTGGTGACAGTAATCGGGATTTGACTGGGAACAGACTACCAGAAGCGAAGTATTGGTAATATAGGTAGGGGTCAGCCTGGCCTGCTGGTCATTGAACCAGACTGAACAGCATCTTTCAGATTGTTGCCCACAATGGCAATAAGCTGGCCCTGGCCTGCTCCAATAAGCAATGAATCGGATGATTCCGGTCTTGTTATTCTTACATAGTTTATTGTAGGTGTGCCGTGGCTGATCATCCTTTGTGCAGGAAGTAAACATACTTGCTGCGCCAACTGCCACCAGGACTATCAGTAAGATTTTATTTATTGATTTCATTTGAATTTCAATTTCTTTTATTAAAAATGTTTTACAATGTTTATGGATAATCTACCGGCGGGTTTGCAGATTAGGCGCCTGGCTCAACTCAGCATTCGGTATCGGCAAGAAGGAAATTTCCTTCATTCGCATTGATCGTTCTTTCAGTAAACCATGATGTTTTTGTAAATGTCCACTGAGTTGGATTAGGCATTTGATCAGGTGCAGTAAAGAACAAACCTCTGTCCTGCGAATTCAGAATTGAAAATGCTTTTGAAGGATTCCAATAATGAAGACTGACCAGATCATACCATGACATTCCTTCCATTGCAAACTCTTTAAATCTTTCTGAAAAAAGCGTATCAATGTAAGTGGTCCGCTACCATTAACACCGCTACTTCATAAGGAGGCAATCCTGCTCTTGTATGTACTTTATTGAAATATTCAATAGCGGTAGCATCGGTAGTAGAAGCGCTATTACCTATCGTTGCTTCTGCATAGATCAGGTACATTTCTGCCAAGCGCATCATATAAGTATTGTTGGGATAGTGTTGCTGTGATGCTATCCCTGCCAGATCTATCGGCGAACCAATCACATATTTTTTAACAGCTAAAAAATTATTATCAGTACCTGTGAACGGATAAATCAATTTTGTTCTGTCACTCACTTTGGTGATTTCAGGATAATAAAATCCCGGCAACATAAAAGTGGCTTGCAAACGCTGATCCAGTGTTCTTCCTTTTAAAGTACCATTAGCTTGCAATGCAAAACCATCATACTGCTGCATCAACCACCAGGTAGCGCCTTTATCACCACCCCAGCCACCAAATGCAATATCAGGACTATAGGCAAGATATTCCGGCATGCTGTTATTGGTTCCCCATACATTGGGTCCTGAAAAAACCCATTGCAATTCAAACAAAGATTCTGCATTATTATCGTAAGGATATTTAAACAGATTTGCATAATTGGATAATAAACTGCGGCCACTCTTGGTAATTACTCTTTGCGCATAATATTTAGCACTATCCAGGAATTGCTTGTTTTCTTGATACCACCAGTTGCTTCAACACCTGCTCTTGTCAGATAAAAACGGGCCAGCATTCCTTCTGCAGACCATTTTGTAAGTCTTCCTTCCTGTAACGGCAGTTTCAGGTAAATCTTCAGCAGCAGCACGCATTTCACGTGTAATAAAACGCCATACACTTGGTACTGTATTTCTGCTGATAGAAGTATCAAAAAGATGATCAAAATTATTTTCAATAATCGGAACAGCTCCCCAGTTCATTACCAAGAAAGCGATAAGCCAATGCTCTCATAAATCTTGCTTCTGCAATTGCCATTTTTTTAATATTGGCAGAAACACCGCGACCTGCATATCTTTCTATATTGTACAAGAAAAGATTTGACTGTGCCACTACATTAAAGAATGCACGCCAGGATGCTCCATTCTCTCCGTTATCACCGGTGGTATTAAACAATACATTACCCCTGTCATTCCAGGCTGAAAAAGCAGTACCTCCCCTGAAATCACCAAGGTTATACATGGCTTTGTCATTATAGTCAAACCATACCTTGCTATAAAGCAAACTGGTACCTGCCAATACCTGGTCATCAGTTTTATAAAAGTTGGCATCAACTACTGAGCTTAATGGCGGTTTTTCAAGAAAATCTTTTTTACAGCCTGACAATGCAGCAATAGCAAGCAATAAGCCAATCAAATAATTTATCTGATTTATCTTTTCATATTAATAAGTTTAGAAATTTACACTTATAGTTACTGTATACATCGGAGTTAAAGGATAACGGCCAAAATCAATACCTATCGCCTGGTTGGCTCCACTTGAGCCTGTACCTACATAAGCTCCTACTTCAGGATCATAGCCTTTATAATTAGTTAGTGTAAAAAGATTTTGAGCACCTATAGTAACTCTTAATCCTTTTATCACTTTTGTATAACCTAAATATTTAGCAGGCACATTATAGGAAAGAGAAATATTCTTCAACCTGAGATAAGAACCATCTTCTACAAACCTGTTTGTAATTTTTCCATAGTTATTATCAGTTGCGATCTGGTTATTAGTAATGCGTGGAATACTTGTTCCGGGATTAGACAAGACAGGATTTCCGCTTGCATCAGTCGTAAGCTTTGCATAATCCATTGCATTCTATCAAAAAATTTCTGCTCAGGTTGATATTATTAGGATTACTGGCTTTGAACAGCTATATAATTATAAATATCATTACCATAAGTTCCGGTAATCAGGATACTCAGATCAAAACCTTTATAAGAAAACGTATTGGTAAAACCAGCCGATTAATTTAGGCCAGGGGTTACCGATATTGGTCATATCATTTACATCAATTTTATCCATCACCATTAATATCTTTGTATTTTACATCGCCTACCCAAATACCTGTTTGCGGATCAGTTGGCCGTGCTGTTTCCATTGTTGTCAACCGGAACAGCACTTTTGTTGATTTCATCCACTGATTGAAAAATACCTTCTTCAATATATCCTCTGAACAACCAGGGCTGCATAACCAATAGCAGCACGTTGTGTCCAGTTGTTCATCCACCAGGATGTTCTTTCAATAAATGCATTATCTGAGTTCAATGAGATTAACAGTCGTTTTGAAATGAGAAAGATTCAGGTTTGATTCCCATTTGAAATCTTTTTTCTGTATATTAGTTGTAATGAAAGTCAAGCTCCATCCTTTTGTTTTTAATGACCCGTGCATTCACCAACGGAGCACCTACTGAACCGGGACTGCCATTTGTACCCATATACCAGGGCAAGCTTGCAGGCATGATCAGGTTATCTGTATTTTTTATGTAATAATCTGCTTCAAAGCTAATCCTGTTTTTCAGCAAACCAATATTAATACCAACATTGTTGGTTTTTGTTTCTTCCCATTGTAATGCCGGGTTGGTAAATGTTGATGGCAAAAAGCCCGTACCCCATGGAGTTGCACCGGTAGACAACGGAGCATAAATACCTGAACCTGTTCCCTGGTTACCTGTTAGACCCGGTTTCAAATCTTAGTTTCAATTCGCTTATGAAAGGAACATTAAAGAATTTTTCCTGGCTTACTCTCCATGCTGCAGAAACAGAAGGGAAATTTCCCCATCTTTTATCAGCACCAAAATAGGGAGAACCATCTCTTCTGAAAGTACCCGTTAATAAATAACGGTTATCATAATTATAGTTCACTCTGCCCAAGATAAGATTCCATTGACCAGGGATAAGTTCCACCACCATTAGTAGCCGATAGTAGGGTTTCCTGCATTTACATCAAATATATCATTGGTAAGAAAACCTGTTCTTCCTGCACATAAAGCTTTCCATTCTGACTCCTGTGCCTCATGGCTTGCCATTACAGTAAAATTATGTTTTCCTATTTGTCTTGTATATTCCAGTAATTGGTTCCAGTTCCAATACCAGCTTGAATAGGTTCCACTTTGTAAAGAAGCAGTTGTATTATAATGCCATTGATCAATATTATAGGTTGGAGTATAATAGGTGGAAACACCATTGCCAATATTAGCATTAAATGAAGTCCTGAACACCAAGACCTTTCATCAGGTGTTATACCAAGATTCAAACCACCCAAAAATTGTCTTCTCATATTTTTATTGGTAATGAGATTGGCAAGTGCAATCGGATTTATCGGGTGCAAATTGGTTAGCGCCATTAACCGGATCACTTCCACCCCAGATCCATCCAGGTTTTTAACAGGTATCTGTGGAGTTAATCGCAATGCATTTGCAATAAGAGGGCTTTGTGCATCGCCATAATTGGTAGCTGTGAGATTTTCATTTGTTTGATTAAAACTAAGATTAGCTCCAATAGTTGACCCATTCCCTGGGTTTGTTATCTAAGTTCAACCGGAACCCATATCTTTTAAAGCCTGAACCTTCAGCAACACCTTCCTGGTTCAAATATTCACCAGACATATAATAAGTAGTATTGTTGCTGCCACCACTTAAGCTCAACTGGTGCTTATTCATTGCGGCATTATTGAACAATTCATCCTGCCAGTCTGTTCCCTCTCCTAAGAATGGAAGGATCCAAAAATTCACCCGGGGTAGTTCCGCCGGCAATTGCATGATACTCTTTCACCATTTGCGCATATTGACTCAGATTCATTACATCCAGGTGCTTTGGAGGAGTTTGAAGATTGTATTGATAGGCATAATTTATTTTAACATCTCCGGCCTTACCGCGTTTGGTTGTAATCAGAATAACACCATTGGTGGCACGGGAACCATAAATAGCAGTTGCGGAAGGTCCTTGCAGAATTTGTATATCTTCAATATCGGCGGGGTTTAATCCGGCAAGGGGTTTGAAGTACTTGAGGTACCAAAGGACACATCTTCGTTCACCTGCATCTGAACTCCATCAATTACATATAATGGTTGTGTACGGCCTAAGAGAACTAATACCACGAATATTTACTGAAATACCACCACCAGGCTGACCGGAATTTTGTGTAACATACACACCGGCGGCACGACCCTGGATGGCCTGTTCAATAGTGGTATTAATTGTTTTTTCAATATCCTTTGACGATACGGATGTTTGGGCTGTGGTCAGGTTAGCTCTTCTTGCTTTTCCATATCCAACTACCACTACTTCACCGAGTTTGGAGTCGGTTGACTTCAAAGTTACTGAGATATTTGACCCGCTGCCAATGGCTATTTCCTGGCTTTCCATGCCCACATAGGAAACTATTAATGCTTTTGCATTGGAAGCAATGTCAAATTTGAAAATTCCGTCTTTATTTGTAGTTGTTACAGCTGTTCCTCCTTTTTGGCTAACTGTTGCTCCCACCAAAGGCTTACCATTCTCATCAGAAACAATTCCGGAAACAGTCTTTGTCTGGGCGAAAGCGATAGTAGAAGTGAAAAAAAAGCACAAATAACTGCAGTTACCCGGCAGAACAATTTTTTTCTCATATAGCAAGTTGTTTTACCAAATGTAATTTTTTACTATACCGTGAACTAATACTATTTTATCTAATTATAATGTTTATCTTCTGTCGAAATTTTACTCACTTTCCTTAATCGCTGCTATCTCATTAGCTAAAACATAGTCATATAAAGCTGTAATAAAGTATTCTTTAATTAATACTATTTTATCTGATTTTTTATAACTTTATTTATTAATACGTGTCATGCAAACAAATATATTACGGGAGATCACCCCGTTGACCAGCAGCGATTGCTTTACTATTTTCACCCGTGTCAAATCAGAATTTGATTTTCCCTTGCATAGTCATGAAGAATTGGAATTGAATTTTATTCTGAATGGTAAAGGCGCCAAAAGAGTTGTTGGAGATCATATAGGGGAGATTGATGATGCAGAATTGGTGCTGGTTGGTTCTAACCTGCCGCATGTATGGCAGACACATAAATGCAAAAGCAAAGAGATACGGGAAGTCACTATACAATTTCACAAAGATCTGTTTGATGAAAAATTTCTGCGAAGAAATCAGCTGGGTTTTATCAGGAATATGCTGGAAAGATCGGCACGGGGTATTTTATTTTCAAGACAAACTATTGAACAGATAACTCCCCGCCTATTAATATTGAATCAAAAACAGGGTTTTGATTCCGTGCTTGAATTGATGTCTATTTTACATGACCTCTCTATTTCCCGGAATATGCATACGCTTTCCGATTCCACTTTTAATAATGCTGAGTTTTCTTATAACAGCCGTCGCATCGGAAAAGCGGTTGATTATATGAACCAGAATTTTCAAAAAGCAATTACGCTTAACCGAAGTAGCGAAGCTGGCGAATATGACAGATGTTTCTTTCAGTCGTTTTTTCAAAACCCGAACCGGCATCACATTTATGGATAGTCTGCTGGAAATGCGTCTTGGTCATGCATCTCGTTTGTTGATCGATACCACACAATCCGTTTCCGAAGTAGCTTATAATTGCGGGTTCAATAATATCTCCAACTTCAACAGGCTGTTTAAAAAGAAAAAAGGTTGTACCCCAAAAGAATTTCGTGAAAATTATAGTTACGGGAACAGGATATTTATTTAACATCTGATTCTATTGAACCTGTTTATCTGAACCCTGTGATGCTAATATAATTCTTCAAGGACCAAAAAAAAACAGCAGACGGGAATTAAATTCCCGTCTGCTGTTATTTTAGGCCTGTGATTCTCAGTTTTATTTGTTCTCTCTTTACATTTTCACAAACTGCTTCGCTTTCTTTCTATTCTCCGGTGACATCACCTGGATAAAATACACTCCCGATTCAAATTGACTTACATCCATTGTCTTTGTTATTGATACCTGTGTTTTATCTATCACTTCATCTCTCATTAATCTCCTGTTGGCATCATAGATCGTGACCCGGTATTTGCCGTTTACATTGGATACATACTGCATAGTTCAGATCCCGATGATGTTGGGTTCGGATAGATCTTAATGACCGGATCTTTATTCTGCTGGTTTTTGTTACTGTAACTTTTATGGTCTTTGTTGATGTCGCGCCTTCATTATCGGTTACCTTCAGTTCAAATGTATAGATACCTGTTGTCAGGTCAGTTACCGTGGCTACAGATGTTTGCCCGTTTGTTATTATTGCCTGGCCCGGTCCTGATACCTGTGTCCATGCATAAGCTACTATCACTCCATCAGGATCCGAAGATGTATTACCATGTAACAAAGTTGTGTTGGTTGGTAAGGTTATTACGTATATCATTTTCTGTTCTGGCCACAGGCGGTTGATTACCCGTTGGTATAGCTGCATTTACCGTAACAGTTATATTATCCGTTGCAGTGGCGCCACGATTATCGGTTACTGTTAACCTGAATACATACACTCCCTGCACCAGATTATATAATCCTGTTGTTGCTGAACTGGTATTGGCCAGTGTAAAGGCTGGCAGGCCCGCTTACCTTGTCCATGCATAACTTGCTATCGTTCCATCAGGGTCGGAGCCGCTTCCATACAATGTTGTTGTGTTGGTCGGTAATGTAATCGTTATATCTGCCCTGCATTGGCTGTGGGTGCCTGGTTAGTAGATGTGATTTACTGTTACCGTTACCACATCTGTTGCCAGTAGCGCCGTTGTTATCGGTTACTGTTAACCTGAACACATACGTTCCCTGTACCAGACCATTTAATCCGGTTGCTGCTGCATTGGCATTTACCAATGTAAATGTTGCCGGGCCACTTACCCTTGTCCATGCATAACTGACTATCGTTCCATCCGGATCATATCCACTTCCGGTTAGTATCGTTGAGTTGATTGGCAACGTCAATGTAATATCACTTCCTGCATTGGCTGTCGGTGACTGGTTAGGTGGTGCTGTGGCTGCATTTACTGTAACCGTTACATTATCTGTTGCAGTAGCTCCGCTGTTATCTGTTACTGTTAACCTGAACACATATACTCCCTGTACCAATCCATTTAATCCGGTTGATGCTGCGTTCGCATTTACTAATGTAAACGTTGCCGGGCCGCTTACTCTTGTCCATGCATAACTTGCTATCGTTCCATCCGGATCATAACCACTTCCGGTTAGTATTGTTGAGTTGTACCGGCAAGTGTTAGTGTTATATCACTGCCTGCATTGGCTGTCGGTGATTGATTGGCTGCTGCATTTACTGTCACTGTTACATCATCTGTTGCTGTGGCTCCGTCATTATCTGTTACTGTTAACCTGAATACATACAGTGCCCTGCACAAGATTGCTTAATCCTGTTGCGGCTGCATTGGCATTGGCTAATGTAAATGTTGTCGGGCCGCTTACTCTTGTCCATGCATAGCTTGCTATTGTTCCATCTGCATCTGTTGAACTGCCTGCCATTTAAGTTGGTTGAGTTCAGTGGCAGGGTTAATATTATATTATTACCTGCATTGGCTGTCGGCGGCTGATTAGGCTGTTGCACTTACTATGACTGTGATATTATCATCGTCAGTAGCACCGTCTATTATCTGTTACTGTCAACTGGAATACATACGTGCCTGCTACCAGATTACTTAATGTTGTTGTAGCTGCATTGGCGGTGCCTAATGTAAATGTGGCCGGGCCACTTACTTTTGTCCATGCATAACTAGCTATTGTTCCATCCGGATCAAATGAACCGGTTCCGTTTAATGTTGTGCTGTTGGCCGGCAGGTTAGTGTTATATTATTACCGGCTATGGCTATCGGCGCCTGGTTGGCCGGGGCTGCTGCATTGACTGTAACTGTTACATCATCTGTGGCTGTAGCTCCGTTATTATCTGTTACTGTTAACCTGAATACATACTCCCTGTACAAGATTGCTCAATGTTGTTGTAGCTGCATTGGCACTGCCTAATGTAAATGTTGTTGGTCCGCTTACTCTTGTCCATGCATAACCTGTTATCGTTCCATCAGGATCTGTTCCGCTTCCTGTTAATGTTGGTTGAGTTCGTCGGTAACGTTAGCGTAATATTATTACCTGCATTGGCGGTCGGTGGTTGATTGGCGCGCTGCATTTACTGTTACTGTTACATCATCTGTTCCTGTTGCTCCGTTATTATCTGTTACTGTTAACCTGAATACATACGTTCCCTGTACAAGATTGCTTAATGTTGTTGTGGCTGCATTGGCTGTGCCTAATGTAAATGTTGCCGGGCCGCTTACTCTTGTCCATGCATAACCGGTTATCGTTCCATCGCATCTGTTCCGCTTCCTGTTAATGTAGTTGAGTTGTGCCGGTAAGGTCAATGTTATATTATTCCCTGCATTGGCGGCCGGTGGTTGATTGGCTGCTGCATTTACTGTTACTGTTACATTATCTGTTGCTGTAGCGCCGCTGTTATCTGTTACTGTTAACCTGAATACATACATTCCCTGTACAAGATTGCTTAATGTCGTTGTGGCTGCATTGGCTGTGCCTAATGTAAATGTCGCCGGGCCGCTTACTCTTGTCCATGCATAACTGGTTATCGTTCCATCCGGATCTGAACCACTTCCATTTAATGTTGTTGAATTTACCGGTAAGGTTAATGTTATATCACTGCCTGCATTGGCCGTCGGCGGTTGATTAGCTGCTGCATTTACTGTCACTGTTACATTATCTGTTGCTGTTGCTCCATTGTTATCCGTTACTGTTAACCTGAATACATACGTTCCTGCTACAAGATTGCTTAATGTTGTTGTTGCTGCATTGGCTGTGCCTAATGTAAATGTTGTCGGGCCGCTTACTCTTGCCCATGCATAACTGGCTATCGTTCCATCGGCATCGGCTGCCGCTTCCTTTAATGTAGTGGAGTTGACCGGTAAGGTTAATGTGATATCACTGCCTGCATTGGCCGTTGGCGGTTGGTTGGCTGCTGCATTTACTGTTACTGTTACATTATCTGTTCCCGTTGCTCCGCCATTATCGGTTACTGTTAATCTGAATACATACGTTCCCTGTACAAGATTGCTTAATGTTGTTGTTGCTGCATTGGCTGTGCCTAATGTAAATGTTGTCGGGCCGCTTACTCTTGTCCATGCATAACCGGCTATTGTTCCATCGGCATCGGTACCGCTTCCTACTAGTGTTGTTGAGTTGACCGGTAAGGTTAATGTTATATCACTGCCTGCATTGGCCGTTGGCGCCTGATTGACTGCTGCATTGACCGTTACTGTTACATCATCTGTTCCTGTTGCGCCACTATTATCGGTTACTGTTAACCTGAATACATATATTCCTGCTACAAGATTGCTTAATGTTGTTGTTGCTGCATTGGCTGTGCCTAATGTAAATGTTGTCGGGCCACTTACTCTTGTCCATGCATAACGTTGCTATTGTTCCATCGGCATCCGTGCCACTGCCGTTAACGTCGTTGAATTTACCGGCAACGTCACGTCTATATCTGCCCTGCATTGGCGACCGGCGGTTGATTGCCTGTGCTTGAACAATTTGCAATGTAACTGCATTAACAAATGCCTGGTCAGTTGCATCCAGTGGTTGACAACCTGCATGTGCTTTTACAACGTTGCTGCTGTACATGCATCTGGTTGTTGTCACTGCTCCGCTGCAGGAATTGTCCACATAGCATGATTACTTGCGCTATTTGGATTAACTCCGTTATTGCCACTTACATTTCCTGATACATAGGCATTGACCATTACTTCCTGCGGATCCATCCGCATCGTTATCAATTGCACTTGATGCGGCTGCATTACTATAATAATAGTTATTGATACATTCATGCTGCCTGCAAAGTCAACACCACTGGCATATCCACTGCCCGTTCCATTGCTCACGTCCCCATTTACATACTAAGGTTATTTCTAAACTCAACCATCAGGTCCGTTCTTGTTGGAGTTTCGTTAGAATGACAAAGGGTACCCTTTCTCCTACACCACCTGCAGTTGCCGGCACAATAAGGTTATGATGTACACTGAGGTTATTGGTACCTGCATAAGCGATCAGCATAGCTCCGGAACAATTATCATCATTGGGTCTGCCACCTCCGAGTATACAGTATTGAACAGTGACGTCATGAGCGCCGGATGTCATATCTAGATTACCATCACCATTGCCTGAACTGGAACAATGATCGAATACAATATGATGTGCTCCGCCAAACAATTGAATCCATCATAAGTACTGCCTGCATTTCTTGTCCTGATATTTTTAATGATGATATCATGGTAGCCTGTTCCAACCAAGCTCCATATATCTGCACTGTTATTAGTTCAAGGTAATACCTGGAGCAGGTGCAGTCGTACCATCTACCGTTACGTTGGCGAAAGCAGCTAGAAGGTAATCTAAACCGCAGTTATCGTACCGGCTACATCAAATACAATTGTTCTGTTGCTTACCAAAGCAGCGTTAAGTGAACCGGCACCGTTGCATTTAAGTTAGTTACGTGTACCACGGTTTGGCCCGCTCCTCCCTGGGTGCTTGAACCATATCCCTGGAGTGCTGCTTGTGCAAAAACTGAGTATTGATATTAACGAGAAGAAATAGAAAAGAAGAAGTAAATGTAAAAGTTTTACATAGGGTGTTTTGGTTTTCATAGAGTTTTCATTTCAGTGAGTATTGGATTACGAGAATTGATCCTTGCAGCATTACCTGCTACCGTCCAGGAAAATTCTGTTTGGATTTTACAAAGATTATACCGACAGGCCTATTATCTAAATAAACATTCAACAAATGAAGCAGTTTCAATTAAAATCGGGTAAAAGTGATTGCAGTCAATGGTGGAATAACGAAGAAGAACTACGACCCTAGTTGTTATCACTTATTTACTCAGTATTTTTTTAAAATATGTTCTGAAAAACAAAGCATCAGGCGTAGAATAAATCTATATCGGATGTTATATATTGTTGATTGTATTTGATGTTGAGATGTGAATGAAATTTTTTTGATACCAGCTTAAGTACTACTATCATCGTCCCTTGCGAGTTTATCCAGAGCGAAGCGAAGGACCTATTCAGGGTTCCGTTCGCTGCTCAGCACAAAGATCATATTGAACCACATAAGAACATAGATTTTCTATGTTTCTATGATCCTATTGCGGTTCCAAAAAACACTCAATATTCAATAATCAACAATCAATTCTCAAGTCGGGGATGAAGGATCATTGAATATTGAGTGTTGAATGTTGAGTATTCTTATTGTATCAAAAAATAAAACAGCAGATGCAAAATAAATTTACACCTGCTGTTATTGTATCTATAATTCTCCGTTTATGTTCTATTACATTTTTACAAACTGCATTGTCTTTGTTTCTTTCTCCGGTGATGTGAACTGGATAAAGTACACTCCCCTTTCATAAATGCTTACATCGATCGTCTTTGTTATTGATATTTGTGTCTTATCCATTACTTCACTGCTTATCAGCCTCCGGTTGGCATCATAGATCATCACCTTGTATTTACCATTTGTATTGGATACATACTGTATGTTCAGTGTCCCGGGTGTCGGGTTGGGATATACTTTCATCAATGCGCCCTGGCCCGGTTTATTGTTTACCGTTACTTTTATCGTCTTCGTTGATGTAGCCCCATCATCATCGGTTACTTTTAATTCAAATGTATAGATACCTGTTGTCAGATCCGATACCGTCACTACTGATGTTGTTCCGCTTGTTATCATTGCCTGCGAAGGACCGGATACCTGTGTCCATTGATACGATGAGATCACTCCATCAGGATCGCTTGATGTATTACCATGTATCTGTGTTGTGTTCGTCGGTAAGGTTATCGTTATATCATTTTCCGTTCTTGCTGTTGGCGGAAGGTTGCCTGTTGGCAATGCTGCATTTACCGTGACAGTTACTACATCGGTTGCTGTTGCTCCGCTGTTATCGGTTATCGTTAACCTGAACACATAGACACCCTGCACCAAATTATATAATCCTGTTGTCGCTGAACTGGTATTGGCCAGTGTAAATGCGGTCGGGCCGCTTACTCTTGCCCATGCATATGTTGCTATTGTTCCATCAGGGTCCGAGCCGCTTCCATATAAAGTTGTTGTATTAGTCGGTAATGTTATGGTTATATCTGCTCCTGCATTGGCCGTTGGCGCCTGGTTAGCGGCTGCATTTACTGTAACGGTTACTACATCGGTGGCTGTGGCTCCATTATTATCTGTTACCGTTAACCTGAACACATAGACACCCTGTACTAATCCATTTAATCCTGTTGCTGGTGCTCCTGCATTTACTATTGTAAACGTCGTCGGACCACTTACTCTTGTCCATGCATAGCTGGCTATTGTTCCATCAGGATCAAATCCACTTCCGGTTAGTATCGTTGAGTTTACCGGCAAGGTCAATGTGATATCACTGCCTGCATTGGCTGTTGGCGCCTGGTTAGGTGGTGCGGTGGCTGCATTCACTGTTATGGTTACATTATCGGTTGCTGTTGCTCCATTGTTATCTGTTACTGTTAACCTGAACACATATACTCCCTGCACCAGTCCATTTAATCCTGTTGCTGCTGCTGCTGCATTTACTAATGTAAACGTGGTCGGACCGCTTACTCTTGTCCATGCATACGTCGCTATTGTTCCATCAGGATCATACCCGCTTCCCGTTAGCATCGTTGAGTTTACCGGCAATGTCAATGTTACATCACTGCCTGCATTGGCTGTCGGTGATTGATTGGCCGCTGCATTAACGGTGACTGTTATATCGTCTGTTGCTGTGGCCCCGTCATTATCGGTTACTGTTAACCTGAACACATACGTGCCTGCTACAAGGTTACTTAATCCTGTTGCGGCTGCATCCTGGCATTAGCTAATGTAAATGTTGTCGGGCCACTTACTCTTGTCCATGCATAGGTTGCTATTGTTCCATCCGCATCTGTTGAACCACCTCCATTTAAGTTGGTTGAGTTCAGCGGCAATGTCAATGTGATATTGTTACCTGCATTGGCCGTTGGCGGCTGATTGGGTGTTGCACTTACTATTACTGTTATATTATCATCGTCTGTTGCTCCATTATTATCTGTTACTGTTAACTGGAACACATAGGTGCCTGCTACCAGGTTGGTTAATGTTGTTATAGATGCATTGGCATTACCTATTGTGAAGGCAGGGCCGCTTACTTTGGTCCATGCATATGATGTTATCGTTCCATCCGGATCAAAGGATCCTGTTCCGTTTAATGTCGTGCTGTTGGCCGGAAGGTTCAATGTTACATTATTACCGGCTATGGCTATCGGTGCCTGGTTTGCCGGTGCTGATGCATTGACCGTTACTGTTACATCATCGGTTGCTGTGGCCCCGTTGTTATCGGTTACTGTTAACCTGAACACATAGGTGCCTGCTACAAGATTGGTTAATGTTGTTGTTGCTGCATTGGCACTGCCCAGTGTAAATGTTGCCGGACCGCTTATTCTTGTCCATGCATAACCTGTTATCGTTCCATCGGCATCTGTTCCGCTTCCGTTTAATGTTGTATTATTTACCGGCAACGTCAAGTGTGATATTACTACCTGCATTGGCCGTTGGCGGTTGATTACCTGCTGCATTCACTGTTATTGTTACATCATCTGTGCCTGTTGCTCCACTGTTATCAGTTACTGTTAACCTGAACACATACGTGCCTGCTACAAGGTTAGTCAATGTTGTCGTTGCTGCATTTGCTGTGCCCAGTGTAAATGTTGTCGGGCCGCTTACTCTTGTCCATGCGTAGCCGGCTATTGTTCCATCAGCATCCGTTCCGCTTCCGTTTAATGTCGTGTTATTTACCGGTAACGTCAAGGTTATATTATTACCTGCATTGGCTGACGGTGGTTGGTTGGCTGCTGCATTTACTATAACTGTTACATTATCGGTTGCCGTGGCTCCACTGTTATCTGTCACCGTTAACCTGAATACATATGTGCCTGCTACAAGATTGGTTAATGTCGTTGTTGCTGCATTGGCTGTACCTAATGTAAATGTCGTCGGACCACTTACTCTTGCCCATGCATACGTCGCTATCGTTCCATCTGCGTCAGATCCGCTTCCGTTTAATGTTGTGTTATTTACCGGTAAGGTCAATGTGATATCACTGCCTGCATTGGCCGTCGGCGGTATCATTAGCTGCTCCATTGACCGTTACTGTTACATTATCTGTTGCTGTTGCTCCATTGTTATCGGTTACTGTTAACCTGAACACATAGGTGCCTGCTACAAGATTGCTTAATGTTGTTGTTGCTGCATTGGCTGTTCCCAACGTAAACGTTGTCGGCCCGCTTACTCTTGCCCATGCATAAGAGGCTATCGTTCCATCGGCGTCCGCTCCGCTTCCATTCAATGTTGTATTATTTACCGGCAATGTCAATGTGATATCACTTCCTGCATTGGCTGTTGGTGGCAGGTTCGGTTGCTGCTATTACTATTACTGTTACATTATCTGTTCCCGTTGCTCCCAAATTATCGGTTACTGTTAATCTGAACACATAGGTTCCTGCTACAAGATTGGTTACTGTTGTCGTTGCCGCATTGGCTGTGCCTAATGTAAATGTTGTTGGACCGCTTACTCTTGTCCATGCATAGCCCGCTATCGTTCCATCGGCATCTGTGCCGCTTCCTACTAATGTCGTATGAGTTGATCGGTAATATTATCGTTACATCGCTGCCCGCATTGGCCGTTGGCGCCTGGTTGGTTGCTGCATTCACCGTTACCGTTACATCGTCGGTATGCGGTTGCTCCACTATTATCGGTTACTGTTAACCTGAATACATATACTCCTGCAACCAGATTAGTTAATGTTGTTGTTGCTGCATTAGCTGTTCCCAATGTAAATGTCGTCGGACCACTTACACTGCTCCATGCATACGTTGCTATTGTTCCATCTGCATCGGTTGCCACTGCCTGCTAAACTTGTTGAGTTCGCCGGCAATGTCACCGTCTTGTCTGCTCCTGCATTGGCTACAGGAGGTTGATTAACCGGAGGAGTTGTTGAGCCTGGCGCCACATCATTGTAAGTAACATCTCTTCCGATCTTAAGATTATCATAATAGATGACCCATGTATCGCAAGGTGCGCCACCATTACAGTTGCCCCACCTGTTCATTCCAAACTTTAAATATCTTCCCGGCCCGCTTGCCCAGTTAACATTAATATTAGTATGCAATACTCCATTTAACCAAAATTGGGTAACACCAGTACTCCAATTGACATGCAACACGACGTTGTGCCAAACGTTTGCTACTATACGCATAGCCGAACCACCGCTGGCAGGTGTAGTATGATGAACTGCTGTTGCATCTCCTTCCGGGTTAGTAACAAGATCCCAATAGCCATCTGATCCCCATAATCCAAATGACAATGATCCACCTGAGTTATCCGGGTGCCATTGTATAAAATGTCCTCCATAACTTCCGGACCAGTTACCTCCTGATTGCGGCGTTTCAAAATATACTGAGAAGCCATACCACATATCACCTCCATCACCACCAGAATAGTTAGGAACTAATTCTGCCCGCCAGCCTGAAGATACTGCGGGATCGTTTGCTCTCACTTCTGCTCTGAATGATTTCGTTCCATCATGGAACTATAGTTGAAGATTGGGTCACCGAATGTGAACAACAATGTTGTCCATTATCAAACCCGGCCCATGGATTAGTACCTTCAAAACTTGTGTTTACTAACAGCTGCGAAAAAATTGAATTGGTACCGGTGAGAAGAAATAAAAGAAAGAATAAATGTAAAAGTTTTACATAGGTTGTTTTGGTTTTCATAGAGTTTTCATTTCAGTGAGTATTGGATTTCGGAGAATTGATCCTTCGCAGCTTACTTGCTGATCGTCCGGAAAAATTCTGTTTTGATTTCACAAAGATTATACCGGATGGAGCATTAGTCTAAATAACCAGTCAACAAATAAAGCAGTCACAATATAAAATCGGGTAAAAGTGATTGCAGTCAATGGTGGAATAACGAAGAAGAATTAGCCAGCCGGCTCATGTCGCGGCTGTCGCGTGCCAAGGCCCGATACTCTGCGTTGACCTGATCGAGCCTCGAGCGCAACTCGCCGAGGTCCTGTGGATGTCCGCTCATCCATCGCCTCCGTGTGCACGTGGTGCATGTCCGGTACCTGCCTGATGTAACGCGCCAATGACGCTACGGCAGGTGTACACAGGGGGCTGGTTGACTATGCGCGTGGTTGTCACCATACGTTGACGTGGCGTAGCCACTGTGGCCATGCGCAAAGCCGACCGAATCAGAGGCGTGCTTGACTTCCCAAGTTGCCGACGACGCTGCTGCGCGCTCACGTTCCGTTCTGCTGCCCGCCGATCTGGCGATCGTCATCCCGACCTTCAATGAGCGCGAGAACGTCGCCCGCCTCGTCGAGCAGCTCGATGGCGCGCTCGCCGGCATCGCCTGGGAGGCGATTTTCGTCGATGACAATTCGCCCGATGGCACCGCCGAGGCCGTGCGCGAGCTTGGCCGCCGCGATCCCCGCGTGCGTGGCCTCCTGCGCCACGGCCGGCGCGGGCTCGCCGGGGCCTGCATCGAGGGCATGCTCGCTAGCAATGCGCCCTACCTCGCCGTGATGGACGCCGACCTGCAGCACGACGCAAGCGTGCTGCCGCGCATGCTCGCGGCCCTTACCGGCGGTTCCGCCGACCTTGCCATCGGCAGCCGCTTCGTTGCGGGCGGCTCGGTCGGCGACTTCGCGGCTCGCCGCCAGCTTGCCAGCCGGGTGTCGACGCTGTTGGCGCAGCGCGTGATGGCGGCCGACGTGGTCGATCCCATGAGCGGCTTCTTCATGATCCGGCAGGAGGCGTTCCAAAGCCTGGCGCCGCAGCTCGCCTCCGAGGGCTTCAAGATCCTGTTCGACATCCTGATGACCGCGCACGGCGCCCTGCGCATCGTCGAGCTGCCCTACACCTTCGGCACCCGCACCGCCGGCAGCTCCAAGCTCGACCTGCAGAACGTCTTCGATTTCCTGGGGCTGCTGGTCTCCAAGGCCGCGCGGGGCTACGTCCCTCTCCGGTTCGTCAGCTTCATGTTCGTCGGCCTGATCGGCGTGTTCGTTCACCTTGCGGCACTCAGAGTTGGGCTGCTGGCGGGCCTCCTCTTCACCGCGGCGCAAGTCGTGGCAACGCTGATCGCCATGACCAGCAACTTCTGGCTCAACAACGTCACCACCTATCGAGACCGCAGGCTCAGAGGTGCCGCTGCCCTGAGAGGCCTGCTGATCTTCTATGTGATCTGCAGCGCGGGTGCGCTGAGCAACGTCGGCGTGGCGACGTGGCTCTACTCCAACGAGCCGGTGTGGTGGATTGCCGGCCTCATGGGCTCGGTGATCGGCGCAGTCTGGAACTACATGATGTCGAGCCAGGTGCTGTGGCGGCGCTGAGCCCCTTTGCCAAGGCCAGGGGGGCGCTCACCGATGCGCAATATGTGCTCCTCCTGATCGCCGCAGCCCTCGTGGGACGGCTCGCGTTCGCCGGCACCCTGGGTCTCGGCATCGACGAGCGCTACACGGTCGCGACCGCGCGCACGTTCGCCCTCTCCACCTTCGACCATCCGCCGCTCGCCTGGTGGCTGGCGGGTGGAGCCCGCTGGCTGTTCGGCACTGAATCGGCGCTCGCGGTGCGTCTGCCTTTCGTCTTGCTGTTCGCGCTCACCACCTGGTTGATGTTTGCCTTTACACGGCAGCTGTTCGGCAGCCGTGCCGGGCTGTTCGCCGCGCTGACGCTCAACCTGGCGCCGGTGCTGGCCTGGACCACGGGAAGCTTCGTGCTGCCCGACGGCCCGCTCATCGCCGCAACGATGGCCGGCGCCTACTGCCTGGCCCGCGTCCTCTACGCTGCGGGTTCGCCCTCGCCGCTGTGGTGGCTGGCGGCGGGAGCCTGTGGCGGCCTTGCCTGCCTGTCCAAGCTGCACGGGGTGTTCCTGTTCGCCGGCACGGCGCTGTTCCTGCTGACGACCCAATCCAAGCGGCACTGGATGCTCTCGGTCTGGCCCTACCTGGGCGTCGCCGTCGCCGCCGTGATGTTCCTCCCCGTCATCGTCTGGAACATTGAGCACGATTGGGTATCGTTCGCCTTTCAGGGCGGGCGCGCCCGCATGACCCGCCTCGATCTGTTGGCCCCGCTCCAAGTCCTGGCCGGCCAGGCGCTCTACTTTCTGCCGTGGCTATGGGTGCCGCTGGTGATCAGCCTCGTGCGCGCCGCCGTCCAAGGTCCGAACGACGAGCGCGCATGGCTGGCGGTGTGTCTGGCGATCGGACCGATACTCGCCTTCACGCTCGTCGCAGTCTCGGGCAATCGCGTGCTCTATCATTGGGCCGCACCTGGCTACCTGTTCGCCTTCGCCCTCTTGGGACGCGACCTCGCAGGCATTCCGCAACAATCGCGAAAGCGCGCGCGCATCTGGCTCACGTCCACCGCCGCGTCGCTGATTGTGATCCTCGTTGCGGTGATGGCGCTGGCGCGACTGCCCTGGCCGCCGGTGGCCTGGGCGAACCCGCCGACCTACCCGCTGATCGAGACGGTGTCCTGGTCCGAGCTCAAGTCGGATCTGTCGCGACGCGGTCTGCTCGCGCGCCCCAACACGTTCGTCCTCGCCACCCGCTGGCACGAAGCCGCCCGCATCGACGTTGCGCTGGAAGGAGCGATGCCGGTGCGCTGTCCGTGCAGCGACGCGCGCGGCTATGCCGTGATCTATCGCAACGCCGCGAGTGCCGGGCAGGACGCCTTGATCGTGGGCGAGCGGCTCACCAAGGCGCAGGCTGAAGCGAGGTACGCCGCCTGTTTCGATTCGATCGAGCCGCTGGCACCGGTAACGGTGCACCAAGCCGGCGCCCCCATCGGCGAGTTGCAGCTCTTCCTCGGCCGGCGATTCTCTCCGCAAGGCCGCGGCGCGCAGTGCTACGCCAGCGCGCCCAATGCCATTCCCGCCGTCGCCGACGAAGAAAAGAAATGAGCGGCCGACGCGTGTTGTGGATTACGTCTCGCGCAATTGGTCGCACTCGGCTATTGTCACACAATTGATACAGCTGCACCGTATCTGTGTCGCATGGCGCGGCGAAAAGAACGCCCGAACCTAGTGATAGCGAACGCGCCGCGGCGGCGCGGTGTGGTGGGTATTCGCTTTGTCTCGCGAGCAGGCGATTGACACAACAACACCCCTGGATCGCCTGATGCGCGTGCTCATCGCAACCGATGCTTGGCATCCGCAGGTCAACGGGGTTGTGCGTACGCTGATGTCGCTGGCAAAGAGCCTGCGCCGGCACGGCGTCGTCGTCGATTTCCTGACGCCGGAAGGCTTTGCATCGCTCCCGGTGCCGACCTACCCGGGCTTGCGCTTGGCGCTGCCCAACCCCGGCGGCATTGCGCGTCGCATCGAGCAAGCGGCGCCTAACGCCATTCATATCGCCACCGAGGGGCCGATCGGGCAGCTGGCCAGGCGCTATTGCGTCAGGCGCAGACTGCCGTTCACGACCAGCTACACCACCCGCTTTCCCGAATACATCAGAGCGCGCTTTCCGATCCCGGAGAGCTGGACGTACGCGATCCTGCGCCGGTTCCACGGCGCCGCCAAAGTGACGATGGTGTCCACGCATTCGCTCATGGGCGAGCTGTCGGGCCGCGGCTTCGACAATCTCGGCTTGTGGACGCGCGGCGTCGATACCGATCTCTTCAAGCCGGAGCGCGCGATCGATCTCGACCTGCCACGGCCGATTTTCATCAGCGTCGGGCGCATCGCTGTGGAGAAGAATCTGGAGGCTTTCCTGTCGCTCGATTTGCCGGGCACCAAGGTGGTGATCGGTCACGGGCCGCAGGAGGCCGAGTTGCGCTCCCGTTTTCCCGACGCTAGGTTTCTGGGAAAAGTGGAGGGCACCTTGCTCGCTGCCCACTTGGCGGCCGCCGATGTCTTCGTCTTCCCGAGCAAGACGGACACCTTCGGCATTGTGCAGCTCGAGGCTCTCGCCTCGGGCGTGCCGATTGCCGCCTATCCAGTCATGGGGCCGAAGGACGTCATCGGCGACCACCCGATCGGGGTGCTGAGCGAAGATTTGCGCGAGGCGTGTCTGGGCGCGCTTCGTCTGTCGCGCGAGGCCTGCCGCGCTTTCGCGCTCAACAACACCTGGGATCGCAGCGCCCGGCAGTTCCTCGAACACGCCGACAAGGTGTTCGTCGAGCCGCTCGCGCACGCGCGCGGCTCGCAGGCTGGCACCTCCGGCAAACCCTTTTCCGTCGGTGGGCGGACGGGCGGACGCCGGTCGCCGGTTGGCAACGCGGCAGCGTCGCGATCAAGGTAGCGTAGTGAGCTGAACAGTGTGCCGGCGCGGCCGGCTCAGACGCAAGTGCGTTCGCGGGGAAGCGAGGACTACAGATGACAGCGCAAATAAGTGCCGAAACGGTAACCAGGACCTATGGCAGATGGGCCCCCGTCTATGACCTCGTGTTCGGCACGTTGTTCGAGCGCGCGCGCAATGTGGCCGTTGCGGCTACCAACCGGGTCGGCGGTCGCGTCCTCGACGTCGGCGTCGGAACCGGCATGTGCCTGCCGCTGTACGCGCCCACCACCCGCGTCGTCGGTGTCGACCTGTCGGAGAAGATGCTCGCCAAGGCGCGCAAGCGGGTGGCCGAGCAGCGGCTGCATCATGTCGAGAGCCTCGAGGTCATGGACGCGGAGAACCTGGCATTCCCGGACGCGTCGTTCGACGTGGTGGTGGCGCAGTACGTCGTCAACACGGTTCCCAATCCGGAAGCCGCCCTCGACGAGTTCGCTCGCGTGCTGAAGCCCGGCGGCGAGATCGTTCTCATCAACCGTGTCGGCGCGGAAGAAGGGCCGCGCAAGACCTTCGAGCACTTGCTCATGCCGGTGACGCAGCGCCTCGGCTGGCGCTCCGACTTTCCCTGGAACCGCTTTGCCCGCTGGATCGAGCGCGCCCAAGGCATGCGCCTTATCGAGCGCCGCCCGGTGCCGCCGCTCGGGCATTTCTCGCTGATCCGTTTCGGCAAGGCCGCAACTGCAGGGCTGGAGCGTCCGGGCGCCCGCGCCTCCGGCTAGACAAGACGAAAGGTGGCGCAGCTTCAAACAAACAAGGGGCACACTGCAATGGACGGGTTCTTCGAAGCTCTGAGGGTTCAGCGGTGGGACGATCACCGCTTCTACCACCACAGCCGCATCAACCAGGCTCTGCACCTTGTCAGCGCCATCAGCTTCGTGTGCGCTTACGTCCTGGTGTTGACTCGAATCCGGTCGCTGCCGTGCTGCTGGCCTGGCTCGTTCGGCATGACCAGCCGCCAGATCGGGCATTTCTTCTTCGAGCCGCGCGACTACGACGAGGTCAACCAGGCGACGCACGAGTACAAGGAAGAGGTGAAGGTCGGCTACAATCTGCGGCGCAAGGTGGTGCTGATGGGGATCTGGGCCCTGTCACCCCTGGTGCTCTATTGGAACCCCGGCCTGTTCGGCATCTTCGAGCCGCACACCGACATCCCCACCTTCGTCCATCACGTCGCCCTGATGTGGATCACGATCGGCATCGGCGGCCTGCATCTTCCGCACCGTGCACCTGTTCTTCATCAAGGATGTGCAGACCGGCCTGGTGTGGGCGACCAAGATCGTCACCGACCCGTTCCACGACATCAAGCTCTACTACAAGGCGCCGTTCTATCTCCTGCGCGGTGAGTTCATCGACCCGATGACTCATGCGCAGCAGCATGGGCAAGGCTAGGCTGCTGCTGGCCGGACGCAGGAGCAGCTGGCACCGCCGCAGGCTCGGGGCGGCGCCGCGATCCGAAATCGCGCCGCGATCATCTCGCGCAGGATCTGGCGCTTGATCGCTTTGTTCGTGAGCGAAGCGTCGCTCCACCACCAGCCGTCCGCATGCATCGCCTTGGCCGCCGCCACGAAGCGCTCGGCCACGGCCTCGAAGTCGGCTTCGGTGTAGTTGAGGCTGAAGATGAAGCGCCCGGTGCCGATCCAGCTGAGCGCCAGCCCTTCTGCGCGCAGGTAGTACTGCAGCATCCAGTTGTAGCGCGAGGGCTGGGTGTAGCTCACGGTCCAGATCGAGGAGAGATTGGCCACCTGCACCGGCACCTTCGCCTCGCGCAAGCGCCGGTTGAGCTCCTGCGCCCGCCGGTCCCAGGTTGCGTCCAGGTCTTGATACAGCGCCTGCACTTCCGGCGTCTCCATCCGCCGCAGGAACTCGTACATCGCGCCCATCACGTAGGGGTGCGAGTTGAACGTGCCGCGGGCAAAGCAGATGTCGGCCGGCCGGTCGTCGCGGAAGCGCTTCATCAGGTCGTGCCGCCCGCAGACGACGCCGATCGGGAAGCCGCCACCGACCGTTTTGCCGTAGGTGACCATGTCGGCCTTGACGCCGAAGTACTCCTGCGCTCCGCCGGGTGCGAGGCGGAAGCCGACGAACACCTCGTCGAAAATCAGCACGATGTTGCGTTCCGTGCACACCTCGCGCACGCGTCGCAGCCATTCGGCGTAGGCCGCCTTGTCGACAGTGCGCGCTGCGGCTGCTGTCGACCAGCGAGGTGTCGCGAGGGCGCATTGGCGTTGGGATGCAGGGCCTGCAGCGGGTTGACGAGCACGCAGGCGATGTCGCGCCGCCGGCGCAGCACGCGCAGCGTCGCCTCCGACATGTCGGCCAGCGTGTAGGTGTCGCGCTCCGTGACGGGGTTGCCGATGCCCGGCTGCACGTCGCCCCACCAGCCGTGGTAGGCGCCGCAGAAGCGCACGATCTTGTTGCGCCGAGTGTGGTAGCGGGCAAGCCGCACGGCCTGCATCACCGCTTCCGTGCCCGACATGTGGAACGACACCTCGTCGAGCCCGGAGATCTCCTTCAGCCGCCGCACGTTGTAGGCGAGCACCGGGTGGAAGGCGCCGAGCACGGGGCCGAGCTCGCGCGCGCGCTCCTGGCCCTTCGCCATGGTGTCCTTGTAGAAGTCGTAGCCGAACAGGTTGACGCCGTAGGAGCCGGTCAGGTCATAGAACGTGTTCCCGTCGAGATCGGTGACGGTCACGCCCGACGAAGATTGCAGGAACGTGCCGGAGCCCAGGTTCTGGCGCACGATGCGGCTGTACTGGAATGGCACGCGATATGCGCTGGTGAACTGGACGTCGGAGAGCCCATTCCTGATCTCGGCCGTCAGCTGAACGGTCTTGGGAAAGCGCTTGCGATAGAGCTCAGCCAGCCGGTTGAAGCCGGCGCGACGCTGTGCCGCCACCGCGTCCGGCGCGTTGTCCGAGCTGAAGAACAGGTCCTCACCGTATTCATAGAAAGGGATCTGCGCGGCAAAGCGCCTGCCCCAGCGGGCATGTCCCGCCAAGGATTTGTGCTTGGCCCGAGACAGCTCGAGGCGAGCCTTGACCTTGAGCGCGGCTGCTGCCAGGGCGGCTGCGCCCAGCGCATAAAGTGCCAGTGTGAAGGGCGAATCCATCGACTCAACAGCTAGCGGTGCAAGTTTGCTGCTTCATGACAGTTAGATCACTGATAGGAAAGCTGTTCCAGCAGGAAGGCGTCAACTTCCTGCTCACCAACCGCATCCCCCGGCGGCTGGCGACCCGCTTCATCGGCTGGTTCAGCAAAATCGAGAACCCCGTGGTTCGCTCCCTCTCGATCGGGGTATGGCGCCTGTTCGCCGACCTGGATTTGAGCGAGGCCAGGCACACGCGCTTCAAGAGCATGCACGCCTGCTTCACGCGGCAGCTCAAGGACGGGGCCCGCCCGATCGATCGCGATCCGACCGTGCTCGTCAGCCCGTGCGATGGGATCGTCGGCGCATGCGGCGCCATCGCCGGCACCGAGCTCGTCCAGATCAAGGGCCAGCCCTACCGGCTCGAGGAGCTTCTGCACGACGCCGAACTCGTCGCCGCCTACCGCAACGGCCGCTACGCCACCCTGCGCCTCACCTCCAGCATGTACCACCGCTTCCACGCCCCGCACGACTGTCGCGTCGAGCGCGTGACCTACATCTCGGGCGATACTTGGAATGTCAATCCGATCGCGCTGAAACGCGTCGCCAAGCTGTTCTGCAAGAACGAGCGCGCGATCCTCGAGACCAGGCTCGCCGCCACCGGCCACAGGATCGCCCTGGTCCCCGTCGCCGCCATCCTGGTGGCGAGCATCCGCCTCAACTTCCTCGACACGGTCGCGCACGTGCGCGACCTGGGCAGCACGCCTGTCCTCTGCGATGCGCCCTTTGCCAAAGGCGCGGAGATGGGCTGGTTCGAGCACGGCTCCACCATCATCGTCTTCGCCCCCGACGGCTTTTCGCTGAGCGCGGGCATCGCCGAGGGCCAGATGATACGCATGGGTCAGCCACTCATGCGGCTCCCCTCCGCCAACACGAGCACCGTGGTCTCCGGATCTGCATTCCCGGAAACCGAGCCCGGCGCTTGAGCCGGAGCGGGCGGGCCGCTACTCGCGCCTGAGCACCTGATCGACCAGGCGCCTCGCCCAGCCTGCGGAGCGGAACGAGCGCTTCAGCTCGACGGGATCGTACACCGTGTCCACCCAGTCCAAGAACGCGATGGGCTGGCGGGCGTTGTACTCCAGGTAGCTGTCGAAGACGCGGTCGAGCACGCCGGTGTCGGCCTGGCGAAAATGCCCGTAACGCAGCGACAGCTGCTCCTTGGCCTCCTCCAGCGGCACCCCTTCCCTGAGATGGAGGTAGAGCACGCTCATCAGCCCGGCCCGGTCGGCACCCGACTTGCAGTGCAACAGCATCGGGTACTCGATGCCGTCGAACAGCTCCTTGGCCGCCCTGATTTGCTCGGCGGTTGGCGCCTGTCGCGAGCGAACCTGAAAATTGATGAGCCTGATGCCGAGGCGCTCGCACTCCGCCTCCTCCAGCCAATAGCTGCCGCAGGGCCGCTCGCCGCGCAGGTTGATGATGGTGCGCACGCCTTGCCGCGCCAGACTGCGGATGTGGTGGGGTGCGGGCTGCGCCGCGCGCCACGCCTTGTCCCCCAGCCGGTACTTGTTGAGATAGAACAGGCGGAAGATGCCGTGATCGACAAACAGCGCATCCAGGCGCTTGGCGGTGGGCCCCACCGCGCGCCGCAGCCACTGCGGCGTCCTATCCACGACTGCTTGCCGGCATGCCTGCATGACCCGCTTGGTGCGACGCCACATCACTTGCCCGACGGGAGGCCGATCGGGCCGTTCTGCACCTGACGCGGTTATGGCTGGCCTCTCCACCCTGCGCGTTGCGGCGGCACCAGACATCTCGGGCTCCCAAGGCTTTTGCTTTGCCGAAGCGGCGCTTGATGTCGGTCTGTTGCTCATGTCTAGTACAACGACTCTACTATAGCGACGCTTGTCGGCCGCATCGAGCGATTGCGGCATTTCTGCACCGGCAAACCGGCGGAGAGCACGGGAAATGAGCCCTTGGTGTGTTGCATCGGCAGCGACACTCGACCGCAGGGCCACTGAGCAGCATGCCGCCGACGATTCTCCAATCGGCCGGTCGCAACCGCTGATTCCAACTGCGTTTTCCACACCGCTATGAACACCGCTGCCGGCGCCGTCGCGCGCGGAACCGGAGTTGGCTCAAGCCGCTCGAACGGGCTCGAGAGCACGACCGGAGGCCCGGGCCGCGTCATCGTCGCGGTGATTGTCGCATTGGTCTTGGTGCGTCTCGTAGTGGCCGGCACCACCGGCCTCACCGACGACGAGGCCTACTACCGGCTGTGGTCCCTGGCGCCGGCCATGGGCTACCTCGATCACGCCCCGATGGTGGCATGGATGATCGCCGCCGGACGCTGGCTCGTCGGGGACAATCCCCTCGGCGTGCGTCTCGGCGCGGTTCTCACCTCCTTGCTCGGCCCGTTCATCCTTTGGCGCACGACCAGGTTGCTGTTCGGCCCCGCCATTGCTCAGCGCGCAGTCTGGATCGGCTTGGCGATGCCGCTGCTGGCGGTGGGCGGGGTGATCGTCACCCCCGACACGCCGTCCGTTCTCTTCTGGGGGCTTGCGGCCTGGGCGCTGGCCGAGCTGCACGTGTCGCGCAACGCCAACTGGTGGCTGGCGGTCGGAGTCTTTGCCGGCCTCGGTCTGCTGTCGAAATATTCGAACCTGTTCGCCGGCGCCGGCATCTTGCTCTGGCTCTTGTTCATTCCTGCCAACTGGGCCTGGTTCCGCGCCTGGCAGCTTTGGGCCGGCGGAGCCATAGCCACCGTCGTTGCGCTGCCGGTCGTGCTGTGGAACGCCCAGCACGGATGGGTTTCGTTTGCCAAGCAGTTCGGCCGCGTCGGCGCCGGCCAGCAGCTTACCGCCGTATATTTCGGCGAGCTCGTCGGTGCCTACTTCGGGCTCGCCAGTCCCATCATCGCCGCCCTCGGTCTGATCGGCCTCGTGCGCGTCGTGCGCACGGCCGCGCTCGACAAAGGTCAGTCCAACGTCATGCTCGCCGCGGGCATGCTGCCTTTGCTCACCTATTTCGTGGTGCACACGCTGCACGACCGCGTGCAGCCCAACTGGCTGGCGCCGCTCTATCCTTCGTTCGCAATCTGCGCCGCGATAGCGCTCGCCCACATCGAGGGCCCGCGCTCGAATGGCGCCACTTTCGGATGGCTCGGCAAGAGCGCGCTGGCTCTGGGCTTCGCGATGTCGGCTTTCCTTTACCTCCATGCCGTCACGCCGCTGGTGCAGTTTCCAGGTTCCAAGGACCCGAGCGCACAAATGCGCGGATGGCGCGAGCTGGCGGCCGAAGTGGAACGCATGCGGGTGTCGAAGAGCGCCTGCTGGGTGGCGACATCGAACTATGCGACCACCGGCCAGCTGGCCTACGAGCTCGCAGGCAAGGCCCCTGTCGTGCAGCTCAACGAACGGGTCCGCTATCAGCATCTCCCGCCCGTCTCTCCTGCCCTGCTCAAATGCCCCGCGCTCTATGTCGAGCTCGAGCGGCGGGCATCGCCGCCCTTGCTGCAGGAGCGGTTCCGCAACGTCACTTTCGTCACGAATATTGTGCGCAGCCATAGAGGTAGCGCGCTGGCCGCCTACCCCGTCTACCTGGTCTCCGACCCGATCGCCGACCCGTTACTTACGCCGTAGCTTGCGAGAATCGCTGCCGGCGAATCGCTCGGCTGCGCTGCTGCTCGAGCTTGCGCACCGGCACTCCTGTTATCCTGTTACGAGACTGTCACGCATCCGCCCTAGCTATTTTCACAACCACGGATCAACAATGCTGCTCACCGGATACATGAGTGGGCGTCCCGGGGGGTACAAATGTCGGAACTCATCAGGGCTTTGACGGATGCTGGCAAATCCTCGCTGGATCTTGTTGCTGCATTGCTTGTGATCGTGGGCGGAATGCTGGTGATCGGCGGCGGTGCCTATCGCGTGTTCGTCCGCCCCGAGTGGACCTTCGAGCAGGCCTTCGACTCGCTGTGGCCATGCTTCCTGACCGGCATCGCCATCGTAATGCTGGGCTGGCTCGTCGATCGCTCTGCGGCACGCTGACAGCGCGCGCTTCGTATTCGCCCGGCTTGCTCGACGCCTAACTTCTTGATCTAGCGCGGTCGATCCTTGCCGGCCCGGTTGCTGTTGCAAGCGGGTCGGCTCGGCTTGCGCGCTGCCAGCCTTTGCTCCGCTCCTGAACAACCTGCTATGGGGAAAGCAAGGGCCGCTGAGAAGAGCGAACGGGGCGCAATCCAAATGCCGATGGGGTGGCTATGGGCCGTGTTCACGGTCATCGCGGCTGCCGGCCAGGTGCTGCGCAACGCCCAGCAGAAAGAGCTGACGGTGTCGCTGGGCACGGTCGGCGCCACGCACGTGCGCTTCCTGTTCGGACTTCCCTTCGGCATTCTCTTTCTTGTCATGGTGCTGGCTGCCACCGGCCTGCCGCTGCCCGAGCCTCAACTCGTCGATGCTGGCCTGGACCGTCACCGCGGCGCTCGCGCAGATCGGCGCCACCGCGCTGCTGCTGGCGGCCATGCGCGACCGCTCCTTCGTCGTCATCACCGCCTACGCCAAGACCGAGGCCATGCAGGTTGCGCTCTTCGGCCTGCTGTTCCTGGGCGACCGCGTCACGCTGAGCCTCGCGGCGGCGATCCTCGTCGCCACCATCGGCGTGCTGCTGGTGTCGTGGCCGCGCAGCACCGGCGGCGAGGCCTTCACCTGGAAGCCGGCGCTGCTCGGCATCGGCTCGGGCGCCATGTTCGCCATCGCAGCCATCGGCTACCGCGGCGGCATCCGCGCGCTCGACACGCCGAGCTTCGTGCTGGGCGCCACCACCACGCTGGCTGTCGGCCTCACCATCCAGACGATCGTGCTTTCGGCCTACCTCTACGTGTTCGACCGCAACACGCTCTACGCCATTTTCCGCCTGTGGCGCCCCTCGATGCTGGCGGGCTTTACGGGCGCCTTTGCTTCGCAGATGTGGTTTCTGGCCTTCGCGCTCGAGACGGCGGCCAAGGTGCGCACGCTGGCGCTGATCGAGATCCCGATGGCGCAGGTGCTCTCCCGCAATCTCTTCAAGCAGAAGCTCGCCTCGCGCGAGGCGGTGGGCATAGCGCTGATCGTTCTCGGCGTCGCGCTGCTGCTCAACGCATGACGGCCTGCGCGCCAGGGCGCGCCCCGGGCAAGCAGATGGATGCCCGGGGTCAGGTTGTGACCAATCCTACTTGATCAGCCCTTCGGCCTTCATGGCGGCCTGCACCGCCGGCCTGGCGCCGACGCGCTTGCGCCAGGCCAGCACGTTGGCATAGGGGGACAGATCGACGTCGACCCGGCCGGCCCAGTTCGACACCACGAAGGCATAGGCGTCGGCCACCGAGAAGTCCTTGCCCATCAGGTAGTCGTTGCCGGCCAGGTGCTTGTCGAGATGGGCAAAGCGCGTGCCGAGCCGCTCGCGGAAAATCTTCTTGGCCTCCTCCGGCATGGCCGCATTGAACAGCGGCGAGAAGCCCTTGTGCAGCTCGCTGGTCACGAAGTTGAGCCACGATCTGCAGATCTGGTACGTTCCAGCGTGCCGTTGGGCGGAGCCAGCCGCTTGTCGGGCACGCGATCGGCGATGTATTGGACGATGGCCGGGCCCTCGGTGAGGCGGGTACCGTCGTCGAGCTCCAGCAGGGGCACGTAGCCCAGAGGGTTGATGGTCTTGTAGTCGGTGCCGTCGGGCAGCACCTTGGTCTTGGTGTCGGCCTTGACCTTCTCGAACGGCAGGCCCGCCTCCTGGAGCACGATATGCGGCGAGAGCGAGCAGGCGCCGGGCGAGTAGTAAAGCTTCATGGGATCCCTCCTGACATGCGCAACGACTCGTAGATATGCATCTGCATATAATGCAATTGCATATGTCAGGATGCATGCATGCTGCAAGCGTTATTCTGCTACGGTGCGACTCGCCATGGTCACGAAATTGTCACCGGCCGTCATCGACGCTTGGTCGAATCTCGTCCGCACCGAGAAGGCGTTGGCCGACAAGGTCGAGCGAGCACCTGAAGAGCGCAGGCCTCCCGCCGCTCGACTGG
Organism: uncultured Alphaproteobacteria bacterium; assembly: GCA_963724565.1. Classification (GTDB taxonomy): domain Bacteria; phylum Pseudomonadota; class Alphaproteobacteria; order Rhizobiales; family Hyphomicrobiaceae; genus AWTP1-13. Next base: position 32,528 of record CAVRVK010000006.1, read on the forward strand.
TATCACGTGCTGCACGAGGTCGAGCGCAGCCCCAAAGGCATGATCCGCCAGTCCGGCGTGCAGAACCGCACGCAGATGGCGCAATACAACGTGTGTCGCCTCGTCGACAGGCTGCAGGGCGAGGGCCTGGTCGAGCGGCATCAGTGCCAGCTGGACGGCCGCAACAACGTCGTGGTCATCACGGCCAAGGGGCGTGCCTTGCGCCGGGCCATGTGGCCGGTCTATGCCGCCGCCATCGACGAGCACTTCGGCTCGCGTCTCAGCCAGGCGGAAGCTCGAGCAATTGGCTGAGCTGTTGAGCAAGATCGCGCCGGCCTGAGCCCGGCTGGACCGGCAAGGCCGTTGGTGTAGGATGCGGCCCGAGCCCCAAAGCTCACCAAGAGGCGAGGGAATGACTGGATCAGCGGCTGGCGTGGAAGTCCCGTCCGGCACCCTGATGCAGGGCAAGCGCGGCCTGATCATGGGCGTTGCCAACAATCGCTCGCTCGCCTGGGGCATCGCCAAGGCAACCGCCGCGCAGGGCGCGACGCTGGCCTTCACCTATCAGGGCGATGCGCTGAAGAAGCGCGTCGAGCCGCTGGCCGCAGGAGCTCGGGTCGCAGCTGGTGCTGCCGTGCGACGTCACCGATGCCGCGTCCATGGACGCGGTGTTCGCCGAGCTGCAGCGCCAGTGGGGCAAGCTCGATTTCCTGGTGCATGCCATCGCCTTCTCCGACAAGGCCGAGCTCGACGGCCGCTACGTCGACACGACGCGAGAAGAACTTCACCCAGACGATGCTGATCTCCTGCTACTCGTTCACCGCGCTGGCGCAAGCGGGCCGAGAAGCTGATGGGCCCCGGCGGCTCGCTGCTCACCCTCACCTACTACGGCGCCGAGAAGGTCATGCCCCACTACAACGTCATGGGCGTGGCCAAGGCGGCGCTCGAGGCCAGCGTCCGCTATCTCGCCGCCGACCTCGGCAAGGACGGCATTCGCGTCAACGCCATCTCGGCCGGGCCCGATCAAGACGCTGGCCGCCTCCGGCATCTCCGACTTCCGCTACATCCTGCGCTGGAACGAGTACAACTCCGCGCTCAGGCGCACCGTCACCATCGAGGAGGTGGGCGCCGCCGGCCTCTACCTGCTCTCCGATCTCGTCGCGCGGCGTCACCGGCGAGGTGCACCATGTCGACGCCGGCTACCACGTGCAGGGCATGAAGAACGAGGACGCGCCCGACATCTCCGTGGTGAAGGACGCCAGCTAGCCGGCCTGTCTCGACCCCGCCGCATTCCGTCTCGCCCCTAAGCCCACGGCTGCCGCCACAAATCCGCCATTCCGGCACCTTGGTGTGCCCACGGAGAGTGGCGCGGCTGTGGGAACTCGGGGGAAGGCATGCGTTCCGCGATCGCCCTGTTGTTTGCGCGTGGCCCTGCTGGCCGCGTCGCCGGCCGTGGCCGCCCCGCCCAAGAAGAAAGACGAGTTCGCTTCCGCCGAGCACGTCCTGCGCTGGATCAACGGCTATCGCACGCATCCTGCCCCCGACAAGGTTCCGGCCATGGTCAAGGCCGTCAGCGCGCTCGGCCTCTTCCGCGACATGGAAACGGCGGGCGTCTACGTCGGCTTCATGGCAGGCGTCATCGAGGCCAACCCCGACGCGGGCGGAAGAGCTGATCGGCAAGATGTTTCCCATGCCGCCCGAGGATCAGGTGGCGATCGTGCGCGCCATCGCCCACTCCGGCCATCCGCAATGGAAGGAGCTGCTGGCGAAGTTCTCCGAGCGCATGCCCGCGCGCAAGGTGCTGATCGACAGGTTCATCACCGGCAAGCAGCCGACGCTCAGGCAGATGCGGCTCGATACCGGTGCCGCCCCGCTCGATATGCTGTGGGGCCAATACTTCGCGACCGGCTCCTACGAGCCGGTGCTGCGCATGGTGTCGATTCTGGAGTGGTCGAAGGACGCCAACAACGTCGACCGGTTGACCGTGGGCAGCATGACCAAGCTCACGCTCGCCACCAATGCCTCGCGCGACAAGCAGCTGCTCGACATGCTCAAGGCGTCGATGGGCGCACGAGACCAAGGAAACGCGCGCCGTCCTGCGCGAGGTGATCGACGCGGCGGAGACCTTCGAGTTCGGCCGCGTGCGCCGGGATGCGGTGGCGTCGATCGATCAGCTCAAGGTCAAGAGGCCCGGCGTCGGCCCGCAACACCCAGTGGTGGGGCCAGGCCGGTCAGACGGCGCTGGCGCTCGGCTGCATCGTCGCCGGCGCCATGGGCCACGTCGAGGTCGGCCTGCCCTGCATCGTCGGCGGGGCGGTATCCACCGCAGCCCTCAAGTACATGGTGCCGAACGGGCAATAGTCCGCGCGGCGGACTGCAGCAATGCGGTAGCAATATTGCTGACCTTCGGTTGTGACCGTTCTTCTGAGCAAGGCTAAGGAAGCGGGAATTCCGGCAGCGAGCATCTCTCGAGGCTTTGGCTATTGTCTCAGCCGCTTGACGGGCAGAACAAAAGCGCTTCTCGCCGCAACTGTCTCACCCCGCATTTCGCGCCGCGTCCGCAGCAAGCTGCAAAGTTCCCATGCCGCGCATGGGCTGGAGCATTCGCAGCAATCTGGTATACCGGTACGCCAGGAGAGCGGCGCTGGGCCGCCAACCAACAGAATCGCAGCCGGGAGGAAGGCGATGTTGCGATGTATGGATCTGGCTTGCTTTCGTTGCCGCGCTTGCCCTGCTGAGCCCCGCCTCGGCGCAGGACTACCCGTCACGGTCGGTCAGGATCATCGTGCCGTTCGGCGCCGGCGGCCCCGCCGACGTCTATGCCCGCGTCATCGGCCAGCACCTGCAGGAGGCGCTCAAGCAGTCGTTCGTCGTCGAGAACCGTCCCGGCGCCGGCGCGATCATCGGCACGGACGAGGTCGCCAAGGCGGCGCCCGACGGCTACACGCTGCTGATGATGTCGAACACGCACACCGTCAACGAGACGCTGCTGCCCGAACCGGCCGTATCGAGCTGATGCGCGACTTCGTGCCGGTGGCGCCGGTCAACTACTCCGACCTGATCATGGTCGTGCATCCGTCCGTGCCGGCCAAGAACCTGAAGGAGTTCCTGGCGCTGCTAAAGGCCAAGCCGGGTGAGCTCAACTATGCTTCCTCGGGCCCCGGCACGCCCTATCACATGGCCGGCGAGCTGTTCAAAGCCATGAGCGGCACCGACATCGTGCACGTGCCCCACAAGGCCAGCGGCGATGCCCGCACCAGCGTGCTCGGCGGCCACGTGCAGATGATGATCGATGCCATCACCACCACGGCGCCCGACCGTGCAGGCCGGCCAGGTGCGCGCGCTCGGCACGACCGGCAAGACGCGCTCGACGCGTCATGCCCGACGTGCCGACCATCGCCGAGGCGGGCGTGCCCGGCTACGAGGCGACCATCTGGCTCGGCATCATGGCGCCGACGGGTACGCCGCAGGCCGTCGTCGACAAGCTCAACGCCGAGATCAACAAGGTGCTGGCGCAGGCCGGACGTCAAGGAGGCCTGGGCCAAGCAGGGCGCCGTACCGATCGTCATGACGCCGTCCGAGTTCGACACGTACATGCGCGGCGACATCGAGAAGTGGGCCAAGGTCATCCAGACCGCTGGCATCAAGGTCGCAGTGAGAGGGCGCCATGGCCGAGACGATCCGGCTCAGGGTAAACGGGGTCGACGCACGCCATCGACGGCCGACCCGGCAACGCCGCTGCTCGGCGTGCTGCGCGGCAGCTCGGGCCTGACCGCCACGCATTTCGGCTGCGGCGCCAATCAGTGCGGCGCCTGCAACGTGCTCATCGACGGTCAGGCGGTCGCCTCCTGCGACACGCCGCTGTGGGCCGCCGCCGGCAAGGACATCACCACCGTCGAAGGGCCTCGGCACGCCGGAGCGCCCGCACCCGCTGCAGCGCGCCTTCATCGCCGAGCAGGCCATGCAGTGCGGCTATTGCATCTCCGGCATTCTGATCTCCGCCGCCGCACTCCTGCGGCGCAATCCCGATCCCACCGAGACCGAGGTGCGAAGCGCACTCGATCGCAACCTCTGCCGCTGCGGGGCCCACAACCGCATCGTGCGCGCGGTGCTGCGCGCCGCCAAGGAGGCCGCCACCGCATGAGCTCCGCTCCCGGCCTCGGCTACCACATCCTCGACACCGGCGGGCAGGCGCTGCCCGGCAGCCTGCAGAGCAACAAGCGTCTGTCGCAGTGGCTGCGCTTGCGCGCCGACGGCATCGTCGAGGTCTATTCCGGCAAGGTCGAGATCGGCCAGGGCATCCTGACGGCGATCGCGCAGATCGTCGCCGACGAGCTGGACGTCGACCTCGGCCGGGTGCGCATGGTCGCCGCCAGCACTGCGACGAGCCCCAACGAGGGCGTGACGTCGGGCAGCCTGTCGATCGAGCATTCCGGCTCGGCGCTGCGCTATGCTTGCGCCGAGGCGCGCGCCGTCTACCTCGATGCCGCGGCCCAGCGTCTGGGCGTGGCCGCAAGCAATCTGCAGGTCCGCGATGGGACCATCGTCGGTCCTGGCAATCTCAGCACCAGCTATTGGGAGCTGGCGGACAGCGGGCTGCTCGAGCGCGATGCGACCGCCCGCGTCGCGCCCAAGCCGGCGGCCGCCCGCGCGGTGGCGGGCACGCCGGCCGCCCGCCTCGACATCCCCGACAAGGTGTTCGGCCACCCGCGCTTCATCCACGACCTGGCGCTGCCCGGCATGCTGCACGCGCGCGTGCTGCGCCCGCCCTCGCCCGTCGCCACCCTGACCGCGCTCGACGATGCCGCTGCACGCGCAATGCCGGGCGTCGCCGCCGTCGTGCGCGACGGAAGCTTCGCCGGTGTGGTCGCGCAGAGCGAGGAGGCGGCGCTGGCGGCTCTGCGGCGGCTCGCCGCCGGCGCCACCTGGCAGACAGACCGATACGCTGCCGGATGAGGCCGACCTGCGCGCCTGGATGAAAAGTCAGCCGGTCGAAACAACCACCGATCAACACGCGTGATGCGACCGCGGTCGGCAACAAGGCGCGCACGCTGCGCCGCGAATACTCGCGACCGTTCATCGCGCATGCCTCGATGGCGCCGTCGTGCGCGATTGCGCAATGGTCGGACAAGGGCCTGCACGTGTGGACTCGACAGCCAGGGCGTCTACAATCTGCGCGCGCGACCTCGCCCTCGTGTTCTCCCTGCCCCCGAGCGAGATCGTCGTGGAGCATGCCGAGGGTGCCGGCTGCTATGGCCAGAACGGCGCCGACGACGTCGCCTTGGACGCGGCCCTGCTGGCGCGCGGCGCCGAGGGGCGTGCGGTGCGGCTGCAATGGTCGCGCGAGGACGAGATGGCCTGGTCGCCGTTCGGCGCTGCGCAAGCCGTCGACCTCGAGGCCGATCTCGACGCCGACGGCAACATCCTCGCGTGGCGCCACGACGTGTGGGGCAACGGGCACGTAACGCGCCCGGGGCGGGCCGGCAAGCCGACGCTGCAGGCCGCCTGGCAGCTTGCCAAGCCGTCTCCGCGCCCTGTGGCCACCAACCCGCCACTCGCGGGCGGCGGCGGGCAGAGCGCAACGCCACGCCCATCTACGACTTCCCGGCCTTGCGCATCACCAGCCACCGCCTGCTCGTCATGCCGGTCCGCACTTCCGCGCTACGCACGCTCGGCGCCTTCGCCAACGTGTTCGCCATCGAGTCGTTCATGGACGAGCTGGCGGCCGAGCGCGGCGAGGACCCGCTGGCCTTCCGCCTGCGCCACCTCAAGGACCCACGCGCCCGCGCTGTCCTCGAGGCTGCCGCGAAACGGGCCGGCTGGAGCCAATGGCGGAAGCGCGAGGGCACCGGCCGCGGCATCGCCTTTGCGCGCTACAAGAACTTCGGCGCCTACTGCGCGGCTGTCGCCGAGGTCGAGGGCGACGCCGACATCCGCGTGCGCCGGCTGGTGCTGGCAGTCGACGTGGGCGAGGTCGTCAATCCGGACGGCGTCGCCAACCAGATGGAAGGCGGCGCCATCCAGGCCACCAGCTGGGTGCTGAAGGAGGCCGTGCGCTTCGACCGGCAGCGCATCACCAGCGACACCTGGGAATCCTATCCCATTCTGCGCTTCTCGGAGGTGCCGGCCGTCGAGGTCGAGATCATCGCGCGGCCCGAGGAGAAGGCGATGGGTGCCGGCGAAGCTGCGCACGGGCCGGTTGCGGGTGCCATCGCCAACGCGGTCTTCGATGCTCTGGGCGTACGCGTGCGCGACCTGCCCATCACGCGCGAGCGCCTGATCGCGGCCATGGGTTAGGTCTTGTACCTAATAACAGGTGAGACGAACCAACTTCGGATATGCCCCCGGATGCAGGCGGAAGCTGCAGGCAAGAGCCATGTCGCGCAGGTGCCAACTCCGGTCATTCTATGGACCTTCGGGGACCGGCTGCGCCACCCCATTCTCACGGCTTAGCGTCGCGCCAGGCGTGGCGCCTTCCAAGCCAGCCGCAGCCGTGACAAAATCTGCGGCGCACGATCCTGTAGTGCCAAGCAACAAGCTTTCGGGAGGCCGACTGTGACGAACCTGTGCCGCGTGGCCGCCTTGGCCGCCGCGCTGACGAGTGCCGTTGCCACCATCGCCCACGCGCAGCAGGCGGCGGAGCCCAAGCCGTTCCCAGAAAAGCATCCCAACCCGGCGCAGACGATCCGCATGATCAACTTCGCCGGCGGATTCAACCTGCCGATCTGGATGACGCAGCGCCAGGGCTTCCTCGCCGGCGAGAAGATCGACGTAAAGATCGACTTCACGCCCGGCTCGACCTACCAGCTCACGCACCTGATCGCCGGCACGTACGACATGGGGTTCACGGCGATCGACAACATCATCGCCTACCGCGAGGGCCAGAATGAGGCCTATCTGCCGCCCGGCACCGACGTCGACCTGATTGCCGTGCTGGCCTCCGACGACGGCTTCCTGTCGATCTCGGCGCAGAAGGACATCACATCGGTGGAGGCGCTGAAGGGCCGCACGGTCACGGTCGACGCCATGACTACGGGCTTTGCCTTCGTGTTGCGCGAGGTGCTGGCGAAGAAGGGTGTGGCGGAGAGCGAGGTCAAGTTCGAGCGCGCCGGCGGCGTCGCCAACCGCTTCCGCATGATGCTCGAGAACCCGGGCCATGCCGCCACGACACAGATGACGCCGTTCGACCTGCTCGGCGAGGCGCGCGGCTTCAATACCATTGCCCGCGCGCGGGACGTGCTCGGCCCCTACCTCGGGCTCGTTGCCTGCGTGAAGAGGTCATGGGCGGAGGCCAATCGCGACCTCGTGGTCCGCTTCATCCGTGCCTACGCCAAGGGCGTGGAGGCCATGTACGATCCGAAGAACCGGCCGATCGTCGAGGCCATTCTGGTGGCCAATGCAGCGGGCATGACGCCGGAGCTAGCCGCCAAGGCCTACGATATCTACGTCAACGACAAGACCGGGTTCTTCAGGCGCCCGGTGTTCGATGCGGAAGGAGCCAAGACTGTGCTGGCGCTGCGCTCGAAGTACGGCGTGCCGCAGAAGACCCTAACGGACGCTGCCCGATACTATGACACGAGCTACCTGGAGGCGGCCGGCATCAAGTAGGGGCGCACGAGAGTGATCCGAGGCCCGGTCATGATCCTCGAGCTGGCGGTTCCCTTCGACTTGATTGCACGTTCGGTCGAGCGGGCGCACCTGCCTAGCAGACCGCCGGAGCGAGCGAGCGGACGCACGCGTGCGAAGAAACAATGGGACGCCGCACCGGCAGCGGCCTCACCAAGAATTCGCCTCCCGATGGGCGGGAGATGCGAAGCTAGATGGAAGGGAGGCACGCCATGCTGCCGCTGCTGCCGACGACGTTGGTGGGAAGCTACTCCCAGCCCGACTGGCTGATCGATCGCGAAAAGCTCGGCAAGCGCTTTCCACCCCGCGTGCGTGCCAGGGAACTCTGGCGCGTCGCCCCCGAGTGGCTCGAACAGGCGCAAGACGACGCCACGATCATCGCCATCCGCGACCAGGAGCGGGCAGGCCTCGACATCATCACCGACGGCGAGATGCGGCGCGAGAGCTACTCCAACCGCTTCGCCACGGCGCTCGATGGCGTCGATATCGACAATCCGGGCACCGCACTCGACCGCAGCGGCCATCCCAATCCGGTGCCTCGCGTGGTGGGACCGATCAAGCGCCGCCATCCCGTGCAGGTGCGCGACGTGAAGTTCCTTCGCGCCAATACCGACCGGCCAATCAAGATCACCGTGCCCGGCCCCTTCACCATGAGCCAGCAGGCGCAGGACGACCACTACAAGGACGAGGTGGCGTTGGCTCTCGACTATGCCGCAGCCGTCAACGCCGAGATCAAGGACCTGTTTGCGGCGGGCGCCGACATCGTGCAGGTCGACGAGCCCTATATGCAGGCGCGCGCCGAGAAGGCCAAGATGTTCGGCGTCAAGGTGCTCGACCGCGCTCTCGACGGCGTCACCGGCACCACCGCCGTGCACATTTGCTTCGGCTATGCGGCGGTCATCCACAATCGCCCACCGGCCTATTCATTCCTGCCCGAGTACGAGGGCTCAAAAGTCCAGCAAATCTCGATCGAGACGGCGCAGGCAAACCTCGATTGCGCTGTGCTCGCGAAACTTCCGAGCAAGACCATCCTGCTCGGCGTGCTGGACCTCTCCGATATGAGTATCGAACCTCCAGAGATCGTCGCCGCCCGCATCCGTCGCGCCCTGCCGCATGTGCCGGCTGATCGCATCGTGGTGGCGCCCGACTGCGGCCTCAAGTATCTGCGGCGCGACGTGGCGCTCGGAAAAATGCAGGCCATGGTCGCCGGCGCGGCCATCGTGCGGCAAGGAATTGTCTCGATAAGGCGCGAGGGTCTTCAGTTCACCTTGGGTACGTCCGCGGCCCCATCTCTTGTCCACGGCTCAGCCTGCCGCACGCACTTCCCGCCAGCCGCGCGCCCACCGGTCGTCTGCTTCGGGTCGAATGTTGCCTTCGAACTCCCTCGGCGCGCTCGTCCGGATCGTGGCGAACAGCGGACATGTCTTGGTGCCATTGAGCACGCGGCCTTGCTGGCCGTGGCGGGGGCGCTGCATTCCTTTGGCGCTCAGCTCGCCGCCGTGTCGAAGAACTTGTTCGGCTTCAGGAAGAACGACAGCGCCACGCAGCCGTTCGGGGCTCGTGCATCGTGACGGCTGCCGGCGGGGCGCCAGACGTAGTTGCCGGCCGTCACCACGCCCTCGTGATCTTCCAGCGAGCCTTCCAGCACGTAGGTCTGTTCCAGCTCCACGTGCTCGTGGTCGGGAAGCACCGCTCCAGGGGCGAAGCGCACCAGCGCGGTCATCAACCCGGTTTCACCGTCCTCCATCAGCACCTTCATCTCCACGCCCTTGAAGCGCGTGGGCGTCCAGGCCAGGGCGTCGACGTCCACGTAGCGCGACGCCAGTGCGGCGAGCCCTGCATGGTTCTTGGCATTGGGTGTGAGCATGGCCATGGCGTTCCTCCTGCGCGCTAGAGAGCACGCCAAGGCCCTGCCGGCAACCCGCGGCACCTCGAGGCTCGGCGCATAGGCAGGAGGAATGCTTGGCCCGACGAGCTAGCCGGCTTCCGGTCCGGTGGCCCACACCTGCATCTCGGAGATCGGCACCGGTCGCTGCGCGTCAGCGGCGGCATCCTCGTCGAAGGAGGCGAAGCAAAGCTCCAGCACGTCGTGCATTGCCGCTGCCAGCGCCATCAGCGTGGCCACGGGGATCTGCCCGGCGATCAGGCGAACGGCCGCTGCCTCGAGGCCCCCCGTCTGTCCGTTTGCCGACGCCTTTTCCTCCAGGCAATCGGTGACGGTGAGGAACAGCGCAATCTGGCTCGTGACGGTTCCATCCGTCGACTGCAGCTCGCGCATGTGCTCACGCGCCTGCAGCACGTGCGCGATGGCGGTGAGCTCCAGCCGAAGCAGATCGTGAGGGTTGGAGGCCGACAGCAACTCCTCGCACGCGCACAGCGCCGCATCGAGGTTGTTGAAGAGACAACGGACCGGAAGAGGGATCAATCTCTGGCGATGCAACATCGCGAACTCCGCTGGTTGACCAACGCGAACCGCAACGCAAACGCAACGCTACAAGCCTCATCAAACGCCCCCTTGCCTCGCGCGGCAAGGGGGCTGTGGATATGTTGGGGACAGGCGTTGAACTGAGGGGCGCGCCCCGCGCAGCGCGATCGCGCGGGACAGTGCCAATTGCTGGGCCAATTACTGACCGAACACGTTCTTGCGGAACTCCCGGCTCATCTGCGCGATCTTGTCGCCGGCGAGGCCCGCCTGTTTCAGCAATTCCTCGTACTGCTTGACCAGCGCCTCCTTGTCGTTGAGGACGGCTGCTGGCGGCTTTGCGCCGCGCGTCAGCACGGCTCCGGCAGGCGGCGTACTCGGCGCGCTCGACGTGACCACGGGTCCGCCGCCTTTTGGATAAGTGCTGGCGATGAACTGCCTGTCCTGGTCCGACAGGTCGTTGTTCTCCTGCACCCAGCAGCGGCTGTTGCGACCGAGCCTGAAGAGCTCGGGCGCCAGGCTGTAGTGCATGATCGACTTGCGGTCGACCGCCGTCAGATTGAGTTCCTCGATGTTGGTGAGCTGGCGCATCTGCGCGTGCACCATCTCCCTGTCCCAGCCCATCTTAGCGCCCATTTGATAGGCGGCTTCCCAGTTGATCTCGCTGTCGCAATCGGAGTTGGGGCTCTGGTGCTCGTGCATCATGCCGAGCGCGTGACCGAACTCGTGCAGGATGATCCTGCGCAATTCGGTCTCCGGCGCGGGTTGCCCGTTGGTGTAGCGCGGCGTGTCGACACCAAGAAACTGCAGGTTCATCGATGGATCGCGCTGCCTGCTGATCGTGCCGTAGGCAGACCACCATCCCTTGTTGTCGATGAAGTCGATCTTGATGTCCTCGGACCCGTCGCCTCGGCAGCGGCGGGGCATTCCGCCCTCCTCGAAGTCGAACACGACGTTGGCGTATTGCATCCATTCGCGGGCGACGCGCATCACGCGCTCATGCGCCCCGCGGGTGCCAGACTTGAAGCAGACCTTGATGGCCTGTCCCGTGCGCCAGGTGATGGCGCGGGCGACTACGCCGCGCACCTGTCGCGCAAGCGGCCCCTTGGCCTCGGGAGGGACGAGCCGGCTGAGAGGCACTCCCGACTGGGAGGTCACCGATGCGACGCATGAAGGAAAGCCAAAGCCCCGTTGCGCGGCTGCGGGACTGGCAAAGACGACCATCGCCGGAATGGCAAGAGCCAAGGCACGAAAACGCATGAAGAAATCCTCCAGCCAACTCCCGTGTGCCCGAACCCGCAGGATATCGTTGCGATGTCGACTAATGAAGTCAACACCCCGAGCCCCAGGGTCGCGGCCAGGTCGCGGCGAACTTTGCCCACCATCTAGCGGCGTCAATGGGCAGAAAGATGGTCACAGATGCTGCGCGCCGCCGCGCCAGCACGTGATCAGGTGAGTCCCCACCCCCGCGCGACGCGCTGCGCCGCCTGACGCAGGCGCGGGACGTGCGCCTCGCAGCCCTCGACGCTGAGGCGTGGCAGAGGACCATGCATGGTCAGCGCCGCAAGCACTTGACCCTGCGCGTTCCTGACGGGCACCGCCACAGCCGCGATACCCTCGAAATTCTCCTCGTTGCTCAGGGCGTAGCCCTGGGCGCGAATGTGCTCGAATTCCGCCTCCAGATCAGCCGCATTGGTGATCGATCGCGGCGTTCTCGCAACGAGCTTGCGGCTTCTGATGAGGCGCGCACAGGCTCGTGGCTCGAGGTGTGCCAGCAAAACTTTGCCGCCGGCCAGGCAATGGGCGGGCGCGCGTGTGCCGACATCTATGTGAAGCCGCAGCGGCCATTGGCATTCGATGCGCTCGACATACACGTAGTCTAGGCCGTCGAGCACCCCGATGTTGCACGTCTCGCCGACCTCGTCGACGACCTCCTGCAAGGTCGCTCTGATCGGCGCCCACCCGTTGTTGGAAGCAAGCGCCGTAAGCGACAGACGCGCGAGGCGAGGCCCCATGGAGAAACGCTCGCGTACGGGATCGCGCATCAGCAAGCCGGTGTTCTCCAGCTGACAGAGGACGCGATGAACCGTTTGGCGGGAGAGACCGAGCTTCGCGGCAAGATCCGGCAGCCCGACGCCTTGGGGGTGCTCGGTCACTGCCTCGAGTACCCCCAGCACTTTTCCGAGGACACTCAGTCGCGGCTGATCCTTGTGAAGCTTCTGCATGGGCCGGCTCCCGGTAGGCTCCCCTCTAGTGCCTCGTCCCAGTCGAGATGCCCTGTGCACCATAGTAGGGATTCCGCACGCGTGCCAATCCCTGCGACAGTGGCACGCGCAGTCGACGCGTTGGTTTCCACTATTTTGTTGCGCTCGCTGACGATCTGCACGCACCAAATTGTTCAAGACGAACGGAAACTGCATGCGCACGCAGCAACGTTGGCACAAGATCTCGGCAGGACGCCACCACGTTTCTAACGCTGCATCAACGGCCAAGATCAAGCTTGCGCGAGGTGGCGCTGACGCCACAGGTTTGTCGGATTATCGTATGACCTGACATAACAACCTTGAGCTGAGCCGCGGCCACTGTACGCGCCAGTCGCCGCAGCACGATCTGCCGCGGACTCGGCAAGACGCCGAGCATTGTGCTTTTCTCGCGCAGGCAATGTCACCGCCGGGCAGAATAATTCATCGAGAACTGCACTTTTGAAATAGCGAAAACTGGCGGGCATGGCCGATCAAGGTCTAGGATGAAGCACACCTATCCCGGGGAGGAGTCCATGCTCAAGGTCTACGGCCGCGCCAATTCCATCAACGTGCGCAAAGTTCTTTGGATGCTCGGCGAACTCGGGCTCGAGTACGAGCGCGAGGATTGGGGACGCGGCTTCAGGCCCACAGAGGATCCCGAGTTCCGCAAGATCAATCCCGTCGGCGTCGTGCCCGTGATCGACGACGGCGATTTCCGGTTGCGGGAGAGCCACACGATCGTGCGCTATCTCGCGTCCAAGCACGAGCGCACCGACCTCTACCCCAGGGACCTCAAGGACGCGCGCCACCATCGAGTCCTGGATGGATTGGGCCGCAACCGAGTTTGCCAACGGCATGCGGCCTGTGTTCCACGGCCTCATCGTCAAGAACCCGGCTTTTGCCGACAAGGTGGAAGCCGGCATCAAGGAGTGGAGTGGACAGATGCAGGTGCTCGAAACCCATCTGTCGGCTGCTGGTCCCTACGTTATGGGCAAGGACTTCACGGTCGGCGACATCCCGGTCGGCATGGTCGTCAACCGCTGGTTCTCCATCCCCTTCCAGAAGCCCGAATGCAAGGCCGTATCGGCCTACTACGAGACGCTCTCACGACGCGCCGCCTACAGAGCGCATGGGCGCAACGGCACACCTTGAGCGCAGCCGGCGATCCAGGAATCGCCGCATTTTGTGCGCATGCCTCAAAGCGAGGAGAAAGGAGACGTCTTGCGTCTCGTAGCACCTTCCCGCCTTCTGGCTGGCTTTGCGCTTGGTGCAGCTCTGTGCGTGTCGGCCGACCGATTGGCTGCGCAGGAGTACTGCGTGTCCTGCACCGAGCCGCCCGGCCTCTATCGCTGCATCATCGACGGAGCGAGGCCAGGCGGCAGCCAGCCGCTGCAGATGCTGTGCATCACCGCAATGGCCAAAGAGGGCCAACATGCCACGTGCGGCGTGAAGGGTGGCACGGTTTTCGACTGCAACGGACAGGTCAAGCGCATCCCGTGGGCTGCCTACAACGATCCAGGCCAAGGAGCAGGAGCAGGCGAAAGCACCAGCGGCAGCAGCCGACAGCCAAGGATCCCAGCCAGCCACCCGAGACGGTGGAAGAGATGGCTAAGCGGGCGAACCAGAAAACCGCCGAGCAGGCAAAGGCCTTCGGCCAGAGCGTGGGGACGCCACCAAGAAGACGTGGCGATGCATCGCCTCGCTGTTCACGCGCTGTGGCGAATAGGGTAGCCGTCTGCCCGTCGTGCCGCCGGCTCAGTGACAGCTCAGCCACTCGCGCGCCTGGCGCTGCGCTTCGGCGATCTCGGCCTTGCTCATCTCGCGCGCGATCTCCATGCGATAGCGCTTGGCCTCGTCGTTGCCGCGCAGGGCAGCAGAGATTGAACCACTTGTGCGCGGTCACGAGATCGATCGCGCCCTCGCGCCCCACGCAGTGCATCAGTCCCGAGCTGGAACAACGCATCCGGCGTGCCGCCCGCTGGGCGCCACTTCCACCGTCTCGACGTGGCTCACTTCAAATCGTGCCATGACACCGACCCTTCGTCTGTTTGCGTCGTGTCTTCGTTGGCTCGAAGACTTGTCGAGCGGGCCCCTCGACCTTGCGGCTCGCGAGCCGGCACTGGTCGGGCGCCCGTTGCCGCTCAACATGTCAAGTGTCGGATTAAATCTCGTAAATCTCGAAGCAAACTCGGGCGCGTGCGCCAGGCGCCACAAGGTAAACAACTCGCCTCGGCGCATGCCAGGTTGGCGCATTCCGACCGCAATGGAATGCGCGCTTAGGCGGACTTTAGGAGCTGGTGCACCGATGGCTAACCAAGCGCACGGAATGGCATCGGCCACGCCAGAGCAACCTTACCCTCGGCACGCCCTCGCGTGCGGTCGCCGCAGCTCAGGCCGTGCGCGCACGCTGCCCGAACAGGATCTTCTGCGCTTCCTTGTCGGTGGCCAGATTGTAGGCAGCGGAGCGCAGGTCCTCGCCGACCTTGACCGCCTTGGCGACCGCCGGCCGGTCGCGCATGCGCTGGAACCACTTCTCGAGGTTGGGAAACTCGGCGATGTCCTGGCCCTGGTTCTTGTAGGGGCGCACCCAGGGATAGCTCGCCATGTCGGCGATCGAGTATTCGCCGGCCAGATACTCGCGGTCCTTGAGGCGGATGTTGAGCACGCCGTAGAGCCGGTTCACCTCGTTGGTGAAGCGGTCGATGCCGTACTGGATCTTCTCCGGCGCGTAGTTGCGGAAGTGGTGCGCGTTGCCGGCGTTCGGACCGAGGTTGGCCATCTGCCAGTAGAGCCACTCCTCCACCTGCACGCGCTGGCGCTCGTCGGCGGGATAGAACTTGCCGGTCTTGCGGCCGAGATACTGCAGGATGGCGCCCGACTCGAACACCGAGATCGGCTTGCCGCCGGGCCCGTCGGGATCGATGATCGCCGGCATGCGGTTGTTGGGCGAGATCGCCAGGAACTCCGGCTTGAACTGCTCGCCCTTGCCGATGTTGACGGGCTTGATCTCGTAGGGGAGCCCGCACTCCTCCAGCATGATGGTGATCTTGTGCCCGTTGGGCGTGGGCCAGTAGTAGACCTCGATCGGCTTCTGCGACATGGGGACTTGTTCCTGCAAGCTCGAGGAAGTTGGCGTTCGCGACAACGTGGCGTCGCCGCTGGTGGCGATCAAGCCGGCTCCCGGCAACTCTGGCCCGCGTTGCCGGGAGGCTTGCCGCGCAAGCGGCCTAGGGCAGCAGCACGATCGAGCCCGTGGTCTTGCGGGCCTCCAGATCGCGGTGCGCCTGCGCTGCGTCCTTCAGCGGATAGGTGTGGTTGACGTTGATCTTGACGATGCCCTTGGTCACGACGTCGAACAGCTCGTTGGCGTTGGCGAGCAGGTCCTCGCGCTTGGCCACATAGGTGCCGAGCGTCGGCCGCGTGGCAAACAGCGAGCCCTTGGTGGACAGGCTGAGCAGGTCGAAGTTGGTGATGGCGCCCGATGCGTTGCCGAAGCTCACCCACAGCCCCAGCGGCTTCAAGCAGTCGAGCGAGCCGGGATAGGTGTCCTTGCCGACCGCATCGTAGACCACGTCGACGCCTTGGCCGTTGGTCAGCTCCTTCGTGCGCTTCACGAAGTCTTCGGTCTTGTAGTTGATGACGTGCGTGCAGCCCGCCGCCTTGGCGAGAGCCGCCTTGTCGGCCGAGCTCACCGTGCCGATGATGGTGGCGCCCAGATGCCGCGCCCATTGCGCCGCGATCAGGCCGATGCCGCCGGCCGCAGCATGCAGCAGCATGGTGGTGCCGGGACCACCTTGTAGGTCTGACGCAGCAGGTAGCGCACCGTCATGCCCTGCAGCATCATGGCCGCGCCGGTCTTGTAGTCGATGCTGTCGGGCAGCTTGACGAGACGATCGGCCGGCATCACCCGCTCTTCGGCGTAGCCGCCGAGCGGCACCAGCGTAGGCGCCGCGGTCGCCGACCTTGAACTCCGTCACGCCGGAGCCGACAGCCACCACCTCGCCTGCGCCTTCCGATCCCGCGATGAACGGCAGCGGCAGCTTGTAGAGCCCCGAGCGCTGGTAGACGTCGATGTAGTTGACACCGACCGCGTGCTGCTTCAGCGCGCACCTGCCCGGGACCCGGCGCCGGCACGTCCACGCTCTCCCACTTCAGAACCTCGGGGCCCCCGTTCTGATGAATGCGGATGGCGTGTACCATGGTGTACTCCTCCATACAGACGTGCTTACAAGGTGCGCGTGTGTCGACGCCGGTGAGCCGGAAGACCAACTGCCGGCCACCTTTCGTCCCAGGCGCATCTCAGCGCCATTTCCTGCCTTCTATGGGCTCGCCGAGCGAACCTCAAGAGGAAACCATGCGCGCTGCCTGGCCGATACCAATGATGATAGCCCCGTTCGCCGGCATAGCGATGATGGTCTCGGCGTGCACTGGCCTGTTCGGCCCGGAGGACAACAGGGCAGGATTGTCGTGCATCGACGATAGCCCCGAATGCGTCGAGCGGCGGCAGACCACCCTCAACGCTCTGCTGGCCGACAAGGAGCGCGGCTGGGTCAGGGAGACCGCCACGCCGCAAGCGCATGCGTCGGGCGTGCGCCTCTTTGCGTTCCGCAGCGCGAAATCGGACTTGACGTGCGAGGAGCTGGCCCATGGCCGCAAGGAGGCGGAGGGCGCGCCCAAGGCGCTCAAGGGCGGCCAAGGTCTTTCGCCCGCACAGATTTCACGGGCTTCGCTGTTTGCGGCGGAGGTGAACAAAGAGCTTGCCGCGGAGATGAAGAAGCGCCGCTGCCGGGCCTAGCGCTCACTCTCCATCGTCGCTCGCCTATTCGCTGCCTCTCCCTCCGCGGAACAGGAGTTGTACCTCGTCTTCTCATTGACAACGCGAGCCTGGTCGGGCCTTGCTCCGCTCGATTTGTCGCCAGGAGCAACGGCATGGAATTCGCGCAATACACCAATCTGGTGAAGGAGTTTGTTGCCCAGCACCAGAATTGGGCGGTTCTCGTCGTGTTCATCCTGGCTTTCGGCGAAAGCCTCGCTTTCGTCTCTCTCATTCTGCCGTTCTGGGCAATGCTGGTCGGGATAGGCGCAATCATCGGCGGCACCAACTCCCTCAACTTCTGGCTCATCGTCGCCTCGGCAGCCGTCGGAGCCGCACTCGGAGACTGGCTCTCGTATTGGCTCGGGTATCACTATCACGAGCGCATCCAACAGATGTGGCCGCTGAACAAGTACCCAAACCTGATCGAGAACGGGCGTGTGTTCTTTCGCAAGTGGGGAGCCTGGGCCATCGTGTTGGCCCGCTTCACGGGGCCGTTGCGCGCCAGCGTGCCGATCGCGGCGGGCATCGCACAAATGCCGCAGTTGCAATTCCAGATCGCCAATTGGGCATCGGCATTCTTGTGGGCATTCGTGCTGCTCTCGCCGGGCGCGTTTGGCATGAAGTGGTGGTTCGAGTACTTCACCTGAGGCGGTACCGGCGCTGCGTTGGGGTGTGAACTGTTGGCGTCGACCAGCCGTATGAACAGCCATGCTGGCACCCGAAAGAACTGAGCAGCGCCTGTACCCGCCCACGGTGGAGCCCGCTCCGCAGCCGTTGCCGCTGCGTCGCTTCCTGCTCCGCTTCGTCCGCAATCCACTCTCCAGCTTGCCGCGCGCCGTCTACGAGGACGGCATCGTCGTGCACGACAACGGCCGCGGCGGCGTCGCGTGGGTGACGGACCCTGCGCTCATCGAACAGGTGCTGCTGAGCCGGGCCGAGCAGTTTCCGAAGACGCCGCTCGAGAAGCAGGTGTTCGAGAACACGCTGGGCGACGGCATCCTCACCTCGCAGGGGCCGAGCTGGCGCTGGCAGCGGCGCACCGCCGCGCCGCTGTTTCGCCCGGCCGACCTCGCCAACCTCGTGCCGGCCATGAGCGCCGCTGCCGAGCAACAGTTGCAGCGTTGGCGCAACGCACCGGCCGGATCGATTCAGGCGGTCGATCGCGACATGACCGAGACCACGTTCCGCGTCATCTCGGCGACCATGTTCGCCGGCGGCGCCGACGCCGAAGCGGCGGCCATTCTCAAGGCTTCCGACAAGGCACTCTCGACTATTTCGTGGGACATCGCCGCCGCCATGCTGCGGTTTCCGCAGTGGGTCTGGTATCCGGGCAAATTCGGCCGGCGCCGTGCGGGAAGGGCTTTGCGAGACGCGGTTGCCACGATCCTGACGCGGCGGCGGACAGCGGGCATTAAGGGCGATGATCTTCTGGCGAGGCTCGCCACCGCCCGCGACCCCGACACCGGCGCGCCGATGTCCGACAAGCAGCTCGTCGACAATCTGGTCACCTTCCTCGCCGCCGGTCATGAGACGACGGCCAAGGCGCTCACCTGGACGCTTTATCTGATCGCCCGTGCGCCCGAGTGGCAGCAGCGCATCCGGCGCGAGGTGCGCGACGTCGCCGGCGAGGCACCAATCGGCGCAGCCCACATCGATCGCCTGGTCGTGACGCGCGCCGTTCTGGAAGAGGCGATGCGCCTCTATCCCCCTGCACCCGTCATGACGCGGCAGACCGCCGCCACCACGGAGCTGGGGGGCAAGAGCGTTCCCGGTGGCGCATTGATCATGATTCCCATCTACGCTCTGCACCGCCACACCAAGCTGTGGGACGACCCCGACCGCTTCGATCCCGAGCGCTTCATGCCCGAACGCAAGGCCAAGTACGCGCGAACGCAGTACATGCCGTTCGGCTTCGGCGCCCGCACCTGCATCGGTGCGTCGTTCGCAATGATGGAGGCGGTCGCCATTCTTGCCACCCTGGTGCGGCGCGCGGATTTCGAGTGGGACGGCCGGCATGCGCCCGAGCCCTTGAGCCGCGTGACGCTCAGGCCCAAGGGCGGCATGCCCTTGCGGGTCTGGCCGATCGAGGAACGTCGCTGACGCTGGTCGGCCGACGCCGCCACTCTTTTCGGCTTGTGCGAGTGCCGGAAACCTCCTAGATCGGCGCCCAGCATTCAGCACCGCCCGAGGGTTTCGACATGACCGTCCGTTCCGAGCGCAACGTCGAGAAGCAGAAGAAGAAGGCGCGCCGGGCGGCGCCGCGCAAGAAAGTCACGCGCATCCTGGGCAACACGCTGGGAGCCCGTCGCCGCCTCAAGAAGATGGCCGGCAAGGCCCGCGCCGCCAAGGCCAAGGCGCAGGCTTCCGCCTAGCTACTTCGCCGCGATTGCGGCCGCGGCCGAGGCCATCACCACGCCGGTGCCGCGGTTGACCATGCGCATGGCGCGCGGGCTGGTGAACAGGCGGCGTGTGCGCGCGGCGAGCACCACGTAGCTGCCGAACACGACTGTCAGCACGCCAAGCACGACCAGCGACAGCTCCAGCCAGCCCCACACCGTCACGGTCTCCAGATCGATGATGTTGGGCAGCAGCGCCAGGTAGAACACCATCACCTTGGGGTTGCCGAGCGTCACCGCGAGGCCCGGCAAGGAACAGCCGCACGCGCTTCACGTCCGAAGTGTCGGGCGCCACATCGTGGGCTGCGACCGGCGCGGTCCACAGCTTCCAGGCGAGATAGAGCAGGTAGGCGGCGCCCGCGTACTTGATCGCGAGGAACACGCCCTGGAAGGTCTGCGCCACCACGGCGAGGCCGAGGATCGGCGAAGGTCAGCCACACCACGTCGCCCAGCGCAACGCCGGCTGTGAAGGCGATGGCGCCGTTCATGCCGCGCCCGAGCACGCGCGCGACGATGGCGGCGATGCCCGGGCCCGGCGAGGCGGCGGCGACGAACAGCGCGCCGGTGAAGACCAGGAGGGAGGTGAGGTCCATTATGCGCGCGCTGATCCAAATATGTCGGCAAGCGCGATCTCGATGCCCGGCGGCCTTAGCGCCAGCTTACCCTTGCGAACCACGCGCGACCTGACGGCTCCGCCCCGCCCGCGCTTGTGGTGCGACAATGGTACGGGCGTCGGGATCGACGATCAGGTAGTGCCGCACGCTTGGCACCTTGAAGTAGCCGTCGAGCTTGGTCGTTCTCGTCCATGCGCGCCGTCGAGGGGGACAACACCTCGACGACGATGACGGGATCGGCAGATCTCCAGGCTCTCCCATCTGGGCTCGGGCAGCGGCGCCACCAGCGCATCAGGAACGAATGCCTTGTCCTTGGCGATGCGCACGGTCGGGCCATCGGAGGCGACGTAGCAAGGCACGCTAGCGCTGCTTGATGGCCTCGCGAAGACCAAGGGCCACTTCGAGCTTGACCTTGGAGTGGCCCCACTTCTGCGACTGCTGCATGATGACCACGCCGTCGACCAGCTCGAATTTCCCCTCGGGCTGGCGCACGGCCCAGGCCAGGAACTGATCGACGGTCAGCCGACGGGGGAGAGCGATATTCATGGGGCCCAGCTTACCACAAAGGCGGGCGCCCGTAATCAGGCGGCGGGCTTTGCGGCGTGCCGCACGTGCCAGCACACGCCGCGCGGGATCGACGATGTGGATCTCCCGGCCCCACTGGAAGTCGGTAGGTGGCTTCAGCTTCACGCCGGCAAACCGCGCAGGCAGGTTTTTCGGCTCCAGCTCGGTCCAGTACCCTTCGAGGTCATCCACCTCGATGGTGATCATCTGGTTCTTCTGCCACTCCGGCACGTCGATGTCCTGCAGGATGAAATTGGCGCCGCCGCAGCGCAGGCCTGCAAGGCCGTCGTGCTCCCACACCTTCTCGAAGCCGAGCTCGGCGGCGAAAGCCAGCGCCAGCTTGAAGTCCGCGCCCGACGGCACGAACGGATAGAGGCCGGTCGCCTTGGTTCTCACGCGAGCCCGAGCTTCTTCTTCAAGACTTCGTTCACGGCCTGCGGGTTGGCCTTGCCGCCGGTCGATTTCATCACCTGGCCGACGAACCAGCCGATCATCTTCGGCTTGGCCTTGGCGTCGGCGACCTTGTCGGGGTTGGCGGCGATGATCGCATCGACCGCCTTCTCGATGGCGCCGCGTGTCGGTCACCTGCTTCAGCCCGCGCTTCTCGACGATGTCGGCCGGGTCGCCGCCCTCGCTCCAGACGATCTCGAACACGTCCTTGGCGATCTTGCCGGAGATGGCGCCGGAGGCGATGCAGGTCGATGATGCCGCCGAGCTGGGCCGCCGAAACCGGGCGAGTGCTCGATATCCATCCCTTCCTTGTTGAGGCGGCCGAACAGCTCGTTGATGACCCAGTTGGCGGCAATCTTCCCGTCGCGCCCTTTGGCCACCGCCTCGAAGAAGTCGGCGCTCTCGCGCTCGGCCGTCAGCACGCCGGCGTCGTAGGCGGACAGGGCTCGTAGTCGCTCATGAAGCGCGCGCGCTTGGCGTCGGGCAGCTCGGCAGGCCCTTCTTCAGGCCATCGACATAGTCCTGCGTCAGCTCCAGCGGCAGCAGGTCGGGGTCGGGGAAGTAGCGGTAGTCGTGCGCCTCTTCCTTGGAGCGCATCGACCGCGTCTCGCCCTTGGCGGAATCGAACAGGCGCGTCTCCTGCTCGATCGCGCCGCCGTCCTCCAGGATGTCGATCTGCCGGCGCGCCTCGTAGCTCGATGGCCTGACCGATGAAGCGGATCGAGTTGACGTTCTTGATCTCGCAGCGGGTGCCGAGCTCGTCTCGCCCGGCCGGCGCACCGAGACGTTGACGTCGGCGCGCAGGTTGCCCTTCTCCATGTCGCCGTCGCAGGTGCCGAGATAGCGCAGGATCGTGCGCAGCTTGGACACGTAGGCCTGCGCCTGCTTCGCCGAGCGCATGTCGGGCTTGGACACGATCTCCATCAGCGCCACGCCCGAGCGGTTGAGGTCGACGAAGGTGTATTCGGGGTGCTGGTCGTGGATCGACTTGCCGGCGTCCTGCTCCAGGTGCAGCCGCTCGATGCCGACCTTGACGCTCTCGCCGTCGACGTCGACCTCGCACCTCGCCCTCGCCGACGATCGGCTGCTTGTACTGGCTGATCTGATAGCCCTGCGGCAGGTCCGGATAGAAGTAGTTCTTGCGGTCGAACACCGACACGAGGTTGATCTGCGCATTCAGGCCGAGCCCGGTGCGCACGGCCTGGGCGATGCACTCCTCGTTGATCACCGGCAGCATGCCGGGCATGGCCGCGTCCACCAGCGAGACGTGGCTGTTGGGCTCGCCGCCGAATTCGGTCGAGGCGCCCGAGAACAGCTTGGCCTTGGAGGCGACCTGGGCGTGCACCTCCAGGCCGATGACCACCTCCCAGTCGCCGGTGGCACCCTTGATGAGGTCGCTGGCTCGTGTTGCGGATTTGCCCATCGATATGGCCCAAGTGCAGGAATTTCCCTTCTGCCAGCATGCACTAGGGCTCCCGGCCGTCCAAGGTCAACCCCAGCGCTGCGGCGCGGCGCAGAAGTCTTTTGTTCACCAATTCCTGCATAGCCTGCAGGCGGCCTCTATCGCCGCGCTTTGGCCCCAAGATGACCACTCGACAAGCCTTTGCCATCGCCTTGACCTGCCTGCTGGTCGCAGGTGCTACGGGCCTGGCCGGCAACGTCGCTCTCACCCCGTCCGGCGGCGAGCGCAAGACCCTCAAGTTCGGCCGCCAGGGCGGCCTCAACTCGCTCGACCCCTACACGCTCAACGAGTCGTTCACGCTCGGCACGCTCGCCAACGTCATGGAAGGGCTGATCAGGCGCGACAAGGACCTCAACATCATCCCCGGCCTGGCCGAGCGCTGGGAAATGCTGAACCCGACCCGCTGGCGCTTCTATCTGCGCCGCGGCGTGAAGTTCCACGACGGCTCGCCGTTCACCGCCGACGACGTCGTCTTCTCAGCCGAACGCTCCCGCGTCGCCGGGCTCCCAGCTCAAGACCGCGCATCCCCGCCGACGCCAAGGTCGAGAAGGTCGACGACTACACCGTCGACTTCGTGCTGGCGTCGCCCAACCCGATTCTGCACTACGAATGGGAAACGTGGCTGATCATGTCCAAGACCTGGTCGGAGGCGAACGGCGCGACCAAGGTGCAGCCGGCCACGGCGCGCGCGCTGAGCCCGTTCGCGCTCAAGGCCAACGGCACCGGTCCCTTCATGGTGGTGAGCCACGAGCCGGGCGTGGCAACGACGTTCCGGCCCAATCCGAACTGGTGGGGCAAAGCGCAGCACAACCTGGGCGCGGTTGTTCTGCAGACCGTCAATTCGGATGCCACGCGCGTTGCCGCTCTGCTTGCGGGCGACATCGACCTGATCGACCCGGTGCCGGTGCAGGACATCGCCCGCGTCAGCGAGAACCCCAGCACCACGGTGCTCACCGCGCCTGAGCTGCGCACCATCTTCCTCAACATGGACTCGATGCGCGATGAGCTCCTCCACTCCAACATCAAGGGCAAGAACCCGTTCAAGGACGCGCGCGTCCGCCGCGCCTTCTACCAGGCGATCGACATCGAGGCGATCAAGGCCAAGGTGATGCGCGGCATGTCCGCACCGACCTCGCTCATGATCTCACCGCTCCTGCTCGCGGGCGCCGGCGAGCTCAAGCGCTGGCCCTACGACGTCGCCGCAGCGAGACAGCTGATGACCGAAGCCGGCTACCCATCGGGCTTCGACCTGGTCATGGATTGCCCGAACGACCGCTATGTCAACGACGAAGAGATCTGCCAGGCCGTCGCCGCCATGCTGGCACGCATCGAGGTGAAGGTGAGCCTGAACATACTGCCGAAGGCGCAGTACTTCGAGAAGGTCGGACCGACGCGGAAGTACAATTCCTCGTTCAACCTGTTGGGCTGGACCCCCGGCTCGCTCGACAGCTGCACCATCCTCGCCAATCTGGTGACCTGCCGCGACAGCGACGGCAACGGCGGCACGTTCAATTTCGGCGGCTACTGCAATCGGGAGATCGACCGGCTGGCGCACCAGATCCTGGTCGAGGCGGACACGGTCAAGCGCGATCGTCTGATTCTCAAGGCTTTCCGCATCCTGCACGAGGAGGCCGGCATCATCCCCTTGCATCAGCAGACGCTGGCCTGGGGCGTGGCGCGGACGATTGAGACCGCGCAGCGCGCGGACGGTCACGTCCGCTTCGCGTGGGTTCGGAAGCAGTAGCTCTTTGCTCTGGGATGGGCGAGGATGCAGAAAGCGGCGCGAGTTGCCGCTACGCCGTTCGCTGGTCTAGCTGATGCTGGCCTTCGCCATCCGGCGACTGCTCGAAGGGCTGGTGGTCATGCTCGCCGTGGCGCTGATCGCGTTCGTGCTGTTTCGCTATGTCGGCGATCCCGTGCACCAGATGGTCGGCCAGGACGCCACCCTCGAGGATCGCGAGACGCTGCGCCGCGAGCTTGGGCCTCGATGACCCGGTGCTCGTGCAGTTCGCCCGCTTCGTGGGCAACGCGGTGCGCTTCGATTTCGGCATTTCCTACCAGGTCAAGCAACCGGTGACCCGACTGATCGCCGAGCGGCTGCCGGCAACCATCGAGCTGGCCTTCGCGGCCGCGCTGTTTGCAGTCGCGCTCGGCATTCCGATGGGCGTCTACACCGGCATCCACCGCGACAGCTGGCTGTCGAAGGTGTTTCTCACCGTTTCCCTCGTCGGCATCTCGCTGCCGACGTTCCTGATCGGCATCCTGCTGATCTACATCTTCTCGGTATGGCTCAACGTGCTGCCGTCGTTCGGACGCGGCGACACCGTCGCAGCTGGGCTTCTGGCGCACGGGGCTGCTGACCGCGTCGGGCCTCAAGGCGCTGGTCCTGCCGTCGATCACGCTCGGCCTGTTCCAGATGACGCTGGTGACGCGCCTGGTGCGAGCCGAGATGCTGGAGGTGCTGCGCACCGACTACATCAAGTTCGCCCGCGCCCGAGGTCTGCCCGAGCGCGCCATCAACTTCGGGCATGCGCTCAGGAACACGCTGGTGCCGGTCATCACCGTCATCGGCCTGCAGCTCGGCGGCATCATCGCCTTCGCCATCATCACCGAGACGGTGTTCCAGTGGCCGGGCATGGGACTGATGTTCATCCAGGCCGTGCAGCACGCCGACATTCCGGTGATGGCCGCCTATCTGCTGCTGGTGGCGTTCCTGTTCGTGCTGATCAACTTCGTCGTCGACCTCATCTACGTGCGCATCGACCCGCGCATCCGCATCCTGGGTCGCGGGCGTGTGAGCGCGATGAGCGCCACGATGTTCCCGATCCCGCCGACAACCCACTCGCCGCCAAGGCCGATGCGGCGCGTCGACATCGGCAGCGTCGCAGCTGCGTGATCGGCATCGCCGCGATCCTCGACAGCGATCTCTTCTACAGCTTCTCGCGCTCCAAGCTGGTGGTCGCGGCGGCGCTGCTGACGGCGCTGCTGGTCGGTGCTGCACTGCTGGCGCCGCTGATCGCGCCGCACGATCCCTACGACCTGAAATCGCTGAGCCTGCTCGAACGCCGACCTGCCGCCGGCCTGGCAGCCGAGGGCGACCGGCCGCTTCCTGCTCGGCACCGACGACCAGGGCCGCGACATCCTGTCGACCATCCTCTACGGCACACGCTCGTCGCTGCTGATCGGCATCGCCTCGGTGCTGCTGGCGATCTGCGTCGGCGTGACCCTCGGGCTGTGGGCTGGCTACGCCGGCGGACGCATCGACAGCGTCATCATGCGCGTTGCCGACGTCCAGCTCACCTTTCCGGCCATCCTCACCGCGCTGCTGATCGACGGCGTGGCGCTGGCGATCTTCAAGAACTACCGCTTGGAGGGCGGCAAGTTCTGGATCCTGGTGCTCTCGATCGGGCTCGCCTTCTGGGTGCAGTATGCGCGCACGGTGCGCGGCGTGACGCTGGTGGAGCGCAACAAGGAGTACGTGCGAGGCGGCGCGGCTGATCGGCTTGAGCCCGCTCAAGATCATGTTCCAGCACATCCTGCCCAACGTGCTGAGCCCCGTGCTGGTGATCGCCACCATCAATCTGGCGCTTGCCATCATCACCGAGGCGACGCTTTCGTTCCTCGGCGTGGGCCTGCCGCCGACCGAGCCCTCGCTCGGCACCATGATCCAGGTCGGCAACAAGTACTTGTTCTCGGGGTCCTGGTGGATGGTGGCCTTCCCCGGGCTGACGCTGGCGCTGCTGGCGCTGGCGGTCAATCTGCTGGGCGACTGGCTGCGCGATGCGCTCAATCCTAAGCTCAGGTAGTATCGCTGGTACGGACTGCACCGTGTACGGAGGCGACCGGTATGCGTTCTGGACACGCATGCTTCAGATGCCGCACAGCGCTGATCGGCCCTCGCGCTCGGCTCCAGCGCGGCCGATGCGCGCAGCCTCAAGTGGGCACGCACGGGCGATGCGCTGACGCTCGATCCGCACGCCCAGAACGAGGGCCCGACGCACAACCTCGCGCACCAGATCTACGAGCCGCTGCTCATCCGCGATGCACGCCGGCAAGCTGCTCCCGACGCTCGCCGTCTCCTGGAAGGTCACGGCCGACCCCACGGTGTGGGAGTTCAAGCTGCGCCAGGGCGTCAAGTTCCACAACGGCAACGCCTTCAACGCCGACGACGTCGTGTTCTCGCTGGAGCGCGCGCGGCAGCCGACCTCCGACATGAAGGGGCTGCTGACGCTCCATCGACAAGCGTCAGCCAGGTCGACGACTACACGGTGCACATCAAGACCAAGGGGCCCAACCCGCTGCTGCCCAACTACCTCACCAACCTGTTCATGATGGACAAGGAGTGGTCGGAGGCGAACAACACCGTCACGGTGCAGGACTACAAGGCCAAGAAGGACAACTTCGCCGTCCGCAACGCCAACGGCACCGGCCCCTACGCGCTGGTGTCGCGCGAGCAGGACGTGCGCACCGTGCTCAAGCGCAACGACGCCTACTGGGGCAAGGGCGAAGTTCCGCTCGGCATCACCGACATCACCTATCTCGTGATCAAGTCCGACGCCACGCGCGTCGCGGCGCTGCTGTCGGGCGAGGTCGATTTCGTGCAGGACGTGCCGGTGCAGGACATCGACCGGCTGGAGAAGACGCCCGAACCTCAAGGTCAACCTGGGGCCGGAGAACCGCACCATCTTCTTCGGCATGAACGTCGGCTCGCCCGAGCTGCAGACCTCCAACGTCAAGGGCAAGAACCCGTTCGCCGACAAGCGGGTGCGGCAGGCCATCAACATGGCCATCGACCGCGAGGCGATCAAGCGCGCGGTCATGCGCGGCCAGTCCGTGCCGGCCGGCATCATCGCGCCGCCGTTCGTCAACGGCTACACCAAGGAGCTCGACGCCCTGCCCAAGGTCGACCTCGCCAAGGCCGACGGCGCTGCTCAAGGACGCCGGCTATCCCGACGGCTTCCAGGTCACGCTGCACTGCCCCAACGATCGCTACATCAACGACGAGGGCATCTGCCAGGCCGGCGCCGCCATGCTGGCCAAGATCGGCATCAAGGTGAACCTGGTGGCGCAGCCCAAGGGCCCGCACTTCACCCTGATCCAGAAGAACCCGCCGGAGACCGACTTCTACCTGCTGGGCTGGGGCGTGCCGACCTACGACTCCCACTACATCTTCTCGTTCCTCTATCACACGCCGCTCGGGCAGCGACGGCAGCTGGAACGCCACGCGCTACACCAACGCCGAGGTCGATGCGGCCATCCAAGGGCCTCACCAGCGAGGTCGATGTAGCCAAGCGCAATGCCGACGATCGCCAAGATCTGGAAGAAGCTGGCGGACGAGACCAACTACATCGCGCTGCATCACCAGATGCTGGCCTATGCCATGAAGCGCGATCTCGACATTCCCGTGTCGCCGGACAACACGGTCTTCATCAAGTTCGTCGCGGCCAAATAGCAAAGGCGCGGCCGTGGCCGACCCGGTCCTCTCCGTCCGCGACCTGCGAGGTCGCGTTCCCGACCCGGCGCGGCACGCTGGCTGGCCGTCGACGGCGTATCGTTCGACATCGCGCCGGGCGAGGTGCTGGGCGTGGTGGGCGAGTCGGGCGCCGGCAAGTCGCTCACCGGCGCCGCCGTCGATCGGCCTGATCGAGCCGCCGGGGCGGCATCGTCGGCGGCGAGGTGCGCTTGAGCGGGCCGCCGCATCGACGATCTTGCCGCCGAGGCGATGCGCAAGGTGCGGGGCCGGCGCATCGGCATGGTGTTCCAGGACCCGCTCACCAGCCTCAACCCGCTCTATCGCATCGGCGAGCAGATCGTCGAGACGATCCGCGCCCACGCCGACGTCACCGAGCAGGAGGCGCGCGAGCGGGCGATCGCGCTGCTGCAGGAGGCCGGCATCCAGGGCGCCCGGGCGCGCATCGACAGCTATCCGCACGAGTTCTCCGGCGGCATGCGCCAGCGCGTGGTGCTGGCGCTGGCGCTGTGCGCCGAGCCCGACCTGCTGATCGCCGACGAGCCGACGACGGCGCTCGACGTGTCGATCCAGGCGCAGATCATCGCGCTGCTGAAGCGGCTGTGCCGCGAGCGGGGCACGGCCGTGATGCTGATCACCCACGACATGGGCGTGATCGCGGAGACCGCCGACCGCGTGGCCGTCATGTATGCGGGGCGCATCGCCGAGATCGGTCCGGTGCGGCGACGTGGTGCAGCAGCCCGCGCCACCCCTACACCCGAGGGCCTGATGGGCGCGATCCCGACGGTTGCAACGCGCGCAGACCGTCTCGTGCAGATCCCGGGCAGCATGCCCCGCCTCGCCGCTATCCCTGAAGGCTGCGCCTTTCATCCCGCGCTGCACGCAGGCCTTCGACCGCTGCCGCCGCGAGCGGCCCGAGCGCATGGCAGCCGGACGATCGGAAGCGGCCTGCTGGCTGCTCGCGAAACCGCCGAGGCGCCCGCATGATGGGAGCGCAAGCGCCGCTGGTCGAGGCGCGCGAGCTCGACCCGCGTGTTCGACGTGTCCGAGCCCTGGCTCAACCGCGTCATCGAGCGGCGAGGAGCGCACGTACCTCAAGGCGGTCAGCGGGGTGTCGTTCAGCATCGGCCGGCGCGAGACGCTGGCGCTGGTTGGCGAATTCGGGCTCCGGCAAGTCGACGGTGGCGCGCATGATGGTGGGGCTGCTCGAGCCCACGGCCGGCAGCGTCACCATCGACAGATCGACATGTGGGCGCCGGCGCATCGCGACGAGCGCCAGCGGCTGCGCCGCCGGCTGCAGATGATCTTCCAGGACCCGTTTGCCAGCCTCAACCCGCGCTGGCGCGTTCAACGCATCATCGCCGATCCCATCAAGGCCTTCGGCCTCGCCAGGGACAAGAGCGAGATCGAGCATCGCGTGGGCGAGCTGCTGCGGCTCGTCGGTCTCGATCCCGCGGACGGAGCCAAGTATCCGCACGAATTCTCCGGCGGCCAGCGCCAGCGCATCTGCATCGCCCGCGCGCTGTCGTCCAATCCGGAGTTCCTGGTTTGCGACGAGCCGACTAGCGCGCTCGATGTGTCCGTGCAGGCGCAAATCCTGAACCTGATGCGCGATCTGCAGGACCAGCTGGAGCTGTCCTACCTGTTCATCAGCCACAATCTGGCGGTGGTGCGGCACATGGCGGCGCGCATCGGCGTCATGTACCTTGGCCGCATCGTCGAGCTTGCGTCCGCAGCGGAGTTGTTCGAGCAACCGCGCCATCCCTACACGCGCATGCTGATCGACGCGCTGCCCGACCTTGCCATGACCGGGCGGGCCCGCAGGGCCGTCCAGGGCGAGATCCCGAACCCGATCGCACCGCCGTCGGGCTGCGCCTTCCACCCGCGCTGTCCGCACGCGTTCGCGCCTTGCTTCACCGACGTGCCGGCCCTGGTTGAGCGCGCGGGCCGCGCCGCTGCCTGCCATGCCGTCGAGGCGGGGCGGATCTAGGCTGCCGCGCCCGTAGGTTCGAGGGCTGGCGAGCCCTCGCACGGGTTTGAACTTTGCCACCCGCTGTGCGACATGGGGGCCAGGCTCAGGAGACTGATCGCATGAAATTCTTCGTTGATAGCGCCAATCTGGCCGAGATCGGGGAATTGGCCACTACCGGCCTCGTCGACGGTGTCACCACCAATCCGACGCTGGTGGCAAGCGCCAAGCGCGACTTCAAGGAGCTCATCGCCGACATCACCCGGCTGGTTCCCGGGCCCGTGAGCGCCGAGGTGGCAGCCACCGACGCCGAGGGCATGCTGCGGGAGGGCAGGGTGCTGGCACGCATCGCCGGCAACGTTGCGGTCAAAGTGCCCATGACCTGGGACGGCCTCAAGGCCTGCCGGACGCTCACCGGCGAGGGCACGATGGTCAACGTGACGCTGTGCTTCTCCGCCAACCAGGCGCTGTTGGCGGCGAAGGCTGGAGCTACCTTCATCTCGCCGTTCATCGGCCGCCTCGACGATACCGGCGCCGACGGCATGGACCTTATCCGCGAGATCCGCGCGATCTACGACAACTATCCTGATCTCAAGACACAGATTCTCGCCGCCTCCATTCGCAATGTGGGGCACGTGAAAAGCGCAGCCATCATCGGCGCCGACGTCGCCACCATGCCGCCGGCCGTGCTGCGGGCGCTGGCGGCGCATCCGCTGACGGACAAAGGGCTGCAGCAGTTCGTGGCGGACTGGCAGAAGACCGGGCAGCGGATCACCTAGCGGCTCACTGCTCGTGATCGGCGCTATTCGATCCTCGTGCAACATATGACGCAAGACGGGTCGACGCGGGAACTGAGGTCCTATGGACGCCGGCGCGGGCGCGCACTGAGCGCCCGCCAGAAGGCGCTGTGGCAGCAGGTCCTGCCCAGGGTTGCCCTGCCGCGCGACGCGGCTGCGCTGCATGACCCAGCCGCGCTGTTCTCGCCTCCAGTGCACGAGGTCTGGCTCGAGATAGGCTTCGGCGGCGGCGAGCATCTGCTCTGGCAGGCGGCTCGCAACCCCCAGATCGGCATCATCGGCTGCGAGCCGTTCGAGGATGGCGTCGTGAAGCTCCTGAGCGCCATCGACCGCGACCGGCAGAACAACATCAGAGTGCATGCAGACGACGCACGGCCGATGTTGCGCATGCTACCTGAGGCCGGCGTTAGTCGTGTGTTCGTGCTGTTCCCCGATCCCTGGCCCAAGAAGCGGCACCAAAAGCGGCGCCTTCTTTCGACGGAAACGGTGGGCGAACTCGCCCGCATCCTGCGTCCTGGCGGCGAGCTGCGCATCGCTACGGACATTGGCGAATATGCCCGCGCGATACTACATGCGGTCATGGCGGACGGCAGTTTCCGCTGGCCGGCGCAAGGGGCGGAGGACTGGCGGCTCCGCCCCCCCGACTGGCCGCAGACCCGTTACGAGGCCAAGGCCGTACGGGCTGGCCGGAAATGCTATTTCTTTAGATTTCAAAGGATTTCGGACTAGGTTGAGCCTGCGACACTTTCTCCACTTCGTGCTTGCAAATGGGCCGGGCTCCGCCTAATATCGAGGCGCTCATGATCATCTCAACTCTGAGAGTGGGCCCTTCGGGTCCGCTCTTTTTGTTTTGGGGAACGGTCTTCTTGGGCATCCCGAAAGTGTGGCGGCTTACTGACAGGACTGACGACGGTGGGCGGCGCGATCGCGGAACCGCGCTTCATTGGTGAGACGGGCGTGGCTGCCCAAGTTGCGGCATTGATCGAACCGGCGCTGAACGATATGGGCTTTCGCCTGGTGCGCGTCGCGGTCTCCGGTCGCGACGGCACCACGGTGCAGATCATGGCCGAGCGGCCGGACGGCACCATGACGGTGCACGATTGCGAGAACGTCTCCCGCAACGTGTCGCCGCTACTGGACGCCCACGACCCCATCACCGGCCGCTACACGTTGGAGATTTCCTCGCCAGGCATCGACCGGCCACTGGCAAGGATATCGGACTTTGAGACGTGGGCCGGCCACGAGGCTAAGATCGAGACCAAGGAGCTGGTCGCGGGCCGCAAGCGGTTCCGTGGCGTCATTAAAGGGCTCGAGGGAAACGAGGTACGTCTCGAGGTGCCGCCCGACCAGGGCGGTCCCGAGATAGGCCTGCCTATTGGCTTCATTGCCGAGGCGCGGCTGGTGCTGACGGATGAGCTTATTCGCGAGACGCTTCGGCGGGCGAAGAAGGCAAGTGCGGATGCCGCGGCAGGCGATGCTGCGGACTAGTATGGAAATAATGGAGGGTGCCGACGCATGGCACAGGCAGGAGTAAGCGCAAATCGGCTGGAGCTGTTGCAGATTGCCGATGCAGTGGCGCGTGAGAAGTCGATCGATCGCAAGATCGTCATCGAGGCGATGGAAGACGCAATCCAGAAGGCCGCCAAATCGCGCTATGGCGCCGAGAACGACATCCGCTGCGAGATCGACCCCAAGTCGGGCGAGACGAAGCTCACCCGCGTGCTGCAGGTCGTCGAGCAGGTCGAGAACGACGCGACCCAGGTGACGCTGGCCGACGCCATGCGCCGCAACCCGGAAGCCAAAATCGGCGATCTCATCGCCGAGACGCTTCCGCCGCTCGATTTCGGCCGGGTGGCGGCGCAGAACGCCAAGCAGGTCATCGTGCAGAAGGTGCGCGAGGCCGAGCGCGAGCGTCATCACAACGAATACAAGAATAGGGTCGGCGAGATCGCCAACGGCACGGTCAAGCGGGTTGAGTACGGCAACGTCATCGTCGATCTCGGCCGCGCAGAGGGCATCATCCGCCGCGACGAGATGATCCCGCGCGAGAACGTGCGCCTCGGCGACCGCATCCGCGCCTACATCTACGATGTGCGCCGCGAGCAGCGGGGCCCGCAAATCTTCCTCTCCCGTGCCCGCCCCGAGTTCATGTCGCTGCTGTTCCGGCAGGAGGTGCCCGAGATCTACGACGGCATCGTGCAGATCAAGTCGGTGGCGCGGGATCCGGGATCCAGGGCCAAGATCGCCGTCATCTCCAAGGATTCCTCCATCGATCCCGTCGGCGCCTGCGTCGGCATGCGCGGCGCGCGCGTGCAGGCTGTGGTGGGCGAGCTGCAGGGCGAGAAGGTCGACATCATCCAGTGGAACCCGGATGCGGCAACCTTCATCGTCAACGCGCTGGCACCCGCCGAGGTCACCAAGGTGGTGCTGGACGAAGACTCCAACCGCATCGAGGTGGTGGTGCCGGAAAGTCAGCTTTCGCTGGCCATCGGCCGGCGCGGGCAGAACGTACGGCTCGCTTCGCAGCTCACCGGCTGGGACATCGACATCCTGACCGAGCAGGAGGAGT
This sequence comes from uncultured Alphaproteobacteria bacterium, assembly GCA_963724565.1. Classification (GTDB taxonomy): domain Bacteria; phylum Pseudomonadota; class Alphaproteobacteria; order Rhizobiales; family Hyphomicrobiaceae; genus AWTP1-13. The sequence continues at coordinate 65,905 of CAVRVK010000006.1, forward strand.
CCGAGCGCCGCCAGAAGGAGTTCGCCGAGCGCTCGCAGCTCTTCATGGAGGCGCTGGACGTCGACGAGGTGATCGCCCAGCTGCTGGCGACCGAAGGCTTCGAGACGGTCGCCGAGGTGGCCTACGTCGATGCGGGCGAGATCGCCCATATCGAAGGCTTCGACGAGGACACCGCCAAGGAGATCCAGACGCGAGCTCGCGAATACCTCGAGAAGCAGGAAGCCGAGCGCGACGCCAAGCGCAAGGAGCTGGGCGTTGCCGACGAGCTCGCCACGATCCCCGGCGTGAACACCGCCATGCTGGTGGCCTTCGGCGAGAACGACATCAAGACGGTGGAAGACCTCGCCGGCGCCATCCCCGACGACCTCATCGGCTGGACGGAGCGCAGCAAGGATCGGGACGCCGAGCCGATTCGCCACAAGGGCGCGCTGGACGGCTTCGAGGTCGGCCGCCAGGAGGCCGAGGACATGATCATGGCGGCGCGCATCGCGGCCAAGTGGGTGACCGAGGAGGACCTCGAGAAGATGCGGGCCGAGCAGGCCGCTGCAGCGGCGGCGGCCGAAGCGGCAAAGGCCGCGCAGGCGGCGGCGCCTGCCGAGGCCAAGGCCTAGGGCCATGGCTGGGAGCGGACAGAGGCGTGATGGGCGCGAAAGCGACGGCGATCGATCAGGACGAGGCGGGCGATAGCCCGCTGCGTCTCTGCGCCGTCTCGCGTACGCAAAAATCGCCCGATGATCTCATCCGCTTCGTCCTCGGACCTGAAGACACCATTGCCCCGGATCTGGCGCGCCGCTTGCCGGGTCGCGGCGTATGGGTGGACGCGACACGTAGCGCGGTGGCCGTGGCAGCCCGACAAAAGGTTTTCGCCCGCAGCCTGAAGAAAGCCGTGTCCCTGCCCGACGACCTGCCGGGTCTCGTGGAGCGACTGATGGTTAAGCGGCTTCGCGAGGCCGTCAGCATCGCCAACAAGGCAGGTTTGCTGGTCGCCGGTTTCGCCAAGGTGGACGAGCTGATCGACAGTGGGCAGGCGGCTGTCCTGATTCACGCGGCGGATGGCGCCCAGGACGGGACAGCCAAGCTCGACCGCAAATTCAAGGCCTTAGTCGGTCCCGAGGCAGCAGAGGCAGCAACGTTGAACGAATTGACCGGGCCCGAATTGGATTTGGCCATTGGCCGGTCAAATGTGGTACATGCTGCAGCGTGCCGAGGGCGGCGCCAGCCAACGGATTCTCCAGGAGGCCAAGCGTCTTAGACGCTACCGGTCGGATGGGCAGGCGCTCGAGCGCCGCCTGAACGCGGCACGGAGCAGACACAGGACGTGCATGAGCGAGACCAAAGAGACCACCGACAAGACCTTGTCCGTCGCCCCGCGCAAGCCTCTGAGCTTGAAGCGGACGGTCGACGCCGGCCACGTGCGCCAGAGCTTCAGCCACGGCCGGTCGAAGTCGGTGGTGGTCGAGAAGAAGAAGAAGCGCACGATCTCCGGTCCCGGCGAGCCGGCGAGGACGCGGGCGTCGCGACTGGGGCGCAGGCCGAGCAAGACAGCTGCTGACGCCCAAGCCGGCGGACTGTCCACCGACGAGATGGATGCGCGTCGCCGCGCATTGGAGATCGCCAGGGAACGCGCCGAGGCCGAGGCGCGCGAGACCGCACGGCTGGAAGCGCAGCGCGTGCGACGAGGAAGCCACACAACCCCAAGCCGCCGCCAGCTCCTCCGACCGAAGCAGCGGAAACGGTGGCGGAGGCTGCCCTAGCACCGGAGGCGCCGGCCGCGCCCGAGCCGGTCGTCGCCAAGAAGCCGCCGCCGCCGCGGGGCCCGACGATCGTCGTTCCCTCGGCCGACAAGCCGAAGACCGAGGTGCGCCGCACCGAGCCCGTCGGCAAGCGCAAGCTCGACATCGAGCCGGCGACGGCGACGACGACGGCCGCGGCAAGAAGAAGGGCGCCAAGCCGCCAAGAGCCCGGCGCGCGTGGGCGAGGAGCGTCGCGAGCGCGGCAAGCTCACCATCAACAACGCGTTCGACGAGGCGCAGCGCCAGCGCTCGCTGGCATCGCTGCGCCGCAAGCGCGAGCGCGAGCGCCTCAAGCAGGCCGGCATTCAGCAGCCGCGCGACAAGGTCATGCGCGAGGTCATCATTCCTGAGGTCATCACCATTCAGGAGCTCGCCAACCGCATGACCGAGCGCGCCGTCGACGTCATCAGGCTGTCTGATGGATCAGGGCGCGATGCACAAGATCAACGACGTGATCGACGCCGACACGGCCGAGCTGATCGTGCGCGAGTTCGGCCACACGCCCAAGCGCGTGTCGGAAGCCGACGTCGAGGAAGGCTTCACCGGCACTGCCGACGTCGACGAGGACCAGGAGCCGCGGGCGCCGGTGGTCACCATCATGGGCCACGTCGACCACGGCAAGACCTCGCTGCTCGACGCCATTCGCCAGACCAACGTGGTGGCCGGCGAGGCCGGCGGCATCACGCAGCATATCGGCGCCTATCAGGTGACGACGCCCAACGGCGACAAGGTCACCTTCATCGACACGCCGGGCCACGAGGCCTTCACCGCCATGCGCGCGCGCGGCGCCAAGGTCACCGACCTGGTGGTGCTGGTGGTGGCCGCCGACGACGGCGTCATGCCGCAGACGGTCGAGGCCATCAACCACGCCAAGGCCGCCGGCGTGCCGATGATCGTCGCCATCAACAAGATCGACAAGCCCGACGCCGACCCCAAGCGCGTGCGCACCGACCTGCTGCAGCACGAGATCATCGTGGAGAGCATGTCGGGCGAGACGCTGGAGGTCGAGGTGTCGGCGCTCAAGAAGACCGGCATCGACAAGCTGCTGGAAGCGATCCACCTGCAGGCCGAGCTGCTCGACCTCAAGGCCAACCCCAACCGCTCGGCCGAAGGCGTCATCATCGAGGCCAAGCTGGAGCGCGGCCGCGGCCCGGTCGGCACCGTGCTGGTGCAGCGCGGCACCCTGCGCGTCGGCGACATCATCGTCGCCGGCTCGGCCTGGGGCCGCGTGCGCGCGCTGATCGACGATCGCGGCGAGCCCGTGACCGAGGCCGGGCCATCGGTGCCGGTCGAGATCCTGGGCTTCGACTCCGCGCCGGAAGCCGGCGACCCGTTCGCGGTCGTCGAGAACGAGGCCCGGGCGCGCGAGATCACCGACTACCGCGTCGAGAAAGCGCCGTCAGACGCTGGGCTCGGCCGGCACGGCCCGCACGCTCGAGCAGATGATGACCGCAGCTCAAGGAGGCCGGCCGCAAGGAATTCCCGCTCGTCATCAAGGGCGACGTGCAGGGCTCGGTGGAAGCCATCATGGGCGCGCTGAGGAAGCTCGGCACCGACGAGGTGGAGGCGCGCATCATCCATTCGGGCGTCGGCGGCATAACGGAGTCCGACATCGCGCTGGCGAATACCTCCGGGGCCGTGGTGGTCGGCTTCAGCGTGCGCGCCAACGTGCAGGCCAAGGCCTTGGCGGACCAGTCGGGCGTCGAGATCCGCTACTACAACATCATCTACGATCTCGTGGACGACGTGAAAGCGGCGATGTCGGGCCTGCTTGCGCCGACGGTGCGCGAGATCTTCCTCGGCAACGCCCACATCCTGGAGGTGTTCAACATCTCCAAGGTCGGCAAGGTGGCGGGCTGCCGCGTCACCGAGGGCAAGGTCGAGCGCGGCGCCAAGGTGCGGCTCATCCGCGACAACGTGGTGATCCACGAAGGCACGCTTTCGACCCTCAAGCGCTTCAAGGACGAGGTGAAAGAGGTGCCGGCCGGCCAGGAGTGCGGCATGGCGTTCGCCAACTACCAGGACATCCGCGAGGGCGACGTCATCGAGTGCTTCAACGTCGAGACCATCGCGCGCTCGCTCTAATGCAGGTGTCAGACCCTCCGGGTCTGACACCGCGTCGCATCCTCAGTCCGACGCCGCGGTCCCCGTCCGGTTGCCAACGGTGTCGGACCCGGAGGGTCCGACACCACCATGGCCAACCGCCGTTCCGAAAAGCACACCGGGCCTCGCAGCGCCAGCTGCGCGTCGGCGAGCTGATCCGCCATGCGCTGGCGGAGATGCTCACGCGCGGAGAGATCTACGACCCCGTGCTGAGCTTCGCACGTGGTCACGATCCCGGAGGTGCGGCTGTCGCCCGACCTGCGGCTCGCCACGCATCTATGTCATGCCGCTGGGCGGCAAGGACGTGAAGCCCGTGCTGGCCGCGCTCGAGCGCCACAAGAAATACATCCGCGGCGAGATCGCCCACGAGGTGAACCTCAAGTTCGCGCCCGACATCCGCTTCATGGCGGACGAGACGTTCGACGAAGCCGACCGCATCGAGCAGCTGCTTCGGTCGCCAAGGTAGCTCGGGACCTCAAGAAGAACTGAGGCTGCGCGCTGCGCTGCATGCGACGTTCGCAAACAGATTGTCCATGACACGCCGCAAGAAAGGCAAGGCCGTCCACGGCTGGCTGGTCCTCGACAAGCCGGCCGGCATGACCTCGACGCAGGCCGTCGGCGCCGTGCGCCGCGCGTTCGACGCGCGCAAGGCCGGGCACGCCGGCACGCTCGATCCGCTGGCGACCGGCATCCTCCCGATCGCGCTCGGCGAAGCGACCAAGACGGTGCCGTACGCCGTGGAGGGCGAGAAAGGCTACCGCTTCACGGTGCGCTGGGGCGCCGAAACCGACACCGACGACGCGGAAGGGCGCATCGTGTCGACCAGCGAGACCCGCCCGGAGCCGAGGCGCGATCGAGGCGCTGCTGCCGCGCTTCATCGGCGAGATCCTGCAGACGCCGCCGGCATTCTCCGCCATCAAGATCGACGGCGAGCGCGCCTACGATCTGGCGCGCGCCGGCGAGGCGGTCGAGCTCGAGCCGCGCCCGGTTCGCATCGACGTGCTCGACGCTGCGTCGACACGCCCGATCGCGATACCGCCGTGTTCGAGGCCCGATGCGGCAAGGGAACCTACGTGCGCGCGCTTGCGCGCGACATGGGCCGGGCGCTCGGTTGCCTCGGCCACGTCGTCGCTCTGCGCCGCACGCGGGTCGGGCCCTTCGTCGAGGCCGATGCCGTCTCGATGGACGACACTGCAGGCGGCGGCCGACGACAGGCGAAGACGCCGCGCTGCAGCTGCTGCTTGCCCGTCGAAGCGGCGCTGGCCGGAGCTTGCCGTCCTCAACGTCGGCCAGAACGACGCCTGCGCGCCTGCTGCGCGGGCCAGTCCGTGCTGGTCCGCGGCCGCGATGCGCCTGCCGACGACCGGGCCCACCTATGCCACCTGCAAGGGCCACCTGATCGCCGTCGGCCGCATCGAGAAGGGCGAGCTGCGTCCGATCCGCGTGTTCAATTTCGGCGAGGGCAGATAGCTATGGCTGAATCAATGCTTTGGCCGACCAGTTTTTCCCTCGCAAACAGCCCGAATTCGTGTATAAGGCGCTCACTCGGACGCACGCTCCTTGGGCTATGCGGCCGAGGCTTTTCGGCGACCTGCGCTGGACGACATCCCGGCCGTGGCCGCACTCCCTCCTCCCAACACATGAGAAAGGTTCCCGATGTCGCTGAGCGCAGAGCGTAAGCAGAAGATCGTCAAGGATTACGCAACCAAGAAGGGCGACACCGGATCGCCCGAGGTCCAAGTGGCGCTCCTGACCGAGCGCATCAACGGACTGACCGAACACTTCAAGACTGCACAAGAAGGACAATCATTCGCGGCGCGGCCTGCTCAAGATGGTGAGCTTGCGCCGCCGGCTCCTCGATCACGTCAAAGCCAACGACGAGGCGCGCTACCAGAAGATCATCGAGCGTCTGGGAATTCGCCGCTAGCGGTACGACCGCCCGGCGCGGGAGCCGCTCACGTCACCTCAAGAGATGGCAATGTGGGCCGGCTTCCATGAGCGGAGGTGCGGCGATCGACGCTGTTCAACAAGAAACGAGATACGAGATACCAAATGTTCGACAAACATCGCGTGGAAATCGAATGGGGCGGACGCAAGCTCAGCTCTGGAGACAGGCCGCGTCGCCCGCCAGGCCGACGCTGCCGTCGTTCGCCCAATACGGCGAGACGAGCGTGCTGGCGACCGTGGTCGCCGAGAAGAGCGTCCGACCGGGCATCGACTTCTTCCCGCTCACCGTCAACTACCAGGAGAAGACCTACGCCGCCGGCAAGATCCCCGGCGGCTTTTTCAAGCGCGAGGGCCGCCCGAGCGAGAAGGAGACGCTTACCTCGCGCCTGATCGACCGGCCGATCCGGCCGCTGTTCGTCGACGGCTTCAAGCACGAGACGCAGGTCGATCGTCACGGTGCTCTCCCACGACATGGAGAACGATCCCGACATCGTCGCCCTGGTCGCCGCCTCGGCCGCGCTGACGCTGTCCGGCGTGCCGTTCCTCGGCCCCATCGGCGCCGCGCGCGTCGGCGTGATCGACGGCAAGTTCGTGCTCAATCCCATGATCGACGAGATGGGCTAGAGCGAGCTCGACCTGGTCGTGGCCGGCACCGTCGATGCGGTGATGATGGTGGAGTCGGAGGCCAAGGAGCTGCCCGAGCAGCAGATGCTGGAGGCCGTCATGTTCGGCCACCGCGGCTTCCAGCCCGTGATCGACGCCATCATCAAGCTGGCGGAGAAGGCGGCCAAGGAGCCGTGGAATTTCCAGCCGCCCGACAAGAGCAAGTACACCGACAAGGTCAAGGCGCTGGTCGAAGCAGGACCTGCGCAAGGCCTTCGCGACGCCCGGAGAAGCAGAAGCGCCACGAGCTGATCGAGGCGGCCAACGCCAAGGTGACGAAGGAGCTGCTGCCGGCCGACGCCGACGCCAACGAGAGCGTGCTGCTGGCCTCCGTGTTCAAGGACCTCGAAGTCCGACGTGGTCCGCGGCGACATCATCAAGACCCAGCGCCGCATCGACGGCCGCGATCTCACGACCGTGCGGCCCATCGTCCTCCGAGGTGCACGTGCTGCCGCGCACGCACGGCTCGGCGCTGTTCACGCGCGGCGAGACGCAGGCCATCGTCGTGGCCACGCTCGGCACCGGCGATGACGAGCAGTTCGTCGATGCGCTGGAAGGCACGCGCAAAGAGCGCTTCATGCTGCACTACAACTTCCCGCCGTTCTCGGTGGGCGAGACGGGCCGCATGGGCTCGCCCGGCCGCCGCGAGATCGGCCACGGCAAGCTCGCCTGGCGCGCGGTGCATCCGCTGATGCCGACGCCGGAGGAGTTCCCCTACACCGTGCGCGTCGTCTCCGAGATCACCGAGTCCAACGGCTCCTCGTCGATGGCCACCGTGTGCGGCAGCTCGCTGGCGCTGATGGATGCCGGCGTGCCGCTGAAGCGGCCCGTCGCCGGCATCGCCATGGGCCTGATCAAGGAGGGCAACGGCTTCGCCGTGCTGTCCGACATCCTGGGCGACGAGGACCATCTGGGCGACATGGACTTCAAGGTGGCCGGCACCGAGAAGGGCGTCACCTCGCTGCAGATGGACATCAAGATCACCGGCATCACCGAGGAGATCATGCGCGTGGCGCTGGATCAGGCCTATGCCGGCCGCATGCACATCCTGGGCGAGATGAGCAAGGCGATCAGCGGTGCGCGCACCGAGCTCGGCGAGCACGCGCCGCGCATCGAGACCATCAAGATCCCGGTCGACAAGATCCGCGAGGTGATCGGCTCGGGCGGCTCGGTGATCCGCGAGATCGTGGCCCAGAGCGGCGCCAAGGTCGACATCGAGGACGACGGCACCGTGCAGATCGCGGCCGCCAAGCGCGAGGCCATCGAAGCGGCGCTGTCGCGCATCAGGGCCATCACCTCCGAGCCCGAGGTCGGCACGATCTACAAGGGCAAGGTCGTCAAGATCATGGAGTTCGGCGCCTTCGTGAACTTCTTCGGCAAGCAGGACGGGCTGGTGCACATCTCCCAGCTCATGCAGGGCCGGCCCGAGACGCGTCGAGCGACGTGGTGAAGGAAGGCCAGGAGGTCTACGTCAAGCTCCTGGGCTTCGACGACCGCGGCAAGGTGCGCCTCTCCATGAAGATCGTCGATCAGGCGACCGGCAAGGAGATCCCGCGCGCGGAAGGCGAGCCGGAGGAGCAGTTCGAGAGCCGCCCGCCACGGCGTGACCGCGGCGATCGCGGCCCACGCGAGCGGCGGCGCGGATAAGTTGCAGCGGCGGCGTTGGCGGCACTGGGCGCGGTGCCGTACCCGCTCGTTGGGCGGCGGCCGCCTGCTACCGCTTCTCGATCGTCACCGAGGGCAGCCTGATCTCGACGGTGGGCACCACCCGTGGTTCAGCTCGCGGTCTTTCGCGCGCGGCGATGCGGTCGACCAGCTCGCGCAAGCGCTCGGGCAGCGCTGCCTCGACCACATCGCGCGACTCTTCGCGCCACCTGGTGCCGATCCGCTTGATGATCCGATAGTCGCTCATGACACTCGCTGCCTTGTGAGTGCGTAACGCATCGCGCCGGCCTGGGTTTCGCAGCAAGCGCACCGTCGCCATGTTAACCAATGGGCAATATCTGCTAAGCTTGCGGTTCCCTCGATCAAAGGACCACCAGATGCTGCGCCAATCGCTGATCGACTACGGCAAGCCGCTGCAGACGACCGAGGCACCGACACCCACACCTCAGGGCACCGAGGTGCTGCTGCGCGTCTCCCATTGCGGCGTGTGCCACTCCGACATTCACCTGCAGGACGGCTATTTCGATCTCGGCGGCGGGCAGAAGCTCGATGTGCGCGGCAACCGGCCGCTGCCCTTCACCTTCGGCCACGAGATCGCCGGCACGGTGGAGGCGATCGGGCCCCGAGGCGCAGGGCGTGAAGCACGGGCAAGCGCTATGCCGCCTATCCCTGGATCGGCTGCGGCAAGTGCGGGCTGTGCGCGCGGGGCGACGAGCACATGTGCAATGCCCCGCGCGCGCTCGGCGTCACGGTCGACGGCGGCTATGCCACGCACGTGCTGGTGCCGCATCCGCGCTATCTGCTCGACGTCGAAGGGCATTGCGCCGGAGATTGCGGGCCCGCTGATGTGCTCGGGCCTCACCGGCTACGGCGCCATCAAGAAAGCCATACCCTATCTGCGCGCCGGGCCGTTGCTGATCGTCGGCCTCGGCGGCGTCGGCATGATGGGCCTGCAGTTCGCCCGCGCGCTGACCGACCAAGCCGATCTTCGTGGCCGACATCGACGCCGCCAAGCGCGAGGCAGCGCTGAAGCTCGGCGCCAAGGAGGCGTTCGATCCGGCCGATGCAGGCGCGCGCAAGGCCATCGGCAAGGCCTCCGGCGGCGGCGTGGGCGCGGCCGTCGATTTTGCCGGCTCCGACAAGTCGCTGGGCTTTGCGCCAAGCCACGGTGGCCAAGGGCGGTGCAGCCATCGTCGTCGGCCTGATCGGCGGCAGCTTCACCCTGCCGGTGCCGATGTTCCCGCTGCGCGCGCTGACCATCATGGGCAGCTACGTCGGCTCGACCGGCGGAGGCGCGCGAGATGATCGACCTGGTCAAGGCCGGCAAGATCGCGCCGATCCCGGTCGAGAAGCGCCCGCTGGAGCAGACCAGCCGCTCGCTCGACGACCTGCGCGAAGGCAGGATCGTCGGCCGCGTCGTCATCACTCCGTGAGCCCAGCCCCATGAAGATCACCGTGATGGGACCGGGCGGCGTCGGCGGCTACTTCGGCGCGCGCCTGGCGGCCGCCGGCAACGACGTGACGTTCGTCGCGCGCGGCGCGCATCTCGCGGCGATGCAGGCCGAGCGGCCTGCGCCTCGACAGCGACCTCGGCAACCTGCATCTCAACCCCGTCAAGGTCGTGGCCAATGCCGGCGGAGATCCCGGCCGCGGACGCCATCATCTTCGCGGTCAAGATGCGCGACACCGAGAGCGCGGCGGAAAGCCTGCGGCCGCTGGTCGCCAAGGGTGCCGCGATCTTCACCTTCCAGAACGGCGTGGAGAGCGCGCGAGCGCATCGGCCAAGATCGTCGGCGCCGGCAATGTGGTGGAAGGTGCGGCGCGCATCGCCTCCAACATCCCCGAGCCCGGCGTGATCAAGCAGATCGGCAAGTTCGCGATCCTCGAGTTCGGCGAGCGCGACGGCAAGCCCAGCGCCGCGTACGACCGCGTTCCACGCCGCCTGCGTGGCGGCCGGCATCGACGCCGCCTGTCCGACAACATCTCGCGCACCTTGTGGCTCAAGTTCGCCATGCTGGCGCCGGTCGCCGGCATGACCGCGCTGACGCGCGGGCCGCTCGGGCCCATCCGCAACACGCCGGAGTCCTACGCGCTGCTGAAGGCGGCGGTGGAGGAGACGGTCGCGGTCGGCGTGGCGCTGAAAACGGGGCTCGAGCCCGAGGATGCCGCCAAGACCATAAAGCAGATCGACGGGCTGCCCGACGCGCATGATGGCCTCCATGTGCCACGACCTGCTGGGCGGCAAGCCGATCGAGGTGCGCGGGCTGTCGGGCGCCGTCGCGCGGCTGGCGAAGGAGAGCGGCGTAGCCGCGCCCACGCATGCCTTCATCGCCGCGGCGCTCGCCCCGTTCGCCGACGGCCCGCCCAAGGTGTAGCCCTAGTCGCCGGAAAGCCGGACCGTGCCGAGGCGCAACGCATTGGCGACCACCGAGACCGACGACAGGCTCATGGCCGCCGCCGCGATCATCGGCGAAAGCAGCATGCCGGTCACGGGATACAGGACGCCCGCCGCGATCGGGATGCCGAGCGCGTTGTAGCCGAACGCGAACGCCAGGTTCTGCCAGATGTTGGCAACTGTTGCCTCCGCCAGGCGGCGCGCGCGCACGATGCCCGAGAGATCGCCCTTCAGCAGGGTGATGCCGGCGCTTTCCAGCGCGACATCGGCCCCCGTGCCCATGGCAATGCCGACATCGGCGGCCGCCAGGGCCGGCGCGTCGTTGATACCGTCGCCGGCCATGGCCACTTTGCGGCCCTCGCCTTTGAGACGGACCGCAAGACGCGCCTTGTCCTCCGGCAGGACCTCGGCGTGCACGGTAGCGATGCCAAGCTCGCGCGCCACTGCTTGCGCTGTCGTGCGACTGTCACCCGTCGCCATCACGACGTCGATGCCGCGACGCTGCAACGCTGTGAGCGCATTGCGGGCCGACGGCTTGATAGGGTCGGCCAGCGCCAGCCATCCGGCGAGCTTGCCGTCGACGGCGGCCAGCAGGGCGATTCTGCCCTCGCGGCGCAGCGCGTCGAGCTGCTGCTCGATATCACCTGCAGCGATGTCAAGCCGCTGCATCAGGCGTACGGTGCCGAGCGCAACAGTGTGGCCATCGACCCGGCCGGTGATGCCTTGGCCTGTTACGGCCTCGAAGGCTTCCACCGGCAGCAGTCGCAATCCGCGTGCCTCGGCAGCCTTGACGATGGGCTCGGCCAGCGGATGCTCGCTCGCCTTCTCCAGGCTGGCTGCCAGCTGCAGCAACGCGGTCTCATCGAATCCGCCGAGCGCGACGACGTCGGTGAGGCTGGGTTTGCCCTCGGTCAGCGTGCCGGTCTTGTCGACGATCAGCGTGTCGACGGCGGCCAAGCGCTCCAGGGCTTCGGCGTTGCGGACGAGCACGCCCTCGCGGGCGCCGCGGCCCGTCGCAACCATGATCGAGATCGGTGTCGCCAGGCCCAGGGCGCACGGGCAGGCGATAATGAGAACCGACACGGCGGCCACCACGGCGTAAGCGAGCGCCGGGGTGGGGCCGAACACCAGCCAAGCCAGGAACGAGGCCACTGCCACGAGAACCACGGCCGGCACGAAATACGCGGCCACGTGATCGGCCAGTGATTGCAGCGGGGCCCGGCTCCTCTGCGCCTCCGCAACCATGGCAACGATGCGCGCAAGCGTGGTCTCGGCGCCGACCCTGCGGGCTTGCATGACGAAGCTGCCCGTCTTGTTGATCGTGCCTCCGGTGACCACCGCACCAGGCTCTTTCTCGACCGGAAGGGGCTCGCCCGTGAGCAGCGATTCATCGACCGCGGATCGCCCCTCGATAACGACGCCGTCCACTGGAACGGCCTCCCCGGGTCGCACGCGCAGCCGCTCGCCCGCCTGCACCAGGTCGAGGGCCACATCGGCCTCGCCGCCATCGGGGGCGATGCGGCGGGCCGTCTTCGGTGCCAGATTCAGTAGGGCACGAATGGCATTGCCGGTACGCTCGCGTGCTCTCAGCTCCAGCACCTGGCCGACGAGCACGAGCACGACGATAGTGGCGGCCGCCTCGAAGTAGCGGCCGACCGTGCCGCCGTGCATGTGGAGGTCGTGGGGGAAGATGCCGGGCGTAAGCACGGCAACGACGCTGTAGGCATAGGCAACAAGCACGCCAATGGAGATCAGCGTCCACATGTTGGGGCTGCGGTTGACCAAAGATGCCCAGCCGCGCTCGAAGAACGGCCAGCCGCACCAGGCGACCACGGGCGTCGCGAGCGCCAGCTCCAACCAGGCCGCAGTCTGGGGCGACAGCCACCGGTGCAGCGGCAGGCCGAGGTCCGGCCCCATGGCGAGGACGAGCAAGGGGATGGCGAGCGCGGCGCCGACGGCCAGGCGGCGATTGAAGTCAACCAGCTCGGGGTTCGGGCCGGCGTCCGCCGCCGGGATGCCCTTTGGCTCCAGCGCCATGCCGCATATTGGGCATGTGCCCGGACCCACCTGCACCACCTGGGGATGCATGGGGCACGTGTAGAGCGTGCCTGCAGGCACCGATCGCGCTTCCGCGGCGGCCTTTGCGGCAGAGCCTGCCTCGAGGTACCGGGCCGGGTCGGCGATGAACTTGTCCTTGCAGCGCGGGTTGCAGAAATAGTGCGTCGACCCGGCATGCAGATGGGTGTGCTTGGCCCCGGCGATCTCTACCGTCATCCCGCACACGGGATCGCGTGCTGTGGCCGCTTCAGCTCCGCGGGCATGGGCAGGTACAGCGGACGCGTGGCCCTGGTGGTGGCTGTGACTCATGACATCCCATATACCCTGTAGGGGTATTGACCACCTATACCCAGTGGGGGTATGTGTCAAGCATGCAGCAAACCACCAAGACATCCTGCCGCAAGCGCCTGAGCCGCATCGAGGGGCAGGTGCGCGGACTAGCGCGCATGGTCGAGGACGACCGCTACTGCATCGACGTGGTGACGCAGATCGCGGCGGTGCGGGCGGCCCTTGCGCGCGTCGAGGAAGAAGTGCTGCGCGATCACGTCGCGCATTGCGTGGAGCACGCCATCAAGAGCGGCAATGTCGCCGAGCAGCGTCGCAAGGTGGCGGAGTTGATGGAGGTGCTGGCGCGCAGCCAGCGCTGAGTGCTCACACCGGCAGATGGTCGAAGGCCGGCACGCCGGGCCAGAAGATGCGCGCGATGGTGTTGACGCGGTCCGGATCGCCCGTGGTCAGCAGCGTGGGCGGCGCCTGCTGCGCGCCATCGAGATAGCGCGGGTGGCGCTGCAGATAGTCTTCCAGGCTGTCGGCAACCACCCGGGGTTGCGTCAGCAGCCGCGTGAACGGCGGCAGATGCCGCCGGAACAAGTGCTCGACCAGGGGATAGTGGGTGCAGCCCAGGATTGCGCGATGCGGCGGCACGCCCACCGTCTGCGCCAGCAGCGCCGTCACGCTCTTCTCCACCAGCCGATCTAGCTCGGCCTCCGCCGCGCCGTGCTCGATGGCGCCGGCGAGCTCCGGGCAGGTCTGCTGGACCACCGTGACCTGCGGGCAGCGCTTGCGGATCTCCTCGGGGTAGGCGTGCGAGGCGATAGTTCGGGTCGTGCCGAACACGGCAACCACGTCGGTGTTGTATTTCTGCGGGTATTGCGGGGCCGTGACGGCCCACGGCGTCTGCGTGGCCGCCTCCACCGTCGGGGCGACGATGCCCAGGATATTGCGGCCCTGCCAGCCGCTGACCGCGAGCCAATCCTTCTGCAGGGTGCGGGCAGCAACGCAGGTGGCGGTGTTGCACCCGAGGAGGACCAGCTTGCAGCCATGGTGGAACAGCGCGTCGACGCCCTTGCGCGTGAGCGCGACGATCTCATCCGAGGCGCGATCGCCGTAAGGGACGTTGGCGTGGTCGCCGAGATAGACGAAGCAAGCGCGTGGGAAGCGCTCGACAAGGGCGCGGAAGACGGTGAGGCCGCCGTGGCCTGAATCGAACACGCCGATCATGGCTCTGCCACTAGCGCTCTTCTGCGGCGGCGTCTAGGCAGCGGCAAATGGGTTCGCCACGGTGACAGGAAACGCTTTGAAATCCCGCACGTTGCGAGTGACGACGGTCAGGCCTCGCGCGATCGCGCTTGCGGCAATCATCGCATCCAGGGCGCGGTCGTCAGTCTTCCTGTGCATCAACCTGGCCCAAATGCGAAACGCTGCAGCATCGAGCGTCACAACCTGGAATGTTTGCGTGACCTCTTCGAGCCAACGCTCGATCTCGGCCGCCTTCGCCGCATCGCGGTTGCGCGTGATTTCGATGCCGATCTGAATTTCGCCGATGCGCACCGCCGACAAGAAGAGGTCGGCCGAAGCAATGGGATCGAGCCAGCGGAGGACGGCGCCATGCGGTCGCGACCGGCGCAGTTCCGAAATCACGTTGGTATCGAGTAGATACAAAGCCTCGCCTCAGTCGAACTCGACCGGCGGACGCATCTTGATCTTGCGGCGCGCGGGCGCCAATTCGGCAGTCCTGGCTTCAGGGCTCAGCAACAGCTCCTTCAGCGATGGCCGCGCACGGGCCTGAAGCTCCCGCCACTCCTTTGCCGACAGCAGCACAGCCGCCTCATGGCCCCGCTTGGTCACAATTTGGGGGCCCTCGGCCAGCGCGCGCTCCAACAGCTCGCTGAAGCGAGCCTTGGCGTCCTGCACCTGCCAAGTTGCAGCCCTTGGCGTTCTTCCCGAACTTCGCATCTGACTAGGTATATGACTAGTCCCAAAAGAAGGCAAGGCTGCGCACGCGGGCGCGCCGTGTTACTCCGCGGCCTGCGGCGCAGGCCGGCCCGCGGCGGTCGCCGCTTCCTGCTCCTGCGCCTTGAGCGCTTCGAGGCTCGGCATGGCCACCGCGTTGTAGCCGCAGTCGACGTAGTGAACCTCACCGGTCACGGCGCCAGACAGATCGGACAGCAGATAGAGACCGGCCCCGCCGACCTCGTCCAACGTCGGCGTACGCTTGAGCGGCGCGTGCTCGCCCTGGAAGTTGAAGATGGAGCGCGCGTCCGAGATGCCGGCACCGGCCAGCGTGCGCATCGGTCCGGCGGACAGTGCGTTGACACGAATGCCCTGCGGGCCGAAGTCGGCCGCGAGATAGCGGACGCTGGCTTCCAGCGCGGCCTTGGCGACCCCCATCACGTTGTAGGAGGGAACGACGCGCTGCGAGCCGCCGTAGGTGAGCGTCAGCATGGCGCCGCCCTTGGGCATCAGGGCTGCGGCGCGCTTGGCCACCTCGGTGAAGGAGAAGCAGGAGATCACCATGGTGTTGGTGAAGTTCTCCCGCGTCGTCTCCGAGTAGCGGCCCTGCAGCTCGCGGCGGTCGGAGAAAGCCAGCGCGTGCACCACGAAATCGAGGCCGCCCCAGGTCTTCTTGATCTCGGCGAAGGCGGCATCGACGCTCGGCAAGTCGCTCACGTCGCAGCTGACGATGATCTCCGAGTTCACCGATTTGGCGAGGGGGATGGCGCGCCGGCCGAAGGCCTCACCCTGGTAGGTGAACGCGAGCTTGGCGCCCTGGCCCGCCAGCACGCGGGCGATACCCCACGCTATTGAGCGATCGTTGGCGACCCCCATGATGAGGCCGCGCTTGCCTGCCATCAGCGGGGCGGGCTGGGCAATGTCCTTGTCTGTCATGGCCGTTGTCCACTTGCTCATCTAGGGCAACGCGTGCCCGGTGGCCTTGGCCTTCCTCCGCTGCGGAAAGCCTCAGCGATTCTTGTCCGGCCTGCTCCATCGATTCCCAACTCTCGACAGACTTCAGGCCGCTTGATCCCCGCATCAGGCCTCATGGCGCCGCAGTATCAGCGTCGCGTTCGTGCCCCCGAAGCCGAAACTGTTGGACATGACGCAGTCCAGATCGGCGTTGTCCTGCCGGCTGGTGAGGATCGGCACGTCGGCGAAATCCGGGTCGATCTCATCGATGTTGGCACTCTCGCAAATAAAGCCGTTGTTCATCATGAGGAGGGAGTAGATCGCCTCCTGCACGCCCGCCGCGCCCAAAGAATGCCCGGTGAGCGACTTCGTCGAGGAGATCGGTGGAATGTCCCTGCCGAACACCTCACGGATGGCATCGATCTCGACCTTGTCGCCGACTGGCGTCGCGGTTCCGTGCGGGTTGATGTAGCCGACCTTGCCGACGCCCTTGCCATCATTGCCCTTCATGGCCATCCGCATGCACCGCACCGCGCCCTCGCCGGAAGGCGCGACCATGTCGTAGCCGTCGGACGTGGCGCCGTAGCCCACCACCTCGGCGTAGATCTTGGCGCCGCGCGCCTTGGCATGCTCCAGCTCCTCGAGCACCACCGTGCCCGCGCCACCGGCAATCACAAAGCCGTCGCGGTGCTTGTCGTAGGCGCGGCTCGCCTTGGCGGGGGTGGCGTTGTATTTCGTCGACATGGCGCCCATGGAGTCGAACAGCACCGAGAGCGTCCAGTCGAGCTCCTCGCAGCCGCCCGCGAAGACCACGTCCTGCTTGCCCCATTGGATCAGCTCCGCCCCGTTGCCGATGCAGTGGGCCGAGGTGGCACAGGCCGAAGAGATGGAATAGTTGACGCCCTTGATCTGGTAGGCGGTAGCAAGTGCCGCCGACGGACCCGAGCACATGCCCTTCGGCACCTCGAAGGGGCCCACCTTGCGCGGATCCTTCTGGCGGGTGACGTCGGCCGCGCGCACGATCGCGCGCGTGGAGGGACCGCCCGAGCCCATGATGATGCCGGTGCGCTCGTTGACGACCTCGCCCTGCTCCAGCCCTGCGTCGCGGATGGCCTGGTCCATGGCGATGTAGTTCCAACCGATGCCGGCTTCCATGAATCGCCGCGGCTTGCGCGGGATCATCGGCTCCCATTCGAGGTTCACCGCGCCATGCACCTGGCAGCGAAAGCCGAGCTCGGCGTATCGGTCGGCGCGGACGATGCCGGACTTGGCCTCGCGCAGCGAGGCCAGCACCTCCTGGGTGTTGTTCCCGATCGAGGACACGACCCCCATGCCCGTTACGACCACGCGTCTCATCCGCGAACCTCTCCTGGCAATCGTCGTGGCGCCCCGCAGTACAACACGGGGAGGCGGCACTCCGCGTGCAGCGCCCTCACCCCCCAACCGCCCTTTAGCCTGGCGCCAGCTCCTCGCCCACCTCGAACAGACCGACCCGCAGATCTGCGGCCGCGTAGATCACCTTGCCGTCAGCCTTGACCACGCCGTCGGCGAAAGCGACCTTCAGCTTGCGCAGGATCACGCGCTTCAGATCGACGACATACTCGACCATTTTGGTGGTCGGTGTGATCATGCCCACGAATTTTACCTCGCCTACCCCCAGCGCGCGGCCCTTGCCCGGCGCGCCGAGCCAGCCAAGGAAGAAACCCGTCATTTGCCACAGCGCATCGAGGGGGAGGCAGCCCGGCATCACGGGGTCACCCTTGAAATGGCAGGCCCAGATCCATTCGAGCGCCGGATTGGACGCGACCCTGAGCTCGGCCACTATCTGCCCCTTACCGTGGGCCCCGCCGCTCTGGGAGATGCTGGAAATGCGGTCGAACATGAGGAGCGGCGGAAGGGGCAGCTGAGCGTTGCCTGGCCCGAACAGCCCGCCCCGCCCGCAATTCAGAAGATCCTCGTATTCGTAGCTAGTTGGGCGGTCCGCCATAACCCTCTAGATCCCATCCCGCTCGCGTGTGCCGCACATCAAGTTCCGGCTCGGTTTCCGTGTCGGGTTTCCTATCATAGTCGCCCATTACCCAAAAGCCTGGTTCCGCCTGAGTTTTGCGCCCAGGCAAGGGGGCCAGAACGGGGACTTGGTTGGGTTGCGAGGCCAGCCGGGCCCGGATATACTTGTGTTGCCAGCAAGTTGGAAGGCTGTGAGACGATTTGCCTTGCAGTGCGGGAAGAGTTCGCGTTCTAGGATTGCTGCGCATTGGGAAGACTTGGATGCCTACTTCGATGAACGTAGACCCCGGCAGACTGCTGCGCCGCGCGGGCCTCAGGCCGACGCGCCAGCGCATCGCGCTCGCCACGCTGCTGTTCGGCGCCGGCGACCGTCATGTGACCGCGGAGATGCTGCATGAGGAGGCCGTGCGGGCTGGCGAACGGGTGTCCCTGGCCACCGTCTACAATACGCTGCACCAGTTCAAGCGGGCGGGCCTGCTGCGCGAGATCGCGATCGGCGGACAGCGCGCCTACTTCGACACCAACACGTCCAACCACAACCACTACTTCGTCGAGGCCGACGGCAAGCTGATGGACATCCCGGGCGACAGCATTCGCGTCGACGGACTGCCCGAGCCGCCGGAGAACCTGCGGGTCTCCCACATCGACGTGGTGGTCCGGCTGGTGGCGAAGTAACCCCTGCATCCTGGCTATTTGATCTCCTCGTTGGGGTAGGTGCCCCAGAGCTTGGTCTGCTCGATATAGCCGCGATACTGCCCGACCGAGACGCGGCACCAGCCGTTCTCACAGCCCAGGATGTTGGCGAGCACGCCGGCCTCCACCTGCACGATAGGGCGGGCATTCTCCCGGTCATCCTCGCGCAAAGTTGCCGACGGGATTTGCGCCTGTCCGTCCTTGACCTCCCAGGGGAGGACAAGCGCCGTGCGGCGGCGGCTGAGCAGGCTCATGTGCACCCAGCCGGTGGCATTGTTGGCATCGCGCACCTTGCGCCAAGCCCCCTGCTCCTCGAGCACCTCGACCGGCAACCCGAGGCGCTGCAACAGCCAAGCCGTGGGATGTTCGGGGCCTGGCCCTTGCCGCAGGGACACGCTGTCGGCCTTTACGCTGGCGTAGGTGCGCTGTTTGAGGTTGCCGCCATAGGCCAAGGATGCAGGCACATCCCCCCCACCCTGGGCCTGCACATGGGACACGCCGACCGCGCCGAGCAGCGCGACGATGGCACAGCGGACAACCGGATTGGCCAGCCGCCAGGGCTGCCGGAGAAATGGGGACGCCATGGTCATGCTGGCCAACAGCCACGAATTGGCTGGCGGATCAAGCGGCCCGGTGAGCCGCGCGCAGGCTCGCGGGCGACGGTTGCGGCCCGGTTAAGCATCGGTTTGTCATCGTCGTGGTATCTGTTAGACAGGGCTCATCATATCGCGCGGCGTCAGCGCGCTATCCTCTTTTGCGAGATCCGACGAGTTCGTGCCGCCATGCCGACATCCGCCAAGAAGCCCCTGGTGATCGTCACGCGCAAGCTGCCCGACGCGGTGGAAACCCGCATGCGCGAGCTGTTCGATGCCCGCCTCAACGTCGAGGACCGGCCCATGAGCCAGGCCGAGCTTACCGAGGCGGTGAAGGCAGCGCACGTGCTGGTGCCCACTGTCACGGATCGCATCGACCGCGCCCTCATTTCGCAGGCCGGGCCGCAGCTCAAACTGATCGCCAATTTCGGCAACGGTGTGGACAACATCGACCTCGATACCGCGCGCAACCGCGGCATCATCGTGACCAACACGCCGGGCGTCCTGACCGAAGACACTGCCGACATGACCATGGCGCTGATCCTGGCCGTTCCACGGCGGCTGGCGGAGGGCACGGCGCTGCTCAAGGACACCAAGCGCGCCTGGGGCGGCTGGTCGCCCACCTGGATGCTCGGCCACCGCATCTTCGGCAAGCGGCTCGGCATCATCGGCATGGGACGCATCGGCCAGGCGGTGGCGCGCCGCGCCAAGCCGTTCGGGCTGCAGGTCCACTATCACAACCGCCGGCGGGTATCGGAGGAGATCGAGCAGGAGCTGGAGGCCACCTACTGGGACAGCCTCGACCAGATGCTGGCGCGCATGGACATCATCTCCGTCAACTGCCCGCACACGCCGGCCACCTATCACCTGCTCTCCGCGCGGCGGCTGAAGCTGCTGAAGCCCACC
Organism: uncultured Alphaproteobacteria bacterium; assembly: GCA_963724565.1. GTDB lineage: Bacteria > Pseudomonadota > Alphaproteobacteria > Rhizobiales > Hyphomicrobiaceae > AWTP1-13. The sequence goes on from CAVRVK010000006.1 coordinate 85,914, forward strand.
GCCTATGTGGTCAACACCGCCCGCGGCGAGGTGATCGACGAGAACGAGCTGGCGCGGCTGGTGGAGGCTGGCGCCATTGCCGGCGCCGGCCTCGACGTGTTCGAGCACGAGCCGGCGGTCAACCCCAAGCTGCTCGCCAGCGACCGGGTGGTGGCGCTGCCGCACATGGGCTCGGCCACCATCGAGGGCCGCATCGATATGGGCGAGAAGGTGATCATCAACGTCAAGACCTTCCTCGACGGCCACAACCCGCCCGATCGCGTGCATCTGGCGATGTTCTAGCGCCGGGTCGCGGGGGGCCGGCCGGGCTTCGCGCGGCGCGCCCGCGCGGCGGCTCGACCGGAGCCGGCGGCGGCTGCCACTTGGCCCGCTCGGCGGCGAGATTGGCCCGCGAGGCCGCCATGTTCGGTGCCATCTCCTCGAGTCTGGTGCAGCGCCGGCTGCGGCGGCAGCGGTGGTGCTCGCAGCGGGCAACGTCGGCGCACAGCGCGCGCTGCAGCTTCTCGGCCATCTCCCCCAGAAAGACGTCCTTCTCCGCCGCGATCAGCGTGCCCGGCTTGTCGACCCACTTGTCGACCCTGGGCTCCGGCGGGGGATCGGGCTGGGGACTTGCCGTTGGCCGCGCGGCGTAATAGTCGGCCGCCCATTTGAGGAAGGCTGCGAGCCGTTGTTCGGGGTCTTCGATCTCGTGGAATGCTGGCGCTTCGGGTTCCAGGTTCATCGGCTTTTCTCGGCTGGTGGATTGTTGCACGCGCCGTCAGCCCTGCGGGAAGCCCCGCAAGGTGCGACGGGTACGCGGGCGCCTCTCGGCGACCCGGGGGCCGGTTGTCCTCCGGCCCCAGGAGGCATCGCGATGCCTCCTCGAGAGCCCTTGCGAGCTCTCCGGGACCTGGTGGGGTCCCCTGGGTTGCCTTGCGGCACCCGCGTTGCGGCGATTTTGGGCACCGCTGCAAGCTGCAGCCGGTGGTCTGCTCTTGCGAGCAGCTTGCCGGCCATGTGCCTCTCGGCGGTCGCCGCACTCCGCGGCCATTGCTGGCGCTTCGACGGCAACGGTCACAGCGGGCCTCCTGGATCTCCAGCCCTCCGCGGGCTCTCCTTCCAGGCGCCGGTCGCTGCCACGTGAAGGACGGAGTGCACTTCGCGTCCCGTCGCAGGCAGCGACGCCCTCAATATGAGGCTGGCCGCGGCCGCGGGGATAAGTTTTCTGCCTGTGGCAATCTGCGGCAACCTTGACGCCGGTCCCCAGGGCTGTCCGGTTGCGCTGCGTTGCACCTCCCCCTGCGACGAAGGCATCGCCTTCGTCGCGAACGAGGGGGGAGGGCGATGCGTCCGCGGTTTAGCTCGGCCGGCTTCGAGCCCACCACGCACACAATGGCCGCGCTAAGCCGCTGGACGCATCGGGCGGGGGTGACCGGCCGCGCACGCTGCAAGACACCCCCACCAGGAAAACCGTGTCTCGGCGTGCCGAGACCAGGGCATGGTCTTTGCGTCGTCGTCCAATTCCAAGCGTACCGCCGGCCCGAACCCGGACAGCCGTAGGACAAGCCCGAGGATGACAGCGGGCATCATTGGTTGGACCGGAGGAATGGTTTCTGCGCCCTTGGCTTTGTCGCACTCCGCGACTATGTTGGCGCCGCCGGAGGGCCACGTAGGTTGGGTTGGCGCGGCAAGCGCGTAACCCAACGCTTCGACCCGCGCCGCCGGCCGTATTTCGAGACGCTGCGGGCCGCCTTAGCTCAGCTGGTTAGAGCGCTAGATTGTGGATCTAGAGGTCCCCCGTTCGATCCGGGGAGGCGGTACCACCCAGATCAATAGGTTGGTGGATTTTTGCGGGTAGGCTGGCGGAAATTCTGGATCATGGCGGCCGTACTCCAGGTCCAAAGACTCTATGATCTGGCCGATGATTGATTGCGGCCTCAAGGGGTCCCATCATCCGCCGCCCACATACCTCGCGAGCCGTGCGTAATTGAACTCCGGCTTTGGTGCCCTTGATGGAGCAATCCTTAGAGCCGACTTTCAATGCGGGATATCATCGATTCGGCGCGCCTTCTGGAAACCGGCCTCTTTACCTCGGATTTAAGCCAATCAATTGCCAGACCAAGCTTTTGACGCGCCTTTTCGTCCCCGTACACGTCAAAGTAACTCATGGCCTGTTCCGCGTAAGTGAAGGCTGGATACGCCAGTCTTACCTTATCGTTGCGCTTTGCCATCTCCAAAATATTCATTGAGTGATCGATATTTTTGCGTACGTCTTGTCCTTCCGCCGCCAATCCTATATTGGCCTCGAAAAGAACGATGGCATGCGTGTTGTTGATGCGCGGATTTCTCCCCTTGCTAAGTTGAACCGCCTCTTCTATTGCGTCGAACGCCTCATTAAATCGATGTTTCGCTGTCAAATAATGTGCCTTCTGCTGGAACATATAAAAGTTCTCATCAATAAGGTAGCTTCGGTCGTAAAATTCCGCTCCTTCCTCCCAATTCGGATACGCCTTTTGCGCAAAGTCTGCATCATAGCCAGATCGTCTAAACACGTCATATCGCGGAATTCTCATCGGCGTGACCTGTCGATGAAAGCGGTCAAACATCCGACCAAATGGTGTCATTGTGCACGCCTCTATAACTGACTCCGCAACTATGTTCGATCTGGAAACATAGTAGTCCTGCGTATCATCGACGTAGAACTCTCCGGGGACTCCCAAGCTCACTTAACAACGCGCCGAGCGCCCCGATTCGCTCATAGATTAGCCCAATATCAATTCCCAATTTCATATACCCCATTGCCACTTCAAACGACATCGGAGTGCGGCAAGCATGGAGGTAGCATGACAAAACGAAAAGATCATGAATCTCAACGTCGCGACGCTCAAGCTCAGGAAGTATCGCACGAAACTTACCGACTAACGTTGGGCCCAAGATGTTTTCGCCGACTAGCTCAAATATTGATGGCCGCCTTCCCTGAGACACCGCAACTTCCCGGAACGTAGGTCGCCGCAGCGACTCAGGGATTGATTTGTATATATTTATGGGTTCCCCAGGAGCGAGGTCGGAAATATCCACCAAACTGTGGGCAGCACCCTTCAGCAGATGAAGGCCAACATCAATATTCATGTTGCGATCTGCAGCTACGAATTGAATGTATGGTGACTTTGTCAACGCATACAACGACTCCATTGACACACCGCATTCATGCCTATCGGCTTAGCTCCGGCTGAGCGATGCCGAACCATCGGCATGGCGTCGTCGCCTCGACCAGCATGCGCCCTGGAAGGGGCTCGCTCGCAACGAGCCCTTCGATGACACGAGCCGCGATGCGCACCGTCCCGTTGGTCTTGCGCCGGTTGTGGCGGAAGGCGAACTCGTCGAGATAAGCCTGCAGGTGCTTGCGCCGGACCGCGCCGGCATGCGTGCCCAAGAGCCAGCGCTTCAGAAGCGAGATCGTCCAGTGGCAGCCCTGCAGCGCGTCCTTCTCGCGCCGCTCGACCTTGGTTTGCACTTTCGGGTCGTGGGGCCGTTCGCCAAGGCTCCTTTCGTTGTAGCTGGCGAGCCCGTCGGTCGTGACCTCGGCGTCGGGGGCGATCTGCCCGTCGGCGAAGCGCTTCAAAGTGGCCTCATCGTTGTTGGCCGCGTGGGCGAGGCGCACGCGCCCTCCCGCCTCCGTCGCCACCAGCACCAACTCCTTGTTGGGTCCGCCTTTTCCCCCGACGAGGGTTTCGTCGACCTGCACGAAAGGGCGAAGTGGCTCGCGCTCCTTGCGCACCATCGAGGCCCTGAGCTTGTGCAACCACGTCCAGGCCGTCTCGTAGGAGCCGAAGCCCATGATGCGCTGCAGGTCCTTGGCCGAGATGCCAGTGCGCCGCGTCGAGATCTCGAACACGGCGCGAAACCACATCTTGAGCGGCTTGCGCGTCTTCTCGAGCACCGTTCCCGAGGTCAGGCTCGTCTGGTGGTCGCATTCGGCGCACTCGAAGGTGGTGCCGTCGCGGATCGTCCACACGCGCTTGCAGCCGCAGCGCGCGCAGGCGGGCTCGCCGCCCCAGCGCGCCTCGACCCAGTAGGCGCGGCAGTCATCCTCGGTCGCAAAGCGCTCCTCGAACTCGGTCGCCGTCTTCGGAAAATCACGCCACAGATCGTCTCGTGTGCGGGCCATGGCTCAATCCCTTGTTCGAGCTCATGATACCCACGAATGCGCCGGAACTAAGCCGATAGGCATCCACCGCATTCGTCAATAAATATAAGGGCTCGTTCCTTCTTTGATGTTGTAGCATTTACGAGCTGATTGGCTTTCTCAGGAGTCAGATAGTCTACAAAAAGCTTTCCGACGGGAGTTTGAACAGAGGCCCCAAGCTGCATTAGGATGGTGCTCTTGCCGCTTTGGGGAATTCCGACAATGATAACGTTTTTGCGTTCGTGTATCAAATTTTGTAGCACCTGAAAGTGGCTGGTTTTCGCTATTCTGTTGCTGAAAATATCATACCAGGTGGGTGCATTTCCGAGATAGAACTGGGTGATCGGGCGCGGAGCGGTCTCGGTTGGATCAGGAATACGATCACTTCGAAAGCTATCGGTGATCGTTACAGGAGCGGATTTGGAGAGTAACCACTTGAAAGCACTGATATGATCAAGTATTTCCGCGGTATCAGCTATGATGATATGGAACCCCATAGCGGAGAAGTATGCTATCTGCGCTTCATCATTATCGCGAAGGGCTATCCATCGCTCCCTTAGTGGTCTCTCACCATGCATTCTTGGTTCCAGCGCCAACAGTGGACCCGCATCGCTCATTGCAAAACCCCAATAAAGCGTCGGTCGCGATTGAAGACGCGCAGTGAGAAAATGGAAACGATCTGGGTCGCGCGCAAAGGCGCTTGCCAATTCTACTGTACCAAAGTCAAATCGATTATCGGCATGGTCGATATGTCCGTGCAAAGGGATAAAATCTACCGCGGTCGTGCTTCGAATGGTGGGTCCAGCCCTGACCAAGTCGTTAATGTGCTTCAATGTGGATTTAGCATACACCTTATTAATTAAGTTGTCTATATTGGTCGTTATTATGGAACCGACTGATAAAGTGGGAAGGATGTCGTAGCGGCGATCATAGTCGGCGACACGGAATTTATTTCTTAGAAAAGCTACGAATTTGTCCTCGTCCTCCTTTCGGAGCACGTCCGAGAGGCGATCCAAGGGCAGCGCTGAAAGTTCTTTCTTGGAAAAATGGTCGACGAGTTCTTTGGCGAGAGTCGCTCCTAACGGTAGTGGCCTCTTCTTCGCGTCTCGCGCATACCCGCTCCAAGAAAGAGATTGATGCCGTTGCGAAATGCCGCTTCAAGCGTGGCGGGTTGGTCTATGCGCCGAATTGCCATTGGTATGTCCTCTCAGCAAGCACCCATCCGAGATGGGCCGCTATTGTGTGCAATGCGTGCCCGATCACGAGGTCGTCCGAAATAGAGTCAAAGGAAATCTGGAACATCGACTTGGGCACATCATCCCGCCGCCTCTGGACGCCGTTGTCAACCGCATATTATTTTTCTGAGTGTCATTCACTGAAAAAATTGGGGAAGCGGCGTATGCGCTGGAGCGCAATGGAGAGGCGAATGCAGCACGGTCTGGTATGTAGTGCTGGCGGGTGGGCTGGGTTAGCTCAATCAGTCTGACACCAGATGCTGCGCGCGAGCGCCCAGAGGGGGCGGGGACCCGTTGGGTCCCATGGCGGGCTGAGTGTCCGACCAGCGTACGGCGCCGTTGCAGCGCGCCAGGCGACCCGTGACAGTGCGATCTGCAGCAAACAACCGGCAATCCATTATCCCGCAGCGATCAATTGAAGGCCCCGACAAACCAACATGCCACGTGGAACCATTGCCCCTGCCAAAGGGTTTCACGTATGCCAAAGCTCCCAAGCAAAGCTCAGCTCATGCTCATGCGCGCCGAAGAGATGTTCCGGTTCGAGCTGGACCGGCTGATCGGCAGCCTCGACCAGCGGCTCGCCGAGCAGCGTAACCACATCGCGACGCTGCAAGCCGCGGACGCGTCCGTCAACGACGCCAATGCGCGGCTGCGCCTGCTCCGCCAATGCCGCAGCAAGCTGCTGACGCTGCGCGGCAACTTTGCCGCCCCTTCACAATCTCAGGAACCATCGTCACTGAAGCCGAGTTAGCCCCTCAGCAACCAACAAGAGAGGTCTGAGAGGAATCATGGCTTACGACGAAAACGACCCGCGCCGCATGGAACACCCCGTTCCGCCCGAGCTCGTGCGCAGCGACACGACAGGCTGGATCATCGCCGTGGTGGCGCTACTTGCCATCGTCGGCTTGATCTACGCGATGCTGCCGCCCTCGACCGAGCGGCCCGTGCCGCGGGTGACCGAGAACGCGCCGCGCAGCGAGGCGCCGGCCAAGCCGGTACCGCAGGCCACGCCGCCGACGGAACAGTCGCAGACGCCCAAGCCGTCTACTACGCCGCAGTAAGTGCTGCGCGTACTCCAGCGACTGACCCCGTGCCCTGGCGCGGGGTCTTTTTTTTGCGTAGCGGAGACTCACCCGTCGTTCAGGTGACAGGCAGACGTGCGGCCCGGCGCAATTTCTCTCAGCGCCGGCGCCTCGCTGCGGCAGCGCGGCATGGCCTGCGGACAGCGCGGGTGAAAATGGCACCCCTGCGGCGGGTCGAGCGGGGACGGCATCTCGCCCTTGATCGGCGCGAACGTGCGCTTCGTGAGCGAAATGCGCGGCACCTCCGCCAGCAGCGCCTGGGTGTAGGGATGGTTGGGCGCGGCGAACAGCTCGCCCGTCGGCGCCGTCTCCACCACGCGGCCCAAGTACATGATGACGATGCGGTCGGAGATGTGCTGCACCACGCCCAAGTCGTGGCTGATGAAGAGGTAGGTGAGGTCGTATGTCTGCCGCAGGTCGAGGAACAGGTTGATGATCTGCGCCTGGATCGACACGTCGAGCGCGGCGATCGCCTCGTCGCACACCAGGAACTCGGGGTTGACCGCCAGAGCGCGGGCGATGCGAGATGCGGCTCCGCTGCCCGCCGGAGAACTGATGCGGAAAGCGGCGCCGCAGATCCGGATCGAGGCCGACGCGGGTCAGCACGTCGGCGACGTAGGCCTCGAGCCCCGCCCGCTCCACCAGCCCGTGCACCAGCGGCGCCTCGCCGACGATCTCCTCCACGCGCATGCGCGGGTTGAGCGAGGCGTACGGGTCCTGGAAGATCATCTGCACGGCCAGCCGCGCCTGCCTGGCCTCGGCGCCGCTGAGCGTGTCGCGGTCGCGGCCCTTGAACAGCGTGCGCCCTTCGCTCGGGCGTCAGAAGCCCGGCGATCAGACGCCCCAAGGTCGACTTCCCGCAACCCGACTCGCCGACCAGGCCCACCACCTCGCCCTTGGCGATGCTCAAGTTCACGCGATCGACGGCGTGCACCACCTCGCCACCCTCGCCGGTGCCGAGCCAGGCGGAAATGCTCTCGGCCAGGTCCGGCGCCTTGACGAAGCGCTTGGCGAGGCCCTCCGCCACGATGATGGGGATGGCGCTGCCGCTCACGGCGCCAGCCCCTCGACATGCGGCCGCCAGCAGCGCACCTCGCGCGCGGGAACTGGCGAGGTCATGGCCGGCTCCACGCCGCACTCCTCAGCCGCACGCGGACAGCGGGCGCGGAAGCGGCAGCCCGCCGGCAGATTGATGAGCGAGGGCGTCATGCCGGCGATCTGCGCCAGCCGGCTGCCGCGCGCGTTGGCCGACGGCACCGAGCCGAGCAGGCCCTTGGTGTAGGGGTGCAGCGGCGCGCGGATGACATCGCTCGCGCGGCCCTGCTCGACGATGGTGCCGGCATACATCACCGCCACCCGGTCGGCGAGCGAGCTCACCACCGCCAGGTCGTGGCTGATCCAGATCATGGCCGTGCCGGTCTTGCGGCACAGCTCCTGCGCCTCGTGCAGGATCTGCGCCTGGATCGTCACGTCGAGCGCGGTGGTGGGCTCGTCGGCGATCACCAGCTCGGGCTTGTTGAGGAAGGCGATGGCGATCGCCACGCGCTGGCGCATGCCGCCGGACAGCTCGTGCGGGTAGGCACTTGAGGCGGCGCTCGGGCGCGGCGATGCCGACCTGGGCCAGGGCATCGCGCGCGAGCGCGCGCGCCTCGGCACGGCCGACATTGCGGTGGGCCTGGATGGCCTCGATCATCTGGGTGTCGACGCGCAGCACCGGGTTGAGCGTCATCATCGGGTCCTGGAAGATCATGGCGATGCGGCTGCCGCGCAGCGACCGCATCTCCGCCTCGGGCAACCGGGCGAGGTCGCGCCCGGCGAAGTCGATGCGGCCGGCGACGATGCGGCCAGGTGGATCGACGAGGCCCAGGATCGAGTAGCCGGTCACCGACTTGCCGCAGCCCGACTCGCCGACGAGGCCCAGCACCTCGCCCGGCGGCCAGCGAGAAGCTGACGCCGTCGACGGCACGCACCACGCCGGCCTTGGTGAAGAAATGCGTCTTGAGATCGACCACGTCCAAGGTCGAGGAGCGCGCAGCTGGCCCCGCGCCGCTCATCGCCTGAGCCTGGGGTTGAGCACGTCGCGCAGCTGGTCGCCGACGAGGTTGATGGCCATGATGGTGACGAGCAGCACCGCGCCGGGAAAGAAGCTGATCCAGTATTTGCCCGACAGCATGTACTCGAAGCCGTTGGAGATCAGCAGCCCGAGCGAGGGCTCGGTGCGCGGCAGGCCGACGCCCAGGAACGACAGCGTCGCCTCGAGCGCGATGGCGTGCGCGGCCTGCACCGTCGCTACCACGATGAGCGGCGGCAGGCAGTTGGGCAGGATGTGCTTGAAAACGATGCGGGCGTGGCTGAAGCCCAGGCAGCGGGCAGCCTCCACGTACTCCTTGTGCATCTCGGCCAGCGCCGTGCCGCGCACGGTGCGCGCATAGTAGGCCCACTGCACCGTGACGAGCGCGATGATGATCTTGTCCACGCCCTTGCCGAGGATGGCGATCAGCATCAGCGCTATGAGGATGGCGGGGAAGGAAAGCTGCAGATCGACCAGGCGCATGAGCAGGTTCTCCGTCCGCCCCCCTGCGTAGGCTGCGACGAGGCCCACGGCGGCGCCTATGACCGTCGCGATGAGGCACGACACCACGCCTACGGCCAGCGAGATGCGCAGGCCGTAGAGCATGGCGCTGACGAGATCGCGGCCGGCCCCGTCGGTACCGAGCCAATAGGTGTAGCCGGCCATGCCCTTGGTGCCGGGCGGCAAGCCGGCTGTCGAGCACGTCGACCTCGGCCAGGTTGTAGGGGTTCTGCTGCGCGATGAGCGGCGCCAGCAGCGCCAAGGCCGTGATCAGTATGACCATGGCGAACGCCACGGTGGCGACACGGCTCTCGAAATAGTCGGCGACCAGCCTGCGCAGCGGCGTCTCGGGGGTGGCGGCCGCCTCTGTCGGGGCGCCGTTGGGCTCGATTGCGGTGGCAGTGTCCGTAGGGGTGTCGACGATGCTCATGCCGACTTGGCTCCGATGCGCACGCGCGGGTCGAGCACGGTGTAGAGCACGTCGACCACGAAATTGATCAGCACGAACATCAAGACGATGATGATGAGGTGCGCCACGATCACCGGCCGGTCGAGGCTCTGGATGGCATTGATCAGCAGCTTGCCCATGCCGGGCCAGGCGAAGATGGTCTCGGTGACGACGGAGAAGGCCACCAGGTTGCCGAACTCGAGGCCGACCACGGTGACGACCGGGATCAGGATGTTCTTCAACAGGTGCACGCCGACGATGCGCCGCCGCGACAGGCCCTTGGCGCGGGCGAACTTGATGTAGTCCTGCTGCAGCGCCTCGCGCGCCCCGGCGCGGGTCAGGCGGATCACCAGCGACATCTTGAGCAGCGCCAGGTTGAACGCCGGCAGCAGGATGTGGCTGCAGGCCGTCGAGCGTGAACAGGCTCGAGGTGATGCCGAAATAGGTGGCGGTGTCGCCGCGCCCGGTCGACGGCAGCCAGCCCAGCATCACCGCGAACACCATGATGAGCATCAGGCCGACCCAGAACGTCGGCAGGCTGAAGCCGACGATCGAGCCAGCCATGATCGCCCGCGACGCAAGGCTCTCGGGCTTCAGGCCGGCATAGAGCCCGAGGGGGATGCCGACCGCCACCGCAATGATCAGTGCCGCCAGCGCCAGCTCCAAGGTTGCCGGCATGCGATCGATGATCACACGCAGGGCCGGCTCACCGAAGATGAACGATCGCCCGAGATCGCCGCGCAGCGCGCCGCTCAGGAAGTAGAGGTATTGCTCCCACACCGGCCGGTCGAGCCCCAGCGCCCTGACCGCCTCCTCGATGTCCTTCTGGTCCATCTGCGGGTTGACCAGCAGCCACACGGGATCGCCGACGATGTTGACGCCGAAGAAGACGATCACCGACATGACGGCGATCAGCGCCAGGCTCTGCAGCAGCCGTCGCAGGATGTAGGCCGTCATGCGTGCCGGCCGCTCTTTGCGCGACGCACCCCTTTGGCCGACGTCACTTCCCCGACACGTGCGTGGCGAGCGTGTATTCATCCGAGCGCGCCTTGTATTTGAGGCCCTTGCGCACCGACCAGGTGTTGACCTGGTAGTGGGAGGGAATGAGCCCCACGTCCGCGATGGCGATCTCGGTCGCCTTCGCCAGCAGCGCGGCGCGCTTGGCATCGTCGTTGGTCTTGAGCGCCTCGGCCGACAGTCGATCCACCTCCGCGTTGGAATAGCGGCCGCGGTTGGCCGTGCCGGTGCCCTTGGACCGGTCGAAGGTGTTGAGGAGCGGCACCAGCGAGCCCGAGTTCTCTCCCGTGGGCGTCGCCCAGCCGACCAGGATGAAGCTGAACTCCGGCGACTTGTCGGGGCCGCCCTGAGACGCGCGGGTGAAGAACACGGCCGGCGGCAGTGCCTCCAGCGTCGTCTCGATGCCGACGCGGGTCAGCATCTGCGCCACGGCCTCGGCGATCTTGACGTCGTTGGTGTAGCGCCCGTTGGGCGTGTGCAAGGTGAGCTTGAAGCCGTTCGGGAAGCCCGCCGCCGTCAGCAGCTTCTTGGCGCCGTCTGGATCGTAGGCGACGGGCTTGAGCTTGGGGGAAACGCCGAAATAACCGTCGGGCAGAAGCTGGCCGGCAGGCACCGCCACGCCCTCCATCACGCGCGATACGATTGCCGGGCGGTTGATCGCCTTGTTCATGGCCTCGCGCACGCGCTTGTCCTTGAACGGGTTCTTGATCTCGCTGCCGTCCTTGGCCTTGGCGAAAGGCGTGACCTCCCTGGCGTGATCGATGAAGAAGTAGATCAGCCGGTTGGAAGCGATCTGGCTGATCTCGACCTTGGGCTCCTGCCTCAGGCGCTCGATATCGGCCGTGGGCGTATCCTCGATCAGGTCGACATCGCCGGCTAGCAGGGCCGCAACGCGCGCCGGCCCGGCCGGAATCGGCCTGAAGCTGAGCTTCGCCCACTTCTGCTTGCCGCCCCAGTAGGCATCGTTGCGGACGAACTCGATGCGGTCGCCCGGCGTGAACTTGACGAGCTTGTAGGGACCGGTGCCGATCGCCGCCTTGCCGGAGTTGTAGTCGGCAGTGGTGGCGCCCTCGCCGTGCTTCTTGGAGACGATCAACAGGCTCGACAGATCATTGGGCAGCGTCGGCGAGATCGACGACGCCGAGATGTGGACGGTGTGGTCGTCGATCTTCTTGACCTTCTTGTCCTTGACCGCGGCGGCGAAACTCGAGGGGCTGTTCGGCACCTTCGGCGCACGCTCGAAGGTGAACACCACATCGTCGGCCGTGAACGGCGAGCCGTCGTGCCAGGTCACGCCCTTGCGCAGCTTGAACTCCCACGTGGCGTCGTCGAGCACTTTCCAGCTTTCGGCCAACCCCGGCTTGAGGCGCTGCTGCTCGTCCGGCTCGATCAGCCGCTCGAACACGTGGCTCAGGATGGAATTGTTGGGAGCCAGGTTGTGGTAGTGCGGGTCCATGGCCGACGGCTCGGCGGAGAGCCCCACGCGCAGGTCTTGCGCCCATCCTTGATGGGCGAACACGACCATGCCGAACACGACAATAGCAGCGCGCAGTAAAGGCATGACCGCCCCACAGGACCGATGCGTGAAAATGACCGGCAAAGGCTCGCATGGAACTTTTGGGTTTGCAATCGATCCGGCGCTTGCCGGGCGTTCGCCCGTGGTCAGTGGCGCGTCTTGGGGCTCGAGAGCAACGCTAGGGTCAGCTCCTCGCCGCTCAGCGCATCGCGGACGACAAAGGCAATGTCCGCTGCCGCCCAGGTGCGCAAATCTTCCAGGCTGACGTAGCGGCCCGCGCCGGGATCGTACAGGCGATCGCGGTAGCGCTTGATGAGGATGGATGCTGTGCCGGTCATGGGGTAAGGGTCGCACCGTTCGAGACTGCCTTCAAGGCATGCATTGCCCGTTACGGTTGCCTCGAGCCGACGCGCTTCTTGATAAGCAGCTGCGCAAGGAGCTAGCTTCGGCGCTGCAAGTGATCAGCGTGGGGATGTGTTGGGGGAGGGAAATGACAAGGCTTCTCGCACTGGTAGGGCTGGCCGTGCTTGTCGGCGCTTTTCCCCGGTCGACCTTGGCCGAGGGGCGGGATTTCGTGGAGCAGCGGTGGGGGGCGATCGCCGCAGCCCTTTGGCGCGACAAGCAACGGGACCGCGCGCGTTGCCTCCGGCGCCTCCTGGAACCAGCACGTCCGAGAACGACGCCATCAATGTCGCCCTCGAACTCCTGCCGCAATCAAGGTGGTCAGGGCTGCAAGATCATCGGCAGTACGTTTACCGGCTGCGGCTACGTCGCCATCGGCAACACGAAGGCCAGCGTGCGGTACGGCACCGGCGAGTCGCCGGCCGCCGCCTTGGATCAGTGTCGCAAGGGCGGCTTTACCTGCGGCAATCCGGTCGGCGGCTGCGGCAACTGACGGAAGAGCGGGAAATGGGGAGTAGGGAAGTTCGTCTCACCTCCCCCATTCCCCACTCCCTACTGCCTCATTTCCCGCGCAACTAGCTCAGCACGAACCCCTCGTAGCCGCTGGCAGCGATCTCGTTGCAGCGCTGCGACGTACCGCGGGAAGCCGCCGATATAGGGCATGAACACGCGCGGCTTGCCCGGAATGTTGGCGCCCAGGTACCAGGAGCCGCAGGTGTAGCGCAGCGTGCGGCCGGCGAGCTCGGCCGCCGTGCGCCACCCACTCGTCCTCCGCCGCCGCGCTCGGCTCGATGCGGCGCAAGCTGGCGGTCGCGCATGTGCTCGAGTGACAGCCGGCGATCCACTCCACGTGCTGCTCGATGGTCGGCAGCATGTTGGTGAGCACCGAGGGGCTGCCTGGCCCGGTGATGGTGAAGAGGTTGGGGAAGCCCGCCATCGCCAGGCCCAAGATAGCTGCGCGGCCCCTCGCTCCATTGTCTGCTTGCAGCCGCAGCCCGCCCGGCCGCGGATGTCGATCCGGTCGAGCGCGCCGGTCATGGCATCGAAGCCGGTGGCGAACACGATGGCGTCGACCTCGTGCTCCCGCCCGCTGGCCCGCACGCCGGCCTGCGGTGATCGCCTCGATCGGCTCGTCGCTGACGTCGATCAGCTCGACGTTCTCCCGGTTGAACGTCTCGTAGTAGCCGATGTCGATGCACATGCCGCTTGCAGCCGATCGTGTTCCTGGGCGACAGCAGCTCGCGCCAGCCTGCGGGTCGCGCACCTTCTCGCGGATCTTGCCGCGCACGAACTCGGCCGCCGTGTCGTTGGCCACCTGCTCGACCATCAGGTCCTGGAACGCGCCGAGGAAGGACAAGCCCGCCCCGCTGCCAGCGCCGCTCGTACTCCGCGCGCGCGCTCCTCCGGCGTCGTCTCCAGCGCCTTGCGTGTCGCTGTAGTCGAAATCGATGCCGGTCATGGTCTGCTTGGCGCGCGCCCGCAGGGCCGGATAGTCGGCCTTGATCGTCCTTGACGTACTGCGGATCGAGCGGCTGCGTTGTGCGCGGGCACGGCGTAGTTGGGCGTGCGCTGGAACACGGTGAGGTGCTTGGCCTGCGCCGGCGATGATGGGGATCGACTGCACGGCCGAGGAGCCGGTGCCGATGACCGCGACGCGCTTGCCCGTGAAGTCCACCTCCTCGTGCGGCCAGTTGCCGGTGTGGTAGCGCTCGCCCTTGAAGCTATCGAGGCCCTCGAACCTCGGCAGGTTCGGCGAGGACAGGCAGCCCGTCGCCATGATGCAGAACCTGGCCGAGATGCGCTCGCCGGCTTCCGTCTCGACCGTCCAGCGCGCCCGCTGCCTCGTCGAACGTCGCCGCGCTGCACGCGCGTGTTGAACTGGATGTCGCGGCGCAGGTCGAAGCGGTCGGCCACGTGGTTGGCGTAGCGCAGGATCTCGGGCTGCGGCGGCGTAGCGCTCGGTCCAGTCCCACTCCTGCTGCAGCGCATCGTCGAACTGGTAGGAGTACTGCACGCTCTCCACGTCGCAGCGCGCGCCCGGATAGCGGTTCCAGTACCAGGTGCCGCCGACGCCGCTGCCGGCCTCCAGCACGCGCGCCGTGAAGCCCAGGCCGCGCAGCCGGTGCAGCATGTACATGCCGGCAAAGCCCGCGCCCGACGATCACCGCGTCGAGCGGCGCCATCGTGTCCATTGCTGCCGGCCGCCGTTCGCTTGCGCATTCATGCTGCCTCGATCCTCCGACGCTCGGATTTGCCCATGCTAGCCGCCGCATCCCGCCGCCGAACATGCCCCCGTCGATCACCAGCTCGGCCCCCGTCATGTAGCCCGAGGCCGCCGATGCGAGGAAGAGCACGCCGTCGGCGATGTCCTGCGCCTCGCCCGCTCGCGACAGCGGCACGAACGCGCGCGACAGCGCATGGACGTCGGTCGGCTCGTTGCGCCGGTACTGCATCGGCACCCGCCACCATCTTGCGCCAGATGTCGGTGTCGATGATGCCGGGGTGCACCGAGTTGACGCGGATGTTGTCCGCCGCGTGCTCGATGGCGGCCGCCTTGGCGAACAGCCGCACCCCGCCCTTGGTGGCGCAGTAGCCGCCGAGGCCCGGCGCCCCGCGCAGACCCGCCAGCGACGACATGATGATGATCGACCCGCCGCCCGCGCGCCGCATGGCCGGCACGGCGTGCTTGACCGACAGGAACACGCCCTCCAGGTTCACCGCCTGCTGCCGGCGCCAGTCGGCGAGCGTCATGTCGACGATGGGCACGCGGATGGCGATGCCGGCGTTGGCCACCATCACGTCGAGCCGGCCGAAGCGCTTCTCGACCGCGCCGATCACCTGCGGCCAGCGCGCCTCGTCGGTCACGTCCTGATGCAGGTAGATGGCATCGCCGCCGGCGCCGCGAATGTCCGCCACCACGGCTCTCGCCGGCGGCATCGTCCACGTCGGTCACGGCGACCTTGGCGCCCTCGCGCGCCAGCGTGCGCGCGCACGCCGCGCCGATGCCGCAGGCGCCGCCCGTCACGATCGCCACCTTGCCGTCGACCTGGCCCCATGGCTGTCTCCCGTCTCCAGCCTCCGCGTGGCTCACTTCTGTGGCGGTGGATCACGTCGCCTTCACCGATTCCGCCCGGAAAGCTATCGTCTCGCCCGTAGGTTGCAAGCGCCGCGGCTCGCGTCGGCAGGCATCCGCAACGAAATCCGGAGGAACTTCCGACATGAACCGACTGCAGGGAAAGACCGCACTCGTCACCGGCGCCGCGCGCGGGCTCGGCGCGGCCATCGCCCGGCGCTTCGCCGACGAGGGCGCCACGGTCATCGTCAACGACCTGAGCCTGGAGGCGGCGCGCGCCACGGCCGAGCAAGCTCGGCGGCTTCGGCCTGGCCGCCGACGTGTCGGATTCGGCCTCGGTGCGCGGCCATGT
This sequence comes from uncultured Alphaproteobacteria bacterium, assembly GCA_963724565.1. Lineage (GTDB taxonomy): Bacteria > Pseudomonadota > Alphaproteobacteria > Rhizobiales > Hyphomicrobiaceae > AWTP1-13. The sequence continues at coordinate 101,776 of CAVRVK010000006.1, forward strand.
TCGCCGAGGTGGCAAAGCTACGTCCGCGGCTCGACATCCTCGTCAACAACGCCGGCATCAGCGGGCTGGAAGGCCGCAACGACGTCGACGAGATCATGCGCCCAGCGCATCAAGCTGGCCGCAGGAGATCGCCGGCGGCGGGCCGGTCGCAGAGCTTCATCGACGCCACGGCCAGACCACCGACGCGCACTGGCGCCGCATGCTGGGCGTGCACGTCGACGGCACCTTCTTCTGCTGCCGCGAGGCGCTCAAGATCATGAACCCGCAGATGGCGGGCTCGATCGTCAACATCTCGAGCGTCATGGGCACCTACGGCAAGCCCGGCAACGTGCCCTATTCGACGGCCAAGGCCGCCATCCTCGGCCTCACCCGCGCGCTGGCGCACGAGGTCGCGCCGCGCAACATCCGCGTCAACGCCATCGCGCCGGGCTGGATCGACACCGACATGACGGCACCGCTCGGCGTGCTCCGCCAGCGCATCGCCGCGCAGACGCCGCTCAGGCGCTTCGGCGAGCCCGACGACATCGCCTGGGCCGCCGTCTATCTCGCGAGCGAGGAGGCCAAGTTCATGACCGGCCAGGTCGTCTCGCCCAACGGCGGCTGGTACATGAGCCAGTAGCCGTTGCCCATCCTGCTGAGTCACCGCGCGGGACCCGGCGCCGCGGGGGGCGCGCCCCATCTTGCTCATTTTCGCATCCCGGATTTAAGATAACTTTTGCCTGCGCAGGCAGCTCAATTGCGAGTTTGCACTCGGCGTAGATTGCTGGTTGGGGGAATACCGCGATGAAGAAGCCTGTGGCACTGACCATGTTGGCTATTGCCGTTTTCGCAGCTGCCTCCGATTGCCACGGCCGGCGACATGACCTGGCCGATCGAGAACCGCGCTTCCTACGAGGTCGAGGTGCAGTTCTATTCGCGCACCCGGGATGCGCTTTGGCCTGGCGTCAATCGCGTCTGGTACGTGAAGCCGGGCCAGGTGATCCAGCCGACCCTGCGCTGCCAGGACGGCGAGTACATTTGCTACGGCGCCTGGCCGACGGGCAATTCCAAGACATTCTGGGGCGTGGGGCGCGATGGCAAGCAGGGTTGCCAAAGCTGCTGCTACAATTGCATGAACGGACGCGTGAACGGGCACCATCTCAATCCGAACTGATCGCATGTACCCGTCATCCCGGAGGCCGACGCCTGCGGAGGCCATCCGGGATCTGCCGCAAGCGCCCACCTGGCCAGATCCCGGCTCGCCTCGGTCGCGCTTCCGGCGCGACCGCTTGGCCGGGATGACGGGTGTTTGACGGAAAAGGGTGCGTCCCGCGCTCTTCAATGAAAGTCGCGGCTCTTGAGCGCCAGCTGATTGGATAGGTCGGGCGGCACGCCGTCTGGCTGCGCCAACAGATCGCCGTCGGCGAGGCGCGCAAGCTCGGCGTGAGATCGATGAAGCTTTCCGCCAGCACGTGCACCACGAGGCCGGCGCGCTGCAGGCGCCCGCGCACGGCAAGGAAGCGCGAGGTCATCACCATGCGGCGGTTCCTGGCGAACACCTTCGGCCAGACGATGATGTTGGCGATGTCGGTCTCGTCCTCGAGCGTCACGAAGACCACGCCCTTGGCGCCCGGCATCTGCCGCGTCAGCACGAGGCCGGCGACGGTGACCCTGCGTGTCCTGCGGCAGGGCCTCGCTGCGGTGATCGACGTTGCGCATGATGCCGAGCCGCGTCGAGCCGCTCGCGGAAGAAGCGCACGGGGTGCTCCTTCAGCGACAGGCCCGTCGCCACGTAGTCCTCCACCACGTGCTCGCTGAGCGGCATGGGGGGCAGCGCGATCTCCGGCTCCGGGAACAGATCGTCGCTCATGTGCGGGGCGAGCAGCGGCAGCGGCTGATCGGCTCGCGGCTGCGTCTTGCTGCCTTCGCCTTGCCATGCCGATCGTGTCGATGCCGCCGCGCCGCCCACAGCGCCGCGCGCCGGTCGAGGCCGAGCGAGCGGAAGGCATCGGCCTCGGCCAGGCGCTCGATCGTGAAGCGCGAGACGCCGGCGACCGCCGCGAGCCGCTCGATGCTGGCATAGCCGTTGCCGCGCGCCGCGATCAGCCTGCTCGAGCTCGTCCTCGTTCAGCCCCTGGATCTGGCGGAAGCCGAGCCGCACGGCGAAGCGATGCCGGCTCGCCTGGCGAGGCCGGCTCCAGCGTGCAGTCCCAGGCGCTGAAGTTGACGTCGGCCTCGCGCACCTCGACGCCGTGCTGGCGCGCGTCGCGCACGAGCTGGGCCGGCTGGTAGAAGCCCATCGGCTGGCTGTTGAGGATGGCGGCGCAGAAGACGTCCGGGTAGTGGCACTTGATCCAGGACGAGGCGTAGACGAGCAGCGCGAAGCTCGCCGCGTGGCTCTCGGGGAAGCCGTACTCGCCGAAGCCCTCGATCTGCTTGAAGCAGCGCTCGGCGAAATCCTGGGCATAGCCGCGGCCGCGTCATGCCGGCGATGAACTTGTCCCGGAAGAGATGCACGGTGCCGTTGTGGCGGAAGGTCGCCATGGCGCGCCGCAGCCCGTCCGCCTCGTCGGGCGTGAACTTGGCGGCCTCGATGGCGATCTGCATCGCCTGCTCCTGGAACAGCGGCACGCCCTTGGTTCGCTCCAGCACCTTCCTCAGCTCGTCGGGAGGGCCGTGCGCGGGATCGGGCGAGGGGTAGTGCTCCGGCTCGATGCCGTCGCGCCGGCGCAGATAGGGATGCACCATGTCGCCCTGGATCGGGCCCGGGCCGCACGATCGCCACCTCGATGACGAGGTCGTAGAATTTCTCGCGGCTTCAGCCGCGGCAGCATCGACATCTGCGCGCGGCTCTCGACCTGGAACACGCCGACGGAATCGGCGCGCGACAGCATGTCGTAGACCTGCCGGGATCCTCCGTCCCCTCGCGCGGGATCGTCGCCAGCGTAGTAGTCCTTGCTGTAGTGGCTCTTCAGCAGATCGAGGCCGCGCCGGAGGCAGCTCAGCATGCCGAGCGCCAGCACATCGACCTTCATCAGCCCCAGCGTGTCGATGTCGTCCTTGTCCCATTCGATGAAGGTGCGCTCGTCCATGGCGGCGTTGCCGATCGGCACCGTCTCGTCGAGCCGCTCGCGGGTGAGGACGAAGCCGCCGACATGCTGGGAGAGATGGCGCGGAAAGCCGAGCAGCTGCGCGCGCGAGCACGACGGCCTGCCGGATCGCCGGGTTGGCGGGATCGAGGCCGGCTTCGCGGATGTGCTTGTCGGGCAGGCCGTCGTCGTGGCTGCCCCACACGGTCTTGGCGAGCGCGGCGGTCACGTCCGGCGGTCAGCCCCATCGCCTTGCCGACCTCGCGGATCGCCCGGCGCGAGCGGTAGTGGATGACGGTGGCGCAGATGGCCGCGCGGTCGCGGCCGTAGCGCTCGTAGATGTACTGGATCACCTCCTCGCGCCGCTCGTGCTCGAAATCGACGTCGATGTCGGGCGGCTCGTTGCGGTTCTCGGAGATGAAGCGCGCGAACAGCAGCTTGCTCTCGTTCGGATTGACCTCGGTGATGCCGAGGCAATAGCAGACCGCGCTGTTGGCGGCCGAGCCGCGCCCCTGGCAGAGGATCGGCTCCTCAGGTTGCGCGCGAAGGCGACCACGTCGTGCACGGTGAGGAAGTAGCGCGCGTAGTCGAGCTTGGCGATGATGGCGAGCTCCTCGACGAGCCGCTTTTGCACCTCGTCGGGAACGCCATCGGGATGACGCTCTCTGGGATAGCGCTTGCGCGCGCCTTCCCATGCCAGGTCCTCCAGATGCTGCTGCGCCGTCTTGCCCGGCGGCACCGGCTCGTCGGGATACTCGTACTTGAGCTCGTCGAGCGAGAAGCGGCAGGCGTCGGCGATCTCGACCGTGCGCGCGATCGCCTCGGGAAAGGCTGCGAACAGCCGCGCCATCTCCGCGGGCGGCTTGAGGTGCCGCTCGGCATTGACCGCCAGCCGGAAGCCCGCCTCGTCGATGGTGCATTTCTCGCGGATGCAGGTGAGCACGTCGGCGAGCGGCCGGCGCTCCGGCGCGTGATAGAGCACGTCGTTGACGGCGACGAGCGGCGCGCCTGTGCGCTTGCCAAGCTCGTCGAGCAGTCCGAGGCGGCGCGGCTCGTCGCCGCGATAGCGATGGACGCCGGCGAGAAAGCTGCGCCCCGGCGCCGCGCGGGCGAGCGCTGCGAGGCGCTCGGCTGAAGGCCGGCGTGAGCGTCTCCGGCGGCAGCACGATCAGCATCTGGCCTTCGCTGGCGGACAGGACATCCTCGAAGGCGAGATGGCATTCGCCCTTCTGCCCCTTCTTGACCTTGACATTGCCTCTGCGTCAGCAGGCGGCAGAGGCGGCCGTAGGCCGCCCGGTCGGTCGGGTAGGCGATGACCTCGAAGCCGTCGATCGTCACCAGGCGCGTGCCGACCAGCAGCTTGACGGCCTTGTCGCTGCCTCCACGTCGTCGAAGGCGCGCACGACACCGGCGAAGCTGTTGCGGTCGGCGATGCCGATGGCGGCAAGGCCGAGCTCGTCGGCTGTCGCCACCATCTCCTGCGGGTGCGAGGCCCCGCGCAGGAAGGAGAAGTTGGTGGTGACGGCAAGCTCGGCGTAGCGGGTCATGGGACTTGACCCTCGTCGCGAATATACTTACTTATATACACACGATCTGATGTTGCACAGGCATTGCGCCTACCGGAGCAAGACAAGGAACGCGCACGAGATTCCCGAAGCTTCGGTAGGTGGGCCGCATGGAAAGGAACAGCCGCAAGCTGATCCGAATGCTGGAGCAGGACGGTTGGGTGCTCGATCGGGTGAGCGGGGACCACCACACGTTCAAGCATCCCACCAACGACAAGATCATCACCGTGACCCACCCGAGACGGGACCTGCCGATCGGCCTCGTGCGGCGGATCTACAAGCTCGCCGGCTGGCGGCCCTGATTGGCTCTGACGAGAAAGGTCGGCTCGATGCACTACGTAGCCGTCATCGAAAAGGATGAGGACAGCGCATTCGGCGTCTGGTTTCCCGACGTCGAAGGATGCTTCTCGGCCGGCGAGACGATGGACGAGGCCGTTGCGAATGCTGCTGCCGCGCTGCGCCAGCACGTCGAAGCCGTCGAGAGCGCTGGCCGGCAAGTGCCGCAGGCGCGCGGGGTAGACGATGTGCTCACCGATGAGGATGTCGCAGCTTCCGTCGAAGCAGGCGCGGTGTTGTTCGCTGTTCCACTGCTCGCCGATGCCGGACGAACGGTGCGGATCAACATCTCGCTCGACAAAGCGCTGGTTGATCAGATCGACGACGCAGCGACCGCCAGAGGGCTCACGCGCTCGGCCTTTCTCGCGCAGGCTGCGCGGGAAAAGATAAGCAGCTAGCTTTTGCCGCTCGAACTGATCTGCGCGGTTCGTGTTCACGCGAAGAGCCCGTGCACGAACCAGCGCGGGGCCTCGTCTGTCTCGCGGCCGTAGAGCCCATCGCGATAGAGCCAGAAGCGGCGGCCGGTTTCATCCTCGGCCAGGTAGTAATCGCGCGTCGGCTCGCCCTTGCGCCACCATTCCCCGGCGATGCGCTCCGGCCCCTGCAGGCGGACAACGTCGTGGCTCATGCCGCGCCAGCGCAAGCGCCGGGGCGGCCCCTCGGGCAGGAGCGCGATCACCTCGGCGGGCTCGGCATGGGGCAGCAGCAGGATGGGGCGCAGACGCGTTGCATCGGGTGCGGGCCACGCCACGTCCTCGGCCGTGGCGGCGCAAGGCCGCTCGGCGCGCTCGGGGAGGTGGCTTTCCATCGCCTGCAGCCGCCATACGCTGCGCGGCCCCAGCCGCTGCTTGAGCTTGTCGATGAGCACGGCGCAGTGCTCCGCCCTGTCGGCGCTGTCGGCCGTGGCGGCAAGTTCCGTCTGCCGCGGCTGCAGGCGCTCGACGACGGTGGCGGCGAGGCTCAGCGTCTCGAACCCGAAGCCGGCATCGATCGCCTCGGTCAACCGCTCGAGCTTGAGACCTATAAGGCGCGCGACATGGGCTGGGCTGCGCGTCGGCACCGTGAAGCCGATGTCGAGGGCCGTCACCTCGCCGTCGACGCGGTAGAGCGAAAGTTGCAAGGTGCGGGCGCCCATGCCATCGCGCTCCAGCGCGGGGACGAGATCCTGCATGAGATGCTTGGCGATCTCGATAATCGCCTCCTGCGTGGCGATGGGCTCGAGCAGCTGGCGTCGGGCATGGTAGGCCGGCGGCGGCACGAGGAAGGCCAGCGGCTCGGGCACGCGGCCGAGCGCCTGGTCGAGACGGTGCAGCAGCTCGGCCGAGAAACGCGCGGCAAAGGGCGCGCGCGGCTTGTCCATCACCGCGCCGACGCGCTTGAAGCCGAGCCGGCGCAGCGCGGTCAGCGTATCCGGAGACAGGCGCAGCGCTGCGACCGGCAAGCGGGCGAGTGCCTCGGCCTGTGCTCCGGGCGGCAGGACAGCGGTGGGCGAAGCGTGAAAATGCGATAGCGCCCACGCCGCCCCGGCCGTATCGGCGACGGCGAGCCGCGCCGGCAGGCCGAAATGTTTCAGCCGCTCGGCAAGCTCGGCGAGCAGGCCCCCCTCGCCGCCGAAGAGATGCGCCGAGCCCGTCACGTCGAGGAAGACGCCGTCCGCGCCACACTCCTCCCCCCAGGGCGCGACGGAGGGCGTATAGCGCGTCGCCCACAGCGCCAGGCGCCGCAGGGCGGCCCTGTCGGCCACGGGATCGGCCGGGCGCACCTGCAGGCCCGCCCCGGCCTTGGCCTGGGCATCGGCCACGGGGTCGCCTATGGCGAGCCCCAGGGCCTCCGCCGGCGCGTTCAGGGCGGCTACACGCAGGCCTCCCGCGGCCTCGCGCGTGAGCACGAACGGCCGCCGAGGGGCGATCGCCCCCGCCCCGTCCGGCGCGGAAAGGCGTGCCTGCGCCGCCAGGAAGCGCGGAGATCGGCCACCGCGGCAGCCACACTGAAACGATGCGCAACATGACCGCCGGCCTACTGGATCAGGGTGCAAATATTAGAACAAATAGGGAACATTGTAAACCGCAACGGCACCGATGCGACCCTGCGGGTCATCCTCGGGCTTGTCCCGAGGATCCCGCCATCCACGAGCGGAAGAGCAAGCGGTTGGATGGATGGTCGGGCCAAGCCCGACCATGACAACTTACGGCCGCTTCGAGGGCAGGCGGCGGGCGGCCTTGCGCACGCCGGCCCAGGGGTCATCGCCGCGCGACAGCCGGTGCAAGATATTGCCGACCGTGAAGCGGTCGGAGCGCATGTCGGGGCCCAGCTCCTCCCAGGCGAGCGGGGTCGACACGGTGGCACCGGCGCGGGCCCGCGTCGAATAGGCGGCGACCGCGGTGGCACCGCGGCCGTTGCGCAGGTAGTCGACGAAGATGCGGCCGCTGCGCGCCTTCTTGGACGCCATCGCCAGATATTTGCGCGGGCTGTCCTTGGCCATCACCACGGCAAGCCTGTGCGTGAACTCCTTCACCGCCGCCCAGTCGGCATGTGGCTTGAGCGGCGCGTAGACGTGCAGGCCCTTGCCGCCGGTGGTCTTGAGGAAGCTTTCCAGGCCCAGCTTCGTCAGACGATCGCGCACCTCGAAGGCGGCGCTCACCACGTCGGGCCAGGCGACCGCCGCATCGGGATCGAGATCGAAGGTGATGCCGTCCGGCTTCTCGATGTCGTCGAGCTTGGCGCCCCACACGTGGATCTCCAGCACCGAAGCCTGCACCAGCGAGAGCAAGCCCTTCGATGTCCTTGATGGCCAGGAGTCTCCTCGCCGTCCTCGGGATCCTTGCTGCGGATGACGCTTGTCGCTGATGCCGGCCCAGGCGTGCTTCTGGAAGAAGCACGTCTCCTCCACGCCGCCGGGACATCGCACCAAGGCCAGCGGCCGGTCGACGACATAGGGCGCGATCCACGGCCACAGCTCGGCGTAGAAATCGGCCAGCCCCTGCTTGGTGACGCCGGCGTCGGGCCACAGCACGCGGTCGGGATGGGTGAGCTTCACCGGCAACGCCGCCGGCTTCTTGATCTTCGCTTTCATGGCCGGAGCGGCCGGCGCTTCACGCACGACATCGGCAGCCTCCTTGTCTTGCCTCAACCCCTTGAACACGGCGTGGCGGGCGATGTGGTCGGCGGTCCAGCCGCGGATCTCGACCTCCGCCACCAGCTTGGGCCTGACCCAGCGCACGTTGCGGCGGCTCTCGACGGGAACGGCATCGACGGCCGGCTTGTCGGCGCGGATGTCCTCGAGCCGGCGCCACAGGTCCTCGGCCACCCTGTTGGAGAAGCCCGAGCCCGACGCGGCCGGCGTAGACGAGCTTGCCGTTGGCGTGCTGGCCGAGCGCCAGCGCGCCGACCACCTTGCGCTGCGTGGTGGAGGGCACGTAGCCGAGGATGACGAACTCGCTGCTCTCCACGCACTTGGTCTTGAGCCAGGACTTGGAGCGGCCCGAGCGGTAGGGCGCGCGTCTTGAGCTTGGAGACGATGCCTTCCAGCCCTAGGCGGCAGGCGTGATCGAACACCACGTCGCCGCGCTCGGTGAAATGCTCGCTGTAGGTGAGAATGCCGCCCTGGCCATCGAGCAGCTCGGCCAGCGCGCGCTTGCGCTCGACGAGCGGCGCGCGCGTGAGGTCGGCGCCGTCGAGATGCATCATATCGAACAGGTAGTAGCGGAAGCGGTCGCTGCGGTTCTCGCTGAGATCCGCCTGCAGGTCGGCGAAGCTCGGCGTGCCCTTCTCGGTCTCCACCACCACCTCGCCGTCGAGCATGGCGGTGACGACGGGCAGCGCTTCCAGCGCCTTCTTCAGCGAGGAGAACTTGTCGGTCCAGTCGAGGCCGCTGCGGGTTTTCAGCTTGGCCTTGCCGCGGTCGATGCGGGCGATGCAGGCGATAGCCGTCGAACTTGACCTCGTGCACCCAAGCCTCGCCGACCGGCGGCTTGGCGGATGACGAGGCGAGCTGCGGATCAATGAAGCCAGGCAAGGCGCCAGGCTTTGCGCCCTTGACCGGCGTGCGCTTGCCCGATTTGGCCTTGGCGGGCGGCGGGGCTGCCGTGGCGTCCTTGGCATCGCTGCCGGACGCCTTCTTGTAGCGGCGCTTCGGCTTGATCTTCACGTCGCTGGCGGCGACGTCCTCGATGGTGCGGCCGGTCTTGATCGAGCGCGGCTTCTCCTCCAGCAGACCGGCGCCGCCATCGGCGCGGGCGTATTTGTCCTCCGCCTTGATCAGCAGCCAGTTCTCCTTGCCGCGCTGGTCGCGGCCGCGCATGTGCACCAGGTGCCAGCGGCCCTTGAGCTTGCTGCCGTCGAGATCGACGATCAGGTGGCCCTTGGCGAGCTGCTGGTGCGGGTCGCCCTCGGTCGACCAGCGTCCGCGATCCCACACGATTACGCTGCCGGCGCCGTACTCGCCCGCCGGAATGCGGCCCTCGAACTCGGCATAGTCGAGCGGGTGGTCCTCGACACGCACCGCGAGGCGCTTGTCGTCGGGCGACAGGCTGGGGCCCCTGGTGACGGCCCAGCTCTTGAGCACACCGTCCAGCTCGAGGCGGAAATCGTAGTGCAGCCGCCGCGCCGCGTGCTTCTGCACGACGAACAGCTCGCCCGACTTGCGCTTGAGGGAGCCGCGCGGCTCCTTGGTGCGCGTGAAGTTGCGCTTCTGGTGGTACTGGCGAAGGGCGGTCGAGCTCGGCATGCGTGCTCGAGACTACCCGGCCTTGCGCGCCTTGCCCTTGGCGCGCGTTGCACGTGCCTTGCCGGCCGGCTTTTCGGTCGACTGCTTCTTGGCGGAGCGCGCTCCGTCTCGCCTCTTCACGCCCTCGACGCTGCGCTTCAGCGCATCCATCAGGTTGATGACGTTGGTCTGGCGATGGGTGGGCTGCGGCTTGACCGGCATGCCCTTCTGCTTGGAGCGGATCAGCTCGATCAGCGCATTCTCGTAGCGGTCCTCGAACTCCTCGGGTTCGAACTTGCCGGTCATCTTGTCGATGATGTGCGTGGCAAGCTCCAGCATCTGCTTGGGCAGCTCGGTGTCGGGGATCTCGTCGAAGTAGCCGGAGGAGGCGTGCACCTCGTTGGCGAAGTGCAAGGTGGTGGCGATGATGCCCTTGTCGTGCGGCTCCAGCATGACGATGCGCTCGCGGCGGAACAGCACGACGCGCGCAACCCCAACCATCTTCTTGGCGCGCATGGCGTCGCGGATGACGGCGAAGGCTTCCTCGCCGACACGATCGGTGGGCGCCAGGTAGTAGGGGGTGTCGAGGTAGCGCTCGTCGACATCGCTGCGCGGCACGAAGCGCTCGATGTCGATCGTGTGGTTGCTTTCCAGCTGGACAGCCTTGAGCTCGTCATCCTCGACCTGGATGTACTCGCCCTTGGCGACCTCGTAGCCCTTGATCTGGTTCTCGCCCTCGACGGGCTCGCCGGTCTGCTCGTCGACGAACTGGCGCCGTACGCGGTTACCGGTGTCGCGGTTGAGGGTGCGGAAGGAGACGCGCTCGGAGGTCGTGGTCGCGGGGTAGAGGGCCACGGGACAGGAGACGAGCGAAAGCTTGAGATAGCCCTTCCAATTAGGCCTGGGTGCCATGGCGTCGGTTCCTGATTACGCTCAACGAGACGCAGCAACATCCTATGCCAGGCCGTGGCAGCCGTCCCCGAGGGAAATCTAGCCCTTTGTGGTTAACGACCCAAGAAAAGACCCCACGCCCGCCATGCCGATGCGCGGGGCCGATGCGCGGGGCCGATGCGCGGGGCCGATGCGCGGGGCCGATGCGCGGGGCCGATGCGCGGGTATGGCAAGCCCGGAGCGGGGGAGGCGCTTAGCCAGCCGCTGATTGCCAGTCGCTGATGTCGGCTAACGCTGCGCAATCCCTAGCGTTCCGGTCAGCGGGTAGCCATCCGTTGAGAAACGGCGTCGCGCGCCCTTTTTTTCTCGGGAACCGAAAGCCCTTTTGCGCGTTAGCCCCGGTGGCGCAATTCAGTTCCGAGGGGGGACACGTGGCGACGATGCAGGCGGACAACCGCGAAGAGCTGCGTACTGTCCTGCATGCTCTGGAGGCCCTGAAATCGGGCGACAGCCGTGTCCGGCTGCCGGAGGACTGGGCTGGCACGGCGGGCCAGGTCGCCAGGACCTTCAACAAGGTCGCCGAACAACTCGAACCCGTCGGCCGCAGGTCGCCCAACGGGCCAAGTGGCAACGGGACTGCCGTTGCGGAATCGCCTCTGAACAGCGGTCAGTGCGTGGCCGTCCTCAGCGCCCTGCTGGCGGTCAAGAAGGGCGATGCCTCCGTTCGCCTGCCGCTCGACTGGCCGGGCCTGGCAGGCAAGATCGCCGACGCCTTCAACGACGTGGTCGAGCTCAACGCGCGCAAGCAGCAGGAGCTGGCGCGCCTGAGCCGCGTCGTCGGCAAGGAAGGCAAGCTCAAGCAGCGCGCCTCGCTGGGCGACGTCACCGGCTTCTGGCGCGACTCCGTCGACTCCATCAACTCGCTGATCGAGGACCTGGTGCATCCCTCGAGCGAGGTGGCGCGCGTGATCGGCGCCGTCGCCCAGGGCGACCTCTCCAAGAGCATGGCGCTCGAGGTCGAGGGCCGGCCGCTCGAAGGCGAGTTCCTGCGCACCGCCCGCACCATCAACACCATGGTGGATCAGCTCGGCACCTTCGCCGGCGAGGTGACGCGCGTCGCCCGCGAGGTCGGCACCGAAGGCAAGCTCGGCGGCCAGGCCGAGGTGCAGGGCGTCGCCGGCACCTGGAAGGACCTGACCGACAGCGTGAACTCCATGGCCGGCAACCTGACCGGCCAGGTGCGCAACATCGCCGACGTGACCACCGCCGTGGCCCGCGGCGACCTCTCCAAGAAGATCACCGTCGACGTCAAGGGCGAGCTGCTCGAGCTCAAGAACACCATCAACACCATGGTGGATCAGCTGCGCTCGTTCGCCGCCGAGGTGACGCGCGTCGCCCGCGAGGTCGGCACCGAGGGCAAGCTCGGCGGCCAGGCCGACGTGCAGGGCGTGTCCGGCACCTGGAAGGACCTGACCGAGAACGTGAACTCGATGGCCGGCAACCTGACCGGCCAGGTGCGCAACATCGCCGACGTGACCACCGCCGTGGCGCGCGGCGACCTCTCCAAGAAGATCACCGTCGACGTCAAGGGCGAGCTGCTGGAGCTCAAGAACACCATCAACACCATGGTGGACCAGCTCGGCGCCTTCGCCTCCGAGGTGACGCGCGTGGCGCGCGAGGTCGGCACCGACGGCAAGCTCGGCGGCCAGGCCGACGTGCCGGGCGTCGCCGGCACCTGGAAGGACCTGACCGACAGCGTCAACTCCATGGCCGGCAACCTGACGGCCCAGGTGCGCAACATCGCCGACGTGACGACCGCCGTCGCCAACGGCGACCTGTCGCGCAAGATCACCGTCGACGTGAAGGGCGAGATCCTGGAGCTCAAGAACACCATCAACACGATGGTGGACCAGCTGCGGCTCGTTCGCCGTCCGAGGTGACGCGCGTGGCGCGCGAGGTCGGCACCGACGGCAAGCTCGGCGGCCAGGCCGACGTGCAGGGCGTCGCCGGCACCTGGAAGGACCTGACCGACAGCGTGAACTCCATGGCCGGCAACCTGACCGACCAGGTGCGCAACATCGCCGACGTGACCAAGGCCGTGGCCGCGGGCGACCTGTCCAAGAAGATCACCGTCGACGTGAAGGGCGAGATCCTGGAGCTGAAGAACACCATCAACACCATGGTGGACCAGCTGCGCTCGTTCGCCGCCGAGGTGACGCGCGTTGCGCGCGAGGTCGGCACCGAGGGCAAGCTCGGCGGCCAGGCCGACGTGCCGGGCGTCGCCGGCACCTGGAAGACGCTGACGCGACTCGGTGAACTCCATGGCCGGCAACCTGACCGCCCAGGTGCGCAACATCGCCGAGGTGACCACCGCCGTCGCCATGGGCGATCTGTCCAAGAAGATCACGGTGGACGTGGCGGGCGAGATCCTGGAGCTGAAGAACACCATCAACACCATGGTGGACCAGCTGCGCTCGTTCGCCGCCGAGGTGACGCGCGTGGCGCGCGAGGTCGGCACCGAGGGCGAGCTGGCGGCCAGGCCGACGTGCAGGGCGTCGCCGGCACCTGGAAGGACCTGACCGAGAGCGTCAACTCGATGGCCGGCAACCTGACGGCCCAGGTGCGCAACATCGCCGACGTGACCAAGGCGGTGGCCGCCGGCGACCTGTCCAAGAAGATCGCCGTCGACGTGAAGGGCGAGATCCTCGAGCTGAAGAACACCATCAACACCATGGTGGACCAGCTCCGAACCTTCGCCGGCGAGGTGACGCGCGTGGCGCGCGAGGTCGGCACCGAAGGCAAGCTCGGCGGCCAGGCGGCGGTGCAGGGCGTGGCCGGCACCTGGAAGGACCTGACCGACAGCGTCAACTCGATGGCCGGCAACCTGACCGACCAGGTGCGCGGCATCGCCCGCGTGGTGACCGCGGTCGCCAACGGCGACCTCAAGCACAAGCTGACCGTGGAGGCCAAGGGCGAGATCGCGGCGCTGGCCGACACCATCAACAGCATGACCGATACGCTCGCCACCTTCGCCGAGCAGGTGACGACGGTGGCGCGCGAGGTCGGCGTCGACGGCCGGCTCGGCGGCCAGGCCAAGGTGCCGGGCGCCGCCGGCACCTGGAAGGGCCTGACCGAGAACGTCAACCAGCTCGCCGCCAACCTCACCACCCAGGTGCGCGCCATCGCCGAGGTGGCCGTGGCCGTGACGCAGGGCGACCTCACGCGCTCGATCACCGTCGATGCGCAGGGCGAGGTGGCCGTCCTCAAGGACACCATCAACGAGATGATCCGCAACCTGCGCGACACCACGCAGCAAGAACACCGAGCAGGACTGGCTGAAGACCAACCTCGCCAAGTTCAGCCGCCTGCTGCAGGGCCAGAAGGACCTGGTCGCCGTCGGCCAGATGATCCTGTCGGAGCTGGCGCCGGTGGTGGGCGCGCAGCAGGCCGAGTTCTACGTGCGCGACAGCTCCTCCGTGCGAGCCGCGCCTCAAGCTGCTGGCGAGCTACGCCTCGGGCGGGCAGAGCGCGCACGGCAAGACCGTCGAGCTGGGCCAGGGCCTGATCGGCCAGGTGGCCATCGACAAGCAGAAGGTGCTGCTGGAGGGCCTGTCCAGCATCGACCATCCGCGTCGTCACGGGCCTGAGCGAATGCGACGCCGCAGCAACATCCTGGTGCTGCCGATCGTGTTCGAGGGCGAGGCCAAGGGCGTGCTGGAGCTGGCCTCCGTCGAGCGCTTCAGCCCCAGCCACCAGGCGCTTCCTCGACCAGCTCACCGAAAGCATCGGCATCGTCATCAATACGATCGAAGCCAACATGCGCACCGAGGACCTGCTCACGCAGTCGCAGTCGCTGGCCAAGCAGCTGCAGAGCCGGCAGGAGGAGCTGCAGAAGACCAACGAGGAGCTGCAGGACAAGGCGCAAGCTGCTGGCCCAGCGCAACCAGGAGGTGGAGGGCAAGAACCAGGAGGTGGAGCAGGCGCGCCAGGCGCTGGAGGACAAGGCGGTGCAGCTTGCCCGCACCTCCAAGTACAAGTCCGAGTTCCTGGCCAACATGAGCCACGAGCTGCAGAACGCCGCTCAACAGCCTGCTGATCCTGTCCGACCAGCTCTGCCAGAACCGCGACGGCAACCTCACCGGGCGAGCAGGTGGAGTTCGCCAAGACCATCCACTCCTCGGGCAACGATCTGCTCAACGCTCATCAACGACATCCTCGACCTGTCGAAGATCGAGTCCGGCACGGTGGTGGTCGACGTGAGCGAGCTGCGCTTCGACGATCTGCACCACTACGTGGAGCGCACCTTCCGCCACGATCGCCGAATCCAAGGAGCCTCGATTTCCTGCTGCGCATCGATCCGCGGCTGCCGAAGTCGATGATCACCGACAGCAAGCGGCTGCAGCAGATCCTCAAGAACCTGCTGTCCAACGCCTTCAAGTTCACGCACGACGGCCAGGTGACGCTCAGCATCGAGCCGGCCAAGGCCGGCTGGAGCGCCGACAACGAGGAGCTGAACCGCGCCGCCGACGGCGGTCGCCTTCCACGTCACCGACACCGGCATCGGCATCTCCAGCGAGAAGCAGCAGATCATCTTCGAGGCCTTCCAGCAGGCCGACGGCAGCATCAGCCGCAAGTACGGCGGCACCGGCCTCGGCCTCGCCATCAGCCGCGAGCTGTCGAAGCTGCTGGGCGGCGAGATCCGCCTGGTGAGCAGCCCGGGCCGCGGCTCGAGCTTCACGCTCTATCTGCCGCATCGACCTACGCGCCGCCGCGCATGTCGCGCCGGATCGCAGCCGCAGGCGCCGGCGAGCTCGACGGCGGCAGCGCCGTCGCGAACGGCCGCCTGCTCGCGCTGCGACGCAAGGACGCGCCGCAGGTGCTGGTCGAGCCGCCGCCCGAGCCGACGCTGCTCGCCAACGAGGCGCCGGACGATCGCGACAACATCCAGCCGGGCGACACCGTGCTGCTGATCGTCGAGAACGATCTGGCCTTCGCGCGCTTCCTGCTCGATGCGGCGCGCGAGAAGGGCTGCAAGGGCCTCGTCACCTCGCAGGGCGCCGGCGCGCTGGCGCTGGCGCGCGACTACATGCCGGATGCCATCACGCTCGACATCGTGCTGCCGGACATGGACGGCTGGCGCGTGATGGATCGCCTCAAGCACGACCTGTCGACCCGCCACATCCCGATTTGCGTGGTCTCGACGGAGGATGCGCGCGAGCGGGCCTTCGAGGCCGGCGCGCGCGGCTTCATCGCCAAGCCGATCCCGTCCAAGGACGTGCTCGACGACGGCCTGCAGGACCTGCTCGCCGAGCATCAAGCGGCCGGCCAGGCGCGTGCTCGTGGTCGAGCGCCGACGGCGGCCGAGCGCGCCGGCATCGTGCAGGCGATCGCCGGCGAGGACCTGATCGTCGTCGGCGCAGAGCCCGGCAGACGCTGCCGGAAGCGATCGCGTCGCAGGACGCCGATTGCCTGATCGTCGATGCGCGCTCGCGAGGTCGACCTCGCCGGCGATCGCCGCGCGCTCGAGACGCGGCCGAGCTTCGGCGCGGCTGCCGGTCCTCGTGCTGGGCGACGGCCAGCAGCAGGCCGAGCAGCGCCCTGCCAAGAGCTTCGACGCGCTCACGGTGCGCCACGTGCACTCGCGCGAGCGGCTGGTCGACCTCGTCGCCTTCTTCCTGCACCGGCGCGTGACGCGGCTGCCGGAGGCGCAGCACCGCCTGCTCGAGGACCTGCATCAGTCCGATGCCGCTCTGGAGGGCCGCAAGGTGCTGATCGTCGACGACGACATCCGCAACATCTTCGCGCTCACCAGCGTGCTGGAGGAGCACGGCATGACGGTGGTCTCCGCCGGCAACGGCCGCGACGCGCTGCGCATCATGGCGACGCAGACGCCGATCGACATCGTGCTGATGGACATCATGATGCCGGAGATGGACGGCATCGCCACCATGCGCGAGGCGCGCAAGATCCCGTCCTGCCGCGACCTGCCGATCATCGCCGTGACGGCCAAGGCCATGAAGGGCGATCGCGAGCGCTGCATCGAGGCCGGCGCCTGGGACTATCTGTCGAAGCCCGTCGACCCGCACCACCTGCTGGCCGTGCTGCGCTCCTGGCTCTATCGCTGAGCGGTGCGACAGATTCTGTCGAGGAGCAATCGCCATGAGCAGTGCCGAGCGCGCCGCCATCCTGATCGTCGACGATCTGCCCGAGAAGCATCTGACCTACCGGGTCGCGCTCGAGGAGCTCGGCCAGAACATCGTCACCGTGACGTCGGGCGAGGAGGCGCTGCAGCTTCTGCTGGAGCGGGAGTTCGCCGTCATCCTGCTCGACGTCAACATGCCCGGCATGTCGGGCCTGCGAGACCGCGGCGCTGATCCGCCAGCGCAAGAAGTCGCGCCACACGCCGATCATCTTCGTGACCGCGTTCGCCGACGACGTGCAGACCGTGCGAGGGCTACGCGCTGGGCGCGGTCGACTACATCCTGACGCCGATCGTGCCGGAAATCCTGCGCGCCAAGGTGAAGGTGTTCGTCGAGCTGTTCCAGATGCGCGCCGAGCTCGCCCAGTCGCACGCCTGCTCGAGCAGCGGGTCGCCGACCGCACCGCCGAGCTGGAGCAGGCCGCCGAGCGGCTGCGCGCCGAGGTGCACGAGCGCAAGCAGGCCGAGGAGCGGCTGACCATCCTGGTGCAGGAGCTGGCGCATCGCGTGAAGAACCTGCTGTCGGTGTTCCAGTCGATCACCTCGCGCACGCTGATCGGCGCGCGCTCGACCGAGGAGGCGCGCGAGATGCTGATCGGCCGGCTGCAGTCGCTCGGCCACGCGCACGAGCTGCTGACGGAGGCGTCCTGGAAGGGTGCCGACCTGCGCGACGTCGTGCAGGCCGAGATCGCCGGCTTCTCGGAGCGCGTGCGCGTCTCGGGGCCGGCCGTGGCGCTCAGCCCCTCCGGCGTGCAGACCTTCGCGCTCATCGTGCACGAGCTGTCGCACCAACGCCGCCAAGTACGGCGCGCTGTCGAATGCGACCGGCGAGGTGCGTGGTCGAGTGGACGCTCGGCGGCAACGGCACCGACGCGCTACATGGACTTCTCCTGGCAGCGAGCGCGGCGGCCCGCCGGTCGAAGCCCGCCTCACACGAGGGCTTCGGCCTGTCGCTGATCACGGCCATGGGCAGCAACCCCACCGTCGCGAGCCGGTGATCGAGTTCGCGCCGGCGGGCTTCTGCCTGCAGGATCCGGGTGCCGCTCGATACCATCAGCGCCCAACCGCTACGACAAGGTCTCGCCGCTGCTGGCGCAACACGCGCAGCAAGCCGCATCCGCCAACAAGGATTGATCGAGCAACGGGCCCTGCCGCTTCGGGGCTGGAACCCCCTGCGCCTCTCAGTGGTTTAGCCCAAGGATTGTAGGAGGAATGCCAATGGCGCATCACGGCGACAGCCAAAGCCCCGGCTCATCCCAGCGCGGGTTTGCCCGCATGGACCCCGCCAAACAGCGCGAAATCGCGCGCAAAGGCGGCGCAAACGTCCCTCACGAGAAACGTTCTTTCGCCCAGAACCGCGCGCTGGCCTCGGAGGCGGGACGCAAGGGCGGGCGGCGGGTAGCTCCGCATGCTCGCAGCTTCTCGCAGGACCGCGCGTTGGCCTCGGAGGCCGGGCGCAAAGGCGGGCGCATGTCGCGGCGTCGCCGAAATGAACAGGCCGAAACCGACGGGGACGCTACCCCGCCGACCTGAACTTTGATCTCGCCGCTGGTGCCTTTCACGTCCTCGCTAGGGAATGGGCGCGGGGAGGAAATGCGGGGGAAGAGCTACGCACCCATACCGTCGATACTCATCAGCGCTTTTTGTGTTCCCCCAGGTGGGGGAGTTTGTGTGGCGATTGGCACCAAGCCAACGGCCCTGCTGCTTACCCGTCGAGCGTCATCGCAGCCACGAACGCCAGCGCCACGCTCAAGGCCGACAAGCCGCCTACGATCGACGCCAGCCACACGACCTCGAGCATCTCACGCCGCACTACATGCCAAAAGCTCACGACACATCTCCACGTTTGCAGTGGCTCGTTTGCACTCTCCTTGGTCAAACCACCAGGGAGCCACCTTGTTCCGCTGCCTGTGGGGACAAACCCGTTCGGGTTCATGGGCTTGGGCGCCCGTGCTCAAGCTCTTTTGAAGGTTCGTGAACCTTGCGAGACCGAAGCTGAACAGCAATCGGGGCAGGGGAAGCGATGCGCAGCGGCGCGGCTTCGTCCATTCGAGCAGGTGTTTTGGGCCGGCGGTCGGCAGTCAATCCTCGATTGACCATCGCCAGACAGACACCAAGTTTGGCATGGTCGGCCGCCAGTCCGTCGCATAAGCTGCCAGCGCCAAATCATTGCTCGCGCATGCATGCCAATCGCGCGAGGCAGAAGCGACAGCCCCACATCGCGCCGGTGCGCCTTCGTCACGGGCTGGTCGCACGGAGCGGCTAGGCAGCGCAATGTCGTTAGGCGACAGCATAGCACCCCACGTACCGCATCTGCGGCGGTTCGCGCGCCTCCTTACCGGATCGCAAAGCGCGGGGGACGGGGCGGTTGCGCGCGTGCTCCAGGTCATTGCCGCCGATCCCTCCGTGTTTCCCGACCTGCCGGCGCGGCTCGGGCTCTACCAGTGCTTCCTGCAGACGTTCACGCGCCGCTATCGCGACTTCGGGCCTCGCCCCGGCGGCCTGATCGGCGATACGGCCGCGCGAACCCTGGCTGCGCTTACGCCGGAAAGCCGTCAGGCGTTCATCCTTGTCACGGTGGAAGGCTTCAGCGCCGCGGATGCCGCGCGAATTCTCGAGACATCCGAGCGGCGCGTCGGCGAGCTGCTGGGAGAAGCGGGCGCCGAGATCGGCAAGCAGATCGCCGCCGACGTCCTCATCATCGAGGACGAGCCGGTCGTCGCCCTTGACCTCAAGCTCATTCTCGAAAGCCTTGGCCATCGCGTGGTGTCGATCGCCCGTACGCATGCCGCCGCCGTGCGCGCGGCCAAACAGCACAAGCCTGGCCTGGTGATTGCCGACGTTCGCCTGGCCGACGGCAGCTCAGGGGTCGATGCGGTCAACGAGATGCTGCGCAGCTTTTCTGTGCCCGTGGTGTTCGTTACGGCTTTTCCGGAGCGGCTTGCGACCGGGCAGGGCCCCGAGCCGACTTTCCTCATCCCCAAGCCATTCCGCGAAGACGCGGTGAAGGCGATCGTCAGCCAGGTGCTGTTTTTCGACCAGGATGCGAGCCCACGCAGCCGAGGCAGCCCCGCGTCCGCGTGACTAGGTCGCCTACCTAATTGCAGGCGAGACGAACCAACGTCGGATATACGCCCGCAAGCAGGCGGAAGATGCGGGCAAGAGCCATGTCGCCCAAGTGCTGCCAAGAGCAGACTCATGCGCTGCAGCAGCCAAGGTCAGGATATAGGGTCCGCGCGCCGCTCCAATGATGCCAGTCGCGATCTCGTGCGATCTCACAAGTTGGGTATGCCGGGGTACCCGGGTCACGAACCGATTTCGGTATGAGAAAGTTGGGTCGATGCCCCTGCCGAGGGAGGGTCCGGAAGCGTCAATGCGTAGAAGAAGGCAGCGAAGAAGAACAAGCCCACTACCGTTAGGGAGATGGTCTGCGCGATCATGGCAGTTCTATTTGTCTCGATGTTACGACGCATGGTGATTTCCTCCAAAAACAGCAGATCAATCTCGCGCATTGAGTCCGCGCGGCGATGGGTGCAATTGCTTGGCATTGGACCTCAATGCCTTGCCGTCGAATCGCAGGCGTCGCGAATATCCCTCGCGAGTGTGAGCCGTGAGAGCCCTCGCCGATGTAACTCGGCGTCCGACAGGCCAGACAGTCGATCGTAGAGGGCTGCGGCCTTGTAGTGATCGGCGCAGATCGTAACCCACGCCGCCACGCGTGCTTTGAGTGTGTTGAGGCGAGTGCCAAGGGAGCGCAGTGATGTGCCGGGCTGTTCGTCGTTAGCTGGGCGAAGCCCTGTTTGCTCGGTCATGGCGGTCTGCTCCTTCGATCAGAAATCGGTGAGGGATGGCCAACGTCGCCAGGACCAATCCATGAGTGACGGGTCCTCACGCCAAGTGACCTTTGGGTCTGCGGACGCTTCGTTGTCCTCGATCCGGGACGACCGGGTCGCGGTCGCCAGGCCGCCGGCAGGCATTGCCCCGGATTGTGGTTTCACCAATTGCGGATGGCCGCAGGCGGTGTGTTTAGCGCAGGCGTCGCTCGCATCGTTCCCGAGAGCGAGGGAATCGTTTTGCGCAACGCCGGGTGCGGCTAACCCTATGGCCAACAAGAGGACGGCGAGGGATGATTTGTTCACGGCACATGGCTCCTGATTTCGTGCTTTGGAGACCCCAGTTCGCCTGGTTGCCGTGACCTGCCGCGGCCGTTAGCCGTGACAAGGCTGTGAATCTTGCTCCGCGGGCCGTGAAAATTGCAGAATGCGGTGCGAAGAGAATGCGTTGACGCGTTTTGCCCCGGGGCGGGTATGAACACCGTGCCAAAGCCCACTTTTCAGCTTTCGGTGCTCGGCCGCTTTGAGCTGAGCGGGCCCGATGGTCCCGTCGATCTGACCAGCAAGAAGCTGGCAGCCCTGCTCGCCTTCTTGGCCTGCAGTGCCCCCGGGCCGCACAGCCGCGACAAACTCATGACCCTGCTGTGGGGCTCGCATTTCGAGGCACAGGCTCGCCAGAACCTCCGCCAGGCGCTCAGCCGGCTGCGCCGTGTACTGGGCGAGGACACGCTGATCAGCAGCGGCGAGATGATCTCGCTGAAGCCGGGTGCGATCGGCTCCGACTTGGCGCAGTTCGAGGCGCTCCTCTCCGATGGCAGCCGGGATGCTCTGAACGCACGCGGTCGGTCTCTATCGGGGTTCTCTACTGGCCGACGTTGCGATCCCGGAGGAGGCCTGGACCGAATGGCTGGGCGTCCAGCGCCAGCGGCTGGAAGGGCTGGCGCTCGACGCCATGGTGAAACTCGGCGAGCAGGAGCTTGAGGGTGGCAACCACGCGCCCGCACTCAGCGCCGCCAACCGGGCAATCGCGGTCAGCAGCCTGCGCGAGGACGCGCATCGGTTGGTCATGCGCGCGCTGGCGGCCGGTGGCCGCCGAGCCGATGCCCTCAAGCACTGCGAAGAGCTTGCTGCGCTTCTGAAGCGCGAGCTGAATGTGGAGCCAGACCCGACCACGAGGGCGCTCGCCGCCGAGCTGCGCAAATCTCACGCGGCGCGGCCGGGGTCGGAGGTCAGATCCGGGCCGGCATGGGAGTCGGGTGCGGAGCTCCTGCCGCTTCCCGACCGGCCCTCGATCGCGGTCCTGCCGTTCGCCAACATGAGCGGAGATCCCGAGCAGGAGTATTTCGCCGACGGCATGGTCGACGACATTCTGATGGCCCTGTCGCGCGTGCGCTGGCTGTTCGTCATCGCCCGCCAGTCGAGCTTCATCTACAAGGTCCGGTCCGCCGACGTGCAGCAGATCGGCCGCGAGCTCGGTGTGCGCTACGTAGTCGAGGGCAGCGTGCGCAAGTCCAGCAACCGCGTGCGCATCGTCGCCCAGCTGATCGAGACCGAGACCGGCGCCCACATCTGGGCCGACCGTTTCGAGGGCGACCTGAGGGACATCTTCGCCCTGCAGGACGAGCTCACGGAGCGGATCGTCTCTGCCGTGGAAATAAGCGTACGGGAAGCCGAGATCCGGCGCGCGCGCGCAAAGCCGACAGACAGTCTGACCGCCTACGACCTCTACCTGCGCGCGCTCCCGGTCTATTTCGGGCAAACCGAGGTCGATTACCGACGCACCCAGGAATTGCTGGGCAAGGCCCTCGAGGCGGACCCGGAGTATGCCGAGGTTCTCGGCACGCTCACCGACAGCGTCGCCACTGGCACTCTGCAGGGCTTTCAAGAGAGCTGGTCTCGCGGGGTCGATGAGGCTTCTCGGCTCGCGGGCCGCGCTCTGGCGGCAGGGCCGGACAACAGCACCTGCCTTGCGAGCGCGGCCATCACCTACGGCGTTTTGTCGAACCGGTTCGACGAGGCGTTGGAGCTGGCAAACCGGGCGCTCATGGTGCATCCGAACTCCTTGTTCGTGCGCAACAAGGCGGCCGCCGTCTACGCCGTCTGCGGCGAGAGCGACAAGTCGATCGCCCAATGCGAGGCGGCCTGCCGCATGAACCCGCTGGACAGCAAGAAGGCGGCCACCGGCACCTACTCGGTCCTCTCGGCCGCACTTTACCTGGCGCGCCGTTATGAGGAGGCCATCCGCGCGGGCAGGCGCGCTCTGGCATTCACCCCGACCACCAACACGGCCCGCAAGTTCGTTGCCATGTCGCTTGCCCAGCTCGGCCGCGCCGACGAAGCGCGGGCCGAGATCGCCGAGCTCATCAAGCGCCAGCCCGACGCTTCACTCGCGCTCTTTCGCCAACACGGCTTCCGTCACAAGTGGATGGGCGAGCTGCACATGGAGGGCCTGCGCAAGGCGGGCTTGCGGGAAGAGTAGCCAGCCCAATCTTTGGGGGCGGCGCTGTGTGTCGTGGCGCAATGCGCATACCTGATGCTGCACAGCCACGTCGTCTCAGTTGGGTCAAACTTCCCCTTCGAACGTCCTCATGGCGCTCGTCCGGATCGACGCGAACAGCGGACATGCCTCCGTGCCATTGACTACGCGGCCCAATCAGACCGCTTAGGGGCGAGGTGGACGCCGGAGGCGTACGTTAGCGAATGCCGCCGTTGGCCGTGCGTGCGACGATGGCCTCCGTCGAGGCGTCGGGCCCGAACTCGTGCGGCGAGTCGACCCTCAACATCTCCGCCAGCTTGTTGCGCGCACGGTTCACACGGCTCTTGATGGTGCCGACTGCGCAGCCAGATATGGCCGCGGCCTCTTCGTAGGAGAACCCGGCCGCGCCAACGAGCACCAGCGCCTCGCGCTGATCGGCAGGCAAAATGTCCAGCGCCTTGCGGAAGTCGCGCATGTCCAAGTGACCATGCTGCTCGGGGTGCACCGACAGATCCGCCGCCTTGCTGCCGTCGCGGTCTTCCACCTCGCGGCGGCGGCGGCGGCACTCGGAGAAATACGTATTGCGCAGGATGGTGAACAACCAGGCGCGAAGGTTGGTGCCCTCCTGGAAGCTGTCCATATGATTCCAGGCCTTGAGCAGCGTCTCCTGCACGAGATCGTCGGCCCGCTCGATATCGCCGCACAGCGACACCGCGAACGCACGCAGATTGGGGATCAGGCCAAGCATGGCCTGCTTCATAGATGCAGACACAGCTTTCACTTCTGCTCCTCCTGGGCTCCAAGAGCCTCCAACAGCTCGACGAACCGCGGCGGCACCGGTTCGCAGGCAACATCCGCGAACACGTCTCTGAGCATGCTTCCGATCTGGCCCTGGATTGCGTGATCGAGCACCACTTCGCACTTGGCCGGATCGCCAACGGGCGATGCCTGGACGGGGCGCGGCATCGGCCGGCTTTGCACGGGTCGGGTGCAGCTCGGGGACTCGGCGCTGTGCACGATGCGCAGGTGCCTCTCGCGCGGCTGGGATGACGCGGGCTCGAGCGACAAGGCCGGACGCACCTGGTCTTCGTCGGCCAGTTTCGCCGACTCCTTCCCCTTGGGTTCCCCCAGCCCGCCCGCTGCTGCCATCTCCACTTGCCCTCCAGAGGTTTGCAATCGCATCGCCATACGCACACAGATGGTACAACGCGGCAGAACGAAAAAGGGTTCCGGCTGCGGGAACCAGCTCCTGTGCCCGGCGTTGTCGACTGGGCGGTCAAGCTTGGCCGGCGGCGTCGGGAGTGGAAAATATGTCAATCGCACAACGGGTTACGAGCCATTTGCCGTTTCTGCGGCGGTTTGCCCGTTCATTGACCGGCAGTCAGCAAAGCGGCGATGCGTACGTCGTCTCTACCCTGGAGGCCATTGTCGCCGACCCGAACATCTTCTCGTCGTCGCTTCCGCCCCGCGTGGCCCTTTATCGAACGTTTCTGAAGATCCTGAACTCGATACCTCTCAACGGGCAGGCCGACGAGCCGCCCGCCAATCCGGCGCTGGAAGCCGCCCGGCGCAACCTCGAGGCGCTCCCTGCAAAAGCCCGGCAGGCTTTCCTGCTGGTGGCGGTCGAGGAGTTCTCGCCGTCCGAGGCGGCGCTCGTCATGGACGTGGAAGACAGGGAGCTCGAGGGTCTCATCGATCAGGCGGGGCGGGAGATCGCCAAGCAGATGGCGACCGATGTTGTAATCGTCGAGGACGAGCCGCTGATCGCGCTCGATCTCGAGCAGTTGGTCACCGATCTCGGTCATCGCGTGGTCAAGATCGCCCGCACCGCGAAGCACGCGGTCGAGGCGGTCACGACTTTGCGCCCAGGTCTTGTGCTTGCCGACATCCATCTCGCCGATGGCAGCTCCGGCCTCGATGCGGTCAACGAGATCCTGAACTCCGTCTCGCTCCCTGTGATCTTCGTGACCGCATTCCCGCAACGCCTGCTCACCGGCACGCGCCCGGAACCGACCTTCCTCATCACCAAGCCGTTCCAGCCCGAGAACGTGAAGGCGGTAATCAGCCAAGCGCTGTTCTTCGATATCGCCGGCCGCCCCGCTCAATCCTCAGCAGGGGCTACCCGCTCCAACTGACCGTCGCGGCTGCGATGTCACGGACCGTTGCCGAGGCGCGGGAGACCGAGACCGAGGTGGCTGGCTTGCATATGCGCAGCCTCGAGCGGCCTGTCAGTGCAGGTAGCCCAGGAAGTACAACAGCAGGATGACCGGCAGGGGGATGCCGACCAGCCAAAGGATGAGACCGCGTCCCATGATTGCATCTCCTCGCTTTGCGATTGTTCAGTTGGCGAGGCCGTCGACAGGCCGCCATGTGCCCGAACAACGCGAGGAATTTGCACTTGGTTCCGCTGAAGCTGGAACGGCCGTCGCTGCCATCGCGCGGCGGATGGGTGTGGTGGATGAGGGGTTAGTCGTCGGAAGCCTGATGACCGAGGATCCTCAGAGCACTGTCTCTCAGCTCCTTCGCATCAGGCTTGGGCCGATCCTTGGCGAGGGCCAGGATGACGCTTGCGAGCCGCATGCGGGTAGATTCGATGACCTGGGGATCGTTGCCGCATGTCGGCGCGATGCGGGCCCAGGCGTCGTCGAACGCCTCGAACAGAGCTTTGAGGACGTCGGGCCCGTAGGAGGCATTTCCGATAAGACGGCGAGCCTTCACGGCGCCCTCCCTTGGCTTGCAAACGCACAACATGTAGCGGGCGCTCAACCTTGTCCCTCCAGCTGCTCAGGTCAGCGCAATCTGCCGCAACGATCTAGCCTCGTCTTTTAAGAAAGACATAGACAGCTCTGAGACTAGGTCCTAGCCAAAGGGCTGGTGTCGCCGTGGATCGCATGGCCAGGAACAGCAATAAGAGCAGTGGGACGGCGCCGCCGCAGACACCCTGCAAGAGCTGCCCCCTGAGGCAGATCAAGGCGTTCCGGAAGTTCTCGGCTGAAGAGCTGGACTTCATGCAACGCTTCAAGAGCGGCGAACTGGTCCTCGATGCCGGCTCGACGATCCTGGTGGAGGAGACCAACAGCCCGCACCTGTACACGGTGCTCTCCGGCTGGGCGCTCAAGTCCAAGAGCCTCGAGGACGGCCGCCGCCAGGTGCTGAACTTCGCCCTGCCCGGCGACTTCCTCGGCCTGCAGGCCTCCATCTTCGACAGCATGCACCACACGGTGGAAGCTTTGACTCCAGTGGTGCTGTGCGTGTTCCCGCGCGAGAAACTGTGGACGCTCTACGAGAAGCACCAGGGGCTGGCGTTCGACGTGACCTGGCTCGCCTCGCGTGAGGAGACCATCCTCGGCGATTACCTCGTCACGGTCGGTCAGAGGCGGGCAACAGAGCGGGTGGCGTTCATTCTGCTGCATCTGTTTCGGCGTGCGCGCCAGCTCGGGCTCGCGCGCAACAACAAGGTCACCTTTCCCTTCACGCAGGAGCAGCTGGCAGACACCATCGGCTTCTCTCTGGTGCACACCAACAAGACGCTCAAGCAGCTGCGGCGGACGGGAACCTTCAAGTGGTCGGGCACGGATTTCGAGCTGGTCGACGAAGCGCGCCTGGCGCAGATCGCAGGTGAACCCGTGCAGGTCGGTGGCGTGAGGCCGCTATTGTGAGGAGCCGGCTGGCTGCGTTTGCCGCTACTTCTCCTTGCGGGTGCCGAGGCCCATCTGCTTGGCAAGCTGAGACCTGGCCGCAGCATAGTTCGGCGCCACCATGGGATAGTCGTGCGGCAGACCCCATTTCTCGCGGTATTCCTCGGGCGACAAGTTGTAGTGGGTGCGCAGGTGCCGCTTCAGGGACTTGAATTTCTTGCCGTCTTCCAAGCAGACGATGTAGTCCGGAGTCACCGATTTCTTGAGGGCGATGGCGGGCTTCAGCTCCTCGCGGTCGCCGCCTGTGATGCGCTGCGAGGCCTGGGCCAGCGCCTCGTGCACGTCGGCTATCATGTGCGGCAAGTCCTCGCGGCCGATCTCGTTGTTGCTGACGTAGGCGGAAACAATTTCAGCGGTCAGTCCCACAAGATCGGGCTTGTCGACTTCATCCATGACTTGGCTCCGACGCCGTTGCTGGCCCGTTAGGCCGTCCCACCCCGCTGACACCTTGAAACACCGCCCCTTTACACTATTCATACGGGAGCCACAACAGTATTTGCTTTATAGATGAAGCTTGCTTGCCCCCGCGACCAAGAACAAGTCATATTTCTTACCGTGTCCAGCTCAGATTATTTGCCTTGTCTGCGGGTTGGTTGCTGCTGATCATAGAGCGTGCATTGCAACATCAACCATTTACAGGAGCCTGCTCATGCAACCTTTAGACACGAAGACTTGAAGCCAAGTCTCTCGACCCTTGCGGCCATAATGGGGCCGCCGCCACCCAATACCCATGCGGCCCCCTGCGGGAAGCCTTTTCATGTCGAAGACCCCCACCACCCAAGAAGCCGACAAGATCGTCAAGAGCGACGCCGAATGGCGTGCCGAGCTGACGCCCGAGCAGTACCTCGTGCTGCGCCAGCACGGCACGGAGCGCCCCGGCTCATCCCCGCTCAATCGCGAGAAGCGCCAGGGCATGTTCGTGTGCGCGGGCTGCGGGCAGCCGGTGTTTGCCTCCGAAGGCAAGTTCGAGTCGGGCACGGGCTGGCCGAGCTTCGACAAGCCGACGTCGGCCACCGCCGTCAGCGAGCACGACGACCGCTCCTTCTTCATGCGCAGGACGGAGGTGCGCTGCGCCCGTTGCGACGGCCACCTCGGCCATGTTTTCCCGGACGGTCCGAGCGAGACGACGGGACTGCGCTATTGCATCAACGGCGCGGCACTGAAGTTCAAACCTGGCGACAGCTGACGGCCACACGAAACGCCACGGCCTGCCAACCGAGCCGCTGCCCAAGCTTTCAAAACACAGGCCCAAGAACAACATTAGAAGAGGGTGTTCACATGCATGGTCTCAACCGCCCCGTCACCCGCCAGCTCCCACCCGTCGCCGAGCGCCGGCCGCAGTTCTCCGTCCGCCACGGCGTGGAGCTGGTGGACGAGTACGCATGGCTGCGCGCGGACAACTGGCAGGAGGTGATGCGCGATCCCGCCGCGCTCGACCCGCACATCCGCGACTACCTCGAGGCCGAGAACGCCTTCACCGATGCAGCGCTCGAGGATACGAGCGCGCTGCAGGAGACGCTGTTTGCCGAGATGAAGGCGCGCATCAAGGAGGACGACAGCTCGGTTCCCTCCCCGGACGGGCCTTTCGAGTATTTCACGAGCTATGTCACCGGCGGACAATACCCGCTGCTCAACCGCCGTCCGCGCGGCGGCGGCACGGAGCAGGTGCTGATCGACGGCAACAAGGAGGCGGAGGGCAAGCCCTATTGGCAGATCGGCGCCGCCGCGCACAGCCCGGACCACCGCTATCTGGCCTACGCCGTCGACGACAAGGGCTCGGAGCTCTTCACCGTTCGCATTCGCGACCTGGCAGACGGGCCAGGACCTGCCCGACGCCATCCCCGACACCCGCAGCTCGATCGTCTGGGCCCGCGACAGCCGCACGCTGTTCTACGTGCGCCTCGACGACAACCATCGCCCGCTGTTCGTCCACCGGCATCGCCTCGGGACGCCGGTCGGAGCAGGACGCGCTCGTCTACGAGGAAAAGGACATCGGCTTCTATGTCGGCGTCGGCCAGACGCAGTCGGGCAAGTACATCATCGTCGACGCCCACGACCACCAGACCAACGAGGCCTACCTGATCGACGCCGATGCGCCGGAGAGCGAGCTGCAGGCTGGTTGCGGCGCGCGAGCACGGCCACGAGTACTCCGTCGATCACCACGGCGACAGGCTGTTCATCATGACGAACTCGGCCGGTGCGGAGGACTTCCGCCTGTGCGAGGCGCCGGTGGCCGCGCCGCAGCCCGAGAACTGGCGCGAGGTCGTGCCGCACAAGCCGGGCCGGCTGCTGCTCGACATCGTCGCCTTCGCCGGCCACCTCGTGCGGCTGGAGCGCGAGGACGGGCTGCCGCGCATCATCATCCGCCGCCTGGCCGACGGCACCGAGCACGCCGATCGCCTTCGACGAGGAGGCCTATTCGCTCGGCATGTCGCCGGGCTACGAGTTCGACACCACGACGCCTGCGCTTCACCTACTCGTCGATGACCACGCCGGCGCAGGTGTTCGACTACGACATGGAGAGCCGCACGCGCGTGCTGCGCAAGACGCAGGAGGTGCCGAGCGGGCACAACGCCGGCCGACTACGTCACCCGCCGCCTGATGGCGCCGGCACCGGACGGCCAGACTGTGCCGGTGTCGCTGCTTTACAGCAAGGGCACGCCGCTCGACGGCTCGGCGCCGCTGTTCCTCTACGGCTACGGCGCCTACGGCATCACCATCCCGGCCTCGTTCGCGACCTCGCGGCTGTCGCTGGTCGACCGCGGCTTCGTGTTCGCCATCGCCCACATCCGCGGCGGCAAGGACAAGGGCTACCGCTGGTACACGGACGGCAAGCTGCAGCAAGAAGACGAACACCTTCACCGACTTCATCGCCGCCGGCGAGTACCTGGCCGAGCAGGGCTTCACCAGCCGGGGCCGCATCATCGCCAACGGCGGATCGGCCGGCGGCATGCTGATGGGCGTGGTGGCCAACATGACGCCCGACCTGTTCCTCGGCATCATCGCCGACGTGCCGTTCGTGGACGTGCTCAACACCATGCTCGACGAGAGCCTGCCGCTGACGCCGCCGGAGTGGCCCGAGTGGGGCAACCCGATCGCGTCGACGGAGGATTTCGCGATCATCCGCAGCTATTCGCCCTACGACAACGTGGCGGCCAAGGCCTACCCGCACATCTTCGCCTACGCCGGCCTCACCGACCCGCGCGTCACCTACTGGGAGCCAGCCAAGTGGGTCGCGCGGCTGCGCCACCTCAACACCAGCGACAACCTGATCCTGCTCAAGACCAACATGAAGGCGGGCCACGGCGGCGCGTCGGGGCGGTTCGAGCAGCTGAAAGAGGTGGCGCTCGACTACGCCTTCGCGCTCAAGATCACTGGCAAGACCTGAAGCGGTGGCGGCCGGGCCCCAAACGAGACCCGGCCGCGCACATCTCGGCTGCCTGGCGAAGCCTCAGATGTCGCCGCCCGTATCGCCGCCGCCGTCGAACGAGCCATCATCGGCCGCATCGGCGCGCGCATCGTCCTCCCAGTCCTGCCGCGCTTGCTGAACCGCGGCGTCGGTATTGGCCGGCGGCGTGGGCTGGCTGGTCGCCGCGTGCGCTTGGGAGCGGCCACCCAGCAGACTACCGATAGCGTTCGCCGCCAACACGCCGCCGGCAACACCGGCAGCCGTGGCCATGGCCGAGCGGAGGAAGCCACCGCCCATCGGCGACCCAGGTGCCGCTTGCTGCGGGGGCGGGCTTTGCCCCCACGGCCGACGGTCATCGTCGGCGTAATCGGGAGGCTGCAGCGCGCGAGCCGATCGGCGGCACCGACGTTCCCGTCGGCTGAGAAGCCGGCCGGCCGCCGCCCAGCAGTCCGCCCAGGAAGCTGCCGGAACCTGCCGGCCGCGCAGCACTCTCAGCGCTGCGCACCTGTCGCTCGAGCTCCTGAATGCGGGTTTGCGCCTCCTCCAGCGCATGCTCCTGTACCAGCACCGACTGCACCAGCATGTAGCCCGCGTCGGGCACGGCCCGCATCGCCTCGTTGATCACGGCCTCGGCTTCGCGGTCCTTCTCCGGCGCGCCGTAGCCGCGCATGCGGTCGAAAAGACCAGTGATGAGCTGACGTTCCTCGGGGGTCATTGCGTCCCTCCTTGTGGGTGACGGACGCTGGATGGATATCGGGTGCCGGTGACAGGCGCACAATGGACAGTGTCCCGAACCCGAAGTTCGCACACACCCTGCTGCACTCGATTATGCGAACTTCGGGTTCAGAAGGGACACTAGAATTGTTGAGTTGCTAGTGTGGCTTTGGTTCAGAAGTTCCCTTCCGACCCAGCCCCAAGTGATGGGGAACTTCTGAACCGCCACACTAGGCGCGCTTTGGAACGAACTCAGAACAGCGCGCCGCGAGCGGCCACGGGCCACACGCTTTCCACGTGTGCGGTCGGCGTGCCGAGGCCGCGGATGCCGACGTACCAGTCGTGCAGGTTGACGGTCGGGTCGCAGTGGCCGGGAACGAGCAGCACCTTGTCGCCGCGCCGTGGGCCGCTCGGCGCAATTGGTGAGGTCGAGCATGCCGTGCTCGTCGGAGGGGCGGTGGTAAGTGGCGCCGGGCAGCCTCCACGGCACGGGCATGCCGCTGTCGAAGGCGAACGCCTTGAGGCCGGCATCGACCACCGCCCGCTCCGGGGCGGTTGCACTCATCACCGTCGCGTAGACGAAAAGCGCGTGCTCGTAGGCGTCGAAGAAGCCGCCGTCGTCGCGCTTGTTGCGCGCGTAGTCGGCGTCCATGAAGATGTAGGAGCCGCACTGCAATTCGTTGTAGACGCGGCTCGCGGCCTCGTTCTCGTAGGTGCCCGTGCCGCCGCCGCCGACGATGCGGGCCTCCAGACCTACCGCCCGCAGCGCTGCGAGCGTCTCCTCGACCAGCTCCACCGCGCGGGCGATGTGGCGGCGGCGAGCGTCGGCCTCGCGCACGTGCTGCGCCGAGCCGTGATAGGCCTGCAGGCCTGCAAACTTCAGATGGTGCGAGCCGGCGACCGCTTTGGCAATGCGCGCGGCGGGTGCGCCCGGCGCCATCCCGCAGCGGCCGGCCCCCACGTCGATCTCGACCAGCACATCGAGGCTGGCATCGGCCTTGGCGGCGGCGGCCTCCATCTCGGCCACGTTGCTCAGATCGTCGACGCACACGCCGATCTTGGCGCGACGAGCCAGCGCCGCGAGACGATCGAGCTTCGCCGCGCCAGCCACCTCGTTGGAGACGAGCACGTCGCCGATGCCGCCATCGACCAACACCTCGGCCTCCGACACCTTCTGGCAGCACACGCCGACGGCGCCGAGCGCGATCTGCTTGGCCGCGATCACGGGCGACTTGTGCGTCTTGGCATGGGCACGCAGCCGCACGCCGGCCTTGGCGACGAAATCCGCCATGCGCCGCAGGTTGCGCTCGAAGGCGTCGAGGTCGATGACCAGCGCCGGCGTATCCACTTCTGCAAGGCGCATTCCGACGGCGGCGGGCGGCTTGGTGGTCATAAGGATGCTTCTCCCTTGCCGAAGTGCGCTACTCGCAAATCCGGCTACAGTATCTCGCCGCCCCGCGGAACCGAGGGGCGTTGATGTGCCAGCAGTGATTGAAGTTGCGATAGTCCCGGCGGAAGCCGAAACAGAACACGGGCTGCACGGCCGCGCTCGCCGCTTGCGAAGCGCCCTTGGGGATCGCCGCCGGCGCACCCACAGCCGTACCTGCAAAACCGGCCAGCAAGCCGACGCAGAGCAACACCCGACGCATCTGGTGTCCTCCCTGAAGGAGACCGTCCGGCGGCCACGCCACCGCATTTGGCGCCGAGGCATCCCGGGGCGCCCGCCCACTCTACAAAACAAAAGGGCCGCTGGCGCGGCCCTTCGCTAAGGCTTTTTTGGAACGGCGATCCTAAGCCGCCCGCGACACCGATGCCGGCACCTTGCCGTCGTCGAACACCTCGCGCTGGGGCGAACCGCGATGTCGAAGTAGCGGACCCGCCCGCCCATCTTCTCCTTGCGCACGCCGAGCGCCTTGAACTCCCGGCTGAAGGTCGGCATCGCCAGGGGCTCCTTCTCCTGCTCCTCGCTCCACGCGCAGTAGGTGTTGTAGAGGTCGTTGAGCGTGATGCTGGCTCCGTCCGATGCCACCACCTGCTCGCGGTAGAAGCGCTGCACATCGCTGTCGGGCAGCAGGCGCTTGGCCGGCGTGCGGTTGTCGTTGGCGCCGAGGCGGACGGGCGGCAACGGCTGCGCTTCTGCCGGTTCGGGTGGCGCGGCCTCCGCTTCGTCGATGTCGAGCACCCTGGCGTGAGCCGCGCTGGGTGGCGCAAGCGCCGGCATGGCCGGCTCGGCCGGCGCCCGCATGACCGCCGCAGGTGCCGCGGCTGCCACGGGCTCGCGCGCGGCCGGCGCCGGTGCCTGCGTGCGCCAGTAGGCGAAGGCCACGTACATGCCGAACCCGGAGCCGATCTCGATCAGCAGCGCCACGAACAGCGCCAGCCCCGTCTGCACCTGCTCCATCTGGAGCCCAGTGACACGGGCAATCACCGAGGCCTGCGGATCGGTCTCCGCCATCACCGTTGCCGGTACCAGCCACGGCCAGCTTGGCGCCGATCTCGTGAATTCGCGCCTCCAGCTTCACGGCCTCGCGGCCGGACGCCAGCTCGGCGGAGAGCTTGTGGAACTGCTGGCAATACTCCCTCGCGGTCTTGCCCGTGACCTCGGTGCAATCCCGCGTCAGCAGCCATTGCCGCTGCGCCTTGTGAACGTTGAGCTCGGCCGCGACGGTCTCCGGCGGCCGGTGCGCGGGGATCCACGCAAGCTGGTCCTGGGCACGCTTGGTATCGGCGCGCATGTCCTTGTAGTTGAGGCTCGCCACGGTGCGCTGGCCGGTGATGTCCAGACGGTTGAGCGCGGCATGGCCGAGCGCCGACGTCATGGAGTAGCCGGTGACGACGACCCACACGATGGCCGCGGCAAAGGCCTGCGACCACATCCTGTTGCGCCAGGCGGCAAAGAAGAAGAACGGCACCAGCGCCTTGAAACAGTCGGCGGCGGCAGACGCGGCCCCGTAGATCTGGCCATCGGCTGGGGTTTTGCCGAGGCTGTAGCCGAAGCGATAGTTCATTGCGGCCGAAACGACGAGCAACACGCCGGCCGCGATAACGCCAAGTACCCCTAGGATATGTCTAGCCATTGACGCCCCCATCTATGTGGATGGAGGAGGCTTACAATTGCTCAGCCACGTGGGCGGGACCGTGTCCCGGAGCGCTTGTCCCTTTGAGGGGCAGGGCGGCTTTGTCGCCGTCCGTTACCCTTCAGCGCTCACCCGTCAGTGGCGGAAGCAGCTGGACCGCGGAGCGTTATGCACAGGTCGGAACCCTCGAGGGTCCTTGCGCCATGCACAAACCTCCGAGGCCCATACGAAGATGACGAGATACGGGAAACGCAGCCCCCTCACACGAATTTATATAACGAATTATTAACTAGATCAAATGCATGTGCGACCCGGACACGTTTCCGCCACGGATATGCCCGCTTGCGAATGACATTTGCGCGACGATTCTCTCCACATTCACCGTTCGCTTTCTCCACCGATAATCCACCGGATATCGACAGGAATAGCGCTGTCAACCAGCCTGCACCGTTTGTTCGCCGATCCAGCGCAGGAAGTCCTCCGAGCCGCCGATGATAGGCAGCACGACCAGCGCCGGATTGCTGTAGGGGTGCAGCTTGCGCGCCTCGGCGATCGGCCGTGTCGGCCAGCCGCGCCCGCGTCTTGATGATGGCTGCCACCTCGGTCTCGCGCTGGCGCTTGCCCTCCCAGACATAGATGGCCGTCATGCCGGGAAAGATGTTGACGCAAGCCGCCAGGCCCGATCCACCAGCGCGCCGCCGATCCGCTCGGCCTCGGCGGCGGAGGGAAACGTGGCATAGATCAGAACGAGCTTGTCGTTTTCTCCCACTTGAGCGAGCCTCCTTTGGCTTCAATCGGTTGCAGCGGCCTCCATGCCCAGCTTAGCGCAAAAGTTCGAGAACATCGCCTTCGTCGCCAGCGAGGTGCCGGAGGCGCGCCGTGCGCTCGAAACGCTGACGAGACTTTACGGCAATGTCCCGACCGAAGCAAGGCCGATGCCATCGTCGCGCTCGGCGGCGACGGCCTCATGCTGCAGACGCTGCACCGGCACATGCACGACCGCATCCCGATCTACGGCATGAACCGCGGCTCGGTCGGCTTTCTCACCAACGACTACGTCGAGGACGACCTGCAAGACGCGGCTGGCGCGCGCCGAGGTGAACGTCATCCATCCGCTCGCCATGCGCGCCGTCGACCGCGCCGGCACGGTGCACGACGGGCTCGCCATCAACGAGGTGCACCTGTTCCGCGAGACCTACCAGGCGGCCAAGCTCAAGGTCTCGGTCGACGGCAAGGTGCGGCTGGAGGAGCTGATCTGCGACGGCGCGCTGGTGGCGACGCCGGCGGGCTCCACGGCCTACAATCTCTCCGTGTTCGGGCCGATCCTGCCGATCAACGCGCCGCTGCTGGCCTGACCCCCATCAGCGCGTTCCGGCCGCGGCGCTGGCGCGGGGCGCTGCTGCCGAACAAGGCCAAGATCCGCTTCGACGTGCTGGAGCCCGACAAGCGCCCCGTCGAGCGCGGTGGCCGATCACACCGAGACGCGCTCGGTGACGCGCGTGGAGGTGGAGCAGGCCGACAACATCGACCTGTTCTTGATGTTCGACCCCGGCCACAGCCTGGACGAGCGCATTCTCTCCGAGCAGTTCCGGTATTGAGGTGGCGCTGGCACTGTGGGCCTGGGTCCATCTAAGCTCCGATCAAATGAGGATCGGCATGAACGTACCGCTACCACCTGACCAAGAAGACTGGCTGAAGGCGCAGGTTGCGTCCGGCCGCTTCCAATCACTTGAAGAAGCGCTCGCCAGCGCCGTCGCGGGCTTGCGGGCGCAGGAAGCCGTGGACGATGCATGGGCCAAGCCCCTCATCGATGAGGCGTTGGAGGCGCTCGATCGTGGCGAGGGCACACCGTGGCGCAAGGGCGAGGCATTGGAGAAGATCAAGGCGCGCCGCCCGTCACAAGCATGATCCCCATCGTCAAGTCTCCCCAGTATGAGCGGGACTTGGCGGAGATTTGGCATTGCATCGCCCGCGACAATCGCGTTGGCCGCTGATCGAGTCGTTACTGCGATCGAGAACACGATCGAGCTGCTGAGCGAGTTTCCCGGTATCGGGGTGGCCTGCCCTCATCTGGCTCCGGGGCTGCGCCGGACGCTCTGGCGCGAGTATCTGATTTACTACAGGGCGGGGCCGGATAAGGTCGAAGATCGTGCGCGCCTTGCACGGTCGTCGCAACATCACGCCGAAAGCATTCGGGTGACACCGCTTCGCAGGTCAGTTCGCAATCAGCAACTCGAGGCGAGGATGGAGCATGACTGGACTTTATCTCGAGGACTTCGAGGTCGGGCGCGCGTTCGAGCATGCGATCCGGCGCACCGTGACGGAGATGGACAACACGCTGTTCTCCTGCCTCACGCACAATCCGCAGCCGCTGCACATCGACCACGAGTTCGCGAGCAAGACCGAGTGGGGCAAGCCGCTGGTCAACAGCCTGTTCACGCTGGGGCTGATGATCGGCGTCTCGGTCAACGACACGACGCTCGGCACCACGATCGGCAACCTCGGCATGACCGAGGTGAAGTTTCCCAAGCCCGTGTTCCACGGCGATACCCTCAACGTGACGACCGAGGTGCTCTCCAGGCGCGAGACGCGCTCGCGCGCCGATGCCGGCATCGTCGAGTTCCGTGCACAAGGCCTTCAATCAGCGGGGCGAGCTGGTGGCCGAGTGCCGCCGCCAGGCGATGATGCGCAAGCGGCCGAAGGCGTGAGGCGCCATGCGCTCGCTGCTGTTCATTCCCGCCGACGACGAGAAGAAGCTCGGCAAGGGCCTCGGCTACCGGCGCCGACGCGCTGATCCTCGACCTCGAGGACGCGGTGAGCGCGGCCGCGCAAGGCCGCCGCGCGCACGCTTGCCGCCCAGTACATCGCCGAGACCCGCCCGCACGAGGGCCGGCCGCTGCATCTACGTGCGCATCAATGCGCTCGACACCGAGCTGCTGGCAGGACGACGTCTCCGGCGTCGTCGGCACGCGGCCCGACGGCATCCTGCTGCCCAAGGCGCGCTCGGGCGAGGACGTGCACAAGCTCTCGATCGCGCTGCATCCGACGAGGAGGAGCGCCGGCGCGCCGACGGGCGCGACGCGCATCATCGCGCTGGTCACCGAGACGCCGATCTCGCTGCTGCAGCTTGCAGACCTACGTGGGCGTCGAGCTCGCGGCTGGAGGGCCTGACCTGGGGCGCGGAGGACCTCTGCCGCGGCGCTCGGCGCCCGCAGCCAACCGCGAGGACGACGGCCGCACCTGGACCTCGCCCTACCGCCTGGCGCGCGATCTCACCCTGTTCGCGGCGGCCGCCGCCGGCGTGCAGGCGATCGACACCGTGTTCGTCAACTTCCGCGACGAGGAGGGCCTGCGGCAGGAGTGCCGCGCGGCGGCGCGCGACGGCTTCACCGGCAAGATGGCGATCCACCCCAACCAGGTCGCGGTCGATCAACGAGGCTTTCACGCCGAGCGCGGAGGAGGTGGCGCAGCGCCAGGAGATCGTGCGCGCTGTTCGCCGACAACCCGCGACGCCGGCGCGCTCACCTATCGCGGGCAGATGGTGGACAAGGCCCACGTCGCCCGCGCCGAGCGCATTCTCGCCCGCGCCAAGGCGGCCGGACAGTAGATCCCCTCTCCCCACTCTTCAGGGGGGAGAGGGGGAAGCGCAGCTAGATGCGGAACACCGCGCCGGCGACGGAGCGCGCGCGTGTGCGCACGGTGCCGCCATCATTGCCCGAGCGCACGATCCACACGCCGTTGGACGAGCGGCCGACGATCTCGCCCACGTGATGGCGCCAGACCACCACGGCGCCGACCTGCGGCGACGTCGGCCTGCCCCAGCGGCTCCAGTTCCAAGCGAGGTTCAGCTCGGGCCCGCCGCCGCGCTGAGTGCGCATCCACCAGCCGCACCACGCCCGCGGCCGCGGTCCGACCGCGGAATAGGAGTAGGAGCTGCCGCCGGTATACGCTGCTCGGTGGTGGCGACCGCGATGCCCCCTGTAGGTGCTCTCGTCGTCGGAGTTGTTCCACACGAGGTAGCCGTTCGCGTCGTCGTAGGGCCGCGCAGCAGCAGCCGGCGTCATCGCGGCAGGCAACGCAAGGGCTGCCGCCGCCGCGGCAAGAATCTTGAGCTTCATCTTTGGTAATCCCCGTTTCGTTGGAAGTGACAACGGGTTGTGCCGCCGAATGCGGCCAAAAATTGAAGAGCGCGGGACGACGCGTCAATTCGTCCGAGCCCGCGGGGGGCCGGTGCGGCGCTCACGCTCGCGCATTCACTCCGCGGCTTTGAGCTTGAGCTTGGCCATCGCCTCTTCCGGCGTCGGGCGGTTGATGGAGAACACGGTCTCCGGCGTCACCACCGCGTAGTCCATGTAGCCGAGCCGCGCCACGGGGCGCATGGCACCGGTGTCGACCAAGCCGTCCTTGATGAAGCGGTCGTCGACGTAGACGCCGACCACCTGGCCGAACACCACCGAGTAGGTGGACTTGCCGCCAGGCTCGGCGGGCGGCAGCTCGATGGTCTGCCAGTGCACGCACTCGAAGGCGGCCGGGCTCTCCTTGACGCGCGGCGGCTTGACGAGATGGCTCGCCGCGGCTGTCAGATCGCCGATGGGAAACTCGTCGACCCCGCGCGGCACCGCGGCCGCGGTCATGTTCATGTTGTAGCGCAGGTCCCAGGTGGCGAGCGAGCACACGAACTCGCCCGTCTCCTCGATGTTGAGGAGCGAGTCCTTGGGGCCGGCCGAGCTGAACATGACGTAGGTCGGCCGCTCGCCGACCGCGTTGAAGAAGCTGTAGGGGGCGATGTTGCAGATGCCGGCCTTGCAGATGGTGGAGATCCAGCCGATCGGCCGCGGCACCACCAGCGCCTTGAATGGATCGTGCTTGAGCCCGTGCTTGCTGCCTGCAGTCTCGTAGAACACCGGTGATCTCCTGCCAGCTCTCTGCCCGCGTCGATAGGTCTAGCCGTTCCAGCGGCTGGTGATGGTGCCAAGGTCCGGCCGCTCGCGATCGGTCTGCCGCTCCCTGGCCGTGCCGATATACACGAAACCGGCGATTTTCTCGTTGGCGGTCGAGACTGCAGGGCGTCGCGGACGGCGGCGCTGTAAGAGTACCACTCGGTGATCCAGCAGGTGCCGAAGCCCATGGCATTGGCCGCCAGACACAGGTTCTGGCAGGCCGCGCCGCAGGAAAGCACCTGCTCCCACTCCGGCGCCGCCGCTTGAGGCGTCACGCGCGAGATGACGGCCACGACCGTGGGGGCCCGCAGCAGCCGGGCGCGCTCGAACTCGAGCCTGCTCTCGGAGGGAGGCTCCTTCTCCTCGGCCTGAGCAGGCCTTGCCGAGCACGCGGCCGAAAGCTGCCCGCGCCTCGCCCTCGAAGACGATGAAGCGCCACGGCACCAGCTTCTTGTGGTCCGGCACCCGCGCCGCCGCCGTGAGGATGGCCGCGAGCTGCTCGGGCGTCGGCCCGGGCGTCGCCCAGCATCGCCGGCTTGACCGATCGGCGGGTCAGCAATAGGTCGAGTGCTTCGTTGTGCATGGTGCGGGCCGGCCTCTCATCTCCGTCCTCGCTAAACCATGTTCCGCGCGAGTACAATGGGTGCACCCCGTCGAACGAGGTCAGCCGATGCGCAGCTTCTATCGCTGTCTGGGTGCGGCGCTGGTCGCTGCCGCGGCGTCGGCCGGCGCCAGCGTCGCCCAGGCGGCCGAACCGCCCGCCGTCATCGTCATCCTCGATCACTCGCGCTCCATGTGGGGGCCGCTCGAGGGCGCCAAGCAGCCAAAGTACCTGACGGCGCGTGACGCGTTGCGGGCGGGACTGCGCAAGATCGGGCCGCACACGCGCGTGGGGCTCGCCAGCTTCGGTCATCGCCGCAACGAGTGCAACGACGTGGAGGTGGTGCGCCAGCCCGAGCCCGTCGACGTCGATCGCCTCATGCTCACGTTGGAGCCATTGACGCCACGTGGCACGGGTCCGCTGTCGCTGGCGTTGCGGGAAGCCGCCAAGTTGCTGCCCAGGGACGGCGGCACGCGCAGCATCGTGCTCATCCACGACGACGCCGACAACTGCCAGGCGGACCTGTGCACGGTGGCGAGTGAGCTGCGGGCTGCCGGCATCACCGTTCACGTCGTGGGCCTCGCAACCAAGGCCGCCGACCTCGGCAAGATGGCCTGCCTGCCGCAACAGACCGGCGGGCGTCACTTCAACGCGCTCAACCCCGAACAGACTTCCGCTTACGTGGAGGAGGCGCTGGGCTCGGTGAGCGAGCCCGCTGCAACCGCTCGATCGGCGCCTGCCGGCACACCGCGGCCCATCGTGGCACCCGAGCCGATCCCGGCGACGGGCCCGGCAGCACTGCATCTGCGCGCGCTGGCGGCCCCCAACACCGCGCTGCTGACAGTGCCGCTGAACTGGACCGTCGCTGCGGAGGAGCGGCCCGATGTGGCCTTGTTCGATACGCGCGCGCCCAATCCGGTCGTGCCTGTCGCGCCCGGCCGCTACATCGTGGAGGCGCGCGAGGGCATAGTGGCTGCGAAGCAGACGGTGGAGGTTCGCGGCAACCGACCGGTCGCTGTCGCCGTGGTTCTCAATGCCGGCAGCGCGCGGGTGCGAGCTTTGGCGGCGAAGGCCGCAACCGTCATCTCCGATGCCGTCGTCACCATCAACGACAGCAATGGCGCCGTCCTGCATGCGTCCAAGACCGGCGAAATCGACACGCTGCTGCCGGCGGGCCGCTATGTCGCCCGCGTCGAGATCGGCCTCGTGCGCGGAGAGCAGGTGGTGACCGTCAATGCAGGGCGGCTGGTGGAAGTGGACATCCCGCTCAACGTGGCACGCCTGCAGCTCACCACCACGGGGCGCGAGCCGGGCTCCATGCCGGACACGGCGATCCTGAGCGTGGTCGAGGACGATCCCGACGCGCCGCAGGGCCGGCGCGAATTGGCGCGCTCGGCCGCCCAGCAGGCAAACTTCGTGGTGCCGCCCGGGTCGTACTACGTTGTCGCCAAGCAGGGGACCGTGGAAGTGCGCGAGCGCCTGGCGATCGGCCCCGGCGACGTGCGGCGGCTGGCGCTCAACATGGCGGCCGGAAGGCTTGCCCTCGCCACCAGGACCGGCCTCGCCGAGTCGCCAGGCACGGAGCTCGTCTCCTACACGATCGTGCGCCTCGACGGCGCCGCACAGGAGGCGGTGACCACCAGCCTGCCTGCGCCGTCGCTGCTGCTGCCGAGCGGCCGCTATCGGGTCGAGGGCCGGTACGGCTTGATGAATGCGCAGAGCACGCGCGAGGTCGAGGTCAAGGCGGGTCAAACCTCGCATCTGGTGCTCGAGCCGCCGGTCGCCGCACTGCGGCTGCGGCTTACCGGTGCCGGCACTGGCGAGACCTGGTGGGAGATCCTCGACGAGACGGGCAAGGGCGTGTGGATGGATGGACAGGCCGCGCCGACTGCCAGCCTGCAGGCGGGCCGCTACATCGTGCGGGCGGAAACCCGCGACAAGCGCTACGAGCGCAGGGTCGAGCTGCGCGCCGGGGAGACGAAGCTTCTGGAGATCGCGGCCGACTAGGGTCTCAGCAGCGCTCGAGAGGGCACCTGCGACCTGCGGTGACAATGCCCTTCAATGATGCACCGCTCTCGCGAAAATGGAGCGTGCGAGGCGGTCGAGACAGGCCGCAAACAGCACCGAGGCTGCAAAGATCGGGAGAGTGGCGCACAAGGCGACTGCGACAGCGATCATCGGGCGGGGCCATCGCAGGCTGGTCTTGGGCGGGATACCCAGGCCCTTCGCCGGACGCCTGATCCACCAGGATATGACGCCTGTCGCCGCCAGCCAGATCAGTGACAATGCAAACGCCGTGTTCAGCCAAAGGCTGACGGGCCCGAAGTCGCCCTGATGTACGTGGACGCCGAGTGCGACCAAGCGAGGGATGACCGGCAGGTCCTCGTTGCGGAAGTCGCCTTCGATAGCTCCGCTGTTCGGATCGGCCAGTACGATGCGGTCGTCCGAGGGCGCGTTGTCGCGATTGCTGAGCCACAGGGGCGCCCCTGGCCAACGCGCAAGCCGGATCACGAGGGTCCCCGGAACGCCCCGTTCGCGCGCCATGGCCACGGCCTGATCGACAGAAGGCAAGGCCGAGACGATTTGCTGAGCCGACGCCCCTCCCGGCGAGAAACCGGCCGGGCTCTGCTGATCGAGCACGGTTTGCACGCGCGAAAGGACCTCCCCGCCCCAGAATGCCGTCCAGGGCAGGGCGCTGACCAGAAAGAACAGGAACACGACGGAGAACAGCACGGCCACGCAGGCATGCAGGTCACGCACCAATATGCGCGCGCCCAGGCCAACCCTTGGCCACAACGCCTGCCGCAGGCTGCGCCCGCGTGGCCACCAGAGGTACAGGCCGGTGAGTATCATGACGATGGCCCAACAGGCGCCAAGTTCCAGCAGCCAGCTGCCGGGCTTGCCCAGTGGCCACCCGCCATGCAGCGCTCGCGTCAACCCCGGCAGCCATGCAGCGGGCGGCAGCGTCCCGAGCACGCGGGCATTGTGCGGATCGACGAACACGGGATAGGGGAGCCCGTTTGCAGCGACGAGCACCACCGCGGTGCTGCGACCTGGATCGGCGGGCAGAATGATCTCCTGCACCGGAGTTTCATGGGTCGCTTGCGCCCCTATGTTGCCGGCACCTGCGGCAGCTGAGAGGGCCGCCGCAATCTGCCGGCTTGGCGCAACCGCACTTGCCGAGCGCGGCACGAACCGCAGATCGGGATGGCGGACATCGATCCACCATTCCGACCACAGGTAAAGCGCACCCGTCGTGCTCTGCCACAACACGAACGGAATCACGATCAGCGCCGCCAGGAAGTGCCAGCGCCAGAGCACGGCATAGAGCCGTGGACGTGACGCCTGAGCACGGGATGCGGTATGTGCCACCATTCAATCGAACTTCATGCGCACACCAGCGAAAGCGGTGAACGGCGTGCCGAACAGCGGCGGATTGAAGCCAGAGTTGTCCACGACATAGCGTCGATCGAACAGGTTCTCAATGTTGACGAACAGCTCAGAGGACTTCGAGAGTTTGTAGGCCAATGAGGCATCGACTACGAAATGGCTGTCTATGGGCAGCGTATGGGCATTGTCGCCCCACGATTCATCAAGCCAGCGCAAGCGCGTCGACACCCGCCAGTCGTGCGAGTCTAGGTAGGTCAACCCCACGCTCGCCTGTTGCTTTGGGATGCCGGCTTGCTGATTTCCGACGCTTGCCGGATCGAACTCGTTCTCGACGATGCGCGAGTCGCTGTAGGCGTAGCCGAAGGTGGCCTTCAGGTTGGACTGGATGAACCAATCCGTGTTGGCCTCGATACCTTTGACCTCGGCACGCCCGGCATTGATGTTGCGGGTGCCGAAGAAAAAGCCCGCTGGCAGCTCCGAGGCGTCGAGATTGCGGAAAGTGATCAGGTCCTTGATTTCGGAGTAGTACGCCGTCACCTGCGTGGCTGCAACGGTGCCCCATTTCACGTCGAATCCGGCCTCCACGCCTCTCAGCTTCTCCGGCCGCAATTGCGAATTGGGTTCGAAGACACCGAACGGTACGCTGAATGCGCGATAGAGATTGTCGAGGTTGGGGGCACGGAACGAGGTGTAAGCAGCCCCCCGCACGGCGAAGCTCGGCGTGAACGCGTAGCGGATCGATACGCGCGGATCGAAACTATTGACTGAATTGTCCGGCACGTTGCCGAGACCACCGACCCCGTCGAAGCCGTCGAAGTTCAAGAAGTTCTGGAACCGCGCGCTCGCAAGGATCTCCAAATTCTCGGTGGGAAACACGTTAGCCTGCACAAATGCGCCAAGGAACTGCTGCTTGCCGCGCCCGACATCGGTACGTACCTGCGTGCCGAACTCATCGAAGATCGCAGCCGAGTCCTTCCCGTCGATCAGGTGATAGTCGGCGCCGATCGAAAACAGGCGAAAGACGCTGTTGAATCGCGTCGACCATTGCACCGAAGCGCCGGTAGCGTCGACCGGCGTCGTGTGCCGGTTCTGTAGGAACTCACCGAAGCCGACCGGGACGCCGAAGGGCTGGCCGGTGTTGTTGGTAAGGAACCGGCTGTGCTCGTGGAACGCCGTCACCGTGATGTCGGAAGGGCCGATGACCTTGGTCACGCTGCCGGAGAAGTCATAGATGCGCTGATCGTTGGTCTGGAGCGGGGTCGTCAGCTGCTGGTCGTTTTCGTGGTAGTTGAAGCGCAGGTAGCCACGCAGGGTGGAATCCGGCGCGAAATAGGCGGTCACCTGCCCATTGATCGCATCGAAGGATGTCGGCACGTAGATCGGGCCGA
The DNA here is from genome assembly GCA_963724565.1 of uncultured Alphaproteobacteria bacterium. Taxonomy (GTDB): domain Bacteria; phylum Pseudomonadota; class Alphaproteobacteria; order Rhizobiales; family Hyphomicrobiaceae; genus AWTP1-13. Next base: position 146,066 of record CAVRVK010000006.1, read on the forward strand.
AGCTGGGATCGATCTGGCGGAAGCCGGCAGTTCCCCACGAGTCGAAGTTAGCTCGCACCTTGAAGCCATTCGACACGACCACGTCCGCATAGGTGTCGGTGCGGTAGGTCTGGTAGCTGCCGTAGCCTGCCTGGACGCCGACCTCGTTCTTGCCGGGAACGCGCGTGATGATGTTGACCACGCCTCCCATCGCGTAGTTCCCCCACAGCGGGGAGCCACCGCCACGCACGATCTCCACGCGCTCGATGTTGTTCAGCGGCACCCGGTTCCATTGCACGTAACCGAAGAACGGGTCGTTGATCGGCACGCCGTCGACCATCACCAGCGCGCGAATGCCGCCGAGGCCGCGCATCGAAAAGGAATTGGCGGTGGGGTGCACTTGATAGGATGCAGCCAAGGGTACATTGACCGATGGGACAGTGCGAAGCACGTCGTCGATCGACTGTGCCGGCGTCTGCTCGATCTGCTGGCGGGGCACCACCGCAACGCTGACCGGTTGATTGGCAGCCTGCGACCCGACGATTTCTCCTGACTGACCGTCTGTTGCCACAGGTCCGCTCGGCGGCGGGGGGGCTTGCTCGCGCCGAACCGTCGTCACGACGATGCCTGGAAGTTTGGTGGCCGGCTCTTGTGAGTCTGCAGGCGCTTGAGCTGTTGCTGCCGGCAAGTTAAATGCCGTGGCAGCGATGGCTGTCAAAACAGCCATCGTCATCTTCGACATGGTGAGGACGTCCCGGGCCTTGTTGTTCGGTGCGCCGAGACCAGGGGTCGCGGCGTCTGGCTAGCGCTGGCTACTGGATCAAGCGCGTGCCGGAGGCGCTCGGGTCTGAGGGCGGACGGCATGGCCGAAGTCGGCCACGGCTTCCGTCCAATGGCCGTATGGGATGGCCGTCGTGGGGGGACACTGGGCGGCGACGTTTGCGCTGGCAATGAGCGCGGCCACCGGCGCCAGCCCCTTGCAAATGGGGCAATCGCTCTCCTGGGGATGAGCCGGGCTTTGGGTAGGGGCCTCGCCGCGGCCGCTGCCGTGGCAGATGCTGGTAGGATCCAACAGGCTCTGCAATTGCAGGACTGTCGCCAGCCGCAGGCCATTGTGGTGCGCGATCGCTGCGGCGTTGCAAAGCACGCCAAGCGCAGCCAAGAGACTGATGAACCGACGCATACTCATACGCGCTAACCTGCAGGCGAATTGGGCGCAGGAAAGCAACCCATAGGCAACAGGGGACAGGGTGATGTTCCTGGGAATGTTGTATTCCGGCTACAATGCGGTTGCGATCAGCGCGGGCGCTAACCGCCGCTTATGAGTGCCGTTGCCTCCGGCCTTGGCGGTGCATGCCTTGATTTTGCTCTCGTGATTGTCGAGCCTCGAAAGGGTCGAGTTCTCGATCGCTGACGGCGTTGGACGGGAACAGAAGGATGGCGCGCAACTTGTCGCCGCTGTGGGTGGTCGTGGGGCTCGCCTTGAGCGCCGCGCTGCTGCCTGCCCGCGCGCAAACCCAGTCCGGCTGGCAGGTCGAGACGCCTGCCCCCGGTGGCCAGCAACCGCCCGCCAACACCACCGTCGTTCCTCGCACCCCGGGGGCGCCCAAAGGCGGCGGCGCGCCGGCACAGCTGTCCCTTGCCGCTTTCCTCACGGAGGAAAGTCAGCCCATCCAGCAGGGCCTGGTGTGGCGCGTGTTCCGCGAGAAGGCCAGCGCCGACGGCAAGAACGTGCTGCTCTCCACGCACCGCGATGCCAATCCGATCCTGCGCCTGGAACCCGGTACCTACCAGGTGAACGTTGCGCTCGGCCGCGCCAATCTCACCCGCAAGATCGTCGTCGCTCCGGAGCAGGCCACGGTCGAGCGCTTCGTGCTCAACGCCGGCGGGCTGCGCGTGATCCCCGTGCTCGCCAAAGGTGAGCCGGCGAACGTGAGGGCGGTGAGCTTCGAGGTGCAATCGGACGAGCGCGACCCGCACGGGCAGCGCGTCAAGGTGGTGACCGCGGCCAAGGCCGGCGTGGTGCTGCGGCTCAATGCCGGAATCTACAGCATCGTCAGCACCTATGGCGATGCCAACGCGGTGGCGCGTGCCGACGTGACCGTCGAAGCCGGCAAGCTGACCGAGGTGACGCTCGCCCATGCCGCAGCCAAGGTGACCTTCAAGCTCGTCACGCGCCCGGGCGGCGACGCCATCGCCGACACGCAATGGAGCCTTGCTACCGCCCAGGGCGAAGCAGTGCGGGAAAGCTCCGGCGCGTTGCCGACGCACTTCCTGGCACCTGGGGCCTACGTGGTTAGCGCCAAGCATGCCGGGCGCTCGTACCGGCGCCAGTTCAGCGTCAAGACCGGCGACACGGCGTTCGTCGAAGTGGTGATCCCGTAGCCATACGATGGCGACCGAGCCGCGCAGGCCCGCTCAGCGAAACGATGGCGCGTAGTGCAGACCGCCCTTGGTGGCGAGGTTGTTGAGGCGCCGTTCGAGCTTGAGGGGCGAGCGCTGCCCGAAATGGCGCTCGAACAGGTCGCCGTAGTTGCCGAGCTGGCGCACGATCTTCTGCGTCCAGTCGGCGGAGAGGCCGAGCCGCTTGCCGAGGTCGACGTCGACGCCCAGGAAGCGGCGCACCTCGCTGCTGCCGGCGCTCTTGGCGGTATCGACGTTGGCGGCGGAAATGCCGAGTTCCTCGGCCGCCACCAGCGCATAGATGCTCCAGCGCACGATCGAGAACCATTCATCGTCACCCTGGCGGACCGCGGGGCCGATCGGGCGTCTGGACGCGATCTCCGGCAGGATGATGTGATCGTTGACATCGCCGAGCTCCTGGCGGGCGAGCGCCAAGGTGGACAGATCGGCCGAGAGCGCGATGCAGCTCCTGTCGGCATAGGCCATGACCGCGTCCGACCACTTCTCGAACTTGGCGAGCTCGACCGGCATCTTGAGGTCGGCGAAATAGTCGGCGATGCCTTGCTGGTCGGCGGCGTCGCCCGCGATGCAGATGCGCGCGCCCGAGAACTCGAGCGCGCTCGCAATGTTCTGCGACTTGCGCACCATGAAGCCCTGACCGTCGTAGACCAGAATGCCCGGGAAGCGGACGCCGAGCGAGGTATCGGAGGTGGACGTCATGGCGATCTTGCGCGAGAGCACGTCGATGTCGCCCGCCTGCAGCGCCGACAACCCTTGCTCGAGCGCCAGCGGGCGGAAGCCCACTGCATCCTTGCTGCCCAGGACAGCCGCCGCCAATGCACGGCAGAAATCGACGCTGATGCCGGACCACTGGCCCTGCGCGTTGAGGTGGGAATAGCCCTTCGGTCCATCGCCGACGCCGCACAAGAGCTGGCCGCGCGCGCGTACGGCCTCGAGCACACCGCGGTCGGCTCGTGCCGGCGATACAAGTCCGAAGAACACGACCGCCAGCGCCAACAGAGCGCAGGCGGCGCGACGCACAGCGGTCGTCATTGCCGGCCCTTCATGCTGTCGGACGAACTGTCGGACGTACCAGATCTTGCCAGGGCATGCTTGTTGCGTTGGGATTGCGGCCTGCCGGGCCCGCGCTCGCCGGCTGACCATGTAGGGTTAGCTTTGGACGCCGGCCGCGATGCGGTCAAGTCTTGACCTTCGCTTGCGATTGGGTCAGAGGCGGTCCAAGCTCGCTGGCAAGAAAGCACGTCACGAGCGGCTCCGACGAAAGGCGGCGCCGCCGCGGCGTGCTCTTGGGCCCCCATGGGGATTGCCGTTTATGGGAGAGCCACAAACATGCTGACCATCGACGCCCAGGTGCATGCCTACGAGCGCAATCGTCCCGGCCGGCCGTGGCACGGCGTGCTGGCAGGTCCGCCGGAAGTCACGGGCGACCAGATGGTGGCGGAGATGGACGCTGCCGGCGTCGACGGCGCGATCCTGGTGTCGGCCTACACGATGTACCGCTACGACGCCAGCTATGCGCTCGAGGTGCACAAGCGCCATTCCGGGCGATTTGCGCTGGTGAAGCCGGTGGATCCGGCCGATGCGGCCGTCGCCGAGATCATCGCCGACTGGAAGCGCACGCCGGGCGCGGTCGGCGTGCGCATGCTGCTCGTGCGCAGCGGGCTCGCCACCGACGCGGCAGACCCGGGTCTCAACCGGGTGCTGGCGACGGCGGCGCGGCTGTCTCTTCCGGCCAACCTGCACGTCGCCGGGCGGCTCGACCAGGGCATCGAGCTCATCCGCCGCAATCCGGATACGCAGATCATCGTCGATCACTTGGGGCTAGTGCAGCCGCACGAGCCGCCGGTGCCGGCGGAGCCGTGGGCCGAGCTGCCGAAGGTGCTCACGCTGGCTCAGCACAAGAACGTCGCCATCAAGATCAGCGGAGCCTGCACGCTGTCGCGCGAGCCCTATCCCTACAACGACATCTGGGACCCGGTGTGCCGCATGATCGATGCGTTCGGCGTCGACCGCTGCCTGTGGGGCACGGACTGGACGCGCGCGGTGAACTTCTTGACCTTCAAGCAGGGCGTCGACGCCTTCCGCGCCACCCGCCGCATCTCGGAGAGCGACAAGGCCAAGCTGATGGGCGCCAATACGGCGCGCCTCTATGGCTGGTCGCCGCGGGGGGCCTGAGCGAGGCGCGGTCGTGAGCCGCGGCACCCTCCCAGGGCCGATCTACTCCCAAGAGCAGACAATTCGTCCGACACCCGGCGAGGGTGCCAGTAACGGACGTCCGAACTCGAAACGTCAATCTCACTACTTGACGACGACCACGGGCACGGTTGCCAGCTGCACGACCTGGTTCGTCACTGTCGCAACCGACAGTCCGATCGCGGGCAGCATGCGCTGCACGACACCTGGCGGGCCGTCGCCGAGCAGAATCAGGTCGACATCCTCCTCGTGCGGCCACCCGCAGTATGGTCGCGACCGGGTCGCCGACCTCGACACGGTCGACGTGGGCGATCTTCTCCTGGTCCAGGCGGCGGGCGACGGCAGACACTGCGCGTTGCCGCATGGCGTCCTTCAGAGCGCCATACACCTCGCGCCTGCTTGAAGGAGCCGTAGCCGCGCAGCCTGCCCGTGGCGGGCTCCGGAACCACGCCCAGAACCACGACCTGAAGCCCATGGCCGCGGCTCTTGAGCCCGACGCGCGTAGTCGATGATGCGGCCCGTGCGCTCGGAACCGTCGATGACGGCCAGCACCTTCAGGACCGGCGCGTTCGGCCTCCGAGGTCCGCTGTTCGATAGCGCGTGTGGGCGATCTGCAGGGAAACCATGGTGCTCACCCTGGGAGAAGCTGGAAGGCTGCAATGGCGACGAGCGTCGGCGGCGTCGCTGCCGCGAGCAGGCCGAGCGCGCCGATGGACGCCGTCCTCGAAGCTGTCCTTGAGGATGGCGTAGCCCGCCGGATTGGGCGCATTGGCGATGACCGTGAGCCCGCCGCCGGTAACCGCGCCGGCCACCATCGAGTACTTGAAGGCGTCCGACACCCCGTCGACCAGCGAGCCCAGATAGGTCAGCGCCGCGTTGTCGGTGATGGCGGTGAGCAGCGTGGCGCCGAAGTAGAGCGTGGTCGGCCCCATGTCGGCGAGCAGCGGCTGCAGCCACCATTTCTGCTGGCCGCCGAGCACGACGAGGCCGGCCAGGAAGAAGGCCACCATCAGGCCTTCGCGGATCATCAGGCGGCGTCTGGTAGCGGCGGTAGGCCTCCGTGAAGCCCGAGGAAGAACAGGAACAGCGCGAGGAAGACGATGGCGTGATGGCTGAAGATCACGACGGCCGCGAGAAAGGCCAGATGCACGCGCGATCACCCAGCGCGGCACATCGAGCTTCGCCAGCGCCGGCGGTATCGTGGGCTGCTCGCGCGAGGAACGTGCGATAGGCGAACGCCGCGGCCGCGGCGTTGACGATGACCGCGAGCGCGGCCTTCCAGCCGAAGGTCTTGAGCATCGTGACGAGGTCGAGCCCCCACTTGTCGGCGACCATCAGCACGGGCGGGGCGGCGTAGGGGGTAAGCGTGCCGCCGATCGAGATGTTGACGAACAGCACGCCGACCGTGACGTACATGAAGCTCGTTGGGTGCATTGCGGCTGAAGAAGCGCTGGCGCAGCAGCAGCGCCGACGAGCGTCATGGCGGCCGGCTCGGTGATGAACGAGCCGAGCAGCGGCCCGACCGACAGCAGCGTGAAGTAGTAGGCAACCGGCCGCTCCAGCGGCAGCACGCGCGAGATGACGTGCAGCAGCGCGCCGGCCAGATCGATGATCGGCCGGCTCGCGGCGATCACCATGATCACGAAGACGAACGCCGGCTCGGTGAAGTTGCGGCTCTCCAGGTAGTGGAGGGCATGGCCGGTGCCGCTGTGCGTCACCAGGAAGACGAGCAGCACCGCCGCCCAGAAGCCGAATACCACCTCGACCTCGCCCAGCAGGTGCCAGAGCCCGGCATGGTTGGGCTGGGCATGGGCAAGCGCCTGGAAGTAGTGTGTGCTGAAGGTGTGCAGAAGCGCGATCGCGAAGATCGTGACGGCGGCAATCTCGACCATTCCCGGGGCGGCCATGCGATCCTCGCAGTTGCCGGCCGAAGGATGGGCGGCGCGAGGAGGCCGCGGCAATTCCGGCTGTTTGCGCAGGTGGCGGTGCCGGAGTGCGCGCACCTGAGTAGAACTACGCAAGCGGCAAGAGCGCGCGCGGGAGTACGAGGTGGTGCAGAGGCAGCTTCACTGCAGCGGTTTCGGTCGGCATGCCTGTCGTGCGCCTGCTGTCGCGGCCCCACGTCGAGATCGCGGTCGCGTATCTCGCGGGCTACGTGCTGCTCGACTGGCTGAGCTACGTGCACCCCTACGCGGCATTCGGCATCACGCCCTGGAACCCGCCGACCGGACTGAGCTTCGCGCTGATCCTCCTGTTCGGCGTCGAGTTCCTGCCGTGGCTGTTCGTTGCGCCGCTGCTGGCCGACGGGATCGTGCGCGGCTTCGCCCTGCCGCTGCCGGCCGAGATCGCGGCGGGCGCCATCATCGGCGGCGGCTACGCGGCCGCCACCGCCCTGCTGCTGACGCCGCGGCTGCGCTTCGACGCGACGCTCACGACGCGCGACTCGCTGCTCCTGCTGCTGACGGTGGCCGTTCGTCAGCACGGCCGCGGTGGCGGGGCTCTACGTTGCTGATGCTGGTGGCCTTCGGCCTGCTGCCAGCGGCGGAGTTCGGCAGTGCGGCGCTGCGCTTCTGGGTCGGCGACATGATCGGCGTCACCGTGCTCACGCCGTTCCTGCTCGTGCTGATGACGCGGCGGCGCCTGTTGCGGCCCTCCTGGGAGGCCGCTGCCCTGCTTGATACTGGTGGCGGCGGCGATGTTGGCCGTGTTCGGCTTTGCCGACGCGTTCCGCTTCCAGCTCTTCTACCTGTTCTTCCTGCCGGTGATCTGGACCGCGGTGCGGTTCGGGCTGGAGGGCGTGACGGTCGGCCTGCTGCTGACCCAGGTCGGTCTGATCACCGCCATCCACTTCACCGAGGACGACGGCCGCCGACGTGACGTCCTACCAGGCGCTGATGGTGGTGCTCACCTTGACCGGCCTCGCCGTCGGCGTCCTGGTCAGCGAGCAGCAGCGCACGCAGCAGCAGCTGCGCATCAACCAGGAGGCGCTCAATCGCGCCTTCCGGCTCGGCAGCATGGGCGAGTTCGCGGCCGCGCTGGCGCACGAGATCAACCAGCCGCTCACCGCGGTCGCCAACTATGCGCGCGTCGCCCGAAATGCGCCGAGCATCGGCGCGGCCTCCGAAGCCGCCGAGCGGGTCATTGCGCAGGTCGACCGCGCGGCCGAGGTCGTGCGGCGGCTGCGCAACTTCATTCGCCTGGGCCATAGCGAGACGGCGCCCGGCGCAGGTCCGTGACCTGGTCGAGGCCGCGGTCTCCTATTGCCGTGCGGAGCTCGACCGGCAGGGCGTGGAGGTGCAGGTGCGCATCGCGCGCGATCTGCCGGCGGTCAGCGTCGACGCCGTGCAGATCGAGCAGGTGATGGTCAATCTCGTGCGCAACTCGGCCGAGGCCCTGAGCGATGCCGGGCGGCATGACGGCCGGATCGTGGTGACGGCCGATCGCGCGAAGGCGGAATCGGTCGTCATCGACGTGCGCGACAACGGTCCGGGCTTCGACCCCGACGTGGCCGAGCGCGCTGCCGCGCCGTTCACGACCACCAAGCCGGATGGATTGGGCCTTGGCCTCTCGCTCGCTCGGTCGATCGTGGAAGCCCACGGCGGCGCGCTGTCGATCGAGAGCGGCTCCTTCGGCGCCTCCGTGTCGTTCACGCTGCCGCGCGCCGCGGCGGGCAAGGACGGCGCATGACGATCGCACTCATCGAGGACGACGAGGCCGTGCTCGAACTCGCTGCGCCTGCTGCTGCAGGGCCGGGGCTTTGCCGTCACCGCGCTTCAAGTCCGCCGAGGCATTCCTTGCCAGCCCGCAGGCAAAGTCAGTCGGCCTGCATCGTCAGCGATGTGCGCCTTCCGGGAATGTCCGGGCGTCGATCTCCAGCGCACGTTGACGGCCAAGGGCATCGACACGCCCGATCATCCTGATCACCGGCCACGGCGACATCGCCATGGCCGTCACCGCCATGCGGGAGGGCGCCAGCGACTTCATCGAGAAGCCCTACGACGCCGAGCGGCTGATCGCCAGCATCGAGCGGACGCTGGCGACGAACCAGAGGCTCAAGTCGCTGGAGAGCGAGAGGCTGCTGCTCAACCAGCGCGTCGCCGAGCTGTCGCCACGGCAGCGCGAGGTCATGGAGCTGGTCGCAGCCGGCCTTTCCAGCAAGCAGATCGCCGCCCGGCTCGGCATCAGCCCCCGCACGGTCGAGAACTACCGCGCCTGGGTCATGGAGCGCATGGACGCCGGCAACGTCGCGGAGCTGGTGCGCAAGGTGCTCATCCTGGAAACGGGGCGGCCGCGGAAGTAAACGTTCGGGCTGTGTCAAACTCGGTAAGTCTCGGACCGAGTGCACCGTTTCCAACGTGCCCCGAACAGCGGACGGCCTATGCAGCAGCGGTCATAGCTGCACGTTTATGGGCACACGACCGCATCACTTCTTGCCGATGCCGGCGAGCTGTGGCCGCCGCCCGCATGTCCTCGAAGTCGGCCTTGATGAAGGCCGCGAAGCCGGCGGGCGTCATCTGCTCCGCCGAAGCGATCTCCGAGCCCGTGCCGACGATCTTCTCGGCAGCCGCGCTGCCGGGCGCGAGCCCCGCCGCGAGCGCCGCCTGCCACTTGGCGATGATGTCGGCGGGCGTCTTGGCGGGCGCGACGATGCCGATGAAGCTGCGTGCCTGGAAGCCTTTGACGCCCTGCTCCTCGAAGGTCGGGATGTCGGGTGCCAGCTTCGAGCGGCTGGCGCCGGCGACACCGATGATGCGCGCCTGTCCGCCCTTGTGCAGCTCCATCGCGGTCGACAGCTCCGTCATGGCGCCGTCGATGTTGCCGGTGATGACATCGGGCAGCAGCGAGGCGCCGCTCTTGTAGGGCACGTGCGTGACGTCGGCGCCCGTCGCCTGCTTGAAGCGCTCGACCGTCATGTGCGTGGCGCTGCCGAAGCCGCTGGTGGCAAGCGTGATGGGCCGGGTCTTGGAGAGCGCGATCAGCTCGGGCAGCGATCTTCAGCCCGAGCTTGTTGCCGACGATCACCACGTGGGGCACGTAGCTGACCAGGCGACGGCGGCGAAGTCGGCGAGTGGATCGTAGGTGACGTTGGCGTTGACGAACGGATTGACTGTCAGCGGCCCGTTGGAGCCGACCAGCAGCGTGTAGCCGTCCGGCGTGGCGCGGGCCGTGAACTCGGCGCCGACCCCGCCGCCAGCGCCGGCGCGGTTCTCGACCACCACCGGCTGCCCCAGCGCCTTGTGGACGACGTCGCCGACGATCCGGCCGTTGATGTCGGCGTTGCCGCCGGCCGCGAACGGCACGATCAGCTTGATGGCCCGGTCGGGGTAGGCCTGCGACCACGCCGCCTGCGGCGGGAGCACGACAGCACCCAGCGCAGCCATAGCCGTGACCAATATCCGACGCGAAACGATCATCATCCCCTCCCCCGTTGCACCGACTGCCAATCGCTTGCTCTAGCCGCGTGGCATTGATCGATCACTTTATATCCGGCGACTGCCTCTGGTGGAGGGAAATCAGGTGAGACGGCAGCTCGCCAATCCAGTCCTTGTCGCTGCGCCGGACAGGGCCGGCAAGCCGCAAGGCGATAAAGCTGCGGTCAGCCCGGGAACTCGAACACCGCTGCACGAGTTGCCTTGGAAGAAGCCTTGTTGCCAAGGAGCCGGGTCATGGCTCGCTATTCTCGTTCCGCATCCAAGGATGTCAGAGGGGCGATGCGCAAACTCGAGCGCGGCACGCTCAGGAGCGGCAGCGGCAAGAAGGTGAAGAGCCGCGAGCAGGCGATAGCCATCGGTCTGTCGGAAGCCCGCAAGAAGGGAAAGAAGGTGCCGAGGCGCAAGTAGCGCAATGGTGCCGCTCGGCTTGGCTCAAAGGACAGCCGAACGCTCGCGGGCCATGACTAGGACCCTAGGTAACTACCTGGTCGCCCACCGGGCGGCGCTCGCATAGGCTGATTGCGGTCGCAAGGCCTCCACCGCTTCGGATCGCCGCTTCCCGCCCCCTGGAGCGCGGCTTGGGTCCCAAGCAGGACGGCAGCAACCGGGGGCCTTGCGACCAACCCCTCGTACCGTGTGCATGCGCGCGCCCGGAACGGCACCGGCAGAGAGCACGTGCACGCCAGGCGCGGAGCACGCTCGAGTGCCACGCGTGCAGTCATTGTCCGCGCAGCGCGTGCGCGATAACCTTGCGCATCACAGTCGGCAGCGCGGACCGGTCGAGGTCGCGGCGCGGCACCCAGCGGCAGCGGGCGGGGTCGCACCACAAAGTCACCGTGGCGTCGGCCGGCACCAGGGCGCGGTACACCTCCATCTCCAGGCGGAAATGCGTGAACACATGTGCCACAGTGCCGGCAACGGGCCACCACTCGCCTCTCACCGGCGCAGAGCGCAGCGCCGACTTGGGAGAGGGATGCACGTCCGTCCACTCCGTCGACGGCACCTCCAGCATGCCGCCGAGCAGCCCGGCTTCGGGCCTGCGCCGCAACAGCACGGCCCCATCCTCGCGCAGCGCCACGAAGGCAACGCCGGTGCGCATGGGCCGCGCCGGCGTATCGCGGCGTATGGGCAGATGCGCCTCTAGGCCCTGGGCATGTGCGGCGCAGTCTGTGGCGATGGGGCACATCAGGCACGCCGGCCGCTTGGGGCTGCAAACGCTGGCGCCCAAATCCATCAGAGCCTGCGCGCAATCGCCCGAGCGTGAGCCGCAGGCGAAAGTCTGGGCGAGCCGCCGGATGCGGCCCTTGGCGGCCTTCGGCTCGCCGATCGCAAACACCCGGGCCATCACCCGCTCGACATTGGCATCGACCGGCACCACCGGTTGGGCGAAGGCGATGGCGGCGATGGCGGCAGCCGTGTAAGGCCCTATCCCCGGCAACTTGAGCAACTCCGCCTCGCTCGCCGGAAATCGCCCGCCATGCCGCTCCACGACCACGCCCGCACATTTGTGCAGATTCCGCGCGCGGCTGTAGTAACCGAGCCCCGCCCAAGCGGCCAGAACGTCATCGAGCGGGGCGGCTGCCAGCGCCTGAACCGTCGGCCAGCGCGCCAGAAACGCCTCGTAATAAGGAATGACCGCCTTCACGGTGGTTTGCTGCAGCATGATTTCGGAAAGCCAGACCCGATAGGGGTCCGGCCGCCGCCGGCCCTTCGCCCGCCAGGGCAGATGCCGCCGCTCGCGGCCGTACCAGGCGAGCAGGGCGGCGACCGTTTCCGGCCCGGGCAGCCGCAATTGAAGTTGCCTTTTTGCCACGACAGCCATCGGCCAGCCGGCGCCCCCGCCCAAATCGCTCATCTCATGTTAGGCCTCGCCATCCCGCTTGAGAACGCCGGAACGCCGAAGGTCCCCTCATGTCCAACACACGCGCCGAGCGCCGCCAAATGCCGCGCGACCCGGCACCAGCCGCGCGCCGACAGTATTTCGGCGCCAAGGCGGTGGGGAGCTTTTTGCCGGCGCTGACGACCAAGGCATTTCAGAAGTTCGGGTTTTCCACGGTCGCGTTGATCACCGACTGGCGGGACAATCGTCGGCGGCGAGCTAGCCCGCTCAACCGCGCCAGAGCGGCTCAAATGGCGGCGCCTCGCCGAGGCGGGCGAGAACGATGCCGCCGACCCGCCCGCCACCCGCTCCGGCGCCACGCTGGTCCTGCGCGTCGACGGCGCCAAGGCGCTCGAGGTGCAATACCAGGCGCGCCAGATCATCGAGCGCATCAACGCCTATTTCGGCTACGCGGCGGTCTCGGAGCTGCGCCTGATCCAGGCCCCGGCCCGGCCAGCAAACGCGCCGCCGTCCCACCGCCAAGGTGGCCGCAACGCCGCTCACGCAAGAGGTCGCCGGCATCGCCCATCCCGGCCTGCGCGACGCATTGGCGCGGCTCGGCGGCGAGATTCGCGCGGTTTGCTAGACCACATTACGCCGATTTTGGATTTTTGGCCGCGAAACTTGTGGTATCAGCCACCGCAAGAGGCCCGAGGTGCTGTTTTCAGCTGCGGCCTCGTTCAACGCTAGGGAGCTTTACACGTGACCCAAACGGCTACCTCGATCGACCGGCGCAAGCTGCTGATGGGCAGCGCGGCGATAGCCACGATCGGCGTCGCCGGCAGCATCGTATACTCGCTGCTGCGCGCCCCACCGCGGGCCGATGCCGAGGCAAAGCGCGGGCCGCGACGGCCGCGGCGGGTGGCTGCTGGCAACGTGAGCCAGGACGAGCTGTTGAAGCCCGGCGCTCTGCCCGATCTCGTCATCGGCAAGCCCGACGCCCCCGTCACCATCGTCGAGTACGCCTCGATGACGTGCAACCACTGCGCCAATTTCCACAACACGGTGCTGCCGGCGCTCAAGGAGAAGTACATCGACACCGGCAAGGTCAAGCTGGTGTTCCGCGAGTTCCCCCTCGAAGAGCGCGCGGCGCGCGCCTCCATGATGGCGCGCTGCGCGGGCGACGACAAGTCGATGCCGCTCATCTCGATACTCTTCTCCAAGCAGGACGAGTGGGCCATGGCCAAGCAGGACTTCCTGGCCAAGCTCTTCAAGTTCGGCCAGCAGGTGGGCTTCACCAAGCAGGCCTTCGACCGCTGTCAACAGGACGAGAAGCTGATCAAGAACATCATTGCCGTGCGCGACCGCGGCAACGTCGCCTTCGGCGTCAACTCCACGCCCACGTTCTTCATCAACGGCAAGCGGTTCGAAGGCGCCCCGACGGCTGAAGAGTTCGAGAAGGCCCTGGCGCCGCTGGTCAGCAAGAGTTGAGGAAGCATTGGGCAGAATAGGTCGTGCGTCCGCATTGATCCTGTTGGCTGCCCTTGGCGCCTGCAACGGACCGACGCTGCCGCCGCCTGACGCGAATGTCGCCATACCCGGCACGGTGACGCCGGACACCCCTGCATTCAATCCCTTCTCCGATGCCCCGCCCTCGCAGGTCGGCCGGCGCGAGATCGTCCAGAACCCGTCGATCGAGGAGATTATGAAGACGGGTGAGCTGCCCGAGATGGCGCTCGGGCGCAAGGATGCCCCGGTCACCATCGTGCAGTACGCCTCGATGACCTGTCCTTACTGCCGCAAGTTTCAGATGGAGACTTTCCCGGTCCTCAAGCGCGAATACATCGACACCGGCAAGGTTCGCTACGTGTTGCGCGCCGAGTTCCCCATCGGCAGGCAGTCGGGCCTTGCCACCGTCGCGCTGCGCTGTGCGCCGCCCGACAAGTATTTCGTGCTCTACGACAAATTGATGGTGCAGCAGGCGGCCTGGGTGAGCCAGGATGTGCGCCCCGACCCCATTTTCAAGGTGGCCCAGCAGGTGGGGATGACGCGCGCGCAGTTTGACAGCTGCCGCGAGAATCGCGCCATGATCAACGCGCTCAACTGGATCAAGGAGCGTGGGCGCACGCTCGGCATCATCGGCACGCCGAACTTCTTCGTGCAAGGCAAGCTGGTGAGGTCCGTGATCGGCATCAAGGAAATCCGCGAGATGGTGGATCCCATCCTGGCCGGTCAGCTGGCCGCCTCCGACGGGCCTACCAAGGCCCGTTGAGCAAGTCTTTGGTTACGCGTCCAGAAAGTTCGGTTCGTAGGTTGGGTCGAGCGTCAGCGATGACCCAACGCGCATAGGCAATCGCAATGTTGGGTCTGCGCTCCGCTTGGCCCAACCTACGCCGGGATCGAGTTTCCGATGCATATCAAACGGCTCCGGCTCATCGGCTTCAAGTCGTTCGTCGAGCCGACCGACCTGATCATCGAGAAGGGTCTCACGGGCGTGGTGGGGCCCAACGGTTGCGGCAAGTCCAACCTGCTGGAAGCCCTGCGCTGGGTGATGGGCGAGACCTCGCACAAGAGCATGCGGGCCGCCGCCATGGACGATGTCATTTTCAGCGGCACCACCGCCCGCCCGCCGCGCAACAACGCGGAAGTGACGATCCAGATCGACAACGCCGACCGCAAGGCCCCGGCCGAGTTCAACGGTCACGATACCCTGGACGTGACCCGCCGCATCGAGCGGGAGGCGGGCTCGGCCTACCGCATCAACAGCCGCGAGGTGCGCGCCCGCGACGTGCGCATCCTGTTCGAGGACGCGGCAACGGGAGCGCGTTCTCCCGCGCTGGTGCGGCAGGGGCAGATCGCGGAGATCGTCAACGCCAAGCCCGATCAGCGCCGCCGCATCCTGGAGGACGCCGCTGGAATTGCGGGGCTGCACAGCCGCAGGCACGAGGCGGAGCTGCGGCTTCGGGCGGCTGAGAGCAACCTGGCGCGGCTCAACGACATCCTGGGCCAGCTCAACTCGCAGATCGAAAGTCTGAAGCGGCAGGCGCGGCAGGCGCGGCGCTACAAGGAGTTTTCGACCGAGATCCGCAAGCTGGAAGCCGTGGTCCTGCATCTGCGCTGGACCGAAGCGCATGCCCAGGTCGAAAGCGGAGAGGCGGGCCTCGCCGAGGCGCTCGCCGGGGTGGCGCGGGCGACGGCGGCCGAAGCGGCCGCGATGCGCGGCGAAGCGGAAGCCGCCGAGCGCATCCAGCCCTTGCGCGATCAGGAGGCAACCAAGGCCGCGGTTCTGCACCGCTTCAAGGTCGAGCAGGAGAACCTCGAGCGCGAGGCGCAGCGCAATGCCGAACGGCGGCAGGAGCTGGAGGCGCGCGTCGAGCAGCTGATGCGCGACCGCGCCCGCGAGGAGGCGCTGATCGCGGAGGCCGAGGAGACCCTGGCGCGGCTCACGGGCGAGAAAGAGTCGCTCGCCAGCACCGACAAGCTCGCCGGCACCTTCGAGCAGAAGGCGCTCACCGCCTACGATCAGTCGGTCGCGACCCTCAGCGTGGCGGAGGCACGGCTCGGCGAGCTCACCACGGCCGTCGCCGACGCTCGCGCCAAGCGACAGGCGACCGACGCCCAGCTGCGCGAGCGGCAGGAGCGCGTGCTCAAGCTCGGAGCGGCAGATGGCGGCGCTGGAGGCGCAAACCCGCGAGATCATCGGCAAAGCGCCCGACGCCTCCAAGCTCAGGGCCACCACCGAAGCCGGCCAGAAGCTGATGGCCGACATCGCTGCCATCGAGGCGCGAGACCGTCGTCGCCGAGACGGCGGTGCAGGCTGCGGCGGCGGAGGCTGCCGCCAAGAGCGAAGTGTCGGCAGAGGTGAGCCTCACCGCTGGCCAGCTCAAGACCGAGGTGGAGACGCTGGCGAAGCTGCTGAAGCCCAATGGCGACAGCGCGCTGCCCCCGGTTCTGGATGCCGTCAAGGTGGCCACGGGCTACGAGCTGGCGCTGGCTGCGGCGCTGGGCGACGATCTCGACGCACCCGCCGCAGCCGAGGCGCCGGTGCGCTGGTCGCTCAACGCAGCCGGCGCGCCCGATGCAGCGTTGCCGCGGGGCGCCGAGCCGCTCATCGCACAGGTCGTCGGCCCGCCCGAGCTTGCCCGGCGCCTGCAGCAGATCGGCGTGGTGCGCCGCACCGACGGCGCCCGCCTGCAGAAGGTGCTGAAGCCTGGCCAGCGTCTCGTCTCCATAGAGGGCGACCTGTGGCGCTGGGACGGTTTCGTCGCCGCCGCCCAGGGCGCGCTGGCGGCCGCAAGCCGCCTGCAAGGAGCGCAGCCGTCTCGGCATCCTGGCCGGCCAAGAGCAAGTTCAGCGCCAGGCCGCCGACAAGGCCCGCGGCGAGGCCGAGCAGGCCGCCGAGCAATTGCGGGCGGCGCAGACCGAGGAGCGCCGGCTTGCGCCAGCATTGGCGCGAGCGTCAAAGCCAGCTCGCCGGGACGCGCGAGCAGCTGACCGCCATGGAGCGGCAGGCGCGCGAGACAGAGTCCAAGCTCGCCGGCGTCGCTGACGCCAAGGAGCGCGGCCAGGAGGCCATTGCCGAAGCACGCGCACTGCTAGCCGAGACCGAGGCAGCCGTTGCCGCAGCTCGGCAGCATCGAGCCGCTGGAAGCCAACCTCGACGCCGCCCAGAAATCGGCAGCCAAGCTCAGGTTCGAGGTGAGCGAGGCCAAGACCGAGCTCATCACGCTCGAGCGCGAGCATCGCGCCCGCACCGAGCGGCAGGCGGCGCTCACCGCCGAGTGCGAGCGCTGGACCACACGGTCCGCCGGCGCCAAGCAGCAGATCGCCACACTCGATCAGCGCATCGGCGAGGCCAGGCCCGAGATCGCGCGGCTGGCGAGCCTGCCCAAGATGGTGGAGCAGCAGCGCCAGAAATTGCTGACGGAGCTCAACAAGGCCGAGGCCGACCGCGAGGCCGCCGCCGATGCGCTGGCCGAGGCCGACGGCGCGCATCGCGAGGCGGCGCAGGCCTTGCGGGCCGCCCAGGGCGTCGTTGCCGACGAGCGGGAAGCACGCGCGCGCGCCGAGGCGATGCTGGAAGGGGCGCGCGCCCGCCGCAGCGAGGAGGCGCGCAAGATCCGCGACACGCTGGGCTGCGCGCCGGAAGGCTGCCTGGCGCTCGCCGAGTTCCCCGCCGACGCGCCGCTGCCCGCGCTCGAGGATGCGGACGGTCAGTTGCTGCGCCTCAAGGCCGACCGCGAGCGCCTCGGCGGCGTCAACCTGCAGGCCGACGATGACCTCACCGCTCTCTCCACCCAGTTCGACGGCATGAACAAGGAGAAGCTCGACGTCGAGGCCGCAATCGCCAAGCTGCGCGCGGGCATCGCCGACATCAACGCCGAGGGCGAGAGCCGCCTCAAGGGCGCCTTCGACGCCGTCGACGGCCACTTCCGTTCGTTGTTCACCACCCTGTTCGGCGGCGGCGAGGCCAGGCTGCAGATGATCGAGGCCGAGGACCCGCTGGAAAGCGGGCTCGAGATCGTCGCCAAGCCGCCCGGCAAGAAGCCGGTGACCCTGTCGCTGCTCTCGGGCGGCGAGCAGTCGCTGACCGCCATGGCGCTGATCTTTGCCGTGTTCCTCACCAACCCCTCGCCCATCTGCGTGCTGGACGAGGTCGACGCGCCGCTCGACGATGCCAACGTCGACCGCTTCTGCACGCTGCTCGAGAAGATGTCGGCCGACACCGCCACCCGCTTCCTGGTCATCACCCACCACCCCATGACCATGTCGCGCATGAACCGCCTGTTCGGTGTCACCATGGCCGAGAAGGGCGTGAGCCAACTCGTCTCCGTGGACCTCGAGACGGCGCAGAAGTTCACCGTGGCCGCTTGAGGCTGCAGTCACGGTGGCCGCCTCTACGGAGAAGTACTGACCAAGCAACGGTCCAATTGTCGCATCGCTGAGCAACTGTCTTTTTTGTCACCCATGTAACATGTTGGCGGCGCCCCGCATTCCTTGACACCCCAGGGGGGTCTCCGTATGGTGCGGCCGCGTTCGAAGGCCCCAGTGGGTGTTGGTTTCTCGCCTGCCGCCGAGGACGCCCGACTCATGTCTGATCCTCCTGAAAAGCAGGGCCGTGAGCCGGGGGAAATGACCCCCGAGGAGCGAGCCCGGTTCGAGGGGCGGATCGCCGACCTCGATGCCCGGCTCGGCAAGGTCAGGGCGCAGCGTGAGGCGGAAGCGCACGCCGATCTCGATGCCGAGATGCGCGGGCGCGGCATGGCCTACGGCATGCGCATGGCAGCCGAGCTGGTCGCCGCGGTCGTTGTGGGCGGCATCATCGGCTGGGGCCTGGACTGGGTGCTGGGCAGCAGGCCGTGGCTGTTCTTGCTGTTCTTCTTGCTGGGGTTCGTGGCCGGCGTCATCAACGTGCTGCGCGCCTACGAACGCATGCAGAAGGACTTCTCCCAGCGCACAGGGGGCAACATCGGCCGGAGCGTTCCGGACGAGGACGATTGAGGCGACGGACTTGAGACGGCTGACAGGGGTCTGACGTGGCAGCACCGAATGCGGGACCGGAAGTGGGCGGCATGCCCGATCCCATCCACCAGTTCGACATCCACCGCTTGGTGCCGATCAACATCGGCGGCTGGGATGTCTCCTTCACCAACTCCTCGCTCTTCATGCTGCTGGCGGTCCTGCTGACCGTCGGCTTTTTGATGGTGGCGACGCAAGCGCGCTCGCTGGTGCCGACCAGGCTGCAGTCGCTCGCCGAGATCTCCTACGAGTTCGTCGCCAACATGCTGCGCGACAGCATCGGCAAGGAAGGGATGAAATACTTCCCCTTCGTGTTCTCGCTCTTCATGTTCATCTTCTTCTGCAACATGCTGGGCATGGTCCCCGGCGCCTTCACGGTGACGAGCCATATCATCGTCACCGCCGCGCTCGCGGCCATCGTCTTCCTCACCGTGCTCGTCATCGGCTTCGCCAAGAACGGGCTGCACTTCTTCAAGCTGTTCGTGCCCTCGGGCGTGCCGATCTACATCCTGCCGCTGGTGACGCTGATCGAGATCATCTCGTTCCTGTCGCGCCCGGTCAGCCACTCGGTGCGCCTGTTCGCCAACATGCTGGCCGGCCACATCACGCTCAAGGTGTTCGGCGGCTTCGTGGTGATGCTGCTGGGAGCGGGCTCGTTCGCCGTGCTGTCGCCGCTGCCGCTGATCGCGGCAGTCGCGCTCACCGCGCTGGAATTTCTGGTCGCATTCCTGCAGGCCTACGTCTTCACTATGCTGACCTGCATGTACCTCAACGACGCGCTTCATCCGGGGCACTAATCCGAACCGAAGGCTTCCCTCAACTCCCAGGCTTCCCTCAACCCAAGGAGAACGAACTCATGGATCCCGCCACCGCCAAACTGATCGGCGCCGGCCTTGCTGCCATCGGCACGGGAGCTGCCGCCATCGGCGTCGGCAATCTGTTCGGCCAGTTCCTGCAGGGCGCGCTGCGCAACCCTTCGGCCGCGGACGGGCAGTTCGGCCGCCTGATCTTCGGCTTTGCCGTGACGGAAGCGCTCGGCATCTTCGCCCTGCTGATCGCCTTCCTCCTGCTGTTTGCCGTATAACAGGCGGCAAATAGCTGGATACTGAGCGATGGCTGAAAAAGTCACCACCGGCCAGGCCGGCCACCCGGACGCAGGACACGCCAAGGTGTTCTCGCCGCTCGATGCGGGCACCTTCGCGCCCCAGCTGGTCTGGCTGGCGCTGACCTTCGGCCTGCTCTACCTGCTGCTCAAGCGCTTCGCGCTGCCCCGCGTCGGCGAGGTGATCGAGGAGCGCCGCGACCGCATCCAGCGCGACCTGGAAAAGGCCGAGAAGCTCAAGGCCGAGACGGCGCAGGCGCTCGCCACCTACGAGCAGGCGCTTGGCGGAAGCGCGCGCCAAGGGCAACGCCATCGCCAAGACCATGCGCGATGAGGTGGCCGCCGAGGTCGACAAGCAGCGTGCGGCCGTCGATGCCCGCATCGCCGAGAAGCTTGCCGAAGCGGAGGCGCAGATCGCCCAGAGCAAGGCCAAGGCCATGGCCAATGTCGGCGAGATCGCCGCCGACACGGCAGCCGCGGTCGTCGCCAAGCTGCTCGGCAAAGAAGTGCCCCGCGACGAGGTGCAGCGCGCGCTCGTGCCGCGCGCGGCGGAGTGAAGGAATAAGGTGCGATGCTGAAGTCGGCCGAATTCTGGGTGGGCGTCTCGTTCGTCGCTCTTCTTTCTCGTCCTCGTCTACTACAAGGTGCCGGCGCTGATCGCCAAGGCGCTGGACGACCGGGCAGCCGCCATCCGCAAGGAGCTCGACGAGGCGCGCCGGCTGCGCGAGGAGGCGCAGAACCTGCTCGCCGACTACCAGAAGAAGCATCGCAACGCCGGCCAAGAGGCCGACGCCATCGTCGAGCAGGCCCGCCGCGAGGCGCAGACATATGCCGAGGAGACCCGCGCGGCGCTCGCCGAGACGCTGGAGCGGCGCACCCGGCAGGCCGAGGAGAAGATCGCCCGCGCGGAAGCCCAGGCTGTCGACGACGTGCGCGCGGCCGCCGTCGACATGGCGATCGCGGCGGCCGAGAAGGTGCTGCGCGAGAAGGCGGCCGGCGCCGGCGGCGCCGCGCTCATCGACGACACCATCCGCAGCCTCAAGGGCCGGTTGAACTAGGGCGTAACTCAGACGGTGACCACCGTTGTCATCCCGGCGCTTGTCGCCGGGATCCAACCCACAGCCGACTCCAGCGCTCGTGGTTGGCTGGATACCGGGGACAAGCCCCGGTATGACAGCAGCTCTGCACTGCCGGAGTCGACCCACAGCTCACATCGGTACCCATGAAGAAGATCGGCTTCCTCTCGTTCGGGCACTGGTCACCCTCGCCGCAGTCGCAGACGCGGTCGGCGTCCGACGCGCTGCTGCAGTCGATCGACCTGGCGGTCGCGGCCGAGGAACTCGGTGCGGACGGCGCCTACTTCCGCGTGCATCACTTCGCCCGCCAGCTCGGCTCGCCGTTCCCGCTGCTGGCGGCCGTCGGCGCGAGGACCAAGCGCATCGAGATCGGCACGGCGGTCATCGACATGCGCTACGAGAACCCGCTGTACATGGCCGAGGACGCGGGCGCCGCCGACATCATCGCCGGCGGCCGGCTGCAGCTCGGCATCAGCCGCGGCTCGCCCGAGCAGGTGATCGACGGGTGGCGCTACTTCGGCTACCAGCCGGCCGAGGGCGAGACCGACGCCGACATGGCGCGCCGCCACGCCGAGGTGTTCCTCGACGTGCTGCGCGGGGCAGGGCTTCGCCAAGCCCAATCCGCGGCCCATGTTCCCCAACCCGCCGGGCCTGCTGCGCGTCGAGCCGCATTCGGAGGGCCTGCGCGAGCGCATCTGGTGGGGCGCTGCCACCAACGCCACCGCCGAGTGGGCGGCCAAGCTCGGCATGAACCTGCAAAGCTCGACGCTGAAGTTCGACGAGAGCGGCAAGCCGTTCCACGTCCAGCAGGCCGAGCAGATCCGCGCCTACCGCGCGGCCTGGACCGCGGCCGGCCACACGCGCAAGCCCGCGCGTCTCGGTGAGCCGCAGCATCTTCGCGCTGGTGGATGACCGCGACCGCGCGTATTTCGGCGGCGGCGGCGAGGACGAGGACCAGTTCGGCTATCATCGAGCCGGAGAAGCGCGCCATCTTCGGCCGCAGCTACGCGGACGAGCCCGACGCCCTCGTCAAGCAGCTGGCGGAGGACGAGGCGATCGCGGAGGCCGACACGCTGCTCCTGACCGTCCCCAATCAGCTCGGCGTCGACTACAACGCGCATGTGCATCGAGGCGATCCTGAAGCACGTGGCGCCTGCGCTGGGTTGGCGCTGACCCTTGCGTTGCCGGAGGCCAAGGCCTCGGACCAGCCGCGCTACCGCGCCCCGGCACCCCGGACGACGCTCGCGATCTCCGCGCGGGCGAGCCCCATGTCTTTCAGCTCCTGGTCGTTCATGGAGCGCAGGAGCGCGATCGCGCCTTGCTCGACGCGCCAGGTGAAGTAGGCCACCCACAGGCGCTTAGTCGCCGCCGTGACCGCCGCCACTGTTGTCAGAAAATTGCTGCCGGCGTCTGTGCGCCGGTCAGCAGTGCTCGAAATCGTGCTCATGATCATCTCTATTCGCTTTGCTATGCCGCCTCGGCGGCCGCAAACCGGTGCCTCGCCGTGCGGCGGTCGTAGTCGGCGGCCAGTGCATTGAGCGCCGCCGCGCCATCCCCCGCAAACGACGGGCCGTGCATGAGGGCGAGCGTGCGCGGGGCGAACCTGGCCAAGCCGCGCAGGGTCGCGCCCATGCTCGGATTGAGGCTCGAATACTGGAACAGATCCTCGCCGGCGATCGCCGGGCCAACCACATCGCCCTGGGTCAGGGCCGGGCCATCGCCGAGCTGGGTGAAGAGATCGCCGCACAGCAGGGTGCCGGTCGACTCCTCGAACATCACGCCGGCGTCCCAGCCGTGCGGGGTGTGCGGCGTGTCGATGTAGCGGACCCGCTTGCCACCGCCGAGATCGATGGTTTCGCCGTTCTGCAGCACGCGCGGAGCGCGGTCGGCCATATCGTTGAGCGACACCATGACCCCGGTCTGCCCGTGAGCCACCTCGGCATTGGGTGCAACCGCCAGCCACTCGTTCATGGCGCCGCACTCGTCGGCCTCGTAGTGGCCGAAGGCAATCCAGCGCAGGCGCTCAGGGGAAATGATGCGGCTCAGCGCATCGCGGTTGAGCGGGAACATCTTGCGCAAGCCGGTGTGGAACATGAGCGGCTCGTCGCCCATGATCAGGAACTGATTGAAGGTGAAGCCGGCCGGCGGGGCGATATCCGGTACATAGGTCGACAGACGATAGATGCCTTGGGCGATCTCGCTGATCTTGGTTTCCATGACTTTCTCCATCATTGCTCGGTTGGTTGCTGGCAGGCGTTCGCGCATGGCCTCGCGGCCACCGGGAAGGTGCAAATGCTCAGGTGCTGATTTCCTGGTACTACTTCGGCGCTGAGCCGACCGTTGCAGCGGGCTCGGGCGCCATAATCTTCATCACGAAAGAGCTCGGCTTCTCGCTCGGGCCGAACGGTCCCGGAACCTTGTTGCTCACCGCCGGCAGGCTCTTGAGGAACGCGACGATGGCGCTCACGTCCTGCGGCGTGAGGTTCGCAAATGCGTGCCACGGCATGATCGGTGCCAGCATGCGTCCGTCGGGCCGCTCGCCCTTGGTGATCGCCTTGGCGATCTCCTGCGAGGACCACTTGCCGAGGCCGGTTTCCCGGTCGGGCGTGAGGTTGGGGCCATGGAACACGCCGAGGCCGGGGATCTCGAAGCCCACCTCCGAGCCGCCGAGGAAGCGCGCCATGTCGGGCTTGCCGAAGAAGTATCCCGGCGTGTGGCAGTCGTTGCAGCCGCCGAACCCGACGAGGTATCTGCCGCGTTTGATCTCGGCACTCTCGGCCGCAGCGGCACTTGGCGGGACGACCAGCGTCAATGCCACCGCCGCCGCGGCCACCCCGAAACCGAGGGCGACGAGCGCCCGTCTGCGCGCCGCCGCGCTCTGCCCTGCGACCGGCCGGTTGGCTCGGTTTGCCGCCCGCGCCCTGCGGACCTTGCCGCTCGACCCGGCGGCCATCTCGCTGCTGCTGCCCATTCTCATCTCAGTCTCCACACGGATCAGCCGGCTCATCGCGGCGCCGGCTTGACCGGCCTTCCGCAACACCGCACTTTCGCGATACATACGTGTATATCCAAATATGGCGCCGCTGTCAATATGATTGCACACGATAGTGCAATGAAAAACAGCTTTGCCGCTGGTGCGGCCAGTTCAGTCCGGGGCTGGCGGCTTCTTCGCTGCCTCCACGAGCGCGCGAATGGCCCAGCGCTTCACCTTGCGCGCCTCCGCATCGTCGAGTTGCAAGACGTCTTTGACGACGATGGTGGCCTCCGGCCCCATGATCAGCGCCAGAGCCCGCGACAGCGCCTTGAGCGCACTGGGCTTGAACTGATCGCGCGCCGGCTCGAGCGCCGCCTCGATCAGCGGCGTGCGCCGGTTCTGCCGCCTCGGCAGCTTGCCGTTCTCGTCGGCCTGCATGCCCTGCTGGATGGCGTGCGCCAGCATGGCGCGCAGCAGAGGCTCGTTGGCGAGGATCATGTCGTAGAGCGCCGTCTCCACCCGCTGCAGGCGCGCCACGGGATCCTTGGAAGCATCGTCCCGGAACAACTCCGCAGGCTCCGGCACCGCCACATCCACGGAAGCCTCCACCAGCAGCGCCTCCATGCTCGGGAAGTAGCGGTAGGCCGTGGCGCGCGAGACCAGCGCCTCCTCGGCCACCTCCTCCAGCGTCGGCGTGCGCCCCTGCTTCATCAGCCGGGCCGCCGCCTGCAGAAGGTCTTTCCGCGTGCGCGTCTTCTGGTTCGGACGGCCGCTGCGCTCTGTGTCTGACACGTTCAGTCCTGCGGCAACTGCTGCATGATGGAAGCGAGATCGATCCACACGTTCTCGCGCTTGATGTCGCCGCTGTCGGCAAACTCCATGACGTGCAGCAGCCGGAACTCGAGCGGACGATTGCGGCCCTCCAGCCCGAAGGGCTTGCCGGGCGCCCTGCCGCGTCCAGATCGAACTCGTCGACCATGAAGTTGGGACCGTAGAGGCGCTTCACGCACCGCACCTTGCTGTCGGCGAGATCGACGAACAGGGTCTCGTAGAACTTGCGCGCGCCCTCGCGACCATGCGAGGGGCCGAACGGCCAGCCGACGATGTCGTGCTCCACGTCGTCGGTGAGAGTTGCGAGCACTCCCTCGACGTCGTCCCGTCCCTCGAAGGCGAAGTGCTCGTCCATCTTCCTGTCCATCTGCTCCGGGCTCACCGCCATCACACGTCCTCCTGGTGGTTCATTAGACAAGATGTATCTAATAAGATAAAAGTCTCATGTCAATATTTGTGTCTTGAAATTGATGAAAGGGTGTCTTGCGCTGCATCTGCAGTGCTGCGCGACCCCGCCATGTCCCCGTCGGGCGCATTTGCGATCGCCGCGCTGGACAAGAACCAATTTGTAACACATATATGTGCAGTGAAATTGGCAGATGCGACCAGGCGCACGGGTACGACAAGACTCGCATGACGCGCACCTACACCCTGAAGAAGCGGGCGGAGAAGCAGGCCGATACCCGGCGGCGCATCGCCGAGGCCACGCTGGAGCTGCACAGCACCGTCGGTCCGGCCAACACCACGCTCAGCATGGTGGCGGAGCGTGCGGGCGTTCAGCGCCACACGCTCTATGCCCATTTCCCCGACGAGATGAGCCTCTTCATGGCCTGCTCCGGGCTGGTGGAGGACCGCGACCCTCTGCCTTACGCGGAGCCTTGGCGCAGCATCGAGGATCGCAACGAGAGGCTGCGCGCGGCGCTAGCCGCGATCTACGCCTGGTACGAGCGTAACGCCTCGCTGCTGGCCTGCGTGCTGCGCGACGCCGAGGTCCATGCCCCCACGCGCGAGATCAACCAACTGCGCTTCGGCCCGTTCATCGCGGCCTATCACGAGGTGCTCGGCGCCAAGCTCGGCGCCAAGCAGCGCCCGATGCTGCATCTCGCCTTGAGCTTCCACACCTGGCGCGCGCTGGTGCAGGAGGCGGGCCTCAAGACCGGCGCCGCCGTCAAGGCGATGGTGCAGGCAATCGAATGCGCCAAGGAAACCTGACGAGCCCAGAGCGGCGGGGGATCGGTGCCGCTACCCGCGCATGCCCCCGTCCGCCATCAGCACCGAGCCGGTGACGAAGCTCGACAGGTTGGAGGCCAGATAGAGCGCCGAGCGTGCGATCTCCTCCGGCTGCGCGTGGCGGTGCAGGGGGATCGCATCGTTGAGCATCTTGGTGGCGTCGATGCCGCCCGCCATCTTGCCGATGTTCTCCTCGATCCTCGCCTGAAACGAGTTGTCGATCGGCCCCGGGTGCAGCGTGTTGACGCGAATGCCGCGGCCCGCCGCCTCCTTGGCGATCGTGCGCATCAGGCCGACCTGCGCGTGCTTGGCGGTCACATAGGCGACCGAGCCGGGCGCGCCCATGGCGCCCACCACACTCGAGGTGACGATGATGCTGCCGCCGTCGTTCATCTTGGGCAGGCCGTACTTGCACGCAAGGAACGCGCCGCGCACATGCACGGCGATCAGCGCATCGAACTGATCCTCGGGGTACTCGGTCACCGGCATCACCGGGCCCTGGTTGCCGGCGTTGCTGAACAGCACGTCTATTTTGCCGAACCGCTCAACGGTGCGCTCCATGTAGCGCCGAGTTGCAACAGCGTCGCTGACGTCGGCGGCGGCGATGTCGGCACTTGGGCTACTGCCCACCTCGGCCCGCGCGCGCTCGAGGTCGGCCTGGCGCAGGTCGACCAGCATCACCTTGGCGCCCTCGGCGAGGAACAGCCGGGCGCTGGCGAGCCCAAGGCTCCCGGCTCCCCCGGTGATGACACAGACCTTGCCGTCGAGCAGTGCCATGGCTTCCTCCCTTGCTGCCGGCTACTCGGCCGGTTCTTGGCGTGACTCTACACACTTTGGCGCCGCTTTGGTCAACGCGCTGTCCGTCCCGCGTTGAGCGATGATCAGTCCAGCATCGTCCGCGCTCGACGAGCGTTGACAAGAAATGCAGGCCCTTGCTTGAGTACGCTACGCGAACCTCCCGGCCAGACAGGTACTAGCGAGCCCATGCAAGATACCGAACCCAGCACCCCCGCTGCCGACATGGGTCAGCTCAAGCAACGTCTCGACGCCGGCCACTTCGTCGTCACGGCCGAGATCGTTCCTCCCGTCTCCTGCGATCCCCGCGACCTCATCGCCAAGGTGCGACCGCTCAAGGGCGCCGCGGCCGCCGTCAACGTCACCGACGGCGCCGGTGCCCGCTCGCACATGGGCTCGCTCGCTGCTGCGGCGATCATCCAGCAGGCCGGCGTCGACCCGATCCTGCAGATCACCTGCCGCGACCGCAACCGCATCGCGTTGCAGAACGATTTGCTCGGTGCCGCAGCCCTCGGCATCCGCAACCTGCTCCTGCTCAGGGGTGACGATCCGAGCGCCGGCGACCAGCCCGATGCCAAACCCGTTTTCGACATCGATTCCGCACAGTTGAGCCGCGTGGCCGCCCAGATCCGGGACGAGCACACGCTCATGTCCGGCCAGAAGGTGTCCGGCAACGCCGAGTTCTTCATCGGCACGGCGGATGCGCCGATCGACCCGCCGGCCGGCTGGACCCCCAAGCGCCTCAAGGAAAAGATCGCCGGCGGCGCCCAGTTCGCCCAGACTCAGTTCTGCATGGATGCGAACGTGGTTAAGCGCTACGCCCAGTGCCTCGCCGGCAACGGCATTAGCAATTTCTACCTGCTCATCGGCATCGCGCCGCTACGCTCTGCCCGCTCGGCGCGCTGGATCCGTGAAAAGCTTTTCGGCTCGATCATCCCCGACGCCGTCGTCGAGCGGTTGGAGCGCGCGGAGGACCCCGTGCGCGAAGGGCGGCGCATTTGCATCGAGTTGGTCGAGCAATTGAGCGGGCTGCCCCTCGTATCGGGCGTGCACGTGATGGCACCCGGCAACGACACCGGCCTCGCCGAGGTTGTCGCCGAGGCCGCTCGGGTCGCCCAGCGCAACACGCAGCGCCCCGCAGCCCGCCAAGGCGGGGATGAAGGCTCGGACGCTTGGCTGCTTCACCTTCAGTGACGGCCGGTTCGGCAAGCCGGCGATCGGGCCCTCTCTCCCAGCCCCGACGTTCACTGAGCATAGTGGGACGCGCCCCGCGCCGACGTGAACCATGCGGCGCGTACGCATTTCGGACTTTCCAGATTCCGTTTGCAGATTCCTATGATTGCGACCAATCTACGCGCCAACGGGTGTGTTCAAACCTTAGATGCCGGCGACCTCGGACGCGCACGTCCGAACGGTTCCGCGCATCACCAAGAAGCCTTCGGGAGGAATTGCAATGGCCGCCGCGCTCCGGTTCAACGCGATGCACTTCATGCCGTATGTGCATCTGCCGGAGAACCACAAGGACTACAAATCGCTCTGGGTGAGCTTTCCCAACAAGTACTACGACCCTGAAAAGGGCCACGAGCTCTACCAGCGCTACTTCGAGCGAACTGGTGCTCGCCGACAAGCTCGGCTTCGACGCCATCGTCGTCAACGAGCATCACAACACCGTCTACAGCATGATGGCGACGCCGAACCTGATCGCCGCCGCGCTGATGCCGCAGACCAAGAACGCGCGCATCTGCGTGTGGGGCACGCCGCCCAACTTCATGCTGCCGAACCGCCTGGCCGAGGAGTACGCGATCCTCGACGTGATGTCGAAGGGGCGGCTCGAGATCGCGTTTCCGCTCGGCACCGGCATGGAGTACTGGTCGAACCCGGTCAACCCGGCCACCGCGCGGGAGAAGTTCAAGGAGTCGCTGAAGATCATGCTGCAGGCGTGGACCGAGGACGGGCCCACCACGCACTACGGCAACTTCTACACCTACCGCTTCCTCAACCCCTGGCCGCGTCCGTACCAGAAGCCGCATCCGCCCTGCTACATCGTCGGCACCGGCAGCCCGGAGACGATCGAGATCGCCGCCGAACTCGGCTTCGGCTACTCGTCGGTGTTCGTCACGCAGCAGCGCTCGCGCGAGCTCAACGAGACGCTGCGCCAGCGCGCGGCCCACTACGGCCACACCATGCGGCCCGAGCAGCTGCCGCTGCTGACCTTCGTCTACGTCGCCGAAACCCAGGAGCAGGCCGAGCGCGAGTACATCGTCCATCTACAGCGCTTCTTCGAGGACTACGCGCGCACCACGCCGCAGTATCTGGCGCCGCCCGGCTATCTGTCGGTCGACCAGCTCAAGCAGCGCGCGGCGATGGCCGACAAGATGCACGGCGGCTTCGACTTCGAGGCCATCAGCAAGTCGTTCTTCATCGCCGTGGGCTCGCCCGACAACGTCGCCAACAAGATCGGCGAGTGGTCGCACTGGATGAAGACCAACCACATCAACTGCGTCATGCATGTCGCCGACATGCCGCACTGGAAGACCGTGAAGAACCTTACGATCTTCGCCGAGGAGGTCATCCCGCGCGTGGCTTCGCGCGTGCAACCCGCCCTTCGGGCCGCGGCAGAGTAGCGACGAGGCAGTGCCATGAGTAAGTTTGCGCGTGAGACGCACACCATCAACGGTGTGAAAACTGTCGTGTACACGGCCGGCCAGGGAGAGCCGGTGGTGTTCTTCCATGGCGCCGGCACCGTGGACGGCTTCGATTTCGCGGAAGCCTGGGCCGATCGCTTCAAGGTGATCGTTCCCTATCACCCCGGGTTCGGGGAGTTCGGACGACGATCCGTCGTATACGGACATGCACGACTACGTCATGCACTACCTGGAGCTGTTCGATGCCCTTCGCCTCGACCGGTTCAACCTGGTCGGGCTATCCCTCGGCGGCTATCTCGCCGCCAAGTTCGCCAGCGAGCACGGGCATCGCGTCAAGAAGCTCGGGCTGATCGCGCCTGCCGGCATGATCGATCCGAAGAACCCCATGCTCGACGTCCTCGCCATACCCGGCGAGCAGGTGCCAGGGCTGCTGGTGTCGGACTTCGAGGTCATCAAGAAGCGCCTGCCCGAGAAGCCGGACCTCAACTTCATGGGCGACCGCTATCGTGAGGCCACCACCGTGGCGCGTCTCTTCTGGGAGCGTCCGGGCGACCCGAAGTTCATGCGCTACCTGCATCGCATCAAGATGCCGACCATGATCGTGTGGGGCGACGAGGACAAGATCATCCCCGTCCAGCAGACGGAGACTTGGCGCAAATTCATCCCGAACGCCGACATCCAAGTTTTCAAGGGCGCGGGTCATTTGGTCCACCTCGAAAGACGCGAAGCGGTGGAGGCGCTCGGCAAGTTTCTCGGCTGAAAATTCATGCCGGCCGGGCTGAGGCGTGGCTGCCGAAGCCTGCCCGGGGTCGAGACCGAGGCCGACTGTAGGTTCTCGACCGAACAAATCAGCAAACGCCAAGGGAGGATGCGACATGGATAGACGGACATTCGTCAAAGGTAGCGTGGCAGTTGCCGGCGCAACCGCATTGCAGCGCATGCCCGCGCAGGCGCAAGCGGCACCGGACAAGCTGCGTTTCGGCTATGCGATCACGATGTCGGGCCCGCTGGGCCCGGGCGCGGATTCGACGTCCGTTTCCGCATACAAGCTCTGGCAGAAAAGGGTGAACGATGCCGGCGGCGTCTCGCTCAAGAAGTTCAGCAAGAAAGTGCCGATCGATCTCATCGCCTACGACGACCAGGGCAAGCCGGACGAATTGCTCAAGCTCACCGAGCGCCTGATCCAACAAGACAAGGTGGACATGGTGCTGAGCCCGTACGCCAGCCACATGAACCTCGCCTCGGCACCGATCATCAACAAGTACGAGTATCCGGTGATCATGACGACGGCGACGACCAACAAGACCTATGAGCTTGGACCCAAGTGGCCGTACGCATTCTGGAACATCGCCCAACCAAGGGCATCGAGCGGCGCGCTGTCGAAAGCCATCGCCGACCTCAAGAAGCAGGGCAAGATCAAGGGCCGCGTGGCCACCGTTCACCCGACGGTGGAATACGGCGTGGAGAACTACGAGGCCTTTGCGGCTGCAGCCAAGACGGACGGGGTCGAGATCGTTTTCAGCAAGAGCTACCCGCTCGGCGTTTCGGACCTGCAGCCCCTGATCCGCGAGGCCATGGCGACCAATCCGGACGCCTTCCTCGCCTTCAGCTATCCGCCCGACACCTTCATGGTGACCGAGCAGATGCAGATCGTGGGCTTCAATCCCGCGGTCATGTACGTGGCGATCGGCGGCGTGTTCCCCACCTACAAGGGGAAATTCGGCAACAAGGTCAACGGCATCCTCGTCTACGGCCCCGCCGATATGAGCGGGCCGGGGATGGGCGAGTTCGCCAAGGCCCACCAGGCGATGTTCAACAAGCCCTACGAGGCCGGCGCGGTCAACGTCTATTCCGCCCTCCAGATCACGCAGCAGGCGATCGAAACGGTCGGTGAAATTGACCGTAAGAAGATCCGCGACGTGATTGCCGGCGGCACCTTCAGTACGGTGTGGGGCGAGATCAAGTACGTCAACCAGCTCAACGCCAATCCTTGGGCAGTCGGACAGTGGCAAAACGGCGAGCTCGTCTGCCTGTTCCCGGCCGACAAGGCCGGCGCCAAGCCGATGCTCTTCCCGAAGCCCGCGTGGTCGTGACGAGCCAGCGAGGATTGCATGAGAGCGGGGTCAGGTCGAGCAACTCGACCTGACCCGTTTGTTTGTACGCGGGACGTGGCGTGATCCTGTTCGAAGTGTTCCTGAGTGGCCTGCTCCTGGGGGGAGCCTACGGGCTCATCGCGCTGGGCCTGAACATGCAGTTCGGCGTCGCGCGCATTCTCAATCTTTCCTACGGCGAGTTCCTGATGGGCGGTGCCTTCACCGCCTTCTTCGCCATCATGCTGTGGCAGGTGAACCCGCTGCTCAGCCTGTTCGTCAGCGTTCCCATCGCCTTTGCGCTGAACTGGCTCGTCTACCAGTTCATGATGATCCCGCTGGTGCGGCGCGCGCCCGACCAAGACTCGCTCGACGCCGACGTCGTGCTCGTCACCTTCGGGCTGCTGTTCATCTGCCAGGGCTGGGCGTTGGTCTACTGGAGCGGCGATCTGCGCGGCTACAGCTTCCTCTCCATCCCCGTGAACGTGCTGGGCGCGACGGTGGCCTTGAATTGCCTGCTGTCGTTCCTGGGCGCCTGCGCGCTGGCCCTCGTACTGTTCCTGGTCCTGCGCTACAGCCGCTTCGGCGCGGCCCTGCGCGCCATCACCATCGATCCCGTGGCAGCCAGCCTGGTCGGCGTCGATGTGCGCCAGACCACCGCGCTCGCCTTTGCAACCGGTGGTGCACTCGCCGCCGTCTCCGGCATGCTGATCAGCATGTTCATCTCCTTCAGCGCCACCTCCGGCGTCGAGTACACCCTGAAGGCGCTGATCGTGGTGATCATGGCCGGCGTCGGGCGCGTCACGGGCACGCTCGCGGCCGGCCTGCTGCTGGGCGTGGTGGAGTCGCTCGGCGGCTATCTGGTCGACCCCGGCCTGACGATCGCCATCAATTTCGCCCTGTTCATGCTGGTCCTGCTGCTGCGTCCGACGGGGTTGTTCACCCGTGCTTGAGCTGCTGCGACAGAACCGATACACCGCCGCGCTGATCGCGCTGGGCACCATCATCTTGCTGCTGCTGCCGCTCTACGTGTCGAACTACGTGATCTCGCTTCTCACGTTGCTGTACGCGAACGTCGCGCTCGCGACCGCCTGGGCCTTCTTCTCGGGAACCACGCGCTACATCTCGCTTGCCACCGCTGCCTTCTTCGGCGTCGGCATCTACGCGCTGGCCATCGCCCACGTCTATGTGCCGGTCGCCATGGCGCTGGTGGCCGCGGCAACCATGGGCTTCCTGGTTGCTCTTGTGGTGGGTCTCTCCACCCTGCGGCTGCGCGGGGTGTACTTCGTGGTGTTCACGTTCGGCCTCACCGAGCTGATCCACCAAGTGCTGAACTGGTGGGAGATCAACATCAACAAGTCGGTGACGCGCTACATCTTCACCGAAGTGTCCAACGTCAGCATCTACCGCACGCTGCTGGTGGTTGCGCTCGTCACGATCGTGGGCAGCTGGTACGTGAGCCGGATCCGGCTGGGCTTTGCCATGCGCGCCATCGGCGACGACGAGACAGTGGCCCGCCACACCGGCATCAACACCACGCGCGTCAAGATCGTGTGCTTTGCGCTCTCGGCGTCGGCAATGGCGCTGGTCGGCGCGGCGCTGGCCTTGCGCTACCCCTATATCGACGCCAGCATCGCCTTCAACAACAACTGGTCCTTCCAGGTCTTGATCGCGGCGCTGCTCGGCGGGCCGACGCGCCCCTGGGGGCCGGCTGTCGGCGCAATCCCGCTGGTGCTGCTGTCGGAGTATCTCGCCGGCAGCTTCCCGCATCACTTCTCCATCGCGCTCGGCCTGTGCTTCGTGGTGATCGTGTACTTCCTGCCGGGCGGAATCGCCCCGCTGATCGAGCGCTACTTCCACTCGCTGGCTTCTACCGGCGCTCCCGGCCAATCGCTGTCGCATTTCGCCTTGCGCTTCAGGGCGGGCGCGGCCCGTCTCGCAGGACTGTGGCGGCTATGAGGGGCGACGGCGAACAAGCTCTGCTCAGCGTCCGCGGCCTGCACAAGGCCTTCGGCGGGCTCGTCGCCGTGCGCGATCTATCGTTCGACATCCGCCACGGCGGCGTCACCGGCCTGATCGGCCCCAACGGCTCGGGCAAGACCACGGTGATGAACCTGCTCACCGGCGAGCTGCGCCCCGATGCGGGCGAGATCATGCTCGGCGGCGTCGACATCGCCGGCTGGCCGTCGTTCCAGATCTGCCGCTCGCGCGTCG
Organism: uncultured Alphaproteobacteria bacterium; assembly: GCA_963724565.1. Lineage (GTDB taxonomy): Bacteria > Pseudomonadota > Alphaproteobacteria > Rhizobiales > Hyphomicrobiaceae > AWTP1-13. The sequence continues at coordinate 179,389 of CAVRVK010000006.1, forward strand.
CCCGCACCTTCCAGCTAGTGCGCGTGCTCCCCTTCATGACGGTGCGCGAGAACGTGATGCTGGGCGCCATGTTCGGCAGCGCCCCAACCGATCCCATACGCGCGGGCCGCGAAGGGGACCTGCTGCTCGAGCGCGTGGGGCTTAGCGGACGGGCCGGCATGCCCGCTGCACAGCTCACCTACATCGACCAGAAGCGGCTGGAGCTGGCGCGCGCGCTCGCCTGCCGGCCGCTGCTACTGCTGCTCGACGAATGGCTGGCGGGCCTCAACCCCGCCGAGTTGCAGACCGGCATGGACCTGATCCGCCTGATCAGCAAGGACGGTATCACCATCGTCATGGTGGAGCACGTCATGGAGGCCATCCGCGCGCTGTGCGACCGCGTGCTCGTCATGAACGCCGGCGAGCGCATCGCCGAGGATACGCCCGACCGCGTGCTGTCCGACCCCGGCGTCACCCGCGCCTATCTCGGAGCCGACGATGCTGCGGATTGAGCGCGTCTCGGTCGCCTACGGCAAGCACGTGGCCCTGCAGGACGTGACACTGGAGGTGCCGGCCGGCCGCACCACCGTGATCCTGGGCGCCAACGGCGCCGGCAAGACCACGCTACTCAAGACCATCGCCGGCCTGCTGCGGCCGCAGCCCGGCGGGCGTATCCTGTTCGAGGGCCGCTCAATCGAGCGCGATCCGCCGCATTGCATGGTGGCGGCCGGCATCGCCCTGGTGCCGGAAGGCCGGCGGCTGTTCGGCGACATGACCGTGATCGACAACCTGCGCATGGGCGCCTACACGCCGCACGCCCGCGCCGACGAGGCGCGCCGGCTGGACCAACAGCTGACCCTGTTCCCGCGGCTGGCCGAGCGCCGCCAACAGCTTGCCCGCACCATGAGCGGCGGCGAGCAGCAGATGCTGGCGATCGCCCGTGCCCTCATGTCGGAGCCCAAGCTGCTGCTGCTGGACGAGCCCTCGCTCGGGCTCGGGCCGAAGCTGGTCAAGGACCTGTTCGCGATCCTCAGGGCCATCGGCCGCAGCGGCCAGTCGGTGGTCCTGGTGGAGCAGAACGTGCGCCAGAGCCTGCGGCTCGCCGACTACGTCTACGTGCTCGAGAACGGGCGCATCGAGCGCTCGGGATCGGTTGCCGAGCTGGAAAAGGACGCGGCCATCCAGAAAGCCTATCTGGGCCTAACCGCGGAGCGTCGCCCCGAGCGCGCGCAGTTCCCCGCTCTCGATCGCTGGTCCGCGGGAGGGTTTGTCAACCCGTTCGCGCGCAGCGTCAACGCGCGCAAACCGAACGGTCTTGAAAAGGAGCAACCAATGGCAAACCAGTTGGACGGCTCGGGCGGCAGCGGGTTCTTCCACCCCTTCGCACGCACCGTTGCCCCGCGCCCGGCTAAGCCCGCGCCCTCCGTCGAGGCGCCGCAGACGCACCACAACACACAGCCAGCCTCAGTCCCCGCCGAACGCGTTCCGATTCCGACCACCGGCGGCTTTGTCAATCCGCAGGCGCGAGCCCCCAAACGGTGACTCCCTCTCCCCGCTTGGGGGAGAGGGTCGGGGTGAGGGGCAGCAGCCCACTCCACGCAATGCGGCTATCGCCCTATTTGGTCCTATTTGGTGGCGAACGGGTTGCGGAAGCCGCCGCCATCGCCACCAAGCACCGGCGAGCCGGCGCCCGCCGGCCTTGCAGCTGGCTGCGCCGGGGGCACGGGCGCAACCGACGCCGGGGCAGACGGGGCTGCGTGCCCATTGGCGTGATAGCTCAGCTCGCCCGGATTGGTGAGGTCGGGCACCGTCCAGCCGTCGAGGTCGTATTCGGACATGCACTTCTCGACGAGGCCCTTGAGCTGGTCGGCAACCCCCATCGCCTGCGCGCCGAACAGCACGTAGCGCCTGATCTCCTCGGTGGAGCCGCCGTAGTTGATCTCGTAGAGCTCGTGGCGGCCGGCGAATTCGGTGCCCATCGAGTCCCACAGCAGCTTCAAGAGCTTCACGCGATCGACCGCGCTGTAGCCGTTGGAGCCACGCATGTACTTGTCGAGATAGGGACGGATCGCCGGGTTCTTGAAGTCGCGCGCGTGGCTGTTGAGGTAAATCAGCCCCGAGGCCACCGTCTGTTCGATGATGTACTTGATCTTGGTGTAGGCCATGGTCGAGGTGATCTGGTAGGCGCCGGCCGGCTCGATGTCGGGCAGCAGATACTCGCCGATCCACGGCTTCGGGTTGCGCACCATGGCCTCGCTGAGGCCCCAGAACAGGTTGCGCCACACCAGCACCTCGCCGACGTTGGCCTGCACGCCGCGGAAGTCCTTGGAGCCCGTCGCCTCCACTGCCTTCAGCAGCGCGCCGGCGATGAAGTCGAGCTTCACCGCGAGCCTTGTGCAGCCGTGCAGCAGCGCGCGCGGCAGGAAGCCCGTCTGCGGGAAGAAGTTGTTGGCCTTGTCCACGTCGCCGTAGCAGAACACGTTCTCCCAGGGCACCAGCACCTTGTCCATGATGAACACGGCATCGTTCTCGTCGATGCGTGAGGACAAGGGATAGTCGAACGGGCTCCCCATCACCGTGGAGGTCATCTCATAGGACGGCCGGCAGATCAGCTTCACGCCGGGCGCGCCGGTCGGGATCATGAAGATCGCGGCAAAAGCCTTGTCGCCGACCGGGATCAGCCCGTGGTGGGCAACGAAGGTGTAGTTGGTGAGCGCGGACCCCGTCGCCACCACCTTCGCACCTGAAACGACGATGCCGGCGTCCGTCTCCTTCTCCACGTGGCAGTAGACGTCGCCCACTTCCTGCGGTGGGCGGTTGCGGTCGACGGGAGGATGGATGATGGCGTGGTTGACGAACGGCACGCGCTCCTGCGCGAAGCGATACCAGCGCTTGGCGTTCTCCTGCCAGGGCGAATAGAACTCGGCGTTGGCGCCCAGCGTGCCGAGGAATGCCGCCTTGTAATCGGGCGCACGGCCGAGCCAGCCGTAGCAAAGCTTGGCCCATTCGGCGATCGCGTCGCGGCCGGCCACGGATTCCTCGATCGTCTTCGGGCACTTGAAGTAGGCGTGCGTCATGCCGCCGTTGCCGGTGTCGGTCGGCACCAGCAGCTTGGCGCTGTGCTTGGGGTCGTGCAGCGCGTTGTAGAGGCGCGCCAGCATGCGGGCGGTGTTGCGGAAGGCCGGGTGCGTGGTGACGTCCTTCACACGCTCGCCGTAGATGTAGATCTCGCGGCCGTCGCGCAGCGATTCCAGAAACTCGTCGCCCGTCATGGGTCTCGACACGCTGCCTTTGCCGATCGTCTCTGGCTTTCTGGCAAAGGCTACTTGATCGTCGCGCACTTCGGCCTGCGACATCGCTGGTCCTCCCTTTTGCAGATGGTCGTGCGAGCCAGACCGTCTGCATTCGTCGTGTGGTTCGTGTCTTTCGTGCCCGCGCTCGATGCGGGAAACGATAAGAGTTTGCCCACCCCCTGGCAAGAAAAAGGGATGGTTGATGGCGCCCCCGGTCCCTTAACCGAACGGCATCGCCTGCCCGCGGGGCCGTTCGTCTAGAACGGCAGCACTTTTCGAATGGTGCGGTCAATCGAGCGCGGCACCTCGAGGATGTCCGAGGGGTTCAAGCGTCTGACGGGATCGATCTTCAACGCGCGGCCAACGAAGGGAAACGCCTTTCCAACTCCCAGTCCCGGAATGAGATTATTGGTGAACTTTACCGGAGCGGAAAGAATCCCGGCCATGGACGCGTGAACGATCCTTCCGATAATGCCGTGCTCCCGGCAGCTCCTGCTGCGGGAGCAAATCTCGACGCTTCCCTCGTGCAACAGCACCAATGTGTCACCGTTGCCATCGACGTAGATGTCGAACACGGTTCCCCTTACGCCGATAGTCGCCGACGGTGTTTCGATCTTGTAGGCGTCGCTTTTCTGCGAGCCGGTAATAAACCGGAATGTGCCCTTGACGAGCTTGACACCAATCGCAGTCGTCGTCGCGGATTGCCCGACAACGAACTCATCGAGGCGAAGACTTGCGTTGGGGCCAAGCGCCAGCTTGGTTTCGTCGTCGAGTTTCAGCTCCGCACGGGCGTCCGCGCCGGTTTCCAGCAATTCGCTGCGGTGAACGCGAAGGCCTTCCTTCAAGTTGCGCTTGTCATTGTCGAGCGTGGCGGTGACGCTGGGCTTGATCGCAACAGCCGTGCCGATCTCGGCCTTGTCACCGGACGCATCGGCCGTGCGAACCGCGCTGATCGCCAGGGCCGAGCAAAGGACCACCGCGCAGCGCCTGATCGCTGCGGACTTACAGAAGATCGCCATGTCCGCCCGTTCCGTGCTAGTGCTTTCACAAACGATCCATCGTGTACCATGCTGACCAATTGGCGGCACGGGCATTTCTTTCTGCGGTCGCCGATGCAGGCCGCGTCGGGAAGTTCCGGGGGCGGGTTGAGCGCGCGGCTTTCGTACTGGCTGATCGTCGCCGCCGTCGTCGTTGGCGGCATTGCGCTGAGGCAAGCAGACCCGGGAATTCTTGCGCGCATCCGATTGCTCGGCTTCGACACGCTGCAGCAAACATGGCCCAGGGCGCCGGACCCGTCATACCCGGTCCGCATCGTGGATATCGATGAACGCTCTCTTCAGGAGCTCGGCAATTGGCCGTGGCGCCGCGAAGTCTTCGCCAACCTCGTCGAGAAGCTGTCGGCGCTGGGTGCGCGCGCCATCGTATTCGACATGGTGTTCGCGGACCCCGGGCGCAGTCCGCTTGACGAGGTCCCGGACCAATTGCGCTCCTCCTCCGAGTTCAAGCCCTTGTTCGACAGATTGGCGTCGATCGGAACACCGGATGAGCAGTTCGCTCGCGCGATCCGGGGCGGTCGCGTCGTCTTGGGGGCGATCGCCAGGGCGCAACGGAGCGAGCGCCTGCCTGCAATCCACGGCTCGGTGGTTGCGATAGGGCAAGACATCGACAACTTGGTTCCCCGCTTTCCCGGCGCCACTGCCAACGTTCCGGTGTTGGAGCAAGCCGCAAGCGGCGTCGGCGCGATGAACTGGTTCCCGGAGCACGATCAAATCCTTCGGCGCGTACCATTGCTGGTAGGCATTGCCGATCAGCTACACCCCTCGCTTGTAGCGGAGGCCTTGCGGGTCTTTTCGCAGGCCAAGACCATCCAGGTACGCTTCGCGCGAGGCAGCGATGCCGCAAGCATGGCCGTGCGCATCGCTGGCACAATCATCCCCACCGACAACGACGGTCAGATGTGGCTGTGGTTCTCGCGCCGGGATCCGAGACGCTCCATTTCTGCCGCGAATGTAATCCTGGGAAGGGTGCCCGCCAGCGAAATTCAAAATCGCATCGTTGTCATCGGCACGAGCGCGCCGGGACTTCTCGATCTGCGCGCCACCCCCCTCGATCCCGTCATCGCCGGGGTCGAGATCAACGCGCAGGCAATCGAGCAGCTTTTGAGCAGGCGCTTTCTCGTGCGCCCGGACTACGCGAAAGGCATGGAGATCGTGCTCACCGTCCTCACGGCCCTGGCACTCGCGCTGATTGTCTATCGATCGGGGGCGGTGGTCGCGGCGGTGGTGGGTGCGGTCTCCGTTGCCGCCTGTCTCGCAAGCGTGTGGCTCATGTTTGCCAGGCACGGTGTTCTGCTCGACGCCACGCATCCTATCATCACCGTTACTGCAACGTACGTTCTCGGAACCGGCTTCCTCTACTACCGCACCGAGCACGAGCGAAATCGCAATCGCGAGGCTCTGCTTGCGATCGGCCGGGAAATGGAGGCTGCCGCTCAGATTCAACGGTCCTTCCTTCCCCGCGAGATGGCTCCGGATGACAACCATCGAGACGGTTTCGACATCTTCGCAACAATGAAGCCGGCCAAGCACGTCGGCGGGGATTTCTATGATTACTTTGTGCTTGGCGAAAACCGGCTGGCGTTTGCGATCGGCGATGTCTCCGGCAAAGGCGTCCCAGCCGCAATCTTCATGAGCGTTTCGCGTACTGTCCTGCGCACCCTCGCCTTCGAGGGGGGAACGGCAGGAGAAGTCCTTACGAGAACGAATGAGATCATCGCCCGCGACAATGCGGAATGCATGTTTGTCACTCTCTTCTACGCCGTTCTGCATCTGGACAAGGCCATGATCGAGTGTTCCAGCGCCGGCCATGAGAGCGTCTTCTTTCTTGGCAGCAACTCTCCCGCAGAAGCGATCGGCCATATGGGGCCCGCCATCGGCCTCATCGAAGGCGTCACATATCCCACGCTCACGAGGGAAATAGCGCCCGGCGACATGCTCCTGCTGCTGACCGATGGCGTGACAGAGGCCTTCGATGTCGTAGGCCTGCCCTTCGGCACGGGGCGCGTGGCGCTGCTACTGGAGAATTGGAAGAACGGGCCCCCCAAAGCCATGGTCGAAGCTGTGATGGACGCGGTGGCGCGGTTTGCTCGCGGGGCCGAGCAGTCCGACGACATTACCTGCCTGGCCGTTCAATTTCAGCCCCGGAACAGACAATGCTGAGGCGATTGCTCTGGCCTGACCTGGAATATTCGATCTGAGCGGCCCGGTCGCGGATGAGCGCGATGCCGAAGCCGCCTTCTTTGGCAGTCGCCAGATCCACGGGTTTCTCCGGCGCCGGCCATGTCCGCAGGTCGAAATATCCACCGTTGTCCAACACGACGGCTTTGGCGAGCGAACGCTGCAACTCGATCTCAATGACGATCTCGGGGTTCTCCGTTTCCGCGAACCCGTAGCTGACGAGGTTTGCGAACACCTCGTTCACGCACAGCTTCAAGTCCGCCGCCGCCGACGGACTGATGTCCGACCGTGCAAACGCTTCGTCCAGCCATCGATTGAGCCGCACAACTTCGGACACGCTTGGCTTAAGACCAATTCTGTCCGTCAGCGTCACTTATTGCACTCGGCAATGGCGGCGGCCTCGTCGGCGACGAGTGGAATGATCGCGTCGATGCCCGTCGTGTGGAGAACTCTGCGCGATTCCTCGCTGGCATTGTATATGACGAGCCGGCCGCCCTTGTTGGAGATGGCTCGCGCAGCCTTGACGAGGACGCGGATTCCAATCGAGGCCAGGAAGGTCACGCCCCCCAAGTCGACGATGACCTTGTTCCTGTGTCCGGCAATTACGCTAAAGGGCATGTCAATCTCACCGGCTCCGGCAATATCCAGCGATCCTGCGAGGCTGACTCGAAGGACATTGCCCGGAAGTTCGACTTGATCCATGCGCATTTCTTTAGCTCCGCAAATACTCGGACGGGCAGAGGCTCTACCGGCCCAGGACGCCGCACTCTAGCGCCATCCGGTCCGCGGTGTCAGCAGGCGATGCGCGCCGCTGGCGCGCCGGGCATGTCGCCCCGAATAGTCAGCTGTCGCATGGACGAGTGCGCCTGAGCGCCCGCTTCATCGGGCCCCGCGCAGCACGTGATAGCTCAGCTCGCCGGGATCGGTGAGGTCCGGCACCTTCCAGCCGTCGAGGTCGTACTCGGCCATGCACTCCTCGGCGAAGCCCTTGAACTGGTCGGCGTTGCCGGAGGCCTGCGCACCGAACAGGCAGTAGCGGCGGATCTCCTCGGTGGAGCCGCCGTAGTTGATCTCGTAGAGCTCGTGGCGGCCGCCGAACTCGGTGCGCCAGGCAGTCCCACAGCAGCTTCATCAGCTTGACGCGCTCCTCGGCCTTGTAGCCGTTGGAGCCGCGCAGGTAGCGGTCGAGGTAGGGGCGGATCTCGGGGTTCTTGAAGTCGCGCGCGTGGCTGTTGAGGTAGATGAGGCCCGAGGCCACCGTCTGCTCGATGATGTACTTGATCTTGGTGTAGGCCATGGTGGCGATGATCTGGTAGGCGTTGCCGGGGTCCATGTTGGGCAGCACGTAGTCGCCGATCCAGGGCCTGGGATCGCGCACCATGGCATCGGACAGCGCCCAGAACAGGTTGCGCCAGGCGATCACCTCGCCGACGTTGGCCTGCACGCCGCGGTAGTCCTTGGTGCCGGCGGCCTCCGTGGCCTTCAGCAGCAGCCCGGCGATGAAGTCGAGCTTGACGGCGAGCCGGGTGCAGCCGTGCACGACGAAGCGCGGCAGGAAGCCCGTGCGCGGGAAGAAGTTGTTGGCCTTCTCGATGTCGCCGTAGACGAACACGTTCTCCCAGGGGACCAGCACCTTGTCCATGATGAACACCGCGTCGTTCTCGTCGATGCGCGAGGACAGCGGATAGTCGAACGGGCTGCCCATCACCGTGGAGGTCATCTCGTAGGAGGTGCGGCAGATGAACTTCACGCCCGGCGCATTGGTCGGCACCATGAAGACGCAGGCGAACTTCTTGTCCTGCAGCGGGATCAGGCCGTGGTGGGCGACGAAGGTGTAGTTGGTGAGCACCGAGCCGGTGGCCACCACCTTGGCGCCGGAGACGACGATGCCGGCGTCGGTCTCCTTCTCCACGTGCGCGCACACGTCCACCACCTCGCTCGGCGGCCGGTCGCGGTCGACGGGCGGATGGATGATGGCGTGGTTGACGAACGGCACGCGCTCCTGGCTGAACTTGTACCAGCGGCGCGCATTCTCCTGGTAGGGATCGTAGAAGTCGGCGTTGGCGCCGAGCGTGGCGAGGAACGCCGCCTTGTAGTCGGGCGCGCGGCCGATCCAGCCGTAGGTGAGCCTGGCCCACTCGGCGATGGCGTCGCGGCCGGCGAGCAGGTCGTCGACGCTCTTCGGCGCCTTGAAGAAGGCGTGCGTCATGCCGCCGTTGCCGGTGTCGGTCGGCAGCAGCATCTTGGACTTGCGCTTCGGGTCGTGCAGCGCGTCGTAGAGGCGCGCCACCATGCGCGCGGTGTTGCGGAAGGCTGGGTGCGTGGTGACGTCCTTCACCCGCTCGCCGTAGATGTAGACCGTGCGCCCGTCGCGCAGGGACGCCAGGTATTCGTCGCCGGTCTGCGGCGCGGTGGCCGCCACCTTGCCGATGGTCTCGGGCTTCCTGGCAAACGCCTCGCGATCTTCTCCGCGCGCGCCCTGCGCTCCTTCGCCTTTGCCATCGGCGGCTCCTCCCTGGCTCCTTATCGCGCCTGCTTTGATCGGCGCATTTTGTTCGATTATCGAACTTACTGTACGATTTGCGAACTACGCTAGGTGGCTCATACAGCCTTGGCAAGGTTCAGCACCATCAACCGGGGCTCCTTGACTATCCGTAAGTGGTGACTTACCATAAGCTATGGCTTACGGATCAGCCCTCGCCGTTCTCGCCGACCCCACGCGCCGCACCGTTTTCGAGCGCCTGCGCGCGGGGCCGCGCGCCGTCAACGCACTGGCGGCTGGCCTACCGGTCTCCCGCCCGGCGGTCTCGCAGCACCTGAAAGCGTTGAAGGACGCCGGCCTGGTCGAGGAGCGCAGCGAAGGCGTGCGCCGGATCTATTCGCTGCGTCGCGAAGGGCTCAAGGAGCTGCGCGATTGGCTCGACAGCTTCTGGGACGAGGCGCTGGAGGCGTTCAAAGACGAAGTGGAAAAGACCGAAGGAGCAGACGAATGAGCACCGCCCCCGTTATCGCCGCCGTGCGCAAGTCCGTTCGCGTCAAGGCGCCGATCGCACGCGCGTTCGAGGTGTTCACCGTCGGCCTGACGCGCTGGTGGCCGCCCAATCACGGCATCGGCAAGAAGCCGATCGCCAAGGTGCTGATGGAGCCGCGGCTCGGCGGGCGCTGGCTGGAGATCGCCGAGGACGGCACCGAGACCAGTGTCGCCACCATCATCCTCTGGGAACCGCCGCACCGCCTGGTGTTGCTTTGGCAGGTCAACGCGCAGTGGAAGCCCGACCTCGCCATGAAATCTGAGGTCGACGTGCGCTTCACCGCCGATGGCCCCGACGCGACGATGGTCGAACTCCTGCACCACAAGTTCGAGACCATGGGCGCGGAAGCCGGCGCCTCCTTGCGCAAGGACGTCAACGGCGGCTGGCCAGGTCTCATGGACCGCTTCGCTCAGGAAGCCGATCGCAGAGTCGAGCGCCGACGACGGTCGTACTGGCAGCCCGACGATCGCCGCGGGCAGGTCGGACTCGCGTCACGCGACACGCGCCGCGCGCGGGTCTGGGACGCAGAGCCCGCATCGATCCTCGCGCTGGCGGCGGCACGGCTCGAGCTCGCGCCCGGCGCCGCATGAGGGCTCGACGGCCGGCGACGACCGGCAACTGGGCAGCGTCCGCGCCCTTGCGCTCAGCGGCACGCGCGGCGCGAACGGCACGGCGCATCGCCGTGGCCGAGGCTCGCCGGCGAGCAGGCCTACTTTGCCGGAGAGGCCGAGTCGCTGGCCGACATGCTGATCGCGCCGCAGATGGCGTTCTTCCTCGGCCTCCCCGAACGGGAGCCGCTGACGGCCGCCCATGCCAACCTGCGCCGCTGGCTCGAGCGCACGGAGGCGCGGCCCAGCATGCAGGCAACGACGTTCGCGCGGGTTGCTGAAATGGCCAAGGCGGCCTGAAGCTCCGCCGATCAGGCTGCGCCCCACGACAGCCCGTGCGGCCGAAACGGCTGAGCTACTTCACCGCCAGCAGCTCGACCTCGAAGATCAGCGTCGCGTGCGGCGGGATCGACGCCGCCGGCGCCGCGGGCGCCGTAGCCGAGGTCGGGCGGGATGATGAGGGTGCGCTTGCCGCCGACCTTCATGGTGGCGACGCCCTCGTCCCAGCCCTTGATCACCCGGCCCGTGCCGATGGGGAACTCGAACGGCTGGCCGCGGTCGACCGAGCTGTCGAACTTCGCGCCCTTCTGCCCGTTCTGGTACAGCCAGCCGGTGTAGTGCATGACGCAGATCTGGCCGGTCTTGGGCGAGGCGCCGGTGCCGACCTTGGTGTCCGTGATCTTCAGGCCCGAGGCCGTGGTCAAGGTCTTGCCTTCGGTTTGCGCCTCCACTGGGGCCGGGGCGCCGGTGGCGATGCAGCCGGCCAACAGGGTGGCAAGGGCGACGGCAATCACTCGTGGCCGGCTTGAAAGCTCGCATGCGCTTCTCCCTGGGATCGTTGGCTGTGCACTTGTAGCGCCTGCCTTGGTGCGAAACCGTGGCCATGCGGTCGCACTGGTGGCCGGAACCGCCTGGCTCGCCGCTGCCCCGCGACTCGTAGCTGCCCCTCATGCAGCCCTCGGCCGTAAGACGGGGAGGGGGTCACGCGATGGTCGCCGCGATCTGCCCCGCCGCCTCGCGCAGCGCCGGCAGGAAGCGCTCGCGCATCTCGTTGCGGGTGGTGCGCGTCGAGTGGGTGGAGAGGTTGAGCGCCGGCCACGGCCTGGCCGGCGCGGTCGACGATCGGCACGGCGATGGAGCGCAGGCCGCGCTCCAGCTCCTCGTCGACGATGGAGAAGCCCTGCTCGCGATCGGCGCGGATGCGCTCGAACAGCGCCTGCACGTCGGTGATGGTGGAGGTCGTGTAGGCCTCGATGCGCAGCGATCGCAGCCGCCGCCACAGCTCGTCGTCGTCGAGGAAGCCCAGCTGCACGCGGCCGATGGAGGTGTGGAACGCCGGCAGCCGCGTGCCGATCGAGATCGCCACCGACATGATGCGGCCGGCCGGCACGCGCGCCACGTAGACGACGTCCGTGCCCTGCAGGATCGCCGCCGAGCAGGATTCGTGGAAGCGCTCGCTCAGCTCCTTCATCAGCGGGCGCGCGCGCTCGATCCAGTTCTGCGCCGAGAGATAGGAGAAGCCGAGCTTGAGGATGCCGGGCGCCAGGCGAGAACTGCCGGCCCTGCTGCTCGACGTAGCCGAGCTCGGTCAGCGTGCGCAGGATGCGCCGCGCGGTGGCGCGCGAGAGGTCGGTGGCGGCCGCGGCCTCCGACAGGGTCAGGCTCGGGCCGCTCGCGGCCGAACAGGCCGAGCACGGCGAAGCCCTTGGCCAGCGTCGTCATGAATTCCTTGTCGTGACGGCGCTCGGCATGAGCTCGCGCGGCTCGCCGGACTGCCGCGGCTTGCGCCGCGCGCCGCCTCTCGCCGCCCTGCGCTTGGACGCTTTCGTGCTGGCCAAGACTCTCGTTGACACTCGCGCACCCGCCCGGACGACAATCGCCACATATCGAACGTCCGTTCGATATTCGAACATTGCCGCGCCGCGGTCAAATCGATCTCGCTGTGCGGGAGCCGCCAAGAGACGCCGGCGGCCGAGGAGGAAATGCCATTGCGAAGCGGGCGCGCGCCGGCTCACGCGCGCTGCCGCTCGTTTGCCAGCACCAGGGAGGAAGGCATGCCAGCGCAACAAGCGCAACCGCACCGTCACGCGCCGCAGCTTCATCAAGACGTCGGCCGCCACCGGCGCGGCGCTCGCCGCCGGCCCGGTGTTCGCGCCCGCCGTGCACGCCCAGGCGCGGCCCATCAAGCTCGGCTACGTCAGCCCGCAGACCGGGCCGCTCGCCGCCCTTCGCCGCAGGCCGACAAGTTCATGCTCGGCAACAGTTCCGCGAGGCGATCAAGGGCGGGCTCAAGGTCGGCAACGCCACGCGCCCGATCGAGGTGCTCGTTGCGCGACAGCCAGTCCAATCCGAACCGCGCCGCCGAGGTCGCCAAGGAGCTGATCGTCCGCGACAAGGTCGACCTGATGCTGGTCGGCAACACGCCGGAGACCACCAATCCGGTCTGCACCCAGTGCGAGATCGAGGAGGTCGCCTGCGTCTCCACCATGGCGCCGTGGCAGCCCTGGTTCATCGGCCAGCAGGCCAACCCGGCCGGCGGCCCGCCGGCGTGGAAGCCGTTCAACTACGTCTATCACTACTTCTGGGGGCTCGAGGACGTCATCGCCGTCTTCACCAACATGTGGGGCCAGCTCGACACCAACAAGTCGGTCGGCGGCGCTGTTCCCCAACGACGGCGACGGCAACGCCTGGGGCGACAAGCAGGTCGGCTTCCCGCCGGTGCTCGACAAGCAGGGCTACAAGCTGACCGATCCCGGCCGCTACCAGAACCTCACCGACAACTTCTCGGCGCAGATCACCGCCTTCAAGAACGCCAACTGCGAGATCCTCACCGGCGTGGTGCTGCCGCCCGACTTCACCACCTTCTGGAAGCAGGCGCTGCAGCAGGGCTTCAAGCCGAAGGTGGCCTCGGTCGGCAAGGCGATCCTGTTCCCGGTCGCGGTCGAGGCGCTCGGCAGGGACGGCCACAATCTCTCGTCGGAGGTGTGGTGGTCGCCGAGCCATCCGTTCAAGTCGTCGCTCAACGGCATGAGCGCCAAGGCAGCTGGCCGACGCCTACACGGCCGCCACCAAGAAGCAGTGGACGCAGCCGATCGGCTTCGTCCACTCGCTGTTCGAGGTGGCGACTCGACGTGCTCAAGCGCACCACCGAGATCGGCAACGCCAAGGCGACCGTGGAGGCGATCCGCGGCCACCAACCTCGACACCGTGGTCGGCAAGGTCGCATGGAACGGCGCCGGCGTGCCGCCGTTCGCGGCCAAGAACGTCACCAAGACGCCGCTGGTCGGCGGCCAGTGGCGCGTCAAGGACGGCAACAAGTACGACATCGTCATCACCGACAACAAGACGGCGCCCGACGATCCCCGTCGGCGGCAAGATGGAACCGATCGCCTGAATGCGCGTATCTTCGTCGGGGCCGGGCCCAGACCCGGCCCCGCGCTTCTATCGTCCGATGCTGCTCGAGATCCGCGCGCCTCTCCAGATCCTTCGGCTCGCTCAAGGCCGCCGACGGCATCGATCTGGTGGTGGCGCGCGGCGAGGCGGTCGGCATCATCGGCCCCAACGGCGCCGGCAAGACCACGCTGTTCAACCTGATCGCCGGCAACCTCGACGCCGACGCCGGCGAGATCCGTCTCGACGGCGTCGACATCACGCGCACGAAGCGCGCACGAGCGCTGCATCGCCGGCATCGGCCGCTCCTACCAGATCCCGCACCCGTTCGAGAACCTGACCGTGTTCGAGAACCTGCTGGTGGCGGCCGTGCACGGCGCGCGGCCGCGCAGGTGCGGCGACGGCGTCGATTTCTGCGCCGACATCCTGGAGCGCACCGGCCTCATGCCGCGCGCCAACACGCCGGCCGGCACGCTGACGCTGCTCGAGCGCAAGCGGCTGGAGATGGCGCGCGCGCTCGCCACCGGGCCCGGAGCTGCTGCTGCTCGACGAGATCGCCGGCGGGCTGACCGAGAGCGAATGCCACGAGCTGGTCGCCACCATCAAGGGCATCCGCGCCGGCGGCACCACCATCGTGTGGATCGAGCACATCGTGCATGCGCTGCTGGCCGTGGTCGACCGGCTGGTGGTGCTCAACTTCGGCCGCAAGATCGCCGAGGGCGATCCGCCGACGGTGATGGCCTCCACCGAGGTGCGCGAGATCTATACGGGGATCGCGGCGTGAGGTCGACCACATGGCATCCTCGGCGCGTTCGCGGCACGCTCGCCTCGAACTCCGCCGACCGCGGGGAGAGGGGACCTGGCACGGCCGTTCAGAGGTGCCATGGCCCTGCTCGAGACGCACCGGCTCACCGCCTTCTACGGCGACTTCCAGGCGCTGTACGGCATCGACCTGGAGCTCGAGGAGGGCGAGACGCTCGCCATCATCGGCGCCAACGGCGCCGGCAAGTCGACCTTCCTCAAGACCATCGCCGGCCTGCTGCCGGCCAACGCCCGACAGCGTCGTCGTTCGACGGCCGGCCGATCGGCGGCCTGGCGCCGGCGGAGATCGTGCGCGCCGGCATCTCGCTGGTGCCGGAGGGGCGGCGGCTGTTTCCCTCGCTCAGCGTCGAGGAGAACCTCCAGATCGGCGCCTACGGCCGCCGCGAGGCCGGCTACTGGTCGCTCGAGCGGGTCTACGAGCTGTTCCCCGCGCTTGCCGAGCGGCGCGAGGCGCCCTCGCAGACCCTGTCCGGCGGCCAGCAGCAGATGGCGGCGATCGGCCGCGCGCTGATGTCCAACCCGCGCGTGCTGCTGTGCGACGAGATCAGCCTGGGGCTCGCCCCGATCGTCATCCGCGACATCTACGCGGCGCTGCCCAAGATCAAGGCCAACGGCGCCAGCGTGATCCTGGTCGAGCAGGACATCGTGCAGGCGCTGCAGGTGGCCGACCGCGTCTACTGCTTCCAGGAAGGGCGCATGTCGCTCACCGGCCGGCCCGCCGAGCTCGACCGCGAGACAGATTCACACGGCGTACTTCGGCGCATGACGGCCTGGATCAACACCCTGCTGCAGGGCGTCATGCTGGGCGGGCTCTACGCGCTGTTCGCCGCCGGCCTGTCGCTGATCTTCGGCATCATGCGGCTCGTCAACCTGGCGCATGGCGACCTGATCGTGCTGGCGGCCTTCGTCGTGCTGGCGCTGACGCATGCGCTGGGCATCGACCCGTTCCTCGGCACGCTGGTGGCGGTGCCGGTGCTGTTCGCGTTCGGCTATGCGCTGCAGCACGCGCTGCTCAACCGCACGCTCGGCCGCGATATCCTGCCGCCGCTGCTCGTCACCTTCGGCCTCTCGATCATCATCCAGAACGGCCTGCTGGAGGTCTTCTCGGCCGACAGCCAGCGCCTCGCCGCCGGCGCCATCGAGACCGCTTCGATCCCGCTGGGCGGCGGCCTCGCGGTCGGCACCATCCAGCTCATCACGTTCGCGTCGGCGGTCGGCGTGATCCTCGCGCTCAACCAGCTGTTCTATCGCACCGAGCTCGGCCGCGCCTTCCGCGCCACCTCCGACGATCCCGAGATCGCCCAGCTGATGGGCATCGACAACCGCCACATCTTCTCGCTGGCCATGGCGGTGGCCATGGTGGTGATCGCCGTCTCCGCGCTCTATCTCGGCATGCGCGCCAACTTCGATCCCACCATCGGCCCGGCGCGCCTGCTCTATGCCTTCGAGGCCGTGATCATCGGCGGGCTCGGCAGCTTCTGGGGCACGCTGGCCGGCGGCATCATCATCGGCGTCGCGCAGACGGTCGGCGCGCAGATCAATCCCGAGTGGCAGATCCTGGCCGGCCACCTCGCGTTCCTGGTCGTGCTGGTGCTGCGGCCGCGCGGCCTGTTTCCCCGCCGGGCGAGTGAGGCCATGGACTCTCAGGAACCCTGGCCGAACCTGCCGCGACCCACACCGGGGACAGCGCGCAGCCGCGCGCTGCGAAGCGGTGGCGTGGCTGCTGCCAGGCGCGGAATTCACGCTTGCCGCGCACTCGGCCGAGCAGTGGCTGCGCGCACGTCGCGCAACCGCTTCCCGGCCACTGTCCCCGCACGGGCTACGTCCTAGCTCGCGCAGCACGGCGGCGCCGATGGCAAGCACCACGTCGAGGTCGCGACCCCGCGCTCGCGCGCGTTCGCCATCGCCGGCGCTGGCATTGTGCTGGCCGTGCTCGTGGCGCTGCCGGCCTTCGCCAGCCGCAACCTGATCAACGACCTGATCTTCGTCTTCACCATGCTGGCGCTGGCGCAGTACTGGAACCTGCTGGCGGGCTATGCCGGCCTCGTCTCGGTCGGCCAGCAGGCCTTCGTCGGGCTCGGCGGCTATCTGCTGTTCGCGCTCACCATCCACGCCGGCATCGATCCGCTGGCGGCGATCGTGCTCGCCGGCCTCATCGCGGCTGCTCTTGCGCTGCCGACCGCGCTCGTCGTGTTCCGCCTGCGCGGCGCCTATTTCGCCATCGGCACCTGGGTGATGGCCGAGGTCTACCGGCTGGTGTTCGCGCAGTTCAAGCAGCTCGGCGGCGGCACCGGCACCTCGCTGCCGCCGTTCGTCACCAACGAGGTGGCCGGCATCGAATGGGTGAAGGCGCTGTTCGACGTGCGCACCTCGGCCGCGCGCGACATCGTCACCTACTGGGCGGCGCTGGCGCTGGCGGCCGGCACCATCCTGCTCGTCTATCTCATCCTGCGCTCGCGCCACGGCCTGGCGCTCGCCGCCATCCGCGATTCGGAGATGGCGGCCGAGAGCGTCGGCGTCGACAATTTCAGGACCAAGCTCTGGGTCTACGTCGTCACGGCCGCCGGCACCGGCATGGTCGGCGCGCTCATCTATCTGCAGAAGGCGCGCATCTCGCCGGACGCCGCCTTCTCGGTGCTCGACTGGACCGCCTACGTCATCTTCATCGTCGTGATCGGCGGCATCGGCACCATCGAGGGGCCGATCGTCGGCGTGCTCGTGTTCTATTTGCTGCAGACCAACCTCGCCCACTTCGGCACCTGGTACCTGATCCTGCTCGGCGCGTTCGCCATCGTCATCATGCTGTTCGCGCCCAAGGGCATCTGGGGCTACGTGTCGGAGCGCTACGGCCTGGTGCTGTTCCCCATCCGCCGACGCCTCGTATTGCGCGGGTCGGAACAAACGTAAGCCTGCTTCAAAGCACCGCGGACGGGTGCTGCCGAGGCTTGACCTGGATCAATCCGCCCACCCTCGGCCTACGGCAGCCTTCTCAAAACGCATCTCTCGCAGCGAGGGACAGCAGGTGGGACGCACTTGCCGCCACTGGCCGATGTTCGAGCGGGTCCTCAGCCACGCCAGGCTGATGGATGAGATGATGGAGCGCGTCGGCGCCGAGGCTGGAAAGGCCGTCCGCATCGAGCACGGCATGGCGTGGGAGGAGGCTCGCACCCAATGCATCGGCTGCCCCGAGGCGCACCGGTGCCGCGATTGGCTTCTCGCCGCCGGACCTCTCACTTCGCCGCCCGACTTCTGCCGCGGCGCCCCGTTGTTCCGCCGCTGCCTGGAAGAAGGGGATGCCGCGGATGGAGATCGCCCCAAACACTGAAATTCACGAGCTCGCCCACGCAACCGAACCCGTCAACCAATGGAGGCATTCCGATGTCGGCCCCAAATGCTATCGAAAACCTGCTAGGCCGCGTCCGTGATTGGTGGCGCACCAGCGGCGAGCTCGGCTCCATGGACCGCCAGGAGCTCGGCCGCATCGCCCACGATCTGGGCATGACCAGCGACGACCTGCAGGATCTGGCGGCCCGCGGCCCGGACGCAGCACACCTGCTGTACGAGCGCATGCGCGCGCTTGGCCTCTCCAGGGACGATGTCGAGCGCGCCGCACAGGGTGTCATGCGCGATCTGGAGCGGACCTGCTCCTGCTGCAACGATAAAGGCACCTGCGAGCAGGACCTGGCCAGCAGACCGGAAGACCCGAAGTGGCAGAGCTATTGCCCCAATGCGGTATCGCTGGAGTTCTCTGGTCAAGCTGAAGGGCAGGTCTCCTGCTTGATGCGGCGCGGGCGGGCGACGCCCGCCCTCGCTGCGTGATTCTTTCAGCCAGCCTGTAGCGCTGCTGCCTCGCTCGATTTTCGAGCGCGGGTGTCAATCCTGCTGCACTACTCTTGCCTTGCCGTGCCCAGCCTGCCCGGGTATGGGTTGGCGACTGGGCCTCGGCGGAGCCTGACGTCTGCCGGGCGCGCCCGAACCGAGGAGGACGCGGCATGGCAGCGAACACCACGCGGCGGGAAGTCCTGACCGCTATCGGCGCAACCGCAGCTGCAGGATGCCTTGCGCCGGCGCTGAGCACGCGGGCAGAGGCCAACGCGCAAACGGGAACGCCGGCACCAGCCTTCACGGCGACGGACAGCAAGGGCAGGGCGCATGCGCTCGCCGCCTACAAGGGCAAGACCGTCATCCTCGAGTGGACCAACCACGAGTGCCCCTACACGGTGAAGCACTACGCCACCGGCAACATGCAGGCGCTGCAGAAGGCGGCGACTGACGCGGGCGTCATCTGGCTGACCGTGGTCTCCTCGCGCCCCGGCACGCAGGGACATGTCAACGGGCTGGAGGCTGACCAGCTGACCGAGAACCGCAGCGCGCGGCCAACCGCCGTGCTGCTCGACCCCGACGGCAACCTCGGCAGGCTCTACGGCGCGCGCACCACGCCGCACATGTTCATCATCGATCCCGCGGGCACGCTGGTCTACATGGGCGCCATCGACGATCAGCCCACCGCCAACCCTGCCAGCGTCAAGGGCGCGCGCAACTATGTGCGCGAAGCGCTCGACGCCATGAGCCAGGACCGGCCCATCGCCGCAGCGTCGACGCGGCCCTACGGATGCTCCGTGAAGTATTGATGTGCGGCCAAGACCAGGCTTCCGGGCGCTGATCAAAATCAGCAGCCGGATCAAGCCCTTGCCGTCGAACGCTGGGCGGGCCCGGCTGGCATACCTGAGCAAACGTACAGCAAACGGCCATCTTGGCGCCGCGATGCCCCAGGATTGCTGGCGCGCACCGTGGGAAGTGTGCTTGGCCGATCTTTTGGAGGTTTTGCAATGCGATGGAGATGGGCGTCCGCAGTCGCGGGCGCGCTGGTGCTGGCTCTGCTGGCAACAGACGCGATGGCGCAACGGCGCAGGACAGGGAATGGATACTGCTCGGTGAGCAGACGGTCGGATTCGGGGTCGACCGCGACACGGTCAGGATCGGGCAGTCCGAAGACTGGTACCGCGATCGCGCCTTCCGCCGGCTGCACTTGGTGGCCGAGCGCAACGACATCTACCTAATCAGCCTGCGCCTCGTCTACTTCAATGGTTTCAGCGAGGAGTACCGCGTTGACAGGCTGATCCGCGAAGGCACAGACCAGGCGATCGAGCTGAGAGGCGACAGAAGCTTCGTACGTGCGATTGAAATGCTCTATCGCTCGCGGCCCGGCTTCGGCGGCCGCGCGGTCATGAAAGTCTATGGCGAGCCCGCGCGCCGCGGCGGGCCGCCGCCGGTAATAGTGGGCGGAGGCGACGGCGGTCGCGATTGGGTCGAACTCGGCTGCAAGCAGGTCTCGCTGTTTGGCAGGGACCGCGACACGGTGGAGGTCGGCCGCCAAGAGGGGCGGTTCAAGGCCATCCGCCTGCACGTGCGGGGTGCCGATGTCGAGATGCTCGATCTCAGAGTCATCTACGCCAACGGTGCGCCCGACGACATTCCCGTCAAGGCCGTCCTGCGGCAAGGCGAGCGCACCCGGCCGCTGGACTTGAGAGGCTACGAGCGTTCCATCCGTCGGGTGGACATGGTCTATCGCACCATCCCCAACTTCAAGGGCCTCGCGCGGGTGTGCGTCGAGGGTCTGCAATAGGGCTCCACAACAGCGCAGCCGACACACGACATCCCCGAAAGGGCCGCCCAGGGTGGCCCTTTCGGCATTTCTGCTCATCCTCCAACGGCCGACAACTTTCCGCGCTCTGGCGCGTTCCAGTGCGATCGACACCGTTGCAGGAGGTAAAAAATGCAGAAGTCTACGGCGATCGCCTTGAGCTTTGCCCTTGCCGGACTGCTGGCAGCCCCACAGGCGCAAGCACAAAGGCGTGGCGACTGGGTCCAGCTTGGATGTCAGCAGGTCACATTCCTGACCACGGATCGCGATTCCATCCGGGTAGGACGTAGCGAGGGCAGGTTCAAAGCTCTTCGTTTGCTGGCACGCGGCAACGACGTGGAGATGCTGGACCTGAAGGTGATCTACGCCAATGGCGAGCCGGACGACATCCCGGTGCGGTCGTGGATTCGCCAGGGCACGAAGACCCGCCCGCTCGATCTGCGCGGCCGTGAGCGCGCCATTCAGCGCATCGAGATGGTCTATCGTTCGAAGCTCAATTTCCGAGGTAGGGCGACCGTTTGCGCCGAGGGCCTGGAGTAGGCGCGACTACTGACGCAACAGCCAATGCAGGGGCTGCCGCGGGCGGCCCTTGCTGGTTTTCAACTGCATGGTGCGACGGGGCCGCGCCAGACTGCACGTTCTCCGCTTGGCTAGCCTGACGACGGGCCGCACGCACGGTCATGCCGACAACCACGGCAAGCGGAGATCCCCAACATGTGTCGTCCAAGTCTTGGCGCAGTTCTGGTTCTTTCTGTGCTTCCCGCAATCGCCCTGGCGCAGGGCGCAGAGCAATCCTCGCCGGAGCGGGCGGAGGCACGCCAGAAGGTGCGCACCGCGTGTGCCGCCGATATCCAGAAATTCTGTGCCAGCATCGAACGCGCCAAGGGCGCGATGCGCGCCTGTCTCGACCAACATCGGGCAAATCTTTCGAGCGAGTGCAACGCAGCACGGGAAGAGCGCGCCGCAGCCAGGGCGAAGGACAAGGGTTGAACGCTGATTTTTCCGGCAAGGCTGGGTGCTGGCCGGGCCGACCCAGCCTTTCTGCGTCTGGATGGACCTGCGACCAGGGTCCAAGCGTTGTACTGGCTCCAGGCGCAGCCAGAGGCTACTGTCGCCGCGGGAGCCTGGCAGCACAGGAGATTGGCAGCCTCGATAGACGGGTCGCACTGCCTTCTTGATGGATGCGCAACTATGTTCGGAACGTCCGGCGACGGTTCGGTCCGTGCCGCCACGTTTTGGCATTAACGCCCCTTTCGGGGTGAACAGGCACTATCAGACCACCCACTGAGGCGAGGGATCCGGACCGCCGTCGCAGTAGATGCTTCGTAGGGCTCCGCGCTGAGAGGGTTGGCAGGTGGGTAGAGTGGGTAGATCCTTAGAGGGCTATTGCTGATCGGCGTCGTTGGCGGCATTGCCGCCGCCGTCATCTATGCCTCCGTGCTGCCCACCGTGCAGAAGCAGCTGGGCGGCGGGCGCCGCGCGCTGCTCAAGGGCGACGGGCCGGTGCCGGTCCTGGCGGCGCAGGCCAAGATCGCCGACGTGCCGTTGTATCTGGAAGGCGTCGGCACCGCCAAGGCCCGCAATACCGTGACGGTGCGCGCCGCAGGTCGACGGCCGCATCCTCAGCATCAATTTCAAGGAGGGCCAGGACGTCAAGCGCGGCGACGTGCTCGCCAAGATCGATCCGGCCACCTACCAGGCCCAGCTCGACCAGGCCGTCGCCAAGAAGGCGCTCGACGAGGCCCAGCTCGCCAACGCCGAGCGCGACATGGAGCGCTACACCAAGCTCGGCGGCAACATCGTCGCGCAGAAGACCATCGACACCCAGCGCGCGCTGGTCGATCAGCTCACCGCGCAGATCAAGGTCGACGATGCGGCCATCGCCAACGCCAAGGCGTTTCTCGACTACACCACCATCCTCGCGCCGATCGACGGCCGCATCGGCATCCGCCTGGTCGACGAGGGCAACCTGGTGCGCGGCTCGGACGCAGCGCAGGGCATCGTCGTCATCACCGCAGCTCAAGCCCATCAGCGTGCTGTTCACGCTGCCGCAGCAGCAGCTGGCGCAGGTCAACAAGGCGCTCAGGCGAGGGCGCACTCGCGGTCGAGGCGCTCGATGCCGACGGCAAGTCGCCGCTCGACCGCGGCACGCTGCAGGTGGTCGACAATCAGGTCGATCAGACCACCGGCACCGTCCGGATGAAGGCGGAGTTCCCCAACGCCAACCAGCAGCTGTGGCCCGGCCAGTTCGTCAACGTGCGCCTGCTCATCGACACGCTGAAGCAGGTGGTGGTGGTGCCGACGCCGGCGGTCCAGCGGGGACCCAACGGCACCTTCGCCTATGTCGTGGGCGATGAGGACCGCGTCGAGCCTGCGGCCGGTCACGGTCACGCACCAGACCGAGACGCAGGCCGTGATCGGCAAAGGCATCGCCAGCACCGACCGCGTCGTGACCACCGGGCTTCGGGCGGCTGAAGGACGGCGCCCGCGTGACCGTTGCCACGCCCGAGAGGAGCAGCAGCAGGCCGCGCCTGCGCCAAAGCCGGAGGCGCGCGCGCAAGCTCCGGGCCGCCTGCGCCGCCGACATGGAGAAGCATCTGCGCCAACGTCGAGCGCGGCAGGAGTGCCATCCGCGCGTGCCTGCAGGCCAAGGCCGCGCAGCTCTCCGAGCCCTGCAAGGTCGCGATGGCTGCGGCGGCCGGCGGCAAGGGCCGCAAGCGCGACGTGAGCAAGGCTGAAGGCAGCGCCACCGAATGAGCGTCGCATGAGCGTCACATGAGCGTCTCTGGCCCTTTCATCAAGCGCCCGATCGCAACCACGCTGCTGGCCATCGCCGTGACGCTGGGCGGCCTGCTCGGCTACTGGTGGCTGCCCGTCTCCTCGCTGCCGCAGGTCGACTTCCCGACCATCCAGGTCACCACCCAGCTGCCCGGCGCCAACCCCGAGACCATGGCCAACCTGGTGACGGCGCCGCTCGAGCGCCAGCTCGGGCAGATCTCGGCGCTCGCCTCCATGACGTCGTCGTCCTCCTACGGCATCAGCCAGATCACGCTGCAGTTCACCTTGAGCCGCGACATCGACGCCGCCGCCCAGGACGTGCAGGCCGCCATCAATGCCGCCGGGCTCGACGCTGCCGCGCAACCTGCCCTACCCGCCGACCTACGCGAAGCTGAACCCGGCCGATGCGCCGATCGTCACGCTGGCGCTGACGTCCGAGACCATCCCGCTGCGCACGCTCTCCGACCTCGCCGACACGCTGATGGCGCAGCGGCTCGCCTCCGTGTCGGGGGTCGGCCACGTGTCGGTGGAGGGCGGCATCAAGCCGGCCGTGCGCATCCAGGCCGACCTGTCGCGGCTCTCCTCCTACGGCCTCAGCATGGCGGACCTGCGCACCGCCATCACCGCCGCCAACGTGTCGGGCCCCAAGGGCTCGCTCGACGGCCGCTACCAGTCCTACACCATCTCGTCCAACGACCAGATCACCAGCGCCGACGCCTACAAGGAGGTGATCGTCGCCTAGCGCAACAACGCGCCCGTGCTGCTCAAGGACGTGGCGCAGGTGGTGGACGGCCTGGAGAACACCAAGCGTCGGCGGCTGGTATCAGGACGTGCCGGCCGTGGTCATCGACGTGCACCGCCAGCCCGGCGCCAACGTCATCGAGACGGTGCAGCGCATCAAGGCCGAGCTGCCGCGCATCGAGCGCGCCATCCCGAGCGGCGCCAAGCTCGCCGATCGTGCACGACCGCACCGGCACCATCCGCGCCTCCGTGCGCGACGTGCAGTTCACGCTCGTGCCTCAGCGTCGGGCTGGTGGTGCTGGTGGTGCTGATCTTCCTGCGCTCGATCACGCGCCACCATCATCGCCGGCGTGGCGCTGCCGGTGTCGCTGATCGCCACCTTCGGCGTCATGTGGTTCTGCGGCTTCTCGCTCGACAACCTGTCGCTGATGGCGCTGACGATCGGCACCGGCTTCGTGGTCGACGACGCCATCGTCATGATCGAGAACATCGTGCGCCACATGGAGAAGGGCGACAGCCCGATGCAGGCGGCGCTGAAGGGCGCACGCGAGATCGGCTTCACGGTCATATCGCTGACGCTGTCGCTGATCGCGGTGTTCATCCCGCTGCTGTTCATGAGCGGCCTCGTCGGCCGCATGTTCCGCGAGTTCGCGCTGACGTTGACGATCGCCGTGGTCATCTCCGCGATCGTGTCGCTGACGCTCACGCCGATGATGTGCTCGCGCATGCTGCGCCATCAGGCGCGGACGGCCGGCGAGAGCCGCATCGCCCGGTTCTTCAACGGCGCCATCGAGCTGGGTGATGCGCGGCTACCACGCGAGCCTCGAGTGGGTGCTGCGGCACGAGCGCGCCACGCTGCTCGTCACCGCGGCCACGCTGGTCATCACCATCGGCCTCTACGTGATCGTGCCGAAGGGCTTCCTGCCGCTGCAGGATACCGGCCTGATCACGGCCGTGATGGAGGCGGGGCCGGAGGTGTCGTTCGCCGAGATGGAGCGGCTGCAGAACAGGGTCGGCGACGTCATCCGCAAGGACCCGGACGTCGAAGGCGTCGTGTCCGTGATCGGCGTGAGCGCGCTCAATCCCACGCCCAACGCCGGGCACCTGAAGATCACGCTCAAAGCCGCGCGAGCAGCGCACGTCGACGGTGACGCGCCGTCATCGACCGCCTGCAGGGCGCCGTATCCGGCCTGCCCGGCATCGTCGTCTACTTCCAGCCGGTGCAGGACATCCAGATCAGCACGCGGGCCAGCCGCGCCCAGTATCAGTACACGCTGGTAAGCAGCAGCGCCGAGGATGTCTCGCTGTGGTCGGCGCGCCTCGTCGAGAAGCTGCGCATCTCGCCCATGCTGCGCGAGGTGGTCTCGGAGGCCCAGGACGGGGGCTTGCGCGCCTTCGTCAAGGTCGATCGCGAGACCGCCGGCCGCCTCGGCGTGTCGATGCAGGCCATCAACGATGCGCTCAACGACGCCTTCGGCCAGCGCCAGATCTCGACCATCTACGCGCAGGCCAACCAGTACCGCGTGGTGCTGGAGGCCATGCAGCAGTACCAGAGCGACCCGTCGGCGCTGTCGCGGGTGTTCGTGCCCTCCAGCAGCGGCGCGCAGGTGCCGCTGAGCGCGGTCGCCAGCATCGAGCGCCGCACCGCACCGCTCACCATCCAGCACCAGGACCAGTTCCCGTCGGTGACGATCAGCTTCAACCTGGCGCCGGGCGCCTCGCTGAGCGACGCCGTCGACGCCATCTCCGCGGCGCAGCGCGAGATCGACATGCCGACGTCGGTCTCGGGCACCTTCTCGGGCGACGCCGACGAGTTCACCCGCTCGCTCGCCGGCCAGCCCTGGCTGATCCTGGCCGCCGTCATCACCATCTACATCGTGCTGGGCGTGCTCTACGAGAGCTTCGTGCACCCCTTCACCATTCTCACGACGCTGCCGTCGGCCGGCATCGGTGCGCTGCTGGCCCTGATGTATGTCGGCATGGATTTCTCCTTCGTGGCGCTGATCGGCATCGTGCTGCTGATGGGCATCGTCAAGAAGAACGCCATCATGATGATCGACTTCGCGCTCGAGGCGGAGCGCACGCAGGGCATGTCGCCGCGCGATTCGATCGTGCAGGCGAGCCTGCTGCGCTTCCGGCCGATCATGATGACGACGCTTGCCGCGCTGTTCGGCGCGCTGCCGCTGGCGCTGGAGTCGGGCACCGGCTCGGAGATCAGGAACCCGCTCGGCGTCACCATCATCGGCGGACTGCTGCTGTCCCAGCTGCTCACGCTCTACACGACGCCCGTCATCTACCTCGCCATGGAGCGGGTGCGCGCGCGGCTGGCGCCGGCCGCGCACGCCGGAACCTCGCGCGAGCGCCGCCACGCCCGGCGGACGCCGCCGGGCGGCCGGCGGAGTAGGCCCATGAACTTCTCCCGGCCCTTCATCGAGCGGCCGATCGGCACCACGCTGCTGGCGATCGGCCTGTTCCTGGTCGGCGTGGTCGCCTACGTCAACCTGCCGGTCGCGAGCCTGCCGGCCATCGAGTTCCCGACCATCCGCGTCACCGCCACCCTGCCGGGCGGCGATCCCGAGACCATGGCCGCGCGCGTCGCGGCCCCGCTCGAGCGGCGCCTGGGCGAGATCCCCGGCGTCACCGAGCTCACCTCGGTCAACTCGCTGGGCTCGACCCGCATCTCCATCCAGTTCGACCTCACGCGCGACATCGTCGGCGCCGCCCAGGACGTGCAGGCCGCTATCAACGCGGCCGCCGCCGACCTGCCGGCCGACATGCCGTCGCTGCCGAGCTTCAAGAAGTCGAACCCGGCCGCCTCGCCGATCCTGATCCTGGCGCTCACGTCGAAGACCATTCCCGCCAAGCCAGACTCTACGATGCCGCCGACACCGTGATCGTGCAGCGCCTGTCGCAGGTCGAGGGCGTGGCTGAGGTGACTGCCGCCGGCGCCGAGCAGCCCGCCATGCGCGTGCGCGTCAATCCCATGCAGCTCGTCCACCATGGGACTTGCGCATCGACGACGTGCGCGCGGCCATCGTCAACGCCAATGCGCTCTCCCCGCTCGGCATCATCGAGGGCGCCAAGCAGGCGATCGCCATCGAGTCGAACGCCCAGCTGCGAGACGGTCGACGACTACAAGCGGATCATCCTCAAGAGCGTCGAACGGCAACGTCGTGCGCCTCGGCCGACGTGGCCGACGTGCAGCAGGCGACGCGCAACTCGCGCTCCGCGGCGATGTTCAACAACCAGCCGGCGATCCTGCTCACCATCACCAAGAGCGCCGATGCCAACGTCATCGACACGGTCGACCGCATCCGCGCGCTGCTGCCGGAGATCAAGCGCTGGATCCCCGAGGGCATCGACATCTCCGTGCTGTCGGACCGCACCACGACGCTGCGCGCCAGCGTGCACGACATGCAGCTCACGCTCGGGCTCTCGATCGTGCTGGTGATGCTGGTGGTCTACCTGTTCCTGCGCCGCGCCGACGCCGACCATCGCCGCCGGCGTCACCGTGCCGCTGTCGCTTGCCGGCACCTGCGCCGCCATGTGGGCGGCCGGCTTCTCGGTCAACAATCTCACCCTGATGGCGCTGGCGGTCTCGGTCGGCTTCGTGGTCGACGACGCCATCGTCATGATCGAGAACATGTTCCGCAACCTGGAGCGCGGCGCCTCGCCGATCCGCGCCGCCCTCGACGGCGCGCGCCAGATCGGCTTCACCGTGATCTCGATCAGCGTGTCGCTGGTCGCCGCCTTCATCCCGCTGCTGTTCATGGAGGGCATCGTCGGCCGCCTGCTGCGGGAGTTCTCCGTCACGCTGGTGTTCGCCATCGTCGGTCTCGACCGTGGTCTCGCTCACGGTGACGCCGATGATCTGCGCCCACTTCGTGCGCGCCGGGCCCGAGCCCCGATGCGACCCGGCTCGACCGCGCGGTCGAGGGCGTGATGGGCTGGGCGCTGCGCGGCTATGCGCGCACGCTCGATCGTGGCGCTGCAGGCATCCGCTTGCTCACGCTGCTCGTCATGCTGGCGACCGTCGCCGCCACCGTGAACCTCTACGTCAAGACGCCCAAGGGCTATTTCCCGCAGGACGACACCGGCCTGATCTTCGGCTCCACCCGGGCGTCCCCCGACATCTCCTTCGACGCCATGGTCAAGCTGCAGCAGCGGGCGCTCGAGATCGTGCTCGCCGATCCCGCGGTGCGCGGGCGTCGGCTCCTCGGTCGGCGCCTCGGGCTGGAACGCGTCGGTCAACCAGGGGCGGATGTTCATCAGCCTGAAGCCGCCGTCGGAACGCGGCGGGCTCACCACCCAGCGCATCACCGACCGGCTGCGCCGCGCGCTCGCCGGCATCGAGGGCCTCAACGTGTCGTTCTTCGCCGCCCAGGACATTCGCGCCGGCGCGCGCCAGGGCCGGTCGCAGTACCAGTTCACCTTCTGGAGCCCCGATTTCGACGTCCTCTACGCACTGGGTGCCCAAGGTGGTGGAACGCCTCGCGCCAGGTGCCGGGGCTCACCGACGTCTCCACCGACCGCGAGCAGGGCGGTCTGCAGGCCGACCATCTCGATCGACCGGCAGGCGGCGGCGCGGCTCGGCGTGAAGCGTGCAGGACATCAACAGCGCGCTCAACAACGCCTTCTCGCAGCGCCAGATCTCCACCATCTACACCGAGCGCAACCAGTACCGCGTCGTCCTGGAGGTCGATCCGCGCTTCCAGCGCGACCCCTCCGACCTCTCCCGCATCTTCGTGCCGGGCCGGGACGGCGTGCAGGTGCCGCTCGACAGCGTGATCGAACGTCAGCCAGACGCTGGCGCCGCTGGTGGTCAACCACCAGGGGCCGTTCCCGGCCGTCACCGTCAACTACGGCCTGACCGCCGACATGACGCTGCGAGGAAGCGCAGGCCGCCATCCGCCAGGCCATCGCCGAGCTCAGGATGCCCGACTCCATCCGCGCCGAGGCCGCCGGCGACGCCAGCGCCTTCCAGCAGCAGGCCAACACGCAGGTGCTGCTCATCATCACCGCGCTGCTCGCCGTCTACATCGTGCTGGGCGTGCTCTACGAGAGCCTGGCGCATCCCGCTCACCATCATCTCCACGCTGCCCTCGGCGGGACTCGGCGCGCTGGTGGCGCTGCGGCTCGCCGGCATGGAGCTGACGGTGATCGCCTTCATCGGCATCATCCTGCTGATCGGCATCGTCAAGAAGAACGGCATCATGCTGGTCGACTTCGCGCTGGAGGCCGAGCGCGAGCGGGGCTTGAGTCGCAGCGCGCGCCATCCACGAGGCCTGCATGGAGCGCTTCCGGCCGATCATGATGACGACCTTCGCGGCCCTGCTCGGCGCCATGCCGCTGGCCATCGGCGCCGGGCCCGGGCTCGGAGCTGCGCCGCCCGCTCGGCATCGCCATCATCGGCGGGCCTGATCGTGTCGCAGGTGCTGACGCTCTACACGACGCCGGTGATCTATCTGCTGCTCGACAGGCTGCACCAGCGGCTATGGGGCAAAGCGCCAAGCGGAACCTCGCGCCACGCCCGGCGTTGCCTGACAAGGCCAACCTGCAATCGAGGAATCAACGTGCAAACGAGAATTGGAGAAGCGCGAATTCGACGCGCCCTCGCCGCACTGGACGACGCCAAGTTCGCGCAGGCCAAGCGCCGTGTGGCAGCGATCAAGGGCTTCTACATCCACCTAGTGGTGTTCGCGCTGGTGCTCGCCGGCCTGCTGGTCGTCGATCATGGCCACCGGACGGCGCTGGTGGGTGCACTGGGTGTCTCCTCGGCTGGGGCGATCGGCGTGGTCGCGCACGCGTTCGCCGTATTTGGCGCGACTGCCGCAGGCGGTCGCCGACTGGGAGGAACGGAAGCTCAAGCAGCTGATGCAAAGGAGCCTTGAGGCGCGCCCACGGGCGACCTGCGCGGCTGCTGTCCGCGGCCCGACCAGACACACTGCACATGCTACAACGGCCGCGGCCACAAAGCTGCCAAGGTCTGGTTCCACCTAGGTTTTTCGGCAACGATCGAGTTCGGCAGCACTGCGCCACGATCGCGAGATCCCAGGGGCTTGGAATGCGTGCGTTCAAACGAAGGGCCGGCGTTTCGGCGCTCGCCGCTGCTGCTGTTGCTCGACGGCGGTCTGCAGCGCGCGCGCCGACGAGCTTCTGGTGATGCCCTACACCTGCACGATGGTCGGCGGGCGGCCGCTTGCTCACACCGGCGCCCGAGCAGAGCCACCGCATCATCGGCCGCCGCGAGCAGCGCACCGTTCACCGCGTGCTCGCCCGCCAATCCGGAGATGTGCCGGAACTGGACCGTGCACCGCTTCGACACTCGAGTGCGAGGGCGCGCGGGTGCCCTGGGTCGACGGTCGTCGCCGCCGCGCGGCCGAGCAAAGGCAACCGGCGCGCCGGTCGGAGGACGGCCGGCTGCTTCTGCGCATGTAGCGCGTCTGGAGCTTCGAGGCCGGACGACCCGTGCGCGCGGCCTCGCGGCTTCGATGATCGCTTCATGTTCGGCCGCATGCGCCGCTACTGCAACGATCGCCGCGCGATGGCGCCGCCGCCGATCGTGGAGATGCCGTTCGGGTTTGCGCCCATGCTCGGCATCGACGGCATCTTCGTACAGTCCTCCGCGCCGGCCGTGAGCAACGCGGCGCCTCTGCCGACGCAGCCCCCTGCCGCAGCCGTGCCACCGTTCCCGCCGCCCAAGGTGGCGCGTGCGGAGCCGCCGCCGCGGCCGGAGCCCGCGCCTTCCGCGCATACCGATGTGCCGGCTGAGCCTCAGCCCAAGGAGGCGCCCGTCAAATCCGAGGCGCCGCCCCAAGTGGCAATTAAGCCGCCGGCGCACACCACGCCGCCGGCCCCTGCTCCGGCAGTCAAGCTGCCGCAGGCCGCTTCGCCACCAGGGTCACCCGGCGGACCCGTGACTCCGAAGATCATCAACCGGCCCGAGGGCGGCACGGGTGACACCGCCGAGCCGCCCGCCTCTGCCGTCGCCGCTCCCCAGCAGGCTGCCGCGCCGGTGCCGAAGGCCGGACCCGACGCGGCGTCACCCGGCAAGGACACCAGTCCGCCACCGCCGGCTGCTGTGGCCGAGGCACCCCCTGCGGTCACTGTCAGTCTTCTCAGCTATGCACAAAGTCCGGCGGTGGGTGCCATCGCCGCGCTGAGCGGCCTCACCATCGTTCTGCTGGCAACCTTCGCCGTCGCCCGCAGGCGCGAGCGCGTGCCCCCCGCAGACCAGAGGCCGCACGACTTCGCTTCCGTCTCCTTCGACAGCCCGAAGGCGAGTGCCAATCTGGTTTGGGCACAGGGCGGGCCACCCGCCAAGCCCCGCCCCGTCGCCCCGGTGCCAAAGCCACCAGCGCAGCGCCAGGCCCACGCGCCGCAGGCCCACCTCGGCATGGCACCGACGCTGATCGACCGCATCCCGCAAACGCGCGCGGAGGCCGTTCACATCCTGGGCATGGGTGTCATGCCGGACACCAGCGAAACGGCGATGAAGAAGATCGTGGATGGCCTGCGGCTCAGCTGGCATCCCGATCTCGCCAAGAACGATGACGACCGCCATCTGCGCGAGTTCCGCATCAAGCAGATCAACGCCGCCTGGGACCTGATCCAGGGCCGGCGCATGGAACGGTTGGACAGCTGACGGATCGGCTGCCGGCCGGCGCGCGCTTCTTATGCTGCGGGGCTCGGGAGATGGGGCCGGGCACGGCACCTCGCACGCCGCGCGGCGGCTTCTTCCTGCAGGGTCTGGCGGTATCGCTGAGCGATCCCAAGGTCCTGCTGTTCTTCGGCGCCTTTTTCCCGCAGTTCATGGACACTGACGGCAACTTCGCGTTGCAGGTGTTGACCATGGGCACGTCCGCCATGGCGCTGGCGGCAATCTCCGACAGCGCTTACGTGCTGCTCGCCTCGCGGGCGGGTGCGGCGCTGTCGCGCCGGCGCCTGCGGCTGCTGACGAAGGCTAGCGGCGGACTGCTGATCGGCGGCGGCGTGTGGCTGGCGCTGTCCCGCGCGAAATGATGTCGGTCGAGCCTACATTTTGATTACATATCTGTTTACTGAGCGAGTGCTAGGACTACTGAGCGAGTGCTCGGACTCTTTGAGCCTGGTATACCGCAATTCAATCACGACAAAGTGTTGCAGCACGCAGCTAGTGCCGCGACTGAAGATCGACTAGTTTGCCCCGCCGCTTTCATGCGGCTTTCTAAATGCATGTTCAGTTGGCTCTTTTTTTCGGAGACCTCTCATGACATCGTTGGGACTTCGCTGGGCCGCCGGCCTGGCGGCAATCGTTGCTGCCGCTTGCCTTTCGCCACCAACAGCTGAAGCTAGAGACTGCAGTGGCAAGAGTTGCTCCTCGGCAAAGTTGAAAAAAGCTTCCGCGCAACCGAAGCGCACGCAGAGACGTGTAGCCGCGCGCATATCCAACCGCCGGGTTGTGGCTCAGAACACCCGCACGCAGATTGGCAAGTGGCACGGGTGGGGCGCCTCTTTCTATCTCTCTGGCGTCCGCTATGGAGGCGGCAACCCGATCGGTCCCGCGGCCTGGTACAACAACTGGGAAGGGGGATTCCATCCCACGGTGTACTGGGTACTGCACGATAACCAGATGAACTAACGGCAGCGAACAGTCTGCGACGGAACCGCCATCCCGGCTTGGCAAAGCCCAGCCGGGATGGCTCGTTTCTGCAGGGTCTGGCCCTTGCGCTTCAACTCACTCGACGAGGTGTCATCCGACGCATGGGTCTTAGCACCGTGCGCCAGTCCTTAGGCTGATGGCCTAGTACGCCTCCGGCACGTACATCGCCTCCGGGATGGGGCTGCGATGGTAGTCGGGGTTGTGCGTGCGCGGCGGCAGGACGGCGGGCGGCCGCTTGATT
The DNA here is from genome assembly GCA_963724565.1 of uncultured Alphaproteobacteria bacterium. GTDB lineage: Bacteria > Pseudomonadota > Alphaproteobacteria > Rhizobiales > Hyphomicrobiaceae > AWTP1-13. The sequence continues at coordinate 211,794 of CAVRVK010000006.1, forward strand.
TCCTCGCAGGGGATCTGGCTCAGCAGGTGGTGGATGCAGTTGAGCCGCGCCCTCTTCTTGTCGACCGCCTGCACAATCCACCAGGGCGCTTCGGGGATGTGGGTGCGCTCCAGCATCACCTCCTTGGCCTTGGTGTACTCCTCCCATCGCCGACGCGACTCCAGATCCATCGGGCTCAGCTTCCACTGCTTCAACGGATCATGGATGCGCATCATGAAACGGAAGTGCTGCTCCTCGTCGGTGATGGAGAACCAGTACTTGATGAGGATGATGCCGGACCGCACGAGCATCTTCTCGAACTCAGAGACCGTGCGCAGGAACTCGTCGCATTCCTCCTCGCTGCAGAAGCCCATCACCCGCTCGACGCCGGCGCGGTTGTACCAGCTGCGGTCGAACAGGACCATCTCGCCGCCAGCCGGCAGGTGCGCGATGTAGCGCTGGAAGTACCATTGCGTGCGCTCGCGCTCGTTGGGTGCGGGCAGTGCCACGACCCGACACACCCGCGGGTTGAGGCGCTGGGTGATGCGCTTGATAACGCCGCCCTTGCCGGCGGCATCGCGGCCTTCGAAGATCACCACCACCTTGAGCTTCTGCTCGACCACCCAGTCCTGCAGCTTGACCAGCTCGCCCTGCAGGCGGAACAGCTCCTGGAAGTAGGTGGCGCGATCGACGGCGCCTTGATCCTGCTCGGGGCGCTCGGAGAACTCCTGGATCACCTTGTCGAGACGCGCGTCGTCGATCTCCATCTCCAGCTCCTCGTCGAAGCTGTCGACGAGATCGCTGCGCACCCGGCTGTCCAAGTCTTTGGCGCGTGCGTCACTGCTCATGGCTGCCCCCTCGTCCTGCGTTCGGCAAATCCCCGGCGCATGCTTGGCCGAACGTGTGACAGCTCCGTGACACGAACAGCATGGGCAAACAATTGCCCATGCGGAAATGTCCAAAGCTCAGTGCGAGGTGCGTGCCCGCAAAGGCTCGTGAGCCTCAGGAGGCCTTGCCCGGCTTCTTGGCAACGCGGCGGGCAGGCTTGGCGGCATGCGCTGCCTGGGCCGCTACACGCGCGGCGGCAGGCGCTTCAGCGGGCCCAGGCCGGCTCGGCGGCTGCGCCGGCTGGGCGCGCTTGCTGCGCGGGGCCTCGGCATCGATCGGCGGGGCGGGTGCCGCCGGCTTCTCGGAGGCCTTGGCGACCTGCTGCGCGAGGCGCGCCAGCTGATCCTCGATGGCCCGCAAACGCGCGTCCATGGCCGCCAGATCGGCGCGGGTCGGCATGTTGAGGGCGGCCTGCGAAAACTCGGCCGAGGTGCTCGCCACCTGCTGGCTCAGGCGTGGCAACTGATCCTCGATGTTCTTGACCCGCGCATTGACGGCCACCAGGTCGGCGCGGGTCGGCATGTTGAGCGCGGCCAAGTACTTGCCCATCATCATCCCCAGCGCTTGCTGGAGTTGCACCGACATGCCCATGCTCTGGTTCATAAAGCCGGCGAGGTCGACCGGCGCCATGCTCCTGCTGGCGCTCTCGCTGAATGCCACCTGCCATTTGGCGAGCATGTCGCGCCACAGCGCGAATGGGTCGAACGGGTGATCGTACGGGCCTCGCGTCATACAGGGATCCTCCTGGTGGTGGTTTTGCCCCCGAGTTGCATAACGAAGTCTTTCAGCCAGGCGCTTTTTTTGCTTCGGGCGACGATCAGGCCGCTAGCGATCGCTCAGCGCAGCGGCAATCACCGCCGCACATGGGTGACAACGCCCAAAGCGGCAGCAGGTTGCGCCTGCAGCAAACGAACGGCGAAAGCGCTACTCCGCGGCCTCTGCGCGGCGCTGCAGCCCGAACTCAGCCCACAGCGTCGAGAGCGCGGCCACCAGGTGGTCCATGTCGGCATCGCCGTGCTGGGGCTGCGGCGTGATGCGCAGACGCTCGCTGCCGCGCGGGACGGTCGGGTAATTGATGGGTTGCACATAGATGGCAAAGCGCTCGAGCAGCGCATCCGTGATGCGCTTGGTGAGCACGGGGTCGCCGACCAGAAGTGGCACGATGTGGCTCGGATTGTCCATGACGGGAAGCCCGGCAGCCTCCAGGCGGCGCTTCAGTGCACGCACCCGCTCCCTGTGCCGCTCCCGCTCGGCGCCGCTCACTTTCAGGTGCCTTATGCTGGCAACTGCGCCGGCCGCGACCGCCGGCGCCAGTGAGGTGGTGAAGATGAACCCAGGTGCATACGAACGGATGGCATCGCACAGGTCGCGCGTGCCGGCGATGTAGCCGCCCATGACGCCGAAGCCCTTGGCCAGCGTGCCGTTGATGATGTCGACGCGGGCCATGACGCCATCACGCTCGGCAAGGCCGCCGCCGCGGGGCCCGTAGAGGCCAACCGCGTGCACCTCGTCGAGGTAGGTCAGCGCACCGTACTTCTTGGCGAGATCGCAGATCGCGCCGATCGGCGCCATCAGCCCGTCCATGGAATAGACCGACTCGAAGGCGATGACCTTGGGCCGTTCGCGGTCGACCCCGGCCAGCTTGGCCTCGAGGTCAGCCAGATCGTTGTTGCGCCAGATCATGCTTCTCGCCGCCGCCGTTGCGGATGCCGGCGATCATGGAGGCGTGGTTCTTGGCGTCCGAAAAGATGACGAGCCCCGGCAGCAGCTTGCGCAGGGTGGCGAGCGTGGTGTCGTTGGCGACGTAGGCAGAGGTGAAGAGCAGCGCCGCTTCCTTGGCGTGCAGATCTGCAAGCTCGGCCTCGAGCTCGACATGATAGTGGGTGGTGCCGGAGATGTTGCGGGTGCCGCCCGAACCCGCACCGGCTGTGTCGATCGCCTCGTGCATGGCGGCGAGGACGGCCGGGTGCTGGCCCATGCCGAGGTAGTCGTTGGAGCACCAGACTGTGATGGGCCTGGCGCTGCCGCCCACATAGTGGCTGGCGGCGGGAAAATGGCCGCGGTCGCGCCTGATATCGGCGAAAACCCGGTAGCGGCCTTCATCCTTGAGCGCCTGCAGCGCCTGGGCGAAGGCCTTGCTGTAGTCCATCTTCCAACCCCTGGCTGCCCTCGAAGACATACGCCGGCGGCAGACCGCCGGTTCAGGCGAGTTCGAAGCATCTTTAGAGATATTCTAGACCAGAGTGCGCAAACGGTAAGCCCCCCGCTTTGTCGCATATCAAAGGGTATGGGCCACGTTGCCGCAATTTGCGCGGGGTTGCTGCGAAGCGGTCAGTAGGCCGCCGCCTGCGCGCCGATGCCATCCTTCTGGTAGATGTCGCGGCGGAATTGCACGGCGCCGTCCTGGGTGGCCCAGGCCGTGATGTAGGCGAAGTACAGCGTCACGGGCCGCTTCAGCTGCACGTCCCGCCGCTCGCCGCTCTCCCGCATGCGCTGGACATGCTCCGGCCGCCAGCCCTGCTCGGCTACGATCCAGGCAGCCAGTTGCTCGATGCCGTTGATGCGCACGCAGCCGGAGCTGGCCGCGCGGAAATTGCGCCCGAACAGCGAATGGCCCGGCGTGTCGTGCATGTAGACGGAGTGGGCGTTGGGGAAGTTCATCTTGACGAACCCGAGCGGGTTCTCGGGACCCGGCTGCTGACGATAGGTCAGTCCCTTCACGCCGGTGCCGCTCCAGTTGATCTTGGTCGGCTCGAGCTTGCGGCCGTCGCCGCCATAGGCATCGATCTTGAACTTGACGAGCACGCTCTGGCCGCGGCGGGCCATCTCCTGGCCCTTGGGGATCAGGTCCTTCTCGATCACGGTCGGCGGCAGGTGCCACACCGCATTGAAGTTGAGCTCCTGGATCGCCGATTTCAGGATCGGCGTCTGGCGGTCGATCTTGCCGACCACGCCGGCATGGCGCGATACGATCTGGCCGTTCTCCACCGCCTCGATCTGGGCGGCGGGGATGTTGACCACAACGTATTTGCTGGGCGCCTTGGCGTACTCCTCCAGGCGCGTGAGATTGAGCTTGAGCTGCTTCAGCCGCGCTGCGGCAGGAACGTTCATGGCTGCAATGGTGGCCTTGTCGACGACGCCGGTCGGGGCCAGCCCGTTGGCTGCCTGATAGCGGCGAACAGCCTTGACGACATCGTAGTCGAACCCGCCGGCGACGCCCGCGTCCAGCTCGCCCGAAAGAGCAAGGCGCTCACGCAGGATGGCGACGGCGGGATGGCTGGAGCCCTGCTCCAGCTTGACCTCGGGCAGCTGCCGCCAACCGCCTTTGGCCACGATAGCGGTGTAGCGGATGATGGCCGCCTTCATGGGCCAGATATTGTTGCGGCTCAGCGTGGGGAAGCCCCGCTCCGGATTGGCCTCCCACTCCTTGATCAGCTGGCGGTCGGAAAGATCGTTGCTGGCGTAGGCGGGCCCGAATGCACTGGCCCAGTTGTTGTCGGATTGCGCCGCCGCCGGCGCGGCGGCTTGAGTGACAGCCGCTAGCAGCATCGCCGCCGCCACGGCGTGTGCGCACTTCGCCCAATACCGCATGTCCCCCAGGTCCTAAGAAGCTCGTTTGGTCTCCGATAGATACACGCCCAACAAGCTGCGGCATGGCGGGCGCGGTGAGAAGCCGAACCGGGCCCAAATCAGGCCTGTTAGCTGTTAGAGTGGTGCATAGCAGACACGGATTGTGTGTCTATTGTGCGGCTTCCAAAGTGAATTGCAGATCGGCGAGCCGAGCATAGAGGCCACCGCGACGCAGCAGCTCGGCGTGCCGCCCCTCTTCGACGATGCGGCCCTGGTCCAGCACCAGGATACGTGTGGCGCGCTGCACCGTGGCCAAGCGGTGGGCAATGACAAGGGTGGCGCAGTTCTGCGTGATGCGGGAGAGCGCAATCTGGAAGGCCGCCTCGCTCTCGGCGTCGAGCGCGCTGGTCGCCTCGTCGAGCAGCAGGATCGGCGCGTCCCGCAGCACGGCGCGCGCCAGCGCGATGCGCTGGCGCTGCCCTCCCGACAGGGTGACGCCGCGCTCGCCGATCCGCGTTGCATACCCCCGCGCCAGGGCGGCGATGAAGGGCTCCGCCTGCGCCACCGCGGCGGCACGCTGCACTTCGGCGTCACTCGCATCGCTGCGACCGTAGCGGATGTTCTCCAGGATCGTGTCGTCGAACAGCGCCACCTCCTGCGGCACCAGCGCGATGCGCGCGCGCAGGGGCTGTGGGTCGACGTCGGCGACCGACAGGCCATCGACGACCACGCGGCCGAGCTGGGGATCGTAGAAGCGCAGGATCAGATTGAAGATGGTGCTCTTGCCGGCCCCCGACGGCCCTACCAGGGCTACGGTCTCGCCGCGTGCCACCTCGAAGGAAACGCCGTTCAACGCAGACACGCCGGGGCGGGATGGATAGGCGAAGTGCACACCCTGGAAGGCTACGGTGCCGAGGGGCGGCTCCGGCAGGGCTTTGGGCTCAGCCGGTGCGCGGATCTCCGGCCGCACTGCCAAGAGCTCGAGCAGGCGCTCGGTAGCGCCGGCGGCCTGGGCGAGCTCGCCCCACACCTCCGCCAGCTCCGCCATCGCGCCGGCGGCAAACACGGCATAGAGGATGAACTGGCCGAGCCGCCCGCCGCTGATCTCGCCGCTGATCACCAGCCGCGAGCCGAACCACAGCACGCCGACTACGCTCGCCACCACTAGGAAGATCGCGATTGCGGTGAGCCCGGCGCGGGCGAGCAAGCGGTCGCGGGCAGCCGCAAACGCACGCTCCACCGCGACGGCGAAGCGCCCCGATACGGCAGCCTCCTGGCCGAAGGCCGTCATCGTCCGCGCGGCGCCCAGGTTGTCGGCAGCATAGGCCGAAGCATCGGCGAGACGGTCCTGCGCCGCGCGCGACAAGCGCTGCACCGCGCGGCCGTAGGCCATCAGCGGAAACACGATTGCGGGGATTGCCAGCAGCGCCAGGCCGGAGAGCGTGGGGCTCGTCACGAACATCATGACGAGGGCGCCCGCCAGCATGATCAGGTTGCGCAAGGCTTGGCTCAGCGCGGACCCGGCCGCGCCCTTGATCTGGGTGGTGTCGGCGGTGAGGCGGCTCATCAGCTCGCCCGAGTGCGTCTTCTCGTAGAAGGCGGGGCCTAGGCTCGCCAGATGGCCAAACACCTGCGCGCGCAGGTCGGCCACCACCCGCTCGCCCAGCCAGTTGACGGCGTACATGCGCGCTGCGCTCGCAATCGCCAGCAGCAGGCCGATGACGATCAGCATGGCGAAGTACTGATCGATGAAGACGCCGTCGGCGCCGGAGAAGCCGTGGTCGATCATGCGGCGCACGGCAACCGGCACGGTGAGCATGACGGCGGCCGAGACGATGAGGGCGACGAACGCCATCGCCACCATGCCCGGGTGGCGCCATATGTAGGGCCACAGCGCCAGCAGCGGCTGCAGCTGCCGCCGGCTCGCGGGCCGGTCTTCGGCATTGGGATTGGCGACGGACAAGGTGGCCTCTAGGCTGCCCACGGAGCGAGCAGACAGTGCCGGTATGGCGCTCCTGCGGCAAGGGCGCTCTTGCCGCGCGACATTGAGCGGACGGCGGAAGTCCTGAACCTGAGAAATTCCGGGGGCCGTCCTCGGCGGGCTGGGGCCGGGCTTTGTGGGCCTAGGCCGCGGCCCGCCGCGCCGGCTGGAACTCGGCGATCGTGCCGAGCCGGAACTGGCCGACCAGGCCGGTCAGCTGCTCGGCCTCCTGGGCCAGCGAGCGGCCGGCCGCAGTCGCCTCCTCCGCCATCGCCGCGTTCTGCTGGGTCACCTTGTCCATCTCGTTGACGGCCGTGTTGACCTGCTGCAGACCCGTCGCCTGCTCCTGCGCACCCGCCGCGATGTCGGACACCACCGTGTTGATCTCCGCCACCTTGGACATGATGCTTTCCAGCGACTTGCCGGTCTCGGCCACCAGCTGCACGCCTTCGCCGACCTGTGTGGTCGAGGTGGAGATCAGCGCCTTGATCTCCTTGGCGGCTTCCGCCGAGCGCTGGGCGAGTGCCCGCACCTCGGAAGCAACCACCGCGAAGCCGCGGCCCGCATCGCCCGCCCGCGCCGCTTCCACGCCGGCGTTGAGCGCCAGCAGGTTGGTCTGGAAGGCGATCTCGTCGATCACGCCGATGATCTGGCCGATCTGCTGCGACGACTTCTCGATTGAGCCCATGGCTTCGACCGCCTTGCGCACCACCTCGCCGCTCCGCTCGGCATCCTCCTTGGTGCCGGCCACGACCTTGCGGGCATGCGTTGCACCTTCGGCCGCCTTTTTGACGGTGGCGGTGATCTCGTCGAGCGCGGCAGCCGTCTCCTCCAGGCTCGAGGCCTGCTGCTCGGTGCGGCGGGAGAGATCGTTCGACGCGGTCGAGATCTCAACCGTGCCCGAGTTCATCGCCTGCGAGCAGGCGGCGACTGACAGCATGGTCTGGCGCAGCTTCTCCAAAGCCGCATTGAAATCGGCGCGAAGTTTCTCGGCATTGGCCGCGAACGGTGTCTCGATCCGGAACATGAGATCGCCGTGCGACATGCGATCAAGGCCGCCGGCCAATGCGGAGATGGTGGCCTGGGCCTGGCGGGCTTCCTCCAGCTTCTCGGCTTCGCGCGCTGCACGCTCGGCCTCGGCTATTGCCTGAGCCTTCTCCCCCTCGCGCTCGAGGCGCGCCTTCTCTATCGCGGCGTGGCGGAGCGTTCCGGTAGCCTCGCTCATGGCCCCGATTTCGTCGGTTCGCGTCTGGAATGGCACGGCCGATGCGTGGTCGCCCCGGGCTAGGTTGCCCAGGTATTGGGCCAGGACGACGATCGGCGTCGCGACGTGCCGTTTCAACAGGACGATCGCCAGGCCGAGGGTGAGAAGCATCAGGCCCGCAGCGCCGTAGACGATGGCTTCGAGCGTCGATTTCTGAGTATTGGAAGCGGCCTCTACGGCAGCCGCGAAAGTGTTGGCCTGCTCGACCACGCGATCGATGATCTCGCGATGCGCTGCATAATGAGGAGTGAGCTTCTGATGAAAGGCGGTTTCAGCAACCCGCAGATCGTTTCGCTCGAGCGCAGGAAAGAACGTCTGCTCGAGCTCGGACCAGAACTTCGCGGCCTCTGCAACTGCGGCCTTGGTCAAGGCGTCCCGCAAGTCGACCGGGATCAGCGTCGAGGCCTCCCAGACAGCTTTGCGATCGTCGAAGTCCTTGCGCAATTGGGCAAGCCGCGCCTTGCGCGCTTGCACTTCCTGGGGCCGGTCCAGGGCCAGTCGCGCCTCCAGATAGGACTCCACGATGTAGAGCGGAGGCGGCAGGATATCGGCGACCAAGTCCTTGCCGGCAACGATCCTCTCGTAGTTGGGGCCGCCGACGCGCAGCTGGTAGAGCGCGTAGCTGCTGAGGCCGATCGTCAGCGCCTGGAAGGCGACCAGAGCAAGGCCGATCACCACGACCGAGCGTGCAATCGTCCATCTCATTGTGGCGTTCCCCCAAAAAAGAACCGCTATTGTGTGGCCGAACGGGTCCTAGTCGTCGACTTGCCATAGCTATAATAGTCTTGCTTTCCAAATCGTTACGGCGCGACTCTCAGTTGCGTAGACAAGAGCGCTCGTCGCGCGGAGCAAGCGTCGGTGGAAAAACACGGGGGACGTGGTGGAATGGCCCCGGTCGAACGGAGAAGCCAGAAGGAAGGCACAGCATGCCCACGCGTCTCATGATCCTCAACGGCCCCAACCTCAATCTGCTGGGCGTGCGCGAGCCGCACATCTACGGCACGACCACGCTCGCCGCCATCGACGCCAGCTGCCAGGAGTTCGCCAAGTTCCTGGGCGTCAGCCTCGAGTGCCACCAGTCCAATCACGAGGGCGCGCTCGTCGACCTGATCCATCAGGCGCGCGAGCGGGCGGACGCGCTGATCATGAACCCGGCTGCCTACTCCTTCACCTCGATCGCCCTGCTCGATGCGCTCAAGGCCTTTCCGGGCCCGTTCATCGAGGTGCATATCTCCAACATTCATGCGCGCGACGAGCATCACCGCCATTCCACGCTCTCCAGCGTCGCCAAGGGGGTGATCTGCGGCCTGGGGCCCTATGGCTACATCGTCGCCATGCAGGCGGCCGTGCAGATGGTGGGCAAGCTGCCCGAGGCGCTGCCCGACTGCGTTCGCCTCGGTCCGTGCTGAGCCCTGCGGCTATCGAGGGCGGTCCTCGCGCATGCTCCGTTGGCCGCGGCGGTCAAACCTGCTTAGTATTGCGCTGAAAACCAATCCCGAGGGGAAGCGCTATGGGCATGCTCGACGGCAAGGTCGCGATCATCACGGGGGCCACCAGCGGCATCGGCGCGCGCACCGCCGAGCTGTTCGTGGAGGAGGGCGCCAAGTCGTGTTCACCGGCCGCCGCAAGGCCGAGGGCGAGGCGCTGGCGGCAAGGCTCGGCTCGAGCACCCGCTTCGTTCAGGCCGACGCAACGCTGGAGGAGGACTGGAAGCGCGTGATTGGCGAGACCATCAAGGCCTTCGGCAAGCTCGACGTGGTGTTCAACAACGCCGGCGGCCCGGCGCCCACGGGCAGCATCGCCTCGGTGCCGGTCGACGGCTTCGACCAGGCCATGGCGCTGCTGGTACGCTCGGTGATGCTCGGCATGAAGCACGCCGCGCCGCTCATGATGAAGCAGCGCTCGGGCAGCATCATCAACAACGGCTCCATCGCCGGCCACCTCGCCGGCTACTCCACCTCGATGATCTACGGCGCGGCCAAGGCGGCGGTGAACCACTTGACGCGCTGCGTCGCCATGGAGCTCGGCGAGCACAACGTGCGCGTCAACTCGGTGTCGCCCGGCGCCATCGCCACCGGCATCCTGGCCAAGGCGCTGGGCGCCGAGACGGCGAAGGCCGAGCAGGCGACCGACAAGATCAAGGAGTTCTACGCCAAGGCGCAGCCGATCCCGCGCGCGGGCATCCCCGACGACATCGCCCAGTGCGTGCTGTGGCTCGCCTCCGACCGCGCAACCTTCGTCAACGGCGCCGACATCGTGGTGGACGGCGGCGTGATCGGCGGGCGCAACTACAGTCAGCACTGGGAAGGCCTGAAGCAGGTCAAGGCGGCTCTGGGCATCTGATGCCGCGTCCCAAGACACCGGCGCTTGCCACCGACTGCGTCGTGGTCGATGCCAAGAAGCGCGTGCTGCTGATCCGGCGCGGCTATCAGCCATTCAAGGGCATGTACGCGCTGCCCGGAGGCTTCGTCGACGTGGGCGAGGTGGTGGAAGATGGCTGCCGGCGGGAGCTGATGGAGGAAACCGGCGTGAAGGCCGGCAAGCTACAACTCCTCGGCGTCTACTCCGATCCTCACCGCGATCCCAGGGGCCACACCTGCTCGGTGGCGTTCTTGACGCGCGTACGCAGCGCCACGCCCAAGGCCGGCCACGACGCGGCGGATGCCGAATGGGTGGAGAACTGGGCAAGCGTCGAGCTCGCCTTCGATCACGGGCAGATACTGGCAGACGCCAGGCGGGCGCTGCGTAAGAAGTGACAACGGGAAACGCTCAAATGGCTGACTTCGACGGCAAGATCATTTTGGTGACGGGCGGAGCGACGGGCCTCGGCGCGGCGATCGCCATCGGCGCAGCCAAACGCGGCGCCAAGGCGCTGATCATCAACTGCACCAAGAGCCTGAAGGAGGCGGAGGAGACCGCGGCGGCCGTGCGGGCGGCGGGCGCGGAGGCCGTCATCGCCCAAGGCGACGTGGCCGAGGACGCCGACTGCCGCAAGATTGCGCAAGCGGCGGCACGCTTCGGCCGGCTGGATGTGCTCGTCAACAACGCCGGCGTCACCAAGCACGCGCCGAACCACGCCGATCTCGACGCGCTGTCGAAGGAGGACTTCCAGCGTCTGTTCGCCGTGAACACGATAGGGCCGTTCCAGATGGTGCGCGCCTGTCGCGCGCTGCTCGAGGCCGCGCCCCCGCCGGCAAGCGTGCTGATGACCTCCTCCATCGCCGGTGTGCGGGGCATGGGCTCGTCCGTGGCCTATGCCGCCTCCAAGGGCGCCCTCAACACCATGACGCTGTCGCTCGCCCGAGCGCTGGCACCCAAGATCCGCGTCAACGCCATCTGCCCGGGCTTCATCGACACGCGCTGGTTCACGGAAGGGCGCGGCGAGGACGTGGCGCAGCGCATCCGCGAGACCGTCGCCAAGTCGACGCCGCTCAAGGTGGCGAGCAAGCCCGAGGATGTCGCAGATGCGGCGCTGTTCCTGATGTCGCCGGCCTCGCGCAACATCACCGGCGAGGCGCTGATGGTGGACGCCGGGCTGCATCTGGGCTCGACGGTGCAGCAGTGAGGGGGCGCAGGCATCATGGCAAAGTCGCCACGGAAACCCGCTGAAGCGGCGAGCGTGCTGCCGCTCGCGGGCATCCGCATCCTCGATGTGGCCTCGTTCATCGCCGCGCCGGTAGCGGCAACCGTGCTCGGCGACTACGGCGCCGACGTCATCAAGGTGGAACCGCCGGGGGAGGGCGATCCCAACCGCACCATCGCGATTGTTGCGGCGGGCTATCCCAAGAGCCCGGTGAACTATCCCTGGCACCTCGATTCGCGGGGCAAGCGCTCGCTGGCGATCGACCTCAAGAACAAGGAGGCGCGCGCTGCCTTCGACCGCGTGATTGCCGGCGCCGACGTGCTCATCACCAACTACCCCCTGGTTGCCAGGGCGCGGCTGCGGCTCGACTACGAGGACGTCGCCAAGGTCAACCCGCGGCTGATCTATGCCTCGTTCACGGGCTACGGCGAGACGGGGCCCGATGCCGACCAGGTGGGCTTCGACCTCACCGCCTATTTCGCGCGCTCGGGCATTCTCGATGGCTCGCGCTACGACGGCGGCGTTCCAGCCGTCACCATGCCGGCGCAGGGCGACCGCGGCGCGGGCCTGGCGCTGGCCACCGCCATCATGATCGCGCTGTGGAACCGGGAACGCACGGGCCGCGGCACCAAGGTGGCGAGCTCGCTCTACGCCAACGGCATCTGGGCCAACGGCAATGCCGTGCAGGCCGCGCTGGTCGGCGCCCCGCTGCCGAAGCGGCCGCCGCCCGACCGCCCGCGCAGCGCGCTCACCAACGCCTACCGCACCCGCGACGACCGCTGGATCCAGTTCACGGTGGTGCGCGAAGATCGCGATTGGAAAGCCATGTGCCGGGTGATCGAGCGCGACGACCTGATGGCGGACGCCCGCTTTGCCGACGTGCCGAACCGCCGCGCCAACGCGGCCGCGCTCGCCGTCATCCTGCGCGAGATTTTCGGGCAGCGCGATTTCGCGGACTGGCGCGCGCGGCTCAAGGCCGAGGCCATTCCGTTCGCCGCCATCGCCCGCGCGGAGGACCTCGTCGCGGACGAGCAGGCGGTGGCGGCGGGCGCCATCGTGCCGACGGCACATGCCGAGATGCCGCGCACCATCGCCGTGCCGTTTTCGCTGCAGGACGTCGCCCTCCCGCCGCCGGCGCCGGGTCCAGCGCTCGGGCAGCACTCGGAGGAGATTCTGCGCGAGGCCGGGATGTCGCCCGAAGCAGATCGCCGCGCTCAAGAAGAGTGGCGCGCTAGGCTGACGCCGCCAGCTGGCGCAACGCCTCCGCCGTTGCCGCATCGGCCGGGAAGAACGCCTCCAGCGCCAGCTCGGAGAGCGTGATGTCGACCGGCGTGCCGAACACCGTGGTGGTGGAAAAGAACGACAAGGTGCCGGCCTCGGTCACGAACTGAACGGGCACCACCACGTCGGCGAACTGCGTTCCATTCATCGGCTTGCGGCCGCGCGCTGCAGCGGGCACGGGAAACCCGCGCAGCTCCTCGTGCAGCTTGGCGAGCACGGGATCGGCGCTGACCTCGACCTGCCGGCGCAGCCGCTCCAGGAGATGTGCGCGCCACTCGGCGAGGTTGGCGATGCGGGGGGCGAGGCCCTTGGGATGGAGGCTCAGCCGCAGCACGTTGACGGGCGGCGCCAGCAGCGACGGGTCGGCGCCGGCGATCAGCATGGCAACGGCGGCGTTGGCGGCGACCATGGTCCAGTGGCGGTCCACCGCCAGAGCCGGGATAGGGCTCATGCCCCTTGAGCACCAGGTCGATCGCCCGGCGGGCGGAGGCCAGCGCCGGATCGGACAGCTGCCGCTCGCGGAATACCGGCGCGAAGCCCGCCGCCACCAGCAGCACGTTGCGCTCGCGCAGCGGCACCTCCAGCCGATCGGCCAGGTGCAGCACCATCTCGCGCGAGGGTTGCGCGCGGCCCGATTCCACGAAGCTCAGATGCCTGGTGGAGATTTCGGCCTCCAGCGCCAGGTCGAGCTGGGACAGGCGCCGGCGCTGGCGCCACTCGCGCAAGAGATCGCCGACCGGTTGAGCGGTTCCCATCATGGGCGCGAGGTTAGCGCGCCGCGGGCGGCGATCCAATTACCTTGGAGGTAATGGAGGTGGTGGCGTCCTACAGCTGGAATACCTGGGCGTAGAGGTTCCCTGCAGCTGGCATCCCGAGGCGACCGGCGGCGGCCGCCACCGCATCCTCGTCCGTCCCCTCGATCAGCAGGAGCCCCGCAAACGACGCGTCTTGGCCGCGAATGCTCTTCTCGCTCGTCCTTATCGATGTGCCCTCCGCATCGGTTTCGAGCAACTCCGCCCGCACGATCCGATCTGCGGCAACGAGGCTCTCGACGATGGCAGCGGGGTCGCTGAACGACAGGCTCTCGAGCTTGAGAGCCGCGACGACCCCGCCGTGTCCGACGCCCGCCTTGGCAAGCACGCGGCCACCGCCCCTGCCAAAGTTCCCCACCATCCGCATGACCCGTTGCGTCCAGGGCGTGGGCGCGTTGAGCCGCGCAAGATAAGCGTCGCTGGCAAGCACTGCCGGCGTCCGCAGGTCATAGCAGATGAAATACCGGCGGATGTCGCTCCGCAACGCGCGGTAGACGCGAACGCCGGTAAAGCCGTCGACGCCCAGGCGCTCGGTGGTGTGCTCGCGGGTGAGCCAGTGCAGGTAGTCCGTCTCCTGCTCCGGCGTGACATCGCTCCAGATCGCCAGGAACCCGGTGTGCTTGTCGGTCATGGCCCGTCCTTTGGCGGGAAAGCCTACGTCTCCCGACCGTCGCCGGCATTTGGGCCACAGCCGCATGAGGGCGTCAACGTGAAGGCGCGAAAAGGTCCCGGACAGCCTCGGCCCGAGGCCTCGGCTTCCGGGAACGCAGTCGAAGGGAACTGCCCTTGCCTCCGCTTCGCAAGGGTGGAGGCCGCAAGGCGCGCCGCACGAATTGCTATGACGATGCGATCGTGCGCATCAGCGTCGCGGAATTGATCTGATACGCCACGGCGGTTTGCGCCAGGTTGATCAGGGTCAGGATCAAGAACTCCGTGTTGTCGAACATGCGCAGCGCATCCACCTTGGCCGCCCCCAGCGCAAACAGCAGAAGCTGGACGATGGCGATGGCTCCCATGAGGAGCACCTCGGTGGTGTTGTTGATGCCGGGCCTGGCAACCTTGACCTGCTCGGCCATCGCCACGACCGCCGCGCCCAGCAACAGAATTTCCACCCACGAGAGCTGGTAGCCCAGGATGTCGAAGAGGGGTGCCCGCGGATCCGAAAAGGCGAATTTGCCTACGATGTACAGGATCAGGATATAGACGAAGCCGGGTATGAACCTCAGCACTCCCGTACTCGACCGTGGGTGATCGCGATCGGCGCCGCCGACGACCGCAGCGTGAACGTCGTCTTGGGCCATTGGTCTCATCCTTCCGCTGTTGCGCTCCAGCCCTAGGATGCGCACGGCCTGCCATTCGCAACCCCGGGCGCACGTGGTGCAATGAGAGCAACACCCAAGTGCCGCGGAGGTTCCCGTGTGCAGGTCAGCCTCGAGCTGCCATTCAGTACCGGTTTGGCACCATCTCAAGCGCGGAAGTAGACGATCTGGTGGCTGGTGGCGAGGAGGCGGCCGGCGCCCGACCACAGCTCGGCCTTCTGGTCGAAGTAGCCCTTGTTGAAGGCGCTGGCGTCGGCAACGCCGAGCAGCGGCGCATCGCCGACTGTGGCGAGGTCGCCGGCATCGGCGTGGAAGTAGGTGGTAATCGACACCGTGCCGATCGGCACGAATGCGCCAAGCACATGGAAGATGCGGCCGAAGAAGGTGTCGGCGAGCGCGGCGAGCGAGAGGAAGTCGAGGGGGCGGGCCGGGCGGTCGTTGACCCACACGTGGGTGAGGGCGTCGGCGGGCTCCGCGTTGGGCGTGGGCGAGGGCGGCTTCGGCGCGTTGCGGGCGAAGCGGAACTCGTAGCGCTGCAGCCACGCCATCATGCCCCGCATCGGCAAGGGGCTGAGCGTGTCGGGCGGCGGCGCCTCGGGCGGGCGCGTCGATTGATGCGCAAAGCTTTGGCGGCGCTCGGCGAACACGGCCGTGGCGAAGGCGGTGGTGCCGGCTTCCCCCTGCACCAGCTCCATCGACCAGTGCTGGGTGGAGCGGTTGGTGCGCACCTCGCGTACCACGATCTGGAACTCGCCCTTGGCGAGGGGCGCGCAGTAGTTGACGGTCAGCGCAAGCGGCGTGCCGATGCGCTTTGGGTGCAGCATGGCGGCGTTCAGCAGGACGGCCGCCGTGGTGCCGCCGAAGGGGCCGGTGAAGTTCCAGTAGGCATCGCTGGTGCGGCCGGAAAAGCGGCCGTCGCCGGCGGGCTCGAGCTTGATGGCGTCGTCGAAGGGATGGGAAGGGGCTTCGCTCACGTCATTGGTCCTTGGCGTTGCGTTTGAGGCCGCAATGCATACACGCATCATCAGGGCCTGTGGAGCGAGCCGCGGGATGGCACTTTGTCATCCCGGTGCGACCTTCTCGATCAGCGAAGCCGCGGATTGCCGCTCTTAGGATTTTGCGTCGTGCTCGGCTTGCACCAGGGCACGGCAGGCACGGTCGAGCATCGAGAGCAACTGCTCCTGCTCGCGCGGCGAGAGGGCCTGGCGAATCGGACGCGAAGGCCCCGACGCGGGCGCGAGCATCCGTTGCAGCAGCGCTTTTCCCTTGGCCGTGATCTTCAGCGCGTGGAAGCGCCGATCGCGCGCATGGCGCACGCGCGTGGCGAGGCCCTGGCGGTCGAGATCGTCGACGATGGCGGCCACCGCCGATTTGTCCATGCCTAAGCTGTAGGCCAGCTGCTTTTGCGAGCACCCGGGGTTGGCCGAGATCAGGGCCAGGGCGGAGAAGGCGCCCGGGCGCAGTCCGAAAGGCGCCAAAGCCTCGACCATCCGCGCGCTCAGCAGGTTCCACAGCACGCGCACCCTGGGCCCGAGGAAATCCGCAAGCAGCCCGAGGCTCAACTCCTCTGCCTGTTCCGGCGCCTCGACGTCCGCTGGAAATGTCTGAGCCATGCTGTCTCCCGTCCCGCTGGAGCCTCGGGCGCGCTGCGAGCCGCCGTCAGGCGCGCTCGCCCCATTCGCCGGTCGCGAGATAACGATCGATTGCGACCGCCGCCGCGGCGCCATCCCCCATAGCGCCGGCGGCACGGTGCGGTGAGCCTTGGCGCACGTTGCCCGCCGCGCACATGCCTTGTACCGGCGTGCGCATTGCGACATCGACACGCAAGCGCCCGGCGGAGTCGAGTGGCACAAGGCTGAGGATCAGCTCCGTATTGGGAACGAGACCGACGCAGGCAAACACCGCGGCGGTTGCAAGATCGCTTTCAGCGCCGGTGCCGATTTCCTTCACCCGCACGCCGCTCACCGCTTCTTCGCCCAATACCTCGGTCACAGTTGAACCCAATCGCACCTCGATCTTCGCATAGGCGCCGATACGATCGCGATAACTCGCCTGCCCGGTGAGCGCGTCGCCGCGCTCGATGATCACGACCTTGGCGACATGCTCGGCGAGCGTCAGCGCCTCCTGCATCCCCGAGTCGCCGCCGCCCACCACAACGGCGACCTTGTTGCGCAGCAGGGGGGCGTCGCAGCTCGCGCATTCGCTGACGCCTTTGCCGGACAGCCGCTCCTCGCCGGGCACGCCGAGCTTGGCCAATCGGGTTCCCGTGGCGATGATGACCGCGCGCGACGTCGTGGTGCTGCCGTCGCTCTCCACGCGCCAGCGGCCGCCGTCAGCCGCAAGGCTATTGCAGGTGACCACGCGAAATTCGACGCCGGCCGCAACCGCCTGCTCCTGCGTCATGGGGCAGAGATCGTAACCGGCCACGCCTTCCGGAAAGCCCGGCACACCCTCGACTTTGTCGATGCTGACCAGCTGTCCGCCGATCATGGCGCCCGTCAGTATCGCCGTGCGGCGGCCAAGGCGCGCACTCGTCAGTGCGGCGGTCATGCCGGCCAGCCCGCCGCCAACGACCACGACGTCGTACTCATCGCTCATTGCTTTTCCTTGTCACGGTGAGCGTGCTCCTTCGCGCGGGCACAATAGTTGCAAGGGACAACTATCGCAAAATGCCAAGGGAGACCCCGCTCCGGCAGCGCTGGCGCGAAACGGGCAGCAGCGCCGACTTCGCAGCTGTGCGCAGAACGCGGGCTATCGCCAAACGTCGACGAGGCAGGTCGGATTGGTCTGGTTTTCCGTTCCGGGACCGCGTCCGATATACCTGCCGCTGATCATCTTGAAGCCGCCCTGGGTTTCGCCGCCCAGGACCACGATGTTGATGTCTTCCGGCCGGAAGATGTTGATGAGCTCGTCGGGCGCGGCCTTCAGGCGGCTCGCGTAGGGCTCGACGCCGGCGATGGCGTGCGGGCGGATGAGCGTCGTCATCCACTGATTGTCCCAGTAGTTGCGCGCCGGCAATTTCGCGTTCTCCGCGCACCATTCGATCAGCGATTTCTTGCTGAAGCCGAGATCGACGAAGGCGCGCGCCACCAGCGGGTCCATCACGATCAGCGGCGGGCTGTAGTGATCGGTGCCGACGAGGCAACGGATGAACGTCTCCTTCCAGGTCTCGCGCGGGCCGAAGCCCGACTGCGTATACCAGCCGCCGAAGAACACGCTGACCGTGCTGTCGGTCGGCTTGAAGCCGTAGTCGACGTGGAACGGCGCCCACGGACTGCGCTCCTCGGCTTCGGCGAAGCAGGCGGTATAGGCCCAGTTGTTGCCGAGCGTGCCCATATAGGTTTCGCCGGGCACCGAGCCGCCCTGCACATTCTGGCTGGTCAGACAATAGGCGCGGCCGATGGTGGCGTTGGCCAGATTGTAAGGCCCCATGGCGCCGATGCCGGAATTCATGCCGATCTCGTTGCGAATGGGCCCGTTGACGATGGAGATGGATGCCCACGAGGTGGTGCTGCTCGAGCGCGCCGAGACGCCGCTTGCCGCAAGCGCCAGGATGACGGGAAGATATTCCGGACGCGCACCCGCCATGACGGCATTGACGGCCACCTTCTCGACGTCGAACTCCCAGAACTCGCGGAAGGCCGTGGGCCGCATGCGGCCAACGATCTTGTCGCCCGGCAGCGACGTTCCCTCGAGCATCCGCTCGACGCGCTCCTCCGTCGGCAGGATGACAGGCAGGAAGTCGGTCCAGTTGTTGTCGATGAACAGCTGGCGCAGGTTCTCCTCGGTGTCCGGCTCGAGCAGGCGCGGGGTCGAGCGCTCGAAGGTGGCGCCCTTGAGATCCTCCTCGTTGAGCGGTTGCGTCAGCCCCTCCAGCACCCCCTTCATGAAGGGCTGCTTCAGGACCGGATCGGTGCCCTCGATGTAGGCGCGCAGCTCGGACGCCGTGCGGCCGACGACGGGCTGAGGCACGTAAACGTTGCGCACCGTCGGCATGCCGGCGGCGAGTGCGGTTGCCTTTGCGAGTCGCGCAAAGGTGTGCGTGCTGACCGGAACGGTCGGAACGCCTTGCTGTTCAAGAGCTAGTGCGAACCCCACGACCGTGGGGCAGCAGGTGCTTCAAAGCCCCACACCGATGATGGCGGCGCTGCCGTCGGCGGCAACCTTCGCGCGCATGCCGGGATCATCGACCCAGCTCTCGCGCGGGCGGACGACGCGCGTCACGACGGAGGGCATGTTCTCCGCGAACCAGAGCCGCAGCTGCTCCGTGAACACGTCGGCGTTGTCGAACAGACAGTCGACGAGATAGAGCACCTTGCCGTCGAGGCTCTCGGGACGATTGGCGAGCCGCTTGCCGACGACCTTGGGCGGGTATCCACGCGGATCGTGAACGGTGATCTTGCCAGCCATGCGCGCCTCCAGCAGTGGTCGTGGATTGCACTTCGCGGCACTTTACGAGTTGCGCCGCGGCAGGACAACAGTTGATCTGTAGAACTATTCGCCGCGCGCGGGTCAGCGTCGCACCTTTGGCCGAACGTTGCGCCGAGGGGCGCACGTAACGTCATTCCGGCGAAGGCCGGAACCCAGTCGCATTTCAACTGGTGTGAGGTCGCGAGCAACAGCGCGGCGATCCCAGGCGGACCGATGACCTAGGTTCCGGCCTGGTCCCGGTCGCACGCTTCGCGAGCGAGCGGCGCCGGGATGACGTCAGTTGCGCGGCTTGGTGGCGAGGTCCTTCAGGCGGTACAGCGCCTCCAGCGCGGCTTTGGGGGTGAGCTCGTCGGGGTGGAGGGCGGCGAGGGCTTCCAAAATGGCGGCGGCTGTTCGATCGGCTTCGTTCTGCGGCTGCCCCTCACCCCCACCCTCTCCCCGCGTGCGGGGAGAGGGAGTTGCGGCGGTGCTCGCAGCAAACAGCGGCAGATCGTCGATCAGGGCGGCGGGATCGCGCGCCTTGCGGTCGGGCTTCTCCAAGAGCTTCAGCACCTCGCCGGCGCGCTTGGTCACGATGCGCGGCAGGCCGGCGAGCTTGGCCACCTGGATGCCGTAGCTGCGGTCGGCGGCGCCCGGTTTGACCTTGTGCAGGAAGACGATCTCGTCCTTCCACTCGCGCACCTCCATGGTCACGTTGGCGACCTGGGGCAGGCGGCCGGCGAGCGCAGTCAGCTCATGATAGTGGGTGGCGAACAGCGCGCGGCATTTGCTCACCTCGTGCAGGTATTCCACCACCGCCCAGGCGATGGAGAGGCCGTCGAAGGTGGCGGTGCCGCGGCCAATTTCATCCAAAATGACGAGCGAGCGCTCCGTTGCCTGGTTGAGGATGCCCGCGGTCTCCACCATCTCCACCATGAAGGTGGAGCGGCCGCGGGCGAGATCGTCGGCGGCGCCGACGCGCGAGAAAAGGCGGTCGACGATGCCGATGTGGGCGGAGCGCGCCGGTACGAAGCTGCCCATCTGGGCGAGGACGGCGATCAGTGCGTTCTGGCGCAGGAAGGTGGATTTGCCCGCCATGTTAGGGCCGGTGACGAGCCACAGCCGCGCCTCCGTCGCTTCATCGAATCCGGGCGGATTTTCGGCCTCGGGCCGCCCGCGGGCGAGCACGCAGTCGTTGTCGATGAAGGCGCCGCCGTTGGCCGTGGACTTGAGCGCCTGCTCCACCACCGGATGGCGGCCGCCTCTGATCTCGAACGCGGTGCTGTCGTCGAGGGTGGGGCGGGTGTAGCCCTGCTCGACGGCGACCTCGGCGAGGCCTGCCTCGCAATCGAGCCGGGCGAGCGCTGCGGCGGCTTCCGAGAGGGCCAATTCCTCGGCGGCTATGGCCGCGGCGAGCTCGGCGAAAATCTCCTGCTCCAGCGCCAGCGCGCGGTCGGCGGCCGAGACGATGCGGCTTTCGGTGTCGGCGAGCTCTGGCGTCGTGAAGCGCACGGCGCCGGCCATGGTCTGGCGGTGGCGGAAGGTGTCGGAGAGCGGCGGGGATAGGAGCGGCTTGGCGGCACCGGCCGGCACCTCGATGTAGTAGCCCAGGATATTGTTGTGGCGCACCTTCAGCGCCTTGAGGCCGGTTTGGTTGACGTAGCGCGCTTCGAGCGCGGCCATCACCTTGCGGCTGTCCTCTCTCAATGCGCGAACCTCGTCCAGGTCGCGCGAGAAGCCCGCTCGTATGAAGCCGCCGTCCCGGCGCAGATGCGGCGGATCATCCACGATAGCTCGCGCGAGATCACGCGCGAGGTCGGCGCCGCATGTCGTGAGCCGCCGCGCGACATCGCCAAGCGCGGACGGCAGGCCCATGCTGCGGCCCTCGTGTGTGAGGAGCCGTGCACAAGCATGGGCGGCAGCGAGCCCATCGCGCACGGCAGCGAGATCGCGCGGGGAGCCCCGCTGCAGCGCCAGGCGCGCCATCGCGCGCACCATGTCGGGGGCCGCGCGCAGGGCCGCGCGCACGTCCTCGCGCGCCCTCTCGTGATCGATCAGGAACTGAACGGCGTCCTGTCGCGCGAGGATGGCTGCAATCTCGCGCGAAGGGCTCGCGAGGCGTGCTGCAAGCTCGCGCGCACCCGCGCCCGTAACCGTGCGATCGATTGCTGCAATGAGGCTCGTCTTCCTGTCGCCGGAGGTCGAGCGCAGCAGCTCCAGGCTCGAGCGGGTCGGAGCATCGATCAGCAGGTGGTCGGACGGCCCCGTACGGCGGGGCGGCCTGATACATGGTTTGCGGCCGATCTGGGTCAGCTCGACGTACTTCAGAAGCGCGCCGACGGCGGCCAGCTCGCCCCGCGAGAATTGGCCGAAGGCTGCCAGGTCCGCCACTTTGAGCTGGGCTTTGAGCAGGCGCTCGCCGGCCAGGCTGTCGAAGTGGGCGGCGGGCACAGGCGTGGCGGCGGCGCCGGCGATCTCCAGCCATTTCTTGACCTCCGCCTCGCCCAGGACGGCATCCGCCGCGATCACCTCGCCGGGGGAAAGGCGCACGATTTCCCCTGGAAAATCGCCCGCCCCGATCTCGCCGACCTCGAACTCGCCGGTGGAAATGTCGAGGGAGGCCAGCGCGATCGCCCCCTTGTTCCCGCCCCTTGGACCGCGGAACAGGGCGGTCAGATAATTGCGCGCCTTGGCATCGAGCAGGCTGTCCTCGGTCAAGGTGCCGGGCGTGACGAGCCGCACCACGTCGCGCCGCACCACCGCCTTGTGCCCACGCTTCTTCGCCTCCGCCGGGTCCTCCAGCTGCTCGCACACAGCCACCCGGAAGCCGCTGGCGATCAGCCGCTGCAGGTATTCGTCGGCGCGGTGAACCGGCACCCCGCACATGGGGATGTCGTCGCCCAGGTGCTTGCCGCGCTTGGTCAGCACGATGGAGAGCGCCTGGGCGGCGGCCACCGCGTCCTCGAAGAACAGCTCGTAGAAATCGCCCATGCGATAGAACAGCAGGCAGTCGGGATTGGCGGCCTTGATCTCCAGGAACTGCGCCATCGACGGCGTCACGCCTGCCGGCACGGCGGGCGCAGGCTGCGGCGGGCGAGAATCGGCAGCGGGCCCGGCCGCCGCGCGCCCTCTTCTGCCCGTTTTCTGGTCGTCCCCCATGGCTCCCTTCTCGATTGCCGACAGGCTAGCCCGAACCCGCTGGCCCTGTCATGCCGCGGCGGGTCAGACCCTATCGTGCCGATACCGCAGTGGATGCGGCCGTCCGACTGTCAGGGGTCAGACCCACAGGCTCTGCCCCCCCGACAAAGCCTGCTGCTTGTTGCAGGCGCAAAGCCCATGATAAGAGGGCCGCGCGCCGATCGGGACGCGACCAGAAGCCAGAGAATGCCATGGCCACCGCAAGCCGCCGGGCGCAGCCAAGCGCCGCAATCGAGCTTCTTTTCCGCCACGCTGGCCGAGAGCGATCCCGAGCTCGCCGGCATCGTCGGTCGCGAGCTGAAACGCCAGCAGGACGAGATCGAGCTGATCGCCTCGGAGAACATCGTCTCCCGCGCGGTGCTGGAAGCGGCCGGCACCGTGCTCACCAACAAGTACGCCGAGGGCTATCCCGGCAACCGCTACTACGGCGGCTGCCAGTACGTGGACGAGGCCGAGAACGCTGGCGATCGAGCGCGCCAAGAAGCTGTTCAAGTGCAAGTTCGCCAACGTGCAGCCGCACTCGGGCTCGACCGCCAACCAGGCGGCGTTCATGGCGCTGATGCAGCCGGGCGACACCTTCATGGGGCTGAGCCTCGCCGCCGGCGGGCACCTGACGCACGGCTCGCCGGTGAACTTGTCGGGCAAGTGGTTCAAGGTGGTGCCCTACACGGTGCGCCGGCAGGACCACCGCATCGACATGGACGAGGTGGCGTAGCCTCGCGCGCCAGCACAAGCCGAAGGTGATCGTCGCGGGCGGCAGCGCCTATCCGCGCATCATCGATTTCGCCGCCTTCCGCGCGGATTGCCGACGAGGTCGGCGCCTACCTGATGGTCGACATGGCGCACTTCGCCGGGCTGGTCGCCGGCGGCGCGCATCCCTCGCCGTTCCCGCACGCGCACGTGGTCACCACCACCACGCACAAGACCCTGCGCGGCCCGCGCGGCGCGCTGATCCTCACCAACGACGAGGACCTCGCCAAGAAGATCAACTCGGCCGTGTTCCCGGGCATGCAGGGCGGGCCGCTGATGCACGTGATCGCCGCCAAGGCGGTGGCGTTCGGCGAGGCGCTGCGAGCCCGAGTTCAAGGCCTATGCGCGCGCCGTGGTCGAGAACGCCAAGGCGCTGGGCGAGGTGCTGGCAAGCTCGGGCTTCGACCTCGTCTCCGGCGGCACCGACACGCACCTGCTGCTGGTCGACCTGCGCCCCAAGAAGCTCACCGGCAACAAGGTGGAGAAGGCGCTGGGCCGCGCCCACATCACCACCAACAAGAACGGCGTGCCGTTCGATCCCGGAGAAGCCGACGGTCACCTCGGGCATCCGCGTCGGCTCGCCGGCCGGCACCACGCGCGGCTTCGGCATCGCCGAGTTCCGCGCCATCGGCCGCATGATGGCCGAGGTGCTGGACGGGCTCGCCGCCAACGGCGAGGACGGCAACGCCAAGGTCGAGGCCAAGGTCAAGGCCGAGGCGATCGCGCTGTGCCGGCGCTTTCCGATTTATGCGTGAAGATTCCCTCTCCCCGCTCTGCGGGGAGAGCGTAGGTTGGGTCGAGCGGAGCGTAGACCCAACGCACAACGAATGCGCCGTGCGTGTCGGGTCATCGCTCCGCTCGACCCAGACGGCGACGAGGTGGAGCACCACATGCGCTGCCCCTACTGCAACGGCGAGAACACCCAGGTCAAAGACAGCCGGCCCACCGAGGAGAATTCCTCCATCCGCCGCCGGCGCGTGTGCGAGGACTGCGGCGGGCGCTTCACCACCTTCGAGCGCGTGCAGCTGCGCGAGATCTTCGTCGTCAAGCGCTCGGGCCGGCGCGTGCCGTTCGACCGCGAGAAGCTCTCGCGCTCGGTCGAGGTGGCGCTGCGCAAGCGCCCCATCCAGCCCGAGCGCGTCGAGCGCCTGGTGTCGGGCCTGGTGCGGCAGCTGGAAAGCATGGGCGAGCAGGATGTGCCCTCCTCGACCATCGGCGAGATGGCGATGGAGGCCTTGAAGGGCCTGGACCCGGTGGCCTATGTGCGCTTCGCCTCGGTCTACCGCTACTTCCGCGAGGCGGCCGACTTCCAGGAGGTGCTGGGCGAGATCGCCGGCGTGCGCGAGCCGGCGGACGAGGCGAGCGCGGGGCCGCCTCGGAGCACCCGGCCGAAGCGCCCGGCAGAAAGCACTAGATGATGTTGCGCCACCCTGCATCGTCATCCCGGCGCCGCGTCTGCCCGAAGGGCAGGCGCGGGACCAGGCCGGGACCCATGCACCTCAGATGCCGGGATACTCCCAGCCAAGTGCCAGCAGCATTCCAGCAGGATCGCCGGTTCATGGGGCTGGCGCTGCACGTGGCGCGGCGCATCCTGGGGCAGACCGCGCCCAACCCGGCCGTCGGCGCCGTCATCGCCGACGAGGCAACGGGCGAGGTCATCGCGCGCGGCTGGACGCAGGTCGAGCGGCCGCCCGCACGCCGAGGCGCACGCGCTGGAGCGCGCCGGCGAAGCTGGCCGCGCGGCAAGACCATGTACGTCACGCTGGAGCCCTGCTCCTATCACGGCCGCACCAATCCCGCTGATCAGCAAGACCATGCCGTGCGCCGAGGCGATCCTCGCCGCCGGCATGCGCCGCGTGGTGGTCGCCACGCAGGACCCCAACCCCGAGATCGCCGGGCGCGGCGTCGCGGTGCTGCGCAACGCCGGAGTGGCCGTCGACATCGGCGTCTGCGGCGAGGAGGCGCGCTGGCTGACGGCGGGCCACATCCTGCGCATGACCAAGGGCCGGCCGCTCGTGCAGCTGAAGATGGCGGTCTCCGGCGACGGCCTGATCGCGCCGGGCGAAGGCGCGCCGGTGTGGGTGACGGGCCCGGAGGCGCGCGCCTACGCGCACCTGCTGCGGGCGCACGCCGACGCCGTGCTGGTCGGGCGCAAGACGGTGGAGGACGACGATCCCGAGCTCACCTGCCGGCTGCCCGGCCTCGCCAACCGCTCGCCGCGGCGGGTGGTGCTCGACCCCAAGTTCCGCATCTCGCCAGCGCTCAAGATGTTCCAGACCGCGCACCGCGTGCCGATCATCATCTTCGGCGCCGCCGACGGCACGCCGCCGCGCCTATCCGCCGGGCGTGGAGGCGCGGCAGGTCGCCGGTCGACGCCGACGGCCGCCTCGATCTCGAGGCCGTGCTGCAGTCGCTGGCCAAGGACGGCGTGACGCGCGTGCTGGTCGAGGGCGGGCCGACCATCGCCAGCGCGCTGCTGGCCGCCGATCTCGCCGACGAGGTCGTCATCGCGCGCGGCACCGAGCCGCTCGGCGCGGCCGGCCGCAAGCCGTTCGGCGAGCGACGGCCTGGAGGCTGCTGGACGACGCGCGCGCGCTGGCAGCTCGTCGACCGGCGCGCGATCGGCGCCGACACGCTGACCGTGCATCGCCGGATCGGCCGCTTTGCCGAGGGAGCGCAAGGCATGACCACAGCCGTTCCGCTATTACCTGCGCGTGCGCTACCAGGACTGCGACGCCCAGCACGTGGTGTTCAACTCGCGCTACAGCGAGTATGCCGACCTCGCCTCGCTTCGAGTTCATGCGCGCCGCGCTGCCGCGGCCGACCGACGGCTTCGACGGCACCTTCGAGATGCCAGACCGTGCGCCAGGTGATCGAATGGAAGTCGCCGGCGCGCTTCGACTACGTGCTGGAGATTTCGACCTGGGTCAGCCGCATCGGCACCACCTCGTTCGTGCTCGCAACCGAGATGCGCCGCGCCGGCGAGCCCGACGTGCTGGTCACGACCGAGACCACCTACGTGCACGTCGACCCCAAGACCTTCACCAAGCGCGCCATCGAGCCCGCACATGCGCGCCGCGCTGGAGGCCGGCGCCCGCGGCAAGACCACGGACCACGCCGGCTACCTGCGGTGATTGTCATCGCGGAGCTTGTCCCCGCGATCCAGCCCTCATCGGCGGGATGCCTTGCGGTTGGCGGCGTCAGCGCAGCGGACGTTTGTGTCGCGCGTACCGGATCTCGGGCGCGCCTGAGGCCGGGATGACAGCCTCGTGCGCGCTCGTGCCTGCCGATCGTGATACTCTTCCACCATGTTCACAGGCATCATCTCCGACATCGGCGAGGTGGCCGCAGCGCGACGGCGGCCGGTTCGCGATCCGCTGCGGCTATGCGGCGGACAGCATCGCCATCGGCGCCTCCATCGCCTGCGACGGCGCCTGCCTGACGGCCACCAGCGGTCGACGCCGAACGGGACCGGCAGCACCTTCACCGTCGACGTCTCCAACGAGACGCTGTCCAAGACCACGCTCGGCGAATGGCAGCCGGGCCGGCGCATCAACCTGGAGCGCGCGCTCAAGGCCGGCGACGAGCTGGGCGGCCACATCGTTGCCGGCCATGTCGACGGCGTCGGCCGCATCGCCGACGATGCGCGCCGACGGCGCAGTCGCGCCGCTTCACGATCGAGGTGCCGCCGGAGCTCGCCCGCTACATCGCCTCCAAGGGCTCGGTGGCGCTCGACGGCATCTCGCTCACCGTCAACGAGGTGGAAGAAAACCTGTTCGGCATCAACATCATCCCGCATACCTTGACCCACACGACGCTGGGCGCCAAAAAGCCGGGCGACAGGGTCAACCTGGAAGTCGACGTGATCGCGCGCTACGTGGCGCGGCTGATGGAGTTCCGGCGGTGAACACGAACCTGCAGCGGGTGGCCTACGCCGAGGGCAAGGGCTTCCTGTCGCCCGATCGACGAGATCATCGAGGACCTGCGCAACGGGCGCATGATCATCCTGGTCGACGCCGAGGACCGCGAGAACGAGGGCGACCTCGTGATCCCGGCGCAGATGGCGACGCCCGACGCCATCAACTTCATGGCCAAGCACGGCCGCGGCCTCATCTGCCTCTCGCTCACGCGCCAGCGCGCCGACCAGCTGCGCCTGGAGTACATGGCGCGCGCAGAACGAGGCGAGGAAGCGCACCGCCTTCACGGTGTCGATCGAGGCGCGCGAGGGCGTGGCCACCGGCATCTCCGCGCACGACCGCGCCCGCACCATCGCCACCGCCATCGACCCCACCAAGGACCACAACGACATCGTCTCGCCGGGCCACGTGTTCCCGCTGATCGCGCGCGAGGGCGGCGTGCTGGTGCGCGCCGGGCACACGGAGGCCAGCGTCGATCTCGCGCGGCTCGCCGGGCTCTATCCCGCCGGCGTCATCTGCGAGATCATGAACGACGACGGCACCATGGCGCGCATGCCCGACCTCGTCGCCTTCGCCCAGCGCCACGGCCTCAAGATCGGCACCATCGAGGACCTGATCGGCTACCGGCTCGAGCCACGACCGCATCGTGCGCCGGGTCGCCAAGATCGCGGCTCGACAGCGCCTTCGGCGGCGCCTTCGACCTGCACGTCTACGAGACCACGGTCGAGCCGGTGGAGCATCTGGCGCTCGTCAAGGGCGACCTGGAGGCGCCGGGCCCGGTGCTGGTGCGCGTGCATGCGGTGCAGCGCGCATCGCCGACCTGCTGGGCATCGGCGCCGAGGGCGCCAAGGGCTCGCTGATCGAGAAGTCGATGCGCGCCATCGCCGAGGAAGGCCGCGGCGTGATCGTGCTGATCCGCGACCTGCGCCCCAAGTCGGTGTCGGAGTGGATCGCGCAGAGCGTCGAGCGCAAGCGCCCCAGGAAGGCCGACGCCGAGCGCCGCCAGGTCGAGATCGGCATCGGCTCGCAGATCCTGCGCGACCTCGGCGTCAGCGACATGGTGCTGCTGTCGAACGCGCCGCCCTCGCGCTACGTCGGCCTCGAGGCGTTCGGGCTGCGCATCGTCGGCCAGCGCAAGATCGGATGAGCCGATGGCCGGCCGGGGACCGCAGGCGGACGAGACCGCGCCCCGGCACGGCGGCCGAGGCGCGCGCGCATCCTCCTCATCGACGCGCCCTACTACGAGGCCATCGCCGAGGCGCTGCTCGGCCGGCGCCATCGCCGAGCTGGAGGCGGCCGGCGCCACCTTCGAGCGCGTCGTCGTGCCGGGCGCGCTGGAGATCCCGCTGGCGCTGGCGCAGGCCGTGGAGGCCGGCCTCATCCCGGCCGACGCCGGCAACGCCCGCTTCGACGGCTGCGTGGCGCTCGGCTGCGTCATCCGCGGCGAGACCACGCACTACGAGACGGTGTGCGACAACGCCAACCACTGGCTGATGGACATCGCCGTCCGCCACGCCATCCCGCTCGGCAACGCCATCCTCACGGTGGAGACCGAGGCGCAGGCGCTGGAGCGCGCGCGAGGCGGCCGCGAGAGCAAGGGCGCCGATGCGGTGCGCGCCTGCCTGACGCTGATCGCGCACGCCCGCGCCTTCGCGCGAGGAGCGGGCATGAGCAACGGCTCGAAGCGCGGCGCGCGGCGGCAACCGCGGCCTGCCGCGCAGCCAGGCGCGGCTCGCCGCCGTGCAGGCGCTCTACCAGATGGACCTGGCCGAGACCGACCTCAACGAGGTGATCGACGAGTTCAAGACGCACCGGCTCGGCAGCGGCGCCGAGGACGGCGCCGTGGCGGGCGCCGATCCCGAGCATTTCGCCCGCGTCCTCAACGGCGTGGTGCGGCGCCAGCGCGAGCTCGATCCGATCATCGACCAGCAGCTCGCCACCGGCTGGCGGCTGGTGCGCGTCGATGCCATCCTGCGCGCCATCCTGCGCGCCGGCGGCTTCGAGCTGATGGAGCTGACCGGACGTGCCGGCGCGCGTCGTGATCAGCGAGTACGTCGACGTGGCGCATGCCTTCTTCGAGGGCGACGAGCCCAGGGTGGTCAACGGCGTGCTCGATCAGATCGCGCGCAAGCTGCGACCGGGCGAGCTGCCCGAGCGCGGGTGACATGGGGCTTGCCCCGTGGCCGGCAGACATGCCAGGCCATGAGACAACATCCAGACGATTGCCGCACGGCGAGGAGGCGATCATCGCCCTGCTGGCGCCGCTGGCCGAGGGCTTCCCCGGCGCCTTCGGCCTCAAGGACGATTGCGCGCTGCTGACGCCCGCGCCCGACACCGACCTCGTGCTCAAGACCGATCCCGATCGCCGAGGGCGTGCACTTCCTGCCCGAGCGATGCGCCGCAGGACATCGCCTGGAAGGCGCTGGCGGTGAACGTCTCCGACCTCGCCGCCAAGGGCGCCCGCCGCTCGGCTACCTGATGGCGCTGTCGTTTCCCGGACCCGCCCGCGCTCGACTGGATGCGAGGCTTCGCCGACGGGCTGCGGGCCGCGCAGCAGCAATTCGGCTGCCATCTGATGGGCGGCGACACGGATCGCCGGCCCGGGCCGCTCACGATTTCCATCACCATCATCGGCTCGGTGCCGCGCGGGCAGATGGTGCAGCGCGTACGACGGCCCGCGCCGGCGACGTCCTGTTCGTCTCCGGCACGCATCGGCGACGCCGGGCTGGGTTTGGCTCTGGCGCAGGGATGCCGGGCTCGCGCGCGACCTGGGGCCTGTCGCAGGCCGAGGCCGCCTACCTCCTCGGCCGCTACCGCCGCCCGGAGCCGCGGCTGGCGCTCGGCCGAGGCGCTGCGCCAATACGCCTCGGCGGCCATGGACGTGTCCGACGGCCTCGTCAAGGACCTGCGACCGGATGCTGCGGGCTTCGGGCGTCGGCGGGGCGCTTGGCGCGGGCGACGTGCCGCTGTCGGACCCGGCCCGCAAGATCGCTAGCGCGTGCGCCGGAGCGGCTGACCCGATTCATCACCGCCGGCGACGACTACGAGGTGCTGGCCGCCGTCAGCACCGTGCAATGCCGAAGCCTTCGCGGCTGCAGCACGCGCCGCCGGCGTCCCCGTGAGCCGGATCGGGGCGGTGCTGCCGGGCCCCTCAGCCTTGACGATCATCGGCCGTGACGGCCGGCCGCTGCCCTTGCCACAACGCACCGGCTGGGACCACTTTTGATGCGGCATTTGACGCAGCACAGGGGCCGGTCGGGTCTGTTGCAACGACTTCGGACATTTGGCATGGTCCGCCCGCGAATCCGGCACCTGGGTGCGGGCTGAGGCGCGGCTGGTGGGCATTCCAGCCGGCGCTTGATTGTGCATGCGGCGCAACCGCCGCCAAGAAAGGGGACGACCATGGACACCGTCATGTGGGCAATCATTCTCTGCGGATTGCTGTCGATTGTCTACGGCGCATACACCGTCCGCGTGCTGATGGCGGCCGACGCGGGCACGCCGCGCATGCGCGAGATCGCCGCCGCCATCCAGGAGGGCGCCGAGGCCTATCTGGCCCGCCAATACACCACCATCGCCGTCGTCGGCGCGGTGGTGTTCGTCATCATCGGCCTGCTGCTGGGCTGGCTGGTCGCGCTCGGCTTCCTGATCGGCGCCGTGCTGTCGGGCTCGGCAGGCTACATCGGCATGCTGGTTTCGGTGCGCGCCAACGTGCGCACCGCACAGGCCGCGACCCGCTCGCTGGCCGACGGTCTGTCGATGGCGTTTCGCGCCGGCGCGGTAACGGGCCTGCTGGTGGCCGGCCTGGCGCTGCTCGGCGTCGCCGTCTACTTCACCGTTCTGACGAACGGCCTCGGTCACGCGCCGACCAGCCGCACCGTGGTCGACGCGCTGGTGGCGCTCGGCTTCGGCGCCTCGCTCATCTCGATCTTCGCGCGTCTCGGCGGCGGCATCTTCACCAAGGGTGCCGACGTCGGCGGCGACCTCGTCGGCAAGGTCGAGGCCGGCATCCCCGAGGACGATCCGCGCAATCCCGCCACCATCGCCGACAACGTCGGCGACAACGTCGGCGACTGCGCCGGCATGGCCGCCGACCTGTTCGAGACCTACGCCGTCACCGTGGTGGCGACCATGGTGCTGGCGGTGATCTATTTCGCCGGCCAGCCCGTCGTCTACGGCCTCATGATCTATCCGCTGGCCGTCTGCGCCGTCGGCGTGGTGACGTCCATCATCGGCACATTCTTCGTACGCCTCGGCGCCAACCAGTCGATCATGGGCGCGCTCTACAAGGGCTTCATCGCCGCCGGCGTGCTGTCCGTCGATCGCGCTGTGGCCGGTGACCGACTATCTGCTCGGCATGGACACGCGCTTCTCGTCCCGCGGGCTCGAACTTCACGGGCGCCGGATCTGTTCTGGTGCGGCGTGGTGGGCCTGGCCGTGACGGCGCTCATCATCGTCGTGACCGAGTACTACACGGGCACCAACTATCGGCCCGTGCAGTCGATCGCCGAGGCCTCCCAGACCGGCCACGGCACCAACGTGATCCAGGGCCTCGCCGTGTCTCTGGAAGCCACCGCGCTGCCGGCGCTGATCATTGTCGCCGGCATCATCGTCTCCTTCAGCCTGGCCGGGCTGTTCGGCATCGCCATCGCCGTCACGGCGATGCTCTCGCTTGCCGGCGTGGTGGTGGCGCTCGACGCCTTCGGTCCCGTCACCGACAATGCCGGCGGCATTGCCGAGATGGCGGGCCTGCCCAAGGAGATCCGCAAGACCACCGACGCGCTGGACGCCGTCGGCAACACCACCAAGGCGGTCACCAAGGGCTATGCCATCGGCTCCGCGGGTCTCGGCGCGCTCGTGCTGTTCGCCGCCTACAACGAGGACCTCAAGTATTTCATCGCCCAGGCCAAGCCCGGCTCGATCTTCCACGGCCTCAACGTCGATGGCCTGTTCTCGCTGAGCAACCCCTATGTCGTGGTTGGCCTCTTCATCGGCGGCCTGCTGCCCTACCTGTTCGGCGGCATCACCATGACGGCCGTCGGGCGCGCGGCGAGTTCGATCGTGGAGGAGGTGCGCCGCCAGTTCAAGGAGAAGCCCGGCATCATGCAGGGCACCGAGAAGCCCGACTACGCGCGCGCCGTCGACATGCTGACGCGTGCGGCGATCAAGGAGATGATCCTGCCCTCGCTGTTGCCGGTGCTCTCTCCCATCGTGTGTTTTCTACGTGGTGAAGTGGATCGCCGGCACCGGCAACGCGTTCGCCGCCCTCGGCGCCATGCTGCTCGGCGTCATCGTCACCGGCCTGTTCGTGGCGATCTCCATGACCGCCGGCGGCGGCGCCTGGGACAACGCCAAGAAGTACATCGAGGACGGCCACTACGGCGGCAACCACCTCAGGATGACGGTCGCTGATTGGTGCCGCTGGTATCAGATGGGCCGTTCAGCCGTCATCGTCGCCCGACGCAAGTCGGCTATAGCCGACTTGCGCACTTAAAGAGCTCGATCTCGGGTAAACCCGAGATCGGAGGCGAAACAGGGCACAGGCAATCCTCGCTCGATCCGGGCTCGGGCACGGCCAAGGCGAACCGGCTCGGCGGCGCACCAGCAGTCGCCGCCGAGCCCGCAATCGAAGGTCGTGCCGCAGCGCGCGCAATGCAACCTGCGGGCCGGGGCGGACACTCGGGAGGACTTTTGGGGGCGCTGCTCCATCGGGCCACTCTGCCCGGAGATGGAGCTTTATGCCACACCCGAAAAAACTTGCAGTCCCTACTGGCTCGGCTCGCCGCCGAGGAAGCCGGCGACCTTCCAGCCGGCGGCGTCCTTGAGGTAGCACAGCTGCTCGCCGCCGATCGGCAGCACCGCCTCGGCCGGAACGAAGCCGATCTTTCCCGACGGCATCATCACCTTGAGAAACGTGGCCATGACCGCGTTGGCCGGGGAGTCGTCGGCGAGCACGCGCACCAGATAGAGACCGAGCTTGTCGACCACCGGAGCGTCCTTCTTCGCTGTCGCGCGCACCTCGACGCCGTCACGGATCGGGAAGGCCCAGTCGGCGGCGTCGGTCTGGGTCGTATTGGCAAGCTCGTCGGCCGCCCGCTCGTCGAAGGCAGGCTCCGCCGGCAGCGCATAGCACGCCGTTGCGCTGCGGGTCGGGCATGACGGTCGTCTCGACCGCATAGGCGGCGAGCGCGTCCCAGCCGACCGCGTTCGCCCCGTCGATGCCGAGCGCCTTGGCGAAATTGTCGATAGCGGACTCTTCTTGTCAGCCAAATCCGTGTCTTCGGGAATCCAGAAGAAATTTTCCGCAATGAGCCGGGGGCGAGCGCTGCACGATCTTTCTTCTGGGCGATGTCGGCGAGCTGCTTGCGGAAGGCGTCGAAGCTCGGATCGTTCAGCGGCGGCGGCACCGTGATGGCGACCGGCTTGTAGGGCCCGGCGCCGGCGCGGGCGCTTGCGACGGCTGCTGGGCTGGTGGCTGGGCGCGGAACCTGAGCCAAGACCTGGGCCGAGACAGCGACGGGCGCGAGCGCGCCGACGATTGCGAGCGTGGTCGCGACGAAAAGCGTTGAGGACAGGCGAGAGGGCCGCATCGCGATTTCTCCCAGGTTCGATCCGATCATGTGTCGCAATTTAGTCCGCTCTACGGCAACAAAAAACGGACCGAAAATTGATTATGATCTCAGCCGATCTGGCTCGCGCAGGCCGTTCGCCTCGCGAAAATCCGATCGAGACGATCAAGACCTAGCACGCTGATGAGGGTCTCGCCGGACAACTGTTCGCGAGGGCAAAAGTTTCAATGGCGGGATTTAAGGCAATTCCTGCTCACCGCGGGGGCGATATCGACCCGAGCGGAAGGGCGGTTCCAGCCGCGGGGCTACGCGGCCGGAACCGCCGAGTCATGACGAACAACGGACGCAACTGTTTACATAAAATATATGGGCGTTTCCTTGCGGCGGCATGTCTAGCGGCAGCGTGTTACAGGAGCGTGACGTTGCCGAAGGGCTGTGGATGAAGTTTGATCTGCGCCCGCGCTGAAACCCATCCATCGCCGTTTTCCCTCCCGATACCCGGAGTCGTCCATGCCCTCGACGCTCGCTTCGCCTTATCTGTTGCCGATCCTGCTGCTGCTCGGCTCCAACGTGTTCATGACGCTCGCCTGGTACGGGCACCTGCGCTTCAAGGAGGTGCCGCTCGTCGGCGTCATCGTGGTGAGCTGGCTGATCGCCTTCGTCGAATATTGCATGGCAGTGCCGGCGAACCGTTGGGGCAGCGCGGTCTATACGACGGCGCAGCTCAAGACCATCCAGGAGGTGATCACGCTCGTCGTGTTTGCCGGCTTCTCAATGCTATATCTCAAGGAGCCGATGAGCTGGAATTACGCGATCGGCTTCGTGCTGATCGCGGCCGGTGCGTTCTTCGTCTTTCGCGGGCCGTTCGCGGCCTGAGCCGTGGATCGGCGTGCTCACCCGCCGTTCATGGCAACTGCGTGACATGGTAACCGTCGCGATAACCCTTCCAATTTTTCATGCTGCGGCCATGATCGGGAAAGGCGGCTTGCCGCAATCTTGACACCGCCGTCGCGGACCATGGCGCCTTCCGGGGTGGCGTCGCGTCCTGGCAGATGAAGGACATTGACGCATGGCGCCCGATCCGAAAGCTCAAGCTGCGCTTGCGCTGCATCGGTTCGGCTTTGGGCCGCGCGCCGGATCGATCGCGGCCATCGCGTCCGATCCGCGCGGCGCGCTGCTCGCCGAGCTCGAACGCCCCGGCGCCGGCCGCATCACCAATCTCGGATCTGCTGACCAGCGGCGAGGCCGCGCGCGCCGCGTTCGAGTTCCAGCAGCGCGCAGCGGCGGCGCGGCAGGCCGAACGCGCCGCCGCAACCGCAAGCCGCTGCCGCAGCAGCGCAGCGGCTCCGCGCCCACAGCATGCAAGCCGGCGGACACGAAGCCCGCCGAGCAGCCGCCGCCGGCGCCGCGGCCGAAGCCCGGTCCGGCATCCCGCAGCAGACTCTATCTCGACGAGGCCAAGGCGCGCATCGATGCCGCGCTCGCCGCCGAGATCGGCTTCGTCGAGCGGCTGGTCTGGTTCTGGTCGAACCATTTCTGCGTCTCGGCCGACAAGGGCCATGTGCGCCCGATCTGCGGCGCCTACGAGCGCGAGGCGATCCGCGCCCATGTGCTCGGCCGCTTCGCCGACATGCTGCTCGCGGTCGAGACGCCATCCGGCGATGCTGATCTATCTCGACAATGCGCGCTCGATCGGCCCGAACTCGATCGCCGGCATCAACCGCAGAAGCGCGGCCTCAACGAGAATCTCGCGCGCGAGATTCTGGAGCTGCATACGCTCGGCGTGCGCAGCGTCTACACGCAGGACGACGTCACGAGCTTCGCCAAGGTGATCACCGGCTGGACGGTGATCCCGCCGCGGCAGGATCCCGCGCACGGCGGCGAGTTCGTGTTCAACCCGCGCATGCACGAGCCGGGCGCGCAGACCGTGATCGGCAAGAGCTATCCCGACACCGGCGTCGAGCAGGGCCGCGCGGTGCTCGCCGACTCTCGCGCGGCATCCGGCGACCGCGAAGCACGTCGCCGACCAAGCTCGCGCGCCATTTCGTCGCCGACGAGCCGCCGCCGGCGCTGGTCGAGCGCTCGCCAAGCGCTTCCTCGACACCGACGGCGATCTGAAGGAGGTGGCGAAGGCGCTGGTGAGCGCGCCGGAGGCCTGGGACGCGCCGCGCAGCAAGCTCAAGCGGCCGGGCGAATGGATCGTCGCGGCGTTGCGCGCGCGCCGGCATCACGCCGCCCGACATCGGCCGGTCATGCAGGCGCAGAACCTGCTGGGCGAGCCGCTGTGGCGGCCGCCGGCGCCGAAGGGCTTTTCCGACGAGAACGCGGCCTGGCTCGACGGCCTGGCGCAGCGGCTCGACATCGCCAATCAGCTGGCGCGCCGCGTGGGCGGCCTGGTCGATCCGCGGGCAGATCGTCGACGCCGACGCTCGGGCCGCTCGCGTCGAGCCGAGACGCGGCAGGCGATCGCGCGCGCCGAGAGCCGGCCGCAGGCGCTCGCGCTGCTGCTGATGGCGCCCGAATTCCAGCGGAGATGACGCATGGCAAACCTCGCAATCCAAGCTCACGCACCCTCGCGCCGCGAACTGCTGCTCGCCTCCGGCGCGCTGTTCGCCTGGGCCTATCTGCCGAAGGTCGCGCGCGCCGAGGGGCGCGATCCGCGCCTCCTCGTGATCGTGCTGCGCGGCGCGCTCGACGGGCTCGCGGCGGTCGCGCCGGTCGGCGATCCGGACTGGGTCGAGCTGCGCGGCGACAAGGCGCTGACGCTCGACGGCAAGACGCCGGCGCTGCCGCTCGATCGATTTCTTCGCGCTCAATCCGGCGATGCCGAACCTGCATCGGCTCTACAAGGCCGGCGCAGGCGACGATCGTGCACGCGGCCGCGACGCCCTATCGCGAGCGCTCGCATTTCGACGGCCAGGACGTGCTCGAAAGCGGGCTCGGCAGGCCGGGCGCGACCGACACCGGCTGGCTCAACCGCGCGCTCGCCGCGCTCGCAGCCGGCGGGCCGCGCCGGCGGCGCGCAGATGCCTTCGCGGTCGGGCCGGTGACGCCGCTGGTCGTGCGCGGGCCGGCGCCGGTGCTGTCGTGGACGCCGCCGCGGCTGCCGCCGGCGAGCGACGACACGCTGATGCGGCTGCTCGATCTCTATCGCCACACCGATCCCGCGCTCGCGCGCGTGCTCGAGGAGCGCATCGGGCTCGCCGCCGATCGCGCGCGCCGGCGGCATGGACGCGATGGCCGCAGCCCGGGCAGCCGGCCGGCCGGCGGCGCCGCGCAGGTGCAAGGCCTATTTCGCGGAAGCGGCCGGCGCGGCGGCGAAGTTCCTGGCGCGGCCGGACGGCCCGCGCATCGGCGCGCTCGCCTTCGACGGCTGGGACACCCACGCCGACGAAGGCGCGCTCAACGGCCGGCTCGCCGATGCTGCTCGGCGCGCTCGACGGCGCCATCGCCGCGATCGAGACCGAGATGGGCGAGGCCTGGCGCGAGACCGTGGTCGCGATCGTCACCGAGTTCGGCCGCACCGCGCGCATCAACGGCACCGACGGCACCGACCACGGCACCGCGACGGTCGCGCTGCTCGCCGGCGGCGCGCTCAAGGGCGGCCGCGTCATCGCCGACTGGCCGGGACTCAAGCCCGCAACCTGCACGACGGCCGCGACCTCAAGCCGACCACCGACCTGCGCGCGGTGCTCAAGGGCCTGCTGAGGGATCACCTGCGCGTCGACGACGACGCGCTCGCGAGCAAGGTGTTTCCCGACAGCGGCGCGGTGAAGCCGATGGCGGGATTGCTGCGGGGGTAGGGTGGGCAAAGGCGCGCTGCTCGGTGCTGACGCCTGGGCAAAGCCGTGCGCGCGCGTGCCACGCGTCCTTTCTCTCCATAGCGTGAGTGGCGCGTGGGCACGGCGCGCGAGAGCGCGCCTTTGCCCACCCTACCGCTCGGCCTCGCGAAATGCCTTGGCGAAGTTGTCCAGATCGCTCGCCGCGAGGTCGGAGACCGCCCAATAGGCGATGCCGTCGTCGGTCCAGGTCAGAATGTTGTAGCCGGCGATCGCGCGCGCGAGCGACGATCGGCGTACCGGCCGGCCGGCACCGCGCGTCAGGCTGATCGAGATGCTGGCGATGGCGATAGACCAGCGTCGGCACCGGAATGCGGCCGATCACGTCGATGCGGCCGCCGACCAGTGGGAAACCCGTCGATCGGTGAGATCGACCACACGCGGGGCCTCGGGGATGCGCCCGTTGAACCACGGCTTGACGGTGTGGCGGTCGGACGAGCTGACGTCGGTCGGCTGCGGCGCCATCAAGCGCGCGCATGTGGCTGGCCACGACCATCTCCGCCATCGCGTCGGCGGACCGGGGCGCAGCACGAACCAGGTCGCGCCGCCGCCGATGAAAGCGCGAGCAGCACGGAGGCGGCAAGCGCCTGCCAAGACGGCCGCGAAGCGCGCGCGCCTCATGCCGACGGCGGCCTCGATCCGGCGAGCGAGACCCGGCGGCAGGGGCTTCCCGCGGCAGCCGCTCGCCGATGAGCCGTCGCAGCGCCTCGATGCGATCGCGCTCGGCCGCCAGCGCCGGGATCGGCGGCAAGCTGGCGTTCGATCTCGAGGGCATGCGCGGGATCGAGCTCGCCGTCGAGATAGGCATGCACGAGCAAGGCTCGGGTCCGTCGTCGATGGTGTCATGACGTGGTCTATGGCGCGTCCGTTCCAATGCGGGCGATCAGTCGACGGCGGGCGCGGGCGAGCCGCGACATCACGGTGCCGATCGGGACTTTGGTCACCTCCGCGATCTCCCGATAGTCGAGGCCCTGCACGTCGCGCAGCACCAGCGTTTCCCGGAACGGCAATCGGCAGCTCCGCAATCGCGCGTTTCGAGCCGCGCCGCGTCGGTCTTGGCGATCAGCGCCGCCTCCGGCGTTTCGGGTCCGCTCCCGCACGGGCTGCCGCATGCCGGCCTGCGCGCTGCTCGACCGCTTCGAGATCGTCGACCATGAGCAGCGTCGCCGAGCGGTTCTTGCTCAGCCAGGTGTAGGCGGTGTGGCGCACGATGGTCAGCAGCCAGGCCCGGGCATTGACCCCGGCAAAGCCGCCGATCCCGCGAAATGCGCGCAGACAGGCCTCCTGCACCACGTCCTCGGCGTCGGCACGGTCGCCGGTGAGCCAGCGCGCGAGCGCGTAGGCAGTCGGCGAGATGCGGCAGCACCACGTTGCGGAAACGCGCCCGATCGTCATCGCCGCTCACGCTTTCCATTGTCCCGACGCGTGCTCGCGAGCGCGGACATCCGATGAAGATCGAGCAGTCCGGCAGTTTATTCCCGAAGCTCGGAAAGAATTGCTTCGGCCTGCCCGGGAATTTCGCGACCCGCCCGGTCAGCTCGGTGCATCAACCGATCTCCGCGAGGAGCATCAGATCATGAGCAACGACTTCGATCGTCGTGAACTGCTCGCGCTTGCCGGCCTTGGCGGCCTCGGCGTCGTGTTCGGCTCGACCATCGCGCCTCCGGCGGCGGCGCAAGGCTATGGCGCCGCAACGCCGCCGCCGCCCGAAGACTTCTTCTTCGTCCAGCTCTCGGACACCCACTGGGGCTTCAAGGACGACAAGGTCAACCCGGACGCCGGCGGGCACGTTCAAGAAAGTGGTCGCCGCCATCAATGCGCTGTCGCGCCAGCCGGATTTCATCGCCTTCACCGGAGACATGACCCACACCACCGACGATTCCAAGGAGCGCCGCCGCCGCATGGCGGAGATGCGCGACATGATCGGCGCGCTCAAGGTCAAGGACGTGCGCTTCGTGCCGGGCGATCACGACGCGCAGAAGGACCGCGGCGAGGCCTATCAGGAGTTCTTCGGCAAGCTGCAACTACACCTTCGACCACAAGGGCTATCACTTCGTCGTGCTCGACAACACGTCCGACCCGGATCAGAAGCTCGGCGACGCGCAGCTCGCCTGGCTCGCGCCGACCTGCGCCAGCTGGCAGCCGGCGACGCCGGTGGTCGTGCTGACCCATCGGCCGCTGTTCGAGCTCTACAAGCCGTGGGGCTGGTGGACGCCGGACGGCGACAAGGCGCTCGAGCTGCTCAAGCCGTTCAAGGCCACGGTGTTCTACGGCCATATCCATCACGAGCACCACACCGCGGCGTTGGGCGCGGTGCATCACGCGACCACCTCGCTGATGATCCCGCTGTTGCCGGCGGGACCCGGGCGGAGCGAACGGTCGTGCCGTGGGACGCCAAGGAGCCCTATCGCGGCATGGGCTGGCGGACGGTGTCAGCGCGCGGACAGGGTGCCGCTGGCAGGTCTCGCAGGAAAGCGTGAGTGGCAGCTGAACCATTCTCGCCGGGAAGGCCGAGCATGCAGCGGCGGCGGCTACTCCGCCGCCTGCATGTCGCCGGCGTCGATGAAGCCGCCGGACTGCCGCCGCCACAGCGCCGCGTAGTGGCCGTCCGTGCCGCAGCAGCTGCGTCGTGCGTGCCCTGCTCGACGATGCGGCCGTGGTCGAGCACGACCAGCCGGTCCATGCGCGCGATGGTCGAGAGCCGGTGCGCGATGGCGATCACGGTCTTGCCGGCCATCAGCGTGCCGAGGCTCTGCTGGATCGCGGCCTCGACCTCGCTGTCGAGCGCGGAGGTGGCCTCGTCGAGCACCAGGATCGGCGCGTTCTTGAGGATCACGCGCGCGATCGCGATGCGCTGGCGCTGGCCGCCGGAGAGCTTCACGCCGCGCTCGCCGACCTGCGCGTCGTAGCCGCGCCGCTCGCGCCAGTCTTCGAGCTCGATGGATGAACTCGTCGGCATGGGCGAGCCTCGCCGCCGCGACGATCTCCTCCTCGGTCGCCTCGGGCCGGCCGTAGCGGATGTTCTCGCGGATCGAGCGGTGCAGCAGCGAGGTGTCCTGCGTGACCACGGAAATCTGCGCGCGCAGGCTCTCCTGCGTCGTCTGCGGAGATGTCCTGGCCGTCGATCAGGATGCGGCCGCCTTCGAGATCGAAGAAGCGCAGCAGCAGATTGACCACGGTCGACTTGCCGGCGCCGGAGCGGCCGACCAGGCCGATCTTCTCGCCCGGGCGCACCGTGAGGGAGAAGCCGTCGAAGCACTGCAAAAGGGCGCAGCTGCCCATCGTCGCCGACGGTCGTCTCGCGGCCATAGCCGAAGCTCACGTTCTCGAACGCGATCTCGCCGCGCGGACCTCGAGCGGCCGGCGCGTCGGCCGGATCGACGAGCTGCAGCGGCCGCGCGATCGTCATCATGCCTTCCTGCACGATGCCGATTTCTCGAACAGGTCGGTGATCTGCATCGCGATCTGGCGCGACATGTTGGTGAGCTGCAGCGTGAGCGGCAGCACCATCGCGATCGCGCCGACCTCGACCTTGCCCTGCGTCCACAACAGGAGCGCGATCGCGCCGGCGCCGGCGATCAGCAGCGCGTTGAGCATGGACAGGAGCGTGCCGAACATCGTGAGCAGCCGCTGCGCGCGCAGGAACAGGTCGGTGTGGCGATCGACCGCGTCGCGCACGTAGTTGTCCTCGTCGCGCGGGCGCGCGAACAGCTTCACGGTCAGGATGTTGGTGTAGCTGTCGACGATGCGGCCGATGAGCGCCGAGCGCGCCTCCGAGCTGATCTTGGAGCGGTCGCGCATGCGCGGGACGAAGAACCAGCAGCAGCCCGACATAGCCGGCGAACCACCGACAATCGGCAGCGTGAGCCAGACGATCGGCCGACGGCCGTCATGACGACGGCGGTGATGCCGTAGACCAGCACGTACCAGAGCGCGGTGACGGAGCGCGACCAGCGTCTGGCGCAGCGCCGGGCCGGTCTGCATCACGCGGTTGGAGATGCGGCCGGCGAAATCGTTCTGGAAGAACGCCCAGCTCTGGCGCACGACGTGCCAGTGCGACTGCCAGCGGATGCAGCCCGGTGAACGGCGCCGCGATCGCCTGGTTGGTGATGAGATAGCGCGTCGTGAGCGCCGACCGGCCGCGCGATCAGCACCACCGACCGCCATGCCGAGCGAGCCAGCGGCCAGGTCTCGGCCAGAAAGCGCGTCCGGCGCGACTCGACGGTCACCAGCGTGACGATGCGGCCCATGAACCAGGGCACGGCGCTGTCGGTGAGCGCGACGAAGAACTCGACCACGAACAACGCGATGAACAGGCCCTTCGCCTGGCGCGCGAAATGCCAGAGGAAGCGACGAAGCCGGCGGAGGCTCCGGTGCTCGGGCGTCGGTCGGCTCAGCGGGCGCTCCGGAACGGAAACATGGTCGGCTCAACGGGTAGACGTTCGGCGCAACAGGCGACATGAGTGCGACCGCGTTGATTTTCGGATCGGGCGAGCG
Organism: uncultured Alphaproteobacteria bacterium; assembly: GCA_963724565.1. GTDB lineage: Bacteria > Pseudomonadota > Alphaproteobacteria > Rhizobiales > Hyphomicrobiaceae > AWTP1-13. The sequence continues at coordinate 253,651 of CAVRVK010000006.1, forward strand.
GGTAGCGGGTATCGCCGGTCTAGACCCGCGCGCGGCAGGCGGGTTCAATCTGGCCGCTCGACGGGATAGTCATGGCTGCGCGCAGGTCTCGCGTCACGCGATATTGCTGGATGATGCGCAGGCAGCGGATCAAGGCATAGACCAGGGCTGCGGAGCCGCAAGGTCAGGCCGATCGCCCACGCCGAAGCCGCCGGGATCCTTGGTGAACGGCAGGTCGGTCACGTTCATGCCGAAGACGCCCGCGACCAGCGTCGGCGGCAGCAGGATCACGGTGGCGAGCGAGAGCACGAACAGATAGCGGTTGGTCTCGGCCGCGAGCCTGGCGGCGATCTCATCCTGCAGCAGACGGGCGCGATCCTGGATCGCGGCGATCTCGTGGTCCAGCCCATCGAGACGCTGCGCCAAGACGGCCGGCCGCTTCGCCGAGACGCGACGGCAATTCGGACCCCGCTGGCGCAGCCCAGCGCCGGAACAGCACGCGCAGCGATGACGAGCTGCCGGTGCAGGCGCACGGCCATGCGCCGAGCCGGCCCGAGCTGGCGCTGCTCGTCTCGCATGGCGTTGTCGATCACGTGCTCCTCGATCAGGTCGAGCGTCTCCGTGAGCTCCTCGACCAGACCGTGCCAACGGCATCGGCGAAATGTCCGACGATTGCCTCCAGCAGGGCGACCGCGTCGGGAAAGCTGCTTGCCGCGCGTCGATCGCCTCGCGCGTGCGCGCGATGGCGCCGAGCGCATCGCGACGGCCGCTGACCACGAGCTCGTCGGTCAGGGCGAAGCGCAGCCGGCCGAGGTCGCGGCTCTCGCCCTCGAACTCCCGCAGCAGATCGGCAAAGACACCGGCGACTCCGCCCTCGACCGGCTCGAGCAGCGAGATGATCGTCATCGGACAAGAGGATCGTCGCGCGCGCGTGGCGGGATCGGCGCGCATCGCGCGATCCATGTCGCGCGCGTTCGGGGTCGGTGAGCGCGAGGTGGAGCCAGATCCAGCCGCCCGGTTCATGCAAGGCGCGACCGAGATCGTGGCTTCCGGAGCGGCTCGGCACGCGCCGTCGCGAAAGCGATACGCGAAGATGAGGCCGGGACAGTCGTCGATCGCGCGGACGGTCGGCTGATCTGGATCGAGCATGAGGCGACCTCGTGCCGAGTACCACGACCACCGCCATGCAAGATTGACGCCAGCCGTAACGGCGACGGCTGTACGGCAGACGCGCCCTGCATCAGGGCCGGCTCGCCTTGCTGAAACTCAGGTCACCGGGCGGGGACGACGCGCAGGATCCGCCCAGCCGAGTTGTCGGTCGCGAGCCAGAGCGCGCCGTCCGGGCCCGCGCGCACGTCGCGGATGCGCTCGCTGCAGCTCCTGCAGCAGCCGCTCTTCCTTGCCGACCTTGTCGCCGTCGAGCTCGAGGCGCACCAGCATCTGGCCCGCCAGCGCGCCGACGAACAGGCTGCCGCGCCAGGCCGGGAACAGATCGCCGGTGTAGAACGCCATGCCGGACGGCGCGATCGAGGGCACCCAGTATCAGATCGGCTGCTCCATGCCGGCCTTTTGCGTGCTCTCGTGAATCTTGGCGCCGCTGTAGTCGATGCCGTAGCCGATCACCGGCCAGCCGTAGTTCTTGCCGGCTTCTCGAGGATGTTGATCTCGTCGCCGCCGCGCGGACCGTGCTCGTGCTCCCACAGCTTGCCGGTCGCGGGATGGAGCGCCAGCGCCCTGCGAATTGCGATGGCCGTAGCTCCAGATTTCCGGCTTCGCGCCGGCGCGGCCGACGAACGGATTGTCGGGCGGCACCGAGCCGTCCGGTCGGATGCGGATCGATCTTGCCGAGATGGTTGCCGAGATTCTGCGCCTCGTTGCGGATGGTTGAAGTGGTCGCCCATGGTCAGGAACAGGTTGCCGTCGCGGCGCCTGCGCGATGCGGCAGCCGAAATGGTTGCCGCCCGACGAGCGGGCCCTCCTGGCGGAAGATCACCTTCACGTCGTCGAGCCGCGGCGTGCCTTCGTCGACCAGTCGCGCGCGCGCAAGCGAGGTGCGCGCCCCGCCGCTCGCCGGCTCGGCAAAGCAGAAATAGATGGTGTTGGTTCTGCGCATAGTCGCGGTCGAGCACGACGTCGATGCAGGCCGCCCTGGCCCGACTGCGAACGACTTCGGCACGCCCGGCAAGCGCCGGCGACAGCTTGCCGTCCTTGCCGACGATGCGCATGCGGCCCGGCCGCTCGGTGACCAGCAGCCGGCCGTCGGGCAGGAACGCGAGTGCCCAAGGGTTGGCGAGCCCGCTCGCGATGGTCTCGACCGTGAGGTTGCCGGCGGAGGACGGAACACCTGTGCGTCGGCCGGCGCGCAGCCGAGTGCCAGGAGCTCGGCCGCCAGGAGCCCGGCCGCGCACGCGATGACTGACGACCTCATGTGAATCTCCTTCGCTCGCGGCGCATTGTCGCGACAACGATGCGCTGACGTCGATGTTCCCGCAAGCTCCGGACCGTTCAAATCGATGTGACAGCAATGCTGACTTTTCGCGTCAACCGGCCTCGTGTCATCGTCACAAGAAAAGTCGGCAAGACAAAGTCGGATGGGAACAAGCGAGGAAAACATGAAGCTGACATCTGTAGCCGCGGCCTTCGCCATTGCGGTCGGCTGCGCCGCACACGCCCAGGCACAAACCTATCCGTCGCGGCCGATCACGATGATCGTTCCGTTTCCGGCTGGCGGCCCGACCGACACGCTCGCCCGCATCCTGGGCGAGCGCATGCGGACGTCGCTCGGCCAGTCCGTGGTCGTCGAGAACATCACCGGCGCGGGCGCGAGCATCGGCGTCGGCCGTGCCGCGCAAGCCGCGCCCGACGGCCATACGATCAACATCGGCAACTGGACGAGCCATGTCGGCGCCGGCGCGATGTATCCGATCGCGCATGACGCATTACTCGAGATGCAGCCGCTGTCGCTCGTCAGCGCCACGCCGTTGATGATCATCGGCAAGAACGACCTGCCGCCGAAAGATGCCAAGGAGCTGATCGCGTGGCTCAAGGCGAATCCGGGCAAGGCATCGGCGGCAACCGTCGGAGCGGGCAGCGGAGCGCATGTCTGCATGCTCTACTTCCAGCAGAAGAGCGGCACGAGCGTCCAGCTCGTGCCTTACCGCGGCGGCGCGCCGGTCATGCAGGATCTGGTGGCGGGCCAGATCGACATGTTCTGCGCCGAGGCGTCGCAGACTCTGTCGTTCGTGCGCGGTGGCAAGATCAAGGCCTTCGCCGTGATGTCGCGGGAACGCTGGCCGACGACTGCCCGATGTGCCGACCATGGACGAGGTGGGCGTGTCCGGCATGTATATTTCGTTCTGGAACGGGCTGTGGGCGCCAAAAGGCACGCCCAAGGACGTCGTCGCCAAGCTCGATGCCGCCGTGGTCGATACCTTGGCCGATCCGGCCGTGCGGCAGCGGCTCACCGAGCTCGGCCATGTGATCGCGAAACGTGAGGAACAGACCCCCGAGGGGCTGGGTGCTTTCCACAAGGCCGAGATGGAGAAGTGGTGGCCGATCATCAAGGCGGCTAACATCAAGCCGCCGGAATAACGGCGCCGGTCCACGGCGATAAACAACAAAAGGGGGGATGCATGAGAGGGCTTTCGGTTGCGGTGGCGCTCGCCATATTGGCCGGCACCGCCGGCGCGGCGGCGCAGAGCTATCCGTCGCGTCCGATCACGATGATCAATCCGTTCCCGGCGGGCGGAGCAACCGACATCCTGGCGCGCACTCTCGTCGACCACATGAAAGGCACGCTCGGCCAGTCGATCATCGTCGAGAACGTCCCCGGCGCCGGCGGCAGCGTCGGCACCGGACGGGCGGCGCGGGCGGCGCCCGATGGCTACACGCTGAGCTTCGGCAATTGGGCGAGCCACGTCGGCTCCGGCGCGACCTACGCGCTGCAGTACGATCTGCGCAAGGATCTCGAGCCGGTGGCCTATATCGCGACCAGCCCCACCTGGATGGTTGCGCGGAAAACCTTCCGGCGACGGACATGAGGGAGACTGATCGCCTGGTTGAAGGCCAATCCGGACAAGGCGTCGGCCGCGACCGTCGGCACCGGCAGCGGCTCGCATCATCTGCGGTCTCTATCTCCAGAAGAACACCGGCACCAGTTTCCAGTTCGTGCCTTATCGCGGGGGCGCGCCGGCGAGCCAGGACCTGGTCGCCGGAAACGTGGACTTCATGTGCGACCTGGCGGCGAACTCGCTGCCGTTCGTGCGCAACGGTCAGATCAAGGCCTATGCCGTCATGGCCAAGGCGCGCTGGTTCGCTGCGCCCGACGTTCCGACCATCGAGGAGATGGGCGTGCCCGGGCTCTACATGTCGTTCTGGCACGGATGTCTGGGCGTCCAAGGGAACGCCGAAGGAGATCGTCGCCAAGCTCAACGCCGCCGTCGTGAGCGCCTTGGCGATGATCCCGGCGTGCGGCAGCGGTTCACCGACCAGGGCCACGAGATTCCGCCGAACGATCAACAGACGCCGGAGGCGCTCGCCGCCACCACAAGGCCGAGACCGACAAGTGGTGGCCGATCATCAAGGACGCGAACATCAAGCTGCAGTGATGAAGTCGTCGAGTACCGATGACTGCCGAGAATGACTCACTCTCCCCGTCACCCTGAGGTGCTCGCCCGTCAAAAGCGCGTTCACGCGCGTCTTGACGCGCTATGGGCGAGCCATCGCAAGTCGGCCATGGCCGACCTGCGCACTCTAAGATCTGATCTCGGGTAAACCCGAGATCAGTGGGCGACGGCCCGGCTGTTGCCCCACGGGAGCAAGCAGCAACGGCGGGGGCCGTTCATCCACCGATCTCGGGTTTACCCGAGATCGGAATTTTAATGCGCAAGTCGGCTACAGCCGACTTGCGATGGCCCGCGAAGACGCGGGCACCTCAGGATGACGGTCATCGACTTGTGCGGCGTCCTCAAACGCGTCACTGCCGCGCGTCGGATGACGCGCGGCAGCGACTTCCCCCGACCGGCCGCCTAACCAGTGGAAAGATCAATCGCGCCGCGGACCGCCGGCCACGGTGGCGGTGAGCCCGCCCATGGCGGTGAGCAGCAAACCGATGAGCAGCGCGACCGCGAAGGGCGCGCCGTCGCCATTGGTCACGGCGCCGATGACGTCGGCGCGCGCCATGCCGATCGACACGGCGGTGACGGCTATGGCGGTCGACAGTGCGAGCGCGGCGGTGGTGAGCAACTCGACGCAAACAATGGACCGGCGCGTGCGGGCGGAAGCCGCGCGGGCCTCCTGCTCAATTCCGGCCGTCAATTCCTTGGACATGTCAGTCTCCGCGAATCAGTTCTCCACCCCGTGCCGCGAAGTCGCGGCCGATGCCGGCGCCCGTTCGTCCGGACTTGGGCGAAGCCGTTGACGAATATGGGCGATTTCGTGTTTTAGGTTAATGAAGCGTTAACGCCCGTGCGCCGACGAAGTGCGCGCATGCGTTTTGCCGCAAGCTGTGACTCGTTTGCGACACTCGGTGTTGAGACTCTGACGAATAGTTCCGACCCGTCGGCCGTCATTCCGGGGCGCGGGCTTTAGCCCGCGAGCCCGGAATCCATAACCACCGGCTGTGATTATGGATTCCGGGCTCGCGCGCATAGCGCGTCGTAAGACGCGCGTGAACGCGCTTTTGGCGCGCGCGCCCGGAATGACGGCAACTGAATCAACCGTCAAAGTCACAACGCTAGAGCGTTTTCAGGAAGCTCGCGCCTACTCCGCCGCGACGACGTTCTCCGGCCGCCAATCCATCGGGACATGGCCCGGCTCGGCCGCCACGCGATCGAGCCAGGCGCGGATGTACGGAAAGGTGGTGAGCTCGAAATCGCACTGATGCGCAAGATGCGTATAGGCATAGAGCGCGATGTCGGCGACGGTGTAGCGGTCGGCGGCGAAGTAGCGATGCAGCTTGAGATGATTCTCCATCACGCCGAGCGCGCGGTAGCCTTCCTCCATCCAGTCCTCGAGCGCGTGCTGCTGCAGTTCGCGCCCGCCCTTGACCAGCGCGAGCCAGAAATAGGCGGCGCCGATATTGGGCTCGAGGCTGTGCTGCTCGAAGAACATCCATTGCAGCGCGTCGGCGCGGTCGATGCGGTCGTCCGGCGCGAGCGGCGTGCCGCCGGCGACGTACCAGAGGATCGCGTTCGAACTCGGCGATAAAGCGGCCGGGCGCGACTTCGAGCAGCGGCACCTGGCCGTTCGGATTCTTGGCCAGGAACTCGGGCGTGCGGCTCTCGCCCTTGAGGATGTCGACCTCGACGAGCCGATAGGGAATCCAAGCTGCGCGAGCGCGAGCCGCACCTTGTAGCTGTTGCCCGATCGCTGCATCGAATAGAGCGTATGCATCGCCTTCCTCTCGCGGCGGCCGGTCTATCGCCGCTTGCCCAGCCTACTTCTCGTCCAATCTAGTGTCCCGATTCCGAAGCTCGAATCGACCACATTTGACGTTCCCATGAAGGACTCGCGGCAGAAACTGACAGGAACGTCAAATGCGCCACACTAGAGCTCGTCCAATCCTGCTGTTCGCTCGGTCCTGAACTCCTACGACATCACGGCATCAATGTGATGACGAATGCGGCGGTGCAGCAAAAGCAACAATGAGCTGTCATGTTCCCGTGGAACAGTCGTTTGCGGCTGCGTCGCCCGTCGCAAAAGGAAAGATCATTTCGCCCTCACGCCGCCGCCACGCGATGGGCGCGAGCGTGGGTGATGAGGGCGTCGTCATCCACCGGCACGATCGGCGTGAAATCGCGGTGGGCTATCCATTCGGCCCGGGTGAACTTGGTGATGTGGTTGGAGACGGCGCAGAGCGTGAGATACACGATCTTGCGCGGGTAGGGCGTGATGTTGGGCGGCGACGCATGCACGAGATTGCCGTGGAACATCAGCACGCCGCCCGGCTTGCCGGTCGGCGCCACGATGCCGACGCCGCCGGGCGGCGCCGCCTCGGCGCATAGCCGCGTCACCGTCTCCGCATCGAGCGTCCAGAGCGGATAGGAGGTCGTGCTCTTGTCGTGGGCGGCCGCGAGCGTGCCGTGCCGATGGCTCTTCGGGATCAGCATCAGCGGGCCGTTGAAGGGCAGGACCTCATCGAGGAAGATCGCGATGTTCATCGCCCGCGGCTCGGGCATGCCGTCGTCGCGCGCCCAGGTGCCGTAGTCCTGGTGCCACTGCCAGACGTCGCCCTCGAATGCCGCCTTGGCGTTGATCTTGAACTGGTGAACGTAGACGCCTTCGCCGAACAGCTGCTGCAGAGGCTCGACGAGCCGCGGGTGATGCGCCATCAGGCGAAAGGCTTCGTTATAGGTGTGGGCGGCGAAGGCGGTGCGAGGCGCTCCGCTCTTCTCGCGCCAGATCTCCTGGCGATCGCCGCGCAAAATGCTGTCGGCTTCGCTGCGCAGAACCGCAACCTCCTCTTCGGAGAAGCAGCTCGGAAAGAACACATAGCCCTGTTCGTCGAAGGTCTTGATCTGCCCGTGCGTGAGCCTCATGGCGTCCTCCCGGCACTAGTGTCCCGGTTCCGACGTTCGTATCACTTTGCAGCACGTGCTTTTACGAACGTCGGAACCAAAGGGACACTGGCAACTCTATGATTCTAGTGTGGCTTTGCATTTGACGTTCCTGTGAAGGACTCGCAGCAAATACTGATAGGAACGTCAAATGCGCCACACTAGGGGCCCGGTGTTCGTCCCGAGCTGCCCGAGCATAGTCTACAGCCGGATCGTGCCGGAAATCACCCCCCGCCGGAGACTGGTTCGCCGGATTTCGTCGCATTGTTCCGCGCGCTCTCGGGCTCGGCGATTTGGCTACATATTTAAGAATCTGGATTCGCGCATCGATTAGGCAGGCGTCTGCCGAACGTCATTCCCCGGCGACCAAGTGGGGGGCCATGACCGCGGTCGCCGGCGCGTATCGTGCGGTCGAATGCACGATGCGCCGCGCCGCCACCAGGCAAAGCACCGCGATGGCGATGCCGGCGAAAATGTCGATGAAATAATGGCCGCCGTCGATCGGCGTGGCGAGGATCATGAGCCCGTTCAAGACCGCGCTGATCCAGCGCAAGACCGGTACCGGCCATAGCGCCACAATGAAAATGACGCCGAGCGCCGCGTGAAAGCTCGGAAAAGTGATGATGCCTTCCGAGGTCGAGCCGGCCAGCATGCGCATCGAGCCATCCCGCAGGCCGTGGAAGATCGGCAAGTGGATCTCGCGCGTTGCCGGAACGATAGTCGGGTAGTCCGCGGGAGTGAGCTGGTAGAAACCCCAGGCGCCCTCCGCCGGCCAGATGGACGAGATCGCGATGCAAACGATGGCCGAGAACATGAAAGCGAGCGTGAACGTCCGCAACTGCAAGAGCCGGTTCGAAAAGGCGAGCACCAGCACGGTGACCGTGGCTTGAGCGGTGAAGCTGAGATAGGGGAAGAGGAACAGGGGGTGTAAGGCGGACTGGGAGTTCATCCAGCCGAGCAAGCCGCGCCAATCCAATCCGAGCGCGTGGTCGATGGCGTCGAACGCGTGATCCTGAAGCGGCAGGTTCGCGCTTGCGGCGAGATACGAGAGGGGGGCGCCGACGGCGGCAAAGGCGACCATCTGGGCGGTCGAGTTCAGTCCCGAGGCCAGACGCAGGTCGGACCGCCAGCGCCGATAGAACCAGCCGGCCATGGCCATGGCCAAGCATCCGAGGCCCGGCGCTGCGAAGGTGCGCCACTCGATCCGGAAGTCGCTCACCGCCGTGGCGGCGAGCACGATAGCCGCGACGAGCGCGATCATCGTCCAGATCAGGCGGTCGAGCCGACGTAGCGTAAGGACGTCCATGGTGGCATCCCGGTTGATCGCTGCTTTCTCGCTTTCCAGCGCTACCAGCCGTGCATTGCCGCGGGGTTAATGCCTGCGCCCCGTTAGCCCTACCGATTGCCTTTTGGCGCCCGCGGGCAGACCATGGCGGCAACGGCGATGGTTGCAATATTTCGCCGATCGGGAGGAACTGCGATGAGGTTTTGGACGAAGTTTGCCGCGGCGCGCGCCGACGAGCCCGGATTCAGGGCAAGTATCACCAGCGCGTTCACGCGCGTCTTTCGACGCGCTATGCGCGCGCACTTCCATAGAGTTGCCGCGCTGGCCGCTCGCTTCGCTCGCCAGCGCGGCTTTGTGCCTGGTGCTCGGATCGGGCTTCTGCGTCCTGCCGCCCGCGTCAGCGCAGGCGTTCACACCCGAGCAGGCCGACGCCGACGCCGCCCGCAAGGAAGGCAATTTGAGCTGGTACACATCGACCCCGTTCCCGCTGGTCCAGCATCTCGTCGACAAGTTCCAGCAGGAGACCGGGATCAAGATTCAGCTCCTGCGCACCGGCGGCCAAGCGGTGTTGCGGAGATTTCAGCAGGAGGCTGCGGCCGGCCGGCCGGGTGCGGACGTCATGACCATGTCCGACGCGGGCGCCGCCAACGGTCTCGCCAAGCAGGGGATGTTCGAGCCGTTCAGGCCGGAGGGCTTCGACAAGGTGGTGGCGGATGCGCGCGATCGCGACGGTCGCTGGATCGCGCAACGGCTTTCCATCGTCGGCATTCCGATCCGTAGCGACAAGGTGGCGGAGAAGGACGTCCCAAGACCTGGTCCGACCTCAAGCATCCCAAATACAAGGGTCTGATGGTGATGCCGGATCCGTCCTTCACGGCGATCCAGCTCATCGTGGTCGGGATGCTGTCGCGCCAGCTCGGCTGGGACTTCTACAAGGCCCTGCGCGCCAACGACACCATGATCGTCCAGGGCCACCAGCAGGTCTTCAGCACCATGCAGCAGGGCGAGCGGGTGATCGGCGCGGAGGGGGCCGACCCTCGCAGCTTCACCGACGGCAAGGACGTCCCCAATCAGAAAATGGTCTATCCGACCGAGGGCGTCTTCATCGTGTCCTCGCCCACGGCCGTGATCAAGGGCGCACGAAATCCCAACGCGGCGAAGCTGTTCGCGCAATTCATGATCTTCGCCGCCGGCACAGAAGATGATCGCCGAAGGCGGCATTCACTCCTCGCGCATCGATGCCCCGCCGCCGCCCAGCCAGCCGGCGCTGAGCGAGATGAAAGTCATCCCGGTCGACCTCGACCTCATCGAGGACAGGGGGCGGGAGCTCAAGGCCAGGTTCGCCGACATATTTCAGTGAAGCTACAGCGGATTACATGCTGACATCGCCCCCCGCTGCGGCGGCGATCGTGTGCTGGGGATCACAGTGATGTGCGGATTGGCGATATAGGCTTGCGGTCGGCTACTACGGGCCTTTAGGAAGCACGCGCCCGATATGGGTAACTGGGAATTCCCATGGCCCTCCTTGCCGAGCACCTCAAGCGCATCAAGCCCTCTGCCACCATCGCGGTGACGGACAAGGCGCGCGCGCTCAAAGCGGCCGGCCGGGACGTGATCGGGCTGGGGGCCGGGGAGCCGGACTTCGATACGCCCGAGAACATCAAGCGCGCCGCGATCAAGGCGATCGAGGGCGGCAAGGCGGCTGAATACTACCGCCGTGGACGGCATAGCAGAGCTCAAGGCCGCGGTCTCGCGCAAGTTCAAGCGCGAGAACGGCCTCGACTACAAGGCGAGCCAGATCATCATCAGCACCGGTGGCAAGCAGGTGCTGTACAACGCCTTCGCGGCGACGCTCGATCCCGGTGACGAGGTGATCATCCCGGCGCCCTATTGGGTGAGCTATCCCGAGATGGTCATGCTCACCGGCGGTGAGCCGGTCAGCGTGCCGACCACGCTGGAATCCGGCTTCAAGATGACGGCCGAGGCGCTGGAGCGGGCGATCACGCCGAAGACCAAGTGGGTGCTGCTCAACTCGCCGTCGAACCCGACCGGTGCCGCCTATACCCGCGGCCGAGCTCAAAGCTGACCGACGTGCTGGTCCGGCATCCGAATGTCTACGTGATGACCGACGACATGTACGAGCATCTGGTCTACGACGACTTCGAGTTCACGACCCCGGCGCAGGTGGAGCCCCGGCTCTACGAGCGCACGCTGACGGTGAACGGCACCTCCAAGGCCTATTGCATGACCGGCTGGCGCATCGGCTATGCCGGTGGGCCCGAGCCGCTGATCAAGGCGATGGCGATGGTCGCGTCGCAGATGACCTCGAACCCGACCGCGGTGTCGCAATGGGCGGCGGTCGAGGCGCTCGAGGGGCCGCGGACTCATCCCCAAGCACAACGCGATCTTCAAGGAGCACCGCGACCTCTGCCCTGTCGATGCTCAACCAGGCGCGCGGCATCCAATGCCCGAAGCCCGAGGGTGCGTTCTACGTCTATCCGTCCTGCGCCGGTACGATGGGCAGGACCGCGTCCACGGGGGAAGAAGCTGGAGACCGACGAGGACTTCGTCACCGAGCTCCTGGAGGCCGAGGGCGTGGCTGTCGTACAGGGTACGCCATTCGGCTTCGGCCCGGCGTTCCGCATCTCCTACGCGACCAAGACCGAGGACGTGGAGGAGGCCT
>CAVRVK010000007.1:0-422500 GCA_963724565.1 uncultured Alphaproteobacteria bacterium
TTGCAGAAGTCGGTTGCCGTGAGCTGCGAACCGTGATTCACCGCGGGCGAGGCGAGGTGGCAGCGGGGGCTGGCGATGATGGGGCGGCTCAACCGGGACCAAGGGCGGCTGTTCTATTCGTTCTGCCTGGATGAGGTCGTTCCACCCGATCACCTGGTGCGCGAGATCGCGGCTGTTCTGGACCTCTCCTGGGCGCACGCAGAGCTGGCTCCTTACTATCCTTCAATCGGCCGGCCCTCGATTGATCCGGTGCTCATGATCCGGATGCTTGTCCTCGGCTACGTGTTCGCCATCCGCTCGGAGCGGCTGCTGTGCCGCGAGGTGCTGGTGAACCTGGCGTACCGTTGGTTTTGCGGCCTGAGCATCGAGGACAAGGTGCCGGACCACTCGGCGTTCTCCCGTGCCCGCAACGAACGCTTCCGCGACAGCGATATCTTCCGGCGCGTGTTCGAGCGGGTGGTGGAGGCGTGCATCGCGGCAGGCCTGGTAGGCGGCAAAGGCTTCGCGGTGGATGCCAGCCTGATCGTGGCGGACGCCAACAAGCAGCGATCGATCCCCGGCACGGACTGGGACAAGAAGCGCGATCCTGCAACGGCGAGCCGGGCAGTGAAGGAGTCTGGCAACGCTCGACGACGCGGCCTTCGGTGCGGCGAGCGAGGTGACGCCGAAGTTCGTCTCGCCGTCCGATCCGGCGGCGCAGTGGACGGGTGCGATGCGCGGGCCGGCGTTCTTCGCTTACGCCGATAACTACCTGATCGACGTGAAGTTCGGCATCATCATGGATGTGGAAGCCACCCGCGCCATCCGCCAGGCCGAGGTGGGCGCCGCCAGGACCATGATTGAGCGCACCGAGGAGCGCTTCGGGCTCAAGCCGGAGCGGGTTGCGGCGGATACGGCTTACGGCTCGGCGGCGAACCTCAACTGGCTGGTCAACGAGAAGGGGATCGCCCCGCACATCCCGGTGATCGACAAGTCCAAACGAGAGGACGGCACCTTCTCGCGGGACGACTTCACTTTCGACAAGGGGCGCGACGTCTACATCTGCCCAGCGGGCGAGCTTCTGAGGACAACGGGCACGGTCAGCACCGACCATGCGATGCGCTACATCGCACCCGTGCCAGTGTGCCGAGCTTGCCCGCTCGAGCCACGTCGCGGGCGTCCTCGTTGACGTCGCGCAAGATGCGACGCGACGGCATGTTGGGGCAGCACTTGGGTTTGAGCGGGCAGGCTCTACAATCGCCAACCAATGCATTGTAGCGGATCGTGTGGTCGGTGCTGGCATGCCCCGTCGTGGTCAGCGTCTTGCCGGCTGGGCAGATATAGACATTCTTCTTCTTGTCCCAGATGAAGTCCTCGCGTGAGAGCGTGCCGTCCTTGCGCTTCGACTTGTCGATCACCGGGATGTGCGGCGCGATCCCCTTGTCGTTGACGATCCAGTCGAGCGTTGCGGCCGAGCCGTAGGCCGTATCGGCCGCCAGCCGCTCCGGCTTCAGGCCGAAGCGCTCCTCGGTGCGCTCGATCATGGTCTTGGCGGCGCCCACCTCGGCCTGGCGGATGGCGCGCGAGGCTTCGACATCCATGATGATGCCGAACTTCACGTCGATCAGGTAGTTGTCGGCGTAGGCGAAGAACGCCGGTCCGCGCATCGCGCCCGTCCACTGCGCCGCCGGATCGGACGGTGAGACGAACTTCGGCGTCACGTCGCTCGCCGCGCCGAAGGCCGCATCGTCGAGGGTTGCCAGATACTCCTTCACGGCCCGGCTCGCCGTTGCGGGATCGCGCTTCTTGTCCCAGTCCTTGCCCGGGATCGAGCGCTGCTTGTTGGCGTCCGCCACGATCAGGCTGGCATCGACCGCGAAGCCCTTCGCCGCCGACCAGGCCCGCCGCGATGCACGCCTCCACCACACGCTCGAACACGCGCCGGAAGATGTCGCTGTCGCGGAAGCGCTCGTTGCGGGCGCGCGAGAACGCCGAATGGTCCGGGATCTTGTCCTCGATGCTCAGAGCCGCAGAACCAGCGATACGCCAGGTTCACCTGCACCTCGCGGCACAGCAGCCGCTCCGAGCGGATGGCGAACACGTAGCCGACGATCAGCATCCGGATCATGAGCACCGGATCGATCGACGGCCGGCCGAGGTGCGAGTAGTGGGGCGCCAGCTCGGCGTGCACCCAGGACAGGTCCAGCACGGCGGCGATCTCGCGCACGCGGTGATCGTCCGGAACGACCTCATCGAGGCAGAACGAATAGAACAGCTGCCCCTGATCCCGCTTGAGCCGCCCCATCATCGCCAGCCCCCGCCGCCGATCACCTCAGCGCCGGTAAATCACGCGTTCGCGGCTTACAGCAACGGACTTCTGCAACAAAATCTGCCACGAGTGGACATACGCCAAATCAGCACTAGTACCCCAAATCACAAATCGCTGAGACGCCGGCCTTTGACACGGCAGCAGCGCCTTGCGCTGTCTCAGGAGCGCGCTTCTTGTCCCAGTCCTTGGTCAAATCGCCAGTGGGGTCTTCAATGCCCTCCAGCGCATGAAGAGCTGGCTCATCGTCTTGCGGTTATGGAGCGGCGCGGCGATGGACTCCGTCGCCTGGGGCCTTAGCGATCACGCGTTTCACAAGGCGCTCGCCGTAGGTGAGATAGCGGTCCGGGTGGTCGAAATGAGGCGCCTTTGCGAGCAACAGGCATTCGGTTGAGGAGAAGGTAACGACCTCCTCCCAATAGGGCGTTGCGGTATGGTCGTGCGTGCGCGCGGTGAACCAGCCGGGCCAGAAATCCACCTCCCAGTTTGGCCAGTCCTCCTCCGCCTTGCCCTCGGGCTCCACACAGGGATAGCGGTTGGTGAGCGCCTGGCCGCGCTTGTCCTTGAACACTTTCACGCGCCGGCGATCATACCACATGAAGCGCAGGAAGCGCCGGATGACCGTCTCATCCGGAAGCTCCGAATTGGGGTTGGGTTTGAAGAGGTAGGCCGGTGCCTGCCACTCTTCGCTGTCCTTAGCTCCGTCACCGCCTCTGCCGGCGAACGGCATCGCGCGGTGGTAAGCGCGCCGCGCGTAACCCCAGAAGCCCCTGGCAGCCCCATCATCCGAGCGGCGGCGGCCATCCCTCTGCTGTCTGGTGTTTTGAGCCGCCTGCTCTTCAAGATAAGAGATAATCCGCTCCACTTCATCCAGATCGAATTCCTCAACCTCGAACATCATGCCCCTGCACTCAGGGTATATATCGAGCGAGCGCTTCTGGAGCCGGTTCCAGAAAATGTCGGCAATGGAACCAGGGCGCCAAGCCTTTTGCACGCCGACGAAATTCCCATAAAACAGCCTGCGCTGCGCAGCGTATTCAATATAGGCGAAGGCAATCGCCCTGCCCCTGAGCGTCAGAACCGGAAACCAGGAATCCCACTGGTTTACAAATTTGAACGGCACAATGCCGGAAGGACCTTGCCTCGGGATGGAATGATGGACGGGCTCTCCGTTGTTCTCATAGAATATCCAAGTGACGATATCCTGCTCGCTGTCCTGCTCCTCGTTGGGAAAAAGTGTTTGGTAGAGAGTGAATACACGTGTTTCGCTCATGGTTTCAGGGTCCATAGAGCCGGGTACGTCGCCCGGCAGCCCGAAAACATGCAGCGAGGGGTCAGCTGCTCGATAAGGGATGCATCCGTGTCGGTCAGGCACGCCGTTGGATCGAAGCCTCTTGCTGTGAGGTCGAATTTGCCCGTCGGCTTGCCTTTTAGAGAAAGCCTCGTTGGGATAAATTTGGGCCTCTGCGCGTCGCTGTCCTTGGCCTGCCGCCACTCAGAATTAGTTACCCATATCGGGATGATGATCGGCCTCGGCAGCAGCTCGTCCGTTGGCCGGGAACGGCCGGAGTTGGCCTCGAATTTTTCGGCCAGTTCCGGATTGTGTCGCTTCCATTGCTCGAAATCTTCCTGCTGCCGCTTATCGATCAGGCTCAACGCGTACCCGATCTCGGCCTGAACCCATTTGGATTTGACGGAAGCATCGCTCATGAACAGAAAGAAGAAATCGCACTGCTCGATATGGTTCATCAATTCCTTGGGGATCGCGTCTCCACCGGGCTGCGTGTCCTTTTGATAGACCCAGGCCGTGAAGCCATGAGCTTCAAGCATGCTGGCGTAGCGCAGAACTTCGTCGCGGTCGGCGGTCGCGTGCGATAGAAAGATTTTGAAGTTGCCGAGGCGCTCGCCGGCGGGGCCCTGCAATATGCTAACAGCCTTTTTGTGTTCCATGAACGTGCTCGCCTATTCTAAATGTGAACAACATTCAAACATTAGCTGAAAGGATGCCGAAATCAACGGGCACGCGATTGATGCCAGGGGTGTATCACATCAATCCGCTTCGCTACCTACGTCACCAACGCCCTGCTCCACTTCAAGGTTGGCCGGCCTGGGAACTCTGCTCGGTGCAAGTCCGGCGAGAAGGGCGCGGTTCTGCGCGCAGGACCCGCGCCGAAGGGCCTAAGCACATAGATCCGTTGACGAAATCTGCCGCCCTAGCGCCGGTCCGCCAATCCTGTTAGGAGCAAACATCGAGATTTGCGAACACGGCAGGCCACCCGTGAGCCCAATCGTCAAGCTGCACAGAAACGATCTCCCCGCCGGGCTGACCTTCAGGGAAGGGGTGGCCGTCGACACCGAGACGCTGGGTTTGCGGCCGCTGCGCGACCGGCTGTGCGTCGTGCAGCTGTCGGCAGGAGACAACACCGCCCACCTCGTGCAGTTCGACGGCACGGACTGGTCGGCGCCGCGCCTGAAGGCGCTACTCGGCGATCAAACGATCCTCAAGATCTTCCACTTTGCGCGCTTCGATGTGGCGGTGCTCGCCCACTATCTGGGCGTGGTGCCGGAACCCATCTATTGCACCAAGATCGCCTCCAAGCTCGCCCGCACCTACACCGACCGCCATGGCCTCAAGGACCTGTGCAGCGAGCTATTGGGCGTGGACCTGTCCAAGCAGCAGCAGAGCTCCGACTGGGCGGCCGAGAAGCTCACCGACCAGCAGAAGCACTATGCGGCCTCCGATGTGCTCTATCTGCACGCCCTGAAGGCTAAGCTCGCCGCCATGCTGCAGCGGGAGGGCAGGACGGCGGTTGCCGAGACCTGCTTCCGCTTCGTATCGGCGCGGGCGGGCCTCGATCTCGCCGGCTTCGAGGACGTCGACATCTTTGCCCATTGACGGGTCTGCCCATAGACCGGGCGGCCTGCGCGAAAGGCGCGCAGCCGAGGTTTTACAGTGCCGGCAAGGCGATAACCCCTTGCTGAAAGTCCCAATATCACCCTAATTCCTCTCCAGTTTGTGCACGACTCGGGGATTCTTCTGGGGCTGGGCACCGCGGCAAGCGCTGCACTGCGCACAATGGCCATCACCTTCGACGCGCGCCACGCACGTGACATGGAACCTGCGGGCGAGGAGAGCGCAAATGTCACGGATCGCGAGCGCGCCTTCGCCGCCGCGCGGCGCCATAGCCGGCGCGTGCGCATGCTGCGCGTCCTGCTGCCGCTCACGGCTGTCGGCATGCTGGCCGCCTATGCGCTGGTGCTGACGGTCAGCTGGCAGCTCGAGCACCAGCCGCCTCAGGGTGGGCGGTATCCAGCTCACCGCCGACGACCTCAAGATGAAGGACCCGGTCTACTTCGGCGTCACCAAGGAAGGCGGCCGCTACCAGGTGCGGGCCAAGCGCGCCGAGGTCTCGCTCAACCAGAACCAACCGATCAAGCTGATCGATGTCAGCGGCGAGATGACGGAGACCAACAAGGTCGTCACCAAGCTCAAGGCCAAGCACGGCCTGTTCGACAACGCCAAGGCCGAACTGGAGCTGTTCGACGGCATCGAGATCGACTCCAGCAACGGCATGACGGCCCGGCTGACGCGGGCAATGATGTACCAGAAGGAAAGCCGGGTGGTCTCCAAGGAGCCCGTAACCGCCAACACCCCGACCGGGTCGGTGCAGGCCTCGTCCATGGTCATGAACACCAAGTCGCGCCTGGTGGCGTTCCGAGGCGCGGTGGCCGTGCGCCTGTTGCCGGCCAACCAGGGGCCGGTAGGGCTCGGGCGGGATTCACGCAAGCCGGTCGACATCACCTCGCAGGAGCTCGATGTCGACGACGCGCAGAAGACGGCGCACTTCAGGGGCGAGGTGATCGCCACCCAGGGCGAGACGACCATGAAGACGCCCTATCTGTTCGTGAAGTACGAAGGCAAGGGCACGCCTGGGGTCGCGACCGCGCCCGACGCTGCCCAGTCCAACGAGGCCGGCTCCCGCGTCACGTTCCTGTGGGCCCGCAACGGCGTCGACATCACCTCGGACGCCGACCGACGCATAACCAGCGATCTGGCCGACTTCGATGTCAAGGCAGATACGGCACTGTTCGTAGGCAACGTGCAAGTCACCCAGGACAAGAACGTGCTGGTGGGCGGGAGAATGTTCGTCGACCGCAAGGCAGCCAAGAGCCACCTCGACACGCCCCCCGAGGCCGGCCAGCCCGCGGGCCGCGTGGCGGCGCTGCTGTACCAGGCGGATGCCAAGGCCGGAGCGCAGACGCAGCCCAAGCAGACGGCCGCCGCCGATCCCAGTCAGGTCTTCGGCGGGTTCAAATCGGACCCGAGCGCACCGATCGAGGTGGAGTCCGACACCCTCGACGTGCTCGACGCGAGCAAGAAGGCCGTCTTCAGCGGCAATGTCTGGGCCAAGCAGGGCAAGATGATCGTGCGGACCGTGGCCCTTACCGCATTCTACACGGGCCAGAGCGGCTTCGGCCTCGCCAATGCGGGCGATGTCTCGCAAAAGGGCGGCTCGGCCCAGATCACGCGTGTGGAAGCACGACGCAAGGTGCTGATCGTCTCCGAGGACGGCCAGAGCGCCACGTCGGATTGGGCCGACTTCGACGTTCGCTCCAACACCGCTTTGCTTGGCGGGGGCGTGGTGGTGATGAAGGGCAAGGACATTGCCGAGGGCCCCAGGCTCAAGATCGATCTCACCACCGGCATGTATCGCTTCGAGCTGGAGGGCGGCGGCCAGCCGGCGGTGTCGGGCCCACCACCGGCGGCGGCAAATCCAGCCGACATGAATTCAACCCGCTCCTGTCCGCCCGGCAAGCAGTGCATGCTGTTCTATCCGAAGGACGTCAAGGACAAGGCGCATGAGTTGCTCAAGAAGGCCCCCTGACAGATGTGCGCTGGTGAGCTGCAAGGACAAGTAGGGTGCACACTGGGCGAATGCTCGCGCCCGCGGGCCGATTACGCTCCGAGCGGTAAGGTTTTGCCCACATGAGGCTGTTCCCGGTCCGCTTGCGCAAAGCCAAGGGCCCCGCGGCCAATGGCCATGATGTGCCGGGCGAGGAGGAGGAGCTGGCGGGCGGCGAGGGCTGGCTCAGCACGCACGACGTCAAGAAGAGCTATCGCAGCCAGATGGTCGTCAAAGGGGTTTCGCTGGCTGCCTGCCGCGGCGAGGCGGTGGGACTGCTCGGACCCAACGGCGCCGGCAAAACCACGCTATTCTACATGATCATGGGGCTGGTGGCGGCGGACGCCGGGCGCGTCGTGCTCGACGGCCGCGACGTGACGCGGCTCCCCATGTACCGGCGTGCCCGCCTGGGGATCGGCTACCTGCCGCAGGAGCAATCGATCTTCCGTGGCCTAACCACCGAGCAGAACATCATGGCGGTGCTCGAGCTGGTGGAGCCCAACCGGCGGCGGCGCAAGGAGCGGCTCGACGCGCTGCTCGAGGAGTTCGGCATCGCCCACAAGCGCAAGGCCCCCTCGATCGCGCTATCGGGCGGCGAGCGGCGCCGGTGCGAGATCGCCAGGGCGCTGGCGACCGGCCCGTCGTTCATGTTGCTGGACGAACCCTTTGCCGGCGTCGACCCCCGTGCGGTGGAAGAGATCCAGAACACCGTGCGGCACCTGACGCAACGCGGCATCGGTGTGGTAATAACCGACCACAACGTCCGAGAGACGCTGAACTTGGTCAATCGGGCGTATATCATCTACGATGGCCAAGTGTTGATCCACGGTAAACCCCGGGAAATCATAGACAATGAAGTCGTGAGGCAGGTCTACCTGGGGAAGACGTTCAGTTAATGCGGCGTCGTTATACCTTGACCCCGTGACACGTCCTGGCGACCATCGGGGATTATGGTGCTGACGCCTAAGTTGGAGTTGAGGCAGGGCCAGCAGCTGGTGATGACCCCCCAGCTGCAGCAGGCTATCCGTCTGCTCCAGCTGTCCAACATCGAGCTGTGCGTCTTTGTCGAAACCGAGCTCGAGCGCAACCCGCTGCTGGAGCGCGACGAGTCGGCTACCCCGGAGCCGCCCGAGGAGGCGGCGCGCGCGAAAGGTTCGGCCGATCGCGACGAAGGGGGCGAGGATGACGGCAACGGCGCCTGGGAGGGCGAGAGCGACAACTTACCCGTCGCCGTCAACGGCCATTCCGCGGGCGAGGTGAACGGCGCAGCACCGGGCGGCTACGAGGCGAACCGCGAGCAGAGCTCGCAGTCGGCCTGGGCGACCGTGCGGCCCAGCACGCACAACGGCTCGGGCGAGAGCGCCAATCTGGAGGAATTCGTGCCGGCAGGCCGTTCGCTCGCCGACCATCTGACCGAGCAGCTGCACATGGCGGTGCCTGGCCAGGTCGAGCGTCTGATCGGCGTGCATCTGATCCACATGCTGGACGAGGCAGGCTACCTGCAGAGCAGCCTGGAGGATCTCGCCGCCAAGCTCGGCACCTCGACCGCGCTCGTGGAGAGCGTGCTGGCGACGCTGCAGGGCTTCGACCCGCCCGGCGTGTTCGCGCGCGATCTTGCCGAGTGCCTGGCCCTGCAGCTCAAGGACCGCAACCGCTACGACCCGCAGATCGCCAAGCTGCTGCAGAACCTGGAGCTGCTCGGCAGGCACGACCTCGCCGCCCTGAAGCGCATGGTCGGCGTGGACGCCGACGAGCTGCTCGAGATGATCACGGAGATCCGGGCGCTCAATCCCAAACCCGGCCTCAAGCTCGGCTCGGTGCAGATCCAGCCGGTGCTGCCCGACGTGCTGGTACGGCCCGGCCGCAATGGCAGCTGGTTGGTGGAGCTCAACAACGACACGCTGCCGCGCGTGCTGGTCAACCGCACCTACTACGCGGAGGTCACCAAGACCACCCGCTCCACGGCCGACAAGGGCTACCTGCTCGACTGCCTGCAGAGCGCCAACTGGCTGGTGAAGAGCCTCGACCAGCGCGCGCGCACGATCCTGAGAGTGGCCGAGGAGATCGTGCGCCAGCAGGACGCCTTCCTGATGCACGGCATCGAGCACTTGAAGCCGCTCAACCTGCGCACCGTGGCCGACGCCATCTCGATGCACGAATCGACGGTTAGCCGCGTCACCTCCAACAAGTACATGTCGACGCCGCGGGGCATGTTCGAGCTCAAGTATTTCTTCACTTCGGCGATCTCCTCGGCGAGCGGCACCGGCGAGGCGCACTCCTCCGAAGCCGTGCGCCATCGCATCCGCCAGCTGATCGATGCGGAAGTTCCGCAGTCGGTGCTTTCCGACGACAAGCTCGTCGAATGCCTGAAGCGCGACGGCATCGACATCGCCCGCCGCACGGTGGCCAAGTATCGCGAGGCGCTGCGCATTCCGTCTTCCGTGCAGCGCCGGCGCGAGAAGCAGATGGCCGCGCGCCTGGATACGGCCCTGTAAAGACTGCAAATCGGCGTTGATTTGACACTGCCACCAGCCTCCACTAGGTTCCGCCCGCAACGAGACAGGCCCCGCGTAGCCGGATGTAGAAACGCGAGCGGCAATTGTTGAATTTGTCTAAATAGAAAGAGCGCGACAACGTCGCGGGCGCACAGTGTGTCGGTGAGCCCGGGGCGGCGGGAATGCTTTCGCGGTGGGGGAAGAATCGCCACAATGGCGGTGGCCCCGCAAAGAAATGACCCGCCGAGAATGAATGACACGTGCCGTCGGATATCCACCGGGGGATATCGGGTTGAGAAGAGAAGGACCGGCCGCCAGCAGCCAGTGCCGACGGTGGCGCTCCAATGCGTGGCGCGTCAAGCTGGCGCAGCGGTAAGGACGGACCTTGGGCGTGGCGAAGCGTTGTAGTGTCGGACTGATCGCAAAGAGAAAAACACATGGAACTCGGTGATCTGCTCACTCCCGAAGCCGTGATCCCCTCCCTCAAGGCCAAATCCAAGAAGCAAGCGTTGCAGGGGCTCGCCGAGAGGGCGGCAGATGCCACCGGGCTTGCGGCCCGCGACGTGCTCGAGACCCTGCTGCAGCGCGAGCGCCTGGGCTCGACAGGGGTTGGCCGCGGCATCGCCATCCCGCACGGGCGCTTGGCAGCCTTGAAGAGCATCTACTGCCTGTTCGCGCGGCTGGAAACGCCGATCGACTTCGACGCGCTCGACAACGAGCCGGTTGATCTCATTTTCCTGCTGCTGGCTCCGGAGCATGCCGGCGCCGACCACCTGAAGGCGCTGGCGCGCATCTCCCGGCTGCTGCGGGAGCCGGCCTCGATCGAGAAGCTGCGCACATCGCATGATCGCGCCGCGCTCTATTCGGTGCTGACACAACCCGCCGCAGTGCACGCGGCTTGAGCGCCGGTTGGGTTAACCACCGCTTTGGTTTTTTCGCGCTCCGGCGCTGACAAACCTCGCGCGGCCCCCTCAGATGGTCCCCTGTCCGGGCTCCTCCGACTGACGGTCGGCAGCTGGTTTTGCCGTGCCACCGTTCCTACATGAGTGTCGGGCTCGGCTGGGGTTGCGATGAGCGCCATCGACAGTTTGCTGGATTGGATAGGCCGGGGCATTGCCCGGCGGCTCACGCATGCAAAGAGCGGATACGAGCCATACACCCACTCCAACTCCGGCCTGCGCCGGGCGCTGCAGCCGGGCGACGTGCTGCTGGTGGCCGGCAACCAGCGAATATCGTCGATCATCCAATACCTGACGCAGTCCACCTGGTCGCACGCCGCGCTCTATGTGGGCGATGCGCTGGGCCCGCCGGCGGACGGCGAAGAGCCAAAGACCCTGATCGAGGTGGAGCTGGGCGAGGGTTGCATCGCCACCCCGCTGTCGAAGTACTCGACGTTCAACACGCGCATCTGCCGGCCGGTGGGCTTGAGCGACGAGGACCGGCGCCAGATCATTCGCTTCATGATCGAGCGGCTCGGCCTCAAGTACGACATGCGCAACATCCTGGATCTTGCGCGCTATCTCTTCCCGGTGCCTATTCCGGTGCGCTGGCGCCGGCAGATGATCGCAGTGGGCTCGGGCGACCCGACGCGCGCCATCTGCTCCACGCTGATCGCTCAGGCGTTCGAATCGATCCGCTATCCCGTGCTGCCGAGGATCGAGCGGCGAGGTTACAGTCGTGCGCGCAGGCGCGAGATCCTGCACATCCGCCACCACAGCCTCTATGCCCCGTGCGACTTCGACCTGTCGCCCTATTTCCAGATCGTGAAGCCCTCGGTCGATGTCGCCTTCGACCACCGGCAGCTGGTATGGGCGGAGAGGCGAGGGAGCCGCGACCTCACGAAGAGGGGCGACGGCGAAGGCCAGCGCAAGGCGAAGGCGTAGTCCGCGGCGCAGCAGCAGGCCCGTTCCGCAAAGCGAGCGCGAAGAGCCAGCGTCTTTCCGGGCACCATGAGAAGCGCGGGAAGGATCCCGGATAGCTTCGTCCTGCGGCCTCAGCATCCGGAAGCGCAGAAGAACCGGGTTCAGCCCAGGATCGCCAGCGCGCCGAGACCCATGCCGCCGACGATGATCCGCCACCAGGCGAACAGGCTGAAGCCGTGGCGGCTGACGAACTGGAGCAGGTAGCGCACCACGAACACCGCCGCCACGAACGAGACGACGAAGCCGAGCGCGATGCCCATCACGTCGTCGACGCTGAGCTCCTTGTAGTTCTTGTAGAGATCGTAGGCGAAGGCGCCGGCCATCGTGGGCATGGCGAGAAAGAACGAGAACTCGGTTGCCGCGCGCTTGTCGGCGCCGAGCAGCAGCGCGCCGACGATTGTGGAGCCCGAGCGCGAGACGCCGGGGATCATGGCCAGGCACTGGGCGAGCCCGATGACGAAGGCCGTCGACAGCGGCAGGTCCATGACATCGTGGATGCGGGGCTCGAGCCGCATGCGGTCGACCGCCAGCAGGATGATCCCGCCGACGATCAAGGTGGTGCAGATGAGCAAGGGGGATTCGAACAGCACCGCCTTGATGAAGCGGTGCGCCACTGCGCCGATCACCGCCGCCGGCAGGAAGCCGATCAGCACGGCCAGAATGAAACGGCGGGCGCGCGGATCGCGCGGTGCGTCGGCGAGCAGCCGCATCAGCTTGCCGGCATAGACGGAGAGGACCGCCAGCACCGCGCCCAGCTGGATCAGCACCTCGAAGGTCTTGCCGGGCGACTGGAAGCCCAGGAAGTGGCCGACGAGCAGCAGATGTGCCGTCGACGACACCGGGATGAACTCGGTGAGCCCCTCGATGAGGCCGAGCAGGATCACTTGCCAGGTTTGCATCGGCGTTCCCTCGTGGGCGCTGCGGTGCCAATTTGTGGATGTGCCCGATCCACTACGCCTGCCATCTTAGCCGCTCAAGCGCGGGGGTGGGATTCCCTTGTGCTTTGTGGGGGGGGCGGCATCGCCATCCTGAATTGGCACCGCCAAGGAGACGACTAGCATGCGACCTTGCGCCCGCACGGAGCCACCCCAATGAAAGTCACCATCCTCGACGACTACCACGATACGCTGCGCACCTTGCCGTGCTTTGGCCGGCTCGCCGGGCACGAGGTCTCGATCTGGAACGATCACGTGCAGGATACCTATGCGCTCGTCGAGCGTCTCAAAGACACCGAGGCGCTCGTGCTCATACGCGAGCGCACCAAGATCCGCACTCCATTGCTCGAAAGCCTGCCCCGGTTGCGTCTGATCAGCCAGCGCAGCGTCTGGCCGCATATCGACATCGACACCTGCACGCGCCTGGGCATCGTCGTCTCGTCGAACATGCACGCGGAGACGCCGTCCTATGCAACGGCAGAGCTGACCTGGGCTCTCATTCTCGCCGCCGCCCGCCAGCTTCCGCAGCAGATGGCGGCGCTCAAGGCCGGGCGGTGGCAGATCGGCGTCGGCACTACCCTGCGCGGCAAGACGCTCGGCCTCTACGGCTGGGGCCGTATCGCGCACGTGGTCGCAGGCTACGGGAGCGCCTTCGGTATGAACGTAATGGTTTGGGCGCGGGAGGCCTCACGCGAGCGGGCACGCCAGGAGGGCTTTGCCGTAGCCGAGAGCAAGGCCGCGTTTTTCGAGCAGTGCGACGTCCTCTCGCTGCACATGCGGCTGGTCGAGCAGACCCGCCATATCGTCACGGCGAGCGACCTGGCGCGCATGAAGCCGACGGCGCTGCTGATCAACACCAGCCGGGCGCCGTTGATCGCACCCGGAGCGCTGGTCGCCGCGCTGCAGGCCGGACGGCCGGGTTTCGCCGCGGTGGACGTTTATGAGGATGAGCCGGTGACAGACACGCGCCATCCCCTGCTGGCGATGGACAATCTCGTGGCGACGCCGCACATCGGCTACGTATCGCGCGAGGAATACGAGATCCAGTTCGCCGACATCTTCGATCAGATCGTGGCCTATGCCGCCGGAACACCCATCAACGTGGTCAATCCCAACGTGCTGCAGCGGGCACGCCCTGCGGCACCCCAGGGGTGATGCGGGCCTCCAGCGTTGGCCCGGAGCGCAAAACTGCTTTAGTCTGCCGCGCTGCAAGCGCATAGGTTGCCCGTGGGAGCAGATCTCAAACAGCTGGTGCTGGCGGAAGCGCGTGCCGCGGGCTTCGATGCGGCGCGCGTGACGACGCCGGCTGCCGCCGGCCCCGCCATGTCCGAGCGGCTGGACGAGTTCCTGCGCGAAGGCCGGCACGGCGACATGGCCTGGATGGCAGACGACGGCCGAGCGGCGCGGCACATCCCACGCGCCATGTGGGCGGAGGCGCGCTCGATCGTCATGCTGGGCATGAGCTACGCGCCGGACGGCGATCCGCTGGCGGTGCTGGCCGAGCCGCGACACGGGCGCCGATCTCCTGCTACGCCCAGTGCCGCGACTACCACGACGTGGTGAAGGCGGGGCTGAAGCGGGTGGCGGGCGCGCTGGCGCGGGAGAGCGGCGCCGACGTGAAGGTGTTCGTCGACACCGCGCCGCTGATGGAGAAGCCGCTCGGCCGAGGCGGCGGGGCTCGGCTGGCAGGGCAAGCACACCAACCTCGTCTCGCGCGAGCACGGCTCGTGGCTGTTCCTCGGCGCCATCCTGACCACGGCGGAGCTCGCGCCCGACGCGCCCGAGGCCGACCACTGCGGCAGCTGCCGGCGCTGCCTCGACGTGTGCCCGACCGACGCGTTCCCGGCGCCCTATCAGCTCGATGCGCGGCGCTGCATCTCCTACCTCACCATCGAGCACAAGGGCCACATCGCCCGCCGAGTTCCGCCAGGCCATCGGCAACCGCGTGTTCGGCTGCGACGACTGCCTGGCGGTGTGCCCGTGGAACAAGTTCGCCGCCGCGGCTCGCAGCAGCGAAGCTCAAGGCGCGCGAGGAGGCGCGCTCGCCGCCGCTGGCCGAGCTGCTGGCGCTCGACGACGCCGGCCTTCCGCGCCCGCTTCGCCGGCACGCCGGTCAAGCGCACGGGCCGCGATCGCGTCGTGCGCAACGCGCTGATCGCCGCCGGCAACTCGGGCGATGCCGCGCTTGCGCCGCGCGGTGGAGCGCCTACTCGGCGACGATTCGCCGCTGGTGCGCGCCATGGCGGTGTGGGCGTTGCGGCGGCTCGTCGGCGTCCCGCGCGTTGGCGCAACGCTCGGGCCTGTTGGCCGCGCGCGAGACGGATCCGGCCGTGCGCGCGGAGTGGCAAATGGAGGCCTTTGGAGGCCAAGGCGATGCGGCTCTTCTGCTTCGGTTACGGCTACTCGGCGGAGGCGCTTGCGCGCCGGCTTAGCCTCGCGCGACGTCGGCCGTTGTCGGCACACGCACCAGCCCGAGGCGCGGAGCCTGAGCCCGGCGCAGCGCTCGCCGCTTACAGGGGCGATGCGCCCTCGGCGGAGGTGCGCGAGCTGCTCGCCGGCACCACGCACCTCCTCGTCAGCGTCCCGCCCGATCTGGAAGGCGACGCGGTGCTGCGCGCACTTCGCCGACGATATCGCCGCGCTGCCGGGCCTCGCCTGGATCGGCTATCTCTCCACCGTCGGCGTCTACGGCGACCACAAGGGCGCCTGGGTCGACGAGGACAGCGCCACGCTGCCCATTCACGAGCGCAGCCTGCGCCGGCTGGAGGCCGAGCGGGCCTGGCTGGCGTTCGGCGCCGCGACCGGCCGCCGGGTGGAGATGTTCCGGCTCTCCGGCATCTACGGACCCGGGCGCAGCGTGATCGACAATCTCAGGGCCGGCACGGCCCGCCGCATCGTCAAGCCGGGCCAGGTCTTCAACCGCATCCATGTCGACGACATCGCCGTCGTGCTGGCCGCCGCCATCGACAAGGACGACGGGGCATGCACGTCTACAACGTCAGCGACGACGAGCCGGCCCCGCCCGAGGACGTGGTGGCCTACGCCGCCGAGCTGCTGGGCCTGCCGGTGCCACCGGCGGTTGCCTTGGAGCAGGCCGGGCTCGGCGGCATGGCGGCGAGCTTCTGGGCGGAGTGCAAGCGGGTGCGCAATCGAGCGCATCCGCCGCGATCTGGGCGTCGGGCTGATCTATCCGACCTATCGCGAGGGCCTGCGCGCGCTGGCGGCGTAAGCATCGCCACGACCGCCAATCCAATGCAACGATAGTCGCTGGTATCAGGTAGGCTGATCCCTTCAACCACGCAAAGACCCGCAATGACCCAAGACGCTCTCGTCGGATCCGCCCTCGCGCACTGGGCACCGCGCTTCGTCGCCAACGGCGTGGCGCTGACGGACTTCGAGGAGGTCGTCGGTGCGATCACCAAATGGGACGACTGGTGCCGCGCCTGGTCGGACAAGGCCGCAGTGCACGAGGCGATGGGGCGCGAAGCGCTCGCCGCAAACAAGCTGCTCTCTGCCGGGGAGCACCTGCAGCGCGCCGGCGTCTACTACCATTTCGGCAAGTTCCTGTTCGTGCACGACGTTGCGCAGATGAAGGCGGCGCATATGAAGGCCGTAGAGTGTCGCCGGCTGGCGCTTCCGCACCTCGCCCCGCCGGGCGAGAGGGTGGCAATCCCGTTCGAGGGCCGGCATCTCTACGGCATCCTGCGGAAGCCCGCCGGCGCCGCGCACCCGCCGGTCATGATCATGGCCTGCGGCCTCGACTCGGCCAAGGAGGAGATCGACGCCTACGAGGCGCCGTTCCTCGCTCGCGGCATCGCCACCCTGGTGTTCGACGGCCCGGGCCAGGGCGAGGCCGAGTACGACTGGCCGATCCGCGGCAACTACGAGACGGCGGTCACGGCCGTGTGCGACTACATCGAGACGCGCGCCGACCTCGACGCCGCGCGCATCGGGCTGTGGGGCGTGAGCCTCGGCGGCTACTACGCGCCGCGCGCCGCCGCCTTCGAGAAGCGGGTGCTGGCCTGTGTGGCGCTATCCGGCCCCTACGACATGGGCGCCAACTGGGAGCGCCTGCCCGAGCTCACGCGCGAGGCGATCCGCGTGCGCAGCCACGCCCGCACGCCAGACGAGGGCCGGCGTAACGCAGCCACGCTGTCGCTCGCCGGCGTGGCCGGACGCATCGACTGCCCGATCTACATCGTCGCCGGCAAGCAAGACCGCGTGATCCCGTGGCAGGATGCCGAGCGGCTATCGCGCGAGGTGAAGGGGCCCGTCGTGTTCTCGCTGATCGAGGACGGCAACCACGTCGCCAACAACCGCGGCTACAAGTGGCGGTTGCAGACGGCGGACTGGATGGCCGACCGGCTCGGGGTCTGACGCGCCACGGCGAGGTGCGGCGCACAGGACGGCCCGCTCCCATGTGCCAGGGCGATCTGCAAGAGCGCCAGCCACGATCGTTGCGGCCGGCGCCCTTCGTTGCATCGGTGCGGCCGATGCCGCAGACCTACTTGGCCTGGATGCCCGCGGCCTTCAGCAGGTCGGCATAAACCTTCTCGTCCGCCTTGATGAGTTGGTCGAACTCGGCCGGCGAGTTCGGCGACGGCTGGGAGCCGAGCGTGGCGAGGCGCGTCACGACATCTGGCATCTTGAGTGCGGCGTGCACGTCGGCATTGATCTTGTCGACGATCGCCTTCGGCGTGTCCTTCGGCGCCATCAGGCCGAACCAGGAGGAATACTTGAAGCTCGGCACGCCGGCCTCGATGACGGAGGGCACGTCCGGCACCTCCGTGGACCGGGTGGGCGAAGTGATGGCGAGCATGCGCACCTTGCCACCCTCGCTCTGCGAGCGCGCGTCGGGCACCGGAGCGAAGTAGAAGGCGACGTCACCGCGCAGGACCGCCGTCACCGCCTCGGGGACACCCTTGAAGGGCACGTGCACCAGCTGCAGGCCGGCGGCCTGCCGGAACGTTTCGCCAGCCAAGAACGTCGTGCTGGCCACGCCGGCCGATGAGAAGTTGTACTTCCCGGGCTCCGTCTTCGCCAAGGCGATGAACTCCTGCAGCGACTTGGCCGGCAGGCTCGGCGTCACGATCATCACCAGCGGAACTTCGACCAGACGCGTGATGCCCGCGAAGTCGGCGATGGGATCGAACGCCACGTTCTTGTTCAGCGTCTTGGCGATGACATGCCCGTTCGACGTCACCATCAGCGTGTAGCCGTCGGCAGGCGATCTTGCCACGCTCGTAGTGCCCGGCAGGCCCGGACGGTTCTCCACGATGACGTTCTGCTTCCACATGGGCGACAGCTTGTCGGCCAGTACCCGGGCCAGAGTGTCGGTGACGCTGCCGGCGCCGAACGGCACGACGATCTTGACCAACTCGTTGGGATAGGCCTGGGCGCCGGCTTCGGCCGTCAGCGTCATCAGCGTCGCCGCACCAAGCCCCAGAATGGTTACAAGTTTCATTGGCTTCTCTCCCTTTGCCAGCGCTCTTGGGTGCGCGTGCCAGCGCTCTTGGATGCGCGCCAGCTTATAATCCTGATCGACGCCCGCTTGGCGCCAACACTCGCCGTTACCGGCCGCTAGTGCGGTGTGCACTCAAGACTTCGTTTCTGTCAACGAATAGCGTGCGTCGGCCGCCAGGCATTCGGCCTGCGGAAGGCCGAGTTCCTTCCTCACGATGTTGGTGCCAAGAACCATCGAGACCATCTTGTAGGTGGCGTGTCGGCGGCCCATGCCCTCGCGGCCCATGCCGCAATCCGATGAGATGATAAGGCGTTCTGCTGGAATGTATTTCAGTGCTTCGCGGATCAATGCAGCTACCTCGTCCGGCCGCTCGACCTGCAGCGTGTGGTGATTGATGACGCCGATGACGATCTTCTTGTTCCTGATCCTTTCGCCAATAGCCTTCAGGTCGCCCGGCCCCGACGAGCAGGTCTCGAAGGTGAGCGCATCGGCATCGACCGCGTTCAGCGCTTCCAGCGTCGGCTGATAGCTCTGCACGTCCTTGAAGATGCGCTGCTGGCACGGGTTGCCCCAGCAGGTGTGGCACCAAACCTCGGTCTTGCTGCGCAGCTTCTTGACCGTGTTGTTGAAGATCTTGACGAGATCGTCGACGTCCAGCTTGCCGAAGGCCTTGCCGCGCACCGGCACCATATGGATCTGCGGCTCTTCCATCTGGATCAAAGGGCAGCCGGCGTCGGCCAGTTCGTTCAGCTCGGCGTTGAGCGCCTCGCTGAGGGCCATCGTGCGCTCGATCGGATCCTTGTAGTAGTCGTCAGCCACCGATGCAGCGAGCAGCTCCGGAAGGATGGTCCCGAACTTGACCGGCCTCTTGGTCATCCGCTGGGCGACCTTCCACATCGCCGCGTACTGCAGGTTGCCGCGGCCCACCGGGCCGACGATTTTCGGCAGCACCCGCGCCTCGAGGAAATCGTGCAGGATGTGCCCGCGCGGATAGGCCACCGCGCCGACATCGTAGATTGTCGGCTGCGGCGATGCGTTGAAGCCCGACATGCGCGCGGGCGCATAGCTTTGCCAGCTCATCCCGCCGATCTTCCTCGTCGTAGTGCGCGTCGCCATCGGTGCAAATGTCGAGACCTGCTGTCTCCTGGGCGCGCAGAAACGAGGACACTGCATCCTCGTACTGCTCGCGGTAGCGCGCATTGACCATCGCCTCGAGGAAAGTGCGCGAACCCAGCGTCGCGCTGTACCAGGATGGGCGCGGCAGCGACCCGATGATCGACGTCGGCAGCACAACGTCGGCAGACCCCTTGAACATGATGCTCTCTCCCGTTGCGCAATTTGCGCAAAGCAGTGTTTTGCTTGCTTGGCCGAAGCTCAGATGCCATCGAACAATGAATGATCATTGTGGCTTTGGCAAACGATTGCCAACCATTGCGCCGGTTGCTAGGCTTGCCTGCAAATATTGAAAACAAGGGGAGGCAGCGATGTCGTTGTACGAGGTTGTTCGGCGCCGCGTGCGAACCATCCTAACACTGAGTGCTATGGTGGTGCCTGGTCTGCTGATGGCGATTGAGCATGCTGTTGCCGCTGATCCGATCCGCATCGGACTGAGTCTCAGCCTGACCGGCCCGACCTCCCCGGCCGGCAAGCAGGTGCTCGCGGGTCTCGAAATCTGGCGCGACGATGTCAATGCCAAAGGCGGGCTGCTCGGCCGGCCGGTGGAGCTCGTCTACTACGACGACCAGGGCAGCCCGGCCAACGCGCCCGGGATCTACGCGAAGCTGATGGGCGTCGACAAAGTCGATCTGCTGATCGGGCCCTACAGCACCAACGTGATCGCCGCCGCCATGCCGGCGATCATCCAGAGCAAGCGGACGACCATCGGCATCTTCGGGCTCGGCGCAAACAAGGCCTTCCAGTATCCGCGCTACTTCTCCATGAACTCGCAGGGACCGTCGCCGGCCAACTACTCCAAATGCGTGTTCGATCTCGCGATCGAGCAGACGCCGAAGCCAACCCGCGTGGCCTTGATCGGCGCCGACGTCGAGTACTCGCGCAACGCGCTCGATGGCGCGCGCGAGAATGCCAAGATGCATCGGCCTCGAAATCGTGTTCGAGCGGACCTATCCGCTCTCGACGACCGAGTTCACCTCGGTCGTGCGGGCAATGCAGGCGGCCAATCCCGACATCGTTTTCGCCGCAACGCTGCCGATCGACACGGTGGGCATCATGCGCGCAGCCAACGAGATCAACTTCAAGCCGAAGATGATCGGCGGCGCGATGCTGGGACTGCTGGTCACCGGGATCAAGCAGCAGCTCGGCCCGCTGATCAACGGCTACATCAGCAACGAATTCTACATTCCGGCGCCCAGCCTGCAGTTCGCCGGCACCAAGCAGATGATGGACGAATACCAGAAGCGTGCGCCCGGCACTTGGCATCGATCCGCTCGGCTACACCTATCCGCCATATGCCTATGCGGCGGGGCAGATCCTCGCGCAAGGCCGTATCGGAGACCAAGTCGTTCGACGACGAGACGCTGGCCGCCTACATCCGCAAGACCACCTTCGACACGGTGATCGGCCCGATCTCGTTTGGCCCGGACGGCGAATGGACGAAACCGCGGATCATCTGCATCCAGTTCCAGGGCATCACGGGCGGCGACCTCGACCAGTTCAAGGACTGGTCGCGGCAGGTGGTCGTCTATCCGCAGCGAGTACAAGTCCGGCAAGCTCATCTACCCGTTCGAGAAGGCGGCACAATAGTGGCAAGGCGCTCGCGCAATCGGGGAGAGCCGGTTCAAGCGGCGAATAACGGTCAAGCCGCCATCCGCCTGGTTGCACGGAGAGGTGAGTGAAGAAAGCCAAACGTCAGCGCCCGACACTCAAGGACATTGCGCGCGACGTCGGGCGTGCATGTCTCGACGATATCACGTGCGCTCAATGGTACGTCGGCACACGGCGTCTCGCCGGATCTTGCTCGAGAGAATCCGGCGCGCGAGCAAACGCCGCGGCTACCAGCCCAACGCGGCGCCGTCATGCTCAAGACCAACCGCTCGCGGACCATCGGCGTGGTCA
The DNA here is from genome assembly GCA_963724565.1 of uncultured Alphaproteobacteria bacterium. Classification (GTDB taxonomy): domain Bacteria; phylum Pseudomonadota; class Alphaproteobacteria; order Rhizobiales; family Hyphomicrobiaceae; genus AWTP1-13. The sequence goes on from CAVRVK010000007.1 coordinate 21,101, forward strand.
TCCCCGACATCACCGACCCGGTGTTTCCGCCGATCATCCGCGGCATCGAGGACGGCCTGGCGCGCCACGGCTATGTTGCCATCCTGGCCAACACCGACGGGAATCCACGGCGTCAGGTGCAGGTCATCGAGGCCATGCGCCCGCGCGGCATCGACGGGCTGATCGTGGCGAGCGTCTCGCGGCACGACGCGGATGTCTCTCGGCTGACCGCCGGCATGGCCGTCGTGACCGTCAGCCGGCGGACCGACGATCCGCGGTTCTCCTCGGTCGTGCACGACGAGGACGACGGCATTCGGCGCGTCCTGACGCACCTCGCGTCGCTCGGCCACCGCCGCATTGCGGCGATCGCGGGACCGCAGACCGTTTCGACCGGCTATAACCGCTACTCGAGCTATACTCGGCACAGCAAAGACTTGGGGCTGGGTCTGGACGAGCCGGCTAGTGTCATTCGCACGCGCATTCAACGAAATGGAGGGCGAACGCTGCGCAGAAGAGCTGCTGGTTACCGGGCGACCCGTTCACGCGCGGTCGTCTGCGCCAATGACCGGCTGGCCGTCGGCGCGATCACGGCGCTGCGCCGGCACGGGATTGACTGCCCGCGCGACGTTTCGATCACCGGCTTCAACGACATGGCGCTCGTTGACCGGCTGTCTCCCGCCCTCACGACGATTCGCGTCCACCATTACAAGGCCGGCGTTGAAGCGGCGGAGCTGATCGTGGACACGGTTGCGGGCCGAGCTGCCGAGCCGCGTCACGTGGTGCTGCCGGTCGAGCTGATCGTGCGCGACTCGGCCCGCTCGGTGGTCCGCGACATGAGCGAGGCGGTGGCATCCCCTCTCAAGACAAGGAAACAACTACCGTGAACATCGGATTTGTCGGCCTTGGCGCCATGGGCGCGCTGATCGTGCCCCGGCTGATGGCGGCCGGGCACACGGTCACCGGCTGGAACCGCTCGCGCGACAAGGCGCGGCCGCTGATCGAAGCCGGCATGAGATTCGCCGAGACGCCGCGCGCCGTGGCCGAGCAGTCCGACATGGTGTTTTCCATCGTCACCGATGCGGCCGCCGTGAGGGCCGTGGCGCTCGGACCGGACGGCATCGTCTCCGGTCTCGACAAGGGCGGCATCTACATCGACATGAGCACCATCGATCCCGGACGCCAGCCGGGCGGTGGCGGCGGAATTCGCCAAGGCCGGCTCGATCATGCTCGACGGACCGCTCTCGGGCAGCCCGGTCACGGTGAAGGCCGGGCAGGCCTCGGTCATGATCGGTGGCGACGAGGCGGCGTTCGAGCGGGCCAAGCCCGTGCTGCTGGCGATCGGCCCCAAGGTGACGCACATCGGCGGCAACGGCCTCGCCTGCCAGATGAAGATCGCGGTCAACCTGCTGCTGATGGTCGAGGTGATCTGCTTCGGCGAGGCCGTCGCGCTGGCCGAGAAGGGCGGCGTGGCGCGCGAGGTGGCGGTCGATGCCATCCTCAAGAGCGTGGCGGCGTCGCCGGTGCTCGGCTATCGCGGGCCGTTCATCCTGGAAGGCAAGATGCCGGCGGTACCGCTCGCCGACGTCACGTTGCAGCAGAAGGACATGCTGCTGGCGCTCGACCTCGGCCGCAGGCTCGGCAGCCCCGTGCCGCTCGCCGCCGCCGCCAACGAGATGATGAACGCCTGCCGCGGTCTCGGCATCGACCACAACGATTTCGTGACCGCGCATCAAGTCTATCGCCGTCTGGGAGGGCAATCGAAGTGACCAAGATGTACCGCACCAACATCAAGGACGTGCCGAAGGTCGAGGGCCTGAAGCGCGAGGACGGCTGGATCGACATGCAGGTGCAGTTCCTGATCGACAAGAAATCGGCCGGCGCCGATCATGTCGTCGGCTGGACCGTGCTCAAGCCCGGCGCCAGTCACGAGCGGCACCTGCACAGGAACTGCGACGAGTTCTTCATCGTGCTCAAGGGCAAGGGCCACATCATCACCGAGCACGGCCTGGAGCCGGCGGGCGAAGGCGATGTGGTCTATTCGCCGCGCGGCTGCTGGCACGGCTTCAACAACACGTCGAACGAGGATGTGGTGCTGGTGTGGGGCTGGATGGGCGCCGGCTCGATCGAGGCGTCCGGGCTACGAGGTGCCGGAGGGGGAGAAGTGACATGCCCGCAGCAGCTTGGCACGATCCGCGCATCGCACGCGGGATGAAGGCGCAACTCGCGACACGGCGCGCGCGGATCGAGGCCGGCGAGCGGCCGCTCGGCTGGAAGGTCGGCTTCGGCGCACCCGCGGCGATGGAGAAACTCAAGATCACGGCACCGCTTGTCGGCTTCCTGATGAAGGGTGGGCTGATTCCCTCCGGCGGCAGCGCTTCGCTCAAGGGCTGGGTCAAGCCGGTGGCGGAGCCGGAGATTGCGATCCGCATCGGCCGCGACCTGGCAGGCGGCGGCGATCGCGCCGCTGCGGCGGCCGCTATCGCCGCACTCTCGCCGGCAATCGAGCTCGCCGACGCCGACTTGCCGTTCGAGGACCCGGAAGCGATCCTCAAGGGCAATATCTTCCAGCGCCACGTGATCGTGGGCGAGCCCGATCGGTCGCGCGCTGGCGGCCAGCACGACGGGTCTCACCGCGCGTGTGTTCCGTCGCGACGTGGAGGCGGCCAGCACGACCGACCCAGAGGCGGCAACCGGAAAACTGGTCGACATCGTGCGCCATGTCGCCGACCTGCTCGCGGCGTTCGGCGAAAGGCTTTCCGCCGGCGATATCGTCATTGCCGGCTCGGTCGTGCCGCCACTGCTCGTCGAGGCGGATGAGACGGCGGTGGCGTACGCTCTCGATCCTATCGGCAGAATATCCGTCGCGTTTACCCGCTGAAGTCTAACCAGAACGCGTAGCGTGCGTGGCATCCTCTAGGGATGCTCCGATCTTTGGCTAGCTCGCCATCCCTTGCGCAGAGCTGCAATCTGGAACGTTGTCGGACCGCACATTGTGCACCAGCGCCACAAGCTCATTGTGGCGAGAAATGCCAAGCTTCTGGTAGGCGCGTTGGCGATAGGTGATGACGCTGGTCCTACGGATGTTCAGGTCAAGCGCGGTCCCTTCGATGCTCTTGCCTGCGACGGCGCGTGAGCAGACTTGACGCTCTCGCCTGCTGAGCCCGCCAGGCAAAAATGTCAGGAGCCGTTCGATGGTCTCGAGATTCAAGTGTCGCGGGATGCGCGTTGCCCCCCGGTAAAGCGTTTCGTGCTGGAAGGCGGTCTGAAGGATCAGGCCGGCAAGGGCCGTGAATTGCGTCATCTCCACAGGTGAAAACGTGTGCTTCCTCGGTCCGCGAAAGATGCTGAGCTGATAGAGGTCCGACCCAAGTCTGGAGAAGAAGCTCAGTCGTTCCTGCACGCGGGTGGCTTCAAAGCATTGGCGATATTGCCGGTCCTGTATGTCGCCGATATCGATCTTGGTCACGCACTTGGCCGAAGGATGCTGGCGCTTCAGCGCGATCAGCGACGGGTCGACGCTGTGGCAACGCGCGACGAACTTGCTGCAGTTCTCCTTGGCGGCGGTGGCGTATGCCCGGCTCGCCGTCGCGACGCAGCTCATGGAGCTGTTCGCGGGGTACTGAAACAGCGCCCAATGCTCCGCTTCAAGCAATTGCTCGAAGAGCTCGAAGCATGCCTTGCTGTAGCCCTCGGTCCCGATCGCGTTGATCACCTCCCCGAACATATTCACGCGAAGCGTGATCCGCTCATCCGGGCGCGCTGGTGAGATGACAATCATTGCGGCGTCCTCCCGCCTGTCCCGCTTTGTCTCCCTCGCAGCGGGAGAGCGCCGATCCCCGCCTATCGGCAAGCTCAGCGCGGGCAAGCTTTTGTTCAGGCTACGCCATTCATTGACAGGAGTTCAAGTTTTGCAGAGTTCTATTGGCGGAGGCCGCCGGGCGAATTGTGGCGCAATTGTTTTGCGCTGCAGGGTGAACAGGCCGCCACCTGCCCGGGCCACCGTCTCACCGCACTTCCTCCGGGGCGGTACGCAAGCGTCGATGGTTTGTCAGGCAGTCGAGCCGAAACGCGCCAGCGCTGCTTCTCATCAATGGGAGTTTTCGCCCGTAGATGATGCCAATGTGTGCGCGGCCGCACGATGGCCAGCGAGAAGACGGGGCACACGTGCCGGGTCGGTCCGGCCAAAACCGCATTCGGCCGCGACGCCAAAATTGCTCACGACGCGCCGTGCCGCGGCAATTCTGGCTTGGTCGCCCGCTGCGTCGTCGTGCTGAAGCAAACCCAGATAGAGCTGCGTCCCAGGCGGCTGCACCCACGCGCGCAACGGGGCAAAGAATGCGTCACCCGCGTTCTTCGGCACAGGGATATGGATGAAGTCCACCCGCCGCTTCACGAATGCGCTTATGCCGTTCATCAGCTCGACGAGCACCTGGGCGTCGCGCAAGATTATCAACGGCTGATCCCCGGGCGAGCCGTAGCAAAGATGGAAACCAAGTTCGACATCATCGGGGACCGCGGCCGCCAAGCGACCGAACTGGCGGAATGTCGCTTCCTTGTAGTCCGGGTCGCGTTCCGGGAAATAGTTCTCGAACAACAGCACTTCCTGGCACACGTCAAACTGGATCGACAATTCGGCGTGCGGGATGTTCGACACGATGTTGCCAAGAGCCGCCAATAGTGCACGCTCATAGCAGCGCAGATAGTTCTCGCGCCCGTTCGGACTGACATACATGAGACCTGTTGCCATCGGTGTGGGCAGGGCGAATTGGAAGCGCATGCCCTGCGGAATCGTGCCGTCCTCACGCAAGCGTCTGAATACGCCGTAGGAGCTCAGGGCGGCTCGATCATAGCCGGTATCGAATACGACATCTTCCGGATCAACACCGGGCTTCAACCGCACGCGCTTGATCATTCGCAGGACCGTTCCATCGGATTGATTGACTGGCAGCGGCGGTTGGGTCGCGTCGACCTCAATCGCGGGATGCTGTTCCAACATTGTCTGCTGGAATCGGATCCACTTGGAACGCTCGCCCGTCTCCCCATCCGGGAGGCGCCTCAAGAACGCGCCGACTTCGCCGCTCAATCGCCGAAACACCTCCTCGCTGCTCTCCAGGGGAATGCTTCCAACGAAGTGGAGCAGATCGCGAGTCGAACTCATGGATGCACCTCGGTCGTGTCGGCGGTCGTCCAGCTCACGGAAGGAGGGTCACACAAAGGCAGACGATCGCCCAGAACAGCATGTATTCGATGCCGGGATGTTGCCATCGCCACTTGAGGCCGTGCACTCGCGTGATCGCGTAGGCCGCGACGAGGAGGATCGTCGCCGCGATCAGAGCTCCGATCCAGCGGTAGAGCCCGGAAATCAATGTCAGGGCCGCGACCAGCTCCAGCACCGCCGTCAGCACGACGAAGAACCGGGCGGGCCGCAAGCCGACCTTGTGGAAGAGCTGAGATGCACGCTCGATATTGCCGAGCTTGGCTATTGTATGCGGCAGCAGGAATGCCCCGCAGACAATGCTGATGGCGGTCTTGGCGTCGAGCGGAATGCCGGCAGACAGAAACGGCACCTGATCTATCTTTTTCCATCGAACGAACCGGCAGCCTCGGCGCGGTAGCTGTCGTCGAGAACCCGGTGGGCGCCGGCCACGAGGGCGTCGTCGGCGAGACCGGCTTTGCGCATCAGTTCGATCGACTTGGCGAACGCCGGCGCCGGGATCGAAAGATCGCGGGAGAATACGTTCTTGCTCCGCATGTACTCGAGCGCGCGCTGTCCATAGTGGCCTTCGGCTTGGGTTACCTGCGTCGTCAGTGCGACCAGCGCCGCATCATTGGCAGGGTCGTATACCCAGCGCGTCGCCTCGATGAGACAGCGCAACAACCGAACCACTTCCACGCGATGCACCTGCGCCCATGTCTGGTCGACCACCATGGCCGTGAAGACTATCTCGGGGATGTAGTCGCTCACTTCGCCGAGGTTTGTGTAGCCCGCGTCCACGGCGACGAAGTTGAGCGGAATGAGCTGAACCGCCGCATCGATCGTCCCTTCCTGGAGCGCCTTCCAGCGCGCTGGGTGGACACCAACTACTGCGAACTCGTAGTCGCCAGGGTAGTTCAACCCGTGCTTGCGCAGCACTTCCATGGTGTAGAGCGCCGTCCCCTCGGTAAGGGACGAGGTGCCGAGCTTGGCACCCTTCAGGTCCTCGATGTGACGGAACCGGGGATTGGCGATCAGAGACAGCGGCAAGCGGTTCACGTTGCCGGCAATGATCCTCAAGTTGCCGCCGCCGACGCAATCGCGAATGGCGCCCTCAGGAGGCGTGATCGCCAAGTCCGCCTCGCCGGCGCGAACCGCTGCTGTGGCCTTGTCGACCGTGCCCAAGCGTTTGATTTCGACATTCAGGCCGTTGTTCGCGAATAACCCCTGCTGTTGCGCAGCAAATACGGGAAGCCAATTGAACCCGGCAGCCCCCGCACCGAGGCGAAGAGTTACCGGGCCTGAACCGTCTGCGTTCTTTCGCCCCAACTCCGTCATGGACGCCTCACTTCCACACGCGACCAACCGCAACCAGCGCACGTCCGGTTTTGTTCCCAGTCCCTGTATGCAGGCCATTCAAGTTGAGGTCTGTCCTCACACCTTTGGACAGCCAAGCGCGCGCAGCCGTTGTCGGCAACCCTTAGGACATACGCGCGTGCAGTCAACCGGCTATTTCTTTGCAGTTCGCCAGCCAAACGAACCAGGTCCGCGTCCGCAAAGGTGCCATTCCAGAGGTGACCGATGACCCCACGCAACAAGCCCCCCTTTCGCGCCGATCATGTGGGCAGCTTGCTTCGGCCTGCGGCGGTGCTCGAGGCGCGAAGACAATTCGAGGCCAAGCGCATCTCGGCCGGGCAATTGCGCGGCATTGAGGATGCTGCCGTACGCCACGTGGTCAAGCGACAGGAGGAGGTGGGACTGCGATGCGTGACGGACGGTGAGCTGCGCCGGGGCAGCTGGCACATGGATTTTCTTTGCCAAATTGGCGGCGTGATCGCGGCAGGCACCCAACTCAGACCGTTCCGCAACGAGGCCGGCGAAGTTCGCAACGAGATCCTGGTCCCCAAGGTGGTGGGCCGCCTGCATCTGGAACGCGCGATCTTTGGCGAGGACTTTGCGTTCCTGAAGTCGGCAACGACCGCGGTACCGAAACTGAGCATTCCCTCGCCGAGCATGCTCGATGCACTCGGAGATACCCTTGAAGGCAATGGCATCTACGCCAATCGTGATGCGCTGCTGGACGATCTCATCAAGGTCTATGCGGAACAGATACGCCTGCTCGAGCAGCTAGGTTGCACCTATCTTCAGATCGACGACACGATGTTTGCAATGCTGGGCGACCCGACTTATCGCGACAAGATTCGATCCACCAGCGATGATCCCGACGCACGCCACCTTACCTACATAAGGCTGATCAATGCGGCCATAGTCAGCAGGTCTCCGGCCATGACGGTGTGCGTGCATACCTGTCGCGGCAATCATCGCTCGGGCTGGATCGCGTCGGGCGGCTACGACGCCGTCGCCGAAGCCGTTTTCAACGAGCTGAAGGTGGATGGCATGTTCCTCGAGTATGACGACGAGCGCTCTGGAACGTTTGAGCCGCTGCGCTTCGTACCGAAAGGCAAGATGATCGTGCTCGGTCTCATCACGAGCAAGAGGGGACGTTTGGAGAAGAAGGACGACCTGAAGCGCCGTATCGATCAGGCCGCAAGATATGTCGACCTGGACCAGCTTTGCCTGTCGCCGCAATGCGGCTTCGCCTCCACGCTGCAGGGCAATGTCCTGACCGAGGAGGAGCAGTTCGCCAAGCTTCGTCTGGTCGTCGAGACGGCCCGCGAAGTGTGGGGCTCGGCGTAGATTGCATGGCCGGCCGGCGTCGCCAGGCGCATCCATTGTCCTAAGGCATCAGGACAGACTGCCATCGGCAGCCCGGCTAGTAAGGACGTCCGACAAACAAAGGTCTGCCAGCAATCTCGTTGGACGTGACACAGCGGGACGCCCCCGGTGGCGCGCATCCTCGGCGCAACGGCGCGTTCTCGTCCCACGACAGTGCAATTGGCCGCAGATCGCAGACATTGCCGGGGGAGGAAAGTGATGCACAGACGCAGGTTCATGGCGGGTGGCGCCGCGGTGGCGGCGGCAGCCTCGCTGCCGCGCATCCACGCGCAGGCACAATCGGCGCCGGAGAAGATCCGTATCGGCTATGCGATCTCGCTGTCGGGGCCTTTAGGGCCGGGCGCGGAATCAACGACTGTTTCGCAGTACAAGCTCTGGCAGAAACGCACGAACGACTCTGGCGGCATCTTGCTGAAGAAATTTGGCAAGAAAGTCCCAATCGAGCTCATCGAGTACGACGATCGTGGTCAACCCGATGAACTGCTCAAGCTGACCGAGCGGCTGATCGAAAGGGACAGGGTGGATCTCGTCCTCAGTCCCTACGCCACACACATGAACCTAGCTGCCGCTCCGATTTTCAACAAATACGAGTATCCGACCATCATGACTACGGCAGGGTCGGCTCAGCTCTACCAGCTGGCACAGAAGTGGCCGTACGCGTTTTGGTCGCTGGCGCAGCCGAACGAAGCGACGGCGCCGCTGGCGGCGTCGTGCGCTGCGCTCAAGCGGGAGGGCAAGATCAAGGGCCGCATCGCTGCGGTGCACGTGGGCGTGCAGGCCGGAACGGAGCTGCACACGGCCTTCGTGGAGGCGGCAAAGAAAGAAGGCCTCGAGATAGTCCTCAGCAAGAGCTACCCGTTCGGCGCCGCCGACCTTCTGCCGCTGATGCGCGAGGCCATGTCGGCCAATCCCGACGCCTTCATCGCCTTCAGCTATCCGCCCGACACGATCATGCTGACCGAGCAGGCGCAGACCCTGGGCTTCAATCCGCCCGTCATGTACCTGGCGATCGGCACGGCGTTTCCGGTCTTCAAGGCCAAGTTCGGAAACAACGTCAACGGCATCATGATGTACGACGGCCTGGATACCGGCGCGCCGGGTCTGGATGACTACTACAAGGCGCATCGCGCGATGTTCAATCGCGAATCCCAGATCCATGCGGTCGGCGTCTATGCATGCCTGCAAGTCACCCAGCAGGCGATTGAGGCGGCGGGGGAGCTCGATCGCAAGAAGATCCGCGATGAAATCGCCAAGGGGCCGTTCCAAACGGTTTGGGGCGAGATCCAATTCGTGAACCAACGCAACGCCAATCCCTGGGCGGTCGGCCAGTGGCAAAACGGCGAAGTGGTCGGGCTCCATCCCGCCGGTAAGCGGGGCGCGAAGCCACTGCTGTTTCCAAAGCCGCCCTGGACGCCGAGGTGAGTTGCCGCGCCACTGAAGCTGGAAAACAAGGGAGGACTTTATGGAGCTGGCGCTGAGCTTGCCCACCAAGGCGCGCTCGTGGGAGGTGGTGAAACGCGCCGAGGAGCTCGGCTTCACCCATGCCTGGTTCTACGACACGGAGCTCTTGAACGCCGAGGTGTTCGTGGCGATGGGCGCCGCGGCGATGAAGACCTCACGGATCAAGCTTTGCGCCGGCGTCCTGATCCCGTCCAATCGGATTGCGCCCGTTGCTGCGAGCGGACTGGCTTCACTGAACGCGCTCGCTCCCGGCCGTATCGTTTTTGGTGCATCAACGGGCTTTACCGCCCGCCGGACGTTGGGCCTGGGTCCGGTCACCCTGGCCAGGCTCGAAAAGTACATCCGCGCCGTCGAAGGCTTGCTGCAGAGCAAGACGGTCGAGTGGGACGAGGAGGGCGGCACGCACAAGATCCGCTTCCTCAATCCCGAGCTGGAGCTGATCAACATCAAGGACCCAATTCCCACGTTCCTTTCGGCGTTCGGCCCGAAGGCGCGGCAGCTGACCGCCAAGCTGGGCGCCGGTTGGATTGGAAGCGCGAGCTATCCCGAACGGGAGAAGGCCGACCTGGAAGACATGCGCACGGCCTGGCGCGAGCATGGCCGCGACGCGAAGGACTTGTATGCCTGCGCCGGAACGGGCGGCTGCGTGCTGGATGATGGAGAGCCAGCGGACAGTCCGCGGGCGAAAGCGCAGGCCGGCCCGTACGCGGCCATTGCATTCCACAATCTTGTTGAGCAGGATCAATTCGGCTCAGTATTCCCGGTCGGACCGCATTTCCCGTTCCAGGCACAGCTCGACGCCTACCGCAAGGTCTACGAGAAGTATCAGCCGGCCGATGCGCGCTACTTGAGCAACCATCGGGGCCATCTCATGTTCGTGCGGCCGGAAGAGACCCACATCACCGCCGACGTTATCCGCGGGCTCACCATGACGGGCACGAAGGCCGAGCTGGTCGAGCGTGTCAGAGGACTTAAGCAGCTTGGCTACAAACAGATCCAATTCCACACGGTTCCCGGCCAGGAAGACGACATGCTGCAGCGGTGGGCCGACGTAATGGCCAAGGTCTGATCGCTCGCTAGTGTGATGATCGAGAAATTCGCCGGAGTTGGCGGCAAGGTTCGGAGCGAATTTCTCGATCTGAATCACACTAGCAAATCAATGGTTCTAGTGTCCCTCATGATTCCGAAGTTCGCTCGGGACGCTGGCGGCAAAGGCAGGCGAACTTCGGAATCGGGACACTAGCGTGCATCCCGGACAGGGCTTCGCCCGGCCCGACCAAGTTTGGAGGAAACGAAGATGAAGGTACGTCGCGTCGTGACGGGCCATCGCGGCAGCAAGTCTGTCGTGATTTCAGATGGACAAACCAGAAAGGCCAGGGAGTACGTGAACGTCCCGGGCCAGGCGTCTGCCCTGATCTGGTCGACGCAAGCCAAGCCGAGCGTCCCGCATGATGGCGCCGATCCGATCACGGAGAAGAGCCTCTACGTGCCGCCGGTCGGCGAGACACGGCTGATGCTTGTGGATCTGGCTCCGGACTCCGTCATGATGAGCCCCAGCTTCAATCCGGCCGCGGCCGGGCAGGAGTACATGGAGCACATGCCCGAATTCGCCAGCAAGTTCGAGCTCGACCATCCCGGGATGCACACCACCGACAGCGTCGACTACGGGATCGTGCTGGAAGGCGAGGTTTGGCTGGAGCTCGACGACGGCAAGCAGGTTCACTTGAAGCGGCACGATGTGGTAGTCCAGAACGGCACGCGCCACGCCTGGCGCAACAAGACCGACAAGCCCGCCAGGATGGCCTTCGTGCTGATAGGGGCGCAGCGCAACAGCTAAGGTGCCACGCAGGGTCGAAGGATGATTGAGCCGATCATTCGGGTGAAGGACATCGCATGGATCCGCCTGCGGTCCCCCGACCTCGACCTTGCGGAGGAATACCTGCGCGATTTCGGGCTGCACAGGACTGAGCGCACGGCCAAGGCGCTCTACATGCGCGGCACTGACCCGGTGCATCACATCCACATCACCGAGCAGGGCGATCCCAAGGTTGAGCGCATCGCCTTCTGGGCGAGGTCCGAGGAGGACCTGCACAAGCTATCGCGCGAGGCCCAAGGAGCCTCGCCGGTCGAGGCCTTGGACGAGCCGGGCGGCGGCAAGCGCGTTCGACTGAACGAGCACAATGGCATGGGCATCGAAGTGGTTTGGGGCGTCGCAAGCGTGCCGGCCCTGCCGGTGCAAGCCAATACCCTGAACTTCGGACACGCCAAGCACGCCCGCGCCGGCGAGCTGCTGCGCGTGCCGCTGCGGCCATCGCAGGTGAAGCGCATCGGCCACGCCGTCATCAGCACGCCCGACGTGGAAGGGTCGGTCGCCTGGGCGCACCGGCATCTCGGCATCGTCCGCTCCGACGACGTGCACGTGGAGGACGATCCCGGCACGCTGGTGGCGAGCTTCAACCGCATCGACGATGGCGAAGCGTTTGTGGATCACCATGTCCTGATGTTCGGGCGTCACCACACGTGGGGCCTCAACCACGTCTCCTTCGAGGTGCAGGACATCGACGACCTCGCCATCGGCCATGATTGGCTCAAGCAGAGGTTTCCTGACCGCCACCTCTGGGGGCTGGGCCGGCACACCCTGGGGAGCCAGATCTTCGACTACTGGAAGGACCCCTGGGGGCGCCTGCACGAGCACTGGACGGATTCAGACGCGCTGAATAGTGCGAACGCCTATCGGCGGCACCCGAGAAGCCAAGGTCTGCGGTCGCAATGGGGGCCACAGGCGCCCCAGGAATTCCGCGACGCTGCCAGCAGGTAAGTCGCCGGCGACTTGCGGCGCTATTCGTCGACGACTGGGTTCCTGAGCACCCCGATCTTCTCGATCTCGACCTCGACGGTGTCTCCCGCCTTCAGAAACTGCGGCGGCTTTCGGCTCCAGCCCACGCCCGCGGGCGTTCCGGTCACCAGCACGTCGCCCGGTACCAGGTCGAAGATGGTCGAGCAGTAGTTGATGATGGTGGGAATCTTGAAAATGAGATGCCGGGTGTTGGACGATTGCTCGGTCTTGCCGTTGATGCGCAGCTCCAGCTTCAGATTCTCCGGATTTGGGATCTCGTCTGCCGTCACCATCCAGGGCCCGAACGGACCCGTGCCGATGAAGTTCTTGCCGGCCGCGATCTGCTTGGCGTGGAACTGCCACTCGCGCACGCTGACGTCGTTGTAGCAAGAGTAGCCAGCGATGTGGCCGAGCGCCTCCCTTTCGGCAATGTGGCGGCCGCCCTTGCCGATGATGACGGCGAGCTCCGCCTCCCAGTCGAGCTCGTGCGAGACCTTGGGGCGCACGATGGGCTCGCCATGTCCCACCTGCGATCGCCACACGCGCAGGAAGATCGGCGGGAATTTGCTCAGCTCCCGCTGCATGCCCGCGGCCACCACCTCCTGGTGGTGGTCCAGGTAGTTGCGCACCAGGCAGATGATCTTCTCGGGCCTCGGAATGACCGGCAGGAAGCGGATTTCGGACAGCTTGTGATCGGCCTGCCGGCCCTGCACGATTTCGCTGCGCCTGGCATAGTCCGGGCTGGCAATGAAGTGCTGCAGGTCGGGATGCTTCCCTCCCAGCGCCCTCCCGAGATCGATGACGCCGTCGCCGGCAACGGCACCCCACGACTCTTTTCCGCCGTGCGAGAACGACAACAGTTTCATGGCTTGCCTTTTTTGGTTGTTCGGGCCGTGCGCGTCGGGCGAGGCGCTCGTGTTCGCCGCGGCGATCAATCCTAGCTCAACCGCTCCACGCTGAACGTCCTAAGCGTTTTGGACAATGGCCGCATATCGCCTTGGCCACCTCTCTCGGCCGGCCGTCGGGAGCAGCCAATATTGCGACATTCCCGATAGCGCGACGGCTTCCCGCTTACTGGGCGTCGAATTTTTTGATGCCGACATCGGTCACTAGCTTGGTCCATCGCGTGATATCGGCCGCCACGCGTTCCTTGAAGCCTTGCGGTGTGCTCGAAAGGGGCACGCTGCCGAGAACCCGGAGCCTCTCGATCGTCTGCGGCTCCTTGAGCATGGTGACGGTTGCCGCACTGAGCCGCTCCACCACTTCGGCGGGCAAATTCGGCGGCCCAGCCAAGCCGAAGTATGAGGTCACCTCATAGCCGGGGATGGTCTCGCCGATGGTCGGCACGTCGGGCAGGGCAAAGAACCGGGTCGGGCCAGTGGTAGCGATGGCGCGGAGCTTGCCATCCTTCAACAGCTCCAGCAGGGTCGGCGGCGGCTCGAACCCCAGCTCGATGTGCTTGCCGAGCAGCATGGTCGGCACTGCCGTACCGCCCTTGGAAGGAAGGTGCTTGAGCTTGATGTTCGCCATTGCTGCGAAGAGCTCAGCCGACAGGTGCTGGCCCGTGCCGACGCCGGAAGTCGCAAAGATCAGCGGCTCCGGCGAGGCCTTTGCGGCCGCGATCAGCTCGGGCACGGTTTTCACGGGGTGCTCCGGGAAGGTCGCCACTACAAAGGGAATCTGTGTCACCAGGCCGATGAACGTGAAGTCATTGATGGAGTGGTAGGGCAGCTGCTCGTGCAGGGCAGCGGCGGCGGCATGCCCACCAGGGAGCATGAACAGCGTATAGCCGTCGGCCGGCGCCCGGGCGATGTAGCCGGCCGCAGCCCTCCCGCCTGCACCTGGCTTCGGCTCGACGATCACGGTCTGCCCGAGGAGCGCTGACAGGCGGTCCGCCACGACCCGCGCCGTCACGTCAGCATTGCCGCCAGCGCCGAAGCCGTGCACCAGCGAGATAGCCCGCTCCGGCCAAGCGGCAGCGGCAATGTGCGGGAAGGCGACCGCAGCGAGAAGTCCTGCGAAGGCAATCCGTGTCAACAGCGTCAGACCCATCCCTCCACCGCGCGTCCCTGCCTGACGCCCTCTCTTGTTATGCCACGGACGTTGTCGATCTAGGTCCCAATGGCCCAACCGTCCGAATAGGCATTCGGCTGATCGTCTTGGAGAACGCTAGTCGAGAACTCTGCCGATTGGCAAGGTCGACTATGATCAGTCAATCGTGATTGGGCTTGCGCCGGTCGCGCCGGCTACGCAATCGTCACGTGTCGTCTCACTCGCCCTACAGAGCAACGGAGTTATCGCTTGAAGGTTGTCCTACTGCGCAAGCCCGGCGGCCCCGATGTGCTCGAGGTGTGCGAAGCTCCGGTTCCAGAGCCCGGCGCGAACGATATCTTGATCAAGGCCGAGGCGTTCGGCGTCGGGCAGCCGGACGCTCTCATTCGCAAGGGGGTCTACCACTGGATGCCTCCGCTTCCGGCCAATCCGGGCAATGACCTCACCGGTCGCATCGCGGCCATGGGAGCGAGCGTTTCCGGGCTGACCTTGGGCCAGAAGGTGCTCTTGACCGCGCGCGACTTGCCTCAACGCGGCGGCTGCTACGCTGAGTTCGTCGCGGTGCCGGCAGATGCCGTGCACGCCCTGCCGGAAAACGTCGACTTCGAGCAAGCCGCGGCGCTGGCCAACTATCAGGTCGCCTATGCCCTTCTGCACGAGACGGCCGGTCCGCGCGTTCCCAAAAGTGTCCTTGTGGTCGGCGCCGCCGGCGGCATCGGCAGCGCGTTGGTGCAGCTTGCCAAGATTGCCGGCATGACGGTCATTGGCACGGTGAGCAGCGCAGAGAAGGCGGCCTTCGCGCGTGCGCAGGGTGCCGATCACGTCATCAACTACAAGGAGCGATCTGTACCGGAGGCGACGAAGGAGCTGACGAGTGGGCGTGGGGTGGATCTAATCCTCGATCACGTTGGAGGACCATCATTTACGGATCACCTGTCGGCGCTCGCCACCTGGGGAACGCTGGTGTCGTACAATGCCTTCACGCCATTGCCCAAGAAGGATCTGTTGAGCGAAATGCGCACGCATGTCGATAAGAACCCGGCCGTGCGGTGTTTCTCTTTTCACTCCTACGACCATGATGCGAATGGGCGTCGACTACTGATGCGAACCGTGATCGAACTGCTGGCCAAGGGTGCGATTCGGCCGGCTGTAGGCGCTCGATTCAGCCTCTCGGAGGTTCGCCAGGCGCATGCGCTTCTCGATAAGGGGAGCGTGCTAGGGAAGATCGTGATGCACCCCTAGAGCGATTGTGAGGTGTGCGACCTCGAGGTGTGATGGCGTAGTCGGCACGGGTTTAGGCGTCGCCTCGCGCCCCCGATTTCCGTTCAAGGTCCAATGACCTGACGAAAAATGGTCCGCTTCGCATTTCCGGCTGAGGACTGCGACGGGTCAAATTCGACGCTGCCCTACACCTTGTTCGCCTGCTCGACAGCGCAAGCGGACACTATTCTTCGGGCCCGAATGTTGGTTGGGCACAACAATCATGCTCCATCCGCGCCTGCGCGGATCAGGCGGCATTATGGCTAACGCTATCCCCGCAATTGTTTCACGTGAAACAATTGCGGGGATAGGGGGCCGGCGTGCGCCGAGCCGGCGAGCAGCTCATGGCCGCGCCGCAGCCTTGAGGAATGCCGCCGCGCCCGCACCGATGACGCGCGGCAGGTGCGTGTAGACGTAGCGGCAGCCCTTGCCCAGCACCTCGGGTAATGCCTCTGCGGTGGCCGGCATGCCGGGCACGCGGCCGGCGGCGACGGTCTTGGCCAGCGTCTCCTCGATGGCCTTGGCCACCGGCGGCGCCTTGGGATTGCCTGGAAAGCCCATCGACTGGGACAGGTCCGACGGACCGATGAAGAACACGTCGACGCCGTCCACCGCGAGGATCTCATCGACATTGGCGATCGCCTCGGCGTGCTCGAGCTGGACGCAGACGAGCGACTGCGCATTGGCCTGCGCCACGAAGTCGGGCATGCGCGCGCCGAGGCCCCAGTCGTCCGCCCGCGTGCCGGCGGCAAGACCGCGCGCCGCGCCGGGCCCGAACTTGACGGCGGCAACCGCGCGCCGCGCATCCTCGGCGCTATTCACGTGCGGCACCTGCACGCCCATGGCGCCGCGGTCCATCACGCTTTGAATGTCGGCGGCCGAGTTGCTCCGCGGCCGGGCGATGGGCGTGATGCCCACCGCGTCGCAAGCCATGGCCATCAGCTCCACGTCGGCGAGGCTCGCCGAGCCGTGCTCGCAGTCGATCAGCACCCAGTCGAAGCCCGCACGCCCCAGCATCTCGACGACCTGCGGGGAGGGAAACATCACCGAGCAGCCGAGTGCCGCTTCTCCCCTCGCCATCTTCTCCTTCATGCGATTGGGCTTCATTCGGCGGGGCTCCCTTGTACGGCGGGCGCGGGCGGCGACGGCCTCCGCAAGCCGTGCCGCTCCCGGTGCAGAGTATACAGCCCCGCCGTAATCACCAGCCCGATGCCGGCCCAGGCCAGCGCGTCGGGAATGTCGCCCCACCACCAGTAGCCGATCAGGATGGACAGCGGGGCCGCCACGTAGCGAAAGGGCGCGACGACGGCAATCTCGCCCGTGCGCAGCGCATAAATGACGAACGTGTTGGCGATAAGCTGACACACGGCAGAGACCCAAAGCCAGGCCCAGGCCTCCGACGTCGGTACGGTCCAGGGGCTGTCGAACGCCGCCACCAGGAAGCCGCCGAGCGTCACCACCGCGGTGCTGGCGGCGGCGACGAAAATCGATGGGATGCCGCGCTCGAGCCCGCGTGTGGTGAGGTCGCGCATGGTGGTGCAGGCCAGCGCCGCGAGCACGACGAACGCCGCCACGCCCAGCTCGGCATTGCCAGGCTGGACGATCAGCAGCACGCCGATGAAGCCGGTGAGGGCGGCGAGCCAGCGCCGCCATCCGACGTGCTCGCCGTAGAAGATGGCCGCTCCCGCCGTCACCAGCAGCGGCGTCACTTGCAGCACCGTGTTGACGGTCGCCAGCGGCGCGTAGCGCAGCGACAGCACGATGAACACGGTGGCCGCTGCAGCGGCGAGGAGGCGCGTGGCCATCATCGGCGTCGCCAGCACGGACAAGGGCCGCCACGCGCCGAGGGCCAGCACGCTCACGGCCAGCAGCAGCGTTGCCAGCGCACCGCGGACGACGATGATCTCGCCCGAGGGCAACTCGGCCGTCATCAGCTTGACGATGGCATCGTTGATCACGAATGCGGCGGAGCCCGTCAGGATCGCCAGTATGCCCTTGAGGTTCTCGGTCATGGGCGCGCCGCCCTCGCTAGTGTGGGGATCGAGAAGTCCGCACCACCTTCTGCAGCTTGGTGATCATGCGGCCTTCTCGATCTGAACCACACTAGAATCATTGGTTGTGCTGGTGTCCTTTCGATCGCGAAGTTCGTTCGATGTTTGCCGCAGAGTGTGACGAACTTCGCGATCGGGACACCAGCCGGTGCTCGCGCATGAGGGTGTAGAGGCCGGCGCCGGTGACGACGGCGATGCCGAACCAGGACATGGCGTCCGGCAGCTCGCCCCACACCAGCAGGCCCACCGCTATCGCCCACAGGATGATGGAATAGCGGAAGGGGGCGACCGTGGCGATGTCGCCGTGGCGCATGGCGATCACGATCCAATAGTTGCCGCCGAGCAGGCCGATGCCGGCGCACGCCAGCATGGCGATGGCACCAGCGCTTGGCATCACCCACGTCTCGAACAGCGCGAAGACCGGGCTCGCAAGCGTCACCGATCCTGCCGAGGTGGCGGCGATCACCAGCGTCGGCACCTCCCTGCTCACCTGTCGCGTCAGCAGGTCGCGGGTAGCGACGAAGCCGATGGCCGCGAGCGCCAGCAGCGAATATGGATTGAAGCCCGAGCCGCCCGGGCGCACGATGATGAGCACGCCGATCAGCCCGACCGTGGTGGCAAGCCAGCGGCGCCAGCCGACCTGTGCCCCGAGAAACAGCGCGGCGCCGGCGGTGATGGCGAGGGGGGTGAATTGCAGGATGGCCGTCGCATCGGCGATCGGCATGCGCGTGAGCGCGTTCAAATAAAGAATAGTGGCCACCACCTCCGCGCAGGCCCGCGCCGGCACCAAGGGCCTGGCCGCTGCAGCCATCGCGCCGATCCCCAGCGTGGCAGCGACCAGGCTGACGCAGAGAAGCGTGGTGAACAGGCCGCGCAGGAAAATCGCCTCGCCCGTCGGCAGCTCGGCCGCGGCAACCTTGACGAAGGCATCGTTGACGATCAGCGAGGCCATCGCTGCCATCATGGCCGCAATGCCGCGCAGGTTGTCGGAGGCAGCGTGGGCGGAAATTGGGGGCTCGCTGGGTGGGTAGGGATCTCCCCATACGCGCTGGCCCCCGCCGCGGCAACCCCTCAGCTTCGCTAGCGCATCAGCCGTCTCGGCAGAGCTTCAAAAGGCGCAATGCCACGAAACCTCGGCGGACCGGCAGACGAGCCCCTCCCTTGCGTTCCCGGAATTGCGCCCGCTTGGGCTTGTCCCGAGCGCAGCGCAATATACGGATCTTTGCCCCTTCAAATTGGGCACCCGCTCCCCAGTCGAGCCCGACTGCGTTCAAGTTGCGAAGGGCAAAGACCCCGGCTTCTCCTCGCTTCGAACTTGATCAGAGATCAAGTTCGTGCGCTCCGACCGGGGACGCAAGAGGCGGAACTCGGCGTCTCCAACCCCATTGCGGCGCCAGCGTCAGCCGCCCGTCACGCTCATGTGCCGCGCCACCGCCGGCTGCTTGGTGCGCCGGTCGATGACGAAGTCGTGGCCCTTGGGCTTGCGCGAAATCGCCTCGTCGATCGCCGCCATCAGCAGCGCATCGTCACTACTCGCCCGCAATGGCGCACGCAGATCGGCGGCATCGTCCTGGCCGAGGCACATGTAGAGCGTGCCGGTGCAGGTGAGCCGCACGCGGTTGCAGCTTTCGCAGAAGTTGTGCGTCATCGGCGTGATGAAGCCGATGCGGCCGCCCGTCTCCTTGATGCGCACGTAGCGCGCCGGCCCGCCGGTGCGGAACGGGATGTCCTCCAAGGTCCAGCGGTCCATCAGGCGCGCGCGCACGATCGACAGCGGCAGGTACTGGTCGGTGCGGTCGCCGTCGATGTCGCCCATGGGCATGGTCTCGATCAGCGTCAGATCGAAGCCGCGGTCGTGCGCGAAGCCGATGAGATCGTCGAACTCGTCCTCGTTGACGCCTTTCAGCGCTACGGCGTTGAGCTTGATCTCGAGCCCTGCCTTCTTGGCCGCGTCGATGCCGGCCATCACCTGGGCGAAGTCGCCCCAGCGGGTGATCGCCTTGAAGCGGTCGGGCTTCAGCGTATCGAGTGAGATGTTGATGCGCCGCACGCCAGCGTCCTTCAGCTCCTGCGCGAACCGCGGCAGTTGACTGCCGTTGGTGGTCAGCGTCAGCTCGTCGAGTGCGCCGCCATCGAGATGCCGCGCCAGCGCGCGGAACAGCCACAGGATGTTCTTGCGCATGAGCGGCTCGCCGCCCGTGATCCTGAGCTTGCGCACGCCCTTGGCGACGAACGCCGAGCACAGCCGGTCGAGTTCCTCCAGCGTCAGCAGGTCGCGCTTGGGCAGGAACGTCATGTGCTCCGACATGCAGTAGGTGCAGCGGAAGTCGCAGCGGTCGGTGACCGAGACGCGCAAATAGCTCACCCGCCGGCCGAACGGGTCGACCAGCACCGGCTGTTGCGCGCGCGGAAGAGTGATTTCGGTCATCCAGCTCCCAACTGCGGCAGGACCGCCCGAGCCCCGCCATCTTACGCTTGCGGACGGGTCCTGGCAGGCCCCATCTAATGTCGGCATCTAGCATGCCACGGACAAGGGATAAGCTCTAGACTTGCCTAGAAAGCCGGGACCGGCTCCGGTATTGCACCGCAACAGAGGCATCGGGGGCTTCCCAGAGGAGGACAAGATGGACGATGACAAGTTCAACATGTCGCTGCGCAAGTTCCTCAAGCAGGTGGGGGTCACGTCCCAGCGCGAGATCGAGCGCGTCGTGCGGGAGAATAAGCTGAACGCTGGCAAGCTGAAGGTCAAGGTCGTGCTCACCGCGGCCGGCACAAGCCTCAATCACGTGGTCGAGGACGAGATCGATCTCGGCTAGGGCAGTGCGTCCCCGCCACTATTCGACAAGCCGTGCGGCGGCGGCCCCGGCTTGCCGGGCCAACCCGACAGCGCCAACTATGAAGTCGGCAATCGCGGCCACATCGTCCAGCCTGAACACCGGCAGCGCCCCGGCATCGACAGGGTAGTCCGCCGCAATCGCGACGACATGCGGATCGGCGTCGGCCAGCGGCCGCTGGCTCGGGGCTTCCCGGCGCCGCAGTTCGATCTTCGGGATCGGGGCAGCCTTGTAGCCCTCGACGATGACGAGATCGCACGGCCCCAGCCAGGAAACCACCTCCTCAAGCGGCGGCTCCGGCGCATCCTGAAGCTCGTTGATCAGCGCCCACCGCTTGGCCGACACCACCGCCACCTGCGCCGCGCCGGCGCGGCGATGGCGGGCGCTGTCGGTTTCCTTATCGTCGATCTGGAAGTCGTGGTGGGCATGCTTGACGGTCGCGATCCTGAGGCCGCGAGCCGTCAGCTCGGCAATCAGCCTGGTCACAAGCGTCGTCTTGCCCGACTTCTTCCAGCCGACAATGCCGATGATCGGGGTCGTGTCAGCAGGCCGCCTCATGCGCCAGACTTTGCCAGCAGGGCCCTGAGCTCGTCCAGCTCTTGCGGCGTATTGGCGTTGAAGAACGGGTCGACCTCCACGCCTCCCATACGGAGCATGGGAAAATCCACCGCCACGGTGCCATGCCGATCCGTCCAGTCGAGCACCTTGCGCACGCCGGAGCGCAGCTGGTCTTCCAGGTCGGCTGCCAGCGCCACCGGCCACAGCCCGATCACGGGATGCACCCCGCCCGCCGACTTTGCCAGCGCGATGGCGCCGTCTCGGTTGGCCACGGCGGCGGTGAGCCTCGATACCAGGTCCGCCGGCAGCATGGGGGCGTCGCCGGCGGCGGTGACGATCCAGCGCGCTTCGGGAGCGTTGGCGGCCGACCAACGCATGCCGGCCAGCACGCCTGCCAGCGGCCCGGCGAAGCCTGTGATCGTGTCGGCGACGACGGAAAGCCCGAGCCGGGCGAAGCGAGCCGGATCGCCGTTGGCGTTGATGACCATGCGCCCGACCTGCGGCGCCAAGCGCTCGACGACATGGGCCAGCATCGGCTTGCCGGCCAGCTCCAGCATCCCCTTGTCGCCGCCGCCCATGCGGCGCGACTGCCCGCCGGCCAGGATAACGCCGGTGACGGATGTTTGCTCGGTCACCTCAACACCTCGAATGCGCGGTCGCGATTGGCTCCGTAGCGGTAGATCAGGAAATCCGAGTCGAATGAGATCACACGGCGAATGTCCAAACGCTCCATCGTGGCGAAGCAGGTGCGGTCCACGAGGGAGAATGTCTGATCCGCAAATGCCGCAGCTATCTCGCAAGCCTGCTTGATATCCTCCGCCGAGCTCTGCTCCAGCGTCGCCGCGCCCTGCGCGCACAAGGTCAACGAATTTTTCCGCGATCGCGAAGTTCAATCGGCTCTGCAGCAAGAGCCATGTCTCAACGACGACAAAGGTGCTGGTGACAAACTCGTAGTCGAACCCGAGCAATTCGGAGGCGCGCTCGTGGTGTCTATCCTTTGTATTGGAAGCAGCAAACCACGCCGAGGTGTCGACGAATACCTTCACTCCTGCTTGGTCTTGCGCAGGTGCTCCTTCCACACGGCCTCTCCTAGCAGCTTGTCCTTCTCCAAGGCGATGTCCGTCGGCTCGTCGGAACTTCCCAATCCGATGATCTTGGAAAGCAGCATGCGTTGCCTCCCCTGCGCGCCAGCCGACGGCAGATTGGCGGCGACAAGCTTGCGCAAATATTCCTCTATGGCGATGCCTTGCGCCTCCGCGGCCAAGCGCGCCCGCGCCAACTCCGCTTCACTGAGCTCGATGGTAACGTGTTCGCCCATGAGTTCCTAACACTACCATTCCCGCGGACCCTAAACCAAGCTCTAGTCCACCGCCTCCGCCAGACCACCCTTGCGCGCGTGCTTGCGGTCCTCCTCCTCGGCCGCCTTGGGGTCGGCGTCGAACACCAGCCGCTCCAGGCCCGCCAGCGCCACGAACCGCTTGCCGCGCGCCCGGCCGATCAACGTCAGGCCTGCCTTTTGCGCCAACTCGACGCCCCAGGCGGTGAAGCCCGACCGCGACACCAGCACCGGGATGCGCATCTTGACGGTCTTGATCACCATCTCGGAGGTCAGCCGGCCGGTCGTGTAGAAGATCTTATCGTCCGGCGCGACGCGGTTGAGCAGCATGTAGCCCGCGATCTTGTCGACCGCATTGTGCCGGCCGACGTCCTCCATGTAGAGGAGCGGCTTGTCCTCCCGGGCCAGAACGCAGCCGTGGATGGCGCCCGCCTTGAGGTAGAGACTGGGGGCCGTGTTGATCTTCCGGGTCAGCTGGTAGAGCCAGGACGTCTTCACGCGCGCATCTGGGTTCAACCTGATCGCGTCGAACTCTTCCATCAGGTCGCCGAACACGGTGCCCTGCGCGCAGCCCGAGGTCTGGGTCTTCTTCTTGAGCTTGTCCTCGAAGCTGGTCTGGCGCGTGGTGCGGACGACGATGGTGGCGATGTCCTCCTCGTAGTCGATCGCGGTGATCTCGTCGTCCGCCTTGAGCATGTTCTGGTTGAGGAGGTAGCCCACGGCCAACAGGTCGGGCCGGTCGCCGATCGTCATCAGTGTGACGATCTCCTGGGAGTTCAGGAACAGCGGTGAGAGCGCGTTCCGTGACGACCTCCGCTGCCACCGGCTTGCCCTCATGATCGATCCCCGGAACGGTTACCGACAGCCGCGGGTCGTCGGGGTCTGGGCGAACTTCGAATTCTCTCACTGGTCGGGCTCCGGCGATGGTTAAGGCCATGTAATCCTAGCCAACTGCGGCCGCAAGGCTGGCCCGGCGGTATGGTCGATGGCGCCTCGCGGAAATGACGGTCGACACCCCGACAACGGGCCAAGGCGGTCTTGGGTGCCGGTAGAAGACCGCCTATGATCCAGGGCGAAGCTAGTGAGCGTAACGGTGCGACCAACGGCTGTCTCGGCGTAGCCGCGCAAACGATGCTATGAGCTTCTGCGGCCTTGGGCTGGGCCCGAGAAGCAAAACGCAAGGGGGCTAACCCAGGCAGCCCGGCCGAGCCTTGCATGAGGCAGGCTCAACACTGAGGAGAAACGCCACCATGGCACGCATGACACGGCGCAGGTTCATCAAGAACGCGGGCGTCGCTGGCGCCACCGCTGCCGCTATCGCCTCGCCGGCGATCGCCCAGTCTTCGCCTACGATCAGGTGGCGGCTGACCGCGAGCTGGCCCAAGTCGCTCGATGCGCTCTACGGCAGCGCGGAGCATTTCGCCAGATACGTCGCAGACGCGACCGACAACAAGTTCGTGATGCAGACATTCGCGGCAGGCGAGATCGTGCCTGCCCTGCAGGCCACCGATGCGGTCTCCACCGGAACGGTGGAGGCCTGCCACACGGCCCCCTACTACATGTGGGGCAAGGATCCCACCTTCGCGCTCGCTTGCGCCGTGCCGTTCGGCCTCAACGGGCGCATGCAGAACGCGTGGTGGCGCGAAGGCGGCGGCGAGCAGCTGATCAACGCCTTCTACGCCAAGCACAACATCGTCGGCTTCCTGGCCGGCAACACCATGGCGCAGATGGGCGGCTGGTTCCGCAGGGAGATCAACACGCCCGACGACCTCAAGGGCGTCAAGATGCGCATTGCCGGGTTCGCAGGAGCCGTCATGGCGAAGGTCGGCGTCATCCCGCAGCAGATCGCCGGCGGCGACATCTACCCGGCGCTGGAGAAGGGCACCGTCGACGCGGCGGAATGGGTCGGGCCCTACGACGACGAGAAACTCGGCTTCTACAAGGTCGCCCGCTTCTACTACTACCCGGGCTGGTGGGAGGGCGGGACCATGATCCACGTCCACATCAACAAGGCCAAGTGGGACGAACTGCCCAAGTCCTACCAGACGATCGTCAAGGCCGCAGCCGCGGAGGCGAACAACTACACGATAGCGCGCTACGACGCAGGCAACCCGCAGGCATTGAAGCGGCTGGTTGCGGCCGGCACGCAGCTCAGGCCATTCTCCGAAGCCACTCTCGACGTGTGCCACCGGGCGGCCAACGAGATCTATGCGCGAGATCAGCGCCAAGAACGAGGACTTCAAGAAGATCTGGGACTCGATCAAGGCCTTCCGCCTCGACCAGTACCTGTGGCTGCAGGTGGCCGACGGCACCTACGACAACTACATGATGACGCAGCACCGCAAGCAGGCGCTCTGAGCGAGCTTTCGCCGTAGCTGGAAAATGGCGAACCCCCAGACCTTGTCTGGGGGTTCTTTTCGTGGCGCAGGTTGTTTCAGTTTTTCGGGTTTTCCGATGCGGGCGGAGGCGTCCCGGCCGATTGCGGTGGAGGAGCCAAGTCCGCAGGCAATTGCGGGGACGCATCCGATTGGGGCTTCGGCACCGGTGCTGCGCTTGGCTGCGGTGGGGCGATCAGATCGGACGGCAGCGAGTTCAGGCCGGGGGGTGGTGCCGGCACCTGCGGCGCCGGGATCTTGAGATCGCCGGGCGCGCCGAACGGCGGCGGCCCGCCTGGCCCGCCGAAGCTCGGAATGCGGATCTCGATCTTGTTCGGGTCCATCATCGGCGCCTGGCTCTTGTAGTGCATCACCATCTGCGGGAAGCCGATCACCAGGCCCACCATGATGCACTGGATGACCACGAACGGCACCGCGCCCCAATAGATCTGTCCCGTCGTCACCGGTTCGGTCATTTGCCCCGTGACCCTGTCCTTGTAGGGCTCTCTGGCCGCGACCGAGCGCAGATAGAACAGGGCAAAGCCGAACGGCGGATGCATGAAGCTCGTCTGCATGTTCACGCCGAGCATCACCCCGAGCCAGATCAGGTCGATGCCGATCTTCTCGGCTGCCGGCCCGATCAGCGGGATGACGATGAAGGCGATCTCGAAGAAGTCGAGGAAGAACGCGAGCAGGAAAACGAGGATGTTGATGAAGACGAGGAAGCCAACCTGTCCGCCGGGCAGCGATGTGAGCAAGTGCTCGACCCAGACGTGCCCGTTCACGCCATAGAAGGTCAAAGAGAAGATGCGCGCCCCGACCAGGATGAACACCACGAACGCGGAGAGCTTGGCCGTGGATTCGACGGCCGACCGCAGCAGCGTCAAGTTGAAGCGGTTGGGGTTTCTGTCGAGCCAGCGCTTGAACATGGCGAGCAGGATCGCTCCGCTGGCGCCCATCGCGCCGCCTTCGGTCGGTGTCGCGACGCCGATGAAGATCGTGCCGAGCACCAGGAAGATCAGGAACAGCGGCGGCACCATCACGAAGGTGACCTGCTGCGCCAGGCCGGACAGAAAGCGAAAACCCGTGATCTTGCTGATGATCCAGTTGAGCACCGCCAACGCGAAGGCGAACAGGATCGAGACCGCCATGGTCAGCACCACGAAAT
Organism: uncultured Alphaproteobacteria bacterium; assembly: GCA_963724565.1. Taxonomy (GTDB): domain Bacteria; phylum Pseudomonadota; class Alphaproteobacteria; order Rhizobiales; family Hyphomicrobiaceae; genus AWTP1-13. Next base: position 46,941 of record CAVRVK010000007.1, read on the forward strand.
CGGCACCGCGGTAGGGCTGAGTGCGGATCACCAGGTAGCCCACCAAGCCGGAGACGACGGTAAGAATGGCCAACGAGGTGAGACCGCGGCTGCCGCTAGGCTCGCGAAAGCCGACCGCGTCCGCCGGCAGCCCGGGCGCTGCGTTCGGCGCGATCTTCGTGACGAGAAAGATATAGCTGGCGTAGAGCGAGGCGAGCACCAGGCCCGGGATGAATGCGCCTTCGTACATGTCGCCGACGGAGCGCCCGAGCTGGTCGGCCATGACGATCAGCACCAGCGACGGGGGGATGATCTGCGCCAGCGTGCCCGAAGCGGCGATAACGCCTGACGCAACGCGCCTGTCGTAGCCGTAGCGCAGCATGATAGGCAGCGAGATGAGGCCCATCGAGATGACGGACGCGGCAACCACGCCGGTGGTCGCAGCGAGCAGCGCGCCGACGAAGATGACCGCATAGGCCAAGCCGCCGCGGATGGTACCGAACAGCTGGCCGATGGTGTCGAGCAGGTCCTCGGCCATGCCGGACCGTTCGAGCACGAGCCCCATCAGCGTAAAGAACGGAATGGCCAGCAGGACGTCGTTGTTGACGATCGCGTACAACCGATGCGGTAGCGAGCCCAGAAGCGGCCACGACAGCGTGATGGTGCCGTGCGACAGCGGCGCGACCTCTACGCCGATGATGAAGAAGATGATGCCGCACGCCGCCAGCGAGAAGGCGACCGGGTACCCGATCAACAGGAACACGACGAGTGACGCAAACATGATCGGAGCCATGTTTTGCGCAATGAAATCGGCCATCTGTTCTGCTCCGGGGGATCGGTTCTTGCGAATAGCGGCGCTGCAGCGCCGGCTGGTCAGACGCGGGCGCGCAGCTCCGCTTCTTCCTTAGCAGCCTGAATGACGCGTTGAGCCTCTGCTTCGGCAGCGGCGTGATGACCCCCGCCGCTGACGGTATCCTTGAGGTCGCCTCGGATGATCGCGATGCGCTTGATAAGCTCGGAAAGGCCCTGCACCAGAAGCAGGGTGAACCCCAAGGGTATCAGCAATTTGGACGGATACACCGGTAGCCCGCCGGCGTTGGTGGACTGCTCGTTCTGCATAACCGAGAGCCAAAAGTACGGCCAACCCAAATAGACGATGAGGGCTGCGACAGGGAGGAGGAAGAACACGTGTCCGAACACGTCGATCCAGTCGCGCACGCGCTTGGGAAAGAAGCTGTTCACGATGTCGATGCGGATGTGCTCGTTGGACAGGAGGGTCCACGGGGCGCACAGCAGGAACACGATACCGAAGAGCACCCACTGCAGCTCGAGCCACGAGTTGGAGGAGGTATTGAAGACCTTGCGGATGATCGCGTTGACGGCACTGACGATCACGGCAATCAGGATCGCCCAAGCGACCGCCGCACCCAGCTTCGTGTTGAAGCGGTCGACGACGCGGCTGAAGCTGAGTAGGCCTTTCAAGCACCCCTCCCCATTTTTGTTGTCGCAAGGCAGGCGGTGCAGTCCGCCCAACCCGTTCGTTGCACTAGTTTATAGCCTTGCCACTTCGTGACATACAGTAAAGCGTCTGCCACTATGTGCTAAAGTAGCAGTCGGGGTGACACCCCCCTCTCGCGGCCGCCGAGCGGCCGACTGCAATGCTTCCAATGAGCATCCCATGAGCGTGAGCAAGGAACAGATCCTAGAGCGGCTGCGCCAGGTCAAAGGGCCGGACCTGCAGGGCAACATCGTCGATCTGGGGCTGGTGTCCGAGATTCTGCTGAAAGAGGGGCGGGTATCCTTTTCCATCACCGTGCCGCCGCAACGCGCCTCCGAGCTAGACCCCTTGCGGCAAGCGGCCGAGAAGGTCGTGCGCGAGATGCCGGGCGTTGCGAGCGTCGTTGCCGTGCTCACGGCGGAACGATCGAGCGCGAGCGGCAACGGATCGGGGCAAGGTAGCGGCCGGCCTCCCGAGAGCGCCAGAGTGCAGCAGGCGCGTGCCCGCAGCGGCGGCGTGGGCGCACCTCCTCCTCCATCGGGGCCTCCGGTGCAGGCCCACGCCGGTGCGCAGCGCCAGACCATCCAGGTGCCCGGTATCAAGCACATGATCGCGGTGGCCTCGGGCAAGGGCGGCGTCGGCAAATCCACCACGGCCGTTAACCTTGCGCTCGGATTGCAGGCGATCGGGCTCAAGGCCGGCATCCTCGACGCCGACATCTACGGTCCCTCGCAGCCGCGGCTGCTTGGCTTGAGTGGCAGGCCGCAAGTCGCCGGCGGCAAGCGGCTGCGCCCCATGGAGGCCTACGGACTCGAGGCCATGTCGATGGGCTTCCTGGTGGACGAGGGCACGCCCATCATTTGGCGCGGGCCGATGGTGGTCTCAGCCCTCACCCAGATGCTGCGCGATGTAACCTGGGGCGAGCTCGACGTGCTGGTGATCGACATGCCGCCCGGAACGGGCGACGTGCAGCTCACCATGGCGCAGCAGGTGCCGCTGGCGGGCGCCATCATCGTCTCCACCCCGCAGGACCTGGCGCTGATCGACGCGCGCAAGGGCCTCGCCATGTTCCAGAAGGTGGACGTGCCGGTGCTCGGCATCATCGAGAACATGAGCACTTTCATCTGCCCCAAGTGCGGGGAGCGGTCCGACATCTTCGGGCACGGCGGCGCCCAGCGCGAGGCCGAGAAGCTCGGCATCCCCTTCCTCGGCGGCGTGCCGCTCGACATGGAGATCCGCATTCGCTCGGACGAAGGCCGCCCCATCGTGGCGACCAGCCCCGACGGGCCGCATGCCCGCATGTATCGCGACATTGCCACCAAGGCTTGGGAGGCCTTGCAAGGCGGGGCCGATGCCCGCGTCAACCCGCCCACGCTGGCCCTTAGCCCCGACAAGAGCGAGCTGCATGTCGGCTTCCCGGGAGAGGATGCCTTCACCCTCTCCGCCGAGATGCTGCGCGTCATGAGCCCGTCCGCGGAAGTGCAGGGCCACTCGCCGGAACAGCGCGTGACGGTGGCGAAGAAGCGCAACGTCAAGATCAAGGCGCTCAACCCCGTCGGCAATTACGCCGTGCGCATCGGCTTCGACGACGGGCACGACACCGGGCTCTTCACCTGGTCCTATCTGCAGACGCTGCACGAGGAGCGCGACAAGCGCTGGGCGGAATACCTCTCCGCGCTCGCCGTCAAAGGGCTCAGCCGAGGCTAACGGCGAACACTGTGCGCTGACCGCGGTCGCTCGCATGCAGGCCGACTTTGCGGCAACCCATCGCCGCCCGGCGATACCCAATTGTCATTGCGGAAGCGGAGTGGCTTTGTTATTTGGCACCCTTGTCGGGTGCCGTGCGAAAGCACATGCTTTCCGGCGCCAGGGGGAAGTTCAGCCAACATCGGATAGTTGAGAGAAGATCATGTCGTTGCTCGAGTTTCTTTCTAGTCTGCCCATAAAGGTGGAAGTCGTCCTTGGAGTGCTAAGTTTTCTTTTTGGAGTAGGTACCTATATCCGCCAGCAGCGTCGGCTCATAGCGGTGCAAAAGCAGCAGACCTATCAGCGGCTGGAGCTGGCCTCCAACGATCTTTTCCGCTTTACGGCGACCAATGCGGAAACGCTCGTCAAGTTCCAAGATCCAGTGAAGGACCCATCATACAATCCGAGCGCCAAGGATATGATGATAGCGGACAATCATATCTATCAGACGCTCAATTTGTTCGAGATGGCTGCACGTCTTCGGCAAGCAAATTTCTTCGACGATGAGGTCTTCGGCAGCTGGGTCATTTGGTACTACGAAACGTTGAGCTCCTGGTATTTCCGCATAAAGTGGAACGACTTCAGGCATAACTACACGAATGAGATGCGGCTGGTTTTCAGTGAACCGGTCGAGAATTTCGAACGTCAAGCGGACGACACCGTGAGGAAGGAGCAGTTCTTTGCGCATGTCGCCAAGAAGCTCAAGTGCCCCCAGGTGAGGGAATGGCTCAAGGCGTAGGCTCGCCTTGGTCGGGCGAGCCCGACACGCCGCAGTCTCCGTCCTCGCCGATCATGGCGAGGCCGATTTTCACGAACCTCGACTGCAACGTGTCGCCGAGCTTCGCCTGCTAGCAGGCGAACAGCTTCGCAAAGGCACGCGGCTTTCGTGCCCGCCAATGGCCGCGGTGGTAAGCGTCGCTGGCAAGCAGGGGCAGAACGGAGCCCGCTTCCGCGTAGACCATCTGCTCGAACGCGGTATCCACCTTGCCCCAGGAACTAGCCTCCTTGAGCGTGGAACTGGAGCACGCCCCATCGCGGACATCCGCGACCGTGATCTGAATGGCGTACTTGTGCATATCGACTTCGTGGCCCAGCACCTCCGCGCAAACGACCGTGTCCTGCGCGAAGTTCTTGGGCACCCCGCCGCCGATCATCAACAGACCCGTCGTGCCCGCTTCGATCTTGATCTTCGTGAGCTCGCGAAAATCCCGGATCGAATCGATGGTCAGGTGCCGCTCGGGGTTGTCCACCTGATGCTTGACCAGGCCAAAGCCAGCAGATGAGTCCGTGAAGGCCGGACAGAAGATCGGCACATCCTTCTCATAGGCGAGCTGAACGAGCGATTGCGGTTTCTTGGCGTTGCCCTCGCTCAGCCAGCGGCCCATCTCGCGAATGAACTCGCGGGAGCTATAGGGTCGCGGCGGCAGCGAATTCGCAATCTTGTAGATTGCATGGTCGCAGGCCTTCAACTCGTCTTCGTCGATGTAGGTGTCGTAGATGCGGTCGATATGCAGCTCGCGCAATTCGTTGTCATCGATGAACTGGGTACCCCGATAGTGCTTGAAGCCGAGCGCCTCGAAGAAGTCCATGTCCACGATGCTGGCACCGGTCGCGACGATCGCATCCACCATGTTGTATTTGATCAGGTCCGCGTAGACCTTCATGCACCCGCCCGCGGATGTGGAGCCTGCCATCGTCAGCATGATGGAACAGCTCTCGTCTCGCAGCATGTTGTTGAGGATCTCCGCCGCACCCCCCAGGTCGCGGGAGGTGAACGACATGCCGGCCATGCTCTGCACGATGGGGCGCGCATCGAAGGACGTGAAATCGATGTGCTCGATTTCCCGGCTCAGCAGACTTGCCTTGATGTTGGATGCTTCCTTCATGTTCGTCAGCTCCATTGATGTCAGGGCCTCGCTCACATCGACGCCCGCAATGCATCCAGCGATCCGTCTCATAGGCGCGTCGAATAGTCTTCCCTCGGCGGGAAGATACGATAGCCGCGAGACATTGCGTTGACGGTTCGACGGCACGCCCCACGGAGCCAAACCCCGGCAGCCTCGGCCAGGGGCCAAGGCTTCCGGGTTGTCCGGCGAGGCGGCGGCCGGCTCGCTATGCGGCGGCCTGTGCCTTCTCACGCGCAGGGGCTCGCTTGGGCACCGCCCGCAAGACGCGCTCCCGCGCCGTGCCGGCCCGCAGGTGCTCCTTGACGACCACCCGTGCCGGCTTGAAGGCCTGCTTTGCGATTTCGATGGCCAATTCCGGCTTCGCATCGCGCCCCATGAACGCGTCGAGTGCCAGGTAGCCCGTTTCGGGCCAGCTGTGCACGCTCATGTGGCCCTCGGCCAGCACCGCGGCACCGGAGACGCCGCCCTTGTCGGTATGCCTATGAAGATGGATGTGCAACAGGTTCGCGCCTGCCGCCTCCACGCACCGCCTCAGCGTCTCTTTGATGTGCTTGAGATCGTCAAGCCGCTTAGCGCCGTACAGATCCACGATGAGATGGGTGCCCGCACATCGAACCCCATCGCGTTCTATGAAGAAGTCTTTCCTCAACTCGGGCGCTACAAGCGCGCTTTGACCATGATCTTCCTTTTGGGCGGTGCTTGAACGGGTCAAGTCCATCCCCAATTGGAAGAGGGCGTCGGTATAAGCCATGGGACCCCTCCCCAACCAGTAGACAGCCAACCCGCTGCCCCACGAGTCACCTTGACGCGCGGGACAAACGGAGACGCGTCATATGAGGCCAAAGGCCGCTGGGTGCAAGAGTAAAGAAGGGCTTGCGACGAAATATTCCCACGCAAGCTGCGCCGATCGAAACAAGCGAAGAGACGCGATCGGAGCGTTGCCCTTTTTTAGGAGGAACTGGGGCGGGATTTCTTCGCCTGCGCGCACAACTCTGCGCCCGATAGCGTGACGCGAGCCGAGCGCTTATCATCCCCACCTGCAGGAGGTTGGATGCGTTCCGCACGGGTGTTGCTGATAGTGGCGGTTGCGGTCTCGGCGCTGGCGTGGCCGGCGCGCGTTGCGGCGCAGTTGGCGGATCGCTGCTTTGCCGTCTCGCAGGCGCCAGCCTTGGTGCAGCCGGCCGCGTGGCACCTGGCGTCGCTGGGCCCGGCCGAGGTGCGCCTTACCTTCGTCGGTCACGCCACATGGCTGATCGAAAGCGGCGGCGGCGTGAAGATCGCCACCGACTACAACGACTACATCCGCCCGCCGGTGGTGCCTGACATTGCCACCATGAACCGGGCCCACACGACGCACTACTCCCTGTTTCCCGACCCGGCCATCAAGCATGTGCTGCGCGGCTGGAACCCGGAGGGCAACGGCCCGGCCAGGCATGATCTGACCGTTGGCGACGTGCGCGTGCGCAACGTGGCGACCAACATCCGCGACTGGGCCGGCGGTGCCATTGCCCACGGCAACTCGATCTTCATCTTCGAGGTTGCCGGCATGTGCATCGGCCACCTGGGCCACCTGCACCACACGCTGACCGAGCAGCAGGTCGCGCACATCGGCCAGCTCGACGTGGTCATGGTGGCCGTGGACGGCAGCTACACGATGGATGTCGAAGGAGTGATCGAGACGCTGAAGACGCTGCGGGCGCGCCTGATCCTGCCCATGCACTACTTCAACCCCTACACTCTCGCGCGCTTCCTGGAGCGCATCGGCAACAATTTTCCCGTCGAGAGGGCTGCTGTGCCGGAGATCGTCGTGTCGCAGGCCACGCTGCCCGGCGAGCCCAAAATCCTCGTGCTGCCAGGCCAATAGCCAAGCCGGCGGGCAATGCAGAACAGCGGCGTCAGATGCCGGCGCTTTGAAGCTGCAACAGCAGATCCTTCAATTCAGGCTCTTGCACCGCTGCGGCCGCCTCGCTCGGGGTGAACCATGCCCGCTGCCGCAGCTCGGACTCCGGCCAGTCGTCGAGCTCCTCACGCACCTCGAGCACGTAGACCGAGACCCTGACCGGCACCGCGCCCGTCGGCCGCTGCTTGTCATACGTGAAGGAGCCGATGCTGACGACGCGTGCTTCGCCGAGCACGCCCGCTTCCTCGCGCGCCTCCTCGGCAGCCGCGTCGCAATCCTGCTGCCCGGGCCACGGCCAGCCCTTCGGGATGATCCAGCGGTGCGACTGCAGCGTTGTAACGAGCAGCACCAGCAAGGTGCCGTCGGGCGCGCGGCGGACGGGCAGCGCACCCACCTGTTGAGCCAATTCCATGGCCGCCTATCTGGCTGCGTTGCAGGTGCGTGACAAGTCCTTTGAATTCGGCCAGGGGAAATATAGTTGATGGGTATTGCACTGCAGCAGCGATCGGGGCGCCTCACGACCCGTACAGCTTGGCAAACTCGCGCTCCGCGTCGCTCTTCCATTTGCGCGAAGCAGCCTCGTACTCGGACCCGTCCCAGGCGCGATGCTCACCCCGTGCGTAGGCCAGCGCGTTGCGATGGTAGAGCATGGCGTTGATGCGATTGGCGACAAAGCTGTTCGCTTGGCGCACAACCTTTGCCGGCGTGCCCATCACAACCGAGTTGGCCGGGATGACGCTGTTGTCGGCAACGAAACTGTGCCCAGCAATGATGCAATTGTCGCCGATGACGGCGCCTTCCATCACGGTTGCGCCAATGCCGATCAGGCAGTTGTCGCCGATCGTGCACCCGTGCAGCACAACGCGATGGGTGATCGAGCAATAGTCGCCGACAAAGGTGGGCGAGTGGTAGCCAACGTGCAGCATCACATGGTCCTGCAGGTTGCTGAAGCGGCCGATCCGCACGAAGGCGCTTTCGGCCCGGATCACGGCGTACGGCCACAGGCTGGACCCCTCGCCGATCTCGATCCTGCCGAACACCCGCGCGGTCGGATCGATGTAGGCAGCTGCCGGGAAGCGGCTGTTGACGTCGCTGGACATTGCGGGCTCCTGGCTGTGAGCAACCTGCCTAGCACGAGCCTGCCGCCTTGACAGTGGCGCCGCCCGCGGGCCAAGGGTCGCGCAACAGTGCAAAGATGCAAGGATCGCAGGCATGGCTAGTTCTGGGGCCGCCGCAAACCCCGCCAGGCTCCGCTTGATCGAGATCGTGCGAGAGCGATCGTTTTCGAGCGGCGGAGATATCAAGCTCGTGTCGGGACGCACCTCCAGCTTCTACTTCAACATGAAGCCCACCATGCTCGACGCGGAGGGCGCGCACCTGATCGCAACCCTCATCCTGGAGGCGCTGGAGGGCGCAAGAGTGGACCTGATCGGCGGCCTGGAGATGGGAGCCGTGCCCCTGGCCACCGCAGTGGCGGTGGCGAGCCACGCCAAGGGCCGGCCGCTGCAGGCGTTCTTCGTCAGGAAGCAGGCCAAGGAGCACGGTGCCAAGAAGCTGGTCGAGGGCCTGGCGCCCAAAGAGAGCCTGGCCGGCAAGCGCGTAGCGATCCTGGAGGACGTCACCACCACGGGCGGCTCGGCCATGAAGGCGATCGAGGCGGTGCGCGCCGAGGGCGGCACAATCGAGCGTGTCGTCACGGTGGTCGACCGCCTGGAAGGCGCAGCCGACTCCTTCCGGGCCGCCGGCATCCCCTTCACTGCGATCCTGACCGCCGCCGACTTCCGCTAGGCCGGGCTGCGCGCTGCCGCGTCGACCTGGGCGGCCAGGTCATCGTCGATCCCGAGGGCCTCGGCGAGCTGCCTCAGGAACTCGTGCTCCGCGCCGGTGTCGACGTCGATCGCCACCCGCGCCGCAGTGTAGACCTGCACCGCGTCGGCTTGCGAGGTCGCCGCGGCCGCCAGGTCTTCCACGCTGGCGGGATTGTTGATCTCGTTCGTCAGGAACTGCTGTGCGGCTCCGTCGAGGCCTGCCTGCTGCAGGTTGCCCACGATCCTCTGCTGCTCCGCGGCGTCGATGCGCCCGTCGGCCGCGGCCGCAGCAATCATGGCGCGGATGTAGAGCACCGCCTGGTCGTGGGTCACGGCAGCCGGCTCGAAGCCGGAGCCGGCGGGAGCGGCCACCAGCGCCTGCCCGGAAGGCGACCTGGCACCCGCCAGTGGCGGCAAGCCCTGCTGATAGTTCTGGTAGGCCTTGTAGGCGAGCCCGCCGATCAGCGCCAAGCCGCCGAGCTTGGCGGCGCTGGTGGCCATCGAGCGCCCGGCACCGGTGCCGAGGATCAGGGCTCCCAGCCCCCCGAGCGCAGCGCCGGCACCCAGCTGATTGTTGGCGATCAGCTCTTTGATCTTGGCAATCAGCTGCTCGGGCGATTGCCCGGTCGTCTGGCCGATGGCCTCGCGCGCGCGGCTGGAGGCGCCCGTCATCTCGTCGAGCCGGCCCGCGCCTTCGCGCACGCCAGAGGTTGCCTGACCGAACACCTGCCGCAGCACGTCCAAGACCGCGCCCGATCCGCCTTGACCCGGCCCGCCTTGGCCTTGCCCGCCCTCGCCAACCATGCGGTTCATGGGCCCGCTCTGGGGACCGCCCTGGCCCCCGAGCAGGTCGCGCAGGATGTCCTGCAGGTTGCCGGCACCGGGGCCGCCCTGGCCGCCGCTCAGGATGCTGCGCAGCAGATCCTCCAGGCTTCCGCCGCCCATCTGCCCTGGGGGAACGTCTTGCTCGCCTCCACGGGGCATAGGCGCGCCGGGCCTGCGGTCATCGTAGCTCATGGGCCGCCCGCCGCGCGGCCTCGGCTCCTCGTACTCGTCTTCCTGGCTTGGGGCCATCCGACCCGACGGAGGTGGCGGGCGATTTCCGGCCTGAGGTGCGCCGCCCTGTCCAGCGAGTTGGCCCAGCAGGTCCCGAAAGATGTCGGCTCCAGCTCCGGGCCCCGTGCCTTGGGACTGCCCTGCGCCCCGCACCAGCACGTCGAGAATGCTTCTGGCGTCGAACATCTTGGGTCCTCCATTACAGGCGGGCCCCCCGCGTTCACACTAGGCTTGCCAACGGGATGCCGCAACCAGCGGAGCCAGTGCGGTCAACACTGAGGCGCGCGGTATGCGCGAGTGTAGCGGAAGCTACTCCGCGGCTGCCGGCAGCCGATGCACGGTGCCGGGCGGCACGACTGGCCCCTGAGCCTCGTCGCTGGGCCCCACGAACCGTCCGAACAGACGCCAGATCGCCTTGCCGATGTCGTCCATCACGGCGAACACCGCCGGCACGAACACGAGAGACAGCAGCGTCGAGGAGATGAGCCCGCCGATCACGGCAATCGACATCGGCGCGCGGAACTCGCCGCCGGAGCCGGCCGCGATGGCCGAAGGCAGCATGCCGCCGATCATGGCGATGGTGGTCATCACGATCGGGCGCGCGCGCTTGCGGCCCGCATCGACAATGGCCTCGGTGCGCGGCATGCCCCGGCGCATCTGCTCGATGGCGAAGTCGACCAGCATGATGGCGTTCTTCGTCACGATGCCCATCAGCATCAGGATGCCGATCACCACCGGCAGGCTGATCGCCTGGCCGGTGATGGCAAGGGCCACGATGGCGCCGCCGATCGACAGAGGCAGCGAGAACAGAATGGTGATGGGCTGCAGGAAGCTGCCGAACAGCAGCACCAGCACCGCGTACACCATCATGATGCCGGCCCCCATGGCGGCGCCGAAGCTGGCGAACACCTCGCCCATCACCTCGGCGTCGCCGAACTGCTTGAGCTCGACGCCGGCAGGCAGGTTCTTTGCGGCCGGCAGCGCCAGCATCCGGTCTACGGCCTGGCCGAGCGGTGCCTTGCCGACGAGATCGGCGCCGATCAAAACGCGGCGCATGCGGTCATAGCGGTCGATCGCGGTCGGGCCCTGGCCCAGCTCGAACTTCGCCACTGCGGAGAGCGGCACGGTTGCGCCCGAGGTGGTGGCGACCTTGAGGCCCTCCAGGATCTGCCGGTCGCCGCGGGCGCCTTCCTCGAGCTGCACGCGGATCGGCACCTGCCGCTCGCCGACGTCGAACTTGGCGAGGTTGGCGCCGATATCGCCGATGGTGGCGATGCGCACCGCCTCCGATATGGCCTCGGTGGACACGCCGAGGTCCGCGGCGATGTCGGTGATCGGCACCACCCTGAGCTCCGGACGATCCAGCTCCGCCGTCGAGACGACGTTGGCGATCAGTGGGATGCGCTTGGCCTGGCTGGTCATCTCGGCGGCGGCGTGGGTGACGGCGGCGGCATCGCGGCCAGAGACCACCAGTGCGATCTGTCGCTGACCGTTGTCCTGCAGGAACCAGAAGCGGATGTCGGGCACCTGCGCCAGGCTGTGGGTGATCTCGGCCTTGATCTGCGCCTGGCTCAGCTTGCGCGTGTCTCTGGGGACCAAATTTATGACCAGCGTCGCCTTGCGCACCTCTGCGCCGCCGCCCAGCACCTTGCCGCCGTTGACGAACACTCCCTTGACGTCGGACCTGGAAAGGAGGTGGCGGGCGATGGACCCGGCCACCGTCTTGGTCTCGTCGATACGCGAACCGGGCGGCAGCTCGATGGCGAGCAGCGTGCGCCCCGTGTCCTCGGCCGGCAGGAAGCCCGAGGGCAGCAGATAGAAGCTGCCGATCGAGGCTGCGAAGATCGCGAGCCCCAAGCCCACGGCCTTGTAGTGATGGGCTACCGACCAGCGCACCAGCCACGTATACGCCCTGAGCACCCAGCCTTCCTTGTCGGAGTGCGGCTTGCTGCGCATGAAGTAGGCGGCGAGCAGCGGCGTGACGAGACGCGCCACCAGAAGCGAGAAGAACACGGCAAAGGCTACGACCAGCCCGAACTGCTTGAAGTACTGGCCGGCAATGCCGCCCATGAAGCTCACGGGCACGAACACGGCGATGATGGTGAGCGTAATGGCGATGACGGCAAGACCGATCTCGTCGGCGGCCTCGAGCGCCGCACGATAGGCGCTCTTGCCCATGTGCATGTGGCGGACGATGTTCTCGATCTCGACGATCGCGTCATCCACCAGAATGCCGGTGACGATGGTGATGGCGAGCAGGCTCACAAGGTTGAGGGAGAAGCCCGCCGCGTCGATCGCCCAGAACGCCGGTATGATGGAGAGCGGCAGCGCGATCGCGGCGATCAGGGTTGCGCGCAAATCGCGCAGGAACACGAACACCACGATGATCGCCAGAACGGCCCCTTCGATCAGCGTCTTCATGGTCGAGCGATAGGCCCCGAGCGTATAGGCGACCATCGTGTCTATGAGCTTCAGCCCGACGTCGGGATGCGCCTTCTGCAGTTCGGCGATCTTCTTGGCCACGTCGGCGGCGACAACCGTGTCGCTCGCCCCCTTGGCGCGCGATATGGCAAAGGCCACCACCGGCGCGCCGTCGAGCGCGGCGAACGTGCGCGGCTCGGCTGTAGCGTCCGTGACCGTGCCCAGCTGGTCGAGGCGAACCTTTCGACCCCTGGGCAGCGTGATCATGGTGGCGGCCAGGTCTTCCAAGGTCTGCTTGCCGGCGAGTGTGCGAATCGCCTGTTCGCGCCCGCCTATGTCGCCGCGGCCACCGGCCAGATCGACGTGCGTTGCCCTGAGTTGCCGGTTCACGTCGCCGGCGGTGATGCCGTAGGCGAGCAGGCGCTGCGGATCCAGCGCGATGCGGATCTCGCGGTCGACGCCGCCGATGCGCTCGATCTGCGAAACGCCCTTGACGCCCTGCAGGGCGCGCACCAGCGTGTCGTCGACGAACCAGGAGAGCTGCTCCGGCGTCATGCCCGGCGCGCGCGCCGCATAGGTGACGATCGGCAGCCCCTCTACCTCGATGCGGGTGACGATCGGCTCCTCGATGGTGCGCGGCAGCTCGGTGCGGATGCGGGCGACGGCATCCTTGACGTCGTTGACGGCGCGATCCTGGTTGGTCTCCAGGCGGAACTCGATGGTCGTAACCGAAGAGCCCTCGGTGATCGCCGAGGTCTGATGCTTGACGCCGTTCACGCCGGCGATGGCGTCCTCGATCTTCTTGGTGACCTGCACCTCGAGCTCGGACGGCGCCGCGCCCGCCTGGTACACGCGCACCTGCACGATCGGCACGTCGATGTTGGGAAAGCGCGTGATCGGCAGATCGCTGAAGCTGAAGAAGCCGAGCGTCATCAGGACGAGGAACAGGACGAGCGCCGGCACCGGCTGGCGGATCGACCAGGCCGAGATGTTCCAGTTCATTGCGCCGCCTCGCTCAACTTGTTGGCGCCGGTCATTACGGGCCGCACCGCATCGCCCTCGCGCAGGAACGTGCCGGCGCGCGCCACGACCAGGTCGCCGTCGCCGAGGCCCTCGCGCACCTCGACCAGCGCGCCCGCCGCAAGCCCGGTCTTGATCCGACGCGTCTCCACCCGGCCAGCTCGCACCACTTGCACGCTCGGGCCGTCCGGGCCGTAGAGGATGGCCGAGGCGGGCACGGCCAGGCCCTTGCCATTGGCCGTGACGATGGTGCCGCGCGCGAACGCGCCCACCCTGAGCCCCGGATTGTCGCCCAAGAAGATGCGCACGCGCCCGAGCCGCGTGGCCTTGTCCACCTCAGGCGAAACCAAGCGGACGGTGCCGCTGACAGTGCCGAGGCCGGCGACTTCCACGCGGGCAATTTGCCCGATGGCGATCGACGCCAATCGCGTCTCCGTCACCTCCGCGTCGAGCTCCACCTCCGCCTTGGCGACGATGCGGAACATCGGCTCGGCGGCGCCGGCCGCGTAACCTCCCACCCGCGCCATGCGGCGGCTGACGATGCCGTCGGCGGGCGCCGTCACTTCCACCCGGCCGCGCCGCCACATCAGCTCGCGCCGCTGGGCCTCCACCTGTGCTTTCTCTGCCAGGGCTAGGTTCAACCCATCCTTGGCCGCCGCCAGCTGAGCGTCCGCCGTGCGTGCCGCCTGCTCGCGCTGATCGAATACGGCCTCGGTCATGTGCCCGGCCTGACGCAGCGGCTTGGCACGCTCGAGGGCATTGCGGCTTTCGACGAGACGCGCTTCCGCTTGGGTGATGGTGGCCTTGGCCTGGGCTATTGCCGCAGCGGAACGGGCGAGGCCCGCATCGTTCTGGGCCAGCTGGGCATCGAGGGTGTCGGCGACCAGGCGCGCGAGAACATCGCCCTTCTTTACGCGTGAGCCTTCGTCTGCCAGCACCTCGGTGATGCGCAAGCCCTCGACCTCGGGCCCGACCAGGATCTCCTCGCGCGCCACCAGCGAGCCGGTGGCGAGCACCGTCTCGGTGAAGTCGGCGGGGGTGACGCGCGCCACAGTGACTACCGCAGCGATGATGTCATCGGCCGGCGCCTTGGCGGCCTTGCTCTCGTCCGGGCCGGTCGGCCGCGGCAGCGACTTGCCGACCAGCGTCAGCGAGATCATGACGAAGGCGACGGCGAGCACGATACCGATCAACAGCTTTCTCATGACGCGTTTCCGTTCTGCTGATTGCTTGCTGCGGCAGGCTCAGGTCGTGGATCAGGCACGGGGGATAGAAACAGGCTTGAGCAGTCCGGCGATCACCTGCAGCACTGCAGGCACCAGCTTGCTGCCGTCGAAGGCGGGATCGACGGCGCGCCGCCAGAACAGGCCGTCGCCGATCACCAGGAAGGTCTGGGTGAGCATGGGGATGTCGAGATCGGGGGCGATGCGGCCCTCGTCCTTCATCCGCTGGAATAGCTCCTCGAAGCCCTTGGCGACGAAATCGTCGACATCGCGAAAAATCGCCCCGACCCGTTCGTTGCGCGTGGACTCCAGCCCGATCTCGATGCACATGCGCCGCCTGTAGGCTGGGTCATGCACAAAGTAGTGCTCGCCCAATTCCTTCAGCGCCTGGAGGAAGTCGGCAGCGCCGGCGAGCGCGGCGAGGCGCTCGGCAAATTCGGCCCGGTCGCGCTCGGCGATGCCGGCGATCAGCGCCTCCTTGCTGTCGAAGTAGACGTAGAGCGCCCCGGGGCTGACGCCGGCTTCCTTGCAGATGTCGTGCATGGTGGTGCGGTGGAAGCCGGCGCGGGCAAAGCACTGCTCGGCCGCATCGAGGATGTGCTCGCGGCGGGCGCGCTGGATGTCAGGCTTGAGCTTGGGCATTCACTTCCCCTGGCCCTTGCATGCGGGCGGCGGTTGCCTACTTGGACGGTGGTGCCGCGGCTGAACGGGGTTGCATCTCCCGCCGGATACGTGCCGCGCCTGCCATTTCCCTCGATCCACCCATCGCACTGCACAAAGAAAAACGAACGGCCGTTTTATTTGCGGAGAACGCGGCCCAGTCAAGGCGGCAATATTGCTGAGCCGTAAAGCTCCGATCACGACCGCGTGATCAGTGCGCTGCGGCCATGATCGCGCCGGCAACGCGGTCCGTTTCGGCCGGCGATGACAGGCAGCAAGGCCTGTTCGGCTCTGTACCGTGCTCGTTGGGATGGCCGGGGTTCGCTGGAGGTGCGTTGCATCATCGGACGAAACCAGCCAGTGCCGCGGCCCATCCTCAGTCTCGGCAAGCGTTGCCCTAAGTGCATCCACACCACCATCCTCCCCGAGCTGCGTCCAGTTGGGTGGGCGCGATCTTGTGCAGGTGTGGTTTCCGGCACTTCTCAGCGGGGTAAAGTTTCGTAAAGCGCGCCCCGCTCCAGCCGCCCGGCTGGGTATGGCTTGGGGGGCTTCGCCGGCGCGAATTGGTGTGTAGGCGGTGCGGCAACCGCCGTGTTACGGAGAAGCTTCTCTCGCTCCCGCCACGGCACTTGCATGATCCCCCTGCTCAAAGGCCTGCGCATCCTCGATCTGACCTCGGTGATCCTGGGCCCCTACGGCACCCAGATCCTGGGGGACCTCGGCGCCGAGGTGATCAAGGTCGAGCCGCCGGAGGGCGACAGCATGCGGCCCGTCGCACCCGTAGCGGTGCCGAGCCTCAGCGCCATCTTCGCCAACTTCAACCGCAACAAGCGCTCCGTCGTGCTGAACCTCAAGAGCGAGGCGGGAAGAGCGGGCTTGAGGAAGCTGCTGCCGACCGCCGACGTATTCGTGCACAACATGCGCCAGGAGGCGATGGACAAGCTCTCCTTCACGTTCAAGGCCGTGCGCGAGGTGAGCCCCACTATCATCTACGCGGCCGCCGTCGGTTTCGGCCGCCACGGGCGCTACGCGGGCAAGCCCGCCTACGACGACGTCATCCAAGCCGCATCGGGATTTGCAGGCCTGTTCCAGATGCGCGATGGCGCCCCGCTCTATGCGCCCAGCATCGCCGCCGACAAGGTCTCCGGCATCCATCTGGCCTATGCAATCATGGCGGCGCTGCTCTATCGCGAGCGCACCGGCGAGGTGCCGGGCTATCTGGAAGTGCCGATGTTCGAGTTGATGGCGGCGTTCAGCCTCTCCGAGCACATGAGTGCCGCGACGTTCGAGGAGAACGGCAAGGTCGGCTACGTGCGCGTCATCTCGCCCTCGCGGCGGCCGTACAAGACCAAGGACGGCTGGGTTGGCGTGCTGCCTTACACGCAGCGCAACTGGACCAAGATCCTGGCCGAGATCGGCCGCTCCGACGTTGCCGAGCTCGACTGGTTCAAGGATGCCACCCAAAGGAGCGCGCGCGTCGACGAGCTCTACGACATCCTGGCCGGCGCGCTGATCTCGCGGACGACGGCGGAGTGGTTGGCAACGTTCGAGCGGCTCGACATCCCCTCGCAGCCGGTGCGGCTGCCGAACGATCTCCTGCGTGACCCGCACCTCGGCGATGTGGGCTTCTTCGCAACCAACTTTGCTTCCGCTACGCCGGTGAAGCGCACGCTGCGCCAGGCGGTCAACGTGGAGAACGTGGAGGCCGCTCCCGACCTACCCCCACCGCTGCTGGGCGCCGACACCGCCGACGTGCTGCGCGCGGCCGGTTGCAGCGAAGCGGAGATCACGGCAGCCCTTCAAGCGAACAAGACCTAGCCGCCGCCGCTGGGCCGCCCTTTTTGTGGCGGCTTGCGCCTGCGATATGATGCGGCCATGGCACCGACCACCAAAGTCAAGATCTGCGGCCTGAAGACCGAGGCGGCGCTGGAGGCGGCGCTGGCCGGCGGGGCCGATTACGTTGGATTAGTGTTCTTCGCGCCGAGCCCGCGCAACATCACGCCCGAAGCGGCGAGCCCCCTGGCGGACAAAGCGCGCGGCCGCGCCAAGATCGTGGCGCTGCTGGTCGATCCGGACGATGCCCTGATCGACGCCGTCATTGCGGCCGTCGACCCGGACCTCCTGCAGCTGCACGGCGAGGAGACGCCCGAGCGTGTCGCCGAGGTACGCCGGCGCTGGGGCAAGCCGGTGATGAAGGCCATCAAGGTGGCGACCGCAGAGGATGCGCTAGCGGCACTCGACTATGCCGACGCTGCGGATCTGATCCTGTTCGACGCGCGCCCGCCCCGTGACAGCTCGCGCCCTGGCGGCCATGGCACGGCCTTTGACTGGCATATTCTGGATGGCATCAAAGGCCGGCTGCCGTTCATGCTTTCGGGCGGACTGACGCCGGACAATGTTGCCGAGGCAATCAGGATCACGGGCGCGCCCATGGTCGATGTGTCGTCGGGCGTGGAGCGGCGTCCCGGCGAGAAGGACCCCGAGCTGATCCGGCGCTTCCTTCAGGCGGCAAAGGCGGCTAAGCAGGGCGGTCGATAGCCCAGTACGCCGGCGAACGCCCAGGAAGCAGGCACCCCATTCGGACTTGAGCCATGGCAACCAAGAAGCGCAAGACCAAAGAGCCGAAGCTCAACACCTACAAAAGCGGCCCAGACGAGCAGGGCTTCTTCGGGCTGTTCGGCGGGCGCTTCGTCGCCGAGACCCTGATGCCGTTGATCCTCGACCTGGAGAAGGCGTACGCGGAGGCGAGGCGCGATCCCGCTTTTCAGAACGAGATCAATACGCTCAATACCCACTACGCCGGTCGGCCGAGCCCGCTCTATTTCGCCGAGCGGCTGACGCAGCATCTCGGCGGCGCCAAGATCTACTTCAAGCGCGACGAGCTCAACCACACGGGCAGCCACAAGATCAACAACTGCCTGGGACAAATCCTGCTCGCCCGGCGCATGGGCAAGACCCGCATCATTGCCGAGACCGGCGCGGGGCAGCACGGCGTGGCCGTGGCGACCGTGTGCGCCCGTTTCGGGCTGCCGTGCGAAATCTTCATGGGCGCCGTCGACGTGGCGCGGCAGAGCCCCAACGTGTTCCGCATGAAGCTGCTGGGCGCCAAGGTCAATGCCGTGACCTCGGGCGCGCAAACGCTGAAGGACGCCATGAACGAGGCGCTGCGCGACTGGGTCACCAACGTGCGCGACACCTACTACCTGATCGGCACGGCGGCAGGCCCGCACCCATACCCTGAGATGGTGCGCAACTTCCAGTCGGTGATCGGCAACGAGGTGCGCGAGCAGATGCAGGAAATGGAGGGCCGCCTGCCCGACACGCTGGTGGCCTGCGTCGGCGGCGGCTCCAACGCCATCGGCCTGTTCCATCCGTTCCTGGACGACGAGAGCGTCAAGATCTTCGGCGTGGAGGCGGGCGGCAAAGGCATCGAAGTGGAGAACGGTCATTGCGCGTCAATGACCGGGGGCAAGCCGGGCGTGCTGCACGGCAACCGCACGTATCTGCTGCAGAATGCGGACGGGCAGATCCTGGAGGGGCATTCGATCTCGGCCGGCCTCGACTATCCGGGCGTCGGGCCGGAGCATTCCTGGCTGAAGGACTCGGGCCGCGTCACCTATGTCGCCATCACCGACAAGGAGGCGCTGGAGGCCTTCCAGCTGTGCACCCGACTCGAGGGCATCATCCCGGCGCTGGAGCCGGCACATGCGCTGGCCTATGTGACCAAGCTGGCGCCCACGCTACCCAAGGACAACTTGCTGGTGATGAACATGTGCGGCCGCGGCGACAAGGACATCTTCGCCGTCGCCGACCACCTCGGCATGAAGATGTAGGTTGGGTCGAGCGGTAGCGATGACCCAACGCAAGTTGCGATCTGGTCGTGTTGGGTCTTCGCTCCGCTTGACCCAACCTACGATGACAACGGCGCTGGTCGTGGAATGAAACCTGGAACCAAACCGTCACGCATCGACCGCCGCTTCGCCGCGCTCAAGGCCGAGGGCCGCAAGGCGCTGGTGACGTTCATCACCGCCGGCGACCCGGACTACGCCACCGCCAAGGCGATCCTGTTCGGGTTGCCCAAGGCGGGCGCCGACGTCATCGAGCTCGGCATGCCGTTCTCCGATCCCATGGCGGACGGGCCGGCGATCCAGGCCTCGTCGCTGCGCGCGCTGAAGGCGGGGCACACCATGCAGCGCACGCTCGATCTCGTGCACGCCTTCCGCGTCGAGGACCAGGACACGCCGATCGTGCTGATGGGCTACTACAACCCAATCTACGTCTATCCCCGCGAACGCTTCCTCGACGAGGCTGTCGCTGCCGGCGTCGACGGGCTGATCGTGGTCGACCTTCCCCCAGAAGCAGATGCGGAGCTGTGCCTCCCGGCCGCCGAGCGGGGCTTGAGCTTCATTCGCTTGGCCACGCCCACCACCGACGCCAAGCGGCTTCCCACAGTGCTCGCCAACACCTCTGGCTTTCTCTACTACGTGTCGATCACGGGCATCACGGGGGCCGCCGCGCCCGACGTCGGCGCCGTTCACGCAGATGTCGCACGCATCAAGAAATCGACGCCGCTTCCTGTTGCGGTGGGCTTCGGCATCAAGACGCCGGAGCAGGCGCGCGCCATCGCCGCGGGGGCAGACGGCGTCGTAGTGGGCTCCGCTTTCGTCGAGGCGATCCGTAACAGCCTAGGACCAAAGGGAGAATCAACTGGAAAAACGGCCTCCGCGGTCCTAGATCTTGCAAAAAGCCTGGCGCAGGCTTTGCACCACCCCTAAAGCATGGCCACATATCCCGCGTGCGGCGGGGCCGTTAACGAAGGCTAGTGTCCTGATCGCGAAATTCGTCTCAGTGTGCGGCGGGCTCGGTACGAATTTGGCGATCTGAAGGACACTAGAAGAATCATGGTGCTAGTGTGATTCAGATCGAGAAGTCCGCTCACGAACCTGGCCTCACGCAATGGGGCGGACTTCTCGATCATCACACTCGGTACGCTCCTGATCGAGGGTCCAGGAGCGGTGCTATGGAGCGTTCGGCGTGAACTGGATCAACAACTTCGTCCGTCCGAAAATCCGCGGCCTGCTGCCGTCGGGCAAGCGCGAGGTTGCCGAGAACATGTGGGTCAAATGCCCCGAGTCTGGGCAGATGGTCTACTACAAGGACCTCGAGGCCAACCAGTTCGTCATCCCGGGCTCCAACTACCACATGCGGATGACCGCGCAGCAGCGGCTCCAATCCCTGTTCGACAACGGCGAGTACACCAAGGTCGCGGTGCAGGAGGTGGCGCACGACCCCCTCAAGTTCCGCGACGGCCGCAAGTACGCCGAGCGCCTCAAGACGGCCAAGGCCGAGACCAGCCTCGACGATGCGGTGGTGGTTGCCGAGGGTCCCCTCGAGGGACAGGAAATCGTGGTGGCGGTGCAGGACTTCCGCTTCATGGCGGGCTCGCTCGGAATGGCGGCCGGCGAGGCCGTGATCACCGGGATGCTGCGCGCCGTGGACAAAAGTGTGCCGTTCATTCTGTTTGCGGCCTCGGGTGGGGCGCGGATGCAGGAAGGCATCCTCTCGCTCATGCAGATGCCGCGCACCACCATTGCCGTACAGCGGCTGCGCGAGGCGCGGCTGCCCTATGTGGTGGTGCTGACAGATCCGACGACCGGGGGCGTCACGGCTTCGTATGCCATGCTCGGCGACGTGCACATCGCCGAGCCCGGGGCGCTCATTTGTTTTGCGGGCCCGCGCGTGATCCAGCAAACGATCCGCGAGCAGCTCCCCGAGGGCTTCCAGAAGGCCGAGTATCTCCTCTCGCACGGCATGATCGACATGGTGGTGCATCGCCACAAGCTGCGCGAGACCTTGGGCAGGCTGTGCCGGCTGTTGATGCCGAGCGCCACGGTAGCCGTGACGGCAAGGCCGGCAGTGACAAGCGAACGGGGCTATCTCAACGGCAGCGCTGTCGATGGCCGTACCATGGAGACGCTTGCCAGGGCTCCGGACATTATCGAGCCGGAAGCTGTCGAGGAGGCGGAGCGGTTCGAAACGCGCCAGGGCAAGCGCGAAGGCGAGCCCAAGACTTCCTCGACGCCGCGCGACGGGGCGCGCAACTAACAGGCCGCTCCTCCACAGCAAAAAAGCCCGGTCTCGGGGCCCCGATCCGCTTGTGAAGCGTGCGGGTCGCGCCGGGTCGATGTTTGTGTGTTACGAAAAGCCATGCGCTCAAGCGAAGACATCCTGGCCGAGTTCAAGACGCTGCATCCGCGGCTCATCGACCTGTCGCTTGGACGCGTCGAGACGCTGCTCGTCAAGCTCGGCAGACCGCAAGACCGACTGCCGCCCGTCATTCACGTCGCCGGGACCAACGGCAAGGGCTCCTTCACGGCCTTTCTGAAGGCCATGCTGGAGGCCGCCGGCAAGCGCGTGCACACCTATACCTCGCCGCATCTGGTGCGCTTCCACGAGCGCATCGAGTTCGCCGGCGCCGATGGGCGGGCGCGGCCCATTGCGGAAGGTGAGCTGGTCGAACGCTTGCTGCACGTCGAGCGCGTCAACGCGGGCGAGCCGATCACCTTCTTCGAGATCACGACGGCGGCGGCGTTCATGGCGTTCGCCGAGCATCCGGCCGACGCGCTGATCCTGGAGGTGGGACTCGGCGGACGGCTCGATGCGACCAACGTGGTCGCGCGCCCCGCGCTCAGCGTGATCATGCCGGTATCGATCGACCACACCGACAAGCTGGGCTCGACCTTGGAACAGATCGCAGCCGAAAAGGCGGGTATCCTGAAAGCCAGGGTTCCGGCCGTCATCTCCGCACAACCGCCGGAGGCCCTCGATGTAATCACCGACGTCGCGCAGCGGTTGGGCGCGCCGCTCTCTGTTTGGGGCCAGGACTTCGAGGCTTTCGAGCAGCGCGGCCGCATGGTCTTTCAAAGCGCGGAGCGGCTGCTCGATCTGCCCCTGCCGGCGTTGATGGGCCAGCACCAGATCGGCAACGCCGGCACCGCTGTCGCGGCAGCGCTGCAGCTCAAGACCATGGCGATCGGCAGCGAGGCCATCGAGCGCGGCTTGCTGGCGGCGCGTTGGCCGGCGCGCATGCAGCAGCTGAGCAACGGGCCTCTCTCTCGTCTGCTGGTGCCTGGCTCGGAGCTGTGGCTCGATGGCGGCCACAACGTGGCAGGCGGCCGAGCGATTGCGCAGACGCTTGCGGAGTTGGAGGAACGAGCGCCCAAGCCGGTGGGACTGATCCTCGGCATGATGGGCCAAAAGGATGCGCACGGCTTCGTCGAGCAGTTCCGCGGGCTGGTCCGCCGCATCGTGACCGTGCCGGTTCCCGGCGCACCTGAATCTGCGCACGAGCCCGAGAAGCTCGCAGCCCTTGCGGCCTGGGCGGGCTTCAACGCCGAGGCCGCCGCCGACGTGGAAACCGCCATCCGTCGCTTGCAGGAGCGGGAGGGCCAGCCCCTGCGCATCCTGATCTGCGGCTCGCTCTACCTCGCGGGCCAAGTGCTGGCGCTGCAGGAAGGCGTGCAGCCACAAACGAATTGAGCGCGAAGCCCTTTGGACCTCGCGCTCAGAAATCCGTCAGGTGTAGGTTGGGTCGAGCGGCAGCGATGACCCAACGCGGCTACAGATTGAACAATGTTGGGTCTGCGCTTCGCTTGACCCAACCTACGAAGGGCGGCTCAGATAGCGCCCTTGATCCAGTCTTCGAGCTGCTTCTTCTGCACCAGCGCACCGACGCGCTGGGCGGCTACTTGCCCGTTCTTGAAGATCATCAGGGTCGGCATCGCCTGGATGCGATACTGCTGGGTGACGGTGGGGTTCTGATCGACATCGAGCTTCACCACCTTCACCTTGCCCTGCATCTCCGCCGCCACCTGCTCGAGCGCCGGCGCCATGGCCTTGCAGGGGCCGCACCACTCGGCGAAGAAATCGACGAACACCGGTTCGGACGACTGCAGCACCTCCTTCTCGAAGGTGGCATCCGAAACAGCCTTGGTTGCGACTCCGCCCATGAACGGCCTCCTGCTCTGCCCGGCTTCATATCGGGCACCGACAAATAGGAAGGATGCTGTCAAGCGTCAAGGTTGACTAGGTCGAGTTGCCAGAGCTTTTGTTCATATTCATCCAGCACTTGCGCCGCGATCTCCATGATGCGCGGACCGTGTGTCCACAAGATCGCGGCCCGCACGCGAAGACCGGGGAAAACTTGCGCTACGCCAAGGCGGTAAGCCGCAAGCTGCAACAGGTAGGCCTCGGCAACTCCATCCGGGCTGGCGGGCGGCGGGCGGTTGGTCTTGTAGTCGACGATGATTACCGATTGGCCATCCCGGACGAGCCGGTCGATCTTGCCTGTGAGGCGCAACACCGTGCCCGGCCGCACCGGATGCGGCACCTCGGCCGCGATTGCCACCTCGGCGCGGCTCTGAGGCCCAAAGAGCGGTGCCAGCGCCGGGTCCTGCAGAACGGCCAGAGTCTCGGCCGCGATGTCCCGACGCGTCTCGGCCGGGAGCTGAGTGGCGCGGCTGGCGAGAAAGGCCTCCGCAGCCGCTCGCCAGCTGTCCTGCGGCAGGCCCGGCAGGTGCTCGAGCAAGGCGTGGGTCAGCGTGCCGCGCAGGAAGCGCCAGTCCTCCGTCAGGCGCGCCGGCGCCAGGATGGGCGGCTCGGCAGGCGGCCGCCGAGACGGAGACGCTGGCGCTTCCTCCGCCTCCATCTCGAGCGGGGCGAGACGCGATGGCACGAGCGGCATGGCGAGCACCGGCTCGCGCGGCGCCTTCCTGGTCGCCCACCCAGGCAATGGCCCTTTGCCGACCAGTGCGCCTGGGCTCGATTGCGCAGGCTCCGGCTTGGCCGTCTGCTCGCTCGTGAGGCTGAGGACGACACGGCCGTCGGGCTCCTTCGCTTCCTTCAGGGAATCGCCCAGCCCCGCCTTGATGAGGTTGTACCAGCAGTCCTGCGGCGGCGGCCGCTTGCCCTCGAATCCGGCGACGTAGAGCCGGTCGCGCGCCCGTGTCATTGCGACGTAGAGGAGGCGGTTGCGCTCCTCGGTCTCGCGGTCGGCGACGCGCGCCTTCGCTTGCTGCACGGCGCCGACCTTGCTCGTGCCTTTGACCGGCCACAGGAACGGCGGGGGCACATTGCTGGGCCGCGCCGCGTCCTCCAGCACCAGCAGGCCGTTTGCCGGCCGCGCCGACCTGGTCGTGCAGGTATCGGGCAGGAAGACGATCGGCGCCTCCAGGCCCTTGGCGCCGTGCACGGTCATGACGCGCACCTCGTTGCGGCCCTGCTCCATGTCGCGCTTCACCTCGCGCTGCCCCTCCCGCAGCCAGGCGAGGAACCCTTCCAGCGAGGGCGGCGCACCACCGTCGTCGTGGGCGATCGCCAGGTTGAGAAACTCGTTGATGGCATCGGCCGCCTCGGTACCCAGCCGCGCCAGCATGCGCGTGCGGCCACCCTCGCCGTCGAGCAGTCGAGAGTAGAACTCGAAGGGTGCTGTACGCTCCGACTGCACCTGCCAGCGCTGCAAGGTGCTGGTGGCGTCCTTGAAGCGCGCGTCCTCGGACGCCCGAGCGCGCAGCTCGCTCCACAGGGACCCCTTGCGGCCATGGGCGAGCTTCAGGAGGTCGTCGTCGTCGAAGCCAAACAGCGGCGACTTGAGAACGGAGGCGAGCGAAAGATCGTCCTCGGGGAGACACAGAAAGGCCCCGAGTGCGACGAGGTCCTGGACGGCCAGCTGCTCGGTCAGGAGCAGGCGGTCGGCGCCGGCCACCTCGATGCCGCGCGCCTTCAGGGCCGACACCATCACCGGCGCGAAGGGGGCGCGCTTGCGTACCAGGATCAGGATATCGCCGGCGCGGATCGGGCGCCCGAGCGACGGAAGCATCTCGCGCTTCTCGATCCAGCCGTCGATGGTGGCGGCGATGCGCGCGGCCAGGCGCTCGAGGGACGGTGAAGCGCCAACCTCGGCAAGCGGCGACCAGGGCTCCGAGGGCTTGGCCGCCTGGAAGGGTTCGAGCGGCCAAATCTCGATGAGGCCGGCGTGCCCCGTGCGGTGGGCGGCATGGCTTACGGCCTTGCGATCGGCCGTCAACCCCGGCGTGCGGCCGGCATCGGCGAAGATGCGGTCCACGGCCGCCAGCAGCGGCTCAACCGAGCGGAATGACAGCGTGAGCGGGATGCGCTGCCAGCGCATGCTCGCCTGGCCGGCGCGGAGGGCGAGCTCTTCGCCTGCCGCTGCGAACATGGCGGGCGCTGCGCCCTGGAAGCTGTAGATGGACTGCTTCTCATCGCCAACGGCGAACAGCGTGCGCGGCCGGTCGCTGGCGCCGCTGCCGGAGAAGAACTCCTCGGCCAGCGCGCGGATCACCTGCCACTGCACCGGGCTCGTGTCCTGCGCCTCGTCGACCAGGATGTGATCGAGCCCGCCGTCGAGCTTGTAGAGCACCCACTCGACGGCACCGGACGAGCGAAGCAGGCTGGCAGCCCGGCCGACGAGGTCGTCGAAATCGAGCGCCGCCTGCCTGGCCTTGGCTGCGCCATAGCGCTGCATCACGGCATTGGCGAGCTGCACCAGCGCCAAGGTTGCATCCAGCACCTGCAGTTTGCAGCGTTGGTCGTTGAGCTCGCAGAACCGCTGTTGGGCAGGGGAGAGCTGCGCCGCGGCATCGGGGTAGTCGGTGGCAAGCTTCTTGGTCATCAGCGACCGGCGCGGCTCACCCTTGCCGGTCAGGAAGAACTCGCCCAACGCCTCGATGCGCACGGCCGGACCCGCGGCCACCAGCGCCGCAGCCAGCTTCTCCGACCCCTCGATGTCGCTGTTGGAGCCGGAGGCCAGCAAGTCGCGCAGGCGCGCCAGCTCCGCTTTGGGGAGGACATCCGCAAGGGCGGCAGTGGTGGCATCGAGGCTCTCGCCCGGGCCGAGCCCGAGGGCCACCCGATAGAGCTTTTCTGCTTCGCCAAGCCTGTCCCCGTCATCGTCGTCGAGCCGCACGGCAGCGCTGATCCATTCGTGTTGGCGCAGCGCTTCGGCAAGCACGTCATCGAAATTGTGCTCGGCGGCGAACCCCACCACCGACGCCAGCGCCCGGCGTAACGGCGCATCGGACGTGGCCCCGGTGGCTTCGCTCAGCGTGGCGTCGACAGCCTCCCGCAGCAGGGCAGCGCGCCCCAGATCGTCGAGGATGGCGAACCCCGGCGGCACGCCGGCTTCCAACGGAAAACGCTGCAGAAGGCGCTCGCAGAAGGCGTGGATGGTTTGCACCTTGAGGCCGCCCGGCGTCTCGATGGCCCTGGCAAACAGCCGGCGCGCGCAAAGCATGTCATCGCCCGACGGCGCGCGATCGAGCAGGTCGGTGAGTATCGGTTTCAGGCTTGCGTCTGGCGCGGTCACCCATTCGGCGAGACGGGCGAACACGCGCGCCGACATCTCGGACGCGGCGGCCTTGGTATAGGTCAGCGCCAGGATGCGCTCGGGCTCCACGCCATCGAGCAGCAGGCGCAATATGCGCATGGTCAGTACGTGCGTCTTGCCGGTGCCGGCATTGGCGCTGACCCAGGCGGAGGCCGCAGGATCGGCGGCGGATGCCTGCGCGCGCCGCGTCTTGTCGCGCACGGCCGCCAGGGCGTCGGATCGGCCGGAGCCGATGAGCCTCATGGCGCGTCCTCCTCGCCGCTGTCGACCTGCCATTCCCCGACACGCGCCAGGTGCGCATAGTCATCGTAGTCGTAGGTGAAGCGGGCGCGGCGCACGGCGCGATAAGGCGTGCCCGGCTGGTCGAACTGCGCAATGAGACGAGTGAGGCCTTCGCGGGTGGAGCGCGCCAGGGCAGCGACATCGTCGACCTTGAGGGCGATCTCTTGGCCCGGCGGCTCACCACCTGAGGTGGAGATGTAGCGCAGCAGCCCTACCGGCCCGGGCGGGACGCCGGTGAAGCCACTGCCGGCGGCGATGGCGGCTTCCAGCGGCAGCTGCGGCGCTTCCCCGTTGGCGGCGCGGGAAGCCAGCTGTTGCAAGTTCTGCTTGGTCTTGTAGTCGGTGATGACGAGCCCGCTTCGGCCGGCATCGATGCGGTCGGCGCGGGCGGTCAGCGTGAACGGCCCGGCGGGTCCCGCGAGCACCAGCTTGCCATCGACCTCTGACAATATACGCGCAACGCCGGTGCGGCGGGCGGGCTCGGTGGCCGCGAACCAGGTGGCAAAGCGCTCGAGCCGCGGCGCCCAGAATGCCGCCACGCGCGGATTGCCGGTATAGTCGGCCAGTACTTCCTCGGCGATCGCCATCAGCTCCTCGGCGATATCGCGCGGCAGCTGCCCCGGAAAGCGCTCGCCGAACCGGCGCAGCGCGTCGTGTACGATCTGGCCGCGCAGAGCAGCTGCCGGGCGCGCACCGAGCAGCGGCAGCGGCTCCAGGCGCAGAATGCGCCGCGCGAACACCGCATAGGGGTTGGCGATCCACGTCTCGATTGCCGTGACGCTCAACTCGCGCGGGCGCATGGCAACCGGCGGCCGCGGCTCTGGTGCACGCACCGGCCGCGCCGGACCTGCAGTCAGGTTGCGCGCTTTGGCCCACGCGAGCCACGGCTGCTCGGCCTGAAGCGACAGTCCCATTCCCGTGACCAGCGCCTGCAGCCGCAGCACCCAGCGTGACGCCACGGTAGGTGCGCCGTCGACCTTGGCTGCACGCGTCAGCACCACGCGCTCCGCCCCGGCTTGCCAGCTGAAGTCATGCGCCGCCGCACCTACGACTTCTTCGAGCATTGGCATGCCGAGGGCCTGGCGCATCGCCCGATTGAGCCAGGGGCCAGGATCTGCAGCTTGCGGCCAGATGCCTTCGTTGAGCGCGCCCAGTATCACCACGTCAGTGAGCTGCAGGCGTGCGTCGCGAGGATCGCGGATTGCAATGCGGGGGTGGCCGGCCCGCTGGGAACGGATGCGCTTGCGGGCGACCATGGTGCGATAGAAGGCCGGATAGTCGAAGGCCGCAATGTGGGGCGCCGGCATGGTCTTGTCGATGAGGCTCGTGAAGAACTGCGCGGCCCATTCCCCCGCCTCGCCCCGGCGGAGCGCGCTGCCGTCGTCGGTATCGCTACTCCTGACCAGCGCCTCGGCGGTCGCGAAGTGCAGGCGGGCGAGGTCCTGCACGGGGACAGGGCGGGCTGAGGCGAAGGCTTCCACAATCGGCCCGAAGATTGCCTTCAGTCGCCGCAAGAGGTCGCGCGCGGCCTGCCAGTCCGCCGATCCCAGCTGGCGGATCGCGCGGTGGTTACGCTGGCGCGTCTGCGCGCCCTCCAGGGCAGCCTCAACGCCTTCCAGCCCTTTGCCGAAATAGGGCGAGCGGAACGCCGCAAGCTCCACGGCGCTGATCGCCCGCCGCAAATCGCCCGCGGCCATGCCGGCGCGGCAGAGCGGATGCTTGAGGAGCGCCATCAGCGCGACGGGCTCGAACTCCTTCTCGACCGCCGTGGCCGTCAGATCGAGGAGCATGCCGGCAAGCGTCGCGCCGAACGGCTGGCCGGCCGTGTCCTCGGCATAGACGTCCCACGTCTCGAGCCGCGCGACTACGCGCCGGGCGAGGCTGCGATCGGGCGTAATCAGGCTGGCGGTGCGACCGGGGGTCTCCACCGCCTCGCGCAGCATCAGCGCCACGGCCTCTGCCTCCTCCTCGGCGGTGGCCGCTTCGACGAGCCACATTCCGGTCAGGGCCGCAGCCATCTGCCGCTTGTCGGTGTCTTGCGTGAACAGGTGCCAGCGCTCGGTGGTGGCGGCGGGACGCATGGCCTCGCATACGAGCGACCAGCGCGAACGCTGCACCGGGTTGCGTTCGGCCGCCGCCAGCGGCTGGATGTCCGCGCGCGCCAGCCCCAAGGCATCGATCAGTTTCTTCAATCCGAACTGCGGATGCTCCGGATGCTCACCGATCGAAGCCCAGCTTGCCTCGTCGAGGGTGCGATCGAGCGGCGGCAGCACGAGAGCGCCGTTTGGCAGGCCCATGACAGCCTGGATCAGGTCGAGCCCCGCCGGATCGGCGCGGGTGAGGCCGGCGACGATGACAGGTGCCTCGGGCGGCGCCGCCCGCAGCCGCTCCGCCGCGGCCTGCATCAGCCGTTTGCGCCGCGCGACGGCCGACACGAGGCCGTGGTCGGCGAGGTGCGCCGGCCAGAACTGCGTCACGATCTGCAGGAAGGCGAGCGTGCCCGACCAGTGCTCGGAGAACTCCTCCGGCACCAGCTCGGTGAGCCGTTGGGCGTCGATGCCCTCGTTCTCCAGCTCGTCGAGCAGGCGCGCCAACTCCTGGGCGAGCTTGACGGCCTGCGCCGGAGTCCTCGCGCCTGCGGCGGCAAAGGGCAGAATATCATCGCCCGTGCGGGTGGGCCGCGCCTCCGATTGTGCCCACCGCAAGACCAGCGATGTCAGCGTGAGCTGCCGCTCCAACTCGCTCATGGTGCGCGAGGGCTGATCGGCGCCGTCGGCAAAATCCGCAACGCTGGCGATCAGCTCGAGATCGTCGCTGCCTTCCGCGATCGCCTTGATCTTCGGCAGCAGCAGCGCGCGGCCGCCCGAGACCCCGAGGAACGCCTCCTGCAGCGCGCGCGTCGCCCGTCGCGTCGGCAGATACAAGGTCGTGTCGGCCAGCTGCAAAGGATCGGGCCGCGATCCGCCAGGCACCGGCAGGCTTCCACCCGCCAATGCTTCCGCAAGGGCGTGCAAGAACGGCCGTCCGGCGGCCACCGCGTACACGCGAGGGCGTTCGCTCAGTGCGGGCTCCGCCCGCTTTCTACCCAAGAATCTCACGTGCGAGTTGTTGCTCGGCCAGCGCCAGCGCGTCGGGGCTGCCGACGTGCATCCAAATGCCTTCCATGCGCATGCCGTATGCCCGCCCTTTGGCGATAGCCGTGTTCCACACGGCGTTGAGCGAAAATACGCCTTCCGGACTTCCGGCAAACAGGCGCGGATGCGCAATCGAAACGCCAGTGAACGCGAACGGTACGATCTCCTGCTCGACGCGGCGCCGGCGAATGCGGCCATCCGGCTCGAAGGCGAAGTCGCCGCGACCCTGATAGCCGAGACTGTGCGAGGCCAGCGCCAGCATCAGCAGGCAGTCCATGCGAGCATCGTCCCAGGTCTGCATCAGGCGGACCAGGTTCGAGCCCACGCCCTCGATCCACACCGAGTCGGCATTGTGAATCAAGAATGGGCCTGACCCGAGCCGTGGAAGGGCTTTTTTCACGCCGCCCCCCGTATCCAGCAATTTGCTGCGCTCATCGGAAATCTCGATCGGGGGACGGCGCCTGCCGTCGATGTGCGCCTCGATCAGATCGGCTTTGTGGTGCACGTTGACGATTGCACGCTCGATGCCGGCTTCGCCATGACGGTCGAGGACGTGATCGATCAGGGCCTTGCCGTGCAGCTGAACGAGCGGCTTTGGGAGCGTGTTGTTGGCGGGCGCCATACGCGTGCCGAGACCGGCGCTCAGCACCATCGCCGTTGTGATCCTGGCTGGCATTGCGGCTCGCTTCGCCCCCCTGGCGCGGCTAGTGTCCTGATCGCGAAATTCGTCTGGTTGTGCGGTGGGCTCGGTCACGAATTTCGCGATCTGAAGGACACTGGCAACATCACTATTCTAGTGTGATTTAGATCGAGAAGTCCGCTCCCGAACCTAGCCTAGCGCGCTGTAGCGGACTTCTCGATCATCACACTAGACCTGCGGCAGCCGGCTTCTGAGCGTAGCCGGGAAGTGCGTTTCATACCAAGCGGCGAGCGATGCAAGTGCAGCGTGCCGCAGGTTTCGCTCCAGGTAGCGCCAGGTGCGCGGCATGTGTTGCAGATATTGCGGTTTTTTGTCCCGCCGCAGCAGGCGCACCCACAGTCCTATCAAACGCGTGTTGCGCTGGGCACCGAAGTCTGCATAGGCGGATGCGAACGCTGCCTGATCGAAAGCGGGCTCCTGCGCTGCAATCTTGGTGCAATAGTAGTCGAACAGCTCGCGTTCCAGCTCCTCGGCTACGTCGACCCGGGCATCCTGCAACAGCGAGACGAGGTCGAACGCAAAATGCTCGTTGAGGGCGTCCTGGAAGTCGAGAATGCCGACCCTGCGAACCCCATCGCGCTCGGGCAGCCAGATGAGATTGGGCGAGTGGAAGTCGCGCAGGAACCAACCGGCAGGCAGGGCCAGCAGCCTGTCGATCACCGGCCGCCACAGCGCCTTGAACTCGGCGCGCACGGGTGCGGGGGCAGGCGCGCCTTTCAGCTCGGGCCAGAGCCAATCGAGCAGCAGCTCGATCTCGATCTCGAAGGCCGCGGAATCGCGCCGCGGCAGGCGATAGGTGGTGCCGTCGGGCAGGGGCAGCACCGCGGGCACCGGCACGCGGCGCAGGTGGACGAGGGCATCGACGGCGGTGCGCCACATCTGCGCTTGCGGCGTGCCCGCCTTGATCTCGGCAGCGAACAGGCGATCACCGAGGTCCTCGACCAGCAGCAAGCCTCTGCCGAGATCGTGGGCCAGCACCTCCGGCGCGCTCAGGCCCGCTGCACGCAGGGGCTGGGCGATGGCGGTGGACGCGCGCGCCATGTCCTCGGCCAGGTGCGCGATCTGGCTGTAAGGCTTGCCATCGCGGATGGGCGGGCCGTCGGGCTGGCGCGGCGCATCCATCAGCAGGGCGGTGCGGCCATTGCGCGAGAGCCTGGCGTAGCTGCGGGTCGATGCGTCGCCCTGCAAGTAGGCGATCGTTGCCCCGGCCCAACCGGGCTGGGCGTCGAGAAACTCCATCACCTCGAGCAATGCGGCTGGCACGCGCGCGCGCCGCGTCCAGGCCCCGCATGGTGACACGGCGAACGGCAGGGTCCTTGGTTTCGGCGAGCGAAATCTCAAAGCGGCTCGCAGGCAGCAGCGCTGCGACGCGCTCGGGCCATTCGACGATGACCACGCTGTCCTCGACCGCGTCCTCGAAGCCCAGCTCCCGCGCCTCGTCGGCGCCCGACAAGCGATAGAAATCGAAGTGATCAATTCTGAGCCGCGCGCCTGCGTACGATTGGCGCAACGAGAACGTTGGGCTCGGTATCTCGGTGTTTGCCTGCTGCAGCACCGCGCCGATCAGCGCGCGCGCAAATGTGGTCTTGCCCGCGCCCAGCTCGCCGCTCAGCGCCACGACATCGCCGGGGTAAAGCTTCAGCGCCAACAGCTCGGCCAGCCTGACTACGCCCGCCTCGTCGAGCTCACGCGTCCACTCTGAGATCATGCACTAGCCGCTTGGACTTGCCCGCCGTCAGCCTCGCGCACGCCGTTCTCCGGGAAGCGCACGGTCACGCGTGTACCGCGGCCGGGCTCGGACTCGAGCGACATGGTGCCGCCGTGGAGCTCGACCAGGCTCTTCACGATCGACAGGCCCAGGCCCGCTCCGCGATGCTTGGAGCCCTGGCTGCGGCTCTCGAACCGCTCGAACACGCGCTGCTGCTCGTCCTTGGGGATGCCGACACCGCGATCCTCGACGGCAAAGGCCATCATGCCAGCCTCCCGCCAGACGCTGACATGTACGGCGTCGCCGGGCGTCGGAGAACCCGATCGCGTTCGACAGCAGATTGTAGAGCACCTGACGCACTCTGGCCTCGTCGGCGATGAACTCGTGCGCATCGTCAGCGATGCGAATGTCGACATTTAGGCGCGTACGGGCGGCGCGGTCGCGCACGCCCAGCACCGCCCCGTCGACCACGCTCGCCACCTGGACCGGCGCCAGCTTCAGCTCGAGAGCGCCCGCATCGATGGTGGTGAGATCGAGGATATCGTTGATGATGGCCAGCAGCGTGCGAGAGGAAGCGGAGATGTCGTTGAGGTACTCGCGCTGCTTGTCGTTGAGATCGCCGGTGCGCGGGCTGATCATCAGCTCGCTGAAGCCGATGATGTTGGTGAGCGGCGTTCTCAGCTCATAGGAGACATGGCTGATGAACTGGCTCTTGAGCCGATCGCCCGCCACCAGCGCCTCGTTGCGCTCGATCAGAGCCCGCTCGTAGCGCTTGGAATCGGTGACGTCGGCGAAGGTGATGAGCGTGCCGCCGTCGGGAAGCGGCGAGACGGCAAAGTCGATCACGCTCTGGTCGAGCCGGGTCATCTGTCCCTCGATCGGCTGGCGGCGATCGGAGATGCCGGTGACGGCCCGGCTCATGCGCGCCCAGGTCGGCAGATCGTCGTAGAGCTTGACGCACTGGGCGATGATCTCGTCGATGTGCGGCCCTTCGCGCAGCGTGCTGGGAGGCAGCCGCCAGATCTGCGTCAGCGCCGAGTTGTGCAGCTTGAGCCGGCCGTCGGTAGCAAACACCGCCACGCCTTCCTTGAGGCCGTCGAGCGTCTCGCGCTGCACGTTGATGAGGGCGTTGTAGCGGCTCTCCAGCGCGAAGCGCTCGGTCACGTCGTCGTAGAGGTAGGTGAGGCCGCCGTCGGGGCGCTGCGCGGAGGCGACGTGGATGGTGCGGCCGTCGAGCAGATGCCACCAGTCCTCGTACTCGGTGCCGGTCTTGTAGCCGGCAAGGATCTTGGCCTTCCAGTCGCGGTAGTTCACCACCTCGGGCAGGCGCGAGAGCTCGCGCAGCCGGTCGAGCAGCTGCGCGTCGGTGGGCTTGGTCGCGAGCCAGTCGGCGTCGAGCAGCCACAGCTTGCGGTAGGCCTCGTTGAAGAAAGCCAGGCGCTGGTCGGGCCCGAAGATGGCGACCGCCGTGGCCACCCGGTCGAGCGTGCGCTCGTAGGCGGCGACGTGGCGGTTGAGCTCGCCCTGCGCCGTCTCGAGCGCGGCAACGTCGATGGCGGCGCCGGCGGTCGCCCCGTCGAGCGGCAGCACGACGATGTCGTGCGCCTTGCGCGCGCCGCCGCTGATGATGTGCAGGCGCTCGCGATAGGGCTGACCCTTGTGCAGCGCCGCGGTGATGGCCTCACGCTGGCGCATCTCCAGCAGCTCGATCTGGCGCTGGCGCACCTCGGTCTCGCTGCTGGCCTCGACCGCCTTCACGTAGGCCTCGTTGACCCACTCGATGCGCCCGTCGTCGCGGCGGAACCACACCGGCATCGGCAGGGCATTGAGCAGCGCCCGGCCGGACTGGGTGTTGCGCACGAGCAGGCGATGCTGGTCCAGGATGCGCGACAGATCGCGCTTGCGCCCCGTCACCTCGCGCAGACGCAGAATGGCGCGGCCGCCCGCAGCGCGGCCGTCCGCCTCCACATAGCCGCCCGCAGCTCGTCTTCAGGAGCTGGCTGAACGGCCGGCCGTCGGCAAACAGGGCGTCGAGGCCCCGCTTGAGTTCCTGCGAGGACGCGGCATCGAGCCAGGCGCCGAACTTCAAGAGCTCCGGATGCGCGCGCGGGCAGGCCCGGAACGCCGGACAGCGTGTGCACCATCACGCGCACGCCGCTGGCCCTGCTCCCAGAACACCAGCACCTGCGGCTCGGCCTTGATGATGGATTCCACGGTGAGCAGGTTCTTGCGCAGCTCCGTCGTCTCGTCGCGGCCGAGCGGTCCGCGGCGGTCGCGGCGCAGCATGCCGGCGACGGCCATGGCGGCCGCCAGCACGGTGCCGCCCGCCGCCACGCTCAGAACCAGGATGAAGGTAGTGTGCCACGCTCCCGACGCCATCGCCGGGCCGGCAGAGACGGCAATGATCAGTGCAAACACGACAAACAGGCTGGCGAGCAGCAGCAATGCCAGCTCACCGCGCGGCCTGCCTAGCTTGCCGTTAGCGTCTGCCAACCACATGAATGTCGAACGACCCAGTGTCGGCCGACACGCGCACCGGCGTGACGCAGAAACTCCCGATTGTGCGCGAAGACCGTGCTGCCCCAGTTTACGAATCAGCAAGCATTATGTGGGCCTTCGCTGCACAAGACCAGAGCAGGGAGGGCACAGCCGGAGCCCGCCCTCGATGCGTGGATGCAAGCCGGAGCAGGCGCTCAGTAGCGATAGTGGTCCGACTTGTAGGGGCCCTGCTGCGGCACGCCGATGTAGGCGGCCTGGTCGGGGCGCAAGGTCGAGAGCTTGGCGCCGATCTTGGCCAGATGCAGCCTGGCGACCTTCTCGTCGAGGTGCTTGGGCAGCGTGTAGACCTTCCTCTCGTACTTGCCGGGGTTGGTGAAGAGCTCGATCTGCGCCAGGGTCTGGTTGGTGAAGGAGGCCGACATCACGAACGAGGGGTGGCCCATGGCGTTGCCGAGGTTCACCAGGCGGCCTTCGGACAAGCAGCACGATGCGCTTGCCGTCGGGGAAGGTGATCTCGTCCACCTGCGGCTTGATGTTGGTCCACTTGAGGTTGCTGCAGGCCCGCCACCTGGATCTCGTTGTCGAAGTGGCCGATGTTGCAGACGATCGGCGCGGTCCTTCATGGCCCGCATGTGGTCGATGGTGATGACGTCCTTGTTGCCGGTGGCGGTGACGAAGATGTCGGCGCGCGGCGCGGCATCCTCCATGGTGACCACCTCGTAGCCCTCCATCGCCGCCTGCAGGGCGCAGATGGGATCGACCTCCGACACCAGCACGCGGCAACCGGCCTGGCGCAGCGAGGCGGCCGAGCCCTTGCCGACATCGCCGTAGCCGGCAACGAAGGCGATCTTGCCGGCCATCATCACGTCGGTGCCGCGGCGGATGCCGTCGACCAGCGACTCGCGGCAGCCGTAGAGGTTGTCGAACTTCGACTTGGTGACGCTATCGTTGACGTTGATGGCGGGCCACAGCAGCGTGCCCTTCTTCTGCATCTCGTAGAGCCGGTGCACGCCGGTGGTGGTCTCCTCCGACACGCCCTTGATGGCGCGGCCGAGCTCGCCGAACCAGCCCTTGGGCTTTTCCTTGAGGGTCTTCTTGAGGAGGGCGAACAGCACCTCCTCCTCCTCCGAGCCGGCCTTGTCCAGGAAGGCCGTGTCGCCGCCCTCGGCGCGCACGCCCAGATGCACGAACAACGTGGCATCGCCGCCGTCGTCCAGGATCATGTTGGGCATGCCGCCGTCGCCCCACTCGAAGAGCTTCAGGGTGTAGTCCCAGTAGTCCTCGAGGGTTTCGCCCTTGACGGCAAACACCGGCGTGCCGCCGGCGGCGATGGCGGCCGCGGCGTGGTCTTGGGTGGAGTAGATGTTGCAGGAGACCCAGCGGACGTCGGCGCCCAACGCTTTCAGGGTCTCGATCAGCACCGCGGTCTGGATGGTCATGTGCAGGGAGCCGGCGATGCGGGCCCCTTTGAGGGGCTGCTTGCCCGCGTATTCCTCACGCGTCGCCATCAGGCCCGGCATCTCGGTCTCGGCGAGCGAGATCTCCTTGCGGCCCCAGTCGGCCAGGCCGATATCCTTAACGATGTAGTCGTCGCGCGCCATGAGAGCTATCCTGTTGATTTGCCATAAAGATTACTGTTGGCAGCAATGCACTGCCCACGCGCCGTGCCAGTCCACGGCCGGCCTCGAGGCTCTCTATAGCTGCCCAGCACGGCCGGGGCAATAAGGACATAAAGAAGTCGTTATATGTCCTGGACGCAGATGGCTCGCTGCTGTCCGAATTAGGACAGCCGCTCAAGTCGACTTAGGACACTCACGCCCGTCTTAGGACAGCACCGATGGCTCGCTGGACAGCCCCATGAGCAACGCCAGGGAGGTCAGACCAGCGTGGTTACTGAAAGACTAGCATCTGCGGAACAATTCGTCTCAAAACACCAATAGTTCCAAGAATACTTGTAAATGTTGTCTGACATTTTCGAGCAATTCCTTCATAAGTCGGAAACTATTCAAAGACTAGGCTGCCTGAACCGCGCGTCCTCGTTCACGGGAGCCTCGTATGTTTGCGTTCTTCCACCCAGTCCTCGCCAAGGCGACGGCGGCGCTCGCTGCCGGCGCGGCGTTTGCCAAGCGTCTGCACCGTGACCGCGGCGGCAACGTGGCCATGATGTTCGTGTTCTTGGCCATGCCGCTGTGCGGCGCCATCGGCCTGGCGGTCGACATGGGGCGTGTCTACCACGTCGCCATGCACACCCAGGGCGCGCTCGACTCGGCCGCTCTGGCGGCCGGCCGCGTGGCCCAGCTCGAAAAGACCGATACGCTAGAGAAGGCCTCCAAATCAGCTTCGGCCTACTACGACCAGGCCAAGCCCAGCGATGTGGTGGCCACGAGCATTCAATTCTCGCCCAACTCCCAGCAGACGGAGTTCACGGTGACGGCCACCTCGTGGGTCCGCACCCCGTTCCTCGGCGTGCTGAAGTTCATCGCCAGCCACGAGCCGCCCAACGACGCGCCCTCTGCATGCGCGGGCAACTACTTCGGCTGCGTGAAGCTGGTGTCCAAGGCGACGGCACAGATCTGCCTCAACTGCAGCGACGTTGGCGGCGGCAACGCCGACGACGGCACCAACCTCGAGATCTCCATGATGCTCGACGTCACGGGCTCGATGTCCGGCCAGGCGATCACCGACCTCAAGGCGGCAGCCAAGGACCTGATCGACATCGTGGTGTGGGGCGACCAGAGCAAGTACACCTCGCGCGTGGCGCTGGCGCCGTTCGCGCCGGCCGTCAACGTCGGCAAGTACTTTACGGCAATCACGGGCAAGTCCGATCAGGACGACAATAGCGGCGGCAAGAACATCCACTACCCCGACACCTGCCTCAAGAGCGGTGGCGGCATCACGAAGACCTGCAAAAACGACTCCAAGTACAACGATTGGAAGTATATCGCCAAGCATGCCCCCTGCGTCGTCGAGCGCACTGTCGCAAACCAGTTCATCGATGCGGCGCCAACCGGAACCAGCGTGCTGCCGAGCTGGAACGCAGCGCGAGATGGATATTCAGATGAGATGTCGGCAACCTGCACACCCACCAACCAGATCGTTCCGCTAACGAAGAACACGAAAGACTTGAAAGACGCGATCGACGCTTTCACCGCCGGCGGCACCACCGCTGGTCAGCTGGGTACCGCCTTTGCGTGGTACCTGCTGTCGCCGAACTGGAACACAGTCTGGCCGGCCGACAGCCAGGTGACGGCCTACGGCACGCCGAAGGTGAAGAAGATCGCGGTTCTGATGACGGACGGCACCTACAACACCTTGCAGGGCGTTTCCTACGGCGATACCAGCAAGCAGGCGACCACCGCCACGGACAACGCGCTGTCGCTCTGCACGGCGATGAAGAAGAAGCTGTCGTCGAGTGACCCCAATATCGAAATCTATACCGTGGGCTTCAACCTCGACACGACGACATCGAAGAATCTGATGAAGAACTGCGCGACCGCGGCCGATCACTACTACGAGACCTCGAGCGGCGACGGTCTGAAGGCGGCGTTCCGCGACATCGCCTTGAAGATCTCGAAGCTGCGCTTGACGAACTGAGCAGCCACTCAGGCGGGGGAGCGAAGGGCGCCGGCGCCGGCGCCCTTCTTTTTTTCAACTCGGACGGCAGCCAAAGGCCGAGGCAGCCGACGCGCCGCGGTCCCCTAGGGGATAACTTTTGTTACTGCCCGGTCTTTTGCAGCCATTGCGGGCGCGCCATATACTAGGCGCAGCTTTGGCTCGGGCCCGTCCCATGCAACCGCTTCGCATATCGCTCACGATCTTGTCGTTCCTGGTGTGCGCCGGCATGGCAGCAAAAGCGACTGCGCAACAGCAGCCGTCACCGCCTCCGAAACCGCCGCCGCGAGTGATCCTCCTCGACCCCAACTACAACCGTGCGCCACCTGTGCCGCACGAGAGGCAGTACGTGGGTCCAGGACCGGCACTCGCCCCGCCGATGGAGCGCGTCAACCCCGTCGCACCGCTGGCCCAACCGCCAATCCGCTGACGACGGCTGGGCTGCAATCTTTCAGGCGACACTTCCGGTTTGCCGCAATTTAACCACGAGCTAGGGCACAGATTGGTGTTCGTGCGGTGTGAGTTGCGGGCCTGGCACGCGAGGAACCCGAGCGGCGGGATTGCCGTTTACCTCCGAGCGCCATGAGAAACCTGGGATGCCACACCATGTCCAAGCGCCCACCCTATATTGAGATCATCGTAACCGCTGCAGTGATGGCGTTCCTTACGTTCATTGTCATTGGCGGATTCGACACGCGCAACGAGAGCCCCGGCCAGGTCACTATGCGCGCTGACTAGGCTGCGTAATCCCTACCCGCGCTAATGAATGTTCACCGGGCGCCATCCCGCGGCTAAGGCTTCGGCCTCCGTGCAGAACCAGCGCCGGCCCTTGTCGGGATCCATCTTGATCTGTGCGTACCAGGGGCTCCACGGCATGTGATAGATCTTGCCGTTGGCTGTGATGTTGCCCTTGATGGCGCAGCCTTTGGGTGCTTCCGGTTCGGCCCCTGCCCAGCGCCGGGCGCGATACTCCCAGGCCGGCTGCGCCTCGCCCTGCCAGATGCCGATGCGCCGGGCGCGGGCTTCGGCTTCCTCCCTGACGTAGCTCGCCGAATACCTGGTGAAGGCCCATGCATGGCCTTCGCGCACCATCCAGGCATTGATGTCCTGCCGGTCGAGGAAGCAGACGCCGAGCACGCGGCCGTATTTGTCGAGCCCGCGCGGAAGGCACTCGACTGGCCTGCCGCCAATCAGGGCGGCCAGGGCGTGCGTCGCTTCCGTGCCGCACGGCCAAGTTCCGCCGAGGGGCCGCCCGCAGGTCTGGCCAGCCTCGGGAGCGTCGATGCCCTCCAGGCGCACCCTCATGTCGCTGACAACAATGGTGTCGCCGTCCACTACTCTGGCCACCCCCGCAATGGCCCCATTGCGGGGGCTGTCATGGGCCGATGCCACCCACACCCCAACGGCCAAGGCCCCGCAGGCCAGCAGAGCCGCAGCCCACCGAGCGGTTGTATAGGCAGGAAAAGAATTGCGCATTGGTTGAATGTGCGTGATTCGCATGTTCTGCGCGAGGCAGAACTGTGGCCAAATGCCAGCTGGCGAAGCTCCAACTGCGCTGCGCCGTGACCAATCCATTGATATGAAACAGGAATGCCACGACTTGTAAGGGCTTGACCGAAAACGATAAGGCTGTTCTCAATTGTCATCTGGTTGTGCACACGACTTTTTGTGTCTGTCACAAATCCCAGGTCCGTCGTCTCAAAACCTTTACAGTAGGGAGTAAGCGATATGTCGAAACCTCTCGTGCATCAGGTTGCAGAGCGCGCGCGCGGGTTTATTGCGGACCCTCGCAGCTGGACCCAGTTCGCCATCGCCCGGACGGGCAACAATCGTCACTGTGAGCCGACCGACGCCAAGGCGGCGCGGTTCTGCGCCTACGGCGCCATCCTGCGGGCTGCCCACGACGTGGCGGCGGCAGACGATCAGGCCCAGCGCCTGGCCGATCAGACCGCCATGCTGATCATGGAGCGTGAGAGCCCCTACAGCGCTTTCGAAGAATTGATCGCCATCAACGACGGCCAGCGCTCGGCAGCGCGCAAGACCCTGCTCGGTCTATTCGATCGCGCCCTGGAGAAGGTCTGACGACACCCACTCGCCCCACCTGGGGCATGGCAGGAAGCAATCGGCGGCGCTGGCACTCAGCGCCGCCGACGTCTATGTATGGTGCAGCAAAACCTTCGCCGGCTGCGCCTCGATGCGCCCCGCGGCCCCAAAAAATCG
The DNA here is from genome assembly GCA_963724565.1 of uncultured Alphaproteobacteria bacterium. Taxonomy (GTDB): domain Bacteria; phylum Pseudomonadota; class Alphaproteobacteria; order Rhizobiales; family Hyphomicrobiaceae; genus AWTP1-13. The sequence continues at coordinate 87,718 of CAVRVK010000007.1, forward strand.
AGCTTCGAGCACCATGTCCGAGCCCCAGCGCTCCACCCCACTGGTAGCGACGCACGACGTACTTTCCGCCGCCCGCACATGGCTCGATGAGAGCGGCCGGGTGGCGCTAGCGACGGTGGTGGGCACGTGGGGGTCGGCGCCCGTGGCGGTCGGCGGGCAGATGGTGGTGGCGCCCGACGGCCGTTTCCAGGGCTCGGTGTCGGGCGGGTGCGTGGAAGGCGAGGTGATCGCGGAAGCCGAAGACATCCTCGCCGACGGCAAGCCCAAGACGCTCACCTTCGGCGTCGCAGACCAGACCGCCTGGCAGGTCGGACTGCCGTGCGGCGGCCAGATCAAGGTCTACCTCGAGCGCCTGGACGCCGATAGCGGCCCGGCACTGTTGGATCGCGCCATCAATGCGCGCTCGACCCGGCGCGGGCTGGTGATCCGGACGCGTCTCGACGACGGCCGGCGCGAATTCTTCGAGCGCGATGATCCTCGCGGCGATGCCGCAATCCAACAGCACTTCGCCAGCGGCGAAAGCGAGCTGCAGGAGACGCCCAACGGCGAGGTGTTCCTGCATGCGCTGGTGCCGCCCGCACGCGTGCTCATCATCGGCGCCACGCATATCGGCCAGATCCTGGCGCAGCTCGTGAAGCTTGCAGGCTACGAGGTGGTCGTCATCGACCCACGCACCGCGTTCGCGGCCGAGGCGCGTTTTCCGGGCATCCGCCTCGACACGGAATGGCCACAGGATACGATCCCGAAGATCGGGCTCGACCCCTACACCGCGGTGGTGGCGCTGGCGCATGTCGGTCACATCGACGACGAGGCGCTGAAGCTCGCCATGCGCTCGACGTGCTTCTACGTCGGCGCACTCGGATCGAAGCGCAATCACTCCAAGCGCATGCAGCGCCTCAAGGAGGCCGGCTTCTCGGACGCGGAGATCCAACGCATCCATTCGCCGATCGGCATCAACATCGGCGCGCAGAGCCCGCCGGAGATCGCCATCGCCATCATGGCGCAGCTTGTGCTCGCGCTGCGCGGGGAGCGGCAGTTCAGGCCCGCCTGAGCCGTTCAGGCCGTCTCGTTGGTAGCAACTTAACCGGGTTGGGGAGAAGCAATGCTCGAAGCCTATATCTACAACGGCCTGCGCACGCCGTTCGGCCGCCACTCGGGAGCGCTGTCGCGCGTGCGGCCCGACGACCTGCTGGCGGGTGTGGTGAAAGAGGTGGTGGCACGCTCGGGCTTTGCGGTGGAGACCATCGACGACGTGTCGATCGGCTGCGCGTCGCAGGCGGGCGAGGACAGCCGCAACGTGGCGCGTCACGCGCTGCTGCTCGCAGGTCTGCCCGTCGAGACGCCAGGGGTCGTGCACAATCGCCTGTGCGGCTCAGGCCTCAACGCGCTGATCGGCGCGGCGCACGCCGTCACCTGCGGGGAGGCCAATGTGTGCGTCGCAGGCGGCGTGGAAAGCATGACGCGGGCGCCCTTCGTCGTCGGCAAGGCCGAGCAGGCGTTCGCCAAGGACTTCCGCGTGTTCGATTCCTCTCTGGGTGCCCGCTTCCCGAACCCCAAGATCGAAAGCTTGTTCGGCACCGACACCATGCCGGAGACCGCCGACAACCTCGCCCGCGAGCATCAGCTTTCGCGCGAGGAATGCGACCTGTTCGCGCTCAACTCGCAGAAGAAATATGCCGCCGCGGACAACGATGGATTCTTCAAGAGCGAGATTCATGCCGTCAATGTCCCGCAGGGCAAGGGCAAGCCTGACCTGACGGTGGCGGACGACGAGCATCCGCGCCCCGAGACCACCATGGACACGCTATTGAAGCTGCGGCCGCTCTTTCCGCAGGGCGTGACGACGGCCGGCAACGCCTCGGGCATCAACGACGGCGCAGGAGCCATGGTGGTGGCGAGTTGCGATGCCGGTGACAAGGCCGGCGTGCCGCCGCTCGCGCGCATCATCGCCTCGGGCGTCGCCGGCGTGCCGCCGCGCATCATGGGCTTCGGGCCGGTGCCAGCCTCCAAGAAGGCGCTGGAGCGCGCCGGCCTCACGCTCAAGGACATGGACGTGATCGAGATCAACGAGGCCTTCGCCGCGCAGGTGCTGGCCTGCCTCAAGGGCTTCGGCATTCCGTTCGACGACAAGCGCGTCAATCCCAACGGCGGCGCCATCGCTGTCGGCCATCCGCTCGGTGCCTCCGGCGCGCGGCTTGCGCTGACTGCCGCTCGGCAGCTCAAGCGCACGGGCGGGCGCTATGCCCTCGTCTCCATGTGCATCGGTGTCGGCCAGGGCATCGCCGTGATCCTCGAGCGAGTGTGAGGGCGAGCTCTGCCGGCTTGGGAGCGCCAGCCGTGACGCAAGACATGCTCGCCGTGCGCGCCTGCGTCTTCGACGCCTACGGCACACTGTTCGATTTCGCCTCGGCGGCCGCGCGCTGCAGCGACGTGCTGGGCGACAGGGCTGCTGCCGTCTCGGCGCTGTGGCGCGACAAGCAGCTGCAATACACATGGCTGCGCTCGCTGCAGGGAATGCATGCCGACTTCTGGACGGTCACGGGCGAGGCGCTCGACTACACGCTCGAGACGCTGGGCATCGCCGACGGCAAGATCCGCGACCGGCTGATGGACCTTTATCGTACGCTCGATTGCTTCCCCGAGGTGCCGCAAGTCCTGCAAGACCTGAAGAAGGCAGGCTTCGTCACCGCCATCCTTTCCAACGGCTCGCCTTCGATGCTGGCGGACGCTGCTGCCGGCGCCAGGCTCGGGCATCTGCTGGACCACGTGCTGTCGGTCGAGGAGGTCGGCATCTTCAAGACCGACCGGCGCGTCTATCAGCTCGCCGTCGACCGGCTCGGCATCCCGGCGCGCGAGATATCGTTTCAGTCCTCCAACGCCTGGGACGCCTACGCGGCCTCCGCCTTCGGCATGCGCGTGGTGTGGTGCAACCGCTACGGCCAGCGGCGCGAGCGGCTGCCGGGAGCGCCCGATCGCGAAGTCAAGACGCTGGCCGAGCTGCCGGGCCTCGTCGTGCGCGTCTGAAGCGCGAAGCGGCCGGGCCGTGCGGTCACAAACGCAGATGCGGACTTGCGGGGTGCAGCAATTGGGTGCGGAGGGGCGCTACCTTGGCGTAGACTGCGACGGCAGGAAAGACGACTTCTCGGCGCAACTGGCAGGGGCAGGCTCTCACGGAATTTCTCCTTTGACCCAAAGCAAGACCCCCTCAAGCAACGGCTCGCCGAGCCTGCGGGGGATACGCGTGCTCCTCGTCGAGGATGGTTGGCAGGTCGCCGACGCGCTGCAGCTTTCGCTCGACAAGATGGGAATGGTCGTTGTAGGCCCCGTCGCCACGACGGCAGAGGCGCAGCGCTTGGCGGCCGAGCACAGCCCCGAGCTGGCCGTCGTGGACATCAATCTCAACGGCGAAATGGCCTATGGCTTGCTGGATTGGCTGCACGGCCGGGGCACCCGGCTCATCGTGATGTCGGGCTACGAGGACCTTCCCAAATCGTTGGCCAAGCTCGCGACCATCCTACGCAAGCCGTTCACACCGGAAGCGCTATCGGCTGCCTTGCAGCGGGCGATGAATTTGGAGCCGCCACCCTGAGGAGGTCGACCGGTGGCGCGCTGCCCTGGACCCTCTTGGATGGCAATTCCATCCTGCAGCGCACGCCGCTCGCGTCGAAGACAAGTTCGACCGTGCCCCCAAGCTCGTAAGGAATGAGGCTGCGGATGGCCCGGACGCCGTAGCCGACCTGGCTTGGAGCCGCGACCGCGGGGCCGCGCGTCTCCTCGATCCATTCCAGCAACAGCCGCCTCGGCATCGGGCCGTCCTGTTGCCAGTCCCAGCGCACCGAAATGCGGCCGTGCCGTGTCGCCAGCGCACCATACTTCGACGCATTGGTGACCAGCTCGTGCAGCACGATCGCCATTGCCTGGGTCGCCTCGGCAGTCAGCAGCACATCGGGGCCTTCCACGCTTGCGCTGGTCTCTCCAACATAAGGGGCAAGCTCATTGCGAACGAGGTCGGCAAGCCTCACGCCCTCCCAGTTGCTACGGCTGAGCATGGCGTGAGCATTGGCCATCGATTGAATGCGGCCGTCGAACGCCTTGAGGAAGTCGTCAATCGAGCCGCTGCTCTCGCGCGCGCGCTGCGCAACGGCGGCCACCGACGCGAGCACGTTCTTGACGCGGTGGTCGAGCTCGCGCACGAGCAGGCGCTGGCGCTCCTCCGCCTGCTTGTGGCCCGTGATGTCCCGGGTCAATCCCCTCAGATGCAAGAAGCGGCCGCTCGCGTCGAATTCCGCCTTGCCCGTTTCCTCGAGCCACACCTCCTGGCCGTCCGGCCGGATGAAGCGAAAGGACGCCGAATACGAAGAGTTCTCAGGGCGGAGCCCCTTGATCTGGGCGGCGAAGCTCGAGCGGTCATCGGGATGCACCCTTGCCAGAAATTCGTTGCCCTGCCGATCAGCACCGACCCGTGACTCCAGGCCCAAGATCTGGGGCGCGTTTTCGCTGCGTTGTGAGAGGCCCGCGCGGGGATCCCATGTGAAGGCCACCACATGACCCGCCACGAGCGCCTCCTGCAAGCGCGTCTCACTTTCATTGAGCGCAATATCGGCCTGCTTGCGCTCCCTGATTTCGCGCGTGATCTTGGCGATGAGGGCGGCCAGGAACCACCAGTAGCTCACGGCCAGCAATCCAAGGAGCAGGTAGCCCTTCTGGTCGAAGGCGGCCAGACATTTCACCGCGCTTGGGATCAAGATCCCTGACATGTAGGCGTAGGCCGCGGCAGGCACAGCCGAAAGCAAGATCGTGCCGCTGGCAGCCATGCCGACCCCGAGAGCGACCAGGATCAGCTCCTCGCCGTGCGCCAATCCTCCCAGGTGCAGGACAGCCATGCTGCTCCACGGCAAGGCGAGGAAGATGGCATAGGTCGTTGCCCTGTTTGCAGCGTGCCGAAAGTTGCGCGGGACCCGCCCGCGGTTTGCCATGTGACGGTAAAGGACGACCAAGGCGATTGCGTAGGAATAAGAACACCACACGATCAGTTGCGCGGTTGGGACCGAGCCCGCCAGCGCGACGGCCAAGATCGTGGTGTTCAGGACATGGCCGCCCATCGCGTGGGGAGTGACCCGCGCGATCACATCGAGCTGGTGCCGTTCGAACTGAGAAAGATGCGATGACATGGCGAACCTGGCTCGCGGGAGCAGCCGGCCGTGACCAATTGCCGGCGCGCTAGCAGAACATAGCCGTCTTCGCCGGGTCGCGCTCGAACGAAGTCACGGCATGTTTCGGCTGGGAAGCTGCGGGTTAAGCATGTTTGCGCCCGAATTTGGGCACATGCTGCGCCTCCAAAAAGGAAGCCCGGCGACCCCCGCAGTCACCGGGCTCTGGCCTCGCCAGTTCTGGCCCACACCAGTGGTGGCCTTTGAACTTTCGGCTGCCGATCCGAGGGTGTTGGCAGCATTCAAGGCTTGACGTGACACTAGGATGAGCATTCATCCTTGTACATCTGGCGAAAAGGACAGCGCCGAGTGGCTAGGCCGACCGGGGAGAAGGCAGGAGACGTTTGCGGTCCCCCATGAGGGGGCGCGATTGTGAAGCGGGCAGATCGCTGTGAAAGGGAAGGCCGACACGCCTGGCCAGAACCCATCAATCGCCCACCTCTGGGCGCAAGCGGCGCACGATCTGCGGCAACCCGTTCAGGCCGCTCTGCTTCTCACCAGAATGCTCGATGGTTCGTCAGGACCCGCCGAACTGGCGCGCAATGCTCGCCGCATCGGCACGGCCCTGGAGTCGCTCTACGGCATGCTCGAGATGCTTACCCTACTGTCGCGTCTCGAGGCAGGCCTGCAGATCGTGCGCTTGCGCACGTGCGAGCTTGCCGACGTGCTGGCGCCAACCATCAAAGAGACGGAGAAGATCGCAGCCCAGCGAGGTATTCCGCTTCGGTTCCGCAATATGAGAGGCCTGGTCCGAACCAACCCCAAGCTGCTGGCTACCGCCACCAGAAGCCTACTCATCAACGGGATCAAGTTCGGACACGGCGAGGTCCACGCGTGCTGCCGCCGCCGCGACAACCAAGTTAGTCTCGAGGTTCGCTTCAGAGGTCCTTCGCTCGACGCCGCAACGCGGAGGAGCGCATTTGTCGAGCTGCCATCCCGCGCAGATGGCTCGATTGCCGGCGAGCTGGGGCTCGGCCTTGCGCTGCTGGAGCCGCTGTGCCGCCGACTTGGCCATGGTCTGAGTTATTCGTCTTCACCAGCAGACGGCCGGCTCTTGGCCATGGCGCTACCCCTACCTGCACCTTCTCGCTGAGCCTGGTCGTCGGCGATCAGCTGCTTGCCCAGGGCCGCAGCATGAGCGCGGTTGGAAGCGCCCAGCACCCTGAACAAGGCCGCGAGATGCATTTTCGCCGTGCCTTCAGCAACATCGAGCGCCTGCGCAATCTCTTTGTTCGACCAACCTTCAACCAGACCCTTGAGAACCTGCAGCTGGCGGTTGGACAACGCTTTGCGGACGGGCTGGTTCCCAACATGTGGGGCCACAGCGCCGCCGACCGGTTCGGGTGCGAGCTCGGCTAGAATTGGTGGCACATAGATTTCGCCGGACAGGATATGGCGGAGCTTGTCGATCAGTTGATCCTTATGTTGATTTTTGACGATGTAGCCGTGCGCCCCCGCAGCAAGCGCTTGCAGAATGTCCTCCCTGCTTTCGGAGGCGCTCAGCACGACAAATAGAGCCTGCGGACGCAGGCGCCGCATGCGTGCAATGCCGTTGGGACCCATCATATCGGGCATCAGGTCGACGATCGCGAGCGTCACGTCCTCCCTCTGCAGCTGCTGGATGGCCTGCGCAAAGCACTCGGCTTCGACAAATCTCGTCACGTTCAGATCGCGGCGGAGGAGCTCCATCAATCCCACGCGCAAAATCTCATGATCGTCGGCGATCAATACCGTGCCTTGGAACTCGGACTTGGCGCGGCCCCGGGTCCGCATGGGTTGGGAATTCCTTGTTTTGCACCTTGCGTGCAGTCGCCACTGCGCGCTGGGCGGCGTCAAGGCAAAATCAGCGTTCAGGGCTAGCGGCTGCCATTTTCCGATTGGCAGGTACTAGCCAGTTGATATAGGCTATTTGAACATATCGCGTAGCCATTCGTACTAGGCTGAGGCAACGCCCCGCATCTGTCTCAGCTCAGGGGGCCAGTTCAGCGGTTTTTCGTGCGCATACCCCGCTACACGAGAGGCTGCGGGGCTGGTCCCAACTGGGCAATGCTCCTGACACACCCGGACTGCCAAGAGCAATCGCCGAGCGGGTAGTCTCATTGTCTGCAAGCGCCTGCTCGAGCTGACGAGGTCGCTTGCGAGGAGCTGCCACAAACCATTCCACGTAACGGCGATCATTCCTTCGGCATGGCCGGCTCGGGGCCGGCGCGGGCGGCGGCGAGCCAGGCTTTTTGCTTGGGCAGCCAAGTTTGCCAGGCGTCGCCGTGGTAGGGCCACAGGCGGCGCTCGACGCACCACAGCGGCGGGGCGGCGGGCAGGAAGTACTCCCGCCGCTGCGCTTGTGTGAGGCAGCGCGCGGCGCGCTCCTTGGCGGCATCGACGAGGGCCTGGGGTGTGGGGTACACGCGCCAGAGGCGCGCGGTGCGGTCCTGCGATGCCGTCGCCAGCAGCCGCCCGTCCGGGCTGAACTCCGCGTGCTCGACTGCGCCGTCGTGCGCAAGCCGGGCCAGTTCCCTGCCCGTCGCCGTCTCGAATACCCGCGCAGTCCGGTCATGGGACGCCGTCGCCAGCAGCCGCCCGTCCGGGCTGAACGCCACATGCCAGACCGCAGTGTCGGGGACGAGCCGGGCCAGTTCCTTGCCCGTCGCCGCTTCGAACAGCCGCGCCACCCCCACGGGGATGCCCCATAGGCCACCGGACGCCGTCGCCAGCAGCAGCCGGTCCGGGCTGAACGCCACGCGTCGGACGTCGTAGTCGTGGGCGAGGCGGGCCAACTCCTTGCCTGTCGCTGTCTCGAACAGCCGCGCAATGCCCGGTCGGTTGAATCCGGACGCAGTTGCCAGCAGCCGGCCGTCCGGGCTGAACGCTACGTGCTGGACCTCGCCGTCGTGGGCGAGGCGGGCCAGCTCCTTGCCCGTCGCCGCCTCAAACAGCCGCGCCGACTTATCGCTGGACGCCGTCGCCAACAGCCGCCCGTCCGGGCTGAATGCCACGTGCTGGACCCAGCCGTCGTGGCCGAGCCGGGCCAGCTCCTTACCCGTCGCCGTCTCGAACAGCCGAGCTGTTTGGTCGTAGGACGCCGTCGCCAACAGCCGCCCGTCCGGGCTGAACGCGACGTGACTAACGCCAGCGTCGTGGCCGAGCCGGAAAAGCTCTCTATTGATCGCCGCCACGAACAGCCGCGCCGATTTGTCAGAGGACGCCGTCGCCAGCAGCCGCCCGTCCGAGCTGAACGCAACGTGCTCTACCCGTGTGTCATGGGCGAGCCGGACGAGCTCCTTGCCGGTCGCCGCCTCGAACAGCCGCGCCGCACCCGTGCCTCCCGCACGATCTCCGGACCCAGTTGCCAGCAGCCGGCCGTCCGGGCTGAACGCGACGTGCTGGACCTCGCCATCGTGCGCGAGGTGGGCGAACTCTTTGCCGATCGCCGCTTCGAACAGCCGCGCCAACTTGTCGGTGGACGCCGTGGCCAGCAGCCGCCCGTCGGGGCTGAAGGCCACGCCCCACACAGAGCCGCCACCAGCGAGCCGCGCGAGATCCTTGCCGGTCGCCGCCTCGAACAGCCGCGCCATCCCCACCTCGGGGCTGCCCGATTGGTTAGCGGACACTGTGGCCAGCAGCCGCCCGTCCGGGCTGAACGCGACGCGCCCGACAGCGCCATCATGAACGAGCCGGGCCAGCTCCTTTCCAGTCGTCGCCTCGAACAGCCGCGCTAGGCCTGTTCTTGAGAAATCTCCAGACGCCGTGGCCAGCAGCCGCCCATCCGGGCCGAAAGCCACGTGAATGACAGCGTCGTCATGGGCGAGCTGCAATAGCTCCTTACCCGTCGTCGGCTCGAACAGCCGCGCTGACTTGTCCTCGGAAGCGGTCGCCAGCAGCTGCCCATCCGGGCTGAACGCCACGTGATAGACCGCTCCATGGTGAGCGAGCCTGGCCAGCTCCTTGCCCGTCGTCGCCTCGAACAGCCGCGCTGACTTGTCCTCGGAAGCGGTCGCCAGCAGCTGCCCATCCGGGCTGAACGCCACGTGTTGGACCGCTCCATCGTGAGCGAGCCTGGCCAGCTCCTTGCCCGTTGCCAGCTCGAGCACGCGCGCCAAGCCTATGCTGCCCTGACCAATGTTTCCAGATGCTGTCGCCAGCAACCGCCCGTCCGGGCTGAACACCACGTGCCGGACCGCGTCGTCGTGCGCCAGTCGCGCCAGCTCCTTGCCGGTCGCCGCCTCGAACAACCGGGCCGTCTTGTCGAGGGATGCCGTTGCCAGCTGCCGCCCGTCCGGGCTGAACGCGACCTCAATGACCTGGTCATCGTGCGCCAGCCGCGCCAGCTCCTTGCCCGTTGCCACCTCGAACAGCCGTGCTTCCCAAGCCGCTCCGCCCCGATCACCGGAAGCCGTCGCCAGCAGCCGACCGTCAGGGCTGAACGCCACGCTTGAGACCGCACCGTCATGAGGGATTACGCGCACCTCTTTGTCCGCGCGAACCGCCCGATCCAACTCGAGCTGGGCTTCTTGGACCCAAGGGCGATCGATGCCGGCTGCCACATCGGGCATGGCCTCGAGCGCCAGCAGCTTGGCCGAGCCCGGGTCGGTCTGTATCAGGCCCTTTGCGGCGCGGGCCAGCAGCCCCGACTCGGTGACCTGGGTCTGCTTGCGCAACTCCGCCGTCTCGGCGCGATTGGCCTCGGCCCGTTTGGCCTGCTCCGTCGCTTCCGCGCGACTGGCCTCGGCGCGCTTGGCCTGCTCCGCCGCCTCCGTCGCGTTGCGCTGGGCTTGGCCGCGCTGTTGCCAGGCGAAGCCCCCGGCCCCAAGCGCGGCGAGCGCCAGCACCACCGCCACCACCAAGCCGGCGAGGGTACGCTGCGCCACCGTGCGCGCCTGGGCCAGTGCGTCTGCCTGCGCCGCCTCGCGTGCAGATTGTGCCTCGGCCTCGCGCGCCTGCGCCGCCTCCGCCTCGCGCACCAGCCGCTCGCGCTCTGCGAGTTGGCGCTCGCGGTCGCGCTGCTGCTCGTCGGCCCACACCTCGCTCGCCGCGATGAAGGAGAGCACCAGCTCGGTCAGCGGAGGCGCGTCGTTCGGACGGCGCGCGGCCCAGGCTTTGGCCTCCTGGATGTCCTGGCCGGCCAGCAGCCTTGCCGAGGCGCGGTCGCCCTTGTCCCACTCGATTGCCCGCTGCTGCAGCCGCGTCTGCTCGCGCAGCCAGCCCATGTCGGAGCGCAGCGCCTTGTCGAGCTCGAGCATGCCGGCGCGCCAGCTAGTGCCGGGCTTTGCCGGCTCGTCGTAGAAGAAGATGTAGTTGAGGGCGGCGAGCGCGGGCGGGGCGGCCGCATCGCCCAGAGGCCGGCAGACGATGGGGATGATGCGCTTGCCCAGCGCCACGGCCTGCTCCACCTCCCACGCGCAGATCTTGGAGACGGCCGAGGACGGCGAGAGCACGAACACCACCGTGTCCGCCTCGCGGATCAGGGCGCCGAGCTTCTCCTGCCAGTTCTCGGCGCCGTGGATGCCGTGGCGGTCGATGCGGGGATCGAAGCCGGCGAACTCCAGCATGGTGACGAGCTGGTCGGAGAAGGTGAGGTCGTCGCGGCTATAGGAGATGAAGACGACAAGCTTTTCGGCTTGCGCAACGCTCTCGGCCACAACCAGTCCCCCGACGGCAGAAATGAAAAGAAGAACTGAGGCAGAGAAGCACGGGAAGCTGGGCTTGGGCAAGCGGCGCTAGTCTGCGCTGGATAGCAGAGCCGATGAGACAGCGAAGGAACTCGAGAGGACAGGATCGGGTCGCAAGCGGCAATGCGCGGGCGGAGCACGCACTGCTGTTGCGACCCAGCAGCCGGCAGCCGCGCGCTACTTGCCCCGGCGTACGGGATCGCTGCCGTCCCAGCCGAGCGAGGCCAGATACATCTCGGTGTATCTGGCTTCGAGCGAAGGCGTCAGCTCCAGCAGCTCGATCATGCCGGGCAGATCGCGGGTGGTGTCCATGTAGACGACGCGGAAGCCGCGCGGCGAACGGTCGGAGAAGGCCACCTCGTAGCCCTGCGCGCGGTGCTCCTCCACGGCGCGATCGAGGTCGGGCGCCGCCATGCCCCAGTGGTGGAAGCCGTAGCCGCGCGCCTCGACGATCTCGCGATAGACGGAAGGCGCCTCGTTGTGCTGCTCGATCAGCTCGAACGACATGTGGCCGCAGAAGCCGACGGCGAGCGTGAGATTGATGTCGGTCGGCTGGCCGCGATAGCGCCCTTCTAACGGCGTGAACGGCCCGGTCACGAACCAGGGGCCGATCCTAAGGCGCCTGGTGAACTCCTGCATGGAGCGCTCGATGTCCTCGACCACGTAGGCGACCTGGATGATGCCGCCCAACGGCTGGCCGAAGTTGAGGAGCGGCATCTTCTTGCGTTCTGCCTCCTGCAGGCTCGTCACTTGCCTACGCCGCCGCCGGCTCGACTGTCAAATCATGACGTCCGTTATACGGACATCGATCCTGTCCCGCTCCGCGCAACGCAAACTCCTTCGACAAAAGCCCTTGCCAGATGCGCGCCGTTGTATTCCTCTATGTGGACCCAAGGAGGCATCGTGCGGCCCAGCGAGCGACTGCGGGCAAAAGCGCTGTTCGACGTGGAAGGCTTCACCGCGGTCGTCACCGGCGGCGCGGCGGGGATCGGCCTCGCCTACGCCGAGGTGCATGGCCGCCAACGGCGCCCACGTCACGCTTCTCGATGCCGACAGCGCCGCGCTCGATAACGCGGTGGCCGCGTTGTCGCACACCGGGTTGCGGTCGAGGGCGCTCGTCGTCGACGTCACCGATCGCGCTGCAGTTGCACGACGCGATCGCCGAGCGTGGCCGCGCGTACGGGCCGGCTCGACGTGGTGTTCGCCAACGCCGGCATCACGGCGGGTCCGGGCTTCCTGACGACCGAAGGCGCAGCGCGATCCCGCCGGCGCCATCGAGAACATTCCGCCGAGCTGTGGGAGAAGGTGATCGCCACCAACCTGAGCGCGCGTGTTCGCCACCATCCGCGCCTGCGTGACGCGCCATGAAGGCGCAGGGCGGCGGCAGCATCATCGTCACCACCTCGATCGCGGGCCTGCGGCCCTCGGCCGTGGTCGGCACGCCCTACATGGTCGCCAAGGCCGGCGCTGCACACCTGGTGCGGCAGGCGGCACTGGAGCTTGCCGCGTACGGCATCCGCGTCAACGCCATCGCGCCGGGGCCGTTCGCCACGCGCATCACCTCGCCGGGGCTGACCGCGATCTGGAGCCAAGGCGCTGCCGGTCGGGCGCGTCGCCTCCACCGACGAGATCAAGGGGCTGGCGCTGTTTCTGGCGTCGCCCGCGTCGGCCTACGTCACCGGCGCGCAGTTCGTGATCGACGGCGGCTCGCTGCTGGGGCGGGCGGACCGCAGCATGGAACCGCGTCGTGCACCGAGGGCCCGCAACACCGCCGGCGCGCAGACCGTCGACCGCGCCTGCCTGCTGCTCAGCGAGATCGCCCGCCGCGGTCCGGCCGGCGCGCGCCTGATCGACCTCACGCAGCGCTCCAAGCTCAGCCGGCCGACCGTGCACCGCATCCTGCAGTCGCTGTCGGCGGCGCAGCTTCGTGCACCAGGACCCGGCGACGCGGCGCTATCGGCTCGGCGTGGCGCTGCACGGGCTGGCGCTGGCGGCACCGAGCCCGCTCGAGCAGCTGACCGAGCTGCGGCCGCTGCTCGAAGGCCTGGCGCAGCGCACCGGCGAGACCGCCTACCTGATGCTGCGCCAGGGCGACGAGGTGCTGTGCATCGCGCGCGCCGAGGGCGCCGCGCCGATCCGCACCCTGCTGATCGAGGTCGGCGCGTACCGGCCGATCGGCGCCGACGCATCGCCGGCATCACCATGCTGGCGGCGCTCGACGACGACGGAGGTGGAGGACATTCTCAAGCGCACGGCCGCCGCCATGGCGCCGCCACCGCAATGCCACGCCGGAGTACGTGCGCCGGCAGCATCGCCAAGGTGCGCCGCAACGGCTTCTGCGCCAGCAAGGCCGTGCTGATCGAGGGCACCACCGGCATCAGCGCCGCCGTGCCCGCACAGCGACGGGCGGCCCTACCTGGCCGTCAGCCTGTCCGCGATCTCCTCGCGCGTGCCCGAGGCCCGCGTGAAGCCGCTCGCCGCCGACCTCATGCGCACCTGCGCCGGATGGGCCAGCTGCTGGCACGCGCGCGGCGGCAGACCAGGGGCGCGACGATCGTGTTCGCTATCCGGACACACGAAGCGATTGACACTGCCGAGCGCGATCAGACACACTTGTTCGAATACGAGCGGGCAAAGTCCGCAATGCGGACGCTTCGCGCCAGCGATCGAGACCGCGCGCGAAGCCTCGGGGGAAACCGGTGAGGGCCGAAGAGCTCTTCGACGTCGACGGATCGCCGGTGATCGTCACCGGCGCTGCCAGCGGCATCGGGCTGGCCTGCGCCAAGGTGCTGGCGGCCAACGGCGCGCGCGTCACGCTGATGGACAAGGACGCCGACCGGGCTCGAGCGCGGCGCTGGACGGAGATGCGCCAAGGGCGCCGAGGTGCGCAGCGAGCTGGTCGACGTCACCGACCGCGCCGGCGCTCGAGCGCGCGTTCGACGCCGCCGCCGCAGGCCTACGGGCGCATCGACGTCGTGTTCGCCAACGCCGGCATCGGCGGCGGCCCGGGCTTTCTCGACCTCGACGGCAAGCGCCGGCCCGAGGGCACCTTCGAGAGCATCTCGGACGAGCGCTGGGACGCCGGCATCGCCGCCCATCTCACCTCGGTGTTCTGGACCATCCAGGCCGCCGTGCGCCACATGAAGCCGCACGGGCGGCGGCCGCATCATCGTCACCACCTCGATCGCCGCGCTCAAGACCGAGGCCGTGGTCGGCGCGCCCTACATGGCGGCCAAGGCCGGCGCAGCGCACCTCGTGCGGCAGGCAGCGCTGGAGCTGGCCCGCTACAACATCCTCGTCAACGCCATCGCGCCCGGTCCCTTCCTGCACCAACATCTCCGGCGGCCGGATGCACGACCCCGCCGTGCGCAGGCACCACGAGCGCGCAACGCCGCTCAAGCGCATGGCGGAGCCCGACGAGATCATGGGGCTCGCGCTGTTCCTGGCCTCGCCGGCAGCGAACTACATCACCGGCGCGCAGATGGTGATCGACGGGGGCGCCACGCTGGGGTTCGCCGACTGAAGAAGGGAGGCGACCTGCCGAAACGCAAACCGACAAGCCGGAACCAGCCGGCACGACGAATACGAGGGTGCCACCGCGCACGCCAAGCAAGGAGGAAACCGATGAACCGATACCTGAAGCATGTTCGCACGTGCTCGCGGGGTGCGGCCTCGCAGCGCCCTGTGCGCGCCCGCGTCGGCGCAGACCATCGAGCTCAAGCTCTCGCACTGGGGGCCGCCGACCCACGTCAACCAGAAGGTCTTCCTGCCGTGGGCGGAGATGATCGAGAAGAAGAGCGGCGGCAAGCTGAAGGTCACCGTCTTCCCCGGCGGCGTGCTCGGCAAGCCCGCCGACCACTGGGACATGGGCGCAGAACGGCGTCGTCGACATCTCCTGGGGAACGCACAACTACACGGCCGGGCCGCTTCCTGCTCACCTCGGCCATGGACCTGCCGTTCCTGATCAACTCGGCCAAGGGCGGCAGCCGCGCGCTGCAGGAGTACTACGTCAAGCACCTGCAGAAGGAGCATGACGAAGGTCGAAGGTGCTGTGGCTGCAATGCCCCGCGCCCTTCCAGCTGCACATGGCCAAGAAGGCTGCGCTGACGCCGGACGACCTGGCGGGCGTGCGCATCCGCACCGGCGGCGGCCAGCTCGTCCGAGATCGTCAAGTCGCTCGGCGCGGTGCCGGTCGCGCTGGCGGTGCCGGAGACCTACAACGCGCATGGAGCGCGGCGTGGTGGACGGCACCATCCTGCCCTACGAGGCGGCCAAGGCCTTCAAGCTGGCCGAGGTGACGAAGCACGTCGTCGACGTCCGCATCTTCACCGCCAGCCAGTTCACCATCATGAACCTCGACAAGTACAACGCGCTGCCTGCCGACCTCAAGAAGCCGTGATCGACGAGCTGAGCGGCAACTGGGGCGCCGAGTTCGCCGGCGCCGCCTGGGACAAGGCCGAGGAGGAGGGCCTGGAGGCGATCAAGGCAAGGCCGGCGTCCAGCACCACAAGATCTCCGACGCGCAGCGCGCCGCCTGGCGGGACAAGACCAAGGCCGTCGAGGAGGAGTGGGTGCGCACCATGGAGGCCAAGGGCCTGCCGGCCAAGCAGGCGCTGGCCGACCTGCAGGAGCTGCTTGAAGAAGTACGACCCGCCGCCAGACCCAATAGCATCCCGGGCGTCCCGGCATGCTCGCGCGCGTCTTCCACGGCGGCCGCGGTGGCAGCGAGCGCGGTGGCGGTCATCGCGCTCGCCGCGCTTGCCGTCGTCACGGTGGTCGACGTCGGCGGGCGCTACCTCTTCAACAAGCCGCTGCTCGGCACCGTCGAGATGAGCGAGTTCCTGATGGTGATCCTGAGCTTCGGCGCGCTGGCGCTGGCCGAGCTGCGCAACAGCCACATCACCGTCGACTTCTTCGTCACGCGCGCTTCCCGAGCGCGTGCGCAGCGCTGCTCGAGGCAGTCGCCGCGCTCCTCGGCATCTCTGTTCTGGTCGTTCGTCGCCTGGCGCGCGGCGGTGCACGCGCATCGCATCTGGATCGGCAGGCGAGGTCTCGGCCAATCTCGATCGTCCCGACCTGGCCGTTCTACCTGGCAGTGACGGTCGGCTGCGGCCTGCTGGCGCTCGCCCTGATCGGCCGCGTCGCTCGCTCCGTGCGCACGAGTATCGGCTGATGGACACCACCACCATCGGCATCATCGGCTTTGCGGCCATGCTCGTGCTGATGTTCCTCGGCGTGCCGATCGGCGCTCGCCATGGGCGCGGTCGGCTTCTTCGGCTTCGCCTGGGTGAGCGGCTGGAACTCGGCCCTCAACATGCTGCTCGCTCGCGCCCTACAGCGCGGTCGCCACCTACGTGCTGACCGTGGTGCCGCTGTTCGTGCTGATGGGCCACATCGCCAACGAGACCGGTATCGGCCGCGAGCTCTACGCCACCGCGCAGATCTGGCTGCGGCACCGGCGCGGCGGGCTGGCCATGGCCACGGTGGCGGCCTGCGCCGGCTTCGCCGCCATCAGCGGCTCCAGCGTCGCCACGGCCGCCACCATGACCACCGTGGCGCTGCCGCAGATGCGCAAGCTGGGCTACGACCCGAAGCTCGCAACCGGCTCGGTGGCCGCCGGCGGCACGCTCGGCATCCTCATCCCGCCGAGCGTGATCTTCCTGATCTACGGCTTCCTCACCGAGCAGTCGATCGGCAAGCTGTTCCTCGCCGGCATCCTGCCCGGCATCCTGCTGACGCGTGCTGTTCGTCGTCACCATCGCCATCGTCACCTGGCGCGACCCCAGGCTGGCGCCGCAGACGCAGGCGCGCGCGACGCATCGCCGAGCGCGTTCTGGCGCCTGCGCGACGTGTGGGCCGTGGCCGCGCTGTTCGCGCTGGTGATCGGCGGCATGTACGGCGGCGTCTTCACGGCCACCGAGGCCGCCGGCGTCGGCGCCTTCGGCACGCTTGCTGCTGGCGCTGCTGCGCGGCCGGCTGACCTGGGCCGGCGCTGTGTGCGGGCGCTCACCAGCACGGTGGAGACCGTCGCCATCGTCACCGTGATCCTGATCGGCGCGGTGGTGCTCGGCTACTTCCTGGCCGTCACGCAGCTGCCGATGAAGCTGGCGCAGACGCTGGCCGACTCCGGGCCTGTCGCCCACCAGCATCATGCTGATGATCATCGTCGCCTACCTGATCATGGGCGCGTTCATGGACGAGCTCGCCATGATCCTGCTCACCGTGCCGATCCTGTTCCCGGTGACGCAGGCGATCGGCTACGACCCGATCTGGTTCGGCGTGATCATCGTCATCGTGTGCCAGGCCGGCATGATCGCGCCGCCCGTCGGGCTCAACGTGTTCGTCATCTCCGGCATGGTGAAGGACGTGCCGATGCAGGACATCTACCGCGGCATCATGCCGTTCCTGGCCGCCATGGTGGTGCTGCTCGGCATCCTGATGGTGGTGCCGGAGATCGCGCTCTACCTGCCGCGCACGATGAAGTAGGCAAGTCGCGTGCTTCCTGCGTTCCCGGAAGCCGAGCCCGGCCCTTGGCCGAAGGGCGAGGCTGTCCGGAGCTTTCCCCCATCTGCGTTCCCGGAAGCCGAGGACCGGCTCTCGAGCTGGGACGAGGCTGTCTGGGACCCTTCCCGGGCCGTCAATCGAGTGGCCAGCCAATCAGCTGCGCGTCTGTGAGAGCACGAAGGCATAGGCGTCGGCGGCTTCGCCATCCACCTGCGACTTGGTCGAGCCAAACCCATGTCCTTCGTCGAAGGACACGCGCAGGAGCACCGGCTTTCCCGAGCTTGTCGCCCTCTGCAGGCGGGCCGCCATCTTCGCGGGGTCCCAGGGAGAAACCCGCGAATCCGTCATGCCGACCGTGAGCAGCACGGCTGGATAGGCGACACCATCCCTTACTGCATGATAGGCATCCATGGCTTTGAGCGCGCGGAAGCTTTCCTGCTCGGTGATGCTGCCGAACTCGGCGACGTTGTTCGGCCCGTTCGGCGTGAACTCCGAGCGCAGCGTGTTGAACACACCCACTCTGCCGATGACCACGGCGAACAGGTCCGGGCGCTCGGCCAGCGCCATGCCGACCGTAATCCCGCCCGCGGAAGCGCCATCGATCGCCAGCCGCTGCTTCGACGTCCACCCTTCGCGGATCAGGTACTCGCAAACGGCGATCAGGTCGCGCCACGTGTTGGGCTTCGTCTGCTTGTACCCGGCCTGCCACCAGGTCTTGCCGTATTCGCCGCCGCCCCGCACGTGCGCCGTTGCAACGATGCCGCCCTGCTCGAGAAAGGCGATGGAGCGGGCGTCGAAGGCGGGCCGGCTCACATCCTGGTAGGCGCCGTAGGCGGCAACGATGGTGGGGTGCGAGCCGTCCCGTCGCAGCCCCTTCCTGGCCACGATGGACACCGGGATCCTGACGCCGTCGGCTGCCTCTGCAAACGCCTGTGTGGCTTCGTAGCGGCTGACATTGATTCTCGGGCGGGAGGACAGCCCCGTCTCTACCATGGCACTGCCCGACCGATAGCTCCATACCGACGACGGTTTGAGCCAGCTGCCCATCGTCAGCAGTACGCCGTCGCGCGTCGTCTCCGCGCCGAGCCCGAAGATTGAACCTTGGAACGGCAGCGGCACCGAGCTCGGCGCACCGCCGTACTCGAGCCGGCGCAGGCTGCCATACCCGCCCTCCAGGCTGGCGACATAGAGGGCATCCTTCGCCGGTGCCACGCCCTCGATGACCGCCGGCCCCTCGGCAAGCACGGTGCTGGCCGTGGCGAGGTCCGGCCGCTCCATCGAGGTCCGCACCAGACGGCCGTTGGGCGCGGCACGGGTGGTGAGCAAATAAAGGTCGTCGCCCTTGAAGGCGAACGAGATCACCTCGTCCTCGACATCGCACACCTTGCGCCATTTGGGCCTGCCGGCGACCGCATCGGCGAGCCGCGCGGTGTAGAGCGGATTTTCGCGCCGCACGCCGCCGTAGAGACCTGCGACCACGCAATCGCTGGTCGGGTCGGCCCACACGCTCGGCGCTTCGATCGGGTCCACGGGGACGCTCGCGTCGAGGCCGCGCGCGACAATGCGAACATCTGCGCTGGCATCGGTGCCGAGCCGATGCAGCCAGCACACGGTGTCCTTGTAGTAGTCGATCGAGCCGCGGGTCACGCCCTCGGCCAGGCGGTTGAAGAACACGCCGAACTCGTCCGGCAGCCACGCGGGCGAAGCGTACTGCGTCCGGTCGATGCGCTCCGGCAGGACCTGCCGCGTATCGACCTCCATGAAATGCATGACCGAATCTTCCGACCCGGCCGGGGAGAGGCCGTAGCACACCCATCGCCCGTTGGGCGATGCCGCCCACCAGTCGAGCGACACCCTTTGTCCGCCCTGCCGCATTCCGCCGGGGTCGATCAGCAGCGTTTCCTCGTCGCGCCCCTCCCGCCGTACGAACAGCCTCGATATCTCGGCTCCGCGCGGCCGCCGCTCGTAGAAAATGCGCTCTCCCGTCCGCTGCACCTTCTCGGCGCCCGTCATCTCGCTCGAGAGCGCAGCGATGCGGCGGGCCAACGCGGCTCGGCCGGGAATGGCGGCGAGCACCTGCCGCGCGTAGGCACCTTGCGCGCGCATGAACGGCAGCCAGCCGGGATCGGCCAAATTCTCCATCCACCGGTATGGGTCGACGATCACCTCGCCCCACAGCGTGTCGCTGACGGGAGCAACCCGCGCAGCAGGCGGCATCCGCAGCCGCCCCGCAGCGAGCGCGTGGCCGAAGCCTGGCCACCCCACGGCAAAGCCCGTAGCACCCAGGCCGGCAAGCACCGCGCGCCGGCTGATCGAGGATGGCGCCATCGTCAACGAGCTCCCGCTGTTGCAGGGCGGCACAGTGTCCCCGCCTGCCCCCGCGCGCAAGGCGGAACAATTGGTCCGAGTCAGTTCAGTTCGCGGTTCCATCACGCAACGCTGATTTTGAGCGCCCGCGCGCCGAAGCCATACTACCCGCGACGGCTACATCGATTGCTGGAGCCAAAACATGAAGGCGCTGGTCTGCGCGGCATTGGGCCTGCTGTTGGCGGCCATGTCCGCCCCATCGCACGCGGCAGCGCTCGACGGCGCGCGCACCTTGCGGGGCCATGCCAGTCCCGCCGTGCAGCAGGTAGCCGACAAGCGCTGCACCAACAAGCAAGGCGGACGGCACTGCCGAGGCCCTTCGCCGCGGCGCGCGACCGCAACCAACCAAAACGGCTACGGCTACGCCTACGGTGCGCCCAAGGCCGAGTTCTATCCGGCAGGCTCGTCGGCGTGGTGGCAGGCGATGGAACGCGAAGGCCGCACCGGCATCTCCCCGGATTAGAGCGGGCGATTGCCGCGGCATCCCGTCACGTCTGCGCAGCAATCACCGGCGCGCCTCGATGATCAGGTTGAACGGCGTCTCGGCCGCCCGCCGCACCGTCCCGAGCCCGGCCGATTTCAGCACGTCCTCGAGCTGCCGCGGCCCCGCCTGCGCGCCGAGCACGTGGGTGCCGTTCTCCGAGATGGCGTGGGCACAGCACATGGTGGTCGACGCGGAATAGTAGAGCCGGCCGATGGGATTGATGTTGTCCTCCACGCGGTCGCGGGCGAACGGCTCGATCAGCATGAGGGTGCCGTCCTTGGCCATGGCGCTTGCCGCGTGCCGCACCGCATCGACGGGCCGGCCCATGTCGTGCAGGCAGTCGAAGAAGCAGATCAGGTCGTAGCCGCGCTTGGCATAGTCGTCGGCCCTCGCGACCTCGAAGCTGACGCGATCGGCGACACCGGCTTCGCGCGCCACCTGGCGGGCGGTCGCAATCGATCCCTCGTGCACGTCGAAGCCCCAGAACCGGCTGTTGGGGAAGGCCTTGGCCATCAGCACGGTCGAATGGCCGTGCCCGCATCCGACATCGGCCACCTTGGCGCCCACCTGCGAGCTTGTCGGTGACGCCGGTCAGCGCCGGCAGCCACTCCTTGACGAGGCTCGCGCTGTAGCCGTTGCGGTAGAACGCCGCGACACCGCAGAACAGCTGCTCGTTGTGCTCACCCCAGCTGACGCCCTTGCCCGCTCTTGAAGGCGTCGAGCGACTTCGGCTCGTCGGCCCACATCGACGCGACCACCTGCCAGCCATGCGGCAGGAAGACGGGGCTCGATGTCGTCGGCGAGGATTGCGGCCTGCTCCGGCGTCAGCTCGTAGGTCTGCCGAGGTCGGATGATAGTCGACATAGCCGCCGGCGACCTGGGCGTTGAGCCACTCGCGCACGTACCGCTCGCCGCAGGCGCTGCGCTTGGCAACCTCCTGCGAGCTCAGCGGACCGGCGCCGGCCATCGCTTTGTAGAGCCCGAGCTTGTCGCCGAGGCTCACCATGACGCCGCCGTAGCCGGCGGAAAGGTCCGCGAACAGGCGTCCGATAAGCGCTTCGAGCTTCTGCTGATCGAGGGTGGTCATGGTCAGGTCTCCTTCGTGTTGCGTCACGCGCCCGATGCGCGGACGGTTCCAGGGGAATTGAGCGAAGGACGGCCGCCGTGCGGGTCTCGGCGACGGCTTCCAGCGAGCGACGTCGAGCTCGCAGCGAACGAGGCCGATGTCCTGCGAGCGGTGCGATCGTCCAAGGCGGCAAGCTCGCGGTAGGCCTGCCGCGCGGCGCGCCGCAGGACAGCCGACGCGATGGCGCAGGGCGGCAATCTCGGCCAGCTATCGCGGCCGCCTGCGGCAGCCCAGCGGCGCGCCACGGCACGGTTGCGTGCAGGCGCCAGGATTGGTTGTGCTCATGATCTGTCTCCTCGTTGGCCCGGCCTTGCGGGCCGGAGCGGAGGGGACAGTGCCCGTTGGCTTGCCGGTTCGTGAGTGCGAAACTGGCCAGCAACGGTTCATTCGTGCCAGGAGGCCTTCACATGCCGGGAAAGACGCGGCCGCTGCACGTCAGCCTCGTGGCCATTCCCGATGCGGTCATATCGACACTGACCGGCATCTACGACGTGCTGGGCTCGTTCCGCATGCTCGGCCGCGCGCGAGCCGTCGATCCCCGACGAGCCACCGTTCACGATCGAGATCGTCGCGACCGAGCGCGGCAGCGTGGCGCTGGCGAGCGGGGTGCCGGTCGAGGCCCGCCGCGCCGTCTCGGAAATCGACGCGACGGACATCATCATCGTGCCGTCGGTGCTGCTCGGCGCCGACGGCTGGAAGACCGGCCGTTATCCCGAGCTCGTTGAGTGGGCGCGGCGGATGCACGCGCGAGGGTGCACTGCTGTGCTCGGCCTGCTCGGGCGTGTTCCTGCTCGCCGAGACCGGCCTGTTCGACGGCCGGAACACGACCGTCCACTGGGGCTATGCCGACGAGTTCGCCAAGACGTTTCCGAATGTGCCGCTGCAGCCGGAGCGCGTGCTGGTGGTCTCCGGCGAGCGCGAGGAGCTCGTCACGTCGGGCGCCTCGATGACCTGGCACGATCTCGTGCTCTATCTCATCGCCCGCCATGTCGGCGCGACGGCGGCGCAGACGGTGGCGCGCTACTTCGCGCTGCAATGGCATCACGATGGGCTCGCGCCCTACATCGTTTTCCAAGGCCGGCAAGGATCACGGCGATGCTGCCATCGCCGCCGCGCAGGCCTGGCTGTCGACGCACTTTTCGGTCGGCAGTCCGGTCGAGGAGATGGTTCGCCGCTCGGGGCTCGCCGAGCGCACGTTCAAGCGGCGCTTCACGGAGGCGACGGGCTTCGCGCCGATCGACTACGTGCAGCGCCTGCGGATCGAGGACGCCAAGCGCCGGCTCGAGCGCACGGATGCGCCCGCCGACGAGATCAGCTGGCAGGTCGGCTACGAGGACGCCGCGTTTTTCCGTCGGCTGTTCAAGCGCACTACCGGATTGACGCCCGGCGCCTACCGGCGGCGCTTCCAGGTGCCGGTCTTTGCCCGACCTCAAGGCAGATGAGTAGCGACGGACCACGTTGCCTGGTGGTCGCGCCGGCACAGCGCCCATGGCAGCAGGCGCACGACCGCCTGTCGGTGGCTACGCCGCCGGCAAGAAGACGGGCTCTGTCGGCGTCACACTATCCTGACCGGCCAAACTCCACTGAATGACGCGCAGCTCGCCGTCGTGCGTCTCGATCACGGCCGTGCAGCTCTCCACCCAGTCGCCGCAGTTCAAGTAGTGGGTGCCTTGGAAGTTGCGGTCGCTCGCATGGTGGATGTGGCCGCAGACGATGCCGTCGACGCCGCGGCGCCGCGCCTCCGTCGCCACCGCCTCCTCGAAGGTACCGATGAAGGCCACCGCCTTCTTGACGCGGTATTTGAGATAGGCGGACAGCGACCAGTAGCCGAGACCCAAATGGCGGCGCACCCAATTGAGCGGACGGTTGAGCCACAGCGCGAACTCGTAGCCGCGGTCGCCAAGAAAGGCCAGCCACTTCGCCGAGCGCACCACCACATCGAACTCGTCACCATGCATCACGAGGTAGCGGCGGCCGTGGGCCGTCGTGTGCACGATGTCGCGATGGATCTCCAGCCCGCCGAACTGCATACCCGTGTAGTCGCGAAGGCACTCGTCGTGATTGCCGGGAACGAGAACGAGCCGCGTGCCCTTGCGCACCTTGCGCATCAGCTTCTGCAAGACGTCATTGTGCGCCTGGGGCCAATGCGGACCGCGCCGCACCTTCCAGAAGTCGATGATGTCGCCGACCAGATAGATCTCGTCGGCATCGCAGCACCTGAGCAGCTCGAGCAGGCGCGCGGCCTGGGCGGTGCGGGTTCCAAGATGCACGTCCGAGACGAACAGCGCCCGCACGCGGAAGCTCGAAGACTCGAAGTCGTCGTTGGTGTCCTTCATGCTCGCACAAAAATGATCGGTGTCTGCATCGCGCGAAAGCGGTGCGGGGGGAAAAAGCCAGCCAGCGACTCGTGGCCAGCGGGGCGAGGCCTACGCAGTCACCGGCTGGCCAGGTACCGGACACCGCACCAAGGGCTGGGCGGGTCCGATCTCACGAGCTGACCGGGTGGGGAAGATAAAACGAGCATGCATGCTTGTGCGGCCAGCTTGTTGCATCTTTGCTTGCGTGTGTATCGGCACCCAAAGATTGGCAGAAATTGACGACGGTCAGATGACGGCTCGACCGGTGGAAAACTGAAAACGTGTGCCTATCCGGCATTCAGGCTGTAGCCGGCGCCCCGCACCGTGCGGATCGGATCGGTCTTCCATGCCTGCAGCAGGGCCTTGCGCAGCCTGCCGATGTGCACGTCGACGGTGCGATCGTCGATATAGACATCGTCTCCCCACACGTTGTTGAGGAGCTGCTCGCGCGAGAACACGCGACCTGGCGCCTGCATCAGGAATTCCAGCAGGCGGTAGTCGGTGGGGCCCAGGTGCACCATCTGGCCGCGCCGCTTGACCACCATGGCCGCGCGGTCGAGCTCGATATCGCCGACGTTGATGACTTCCGCCAAAAGCTGTGGATTGGACCGCTGCAGAAGCCGGCCGGCCCGAGCTACCAACTCGTTCACAGAGAACGGCTTTACCACGTAGTCGTCGGCGCCGGTCTCGAAGCCGCGCACGCGGTCGGCCTCCTCGTTGCGCGCCGTCAGCATGATGAGCGGCAGGCGCTGGGTGTGCGGCTTCTGGCGCAGACGCCGGCACAGCTCGATGCCGGACAGCCCTGGCAGCATCCAGTCGAGTATCAGCAGGTCCGGCAATGCTTCCTTGAGCCGCGCCTCGGCCTCGTCGCCGTGCATGACGGTCTCGACCGCATAGCCGGCGGCGACGAAGTTGTAGCGCAACAGCTCGACGAGCGGACTCGTCGTCTTCCACGATCATCAGGCGCAGGGGCATGGGTCCTCCGAACGGCGATCAGGCTAGCGGGGGACGCATATTGGGATCGATGGCACTGGAGTCGTCGGCCTTCGGCCGCTCGCCGGCGAGCAGTTCGCCGGTGATCACATAGTGCGCGGTTTCGGCGATGTTGGTCGCGTGGTCGCCGACCCGCTCGAGGTTCTTGGCGCAGAACAGCAGATGCGTGCAGAAGCCGATGCTGCGCGGGTCCTCCATCATGTAGGTCAGGAGCTCGCGGAACAGCGACGTGAACAAAGTGTCGATAGCCCCGTCGGCCTTCCACACCGCGATCGCCGCAGCATCGTCGCGATCGCGGTAGGCGCCCATCACCTGCGCCAGCTGCTCGCCGACACGCGCCGACAGCGTGCCGAGCCCCGAGGTGACGTTGACCGGCGGACGGCTGATCGCCGATGGCGATCACGCGCTTGGCGACATTCTTGGCGAGGTCGCCGACGCGCTCCAGGTCGTTGGCAATGCGGATTGTGGAGACGATCTCGCGCAGATCGACGGCCATCGGCTGACGTCTGGCAATGGTCGTGACCGCCCACTCCTCGATGTCGTGCTGCAGCACGTCGATGCACGCGGTCGGCGGCGATCACCTGCTGCGCCAGCTTGACGTTGCGCTCCAGCAGGGCCTTGGTCGCGTCGGCAAGGGCGCGCCCGGCGCGGGCTGCCCATATCGTTGATCATGCCGGCGAGCGTTCTTAAGATCGTCGTCGAAGGAGGCAGACGGTGTGCTGGTTCATGACAGACGCTTTCCCATTCTGGCGGGACCGTGCGGGCCAGGAAACGCGACAGAAAGCTCACCCGAACCGTCCGGTGATGTAATCCTGCGTGCGCTTGTCGCTGCGGTGCGGTGAAGATGTTCTGCGTCGTCGCCCGACTCGACCAGCGAGCCCAGATACATGAAGGCGGTGAAATCGGATACGCGCGCCGCCTGCTGCATGTTGTGGGTGACGATGACGATCGTGTAGTCCTGCTTCAGCTCGTCGATCAGCTCCTCGATCTTGGCCGTCGAGATCGGGTCGAGCGCCGAGCAGGGCTCGTCGAACAGGATCACCTCGGGCTTCACCGCCACGGTGCGGGCGATGCACAGGCGCTGCTGCTGGCCGCCGGAAAGGCTGAGGCCGTTGACGTTGAGCTTGTCCTTGACCTCTTCCCATAGCGCCGCGCGCCGCAGGGCATGCTCGACGCGGCTCGTCGAGCTCGCTGCGCGGACAGCCGTTCGTACAGCTTGATGCCGAACGCGATGTTGTCGTAGATCGACATCGGGAAACGGCGTCGGCTTCTGGAACACCATGCCGACGCGCGAGCGCAGCAGGTTGAGGTCCTGCTTGGGGGACAGGATGTCCTCGCCGTCGAACTTGACCTCGCCCTCCGCGCGCTGGTTGGGATAGAGGTCGTACATGCGGTTGAGCACGCGCAGCAGGGTGGACTTGCCGCAGCCCGACGGCCCGATGAACGCGGTCACCTTGTTCTGGTAGAGGGACAGGGTGATGTCTTTCAGCGCGTGCCCTTGCCCGTAGTAGAAGTTGAGGTCGCGGATCGAGATCTTCGGTGACCAGCGTCTGCCGGATCGATCTGCGGGCGATGCGACGGTCGGCGCAGCTGGTCTGTGGTGAGCGAAGCATGTTCATCCGGTCTTTCTCGACGCTGAAAGGGCGCGCGCAACGAATGCTCAGCGCGAGCACGGCTACGGTAATGAGCAGGGCGCCCGTCCAGGCCAGCCTCTGCCAGTCGTTGTAGGGCGACAGCGCGAACTGGAAGATGACGGCGGGCAGGCTCGCCATCGGCGCGTTCAGGTTGGTGCTCCAGAACTGGTTGTTGAGCGCGGTGAAGAGCAGCGGCGCGGTTTCTCCGCTGATACGCGCGATTGCCAGCAGAATGCCGGTGATGATGCCGGCGCGCGCCGCGCGGTAGGCGATCCGCCTCACGATGTAGGCACGCGGCAGGCCTAGAGCGGCAGCGGCCTCGCGCAGAGCGTTGGGAACCAGCAGCAGCATGTCCTCGGTGGTGCGCACGACCACTGGGATGACGATGATGGCGAGCGCCACCGCGCCGGCGATGCCGGAGAAGTGCCCCAGCGGCCGCACCATGACCTCGTAGACGAACAGACCGACGACGATAGAGGGTGCGCTGAGCAGGATGTCGTTGATGAAGCGGACGACGCTCGTCAGTTTGCTGTAGCGCCCGTATTCGGCCATGTAGGTGCCCGCCAGGATGCCGATCGGCGTGCCGATCGCCACACCCAGGCCCGTCATGATCAGGCTGCCGATGATGGGGTTGAGCAGACCGCCGTCTGAGCCCGGCGGCGGCGTCATCTCGGTGAACACCGCGAGTGAGAGGCCGCTGAAGCCCTGCCAGAGCAGAGCACCGAGGATCAGAGCCGAGCCAGCCGAGGCCGAACAGCGTGGCGGCCCAGGCCAGAGCCATCATCATGAAGTTGCGGCGCCGGCGGCCGCCGTAGAGTGGGCTGATCGCAGCTGTGGGCCATGGCGCTATCCGATCCGGCGTTCGATCCGCAGCAGCATGTAGCGCGCCGCGGCGAGCACGAAGAAGGTGATGACGAACAGGATGAGGCCGAGCGCAATCAGCGAGGAGGTGTAGATGTCGCCGACCGCCTCGGTGAACTCGTTGGCGATGGTGGCCGAGATGGTCGTGCCGGGCGCCAGGACCGAGGCCGAGATCCTGTGCGCGTTGCCGATCACGAAGGTGACTGCCATGGTCTCGCCGAGCGCGCGGCCGAGGCCGAGCATGACGCCGCCGATCACGCCGACGCGCGTGTAGGGCACGACGACATTGCGGAACACCTCCCACGTCGTGCAGCCGACGCCGTAGGCAGCTTCCTTCAGGACCGGCGGCACGGCTTCGAACACGTCGCGCGAGATCGACGGTGATGAACGGCAGCACCATGATCGCAAGGATGAGCCCGGCCGTAAGCATGCCGATGCCGTAGGGCGGGCCGGCGAAAAGGGTCGACAGGATCGGGACGTTGCCGAATGTATCGATCAGCGCGGGCTGAACGTGCTGCTGCAGAAACGGAGCGAACACGAACAGGCCCCAGATGCCGTAGATGATGCTGGGAATGCCGGCCAGCAGCTCGATGGTGATGCCGATCGGCCGACGCAGCACCGGCGGGCAGAGCTCCGTCAGGAACAGGGCGATCATGCAGCCCGATCGGCACGGCGATCAGCATGGCGATGATCGATGTGACGATGGTGCCGTAGATCGGTGCAATGCCGCCGAACGTTTCGGTGACCGGGTTCCACACCTCCGTGGTGACA
This sequence comes from uncultured Alphaproteobacteria bacterium, assembly GCA_963724565.1. Lineage (GTDB taxonomy): Bacteria > Pseudomonadota > Alphaproteobacteria > Rhizobiales > Hyphomicrobiaceae > AWTP1-13. The sequence goes on from CAVRVK010000007.1 coordinate 115,691, forward strand.
AAGCCGATGCCGAACTTTTGCAGAGCCGGCCAGCGCGCCGACAAACAGGGCGAAGATGACACCGCCGAGCAGCGCCAGTACGGCGCAGGGCAGCCGAGCGCGTCAGAGATGCGAAAAACCGCATCGCTCAGGCGCAGCTTCTTCAACACCGCCGCCCGCGACCTGCGTATCGCCGGGCGTTGAGTCAACTCCCCGCAGCGCGATATCAGCCACCTGATTTCCTTACATGCTCACGGCGCGGACGTCACAGACGGCCCGCGCCCAGGTTCGCCTGCCCCGCCATTGTCGGCAGGCCGACCGCGGCGAGGCAAGCCTTGCTCCCGATAAGCAGTGGGCGCAAGAGGCGCCGCGCTGGCGCCTCCTGCCGAACAGTCTTCAATGGGCAAACACGGGCTTGCCACTCGCATCCTTGATCTCGGCTGCCCAGGTCTTTTGGACGTCGGCGACGACGTTAGCGGGCATCGGCACGTAGTGGAGTTCGTCAGCCATCTTGGCGCCGTTCTTGTAGGCCCACGCGAAGAACTTGAGGGCCTCCGCACTGGCGACGGTATCCTGCGGCTGCTTGTACATGAGGATCCAGGTGGCGGCCGTCATCGGCCACGACTGGTCACCGGGCTGGTTGGCCAGAATGACACCGTAGCCGGGCTGCGACTTCCAATCCGCATTGGCGGCCGCCGCCTGGAAGGTCTCCGAGGTCGGAGAGACCGTCTTGCCGGCCTTGTTGATCATCTTGGTGTGGGTCAGCTTGTTCTGCAGCGCATAGGCGTACTCGACGTAGCCGATCTGCACCCTTGGTCTGGGCGACGTTGTTGGCGACGCCTTCGTTGCCCTTGGCGCCGATGCCGACAGGCCATTGCACCGACGTGTTGAACGCCGACCTTCGACTTCCAGTCCGCGCTGACCTCCGACGAGGTAGTAGGCGAAGTTGTAGGTGGTGCCCGAGCCGTCCGAGCGGTGGACGACAGCGATCGCCTGGCTCGGCAGCTTGGCATTGGGGTTGAGCTTCTTGATCGCCGCGTCGTCCCAGGTCTTGATCTCGCCCAGGAACATCTTGGCAAGGGTCGGACCGTCGATCACCAGCTCGCCGGCCTTGATGCCTTCGAGGTTCACGACCGGCACGATGCCGCCCATGACCATGGGAAATTGCGACGAGGCCGAACTTTTCGAGGTCCGCGCCCTTCAACGGCGCATCGGAGGCGCCAAAGGTCACGGTCTTGTTCTGGATCTGCTTGATGCCGCCGCCGGAACCGATCGACTGGTAGTTCAGACCGACGCCGGTCTCCTTCTTGTAGGCGTCCGCCCACTTTGCGTAGATCGGGTAAGGGAAGGTCGCGCCGGCACCCGAGATGTCCGCCGCAAGCGCAACGGTGGCGCCTCCCGCGATGACCGCCGCAGCGGTCCAGCAAGAGCAATGAACCTGATGTTCACGCTAGTTCTCCCTTTGTGATCGGCGGCCCTCTGACCGCCAGCGACGACAGTCAACGTCGTCGGCGCGGGGGTGATAGCAGACGAGGGTAACAGCTGTGCGACGAGTTAAGCTGCTGAAAAATCTCGAATGTCTCGCTGCGCTCGGGTTGCTGCAAAAATTGCGGTGCGCGGCGCCTTGTCGGCGAGTTGCGCGTGCGCAGTTCTTGACTATCCTGTCGCAGCGCCGATGCGGGCGCACCACATAGCCTTGTTCTTGGTTCTTGGTTGAGGGTAGCGGGATGAGTGGCGTTGCGAGCTGTGAGCTCAAGCTTGAGCTTACGCCCCAGGAATTGCAGCGGGTAGGTGCGCATCCGGCGCTGGGCGATCTGACCGTCGGCAAACCGGTCACGCGAACCTTGCGCTCGATCTACTTCGATACGCCCGATCATCGCCTGCGCGCGCAGGGCATCTCGCTGCGGCTGCGGTCTATCGGCGATCGATGGCTGCAGACGATCAAGGCCGGGCCAGGCCTGAAGAACGGCGCCTCCACCGCCGACGCGGTGGAAACGGTGCTGGTCCGGCCCGAGCCGGACCTCGGTGCGATCAACGACAGCACGGTGCGCCGCCAGCTCGAGAAGGCGCTCAAGTCATCGACGCTCGAGCCGCAGTTCGAGACCGTGGTTACCCGCACCACGCGCAAGCTGCATTCCGACAAGGGCGATCTCGAGCTCGCCCTCGACGAGGGCGTAATTCGCGCGGGGCAGTCGAGAAGAAGCTGTGCGAGGCCGAGCTGGAGCTGAAGGCAGGATCGCCCGAGTGCCTGCTCGAGACCGCCGCTGCCCTGTTCTCGACCGAGCCGATCCGGCTGGCCGAGGCGAGCAAGGCCGAACGGGGCTACAACCTCATCCTGCGGCGTCATGACGCGAGCGTTGCTCCACAGAAGTCGCGCCATGTCACTCTCAAGGGCAACGAGACCTGCGCTCAGGCTCTCGCCTTGTTCGTGGAGTCCGCAACCGAGCAGATCGCGCTCAACCGGCGCGCGCTGCTGGAAACCGACGATCCCGAGGCGGCGCATCAGTTCAGGATCGGATTGCGGCGGCTGCGCAGCGCGCTGCGGATGTTCCGTCCGCTCGCCGATGCGCCTGCCATGCGGGAGCTGGAGCAGTACGCGCGCGAGGTGGGGCTCGGCATCAGCGATCTTCGCAACGCCGACGTCTTCATCGAGAACATCTATTCGCCCGTGGCTGGAGCCATGAAGGGCGAGCCCGGCTTCGCCGAGCTGCGCGAGGCGCTGCTGGCGCACCGGGCCAGCGCGACGCGGCACGCGCGGCCCTCGCCGGCGATCACTGGTCCAAGCTGCAGCTCTACCTGGTGCTGTGGCCGCGGACGGTGAATGGGAACGCGAAGCTGCAGGTTCCGGTGCGCGAGTTCGCCGCCGCCGCGCTTGGCAAGGCCTGGAAGAAGATCGCCAAGCAGGCAGGCGACGTTACCGATCTCTCGATCGAGCAGCGCCACGACCTGCGCAAGGCCCTGAAGGGATTTCGCTACTCCGCCGAGTTCCTGGGCTCCCTTTACGACAAGGCAAGGTCGACAGGTTCGTCAAGGACCTGAAGGCGCTGCAGGACGTGTTCGGCTACGTCAACGACGTTGCCACGGCCAAGGCGCTGAATGGCATCTGCCATGACCGGTGCGCCGACAGCACGGAGGCGCAGCGCGCGGCGGGCTACGTGCTCGGCTGGCATGACGTCAACGCGCGTCAGGTTTGGGAGCGCGCGCCGAAGGAATGGCGGCGCCTCAAAAAACGTGCGCCGTTCTGGGAGCAAAAGCGCCCGGCGCGCCGCCCCTCGGTGCACAGCTGATTGTGAGTCCTGCGCGACGGTCGCCCTGAGCTGCTGGCCCCCACATCCGCGTATCGCGACGTTGGAACGCGCATGGACGTGGCGCCCGAGACGCCACTTGTCGCTAATCCCGGCCCGCCGGGCGTAACGCAGCCATTCAGGCCATCCATACCCTCCCTGACGCCATCTTTCTCGCTTGTGCCACTCGTCCGGCCGTTGCGACCTCTCTTGGCGATGCCATCTACCTCCTTAGGCCTCGTACCTACCGGGCCCTTGACGAAGGCCCCGCAAGCTGCCATCTATGTAAATGTTATATACATTCACACCGGATCATGACCTCTGGAGGAAGACGGCAATGTCTGAGGTAGTCGCTCGCATAGACGACTTCGGGAGGCCGGCCTGGATCGCGTTGATGGTGCTCGGTTTCATCGTGTTCTGGCCCGTCGGTCTGGCGATCCTGGCCTACATCATATGGAGTGGACGCATGGGATGCTCGGCAAGATATGGCGACATGCAGCAGTGGCGCGACCGCGCGACAGAGCGCTGGGAGCGCAAGCGCGAGCGCTGGGAGCGGCACATGCAGCGCTGGGGCGGCCGCCATGGCGGCTTTCCGGCGAGCGGCAACCGCGCCTTCGACGAGTATCGTAGTGAGGCGCTGCGCAAGCTGGAGGAGGAAGCGGCAGAGTTCCGCGCGTTCCTGGAGCGGCTGCGCTTGGCCAAGGACCGCGCCGAGTTCGACGAGTTCATCAAGGAGCGGCACAACCGCCCGGCCGGCTCGGGCGAAGGTCCCCAAGACCCGGCGCCGCAGCCGCCACAGAACTGATCAAAGACCAACGCGCTTCGCCTCGGCCCCTCCGGTACGTCCGGAGGGGTTTTTCGTTGCTACAGCGACAGCAGCTTGGCGAGCTCGGCCTTCAATGCCGGGGCCAGATCGCTGCGCGCCATTGCGTAGGCGATATTGGCAGTGAGGAAGCCGATCTTGGAGCCGCAGTCGTAGATCGTACCGTCGAAGCGCACAGCGTAGAAGGGTTGGGCCTTCGCGAGCGCGATCATGGCGTCGGTGATCTGGATCTCCCCGCCCGCGCCGCGCTCGCCCTTCTCCAGTATTGTGAAGATCTCGGGCTGCAGGATGTAGCGCCCGGAGATGTGCAGGTTCGACGGCGCCGTTCCAGCCTTTGGCTTCTCCACCATGGCCGTGATGCGCGAGGTTTTGGCCTTTGCATCGGTCACGCCGACGATTCCGTACTGATGGGCCTGCTCGGGCGGCACCGGCGCCACGGCGACGTAGTTGCCGGGGTTGGCGGCGTGCGCCTCCATCATCTCGCCGATGCAGGGCTTCGGCGCGAAATGCAGCACGTCCGGCAGCAGCAGCGCGAACGGCTCGTCGCCGACGATTTCACGCGCGCACCAAACCGCGTGTCCGAGACCCAGCGCCGCCTGCTGGCGCGTGAAGCTTGTCTGCCCGGGCTTCGGCAGCTCGCGCACTAGCTCGTCCAGCTCCGCCTTCTTGCCGCGCGCCTCCAGCGTGCGCTCGAGCTCGAACTGGCTGTCGAAGTGATCCTCGATCACCCCCTTGTTGCGCCCGGTGACGAAGATGAAATGCTCGATGCCCGCCGCGCGCGCCTCGTCCACCACATGCTGGATGAGGGGGCGGTCCACCACCGTCAGCATCTCTTTCGGCATCGCCTTGGTGGCGGGAAGGAAACGGGTGCCGAGCCCAGCTACGGGAAACACGGCCTTGCGTACGCGCTTGGGCATCAACCGACGCCTCCTTGTCTCAATTTGCGCTGCACTATGCTCAAGCCGGCGCTGCTTCAACGCAGGCTGCCGAAATATAGGCTAAGAACAACCTAGTCTGCCGGCGGAAAGGGCAATAAAGCATGGTGCGCGCAGGGGTAATGTGGTGATTTTCCACACATACAGACGCCGATTGTTCCCGATTGTGGGCACCCGCACCAGCCGGCGGGCTCAGCTCCCGGTCGCTGCGCTTGTCGCAACCTCAGTCTGCGCTTTGCTCCTGCTCGGCTCAGCCGCGATAGCCCAAGGTAACGATGGTTTCCGCCAGCTCGTCGAGAGCTTGCGGCCAGAGGCCCAGGCGATGGGCGTGTCGCGGGCCACCTTCGATGCGGCATTCGCCGGGGTCGAGCCCGATCTGTCGCTCCCCGACCTGATCCTGCCGGGCAAGACGGCCAGCGACGTCAAAGGCCAGTCCGAGTTCACCAAGACGCCGGCCGAATACGTGAACGCGGCCTATATCGCCAAGCTCGCCGACCAGGGGAAGGCGCTGCTCGCCAAGCACCGCGACGCCTTGGAGAAGATCGAGCGCGAGCTGGGCGTGCCCCGCCAATTCGTGCTCGCCATCTGGGGCCGCGAGACTGCGTATGGCACGCACCGCGCCTCCTACTACGCCATTCAGGCGCTCGCCACCCAGGCCTGGCTCGGCCGTCGCAAGGAGAAGTTCCGCAACGAGCTGTTGCACGCGCTCAAGATGCTCGAGGACCGCGTCCTCACCCGCGAGACCATGAAGTCGTCGTGGGCCGGCGCCATGGGCCTCACGCAGTTCCTGCCATCGGAATACAACTCGCTGGCCTACGATCTCGACGGCGACGGCCGCAAGGACATCTGGAACTCGATTCCAGACGCGCTGGCCTCTACCGCCAATCAGCTGCGCTATCGCGGCTGGGTCTCCGGCCAAGGCTGGACATACGAGGTACGACTGCCGGCCGGTATCAACTGCGCCATGGAAGGTCCGCCCAACGCGCGGACGGTGCGCGAGTGGACCAAACTGGGCGTGGTACGCATCAATGCCCAGGCGTTCCCGCCCGAGGCGCTCGATGCGCAGGCCTTTATCCTGACAGCAGGCGGCGCCTACGGCCCAGCCTTCCTGGCGCTGGAGAACTTCATGGTTCTCAAGCGCTACAACATGTCGGACCTTTACGCTCTATTCGTCGGCAATCTCGCCGACCGCATCGCCGGGGGCGGCGCCTTCGAGACGCCCTGGGCCGACGTGCGCCAGCTGTCCTCTCGTGGCATCGAGGAGATCCAGCAGCGGCTGCAGGCCCGTGGCTTCGCGATCGAGAAGATCGATGGCAAGGCCGGCATGAATACCCGTGCCCTGATCGGCGCTTACCAGCAGGCCAACGGCCTCAAAATGGACTGCTGGCCGTCCGAGACCCTGCTGGCGCATCTGCGGCGCACCGCGGCAACCGCGAGCCCACGTTCCGCCGCCGGCAAAGGCGCACCGGGGGCGCAATAGCGACCCCCGAAAACTCATTGCGCACACGGCCCGGAGGCACTAAGACACGCCCTCAAGTCGCCCGGCGGGGCATGCCGTGGCGGCTTTTCCTGCTTTCAACAACCCGGCTCGCGATCCAAGACCTAGTCTGCGCGCGAGCGACAAGGAGAAGCAAAATGCCCAAGTTGAAGACCAAGAGCGGCGCCAAAAAGCGCTTCAAGATGACGGGCACCGGCAAGGTCAAGGCCCAAGCCCAAGGCAAACGCCACGGCATGATCAAGCGTCACGCCAAGTTCGTGCGCAACGCGCGCGGAACCATGGTGCTGAACGACAGCGACGCCAAGATCGTCAAGAAATACATGCCTTACGCCCGCTGACCGACACGATCAGCGACCCAGTCATCTTCTAGCCTGACGGAGTACGAGCCATGGCACGCGTCAAGCGCGGCGTTGCCGCCCATGCCAAGCACAAGAAAGTTCTGAAGAAGGCCAAAGGCTATTACGGCCGCCGCAAGAACACCATCCGGGTGGCCAAGCAGGCGGTCGAGAAGGCGATGCAGTACGCCTATCGCGACCGCAAGAACAAGAAGCGCACCTACCGCGCGCTGTGGATCCAGCGCATCAATGCGGCCGTGCGCGAGCATGGCCTGACCTACGGCCGATTTATCGACGGTCTCGGCAAGGCCGGGATCGAGATTGACCGCAAGGTGCTGGCGGATCTGGCGGTCAAGGATGCCGCCGGCTTCAAGGCCCTTTGCGACCAGGCGGCCGCCAAGCTGAAAGCTGCTTGACGTCATTCCCGCGAAGGCGGGAACCCAGTACACATTGCCGAGATCGAGTGTTGCAGTTTTGACGTTCGCGCGCACGCGCATGTCGACCGACCGTCGATCTCGCTGACCCGCGACATGGATCCCCGCCTTCGCGGGGATGACGTCGCGAATCCGGATTTCGCAATGGCAGACAACGACACCGACATCTCCGCTCTCGAAAGCGCACTCCTCGCCGAGATCGCTGCAGCGGGCGACCTCGATGCCATCGAGCGCGTGCGCATCGCCGCATTGGGGCGCAAGGGGCGCGTGCCTGAGCTGATGGCCACGCTCGGCACGCTGCCGCCGGATCGCCGCAAGGCATTCGGCCAGGCCGTCAACGGCCTCAAGACGCGCGTGAGCGAGGCGCTCGAGGCGCGCAAGAGCGACCTCGAGGGCGGCGCCCTCACCGCCCGTCTTGCCACCGAGCAGGCCGACGTAACGCTTCCCGTCAGGCTGGGTCCCCTGCACGAAGGGCGCATTCACCCCGTCAGCCAGGTTTTCGACGAGGTGGCGGAAATCTTCGCCGACATGGGCTTTGCAGTTGCCGAAGGGCCCGACATCGAGACCGACGATCTCAACTTCACCAAGCTCAATATTCCCCCAGAGCACCCAGCCCGGCAGGAGCACGACACGTTCTACATGGCGGGATCGGGGAAAGCGGGAGACAACACCCCGATCAAGGTGCTGCGCACGCACACGAGCCCGGTGCAGATCCGCACGATGATGACACAGAAGCCGCCCATCCGAATTATCGTGCCAGGCCGAAGTCTATCGCATGGACAGCGATGCGACCCACACCCCCATGTTCCACCAGATCGAGGGGCTGGTGATCGACGAGACCACCCACCTTGGCCATCTCAAGTGGTGCCTGGAGGAGTTCTGCAAGGCGTTCTTCGAGGTCGACGAGGTGCGCATGCGCTTTCGCGCCTCGCACTTCCCCTTCACCGAGCCTTCCATGGAGGTGGACATCGACGCTGCCGCCATCGGCAAGCCGGGGCAGTGGCTGGAAATCCTGGGCTCCGGCATGGTGCACCCCAACGTCATCCGCAATTGCGGTCTCGATCCCGACAAGTACCAGGGCTTCGCCTTCGGCATGGGGTTGGATCGCATCACCATGCTGAAGTACGGCATCCCCGACCTGCGCGACATGTTCTCGGCCGATCTGCGGTGGCTCAAGCACTACGGCTTCCTGCCGTTCGACGTGCCGACGCTGGCCGGCGGGCTGTCGGGCTGAAGCGGGAGCGGGCGATGAAGTTCTCCCTGTCTTGGCTCAAAGATCACCTCGACACCTCGGCGTCCGTCGAGGAGTTGGCCGCCAAGCTCTCCACGATCGGGCTCGAAGTCGAGAGCATCGACAAGGGCGGCGAAAAGCTTTCGCAAGCCTTTACCATTGCCCGCGTACTGGAGGCCAAGCGGCACCCCAACGCCGATCGGCTCCAGGTGTGCAAGGTCGACACCGGCAAGGGCATCGTCGAGGTGGTGTGCGGCGCGCCCAACGCCAGGGCCGGCATGGTCGGCGTGTTCGCGCCCATAGGCACTTACATTCCCGGCGCCAACATCACGCTGGAAGCGCGCCCAGTTCGCGGCGTCGTGTCGGCCGGCATGCTGGTGTCTGAGAAGGAACTGGAGCTTTCCGAGGACCACAAGGGCATCATCGAGCTCGACGAGAGCCTCGGCGACAGGCTGGGGCAGCCCTACGCGGCGGTGCTCGGGCTCGGCGATCCTGTTCTCGACGTGAAGCTCACCCCCAACCGGCCGGACTGCACGGGCGTGCGCGGCATCGCCCGCGACCTCGCAGCCGCCGGCCTGGGCAAGCTCAAGCCCGAGAAGAAGATCACGGGTGTCGAGGGCGACTACGACTGCCCTGTCGATATCAAGCTCGAGTTTCCCAGGGAAGCCGCCAGCGCCTGCCCATGTTTCGCCGGCCGCTATATCCGTGGCATCAAGAACGGCACTGCGCCCGAGTGGATGCAGCAGCGGCTGAAGGCGGCAGGGCTCAGGCCGATCAATGCACTGGTGGATGTGACGAACTACATCAGTCTCGACCGCGGCCGCCCGCTTCACGTCTACGACGCCGACAAGCTCAGCGGCGCCATCCGCGCGCGACTTGGCAAAAGGGGAGAGAAGTTCGCCGGCCTCGATGGCAAGACCTACGAGGTCGACGAGACCATGTGCGTGATCGCCGATGATCGCGCGGTGCTGGGCTTCGGCGGCATTCTCGGCGGCGACGAGACCGGCGTCACCACCGACACAAAGAACATCCTGATCGAATGTGCCTACTTCGATCCGCTGCGCACGGCCGCAACGGGACGCAAGGCGGGCGTGCAGAGCGATGCGCGCTATCGTTTCGAGCGTGGCGTCGACCCGGCCTTCATCGAGCCCGGCCTCGATCTTGCCACCGCCATGATGCTCGAGGTGGCCGGAGGAAAGCCGTCGAAAGCCCGTATCGCCGGCGCCCCGCCGCTCACCCCGAGACGACATCAGCTTCCCCGTCAACCTCGTGGAGAAGTTGGGGGGCATTAGGCTACCCGAGGCGCAAATCCGTTCGACCTTGGAAGCGCTGGGCTGCGCCGTCGAGGGCAGGGGCGCCAACGTCAAGGTGACGGCGCCGAGCTGGCGCCCCGATATCCACGGCGCCGCCGATCTCGTCGAGGAGGTGGTCCGCATCGTTGGCCTGGACAAAGTGCCGTCGGCTCCCCTGCCGCGAACGAGCGGTGTTGCGCGACCGGTGCTGACCGAAGGCCAGCGCCGAGCACGCCGCGCACGACGCACACTCGCCGGCCGCGGGCTTGTCGAGGCCATCACCTGGTCCTTCATCCCTTCCGACAGCGCCAAGGGCTTCGGCGGCGGCCAGGAGGCGCTGGAGCTGGCCAACCCCATTTCCAGCGAAATGTCGTCGATGCGGCCAAGCCTGCTGCCGGGCCTTCTGGCGGCGGTGGAGAGGAACCGCAATCGCGGCATTGCCGACGTGGGCCTATTCGAGGTGGGACAGGCCTACCGCGGGCAGGAACCCGAGGACCAATTCGCGGCGGCGTCGGGCGTGCGCGCGGGCGCCGCGATGCTGGTGGGTTCGGGCAGGCATTGGTCGGGAGCAGCCAGGAGCGCTGGCCTCTTCGACGCCAAGGCCGATGTTTTCGCGCTGCTGGCCGAACTCGGCTTCGATGCGGCCAAGGCGCAGGTCGTGCAAGAGGCGCCCGCCTGGTTCCATCCGGGCCGCTCCGCTGCTCTCAAGCTTGGCCCCAAAACCACGCTTGCCCATTTCGGCGAGGTTCATCCGCAGACGCTCAAGGCGATGGGCGTTGTGGGCCCAGTGGCGGCCTTCGAGGTGTTTCTCGGCGCCCTGCCGCAGCAGAAGCGCAAAGGCCTCGCCAAGAGCGCGTTGCAGGCCGCCGATCTGCTGCCGGTGCGGCGCGACTTCGCCTTCGTGCTGGATTTGCAAGTGCCGGCTGCCGATGTCGTGCGGGCAGCCTATGGCGCGGACAAGAAGCTGATTGCGGATGTCAGCGTGTTCGACCTTTTCGAGGGCCAAGAGCCTCGGCGAGAACAAGAAATCGCTGGCGCTGGAGGTGACCTTGCAGCCGAGGGAAAGAACCCTGACGGACGCCGAGATCGAAGCCGTCGCCGCCAAGGTCGTTGCCGAGGTGAAGAAGGCGACGGGTGGCGAGATTCGCGGATAGGTTCAGCGGCGCGATTTGCCAGGGGCCGTTTTTGCGACGCTCTCGGTGTAAGCGTCGACCAGCTCCGCGAACTCCGTCTGGCGCTCCGAGCCCAGGTCCTTCAGGGAATCGTCGGCGACCACCTCGGCCACTGTTCCAAACGGGTCGCCCTTTAGCCTATGAAACAGCTTGGCCGTATCTCGCTTCATCGACAGCGGATCGGACGAGCCCTTGGCGCGCGCGCGGTGACGGTGCCGCACGGCAACGACCTCGGACGCCAGCCGCCAGGCCAGCAAATCCTTGTGGCGCTGCCCGGCATCCACCGGGCTGCCACTCTCACCAACCGTGTCCTCAGCAAAGGCAGGCAAGGCGTCGCCGCCTCCGGATTCCGCAAATCCGAGGAGCGCGTTCGGCGACACGCGCAAGATCTCGCACATCTTGTGGATCAACGTGAGGCTCGGCTCTACTTCTGCACGCTCGTAGCGTGTGTAGCGGTTTTCTTCTATTCCCAGAGATTTGGCAAAGTATCGCGCTCGCACGAATCCGCTCTGAATGCGCATCTCCTTGAGGCGCTTGGCGAACTGCGATCGCACTTCCGGAGCGAGCGTCTTGGACATGACGCTCGCGGTTTCGCAGATTTTGCACAGAGTAGCATCGCACTAATCCGCAAATCGTCAATGTTAATCTTAATATTTGTTATATAAACGAAATTATGTAAGGCAAGAGAGGTCAAGCGCTGCCGATCAGGACGCCCGCGCCGAACACGATCAATCCGCCCACCACAACCTCGAAAACAGCGCGCAGGAATTTCGTGTCCATGTAGCGCGACCTGATCCACGCGATCACCCACAGCTCCACCAGCACGACGACGACGGCAAGCGCGGTCGCGGTGCGGAAGTCGGCGATCAAATAGGGCAGGGTGTGGCCGACACCGCCAAGAGCGGTCATTAGGCCGGTGATCGTGCCGCGCAGCCAGGGCCTGCCGCGGCCCGTGAGCGTGCCATCGTCGGAAAGGGCCTCGGCGAAGCCCATCGAGATGCCTGCGCCGACCGATGCCGCCATGCCGACCAGGAACGTCTGCCAAGTGCTGTGCGTAGCAAAGGCGGCGGCAAACAGCGGCGCCAGGGTCGACACCGAGCCATCCATCAGCCCGGCCAGCCCAGGCTGCACCACCTGCAGAACGAACACCCGCCGCCGCGTTTCTTCTTCGGCCTGGCGGGCGTCGCGATGGAGATGGACCTCACCCAGGCGGTGGGCGAGGTCGGCGTGCTCGCGCTCGGCGGCAGCGAGATCGCCGAGCAGTTTGCGGATGCCGGCATCGGAGGCCCGCGCCAAGGCTTGCTCGTAGAACCGGCGTACCTCGGCCTCCATGGTCTCGGCCTGGGCACGCACCTTGTCGAGGCCCAGCGGCCGCACCATCCAGATCGGCTCGTGCTTGAGGAAGCCGCGCACGTCCTGGCGCCGGATCAGCGGGATGTGCTCGCCGAACTTCGTGCGAAAGAGGTCGATCAGCCAGCGGCGGTGCTCGTTCTCCTCCGCCGCCATCTCGCTGAAAACCTTGGCGGAGGCGGGATAGGTGTCCTTCAGCCCGTCGGCGTAGTCGGCGTAGATGCGCCCGTGCTCCTCCTCGAGCGCAATGGCGAGCGCCAGGATTTCTCGTTCGCTCAGGTCACCGAAGGCCTTCACCGGGGTCGCCCTCCATCTGGCCGGGTCCCCCCAGCCGACCCTTTCGAATTAGAATTGTTCTAATAAGAGGGCAAGAGAAGTGGAAGGGGGAATTGGCGTCGCGGGGCCAATGCGGCTGATCAAGCAGGTTGGCCCGGCAGGTGGGCCTGGCCGGCGCGAAGCGTGCCTGACGAGCGCAATGCGCAATAAGCGGAGCGTGTTACGCCCATTTCCCTATTCGGCGCGATGCGGCTGACACCTATTGCCGCCTGCGAGCGGCCAGCCCAGTTTGACCCGCGCGCCGGGGGTGCTAAGCACCGGCCCCATGACCGACATCGGCCTGATCCGCAACTTTTCCATCATCGCCCACATCGACCACGGCAAGTCGACCTTGTCCGACCGGCTGATCCAGCTGTGCGGCAACGTTTCGGACCGGGAGATGAAGGAACAGATCCTCGAACTCGATGGACATCGAGCGCGAGCGCGGCATCACCATCAAGGCGCAGACGGTGCGCCTCGACTACAAGCACAAGGACGGCAAGACCTATCAGCTGAACCTGATGGACACGCCGGGGCACGTGGACTTCGCCTACGAGGTCTCGCGCAGCCTGGCTGCCTGCGAGGGCGCGGTGCTGGTGGTGGACGCCAGCCAGGGCGTGGAGGCGCAGACGCTCGCCAACGTCTACCAGGCAGTCGACAACAACCTCGAAATTCTCCCGGTTCTCAACAAGGTGGACCTTCCCTCCGCCGACCCCGACCGCGTCAAGCAGCAGATCGAGGACGTCATCGGCATCGATGCCTCGCACGCCATTCCGATCTCCGCCAAGACCGGCCAGAACGTCGCCGCCGTCTTGGAGGCCATCGTCGAGCGCCTGCCGCCGCCCAAGGGCAACAGCAACGCGCCGCTCAAGGCACTGCTGATCGACAGCTGGTACGACGCCTATCTGGGGGTGGTGGTGCTGGTGCGCATCATCGACGGCACACTCAAGAAGGGCCAGAAGATCAAGCTGATGGCCGCCGGCACATCGCATCAGGTCGAGCGCGTCGGCATCTTCCGCCCCAAACAGGAGATGTTGCCCGAGCTGGGCCCGGGCGAGGTCGGCTTCTTCACCGCCGCCATCAAACAGGTGGCCGACACCCGCGTCGGCGACACGGTGACCGATGACAAGAACCCCACCGCCAGCCCGCTGCCCGGTTTCAAGCCGGCGCAACCTGTGGTGTTCTGCGGCCTGTTCCCGGCAGATGCCGCCCAGTTCGAGGACCTGCGCGAGGCGATGGCGCGGCTGCGCCTCAACGACGCCAGCTTCTCCTACGAGACGGAAAGCTCGGCCGCGCTGGGCTTCGGCTTCCGCTGCGGCTTTCTCGGTCTGTTGCACCTGGAGATCATCACCGAGCGGCTCGAACGCGAGTTCAACCTCGACCTGATCACCACGGCACCCAGCGTCATCTATCACATCTACCTGACCGACGGCTCCAAGATCGAGCTGCACAACCCGGCCGACATGCCGGACGCGGGCCGCATCGAGCGCATCGAGGAGCCGTGGATCGAGGCAACCATCCTGGTGCCCGACGAGCACCTGGGCGGCGTCTTGAAGCTGTGCCAGGACCGCCGCGGGCGGCAGAAGAACCTTACCTACGTCGGCTCGCGCGCCATGCTGATCTACGAGCTGCCCTTGAACGAGGTGGTGTTCGACTTCTACGATCGGCTCAAATCCATCAGCCGGGGCTACGCCTCCTTCGACTATCACATCCGCGGCTACGAGCCTGGCGACCTCGTCAAGATGTCGATCCTGGTCAACGCCGAACCGGTCGATGCGCTGTCCATGATCGTGCACCGCGCGCGCGCAGAGAGCCGTGGGCGGGCCATGTGCGAGAAGCTGAAAGAGTTGATCCCGCCGCACCTCTTCCAGATCCCGATCCAGGCGGCGATCGGTGGGCGCATCATCGCGCGCGAGACCATCCGCGCCTTGCGTAAGGACGTGCTGGCAAAGTGCTACGGCGGCGACATCACGAGGAAGCGCAAGCTGCTCGAGAAGCAGAAGAAGGGCAAGAAGAAGATGCGCCAGTTCGGCCAGGTGGAGATCCCGCAGGAGGCCTTCATCGCCGCGCTGAAGATGGACGAGAATTGACGTTGCGTCTCAAGCAGCGGCGCGTCGCCCGAACAGGCGCGCGAAGAGCCCCGGCTTTGCCGCCGACACTTCCGCCGCAGCACTCTTCATGACATTGGCCAGGGTCGTGTAGGCCTCGACCCACGCGGCCTTCACCGGCGGCGTGAAGGCATCGCCCAGGCCCTTATCCAAGGTCCAGATCAGGGCTTCGCCGACCGGCTTGTAGTGCTCCGCCGTCACCTTGTAGCCGGCGTGGCGCCGGCCCAGCTCCTGCACTGCAGGGACGATCTCGCCCACCCGGTGTAGGTTGACGACAGCGGTTGTGAGCATGGCCATCAGCTTGCGCTTCTGCTCCGTGAGGTCCTCGGGGAACAGAGCGCGCACCTGCGGGGCGATCTCGAACAGGCGGCCGTAGAAAAGGTCGGCGGCCTGCGGCGCAATCGGCTGCACCTTCTTGAAGCTTTCCTGCACCAGGGTGACTTGCTCGGGAGTCATGACAACCTCCGTGAACGCGATTTCCTGGAGGCGTCTCAAGTTTCATACCAACCGGCACCGGCGGCGAAATGGGCCGCGAATCCAGGCTGTCACGGCATGCTCGGCACGTGACGAAAGCTCCTCTGCGCCAGCGCGCGCAGCACACTGGCGCCAATCGCGGCAATCCACGGCAGTGATGCGGGCCGCTGCGCGGCGATACTGTCTGGCCCTGATCTTGCTAACTCCCCTGTTGGGCAGCATGACCGAAGGAGGCCCGCATGCCGACCGCTTTGATCGAGGCCGAGCCAGCCCCTCTCTCTGTCGATCTTGCCCGCACCGCGCTCATCATCATCGACATGCAGCGCGATTTCCTGGAGCCGGGCGGCTTCGGCGAAACGCTCGGCAACGACGTGTCGCGGCTTGCAGTTGCGGTGGGGCCGTGCCGCGCGGTGCTGGATGCTGCCCGCCGGCGCGGGATGCTTGTTATTCACACGCGCGAGGGCCATCGGCCCGACCTTTCAGACGCGCCGCCCGCCAAGGTCGAGCGCGGCGCACCCAGCCTGCGCATCGGCGCGCCAGGTCCCATGGGCCGCATTCTCGTGCGCGGCGAGCCGGGCCACGACATCATCCCGGCGCTCTATCCCGCCGCGGGCGAACCGGTGATCGACAAGCCGGGCAAGGGGGCCTTCTACCAGACGGAGTTGGAGCTGATGCTGCGCAATCGCGGCATCGACAATCTGCTGGTGTGCGGCGTCACCACCGAAGTGTGCGTCAACACCACCGTGCGGGAGGCCAACGACCGCGGCTATCGCTGCATCGTGCTCAGTGACTGCTGCGCTTCATACTTCCCGGAATTCCACGAGGCGGGCCTCGCGATGATCAAGGCGCAGGGCGGCATCTTCGGGTGGGTGTCCGCATCGAAGGCCGCGCTCGCGGCGCTCGCCTGACGCAACGCGAGCAAGCTGCCTTCGCTCGACGCCAGGCGCGGCCGCTGAAAATTTGTGCAATCCCCGAGCCCTCCGCCGGTGTGCGGCCGCCCGCGGGGGATGGCGTCACGAGCGCAGTAGCCTGATCAGGTTGGACAATTTGCGGCTAGGCGTGCCCACGTTGGGTTGCCTCTCCGTTGGCACGCCTCTTGCGCCATTCCGCTCCTGACAAAGTCGCGAGGGGGAAATTGCAATGACAGCGACGACGGCACGCGTGAAGGGGCCTGCGCTGTGGACTCCCGGTGACTGGAACGCCTTCTTCGGCTTCGGCACCAACATCCTCGTCAACATGCTGGTGCTCACCGGCCTGCTGCGCTTCGTGCTGAAGATGCCGGACAGCCTGGTGTTCGGACGCATCCTGCCGGCACTCGGGCTGATGATGTGCCTCTCCACCCTCTACTATGCGTTCCTGGCCTATCGCCTGGCACGACGGACCGGCCGAGCCGATGTCTGCGCGCTGCCGTCGGGGGTGAGCGTGCCGCACATGTTCGTCGTCACCTTCGTGATCATGCTGCCGATCACGCTCAAGACCGGCGATCCGATCAAAGGCTGGCAGGCGGGCCTGGTGTGGGTGTTCTTCCAGAGCTTCATCCTGATGATCGGCGGCTTCATCGCCCCCTACATCCGCCAGATCACGCCGCGCGCCGCACTGCTCGGCACGCTGGCGGGCGTGTCGGTGACCTTCATTTCCATGCGGCCGGCGCTGGAAATGTACATGACGCCGATCATCGGCATCCCGTGCTTTGCCATCATCTTGGTCGCTTGGTTCGGTGGCTTCCGCTACCCGAAGGGCATCCCGGCCGGCCTCGTGGCCATCGCCGCCGGCATGCTGATCGCCTGGGGCTCGACCCTCGTCGGCCTGAACTACGGCGGGTTGAGCGTGCAGAAGCTGGCCGCCTCGGTCTCCAATTTCGGCTTCTCGGTGCCGCTGCCGGCCCACAACGAGGTGTTCGCCGGTTTCGAGTTTCTCGGCATCATCCTCGTCACCGCCATCCCGTTCGGCATCTACGATCTGGTCGAGGCCATGGACAACGTGGAGAGCGCGGAGGCGGCTGGCGACGCGTTCCCCACCACCCAGGTGCTTACCGCCGACGGCGTCGTCAGCCTGATCGGCTGCCTGATGGGCAATCCCTTCATCAACGCCGTCTATATCGGCCATCCGGGGTGGAAAGCGATGGGCGGACGCATCGGCTATTCCGCCGCGACGGGACTGATGGTCATCTTGCTGTCCTGGTTCGGTATCATCGCCGTGCTGCTGTCGCTGGTGCCGGTGGTCGCCATCTCGCCGATCCTGCTCTACATCGGCATGCTGATCGGCGCCCAGGCCTTCCAGGAGACGCCGAAAGTGCACGCGCCGGCCGTGGTGCTGGCGCTGGTGCCGCATCTGGCCGCGTGGTGCAAGACGCTTATGGACGGGGCGCTGACGGCCGCCGGTACCAGCGCCCACGCCGTCGGCTTGGACAAGCTGGGCCAGGTCGGCGTGCTCTATCAGGGCCTGGAGGTGCTGGGCGGCGGCGCCATTCTGACCGGCCTCGTGTTCGGTGCCGTCGGCGCCTTCATCATCGACAAGAAGTTCCTCGCTGCCTCGGCCTTTGCTGCCGCGGGTGCGGTGCTCACGTTCTTCGGCTTCATGCACGGCGAGTCGGTTGGGATCGCGGTTACGCCGACGGTTGCGATAGCCTATGCCGCCGTTGCGGCGTTCCTGTACGCGCTCGGCCGCACGGCAGATGTGGCGGAGTCGGCCATTAGCTCTCCGCAAGCGGCTCCTACGCCGGCGGAGTAAGCTGTACCCGCCTCACGTGCGCACGACGGGGCGGTAGTGGCGCTCGCTGAGGCCATAGGTCCAGGCAACGCCCTCGCGCGGCGTGCGCACGGTCGGCGGCACCTGCAGGAAATAGCGCTTGTGGGTGCCGTCGGGCTCGGGCGTGCCGTTGATGACCTCAACTGCCGCCCAGGCCTCCCAGCGCCAGCGCTGCCGCCACAGGACGCCCGTGTCGTCCTCGGCCACGCGGTAGGCTCCGCCGTGCTCGATGAAGCGCTGCGGGGTCATGATGTCGATCATGCAGCGGCGGATGTGGGGATCGGTCACTGTCTCGATGCCACGCACGTCGATCCTGTCGCGCTGCTCGATCAGATGAGGCGGCAGGAGGATGCCCTTCCATGCGTAGACCTTGTAGCCGTCGGCATAGCCCAGGGCCGGTCCGTCAGGCGCGTGCAAGCGCCCGTTGGGATCGGTGCGAATGAACTGGGGCCGCTCCATCAGCCAGCACACCCGCGCGTGCGGGACCATCCAGGAGGCATGGCGGGCCATCTCCCATAGGCCCGCCAAGGGCTGGGTATGGCGCACGAGCCCGCACACCTCGTGCACGCATTCCATCATGCCGAGCCAATGCGCCGAGGGCGGACTGAAGCTGCTCGCGGCGAAGCCCAGCCTGCCGCGGCGCCGCGGGAAGAAATCTGAGAACCGCAGGCGCAACCTGGGCAGCGCCCGCTCGCTCAGGCGCAGGATCGCGTCGTCGATGTTGACGCAAAACTCCGGCGCGCGGGACAGCCCGGGAACGCCCGCAAGTGCCATTCGCACATGCAGCGACATGGCCCGGTCGACTGAGTGCTCGGCCCTACGCCGCACCGCGTCAACCAGCACATCGCGTACGTTGTCGCCGGCGGTCACCCGCCGCTTGCTCCACGCGGCGAGCAAGTCTGCCGGTCCTTGCTCCCAAACGATATGGTTCGGCGGCTCCAGCCCCGCTGCAGCATAGGCTCTGTGCACTGCCGCCGCTGCGGCCATGTGATCGGGAGGCAAGGTGGCACGCCGCAAGGCATCCCACCGCGCCCCATAGGCTGGGAGCTGGGCTCGCTGAACGTCGGAAAGCGCGGAAATCTCAATCCGCGACAATCACGGCGTCCTTGGGCTCGAGTTCGCGCTGCCGGCGCACACGGTAGGTACCTTCGCCCAGCGCGATCGGCGCATGCTCCTGATGGCGAACCGTGACGGGGCCGCCCTCGACCTTGACGTGTCCGATGTAGAGGCCGGCCGGGATCTCGCGGGCAAGGGCATCGTCGCGGAACATCGTCACGCGCTCGAAGATGGCGTGACGGTGGCCGGTGAGCTCGCCTTCGGCAAGCACCAGGGCACCACTGGCATCGGGCTGGATCATGGTGCCCGTGGGCTCCACGTCCTCGACGCGCTCGATCAGCAAATCGCCTTGAGCATACATTTCAGTCATGGCATGGCTCCTGTCCTGACTTGGCAGCTTAGAACCCACCATCCTCGGTTCGTTTCTGTTCCTCCCAGTATGTTATTCGCCGCCCGGCACTACGCTGGCAGTGGCGTTGAGCTTCGACCGCCGGGGCCCGAAAAGGACCGGGCAGCTCCCGGTGGCAAAACCCTCACGGTCCACAACGCAGGCATAGAGCCCAAGGATGCGTTGGCCCGGATGGGGAGTTGCAAGTGATCCAACATAGCATGGCAACTTTATGGAGTGGCAAGCCTTTGAGCGCGTGTGCCATGCGCTATTCGCGCAAGATCACCCGCAAACCGAGCAGCCGTTAAGCACCACGCCCGGCAGGCCGGTTGTGATTGCCCGAAAAATATGCGCTGATCACTAGCGCGTGATTGAATGACGCTCCGGGTAAGGGTTACACGGTGAGCGACTCGTCTGAAACTACCGACAAAGCCCAGCGCAAACCCGAGGTAGTAGGCATGCCATCAGCAGCCGTCGCCAAGCGCAAGCTGCGGATCGCCCATGCGGCTCCGGCTTCGGCGTTGCGCTCGGCCGCCCGCACGCTCGACCTCGAGTGCGAGGGACTGCAGGCGCTGCGGGGCGCGCTCGAGCACGAGCTCGGCGGCGCCTTCGGCGAAGCGGTTACGATGCTGGCCGCCGCCGAGGGGCGGGTTATCGTTACGGGCATCGGCAAAAGCGGTCACGTGGGCCAGAAGCTTGCCGCCACTTTCGCCTCGACGGGGACACCAGCCTTCTTCGTGCACCCGAGCGAGGCGAGCCACGGTGATCTCGGCATGATCACGCGCAAGGATGCGATCGTGGCGCTGTCGTGGTCGGGCGAGAGCGCGGAGCTCGGCAACATCTTGACCTATTCGCGCCGCTTCAAGGTGCCGCTGATCGCCATCACCTCCAGGGCCGACTCGGCGCTGGGCCAGCAGAGCGACGTGGTGCTGCAGTTACCGCGCAGCAAGGAGGCCTGTCCGCATGGCCTGGCGCCCACCACCTCGACCACGATGCAGCTTGCCCTCGGCGATTGCCTGGCGATCGCGCTGCTGGAGCACAAGGGCTTTACCGCGCACCAGTTCAAGGTGTTCCACCCGGGCGGCTCGCTGGGCGCCAGCCTCAAGTTCGTCGCCGACGTGATGCATAAGGGCGAGCAGCTGCCGCTGGTCAACGAAAATACTCCCATGAGCGCGGCGCTGGTGACGATGACGCAGAAATCATTCGGCTGCCTGGGCGTGATCGACAACAAGGGCAGGCTCGCCGGCGTGATCACCGATGGCGACCTCAGGCGTCACATGGGCGCCGATCTGCTGACTGCGCGCACGGGCGACATCATGACGAAGAAGCCGAAGTCGGTCGCGCCCGACATGCTCGCCTCTGCGGCGCTCGAGTTGCTCAACGCCTCGCGCATCACATCGCTGTTCGTGGTGTACAAGGGCAAGCCCGTGGGCATCGTGCACGTGCACGATCTGCTGCGGGCGGGCGTGGCGTGAGGCCTCCTCGCCGCAGGTGCATTAATTCGCAGCAATCTGGCTCCCCCTCGCCTGCCGCACCGACGGTGTGATGGCCGGCTGCCCGTTAGGGTGGCAAGGGCTCGCGCTGGGCCTACGCAAGAAGGAAACCTGACATGAACCTGAAATTCCCTGGGTTGCTGGCGGCGGCGCTGGTGACCGCTGCGGTGCCGGCGGCCATCGCCGTCGCGCAAGCCCCCGCCCCTGGGGCTGAGCGACCGCGGCTGTCGGCCGAGACGAGAGCGCGTCTCCTGGAAGGGCGCATCGCCATGGCCAAGACCGCCCTCAAGCTGACGAATGAGCAGCTGAACCTCTGGGCGCCAGTCGAGAAACACCTGCGCACCGTGGCTGCCGAGCGTGAGCAGCGGTGGCAGGAAAGGAGACAACTGCGCCAGAAGATGCGGCAGTCGGGCGAGACACGTCAGCGGCCGTCCCTGGCCGACCGCCTCGACCGCGCCAGCGAGAGGGCGGCGCGGCGTGCCGAGCGCCTAAAAGCCTTCTCGGAGGTGTTCAAACCCTTCTACGCCTCGCTCAACGACGATCAGAAAGCCGTCGCGGGCGTGGTGTTGCGGCGGGTTGCAGGCGGAGGCTTCCGAGGACGCGGCGAACGCTGGGCGATGCGGCGGGCTCCTGCGGACGGTCCCGGCGAATCGCAGGCCCCGCAAATCGCGCCGAAGCGGTAGCTCTGCGCTTGTCTCGACCGGCCGCCGCGCGACAGCGTCGGGGCCGGTCCAAGGGGCACCCGAGCACCCACCCCCTGCCCGGGTGCCCCGCTATCATCCATGTTGGCAATCAGTTCTGGAAAACATCCGCCCAGTCGGGGTGCTTGCGGCGTTCCGCATTCACGAACGGGCACAGGACGAAGATCTTGACGCCCTCCTTGCGCGCGTCCTCGACCATCCGCGCTGCCAGCAGCCGTCCGATTCCCTTGCCGCGAAAGACGTCCGGCACCTCGGTGTGGTCGGCAATGATGAGCTTGTCACCCGAGCGGCTGTAGGTGAGCTCGGCTTCGGCATCGATGCCGTCGACGCGCATCACATAACGGCCCTTGGTCGGGCCGACCTCTCGGGTAATCGTGGGTTCGCTCATGGTTTTGCCTCATGCCGTGATTGCTCAGGATATTGGCGTGGCGCCTGTAGAGAGCAAGCGCCGAGGTCACGCCCGCTCCACCAGCAGCACCGCACCTCGGGCCGCCGTGACGCGAACTTGCGCGCCTACCGGCGCATCGGCACCCTCGACCAACCACACCGTGTCGCCGATGCGCACCTTGCCGCGGCCGTGCACGATCGGCTCCTCGACGACAACCACGCGGCCGACGAGCTGGACCGCGCGCCGGTTGAGGTCGGGCTGATCCGTGGCGAGGACGGCGGAGTGCGCCCAGACGAAATCGATCAGGACATCGGCGATGAGCATGAGACCGGCAGCGGCGAGATACCACCAGCCGCCAGGCTCGCTGCCTGGCGATGCGCCAAATGCCGATCAGGCCGACAACGGCGGCCGACCATGGCAGCACCAGACTGATGAAGGCCAGGAGCCAGGCAAACGCGCCCGGATCCTGATCAGGCCGGTTGCACGCTCCACCACGAGCACGGGTCCCTTGGCCCCGACGACAGTCACGCGCGCGCCGGCCGGCGCATCCGGCCCTTCGACCGCCCAGATGCCGTCGCCGACACGCACCTTGCCGCGACCGTTCTGGATCGCCTGCTCCACCACCAGCGAGCGGCCGATGTACTGGTGCCCGCGCTCGTTGAGGTCCGGCAGGTCGCTGATCGCCACGTCGGGGCGGGCATACTTGCGCACCCAGAACACCGTCGAGCACGGAGAGAAGCCCGAAGGCCAGCATCTGCCACTGCCAGGTGATCCCGGTCAGCAAGCGCCGAAGAAGCCGATCACGACCGCGGCAATACCGAACCAGAGAAAATGCACGCCGGGGATCATGGTCTCCAGGATCAGCAGCACCGCCGCGACGATGAACCAGTTCCAGGGCCCAAGGCCGTAGAGCAATGCGGAAAGGCTTTGCATCGAGGTCCTCCCCGTCGTCTCCAGGCGCGGCCGGCCTCAGGTCTGCGGCACGCTGCCGGCAGACCGCGTCGCCGTGCGACCACCAGGCGCGCCGCTGTTCCTGCCGAAGGCCTCGCTGGTGATCTCGGCGAGACCGGCTAGCGAGCCTATCACGCTCGAGGCCTCCAGCGGCATCATCAGGATCTTCTGGTTGGGCGACTTTGCGATCGCCTCCAGCGCCTTGACGTAGTTGTTGGCGACGAAGTAGTTGATCGCCTGCACGTTGCCCTTGGAGATGGCAAGGCTCACCATCTCGGTCGCCTTGGCTTCGGCCTCGGCGAAGCGCTCGCGCGCCTCGGCATCGCGGAAGGCGGCTTCCTTGCGGCCCTCGGCGGCCAGCATGACGGCCTGCTTCTCGCCTTCGGCCTGCAGGATCGCGGCCTGGCGGTGGCCTTCGGCCTCCAGACATCTGGGCACGCTTGTCGCGCTCGGCCTTCATCTGGCGGGCCATGCTGTCGACGAGGTCGCGCGGCGGGGCGATGTCCTTGATCTCGATGCGCGTGACCTTGACGCCCCACGGCTCGGTGGCGGCATCGACCACCTGCAGCAGGCGCGCGTTGATCTGGTCGCGGTTGGCCAGCAGCTCGTCGAGGTCCATGGAGCCCATGACGGTGCGGATGTTGGTCATCGTCAGGTTGACGATGGCGCCGCGCAACGCTTCGACCTCGTAGGCGGCCTTGGCGGCGTTCAGCACCTGGTAGAAGTTGACGCCATCGACCGTCACCATGGCGTTGTCCTTGGTGATGATGTCCTGCGAGGGGATGTCGATCACCTGCTCCTTCATGTTCATCTTGGCGCCGATGCGCTCCATCACCGGGATCAGGATGTGCAGGCCCGGGTTCAGCGTGCGCGTGTAGCGGCCGAAGGTCTCGACCGTGTAGTTGTAGCCCTGCGGCACCATCTTGACCGTGGTCCACAGGGCAACCAGGGCCAGCACGACGACCAGCACGACGAAGATTTCAAAGCCGCCGGAGAAGGGGTTCATGGCAAGTCTCGCTCGCTGCAATTCCGAATCTGAGATCTGGTGATGATCTGTGCCAAGTTTTAGAGGTCGGAATGCCAAATTACTGGTAAATAATATATTACTAGAAAATGAATTTAGTAATACTTGCCAATAAAACTATAACGAATATTTGCAGCAGAACTATGGCTACTGGCATGCCAGGCATCAAAGCCAGCCCGCCAATTCGCGCCGCACGATCTGCTCGATGACGCGCATGCCCAACGGCGCTGTCGTTGAGGCAAGGGATGTAGGTGAACTTCTCGCCGCCGCTGCTCGATGAAACTTGGCGCGGTTCTCCATATCGAGCTCTTCCAGCGTTTCCAGGCAATCGGCGGAGAAACCCGGGGAGACTATGGCGAGGCGCTTGATGCCGGACTTTGGCCAGGCGCTCCACCGTGTCGATGGTGTAGGGCTGCAGCCAGGGATCGCTGCCGAATTGCGATTGGAACGTCGTGTGCCAGCGCTCGGCCGGCCAGCCCAGCTTCTCGCGCATCAGTCGCGAGGTCTTCTGGCATTGGCAATGATAGGGGTCGCCCGCCTCGAGATACTTCTGCGGCATGCCGTGGAAGGAGGCGATCAGCGCCTCGGGCTCGAAGTCGATGCCGGCCAGGTGGTCGCGAATGGAGGCGGCGAGCGCGTCGATGTAGGCGGGGTCTTCGAAGTAGGGCGGCACGACCCTGACGCGGGCTGCCAGCGCAGTGCCATCAGGGCGCGGAAGGCCTGGTCGCAGGCTGTCGCGGTGGTGGCGGCCGGCGTACTGGGGATAGAGCGGCACCAGCAGGATGCGGTCGCAGCCCTGCTCCTTGAGCGCGGCGATGCGCGGACGCGACGGCCGGGTTGGCATAGCGCATGGCCCAGTCGACGACGATGCGCTCGTCCGCCAGAGCAGCGCCGAGCTTCTCGGCCTGCGCGCGCGTGATGGTCTTGAGCGGGCCCTCGTTGCGCTCCTTGTTCCAGATCTTGTCGTAGTCCCTGCCCTTCCTGCCGGGCCGCACCGTCAGGATGATCAGATTGAGGATCGGCCACCACTTCCAGCGCGGCTCCTCGATGACGCGCCGGTCGGAAAGGAACTCCTTGAGGTAGCGGCGCATGGACCAGTAGTCCGTGCGCGTCGGGCGTGCCGAGGTTCACGAGCAGCACGCCGATGCGGCCGGTGCGGACCGCCGGATGGCCTTGGCGGCAGGTGCTGCGATCCGGCAGGACGCTGCTCGCCTCGGCTCATGTCTTGCCGACGGTCGGCCGGCCCACGCTGACGTAGGTGAAGCCGCGCCGCACCATGTCCTCCAGGCGGTAGACGTTGCGCAGGTCGACCAGGATCGGCTTCCTCATGAGCGATTTGACGCGCTCGAGGTCGAGGGCGCGGAACGGCTCCCATTCCGTCACGATCACCAGCGCGTCTGCGCCTTCGATGCAGGCATAGGCGTTGTCGGCGTACTCGATGCCTGTCGAGCACGGCGCGGGCCTGCTTCATGCCCTCGGGATCGAAGGCGCGCACCTTGGCGCCGGCGTCGCGCAGCGCCGTGATGAGGGCGATGGAGGGGGCCTCGCGCATGTCGTCGGTATTGGGCTTGAAGGTGAGGCCGAGCACGGCGATGGTGTGGCCGCGGATGCTGCCGCCGCAGGCAGCGATGACCTTGCGCGCCATGGCGCGCTTGCGCTGCTCGTTGACCGAAACGACGGTCTCGACGATACGGCTCGGCGTGCCGAAGTCCTGCGCGGTCTTCAGCAGCGCCAGCGCATCCTTGGGAAAGCACGAGCCGCCGTAGCCCGGGCCGGCGTTGAGGAACTTGGTGCCGATGCGGTTGTCGAGGCCCATGCCGCGCGCCACCTCCTGCACGTTGGCGCCGGTCTGCTCGCACAGGTCGGCGATCTCGTTGATGAAGGTGATCTTGGTCGCCAGGAAGGCGTTGGCCGCGTACTTGATGAGCTCGGCGGTGCGCCGGCCGGTGTACATGATCGGCGCCTGGTTGAGGAACAGCGGCCGGTAGATGTCGGCGATGACGGCGCGGGCGCGCTCGTCGTCGCTGCCGATGACGATGCGGTCCGGATGCTTGAAGTCGGCGATGGCGGCGCCTTCGCGCAGGAACTCGGGGTTGGAGGCGACGGCGAACTCGGCGTCCGGGCGCCGCTCGCGCGATGATGCGCTCGACCTCGTCGCCGGTGCCGACCGGCACGGTCGACTTGGTGATGATCACCTTGTAGCCGTCGAGCACGGCGGCGATCTCCTGGGCCGCCTGGAACACGTAGGAGAGGTCGGCATGGCCGTCGCCGCGCCGCGACGGCGTGCCGACCGCGATGAACACGGCCTCCGCGCCCTTGACCGGTCCGGCGAGGTCGGTGGTGAAGGAGAGGCGTTTCTCGCGCACGTTCTTGGCGACCAGCTCGGCCAGACCCGGCTCGAAAATCGGCATCTCGCCGCGGCTCAGGGCCGCGATCTTGCCGGCGTCGCTTGTCCACGCAAGCCACGGTGTGGCCGAAGTCGGCAAAACAGGCCCCGGACACGAGGCCCGACGTATCCGGCACCGATCATCGCCACGCGCATGAGCGTCCTTCCCGCTTGTTGTTGTAGCCGCCGTCATAGCGCAAGCAGCTAATGTTCAGCGGCGAGGCCGTCACCCGGGCCGCGCGACTCACAGCTGCGCCCGCCACTCTCTAACGCAACGCGCCCTGCCGCCGCAGTGACTTTGTCGCAGGCGGATTGGAGCCTGTGGTTCGTAGCGGTTTGCGTGGTTCACACAGCTGTGGACGCCGTTATGCTTGCGCGCGCAAACTCGCAGGTTGTACAGGCGGTTGCGCAAGTTGTCACGCACGTCTGGCAGGCATGAATGCTACTGAGGGATCCGTGCGGGGCGTGGTCAAGCAGGCGACAGCACCTCGACGCTCAAGGCATGGGGCGCATCGCCTCGCCCTGCGGCTTGTGGAGCTCGAGCGCTACCCCAAACGCGCAATTCTGGCCGCCAACGACTTCATCCTCTTCAACCTGGCATTGTGGCTCGCCATGTCGTTTCGGCTGGGCGAGCTGTTCGTACCGCCGAGCTGGGAGATGTTCCTCATCCTGAGTGGCCGCGCCGTTCATCGGCGTCGCCACCTTCTTTCAGATGCGCGTCTACCGGATGGTGACGCGCTTCATCGGGCCGCGGAGGCGTCGCTGCTGACGGCCGGCGCGGTTGGCCTTTCGGCGCTCTATTGGGCGCTGCTGGTCTATTTCTCCGGCGTCTACAGCGTTCCGCGGTCGGTGGTGGTGCTCTACCCGATGCTGGCGACGGCATTGATCTGGCTCAGCCGCCAGGCGGCCGGATGGCTGCTCAGGGGCGCCGGCGTGGAGCTGCCGACGCGCAGTCTCGCGAGTCGAGAGACGGCCGGTGCTGATCTACGGGGCCGGCACCACCGGCGTGCAGCTGCTCGAAGCGCTGAACGCAGCCGGCGGCTACAAGCCGGTCGCCTTCGTCGATCCCGAGCCGACGCTGGCCGGCCAGTACGTCGCCGGTCTCAGAGTGTTTTCGCCCGACCGCGTGGCCGGTCTCATCCAGCGCTTCGACGTGGAGGAGGTGCTGCTGGCCATGCCCAAGGCGCGGCGCCACGACCGGCAGGCCGCGCTGCGCCAGCTCGAGCGGTTGAAGGTGCGGGTGCGCACGTTGCCGGCCATCGAGGACGTCGCGGCCGGGCGCGTCACCGTGAGCGACCTGCGCCCCGTGGAAGCCGACGACCTGCTCGGGCGCGAGCCGGTTCCGCCCGACACGGCGCTGCTGCGCGCAACATCGCCGGCAAGTCGGTGATGGTGACCGGCGCCGGGCGGCTCGATCGGCTCGGAGCTGGTGCGCCAGATCCTGCCGCCAGCAGCCCCAGGCGTCTCGTGCTGCTGGAGAGCAGCGAAAGCCACCTCTACGAGATCGATCTCGAGGTCGGCACTCTGCTGCAGGCGGCAGCTTCGCAGGCGGCTCGAGCAGCCGCAGATCGTCTCGCGTGCTGGGGTCGGTCCTCGATGCGCCGCTGGTGCGCCAGCACCATCGAGGAGAACGGCGTCGAGACCATCTATCACGCCGCCGCCTTCAAGCACGTGCCGCTGGTCGAGCACAACCCGGTCGCCGGCCTGCGCAACAACACGTTCGGCACCGCGACGCTTGCCGATGCGCCGCCGCCGTGCGGCGTGGAACGGTTCGTGCTGATCTCCACCGACAAGGCGGTGCGGCCGACCAGCATCATGGGCGCCAGCAAGCGTCTGGCCGAGATGATGCTGCAGGCGCGCGCGGCCGAAGGCGCAGGGCCGCACCGTCTTCACCATGGTGCGCTTCGGCAACGTGCTCGACAGCTCGGGCTCGGTGGTGCGCCGCTTCCGCCGCCAGATCGAGGCGGGCGGCCCCGTGACGGTCACGCACCGCGAGATGATCCGCTACTTCATGTCGATCCCCGAAGCGGCGGCACTGGTCATCCAGGCCGGCGCCATGGCCACCGGCGGCGACGTGTTCGTTCTCGACATGGGCGAGCCGGTCAAGATCGACGATCTGGCCCGGTCGATGATCCGCCTGATGGGGCTCGAGGTGCGCGACGCGAGCCATCCCGACGGCGATATCGCCATCGAGTACGTCGGCCTGCGCGACGGGGAGAAGATGTACGAGGAACTGCTGATCGGAGAGAATATCATCCCGACCGAGCACGCGCGCATCATGCGCAGCCACGAGCCGTTTCTGCGTACGGCGACCTCGATGCCGTGCTCGACGAGTTGACGCGCGCCATGGCGGAGGGCTCGACGGCAAGATACAAGCCACGCTGGCGCGCGCGGTGGAGAGCTATCGCCCGCCGCTGCCGGAACCTGGCGCCGGCAAGCCGCGCGAGGCTGCCTGACCCGGAGGGCGCACCGCGCGAGGCCGGCGCTTGCGGGCGACCGGTTTGCCGCTTCCTCTGCTGCCGCCGCTCTCGTGCTGCGACGGCAACGCCCAACTCCTGCGCTGCCGACCAGTAGAGGCCGATGCGCTCGCGTCAGGTCTTTGGCCGGCTCCGCAAACAGCCGGGCACCGCGGGGCTTGGCGAGCTCCCTCAGCTCTTCCTGGAGCGATCGGCACAGGTGGTGAGCGTCGCAAGCTCCTCGCCCGACAGCACCGCCTTGCCGCGCTCGGTCGGCGAAGGCCACCAGCACGGCAGATCATGATCGTCGCCGAGCAGGCGCGACAGCTCCTTGGCCTCGCCGGCCCGCGCGGCTCAGCACGTCGGGCCAGCCCCGCGACAGGAGCTGCATGTGGCGCCAATGCTGTTGCACGGTCTTGCGCCACTCGTGAAAGGCCTCGTCGTCGGGCTCTGGTAGGCCTCGTGGAAAGCGCGGCGGGCGCGCTTGCGATAGGAGCGCTCCAGCCCGGCGGCCACATGCTCGAAGGTCGAGGTCTCGTTCTCGACGCGGCGGAAGAAGAGGCGCGCCTGCTCCAGGCCAGTCGAGGGCCTGACGACGCTGCGCTGAGCTTCGGCGCGAGCCGCCGGCGCCGGCGCCGTTCGCCATCAGCTTGGTGAGCTGCTTGGCGATCCGCTTCGGCAGAGCCTCGAAGCGGTCCTCGAGCTTTGCCAGCGTCTGCTGCATCACGTGCTGGTCGCGCGCGCTGGCCAGCAGCCTGCCGACGCCGGCGAGGCGGTTGGCCTCGCGCTCGGTACGTGCTTTCAGGGAAGGCCGGCCGGACGAGGCGCAGCAGCGCGCGCAGCCGCTTCAGGCAGCGGCGCGCGTCGTGGATGGCGGCGGCCACGTCGTTGCGCTGGGCGAGCCGCGGCCTCGGCGATCTCGATCTGCTCGAGGCCAATGCGACTGACGCCCTTGGCGATCGACTCGTTGACTTGAAGCGGTAAGTTCATGAACCCCGGCAACCGCAGCTGTCGCACCAGCCAAGGCTACCAGCCTGGCGACCCGCGATCAGCTTACCGGAATCGCAGCCCCTCTGGGCGTCATAATTGCGTCCTGACCGCCGCCGTTAACCACTCGGGCAGCTTGCGGAAAGCCTAACGCCGGCAATGCTCTGCCCACGCCAGCCATTGGCGGACACGGGCCTCGGGATCGGCGTGGGTGAAGAAATCGGTGATGACGGCGACACTGTCGGCGCCGGCCGCGACCACGCCGTCGGCGCGGTCCGGGCGTGATGCCGCCGATGGCAACCAGCGGCAGGGCGCCGATGCGGCGCTTCCATTCGCCGATGCGGTCGAGCCCCTGCGGCGCCCATTTCATGACCTTGAGCTTGGTCTCGTAGATGGGGCCCAGCGCCACGTAGTCGGGTGCTGCCGCCAGCGCGATGGCCAGCTCCTCGTGGCTGTGCGTGCTGATGCCGAGTCGGACGCCCTTGGCCTTGATCGCCGGCACGTCGGCACCGGCCAGGTCCTCCTGGCCCAGGTGCACGAAGTCGGCGCCCCAGCTCGAGCGCCTCGCGCCAGTAGTCGTTGACGATGAGCTGGCAGCCGTGGCGGGCGCACACCTCGAGGCTGGCGGCGATCTCGCGGCGGATGACGTCGGCCGCGGCATCCTTGAGGCGCAGCTGGATGGTCTTGACGCCGAGCGGCACCAGGCGCTCGCAGCCACGCGAGGTCGGGCACGATCGGGTAGAAGATGTCGAGGCCGCCGCGCCGGGCGGCGTCATTTCGGCTTGTCCAGATCGAAGAACGGCGTGCCGGCGACCGGCGTGGACGGCACCGCCATGTCGCGCATCTGCATCAGGCCGGCCTCGAAGGCGATCCGGCCGGCCTCGATGGCGCCGCGGCAAAGGCGCGCGCCATGCGCACCGGATCGGCCGCGGTCGCAACCGCCGTATTCAGCAGGATGCGCGTCGTAGCCCATCTCCATGGCCTGCGCCGCGTGCGAGGGCGCGCCGATGCCGGCATCGATGACGAGCGGACGTCGGGGAAGTATTCGCGCAGGGTCTTGAGCGCGTAGGGGTTGGCGAGACCACGCCCGGTGCCGATGGGCGCGCCCCACGGCATCAACACCTGGCAGCCGGCGGCCATCAGGCGCTCGGCGGCGATCAGGTCCTCGGTGGTGTAGGGGAACACCTTGAAGCCGTCCTTTGTCAGGGCTGCTGCGGCTTCGACCAGGCCGAACAGATCGGGCTGCAACGTGTCGTCGTTGCCGATCACCTCGAGCTTGACCCAGTCGGTTGCCGAACAGCTCGCGCGCCATCTGCGCGGTGGCGATGGCCTCCCTGGGCGTGCGGCAGCCGGCGGTGTTGGGCAGCACGGCTACGCCCAGCGCCTTGATCAGGTCGAAGAAGCGCTGGCCGGGGGCCGCGCGCGCCGTCTCGCGGCGCAGCGACACCGTGACGATCGAGGCGCCCGAGGCCCTCACCGCCTGGCTCATGACATGCGGCGAGGGAAAGCGCGCCGTGCCGATCAGCAGGCGCGAGGGTACCTCGATGCCATAGAGGCTGAGCGGTTTGGCCGGCACCGGCTGGGGGTCGTGCACGTTCATGACGAAAGTTTATCAGCCGCCCTGGCGGGGCGCCACGATCTCGACCCTGTCGCCTCGAGCAAGCTGGGTTGCGGCGCGGGCTTGCCTCGGCACGAAGTCGCCATTGAGCGCGGTCGCCACCTCGCCCTCGGCAAAGCCGCGGCCGGCGACCAGCTCGGCCAGGGTGCGGGCTTCCGTCTCGGTCTCGTCGCCGTTGACGACAATGGTGGTGCGGGTTGTGGCTTCGCGCTGCATAAGGACCTGTCTCGTCGAGGTTTATGTGCGGCGGATCGCCGTCCAATGCAACCCCTGAGCGGCTTCTTGGCAGCTCAGCCGCACCCGCGAAGGATCGATCGGCGCCGCGGAGAAACCACGAAATTGTCGCATGTCAGTCGAGTGCGGGGGGTTGCAGCCGTCGGGCAGGTCATCGCATAACGCCGCATTCGGCGCCGGAGGGAAGCTGATGTTCACGGAGTTGATGACCTCGCGGCGCTTCGCACCACTGTTCTGGTGTCAATTCTGCTCGGCGCTCAACGACAACCTGCTCAAGAACGCGCTCGTCATGCTGATCCTGTTCGGGCTCGGCGGCGCCGGCGGGGCCGCGGGTCCCTACGCGCCGACGCTGGTGACGCTTGCCGGTGTCGTGTTGATCGCGCCGTTCTTCATCCTGTCGGGGCTCGGCGGCGAGCTGGCCGACCGCTACGACAAGGCGCAGATCGCCGCCCATATCAAGCTCGCCGAGATCCCGATGGCCGCGCTGGCTGCGGCCGGTTTCTACCTGCACTCGGTGCCCATCCTGTTCATCGCACTCGGCCTGTTCGGAGCCGTTGCTGCCCTGTTCGGGCCGGTGAAGTACGGCATCCTGCCGGAAAAGCTGGCGATGGCCGAGTTGCCCGCCGGCAACGCGCTGATCGAGGGCGCAACCTTCGTCGCCATTCTGGCCGGCACCATCGCCGGCGGGGTCGCGGTGACCGCCAGCAGCAGGCCCGAGATCGTGGCGGGCTTGATTGTTGCGTTCGCGATTGCGTCGTGGCTGTTCGCGCGCGGGATTCCGTCGGCGGGGCCGGCTGCGCCAAACCTTCCCATCACGGGCAACGTGTGGGGGTCGACGCTGACGCTGCTGCGCGAGCTGAGCAGCGATGCACGACTGTGGGCCGGCGGACATATCACGTCGTGGTTCTGGCTGATGGGCTCGATCGCGCTGGCGCTGCTCCCGACCATGGTCAAGGACAACCTCGGCGGCACTGAGGGCGTGGTGACGCTGGGGCTTGCAACGTTCGTGATCGGCATCGCCTTCGGGTCCGTTCTTGCTGCGCGTGCCAGTCACGGCGCGCCCAACCTCGCGCTGGTGCCGCTGGGCGGGGTGCTGATGGGTATCTGCGCGCTGGCGCTCGGCTGGCTTGCGGCCACGCTATCGCCCGGGGAGGCGCCGATGGGCCCTGCTGCGGTATTGGGGTCGGGAAGCGGGCTCGCGGTGCTCGCTGCTCTGTGCGGGCTCACCATCGCCGGCGGGCTCTACATGGTGCCGGCAATGGCCACCGTGCAGGTGTGGTCGCCGCCCGAGCGGCGCGCTCGCGTGATCGCGGCGATCAACGTGATCAATGCCGCCTACATGCTGGGCGGCGGGGCGGTAGTCGCGGGCCTGCAAGCGGCCGGCGTGAGCGCGGGGAGCTTGTTCACGGCGCTCGGCGCATTGAGCTTTGTCGCGACGCTGTACGCGATCCGAGCGTGGGGTTTCGCGATCAACGGCAACCTCGGCCGTGTCTTGCAGCGCCTTTCCTTCACGCGCAGGGAAGGGGCCCGCTAGGCCGGGCTCACACCGCTATCTTGCCGCCTCCCCTTCTGGTGATGGCCACCACGGAGGGGCGTGGCGGTACCCCCTCCTTGAAGTCGGGCCAGCGCGTGGAAGGCTTGTCGAAGGTGGCCGGCACTTTCGGGTCTTCCGACTCGCCTGGATGCTGCACGGCGACGAAGAACGTCTCCATGTCAGGCGTGAAACACGGTCCGCACAGCTCTGCCCCATTGGGGACGCGGTAGAACAGCTTGGAGGTGCCGCGCGCGGCGCCTTCAATCTCCATGGCCCACACCCCATCGGCGCGCCCGGTGGCCGCGGGCGAGTTGCCGTCGGTTGCAATCCACAGGCGGCCGCTGGCATCGACCACACAGTTGTCCGGCATGCCGAACCAGCCGTCCCTGGACGTGGCGGGATTGAAAGTGGCGCCGACGGCTGCAATCGACGGGTCGCCGCATCTGACCAGGATCTCCCAGCGGAACTTGGTCGAGGCGTGATCGCCGCCGTCGGGGATCATCTCGATGATGTGGCCGAACAGGTTGTTGGCGCGCGGGTTGGCTGCGTTTACCCGCCTTTCGGAGTTCGGGCCGTCCTCCGGCTGGCGCTGGGAATTGTTGGTCAGCATCACGTAGACCTTGCCGGTTACGAGGTTGACGTCGATGTCCTCCGGCCGATCCATCCTGGTCGCACCCAACGCATCGCTCGCAAGCCGCGCGTGGATGAGGACGTCGCCCTGGTCGTGGAAGCCGATCTCGGCGGTGAGCTTGCCCTGGCCGTGCGCCAGCGGCAGCCATTCGCCGGTGCCGTCGGCATTGAAGCGGGCAACGTGCAGCGTGCCCTTGTCGAGGATGTCCTTGTTGGCGGCGCGGTAGCCAGGGTCCACCTTGCCCTCGGTAACGAACTTGTAGACGTAGTCGAAGCGCTCGTCGTCGCCCGAGTAGACGACGAAGCGGCCGTCCTTGTTGACGACGTTGCCGGCGCCTTCGTGCTTGAAACGCCCGAGCGCGGTGCGCTTGACCGGCACCGAAGCGGGATCCATGGGATCGATCTCCACCACCCAGCCGAAGCGATTGGGCTCGTTCGGCTCCTTCTCGACATCGAAGCGGTCGTAGTACTGGCCCCAGTTGTACCACTCGCCCGGCGCGCCGTAGCGCTGCAGCGCCTTGGCGTCGGGGCTCGACGCGGCGGCCTTCCGGTTCCAGAAGTAGCCGTTGAAGTTCTCCTCGCAGGTGAGCCAGGTGCCCCACGGAGTGGTGGCGCCTGCGCAGTTGTTGACCATGCCGAACACCTTGGTGCCGGTGGGATCGGCCTTGGTGCGCAAGCGCGCGTGGCCAGCTGCGGGGCCTGGAGATCTTCATCTCGGTCGAGGCGGTGATGCGGCGCGCGTACTTGCTGCCGTGCACCACCGACCACTTGCCGTTGCCGCCGCGTGCGATCTCGATCACCGCGCCGCCGTGGGCAGCCATCTCGACGTCGACGAGATCCTTGGTCATGTCGGCGAACTTCTTCGCCCCGTCCTGCCGGCCGATCACCGGAAACATCAGCTCCTCGTTGGTGTACTCGTGGTTGACCACGAGCAGCCCGCGGCGGGAGTCATCGAGCGGGATGTAGCCCAGAAAGTCGTTGTTGTAGCCGAACTGCTTGGCCTGCGCGGCGGCCGTCTGCTTGGCAGGATCGAAAGCAGTTGCGTCGGCCAGTACCTTGTCGCCCCAGCGGATCAGGACGTCGGCGTCGTAGCCCACCGCCACGTGGTGGTTCTCGTCGGAGCCGGCGGCGACCTCCCTGAAATTGAACGACGGGGTGGAGTTGGAGCCCTCGGCACGCGCCTTGGTTGCGGCCAACAGCGCCAGTGGGGATACGGTGGCCGCGATAGTCGTCGCCGCGAGCGCGCCGCGCATCAAATCGCGGCGCGACAGACGCGCGGCAATGATGTCGCCGATGGTCGGATTGCTGGTCGGATTGGAGCCGATGTCCTCGCTCTCCTCGAACTGGACCGAACGGGGCAGGTGACCAAACTCGCTCATGGCAGTGCTCTCCTCGGCAACGACGCGCCGCGCCCGCAGCGGCCCGCCACACTAGGCGCGCTGCTTATACGGGATGTGACACTTGCTGTCCTGGCACCGGTGCCGCAGCTAGGTGCGCCAGCCCGAGTGAATGGCGGCAATGCCCCCCGAGAGATTGCGGTAGGCGACGCGCGAGAAATTGGCCGCGCGGATCATATCGGCGAACTTCTCCTGCCTGGGGAATTTGCGGATGCTCTCGACCAGGTAGCGGTAGGCTTCGGCATTGCCGGCGGCGAGCGCGCCGAGCCGCGGGATCACCTCGAAGGAGTGGAAATCGTAGAGGCGATCCAGCAGCGGCACCTCGCAGTGGGAAAACTCCAGGCACAGGAAGCGGCCGCCGGGCTTCAGCACGCGGTAGGCCTCGGCGAGCGCCTTGTCGATGTGGGTGACGTTACGGATGCCGAAGCCGACCGTATAGGCGTCGAAGCTCTTGTCGGGGAAGGGCAGCGCCTCGGCGTTGCCGATGGCAAACTCGACGCGCTCGCCAAAGCGTGCGAGCCGCCTGCGGCCGACGGCCACCATCTCGGGATTGATGTCGAACAGCACCGCCTTGCAGCCACTGCCGCCGCCGGCGAGGAGGCGCTCGGCGATATCGCCCGTGCCGCCGGCGACGTCGAGCAGGCGAAACGACTGGGCCGACTTGGGCGGGGCCAGCCAGGCAATGACGTCATCCTTCCAAAGCCGGTGCAGGCCGCCCGACATGAGGTCGTTCATCAGGTCGTAGCGGGGGGCAACGGCGGAGAAGATGTCGTTGACACGGCTTTGGCGCTCAGCCTCCGGCACGGCCTTGAAGCCGAAGGAGACGGTGTCGCCTGTGGTGGGCGGCGAGTCTCGCTTTTGTGGAATTGCTGGCCATCAATTACGTCATACCGGGGCTTGTCCCCGGTATCCAGTCATCCGAAGAACCTCGCGAAGGCTGCCAGCACCTCGCCCGGGGCCTCCTCGGCCAGGTAGTGCCCGCTATTGACGGGCCCGCCGCTCACCGCGGCAGCGCAGTACTGCCGCCAGATGGCCGGTGCGTCGTACCACTTGCCGATCTTGCCCTTCGAGCCCCACAGCACCAGCAGGGGGCATTGGATCTTGACGCCGGCATTGCGCGAGGCGCGGTCGTGCTCCAGGTCGATGGTGGCGGCGGCGCGGTAGTCCTCGCACATGCCGCGGATCATGTCGGGATTGCGGGCGGCGCCGAGATAGTCGGCCATCGCCTCGGGATGGAAGAAGTCTTGGCCCTTGGGCTCGCGCGAGGTGTGCGACCTGAACCAGGCCTCGGGCGCGGCGTTGATGACCACCTCCGGGAAGGGATGCGGCTGGGCAAACCAGAACCAGTGGTAGTAGCCCATCGCGAATGACATGTCCGTGCGCTCGAAGTGCTCGATAGTGGGCACGATGTCGAGCACGGCGAGCTTCTCGACACGGTCGGGAAAATCGAGCGCCAGCCTGTGCGCCACCCGCGCGCCGCGGTCGTGGCTGCCGACGAGGAAGCGCTGGTGCCCGAAGTGCTGCATCACCTCGACCATGTCGCCTGCCATGGCCTTCTTGGCGTAGGGGGCGTGATCGGGCGTGGCGGGAGGCTTGAGCGAACCCCCGTAGCCGCGCAGATCGGGACAGATCACGGTGAAGCGCTTGGCAAGCTCCGGCGCCACGGCGTGCCACATGGCGTGCGTCTGCGGGTTGCCGTGCAGGAGCAGCAACGGCGGACCGGAGCCGCCGCGGCGCAACCGGATGGCGCCGTCTTTGGTGCGGACGTGCTCCAGCGTGAAACCGGGAAAGAACATGACCTGCGCTCCGCTTGGTGACGGGCAACGATTAGCGAACTCGCCACAGCCAGGGAAGTGCATGGTGCATTCCAGATCCTGGACGGCGCCCTCCGCAGCGCGGGCATCATCGCTGACGACTAGGGGTTGCCCCAACCTGCTCCCGCGCCCGAGTTGCGACGTGAACTAGGTTCCCGCCTACGCGGGAATGACGTTCGTGGGACGCGATGCATTCTCAACTGGCGTCACTCCCGGCCCGGATCAAGTCCGGGCTGAACTGCGGCAGGAGCCCAGTGCACCTCAGCGTGTGCGCAGATCCACAGGTTTGGCGGGCGGGGATAGGGAATTCGGTTTCATAATGTATGTAGGCGGATGATGACGGCGCCCGGGCGGCGTGCTCTATTGCGCGTGCCCCGGAGATGGGAAGCGCGGCAATCCTGGAGCCGCAGCCCAGCACAGGAGCCGGGGGCGGCAGTCCGAAGCCTCGCCTGGCATGGTGGACAGATCATCCAAGCGTCAGGTGTCCCTCGGGACAAGCCCGAGGGCAAGGGGGCCCGGATGCAGCGAAGTCGCAGACGACAAGCCTCTTCGGCAAGGTGAGCTGACCTAGCAAGCGTCGAAGACGGCCCGGATGCGACCGAGCAGGGCGTTCTTTGCGCTCAGTAGCCGGCACTAACGATCACCCAGGTCATCGGGCGCAGCCCGAACGCCCTGCTTCTCCTCCCAACCCTCGAGGCCCAAGGCCTGCGAGGCTCGAGGCGTTGCTACATATCTTCTCCGGTTGCGATGCCGGGTACCTGCTGGACGGGGGCGCGCAACGGAAATCGTTCCGTCGATGCTGGCGTCGCTCGATGTCAGGAGCCGTCACGCGGACGACAGATTGTGACTGTCGATTCTTCCCGCAGCGACTAGGATGGGTCGCGTTTTTCCAAGGAGGTCACGTCATGCCCACACCGCAAGAGAAGCGCGCGACGTTCAAGCGCCTGCACGAGAGCGGCTGCTTCGTCATTCCCAACCCTTGGGACGTCGGCAGCGCGATCTTTCTGCAAGGCATGGGCTTCAAGGCGCTGGCGACGACGAGCGCGGGCTTTGCCTGGTCGCGCGGGGCAGGCGACGGCCGGGTCACGCGCGAGATGGCGCTGGCGCACTTCGCCGAGCTGTCGGCTGCCGCCGACGTGCCGATGAATGCCGACTTCGAGGGCGGCTTTGCCGACACGCCGGAAGGGGTGGCGGAAAGCGTGCGGCTGTGCGTCGACACCGGTGTCGCCGGCCTGTCGATCGAGGACTACACCGGCGACCGGGCCAAACCGCTTTACGACTTCGATCTTGCCGTGGCCCGCATCAAGGCGGCGCGCGCGGCAATCGACAAGGCGGGCGGCGGCGTGCTGCTCACGGGCCGCAGCGAGGGCTTCATCCGCGGCAAGCCCGACCTCGACGAGACCATTCGCCGGCTCAAGGCCTATTCGGACGCCGGCGCCGACTGCCTCTATGCGCCGGGCATTTCCACGGCCGAGCAGATCTCGGCGGTGGTCAAGGCGGTGGCGCCCAAGCCCGTCAACCTGCTGATGGGCGCGCCCAGCCCGCTCAGCGTCAAGGACATCACCGATCTCGGCGTGCGCCGCATCAGCGTCGGCGGCTCGCTGGCGCGGGCGGCCTGGGGCGGCTTCATCCGCGCGGCCAAGCAAATCATGGACGGCGGCAACTTCAACGGCTTTGCCGATGCGGCGCCGGGCGCGGAGCTGAACAAGGCGTTCGCGCGCTAGTGTGATTCAGATCGCGAAATTCGTGACCTGGCTCGCTGCACATTGAGACGAATTTCGCGATCAGGGCACTAGGGACGGAGGATGGTTGCCAGCGACAGCTTTGCCGAGTTCCTGCGCGATCAGCTCGCTCCGCTCGGCCACGTCACAATGCGGCGCATGTTCGGCAAGACCGGCGTGTTCTGCGACGGGCTGATGTTCGGGATGGTGACGGACGACACGCTCTACTTCCGGGTCGATGACCACAACCGGGCGGCCTTCAAGGAAGCCCAGTCCTTTCCGCCCCTCAACTACGAGAAGAAGGGCAGCACCATAGACCTCTCGTTTTGGCGCGCGCCGGAGCGGCTGTTCGACGAACCCGATGAGCTTGTCGCGTGGGCGCGAGCAGCGCTGGCGGCGGCGCGTCGGGTCGCGGCGAAGAGACAGCGAACGGCGCCAAGGCGAAAATCGCCGTCCACCGCCTCGGGTCACGACTGAACTGCCGCGATGCTCACCCCCGCGTGCCGACGAAGTGCAGGGCAATCTCGCGGGTGTGGGGTCGGTCGCGGTGCTCGACGAGGTAGACCGCCTGCCACGTGCCGAGCACGGCTGCGCCTGCGACCACGGGAATGCCGAGGCTGGTGCTGGTGAGCATCGACTTGATGTGCGCCGGCATGTCGTCCGGCCCTTCGATGCCGTGGCGGTAGCGGGCATCGCGCGGGGCTGCGCGCTGCAGCGCGTCCATGAGGTCGCGCAGCACGTCGGGGTCGGCATTCTCCTGGATGGTCGAGCGACGCCGACGTGTGGCGGATGAACAAGGTGAGCAGTCCGTCCCGTGCGCCGACCGACCTCAGCCAGTCCACCAGCCATGCCGTCACATCCGTGAAGCCCGGCCCCCGCGTCTCGATCGAGATCGTATGATGTGCCTGTTCCAGCACGCTGCCTCGCCTTGCCTTGCTGCAGCACTCCGGCGCCCATGCCCGGGCGCGAATCACCGCCTTGCGGATGCCGCAGCCCACCGCCAGCTCAGCCATGCGATCGGTCAACCCCAGCAAAGGCCACAGGTTTCCGGCGATCGCCATGCCAGCTTAACCGAAACTTTACGGCCGGTCGCCACCTTGGCCGCGAGAGCCTTGCCGCTTCGGAGCACCTCGCGCCGGTCGCGGGTGCGCCGTGTCCGGCGCGGGGAGCGGCACCGGAGGCGCTCGGTTTCGGGAGAGTGGGCGTGAGCAACCGCATGCTGGGCTGCAGGGAAATGCCATGCCGTCGTCCGATCGCCTGCATCAGGGTCGCGATCGCCGTCCGGGCCTAGAGGGCCTTGCCGCCGACCCCTCGGTTGCGGGTGGGAAGGGGCGAGCGCGGTTGGACAGGTCGCGATCACCGGAGCATGCCAATCCCAACGAGCCATGGGACGCGCAGTCTGCCGAGGCTCTGACCCGTCTCTATGAGACGGGTGAAGCCTATGTCGACTGCCAAGGCGAGGAGGCCGCTGGCCCGCCGCTGGCAGCCGCCGCAGAGTGCGCCACCGTTGCCGCAGAGTGCGCCAGCCTCCGAGCCGCCGCCGACGGGCGACAACGCGTGGCTGGATGCGCGCCTTGGCGAGATGGCCCAGCGCCTGCAGAACTCGCTGGCCGGGCTCAATCCCGACAAGTCGCTGGCCCCCCTTTCGCAACGCCTGGACGCCATCGAGCAGCGCTTCGGCGAAGCGCTGGCCCAGGTCGCCCAGCGCTCGGACCTCGACGGCCTCAGGCTGATCGAGGCCAACGTGTTCGAGCTGGCATCGCACGCCGAGCAAACCCGCGGCCGCCTCGACAAGCTCGAAACTATCGACGATCAGGTGCGCGATATCGCGCGCCGTCTGCAGGGCGACGATCATCAGCGGCTGGCCGCCCTGGAGCAGTTGCTGCACGGCTACGTCGCCGAATGGCGGCGCAGCGACGAGCGCACGGCCAACGCCCTGCACACGCTGGAGGAGGCGGTCGATCGCGTTGGCGAATCGGTGGAGGCCGTGGAGGCGCAGAGGCCCGTGCCGGACCTTTCCACGTTCGCGCTGGCGACCCCCGAACTCGGCGGCGTCGTGCCGGACCGCGATCCGCTTGCGCAGGCCTACGCCGACACCGCGCGTGCTCTGCAGCAGCAGCCGTTGCGCTCGCCGCTCGACGCTGCCGACTACGCGACGCGTCCGGCGCCGGCGGCCGAGCAGGGGCCGTCGTTGCCTCCACCGCTGCCGGCGGCTCGGCCGTCTGCACCCGGCGGGCGATCCGGAGTCCGCTCCCGCCGCGCTTCATTCGCCGGTATTTCGTGCCTCGGCCATGCGCGCCAAGCTGCGGCAGGCGCAGATGCCCCGCGCGGACGGCGAGCTGGAGACTTTGCCAGCCTCGCAGTCCGCGCCCAAACCCGAAGTGGCGCCGCGGCCGGCCCCGCCGCGCACCCGCCTCGGGCTGCTGCTGGCAGCCGCCTTCACCGTGTTCGCAGCCGGTGGCTATCTGGTCGTCGACGCGCTCATGACCGCGGCCGTGCACCGCGCCTCGTCCGGCATGGAGCACAGCGCCAGGCCCATCGATCCGAGAGTCACAGAGGACCCGGCGGGCACCAGCGACACCAAGACGCCCGCTAAGACGCCCTGGGGGGCCGATCACAAGGACAAAGCACCTGCGCCGGGCCCCGGCCACGCGCCGGCGAATGGCCAGACCGGGCTTGCGAGCCCGGCCCCTTCACCCACGCTTGCCAGGGTGGAAGCGATTGGGAGCGCGATCGCCGCCGTCTTCCGCATCAAGGAGCCTGTGCCGCCGGCTCAGCCCGCGGCCGTCTCACCGAAGGATACACCGCCTGCGGTCGAGGAGGGGACGGCCCTCGCTATCGCCACGTTGCCCATGACCATCGGCCCCGCCTCCCTGCGGCAGGCGGCGCTGCGCGGAGAAGCCGCTGCGCAGTTGGAAATCGCTGCCCGCTTCGCTACCGGCTTGGGCGTGCCGCGCGATCTGCAGGAGGCGCTGCGATGGTACAGCCGCGCCGCCGCGCAGGGCATGGCCCTGGCGCAATACCGTCTTGCCATGTTCTACGAGCGGGGTTGGGGAGCGCCCCCCGATCCCGAGCGGGCGCGGGTGTGGTATCAGCGTGCGGCCGAGCAGGGCAACGTCAAGGCCATGCACAACCTGGCGGTCTTGTCCGTGAGCGGCGGCCGCTCCGACTATGCCACCGCTGCCAAGTGGTTCGCGCAGGCTGCCGATCTGGGCCTCGCCGACAGCCAGTTCAATCTTGCCGTGCTGCACCACAACGGCCTCGGAATGCCGAAGGATTTGCGGCTCGCCTACAAGTGGCTGGCGCTGGCGGCGCGCACCGGCGACCGCGAGGCCGCGAGCCGCATCGCCGAAGTGAAAGCCCAGCTCACGCCCGGCGACCTGCAGGAGGTCGAGGCGATGGTGGCTGCCTGGCGCCCGCGCATTCCCGATCCGGCCGTCAACGAGCCCGCCGCGGTCAGCCTGGCTCCCTAGGATCGTGAGGCAAGAGGCCTGAGTTCGTCCCCGCCAAAGCCTCGAGCGTGGTTACTGGGCTCCGGCCGGCAGGATCTGTCGAGCGTCCATTTGCGCGGCCAGCGCCTCCTCCATCCGCTCCGCGGTGGCCAGCGCCGGCACCCGGAACGCGAGGGCATAGAGCGCCGGCAGGAACGTGAGCGTCAGGATCGTCGCCGCCACCAGGCCGCCCATCATGGCGATGGCCATCGGCGCCCAGAACACCTCTTCGGC
This sequence comes from uncultured Alphaproteobacteria bacterium, assembly GCA_963724565.1. Lineage (GTDB taxonomy): Bacteria > Pseudomonadota > Alphaproteobacteria > Rhizobiales > Hyphomicrobiaceae > AWTP1-13. The sequence goes on from CAVRVK010000007.1 coordinate 158,172, forward strand.
AAGCGGGATCATGGCGAGGCCGGCAGCGGCGGCGGTGAGCGTGATCGGGCGGAAGCGGCGCACGGCGGACTCCACGATCGCCGTGAAGGCATCATGGCCCGCGGCCCTGTCCTGCTCGATCTGGTCGACCAGGATCACGCTGTTGCGCATGATGATGCCGGCAAGCGCAATCACGCCGAGGATCGCCACGAAGCCGAACGCGGCCTGGAAGATGAGGAGCGCGGCGGCGGCACCGATCAGCCCGAGCGGGCCGGTCGCCAAGACCAACATGGTCTTGCCGAAATGCTGCATCTGGATCATCAGCAGCACGAGGATGACCATCAGCATCACCGGCATCTTCTCGTTGATGGAGGTCTGGCTCTTGGCTGCCTCCTCCACCGCGCCCTGCAGCTCGATGCGATAGCCGGCAGGCAACGTCTCGCGCAGGGGCTTGAGCTTGGCGAGCACGGCGTTGGCGACGTCGGGGGACTGCAGGTGATCGGGCACTACCCCGCGCACCGTGATCGACGGGAGGCGATCGCGTCGCCACTGGATGCCGGGCTCCAGCACCAGCTTGAAGCTCGCCACCTGGCGCAGCGGCACGGAGGCTCCCGCTGCCGTCTTCACATAGGCGTTGTCGAGCGCGGTCAGGAGATTGCGCGTCTGTGACGGCTCGCGCAGCATCACCTTGATGGTCTCGTCGCCCTCGCGGAACTCGCCGATCTGGAAGCCGGACAGGATCGCCTGCAGCGAGCGGCGCACGACTTGCGAGGTGACGCCCAGCGCCCGGCTGCGGTCCTGGTCGATCTCGAGCTTGAGGCTCGGCACCGGCTCCAGCCAGTCGTCGTGGACGTTGCCGACGTCGGGCGTCGCGCGCATCACGTTTGCGACCTCGTCGGCGAGGCGGCGCACCTCTACGCGGTCAGGGCCCGTCACGCGCACCTGCGCGGCCCAGCCCACAGGCGGCCCGTTGAACAGGCGGTCAGCCTTGAAGCGAATGTTGGGGAAGTCGCGCGCCAGCATCTGGCGCACCCGCACCAGCACGTGCTCGCGCGCCTCGATCGACTTCGACATCAGGAACAGCTGGGCGAAGTTCGGGTTCTTGAGCTGCTGGTCGAGCGGCAGGTAGAAGCGCGGTGCGCCCTCGCCGACGAAGGTTGCGACGTAGAGGAGGTCGGGCTCCTGGAGCAGGCGCTTCTCGACCGCCTTGGCCTCGCGTTCCGTGTCGGCAAAGGCGGTGCCTTCCGGCAGCCACAGGTCGACCAGCAGTTCGGGCCGGTTGGAGGTCGGGAAGAACTGCTGCGGAATGAAGGCAAAGCTGGCGATGCTGGCGACGAGCGCGCCAACTGTCAGCCCCACCACGGTCTTCCGCCAGCGCACGCACCAGGAAACCAGCGCGCGGATGGCGCGATAGGGGCGGCTGTTGAAGGCGTCGCCGTGATGGCCGGGCTTGCGACTGTGCACCTTGAGCAGGCGATAGCCGATCCAGGGAGTGAAGTAGACCGCCGCGAACCATGAGATGACGAGCGAGATGCCGGTCACCCAGAACAGCGCGCTCACGTACTCGCCGGCCTGGCTCGCCGCGAAGCCCACGGGGATGAAGCCGGCAACCGTGATGAGCGTGCCCGTCAGCATCGGAAACGCCGTCGTCGAGTAGGCGAAGGTGGCCGCGCGGAGCTTGTCGTAGCCCTCCTCGAGCTTGCGATCCATCATCTCCACCGCGATCATGGCGTCGTCGACCAGCAGGCCGAGCGCGATAATGAGTGCGCCGAGCGAGATGCGGTGCAGGTCGATGCCGATCGTCTGCATCACGAAGAAGGTGGCGGCAAGCACCAGCGGAATCGTCAACGCGACCACAAGGCCCGGCCGCCAGCCGAGCGCAATGAACGAGACCACGAGCACGATGCCGACCGCCTCCGCCAGCGAGCGCAGGAACTCGCGCACGGACTTGCTGACCACCTGTGCCTGATCGGAGATCTTGCCGAGCTGTACGCCGACCGGCAGGTCCCGCTCGATGCCCTTGAGCGCGCGCTCCACCGCGGCGCCGACGACGGTGACGTTGTTGCCGGGCGCCATGGTGGCGCCGAGCAGCACCGCCTCGCGGCCCTGGTAGCGGGTCTTGGCGACGGGGGGATCCTCCAGCGCGCGCTTGACCTCGGCGATGTCGCCCAGCCTGAACACCTGCTGGCCGGCGCGCAGCCGCAGCTCGCGCACGTCGTCCACCGTCCTCAGTCCGCCTTCCACGTCGATACGCACCGACCGCTCGGTCGTCTCGATGCGCCCGGCCGGGTCCATGGCGTTCTGGCCGGCAAGCGCCGCTTGGATGTCGAGAGCCGTGAGCCCGCGCTCGGCCAGTGCGACCGAGGAGATCTCGATGAAGATGCGCTCTTCCTGCGTGCCGAGCAGGTCGACCTTGGCGACGCCCGGCACGCGCAGCAGGATGTCGCGGGCATTCTTGGCGAAGGTCTTGAGCTCGGGATAGCTGTAGCCCTGCCCGGTGAGGGCATAGAGCGACATGTAGGTGTCGCCGAACTCGTCGTTGAAGAAGGGGCCCAGCACACCTTCGGGCAGCGTGTGGCGGATGTCGCCCACCTTCTTGCGCACCTGGTAGAAGGCGTCGGCGACGGCCTGGCCACGCACATTGCCGCGCAGGTTGACGAAGATGTTGGCGGAGCCCGCGCGCGTGTAGGAGCGCAGGAACTCGAGGCCCGGCGTCTCCTGCAGCTTGCGCTCGATCTTGTCGACGACCTGCTCCTGCATCTCCTCCACGGAGGCGCCTGGCCAGAGCACGTTGCACCACCATCGTGCGAAAGGTGAAATCCGGGTCCTCCCTCTGGCCGAGGGTGGCGAAGGCGTAGCCGCCGGCAGCAAGCAGCAGCACGATCAGGAAGGCTGCAAAGTTGCCGTGGGCGATCGCCCAGGCTGACAGGTTGAATCCCTTCGGAGGCTCTGCCTTCGGGGGGGTGACCAGGCTTCCATCGGCGGACATAGGGGCTGCTCCGGTGCTGGATGGGGCGTCAGATCGATTTGCCGGGCCGCGCGGTGGTGCGCTCGCGCGGCAATCTCACGCGCATGCCGTCGCGGAGGAACTGCACGCCGCCCGTCACCACCAGGTCTCCGGCGTTGATGCCACCGGCGATCTTGATCCCGTCGTCGGTGGTCGCGGCAACCACGACAGGCGTCTTGCGCACCGTCTTGGTGCTCTCGTCTACGACGAACACCACGTGGGCGCCGTCCATCTCGGTCAGGGCGGTGAGCGGCACCACCATGGCAGCGGTCTCCTCGTCGATGCGGATTGCCACGGTGGCGGTCATGCCGAGGCGCATGCCCTGCGGCGGAGCGCCTGCCGAAACGCGGACTGCGTAGGTGCGGGAGGCGGCGTCGGCTTGGCCGGCGATCTCGCGAATGTATTCCTTCCGTGCTCACGCGCGGGCCCGCCCAAAGCGTGATGAGTGCGCGCTGGCCCACTCCCAGCCGGCCGGCGTCCTGCTCGGGCACGGCAATGGCGACCTCGGTCTCGCCCGAATTGGCGAGCGTGATAACGGGCTGACCGGCGCTCACCACCTGTCCGGGCTCACCGGTGATGGCGGTGACGATGCCGGCCTTGTCGGCCACCAGCGTCGCATAGCTGACTGCGTTGGTTGTCTGCAGGAGCTGGGCCTGCGTAGACTCGAGCGCCGACGTTGCCGCGTCGAGCTCGTTCTTGCGGGTGTCATAGGCTGCCTGCGAGATGATGGCTTTCGGCAGCAGCGCCTTGGCACGCTCCAGATTGTCGTTTGCCACCTCGCGGCGGGAGCGGGCCGCCGCCACCGCAGCCTTTGCGCTGTTCTCGGCAAGCTTCAGGTCGGTCTCATCGAGGCGGGCTATCACCTGGCCGACCTCCACCCGGTCGCCCACGTTGACCGCCCGCTCGACGATCTTGCCGGCCACGCGGAAGCCAATGGCACTCTCGACCCGCGCCCGCACCACGCCGGAGTAGGTGAGCGTCCGGCCGCGGGCCGCGGTTTCCACGACTGCGACCTTGACCGGGCGGGTGACCTCTTCGTCGACCTTGGCCTCGCTCTTACACCCTGCGAGCAAGGCAGCCATGCCGAGAATGGCAAGGCCGATGCGTGAATTCCTTGGCCAGGGCCGCGAACTCGCGGCTGCGGCGGTGTCCAAGTGCTGAACGCTCATGATCATCTCCCTTGTTCAGGGCTAGTACGGTTGTTATGTAAGCGCGGCTAACATATGTAGGCGACGGTCAAATCGCAAAGTGTTAGCGGCGCTAACTTTTCAATTCCTCGTGAAGCGTCCATGGTGGCGCAAATGAAGTCAAACACGGCGAAAAACTGGGCGGGGCAAGACTCGCTATCACCACGGCGAGCTGCGCGAGGCGCTGATCCGGGCAACGCGCCAGCTCGTGGAGGAGCGCGGCGCCGAGAATTTCACGCTCGCCGACGCCTGCCGAGTCGCAGGCGTCACCACGGCGGCGCCCTACCGCCATTTCCGCGGCAAGCAGGAGGTTCTGGAGGAAATCGCCTCACGCGGCTTCGACGAGCTGAAAGAACGGGCGATGGCCATGATCGCTGCGAAGGGCGAAGGCACCCTGGACGGCATCGTCGCCATGGGCCAGGCCTACGTCGCGTTTGCGGTCGAAGAGACGGCGGTGTTCCGCCTGATGTTCGGCCAGCAGCCATCGCTCAAGAAGGCCGATCGCGTGCTCGGCACCAGCGACGATTGCTTCGCCCACCTGATTAGCCAGGTCGCGCGCTACTGCGAACGCAACCGGGTGCGCGGCGACGCGCAGGAGATCGCGCTGATATTGTGGACCTTTGTGCACGGGGCTGCCTCGCTGCTGATCGATCAGGACTACGAGGGGGTGGCCCCGCAGATGGACGTGAACAGGCTGATCGAGGCTGCCACCCCCGGCCTACTCACGCCGTCGCCGAAGTCGGTCAAGCCCCCCGGCAAGCGCGCCGGCAGCGGGCGGGCTTGAGGCTGCGCCGAAATCGGAGCGCGCTCGCGCTAACGATCTTTGTCATCACGGCGACGAGTGCGGATTTTGGCGGGCATATTGGCTTGCAAATCGATGCCACATGGTGTCGATAGCAGATGAGGAACGTCGTGGCCGTCAAGGGGTGACCGGCCGCCGGACATGTCCGGGCAGACGGAAGATCGGCCTCTTCGGCCGGCGCGGGTTCCACGCCGACGCTTGTGCGGGTGCCGTCAGCGACGGACTTTGTTGTCGGGTTTGCCTTTCGCGCCGGCCTGGAAACCACGCCTCGCGGTCGCTCCCGGCGGCCATCCATCGGCGGATGCCGTGGCGTTGTTGACGTGGGTCGCATGCAATTCTACCTGCCCGTCGCCGAAATGTCGGCGAACATCTTGGTTTTCTTGGCCATGGGAGGCGCGGTCGGCTTCCTGTCGGGCATGTTCGGCGTCGGCGGCGGCTTCCTGATGACCCCGCTCCTGATCTTCGCCGGCATTCCGGCAGCCGTCGCGGTCGGCACGGAGGCCGCCCAGATCCTGGCCTCCTCGGTATCCGGCGCGCTGGCGCAATGGCGCCGGCGCAACGTCGACGTCAACATGGGCGTGATCCTGCTGGCAGGCGGTCTCGTCGGCTCCGTGGCCGGCGTGGAGCTGGTCGGCACGCTGCGGCGCCTCGGCGTGTTCGATGTGTTCGTCGCCGCCTGCTACGTGACCTTTCTCGGCGTGATCGGCAGCCTGATGCTGATCGAAAGCACCAACGCCATACGCAAGGCGCGCGCCGGCAGACCGGTTTCCGCGCGGCGCTCCGGCCAGCACAACTGGGTGCATGGGCTGCCGCTGAAGATGCGCTTCAACCGCTCCAAGCTCTACATCAGCGCGCTGCCGCCCCTGCTGCTCGGCACCTTTGTCGGCCTGTTGGCAGCCGTCATGGGCGTCGGCGGTGGATTCATCATGGTGCCCGCCATGATCTACCTTTTGCGCATGCCGACCAACGTGGTGATCGGCACCTCGCTGTTCCAAATCGTCTTTCTGACGGCGGCCACCACTGTGCTGCACGCCTCGCAGAACCAGAACGTCGACGTGGTGCTGGCCGTCATCCTGATGGCCGGCGGAGTGATCGGCGCGCAGTTCGGAGCGGTGGCTGGCGAGCGCCTCAAGGGCGAGCAGCTGCGCTTCCTGCTGGCCACTTTCATCCTGGCAGTCTGCGCCCGCTTCGCCTGGCAGCTGATCGCACCGCCCGACGATCTCTATTCGCTGGCCAGATCAGGGGGTGCCTGATGCACACGCGTGCCCGCAGGAAAAGAGTGTTGGCGGGGCTGGCGTTCCTCGCTACCGGCCTCCTGCTGATCGGCATCGACGGGTTGAGTGCGCAGCAGGCGCGGCGCAAAGGGCCGCCGGCTGTGGCCAAGGAGATGCCCCTAAAGGCCGAGCAGAACATCAAGCGCGAGCAGCAGCCCGGCGCCCGCGAGTCGGTGGAGGCCGACGTATCGGCGCGCAACGTCGCCGTCACCTCGAGCTTCAACGGCACCGAGATCGTCATCTTCGGCGCCATCGACGGCAGCCAGCAGCCGAGCCCCGAGGCCGGCTTCTATGGGGTCATCGTCGTGGTGGAGGGCGTGCCGGGCCGGCTGGTGGTGCGCAAGAAGGGCAACGTCGGCGGGCTGTGGCTCAACACTGCGTCCGCCACCTTCGACAATGTGCCGAGCTACTATGCGGTGATGTCGACGAGCCCGATCGAGGAGATTGCGCCGGAAGAGTTCCGAGCGCTGCACGGCATAGGCTTCCAACACCTCAAGTACACGCCGGCCATCGGCCAGCGCTATCCGCTCTCCAATGAGGACATCAAGGATTATCGCGCTGCGATTCTGCGCCTCAAGACCAGGGAAGGGCTCTACCTCGACCGGCCCTACGGCGTGACCTTCACGGGCAAGAGCATCTTCCGCGCCAGCATCGTGTTGCCGGCCAATGTCACGGTCGGCCCGTTCGACACGCGTGTGTACCTCTTTCGTGAGGAAAAGCTGCTCAGCCGGTTCACGGTCCGGCTGACGTTGGAGCGCGAGGGGCTCGAGCGCCATTTGCACGCCTTCGCCTATGGCTTGCCGACGCTCTATGGCATCGTCACCGTGCTGATCGCAGTGGGCGCGGGGCTGCTGGCCTCCACCGTCTTCCGCAGGGCGGCGCACTAGGTCGCTTACTCAAAGACAGTCAGCAGTGTCGTCTCGCCACGGTTGCTCTGACCTCAGGAGTGCCGCGGTCTGGACTGGTACTGCGCGTCACTGACCTTCTCCATCCAATCGACGGTCTTGCCGTTCAGCGCCTCCTGAATGGCGATATGGGTCATTGCCGTCGTTGCCGTTGCTCCGTGCCAATGCTTGAGGCCCGGCGGAAACCAGACCACATCGCCCACCCCCACCTCCTCGATCGGCTCGCCCTCGCGCTGAACCCAGCCACGACCCGACACGATGATCAGCGTCTGACCGAGGGGATGCGTATGCCAGGCCGTGCGCGCACCTGGCTCGAACGAGACGTTGGCGCAATGCACGCGTGCCGGATCGGGTGCTTCAAACAGTGGGTCGATGCGAACGCTTCCGGTGAAGTATTCGTCCGGCCCCTTGCGGGGCGGTTGTGAGCCCTTTCGCCTGATCTGCATGATGCCACTCCTTTGTGTGTCCCATGTCGGGGGTGGGCGCCTGCGCGATGTCAGGCCCAGACGCCAGCGACATGGCCTCGATACGCGATCGAGCGAGACTGCCTGATCCCACCGCCATCTGCTACTGTAGGCCTCAGGTCCAGTCACAATGGGGCCAGGGAGGAAAAGGCGATGGCACGCTTGTCTTCGGCTGCGGCGTTCATGGCATTGCTGAGCGCGCTTGTTCTCACACCTAGACCGGCCGAGAGCCAAACGGCCTATCCGAGCCAGACCATCAAGCTCATCGTTCCGAACCCGGCCGGCGGCCTGCCGGACACGGTGGCGCGCATCGTCGGCCGCCGGCTGCAGGAGCGGCTGCAGCAATCCGTGGTGGTCGAGAACCGGCCCGGCGCCAACGGCAGGGTCGCGGTCGCGGCGCTCCTCAGTGCGCCGGCCGACGGCTACACCTGCTCGTCACCGACGGCTCGATCATCTCGATCAACCCGCTGCTCTATGCCAACCTGGCCTACGATCCCAAACGACATCCTGCCGATCGCCATGCTGGCACGCGCCCCGCTGTTTCTCGCCGTGCATCCCGAAGGTGCCGGCGGCAACCATGAGCGAGTTCATCGCCTACGCGAGAGCGCGACCCGGCCAGATCAACTACGGCTCGTCCGGCGTCGGCAGCACGCACCATCTGTCGATGGAGGCGATGAACGCCGCGCTCAAGCTCGCCATGACCCACGTGCCGTTCAAGGGCACGGGCGAGTCGGTGCCGGCGCTGCTCGGCGGCCATATCGAGGTGCTGTTCTCGGCCTATCCCGTCGCTCAGCGGCGCCGCCGACGGCAACCAGGTCAGGCTGCTCGCGACCAATGGCGCCCAGCGCTCGGCCCAGGCGCCCAACCTGCCGTCCTTGGCCGAGTTCATTCCGGGTTTCGACTTCGCGCCGGTGATCGGCATCTTCGGGCGCTCCGGCACGCCGCCTGCGGTCGTGCAGAAGATCGTTGCCGAGGCGCTCGCGGCCGTGAAGGAGCCCGACGTGATCCGGCAGCTGGCGGTCGTGGGCGTGGAGCCGGCCGGCGCCGGACCGGAAGACTTTGCCGCGGCGCTGCAGGCGGAGACCAGGCGCGTTGCCGAGACGGTCGAGGCCGCCGGCATCAAGGCGAAATAGAGCGATGGCCGAGCCGTCGGCGGAGGACAAGCGGATGCCCAAGCTCGAGCTCTCCGTTGCCACCGGCGACTACGACCGCGTCCGACCGCTGATCGACGGCACGGTCGCCATCGATGGCGTCGCGCCCGTGTTCATGGCGCTGGAGCCGGAGGAGATCTTCTTCCGCGCGTTCCGGCACGCCGAGTTCGACATTGCCGAGCTGTCGCTCTCGAGCTTCACGGTGAGGACCGCCCGCGGCGACAACCCCTATGTCGGCGTGCCCGTGTTCCCCTCGCGCGCCTTCCGGCACTCCGGCATCTACGTCCGCACCGATCGCGGCATCCACGCGCCGGCCGACCTCAAGGGCCGCAAGGTCGGCCTCGCCGAATACCAGCTCACCGCCAATGTCTGGATCCGCGCCTTCCTGCGAGGACGATTTCGGCGTCGAGCCGGCGTCGATCCATTGGGTGCGGGGCGGCATCGAGGAGCCGGGACGGCCGGAGAAGATCGCCGATCACGCTGCCGCATGGCGTGACGTGACGGAGGCGCCCGCCGGGCGCTCGCTGTCGGAGCTGCTGCTCGCCGGCGAGATCGACGCTCTGATCGGCCCGCGCACGCCCTCGGCGATGACGGCCGCCAACCCGCAGATCGGCTGGCTCTTCCCCGACCCGCGCAGCGCCGCGATCGAGAACTACCGGCGCACGAAGAACTTCCCGATCATGCATCTGATCGGAGTCCGCAGGACGCTCGCCGAGCGCCACCCCTGGCTGCCGGCCGCCGTCCTCAAGGCGTTCGAGCAGGCCAAGGCGGTCGCCTTCGCCAAGCTCGCCGATACATCCGCCAGCAAGGTGATGCTGCCGTTCGTCGACCAGCAGCTGCAGGAGGCCCAGGACCTGATGGGGCGCGATTTCTGGCCGTACGGGGTGGGCCCCAATCGCTCGATGCCTCGAATATTTCCTGCAGCAGCATCACAGGCAGGGGCTATCCGATCGGCTCGTGACAGTCTCCGAGCTGTTCCATCCCGCCACCTTCGAAGCCGCTCGCATCTGAGCGGCGGGCCCAATGGCTCACGCCGCAGGGCCGGCCTTCTGGGGCTTGTTCCGGGCTCCTCAATCGCCGCTGAGGAAGCGCGTGGCGACGGGGTAGAGCCCCTCCTGGCCCAGCATCCACACGGCGATGCCGCCGTTGCCGAACAGCGGCTGGAAGGCGTCGTCGAGCACGTTGAGGCCGCCGGCGAAGGCGCCGAACGCCGGCATCACCAGGCGGCGCCCGTTGCCGACGAAGCAGGGCCGGCGGATCGAGTAGCCGTACATGGAAAGGCGGGCGGCCGGATGCATGTGGCCGGCGATCTCGTGGGTGACGCCACCCGGCGCCGGCTGGTGGCGCAGCGCGATGCCGCCGATCGCGAGCTCGCCGCACGCGCGTCCGCCGAAGGCGGGATCGATCTCGGGATCATGGTTGCCGTTGAGCCAGATCCACTCGCGGTCCTCCTGCATGATGTGCAGGATCTGCAGGTCCTCGTCGGCCATGCGCCCGGCCGCGCCGACGTCGTGCAGGCTGTCGCCCAGCGCAATCACGCGCGCGGGCTCGTAGCGGTCGATCACCTCGGCCAGCCGCATCAAGGTGCGCCGCGTGTCGTAGGGCGGCAGCATCGTGCCGCGCGCGGCGTGCGCGGAGCCCTTCTCCAGATGCAGGTCGGCAACCAGCAGCGTGTGCTCGCCCGGCCAGTAGAGTGCGCCCGAGTTGTCGGCGATCAGCTGCTTGCCGCAAACCGTCACCGGCTGCGAGATCGTCTCCAGCAGCAGATGAAAGCGCTCGGGCTTCAGCTCCAGCATGCTCTACCCCCTCAGCATGGCCTCCCGCACCAGGTCGTCGGCCGCCTCGCGCAGGATATGCTCGGCCGTCCCGCCCCCATACACGAGCTCGCGCCCGATCTCCAGCAGCACCGGCACCGCCAGCGGCGACACCCTGTCGAGGGCCTTGTAGCGGATGTTGCCCTTGATTCGCCTGCAGGAAGTCGCCGAGCCGGCCGATGTCCAACAGGCCGGTCGCCGCATCGGCCCAGGCCGCCTCCAGCAGGATGTGGCCGGGGTCGTGCTTGCGCAGCACGTCGTAGATGAGGTCGGAGGAGATCGTCACCTGCCGTCCGCTCTTGACCTTGGCCGGGGTGGCGCCGCTCGATCAGGCCGGAGATCACGCGCATTGATGCGGAACGTGCGCTTCATCAGGCTCAACTCGGCGAGCCAGGCATCGAGGTCGTCGCCCAGCATGTCCTCGGCGAACAGCTGGGCGACGTCGAGCCGGCCGTTGCGCGACCAGCCCCGCCACGTCGCCGATGCCCCACACGGCAAGCGCGTAGTCGTTGGCGACGAAGCCGACGGGCTTGGCGCCGATGCGGTCGAGCCGGCGCGTCAGCAGCATGCCGAGCGTCTGGTGCGCGAGCCGGCCCTCGAACGGGTAGACCACCAGGAAATGCCGCTGGCCGCGCGGGAAGGTCTCCACCAGCACCTCGCGTGCGCCGGCGATCTCGGAGCGCTCGGCCTGGATGGAGAGCCACTCGCACACGGGATCGGGCAAGGCCCGCCACTGGCGCGGATTGGCGATCATGGCGCCGCACGCGCTCGGCGAGATGGGTGGAGAGGGGGAACTTGCCGCCTTCGTAGGAGGGGATGGTGGGGTCTGGATCGGTGGTGCGGGTGACGAATGCGTCGGTATCCTGCAGCCCCTCGAAGCGCAGCACCTCGCCGGCGAAGGCGAACGTGTCGCCGACCCGCAGCTGCTCGACGAAATACTCCTCGAGCTCGCCCAGCACCCGCCCGCCCATCAGCGGGCGCGCCGTGCCGGGCTTGCGCTTGGCCGTCCTGCGCCCGACCAGGCGGATCTTGATCATCGGCGCCTCGACGATGGTGCCGGCGTTCATGCGATACTGCTGGGCGAGGCGCGGATGCGAGAGGCGCAGACGCCCGTCGCCGGTGGGCCGCAGGCGGGCGTAGCGCTCGTAGCTGCGCAGCGCGTAGCCGCCGGTGGAGACGAAATCGACGATGCGCTCGAACTGGCGGCGCGTCAGCTGGGCATAGGGCAGCGCCGAGCGCACCTCCTCGAACAGTGCCTCGGGATCGAACGGCCCGGCGCAGGCGGTGCCCAGCACATGCTGCGCCAGCACGTCGAGCGCGCCGGTGCGGGTGTACTGCGTGTCGTGCGCGCCGGCCGCTGCGGCGTCGATGGCGGCGCGGCATTCCAGCACCTCGAAGCGGTTGCTCGGCACCAGCAGCGCGCGCGACGGCTCGTCCAGGCGATGATTGGCGCGGCCGACGCGCTGGATCAGGCGGCTAGCGCCCTTGGGCGCGCCGACGTTGATGACGAGGTCCACGTCGCCCCAGTCGATGCCGAGGTCGAGCGTGGAGGTGGCGACCACGGCCTTGAGCGTGCCCGCGGCCATGGCCGCCTCGACCTTGCGGCGGCGGGCGGCATCGAGCGAGCCGTGGTGCAGGGCGATCGGCAGCGCGTCCTCGTTGACGCGCCACAGCTCCTGGAACAGCAGCTCGGCCTGGCTGCGCGTGTTGACGAATATCAGCGACAGCCGGTTGGCCTTGATGGCGGCGTAGATCTCCGGGACGGCGTAGCGCGCGCTGTGGCCGGCCCAGGGCAGCTCGGCTTCCGTATCCAGCATGCGGATATCGTGCGGCGCGCCGCCACTGACGGTGACAAGATCTGCCAGTTGCGTTGCGCCGCCGTCGCGCTGCGGCACGAGATAGGCGCACAGCTCGCTCGGCCGCGCCACGGTGGCGGACAGCCCGATGCGCACGTGCTCGGGCGCCAGCGCTGCCAGCCGCGCGAGATCGAGCGCCAGCAGATCGCCGCGCTTGGTGGGCGCCAGCGCGTGCAGCTCGTCGAGGATCACGGTGTCGAGGTCGCGGAAGAGGTAGGCCGCGTCGGGGTGCGACAGCAGCAGGGTGATCTGCTCGGGCGTGGTGAGCAGCATGTCGGGCGGGCGCACGCGCTGGCGCGCCTTGCGGGCCGTCGAGGTGTCGCCGCTGCGCGTCTCGATGCGGACGGCCAACTGCATCTGCTGCACGCGGGGTCAGCAGGTTGCGGCCGACGTCGACGGCCAGCGCCTTCAGCGGCGACATGTAGAGCGTGTGGATGCCTGCGCCCCTGGGCCGCTTCTCCTGCGACAGCGGCCACGAGGCTCGGCAGGAACCCGGCCAGCGTCTTGCCGGAGCCGGTGGGGGCGATCAGCAAGGAGGAGCGGCGCTCAGCTACCTGCTCGCAGCAACTCCAGCTGGTGCTCGCGTGGCTGCCAGCCGCGCTCGGCGAACCAGTCGCGGAACGCCGGCGGCAGGGCGGATGCCTGGAGGCCCGCTCGGCGCGCCGACTTGGCTCCGTCTGCCGAAGCACGCTCGCCGGTCTCGTCTTGACGCGCATGGGACGCTGGAGGGGCCTGGAGCTGTTGCAAGTGGGGAAAGCTATGTTAATGGCAAATCAGGCACTAGTGTCCCGATCGCGAAATTCGTCTCCCTGCGCGGCGAAGATGGTACGAATTTCTCGATCATCACACCAGTGCGCCCGGCACGGCTGGAGAGCCCCATGGATCGACGCCAATTGTTCGGCGAAAGCGTCGCCGGCACCATCATCCGCCTGGTGCTGCTGTCGATCGTGGTGGGCATCGTGTTCTCGGCGCTCGACATCAACCTGTTCAACATCGTCGAGCGCTTCCAAATGCTCATGCGACGGATCGCCGAGTTCGGATTCGATGCCTTCCACTGGGCGTTCCGGTATTTCCTGCTCGGCGCCGTGGTCGTGATCCCGATCTGGTTCATCGTGCGGCTGGCCAAGCGCAACCCGCCTGCCTGATCACGCAACCAGCGGCTTCTCGGCCCACTCCTCGGCGCGGCGTCCGGTCAGCGTCGCCGATGCGCTCGAGCTTCTCGCGTTCCAGGTGAGCGACCAGCTCCCGCTTGATGCGCGCCAGCAGGCCAGGCCCCTCGTAGACGAGGCCGGTGTAGAGCTGCAGCAGCGTCGCGCCGGCCTCGAGCTTGGCGATGGCCGCGGCGCCGAGTCGATGCCGCCGATGCCGATCAGCGGCACGCTTCCCGCCTGTCAGGGCGTAGACGCGGGCCAGCATGACGGTGGAGCGATGGAACAGCGGGCGCCCCGAGATGCCGCCGGCTTCCTTCGCCAGCGCGGTCTCGGCGAGGCCATCGCGCGCCAGCGTCGTGTTCGACACGGCGATGCCGTCGACGCCGCGCGCGATCAAGCACCTGCACGATCGGCGCGAGGTCGTCCTCGGCGATATCGGGCGCCAGCTTGACCACGATCGGCCGCCTGGGCTTGCCCGCCGACATCAGCTCCTCGCGGGCCCGCAAGCACGCGCGCGACAAGCTCGTCCAGCGCCGCCGGCGCCTGCAGATCGCGCAGGCCTGGCGTGTTGGGAGAGGACACGTTGATCGTGAAATAGCTCGCTACGTCGTAGAAGGCGCGCACGCCCGCCACGTAGTCGGCCACGCGATCTGTCGCGTCCTTGTTGGCGCCGACATTGACCCCGATCACGCCCTGGCGGCCTGGCGGCCGCGAGGCGCGCGAGCGCCGCCGCGTGGCCGGAGTTGTTGAATCCCAGCCGATTGATCAGCGCGCGGTCGCGGATCAGCCGGAAGACGCGCGGGCGCGGGTTGCCGGGCTGGGCAAGCGGCGTGACGGTGCCGATTTCGGCGTGCCCGAAGCCCATGCCGAGGATCGCATCGGGAACTCTGGCGTCCTTGTCGAAGCCTGGCGCGATCCCGAGCGGATTGGGAAAGTCAACCCCCCAAACGGTGAGACCGAGGCGCGCGTCGTCGGCCTCGACGAGCCGCGGGTAGATGCCGGCCTCCAGCGACTTGAGCGTCAGCTCGTGCGCCTGCTCGGGGTCGAGCGCGTAGAGCAGCGGACGGGCCAGCTCGAAAACGGCGGTCAGCATTTTCTTGCCGCGCACCTTGCGCCACGTGAATCGTCGTGCGCGTTCAATAGCATCAAAGCGTGAACGCGGCAGCGGCCAATGCGGTTCGCGGCGCTGCATCCTAGTTCGACGGTTGCATGAGGGAATTGATTTGTGCTCTCAATGACCGCCGGGGCGTCGCGGGGCGCTCGTATCCAGATCGGAAAGAGCGTCGTAGATGCCGTCGCCGTTTGACGCCCAGACTATGTCGCTGGGCCAGCTTTTCTCCAGTTTCCATAGTTTCCAGACGCCACCCTTTCAGCGCTCCTTTGCGTGGGAGGAGGACGAAGCCGCCCAGCTTCTGGAGGACCTGCTCGCTGCGCAAGACGCCAAGGACCAGAGCGGCGAGTTCGGCGTATTTCCTGGGCAGCATGGTGTTCCTGGAAATCGAGCGGCCGTCCAAACTGCGGGCGGCCCTGCCATTTGCAAGGCAGCAGCAGCACCTGCTCGAGGTGATCGACGGTTTGCAGCGGCTCACGACGCTGACCATCCTGTTCTGCGTCTTGCGCGATCTCGACGGCGTCGACGGGGTCAGGCCGAACGAGCGCATGCTGGCGGCCATTGGCGATGGGCCGGCGGCGCCTCGCCACCGGCTGCAGCTAAGAGAGCCGGACGAAGCCTTCCTTCACAGACACGTGCGCGAGCCGGGCGCGAGCTGGGTTGCGGCGCCGGATACCGGTCTGTCATCGGCGGCAAAGCGGATTGTCGAGGTGCGTGACCACCTGCGCCAGTCCGTCCGGGATTTCGACGCCGGCGAACGCCAGCGCCTCGTCGAGTTCCTGCTCGACGGGTGCCATGTCACGATCAGCATCACAAAAGACATCGATCGCGCGCATCAGATGTTCACGGTGCTGAACGCGCGCGGAAAGCCGCTGGCGCGCAACGACATCCTGAAGGCGGACGTGTTGGGTGGGGTGCCGCCGGCAGCGCTGCAAGGGGCGACAGCGATCTGGCATGACGCCGAGGACCGGCTCGGCGACGAGTTCGAGAGCTTGTTCAGTCACATTCGCACCATTCACGGGCGCTCCTCGCCCCAGGTGATCTCCGCCATCCGCGACATCGCTGCGGAAAGCGGCGGCGGCCAGGCCTTCATCGAGCGGGTACTGCAGCCGGCAGCGGAGACCTTCGACGACATCATCCATGCACGCCACAGCGGGTCGCTCCCACTCGGGGTCGATCCGGGCGTCGCTCACCTACCTCGGCTGGCTTAAAGGCACCGACTGGGTGCCGCCGGCGTTGCTGTGGTGGATGCGCAAGGGCAAGGATGCCGGCGGGCTGGCCTGGTTTCTCGGTCGGCTCGACCGGCTGGCCTACGGGCTGCGCATCCAGGGTCACGGAGCCAAGCGCCGCGTCATCCGGTTCAACGCGATCGTGCATGCGATCCGCAATGGCAAAGATCTCGACGAGCCCGACCAGCCCGCTCCACCTGGCGCGGGAGGAGCTGCGCGCCATCCATCACAATCTGCGCGACCTGCACAAGCGCAGTGCGCCGCTCGCCAAGCTGGTGCTGCTTGCGTCTCAACGATCATATCGCCGGCGGCCCGCAGCATCTCGACATCAAGAACATGACCGTCGAGCACGTGCTGCCACGCAAGCCCGGTGCCAACAGCCAGTGGCGCGATTGGTTCGCCGATCCAGCCGAGCGCGACAGGTTCACCGAGAGCCTCGGCAACCTGGTGCTGACCACCAAGGAGCAGAACGACAAGGCGAGCAACCTCGACTTCGCCCGCAAGAAGGAAGTGCTGTTCAATATGCCGGGCACGCCCGTGGTGGCGGTCAACGACTATGTGCGTCATCAGATCGGAATGGAAGGTGGCGCAGATCGTCGAGCGGGAAGCGGAGCTGCTGCGGCAACTCGACGAGCTTTGGGGTATCGGTGGACCCGCTCGCGGCCCGGCAGGTGGTCCCCCCACGCAGTCCAAGAAGCGCAAGGAACCGCAGGCCGCCGGCGCCTAGTTTCGCGTAGGTTGGAGACGGTCGCCAGCTCAGGTACTGCGTGTGCCTCGCGCCGGCACCTCGGGAAGCGCCGTGCCGATCATGCAGTCGCGGGTGACGAGGCTCGCGAGCTGCTCCTCGCTCCAGCCCTTCGTACCCTTGGGCCGCATCGGCAGCACGATGTAGCGCAAATCCGCGGTGGAATCGTGCACCCGCACCTCCACGTCGCGCGGCACCTCGACGCCGAACTCGGCCAGCACGCCGCGCGGGTCGGTGACGGTGCGCGAGCGGTAGGCGAGGCTCTTGTACCAGGCCGGCGGAATGCCGAGCAGCATCTTGGGGTAGCAGGAGCACAGCGTGCAGACGATGACGTTGTGCACCTTGGGCGTATTCTCCACCGTGGCGAATTCCGGCGCCGGCGCCGATGTCGATGCCCATCTGCATGAGCGCCGCGCGGGTGTCCTTCAGCAGCAGCTTCTTGAAGGCGGGGTCGGCCCAGGCGCGCGCCACCACCTTGGCGCCGAGCGCCGGCGAGCGGCTGTCCATCAGGTCGACGCTGGCGGCGATCTCCTGCGGTGTCAGCACGCCCTTCTCGATCAGCAGCGAGCGCACGGCCTCCTCCAGGATCTCGTAGGCGCCGGCCGGCCCGGCGTCGTGATCCTTGCGCGGCGCATGGGGATCGCCGTGATCATGATCGTGGTGGTGATCATGGTCGTCGTGATCATGGTCGTCGTGGTCGTGAGGGTGGTGCATGCTGCTCCTACCTTGCAGGCTCCAGCCAGTGCTCGAAGATGTCGGCCTCGAGCTGGTCGCTTTGCGGTCCGTCGTAGCGGCCCCAGATCTCGCTCTGCTTGAACCGCACCTTGTAGAGCACCTGCGCCGGCAGACCGGGCCGGTGATAGGCGAGCAGCTCGGGGTCGCGGAAGGTGCCGTGGATCGAGGCGATGACGCCCGTCTTGCCGCGCAGATACCAGGGCGTGCGGCAGTGGCCGAGGACCGAGTGATCGCCGACGCGCACCGCATCGCCGGGCGCGAAACGGCCTGCCGGGGGTGCGTTGTGGCCTGCCTTGGCGCTTGCCTTCACCACGGGATCTTCGCCTTCGAGGTCTTGCGCCCGGCCTTCTCGTAGCGCGCCCTGACCTCGGCCATGCGCGCCTCGATCTCCTCGCGCGTCAGGATCTCCTGCTCGACCACGAGGTTGCGCACCGCGCGGATCCATTTCTCGTAGTAGGTGGTGCGGTCGTATTCCTGCTGGCCGTAGTCCTCGATCACCCGGCGCAGGCCGTCGACCGTGAAGGCGCGCTTGCCCGGCGTCACCAGCAGGCGCAGCATGGCGTCGGTGCGCTTCTCCCACAGCGCCAGGTCGTGCTCCTCGCGGTCGATCGGCCCGAACTCGAGCCCGCCGACGTCGTGCACGGCGCGGCCGCCGGCGCCCTTGCGCTTCAGCGTCTTGCGTTTGGGTTGCGGCCGTCTGGGTTGCGGCATGTGCGTGCTGGTCACCCTGCCTGAAAGCGCGCATCATGCCTTTCCTTGCCCGGGAAGGCCAGTGCGCCGGTAGCGATCATGGGGCTCGATGTTGCGGCGCTTTCCATTGTGCGCGGCCGCCTGCCTCGGGCTGTCGCTGGTGCTGACGCAGCTCGGGCTGCGCCATCGTCCCGCCCTTGCGCGGCGCCTGCATCAGCGTGCCGAGCACGACGGCGGCCTTGCTCTGC
Source organism: uncultured Alphaproteobacteria bacterium (assembly GCA_963724565.1). Taxonomy (GTDB): domain Bacteria; phylum Pseudomonadota; class Alphaproteobacteria; order Rhizobiales; family Hyphomicrobiaceae; genus AWTP1-13. Next base: position 176,520 of record CAVRVK010000007.1, read on the forward strand.
TGTCGCCGGCCATGCTGGATACGAGCAGCTTCAACGCTTCCGGCGCGTTGCTGTTCGCTCTGTCGGGCTGCCTGTTCCCGGCCGCGGTGACGCTGCTGACGTTCGAGGCCAACCGCCGGGTCGGCCCCTCCGTCACCGGCGCGCTCGGCAACCTGTCGCCGCTGTTCGCCATTCTCATCGCGTTCCTGGTGCTGGGCGAGGTGCCGCGCCCGGGCCAGCTCGCGGGCGTCGGCGTCATCCTGACGGGCGTGCTGCTCATCATCGGCGCGCCGCGCGCCAGCCGCGCCAGGCCTTCGGCTGGGCCATCGCCCTGCTGCTGCTGGCGGCCGTCATCCGCGGCCTGGTGCAGCCGGTGGTGAAGCTCGGGCTGGCTGTCTGGCCCAACGCGTTCGCGGCCACGCTGATCGGCTACCTGATGTCGGCCACCATGATCCTCTCCGTCGGGGCGGCGCGCGAGGGAGCGCAGCGATCCTCCCGCCTGGCGTGCGGGCTGGCGCTGGTTCGTGCCGGTCGGCCTGCTCAACGGCCTGGCGGTGCTCACCATGTATGCCGCCCTCGCGCGCGGGACCGGTCGCCGTGGTGGCGCCGCTGGTTGCCTGCTATCCGCTGGCGACCCTGGCGTTCAGCCGGCTGCTGCTCGGGTCCGCCAGCCTGGCGTGGAGTGCGGCAATCGGCGTCGGCGTCACGGTGGTGGGCGTGGCGCTGCTGCTGCGGGCCTGACGGCCAGCCCCTTGCGTCGTCGGCATGGCTGCGGCCCATGACTTGCGCCGCGGGCGTGCTCTAAGGTGCGCCGAAGGCCGGATCTGGCCCGTACAAGCATCGTGGGGGGAGGACTGCGCGGGATGGTGACGGTCAAGGCGGGTGCGCTCGCCGATCTCGTGCGCGAGATTTTCGCCAAGGCCGGCTGCTCCGCCGCCGAGGCCGAGCGCATCGGCAAGTATCTGGTCTCCGCCAACCTGACCGGCCACGACAGCCACGGCGTGGCGCGCGTGCCGCGCTACGTGCAGTGGAAGAAGGCCGGCGTGGTGGTTGCCGACCGCAAGGTCGAGGTGGTGACCGAGACGCCGGTGCTGGCGGTGGTCGACGGCCTGCAACGGCTTCGGCCAGACCGTGGCGCCGCAGGCCGTCGCCATCGGCATCGACAAATGCAAGAAGAATGGCCTCTCCATGGTCGCGCTGCGCAATGCCGGACACATCGGCCGCGTCGGCGACTGGGCGGAGATGGCGGCCGAGGCCGGGCTCGTGTCGGTGCATTTCGTCAACGCGTCGGGCAGCGTGCTGGTGGCGCCGTTCGGCGGCACCGAGCGGCGGCTTTCCACCGCGCCGTTCGTGGTCGGCGTGCCGCGGCCGGGCCAGCCGCCGGTGATCCTCGACTTTGCCACCTCCATCGTCGCCGAAGGCAAGGTGCTGGTGGCGAGCCAGGGCGGCAAGAAGCTGCCCGAGAACGCGCTGATCGACCTCGACGGCCAGCATGAGCACCGATCCGCGCCTGCTCTACGGCGAGTTACACGGCGACCGGCCCGCGCGATCACTCCAAGGGCCAGGGCGCCATCCGCGCCTTCGGCGAGCACAAGGGCTCAGGGCTGGCGCTCATGTGCGAGCTGCTCGGGCGGCTCGCTCACCGGCATGAAGGCGACCGGCCCACCAGCGGCAGTTCGGCGGCGGCGGCGACGGCTTTCGCGGCAACGGCATGCTGTCGTTCTACGTCGACCCCAAGGTGGTCGACCCTGAGGCGATGTTCTCCGACGACGTCGCCCGCTACATCGCCTACTTCAAGAGCGCCAAGCCGGCGACGCCCGGCGGCGAGGTGCTGATCCCGGGCGAGCCCGAGCAGCGCACGCGCGCGCAGCGGCTGAAGGAGGGCATTCCGCTGCCCGACGACACCTGGGCCTCGATCCTCGCCACCGCGCGCGAGGTCGGCGTCGACGAGAGGCGCATCCAGCAGGCAGACGCGAGCATGAGCATTCCCTCTCCCCATTCTTGATGGGGAGAGGGGGAAGCAAGGAGACCGTAACGTGATCGACGCAGGCCTGCTCGAGAAGCTCAAGACCTACGACACGCCCACCATCTGCAATGCGCTGGAGATCGTCGATCCGGCGCGGCGGCTGACGGGCTTCACCATCAAGCCGCTCGTATTGCCGCTTCCCCGAGATGCCGCCCATCGTCGGCTACGCCAAGACGGTGACGATCCGCTCCACCCACGCGCACGAGCTCGACGGCAAGAAGGCGCGCGAGCAGCGCATCGGCTACTACGAGTACGTGGCGAGCAAGCCGGCGCCCGGCATCATGGTGATCCAGGACCTCGACGGCGCCGAGGTCGGCTTCGGCGCCTTCTGGGGCGAGGTGATGAGCGCGGTGCACAAGGGGCTCGGCTGCCTCGGCGTCGTCACCGACGGCTCGATCCGCGACATCGACCAGTGGGCGCCGGGCTTCCAGGCGCTGGCCGGCTCGATCGTGCCGAGCCACGCGCACGTGCATCTGGCCGGCTTCGGCCAGGAGGTGCGCGTCGCCGGCATGCTGGTGCGCTCGGGCGACGTCGTGCACGCCGACCGGCATGGCGCCGTCACCATTCCCGCGGCTGTCGCCGACAAGATCCCTGCCGCCTGCGATCTGCTTGGCGCGCAAGGAGGCGGTGATCCTCGAGATGGCGCGTGCCCCGGGCTTCACCGTCGCCAAGCTGCGCGAGGCGCTGGCCAAGCAGGACGAAATCCACTGAACAAGGGCCGGGAGCTGAGCTGAAGACATGAAAGCCAATGCACTGAAGAAGAAGATCGCCGACGGCGTGCGCTGCGTCGGCGGCTGGGCGGCCATCCCCGACGTGTTCGCCTGCGAGGTCTACGCGGCCCAGGGCTGGGACAGCGTCACCCTCGACATGCAGCACGGAGGCAGCAACATCAACGATGCCGTGCCGCTGCTGGCGGCGATCCAGAGCGCGGGCGACGCCACGCCGCTGATCCGGGTGCCGTGGAACGATCCCGGCCAGATCATGCGCGCGCTGGACGCCGGCGCCATGGGCATCATCTGCCCGATGATCAACACCAAGGCGGAAGCCGAGGCGCTGGTACGCTGCGGCCGCTACCCGCCCATGGGCGAGCGCAGCTTCGGGCCCTATCGCGCTTCCCAATACGGCGCGGACTACTGGCAGAAGGCCAACGAGGAAATCCTGCTGTTCGCCATGGTCGAGACGCGCCAGGCCGTGAACAACCTGGAAGAGATTCTGTCGGTGAAGGGCATCAGCGGCGTCTACGTCGGCCCGTCCGACCTGTCGCTGAGCCTCGGCAAGCCGCCGACCCTCGATCCCACCGACCCCGAGGTGCTGGCGGCCATCGACACCATCGTCAAGACCACGCGCAAGAGGGGCCTGATCGCCGGCGTGCACTGCGATGGGCCGGCTACGGCGCTGAGGCGGTTCGATGCGGGCTTCCAGATGTGCACCATCCTCAACGACGTGCGCCTGTTGGCCGTGGCCGCCAGCAACGCTATCCGCGAGGTGCGCGGCCAGGGCGAGGCAGCCAAGGCGAAGACGTATTGATCGCCGCCGGAACATTATGGTTAATGCTGAACGCTGGATTGTTTCACGTGAAACAATTGCGGGGATAGGAGTTTCACGTGAAACAGCTATCCCCGTTCGGTTTGACCGTACCGTCCCCGCGGGGCCCTTGCGCGAGGTGAGACCGTGACCCCGGAGCTCCGCCACGTCTGTGACATCGAAGCGAGCGTCGCGCCGATCCGCGATCTGGGGCCGACGCCGCATGGCCGCCGCCGCATCATCCCGATCCAAGGCGGCACGGTGAAGGGGCCGCGCCTGCAAGGCGAGGTGATGCCCGGCGGCGCCGACTGGCAATACGTGCGCAGCGACGGCGTGCTGGAGCTGGAAGCGCGCTATTCGATTCTGGCCAGCGACGGCACCGAAATCGCGGTGATCAACCGCGGCATGCGCCGGGCGCCGCAGGAGATCATGGATCGCATGTCGCGCGGCGAGGCGGTCGACCCCGCGCTCGTCTATTTCCGCGCGTCCCCGGTATTCGAGGCCCCCGCCGGCCCGCACGAGTGGCTCAACCGCAGTATTTTCATCTGCACCGCGGCGCGCCTACCCGACAAGGTGCAGATCCGCGTGTTCGAGGTGTTGTAGGGTGGGTCAGGGCAAAGCCCGCAACCACCGCCAAGTTGCTGCCATGACAATGGGACGGATGGAGGCGCTCGGCCGCGCGTTGTCCTGGGCGGTGGCAAAGCGCTCGCTCGCCACCACGCTAGTCGTCGGCAGCGTTCTCAACCTCATCAATCAGGGCGATGCACTGCTGCTGGCGGGCACGATCACCTGGTGGAAGATCGTCGTCACCTATTGCGTGCCCTTTTGCGTCGCAACCTTCGGCGCCTATTCCGCGTTGCGCGCGCAGTGATCGAAGTGGTTCAATCTCGGGCGATCCTGCTTTAGGGTGGCGGCCACTTTGAGGATGATGCCATGAGCACGCCGAAGTCGCCGCGTTTCGACACCCTTTCCCTGCACGCCGGCCAGCAGCCCGACCCGGCCACCGGCGCGCGCGCCGTGCCGATCTACCAGACCACCTCCTACGTGTTCGACGACACCGAGCACGCGGCTGGCCTGTTCAACCTGGAGCGCGCGGGGCACATCTACTCGCGCATCTCCAATCCCACTGTTGCCGTGCTGGAGGAGCGCATCTCGGCGCTGGAGGGCGGCGTCGGCGCGGTGGCCACCGCCAGCGGCCAGGCGGCCCTGCATCTCGCGATTGCCACCTTGATGGGTGCCGGGGGGCATATCGTTGCCTCGGCCCGCATCTATGGCGGCTCCCACAACATGTTTACGCACACCTTGCCGCGCTTCGGCATCACCACGACGCTCGCCGACCCGCGCGATCCGCAAAGCTTTGCGAAGGCCATCACCGACAAGACCCGACTCGTGTTCGCCGAGACGCTCGGCAATCCGGGGCTGGAGGTTCTCGACATCAAGGCGGTGGCCGACGTGGCGCACAAGGCCGCACTCCCGCTGATGCTCGATTCCACCTTCACCACGCCCTATCTCTGCCGGCCCTTCGAGCACGGCGCCGACCTCGTCATGCATTCGGCCACCAAGTTCCTCGGCGGCCACGGCATCGCCATCGGCGGCATCCTGGTCGACGGCGGCCGCTTCGACTGGGCGGCGGCGGGCAAGTTCCCGACCATGACCGAGCCCTACGCCGGCTATCACGGCATCTCATTCGCCGAGGAGTTCGGACCCGCCGCCTTCATTGCCCGCGCCCGCGCCGAGGGCCTGCGCGATTTCGGCGCCTGCATGAGCCCGGCCAACGCCTTCTATCTCCTGCAGGGGATAGAAACGCTGCCCGTGCGCATGGCGCGGCACGTCGCCAATGCCGAGGCCGTCGCGCGTTTCCTGGAGAAGCACGCGGCTGTCGCCTGGGTGAAATATCCGGGCCTCGAAAGCCACCCCGACTACGCGCTCGCCAAGCGGCAGTGCCCCAAGGGGGCGGGCGCGATCATGAGCTTCGGCATCAAGGGCGGGCGCAAGGCCGGCGCCAAGCTGATCGAGCGGCTGCGGGTATTCTCGCATCTCGCCAACGTCGGCGATGCCAAGAGCCTGGTGATCCATCCCGCCAGCACCACGCACCAGCAGATGAGCGTGGAGGACCTCGCCAAGGCCGGCGTCGGCGAGGACTTGGTGCGCCTGTCGATCGGTCTGGAAGACCCGCAAGACCTCATCGACGACCTTGCCCAGGCGCTCGCCGCCTCGCAGAAAGCGTGACGCCATGGAGCTGAAAGTCGACGGGCGGACGGTCTACGCTGCAACGGGCGGGCGGCCGTTCGATCCTGCCAAGCCGGCGGTAATCTTCATCCATGGCGCCGGGCAGGATCACAGCAACTGGCAGCTGCCGGCGCGCTGGTTCGCCTGGCACGGACACGCCGCGCTCGCCCCCGATCTGCCGGGCCACGGCCGCTCCGAGGGGGAGGCGCTCCCGAACCATTCCCGCCATGGCGCAATGGATCGTGCGGCTGATGGATGCCGCCAAGGTCGAGCGAGCAGCGCTGGTCGGCCATTCCATGGGCGGCGGCATAGCGCTGGAGGCAGCGGCTGCGTTCCCCGACCGCATCTCGCGCATCGCAATGCTCGGCACGTCGCTTGCCATGCCGGTCAACGAAGCCCTGCTCACCGCGGCCCGCGACGCGCCGGAGAAGGCGCATCAGATGATCACCAGCTGGTCGCTCGGGCCCCGCGCCAAGGTCGGCGGCAACCCGGCACCAGGCCTGTGGATGTCCGGCGGCTCCATGGCGCTGCTCGCCCGCAACCGTCCGGGCACGCTCTACGCCGCCTTCGAAGCCTGCAACCAGTGGAAGTCTGGGCCGGAGGCGGCCACTCGCGTGCGTTGCCCGGCGCTGGTCATCATCGGCGCCAGCGATTCCATGACGCCGCCCAGGATCGGGCGCCAGCTCGCTGACAAGATTACCGGCAGCCGCACCGTCATCATCCCCAATAGCGGCCACATGCTGTTTGCCGAGGCGCCCGATGCGGTGCTCGACGCGCTGATCGAGTTCTTCGCACCAGCCGGCGTCTAGTGGGAAACGTCACCCCGGCGCCGCGAATGCCCGGCAGGGTATGAACGGGACCAGGCCGGGGCCCATGCAGCTAACAGCTTGTGCGACGGCCCTGGCGTAGCGGCCGGCCGCGGGCCTCGTACCATTGGAGCCGATCAGGAGCAGATTCTGCGCCGTGCATGGGTCCCGTCCTGGTCCCGCGTGCACGCTTCGCATGCACGCTGCGACGGGATGACGATGAGTTGAGTGATGGTGCTAAGCCGCCAGCGACTGCCGTGCCGGCGCTGGTGCTTCGGCCTTCAGTTGCCGCTCCGGCGTCAACGTCGGCTCGACCGGCAGGTTGGCAACACTCGCGCATTCGGCGAGCAGCCGGTTCAAAGCATGCTCGGCCGCATCGATCTGCTCCGCGGCGCGCGCCTGCATGGATTGCAGGTCCGGCGCCCGCGCCAGCTCCTGCAGGGCCAACTCGGTCTTGCTTTGCGGTGCTTCGACGGGCTTGGGCTGGGGTACGGCCGCTTGCGGCCCGGCGGGCTGGTGCCGGTTCTTGCGCACCCGGTCGGCGCGCACAAGAAGCGCGAGCCCCAGCAGACCCCCGAAGATGGCGATCCACCCCGGCAGACTTGCCCACAAGCCGTCGAGGAATGTTGCAATCATTTGCACGAGTCAGCCACCGGCAGTTTCGACGAGAGGGGAGTCTCCGCCATTATCGGTACTGATCGAGCAAGATTGCCAAACGCTTAACGCCATAACCTTAACGCAGCACATGTGTCCGCACCGATACACGTCCGTCCGGTCATCTTAGCCTGCACTGGCCGGTTCGGAACAGCGGAAGTGATACACGCTCCCGCCAGCAGGCTGGCTATCACGATGGTGTGTCCGAAAGCGGGCGCGCGGGAGCCGCAGCCAGGCCGACGGCCCGGCGGACCTCGGCCGGGCTCACGCCCTGAGCTCTGAGCTGGCGCAAGCTCGTGTCCCTGGCGCTCTTGGCGAGCTTGCGCCCGCTTTCGTCCAAGATCAGCCGGTGGTGGTGGTAGACCGGCTCAGGCAGATCGAGCAGCACCTGCAGCAGCCGGTGCAGGTCGGTAGCCGCGAACAGATCGCGCCCGCGGGTGACATGCGTCACGCCCTGCCAGGCATCGTCGACGACCACTGCCAGGTGATAGCTGGTCGGCACGTCCTTCCTGACGATGACGGCGTCGCCCCAGCGCTCGGGCCGGGCCTCCATCGTCTGTGCCTCACCGCTCTCGCCGAGCTCGGTGAAGGTGAGCGGCCGCCCGCCGAGTTTGGTGCTCGCCGCCCGCAAAGCGGCCTCCATGTCGATGCGCAACGCCATGGGCACCCCCGCGTCTTGCATGCGCGCGACTTCCGACGCCGCGCGCCCTTTCCATAGTCCGGGCCAGGGCCCGGGATAGAGCGGCGCCCCGTCGGGATCGAGCGCCCCCGGCGCCGCCGCCGCCTCGATCTCAGACCGCGTTGCGAAGCAGGGATTGAGCAGGCCAAGCGCCTCGAGCAGCCGGGCGGCTGCGCGGTAGGCCTCGAAGCGCTGCGACTGGAACACCACCGGCTCCTCCCAGGTCAGCCCCAGCCAGTTGCAGATCCTCGAAGATGCCGGTGACGAACTCTTGCCGCGTGCGGCCCATGTCGATGTCCTCGATGCGCAGCAGGAAGCGGCCGCCCGCGGCCTTCGCGCGCTCGTAGCCGACGAGCGCCGAAAGCGCGTGCCCCAGATGCAATTCGCCATTGGGGCTCGGAGCAAAGCGGAAGACCGGCTGGTCGGGCATGGCGGACCGCTGCGGTGTCAGGAGCGATTGGCCTGGCCTTGCGCCGCCGTCGCGCCCGCGGCTAAACCTATCCGTGCAGTTTTCAAGGCCGCCAGCACGCATCGAGTGAGCGCATACTCCATGGCACGACCCCGCGTTGCCCGAGCGAAGGCCAAGTCTAGCGCCTCGCCCACGATGCCGAAAGCGGCGCGGCCGCCGGCGACCAAAGCCGCCTCGCGCGCCGCCACCATAGCCGCAACAGACCACCGCATCATTGCGGCCGATGCCGATGTCCGCGCCGGCGTCCGCGCTTTGCGGCGCAAATGCGCAATCATGCGGCATGTGCACGACACGGCAGGCCATCCGCCGCTGCGGCTCCGGCCCGCGGGCTTCGAGGGCTTGGCCCGCATCATCGTCGGCCAGCAGCTTTCCGTCGCCAGCGCAACCGCGATCTGGAACCGCACCGTTGCGGCCATTCGTCCGTTCAAGCCGCGCGCCTTGCTTGCGCTGACGGATGCGGAGCTTGCTTCGGCCGGGCTGTCGCGGCCCAAGATTCGCACCCTGCGGGCGATTGCGGAGGCATGCGCCGGCGGCCTCGACCTGGCGGCGCTCGCGCGGGCCAGCGACGAGGAGGTGCACGCCGCGCTAACCCAGGTGGTCGGCATCGGCCCCTGGACGGCCGACGTCTACATCATGTTCTGCCTGGGGCGCGCCGACGCCTGGGCGCCCGGCGATCTGGCGCTGCAGATCGCGGCCCAGCGGGCGCTGGACCTCGCCGAGCGGCCCACGGCAGAAGAGCTGCGCGAGATCGGCGACCGCTGGCGTCCCTGGCGCGGCGTGGCGGCCCGCATGCTGTGGGCCTACTACGCGGCCGTGAAGCAGAAGGCTGCGGCCACAGCAGTGCCGGTCTAGATGCCCCACCTCGACGGTCCACGTATCGCGCCGCGCGGCACACCGCCAACGGCACTGGTCGTGCTTCTGCACGGCTACGGCGCCAACGGCGATGATCTGATCGGCCTCGCCGACGGCTGGCAGCGCCGTCTTCCCGACGCAGCGTTCGTTGCGCCCAACGCGCCGCAGTCCATTCCCGGCATATACGGTGGCCTGCAATGGTTCCCGCTCACGCTGCGCGACCCCAGCGAATACTGGCGCGGCGTCGTTGCAGCGCAGCCGGACGTCGATCGGTTTCTCGACAGCGAGCTCGCCCGCTATCGCCTGGGCCCCGATCGCCTGGTGCTGGTCGGCTTCAGCCAAGGCACGATGCTGGCGCTGCACGTGGGTCTCAGACGCCTGCAAGCCCCCGCTGGCATCGTCGGCTACTCGGGCCTGCTGGCGGGCCCCGAGCACCTCGATGAAATCAAAGTGCGCCCGCCCATCCTTCTGATCCACGGCGAGGCCGACGACCTCATCCCGGTCGCCGCACTGCACGTGGCGCGCGAGGAGCTGGCCAAGGAGAAGCTGCTGGTGGAGTGGCACGTGCGACCCGGGGCTCGGCCACGGCATTGATCCGGAGGGCCAGTGGATGGCGGCGCATTTCATCGCCGCGGCTCTCGAGGGCCGGCAATGATCTTGCGCCCAAGGGCGAATTTCCGTTGCAAAACCGCCACCTAACCTTGGCTTCACATCACGGACACACGCGGCTAGTATGTCGCCGCCTTGAGCAGGTCTGGACCTTGATTCGCCGTGAGCAGAACGGTGCCGTGAACGCCTACGCAGCCACTCCCGAGACTTTTCCGGCACTCGTGCTGAACGCCGATTTTCGCCCACTCAGCTACTACCCCCTGTCGCTCTGGAGCTGGCAGGAATCGGTCAAGGCGGTGTTCCTGGAGCGGGTCAACATCGTCTCCGAATACGATCGCCTGGTGCGCAGCCCGTCCTTCGAGATGCGGCTGCCGAGCGTCGTCTCGCTCAAGACCTACGTCAAGCCGGCCCTCTACCCGGCCTTCACGCGGTTCAACGTGTTCCTGCGCGATCGCTTCATGTGCCAGTACTGCGGCGCCAAGAACGACCTGACCTTCGATCACCTGGTCCCGCGCTCGCGCGGCGGCCAGACGCGCTGGGACAACGTGGTTGCCGCCTGCGCGCCCTGCAATTTGCGCAAGGGCGGTGAGTGGCCAACCCACAACGGCATGCGGCCCCGCCAGCTGCCGTACCGGCCCACGGTGTTCGAGCTGCACCGCAACGGGCGGCTGTTCCCGCCCAACTACCTGCACCAGAGCTGGCTCGACTATCTCTACTGGGATACCGAGCTGGAGCCGTAGAACGAGATGGTTCCTGTGGCCGCTTCGGCTTTCCCAGCAATGGTAAGCCGCCTGTAATTATACATGCAGCGCCCGATTTACGTCGGCATCGGATCCGGGCGATTCATCCGGAGCATTCCTGCTCTTGGGCGGCACCAGGCTGAGCTACCAGCCTGCGCGCCGCGCCGGCTTTGAAGGTTGAGCCCGTGTGTAAGATGTTGCCCATCGGCCTGATGGCCATGGCGTGCTGGCTGTTGGCGACTATCACGGCCAAGGCCCAGCAAGAGAACCCTGGCGGGATCATCGCGGCGCAGATCCGCATGCAGGGGTTCGCTTGCGATAATCCCACGCGGGCGGAGCATGAAACGCAAGCGTCCAGGCCCAATGAGCAGGTCTGGGTGCTGCACTGCGCGAACGCTACCTACAGGGTCAGGCTCACCCCGGACATGGCCGCGCGGGTGGAGCGGCTCAACTAGCGCGCCGGCTCCAGCTCGCAAGCCCACCGGCACGCGCTGTCGCTCCGCGCCAGTGGCGAAAGCGAAACTCCGCATCTGACCCTACAGGCAGTGGCGGCCGTTCACGCTGCCTTGCGCTGCTGTGGAGCGCAAAGGGAAAGGGCGATGCGATCGACGGCGGTGCTCCAGTCGGCATCGCTGGCGATATGCAATCCAAAGGACTCCAGGGCTACGGCCGGCGTGCCGCCGTCGCGAAAAATGCGGGCGCAGGCGGCGCGAGCGTAACCTGTGGCCTGCTCCCATTGCACGGAGCTGATGTGGCGGGGGAACACTTGTTAGTTTCTCCGTTTATTGGCTTGTCCGACACGTGCAATTGTGATCATCGAGAAGTGGCAGGCGCATCCAACGCTGTGGCTTCCCGACGCGAAACCTTGGGACGTGAAGCCCATGTGACATGCCTGTCGCGCGTTGGATGCGCCTGCCTCACGGACGGCCGGTACGCGGGCCATCCTGTATCTCGTTCAGCCCGTCCCGGCCTTCTTTGGTCGACTAGGGCCGGTTGCTTGGGCTGGGACGGGGAGCGAACTCAGCACCCGTCCGACCGCTTCACTCAACAAACACCACGTAGGCTCTTTCGAACTCGACCATGTAACTCGTTCGCTCCTGCCCTCCGCTAGTACGGCGAGCCGTCGGGCGATACGCGAAAACCTTTTCGCCTCGCCGGCTCGCCGTAACTCGTTCATTGCAACGCTCAGAACCTCGCGGGGGGACTGATGCGATTGACCATCCGGCAACGCCAACGCAGCACGCGTGTTTTTGCAACGCAACCGACCGACGCCACGCACGGGAACGCCAGGCAACCAGCCAACGCTACTCACTGGAACGCAACGCAACTGATCGACGCTACTCACACGAACGCCGCGCAACAGTGTATCTCTGGGAACGCTACGCACTGGAACACCACCTCTGGAACGCGAATCACTGAACAACGTGTGACGCGAAGCCTTTATGCAGTCTGCGCAACCCCAAGCTGTGGATAACCCGGGTAGCTGCACCACAGCACCACCACCATGCAACAAGCCGAAGACACTGGAAGGGTCCATGAATGTCGCAGGAGGGGGCTCTGTTGTCGACCGTTTGTTCTCTTTGCGTTCCCGAAGTGAGCCTATATAGCCGGGCTATTGTGACATCAGTGCGGCACCCCAACAGCAAAAATAAGTTTCCACAAATCAGTCGCTTGACATGTGCTGCGCAGCACATGTCGCCATGCATGGACCGAGCATGCCTCCAACCTATCTGACCACCGGACCGGAACATCCGACCGCTCGCCTCGTGTTCGCCCATGGGGCCGGCGCGGGCATGGACACATCGTTCATGCAAGCCGTCGCGCGCCTACTTGCCGAGCGCGGTATCGCTGCGTTCCGTTTCGAGTTCGGCTACATGGCGGCCCGGCGCGAGGGTGGGACGCGCAAGCCCCCGCCCAAGGCCGAGCGGCTCATGGACGAGTATCGCGCGGCCGTTGCCGGCGTGCCTTCGGGGGCGCCGCTGTTGATCGGCGGCAAGTCGATGGGCGGGCGGGTTGCGAGCCTTGTCGCCGACGAGCTCCACGCCCAGGGCCGCATCGCCGGCCTCGTCTGCCTCGGCTATCCGTTCCACCCGCCCAACAAGCCCGACCAGCTGCGCACGGCCCACCTGCAGGGCCTCGTCTGCCCGGCGCTGATCGTCCAGGGCGAGCGCGATCCGTTCGGCCCGCGGCACGAGGTCGAGGCCATGCGCCTCTCCCCCGCGATCCGCTACCACTGGGCCGGCGACGGCGACCACGACTTGGGCCCCCGCGGCGGCTCGGGCTTCACGCGCAAGGGCAACCTTGTGGCCGCCGCAGACGCGGTGGCGGAGTTTGCCGCCGCCCTCGCTAGTGCCCGGCCTTAGCGCCCCGCAACTTCAGGCGGCAACGCGGCCACCGCCGATGTGCAGCCATTCTCGACCTGGCGAGGCGCTGGGCTTCGGCCCAGCTGCAGCTTCGAGCCTGCGCGCCTTGCCGATTTCGCCGATGGCCGCCGCGACCTCCTCTGGAGCTGAATGATGCACCATGTGCCCGCACCGGGGCACGCGCAGGAAGGTACTGGTGCCGAGCTCGCGATGCAGGCGGGCGGAATGCTTCTCGGTATCGACGATGCGATCATCTGCGCCGGCGATCAGAACCACCGGCACTTTCACCTCCTTGTAGAACCGGCTGAGCGCCCTGGTGGCGAGATGCAGCATCGCCGCTTCCTCCTCGACCACCCGCATTTGCGATGTCCGCGTCGCCAGCGGCAGCGGGAAGGATCGCTTGAAGCGATCGGGAATCGCGCACGGGGCGAACACGCGCCGCAGCGTGTTGGGCGCCATCATCCGGCGAACCGCGTGCCGCATGACGTCGTTGGCGAAGGGGAACGGCAGGGTCATCGTGTCGGGGCGCGCGGCCGGATAGTAGTAGCCCGACATCAAAACCAGCCCCGCCACGGACTCCGGGCGGTCGAGCGCCATCGCCAGCGCCACCAGCGCACCCCACGAGTGGCCGACCACGATCGGCCGCTCGGCATCAAGATCCGCCAAGGCGCGAATGAAGAGGCTCGCCTGCTCGTTGGGCCCCCACAACACGCCGCGCGGGCGCTCGCTGTGGCCAAAGCCCGGCCGGTCGATGGCTATGAAGCGGTAGTCTGGCGCGGCATGCTCCATGACGCCGCTCGAAATGTAGTCCTCGATCATGCTGCCGTTGCCGTGCAGCAATAGGACGGGAGTGCCGCTACCTCTCTCGAGGTATCGCAACCGCGTCCGCTCTATGGTGATGAAGTCGAAAGTCTGGGGCTGATCGCCCACTGCGTACTCTGAACTGCGCACCGTAACCATGAACTCTCTCCCGGTGTGATGCGCGCAACAATCTCTCAATAACCTTTACCGCCGATTAACCGAATCCGGGCTTCACTCGCTCCCGAGCACGACAACCCGGAGTAGATGTCATGACCAGCTTGGAACGTGCGCTCGCCAGCATTTTGGAATCGATCGAGGACGCCAGGACCGAGAAAGACGCCCTGGCGCTGGCAGGACTGCTGCAACGTAAGGATTCGATCTGCGCCGCGCTGGCCGCGCCGGAATTTTGGCACGACGCGCGCGAACCGGTTCCCCTCGCAGCTGCTGCCGGCGAAGTCGTCAAGGTGCCGATGCCCTTGGTTGCCTGATCGCCGGAAGGCGCAGGCCGCAAGCTCGCATCGCCGCCGTCTTACTTTGCGAGGCCCCACCATGCGTAACAGCAGCGTTGCGGGCGCCAATGCGCCGTTGTCCGGCAGAGACAGAAAGGTCGCGACGGCGGACGCCGCCGCGAGCCTGATCCGCTCCGGCGACACGATTGCCACTGGCGGCTTCGTCGGCATCGGCTTTGCCGAGGCGATTGCGGTTGCCCTGGAGGCACGCTTTCTCGACAGCGCCAGTTCCGGCGTCGGCGAGCCGCGCGATCTGAGCCTCGTCTACGCCGCGGGCCAGGGCGACGGGAAGGAGCGCGGGCTCAACCACCTCGCCCATCGCGGGCTCATCAGGCGCGTGATCGGCGGGCACTGGGGCCTGGTGCCGAAGCTGCAGGCGCTGGCGGTCTCGGGCGCGATCGAGGCCTACAACCTGCCGCAAGGCGTCATCACCCACCTCTACCGCGACATCGCCGCCGGCAAGCCCGGTCACGTCACCCGCATCGGGCTCGACACCTTCGCCGATCCGCGCCACGGCGGCGGCAAGCTCAATGCCCGCACTCGCGCTGACCTGGTCGAGCTGATGCAGGTCGATGGGGCGGAGTACCTCTTCTACCGCGCGTTTCCGATCAACGTCGGCATCGTGCGCGGCACCACCGCCGATCCCGACGGTAACATCACCATGGAGCGCGAGGCGCTCACCCTTGAGGCGCTGTCGATCGCCATGGCCGCGCACAACTCGGGCGGCAAGGTGATCGTGCAGGTGGAGCGCATCGCCGAGCGCGGCAGCCTCAACCCGCGCCAGGTCAAGATCCCCGGCATCATGGTCGACTGCGTGGTCGTCGCCGAGCGGCCCGAGGACCACATGCAGACCTTCGCCGAGTACTACTCGTCCGCGTTCTCAGGCGAGACGCGCGTGCCCATGAGCACCTTGCAGCCGCTGGAGATGAGCGAGCGTAAGATCATCGCCCGGCGCGCGGCGCTGGAGCTGGAGGCCAACGCCGTCGTCAATCTCGGCCTCGGCATGCCGGAAGGCATCGCCGCCGTGGCCGCCGAGGAGGGCGTCAGCGACCTCGTGACGATGACCGCCGAGCCCGGCGTGATCGGCGGCGTGCCTGCCTCCGGGCTCAATTTCGGCGCCGCCATCAACCCGCAGGCCGTCATCGATCAGCCCTACCAGTTCGACTTCTACGACGGCGGCGGGCTCGACCGCGCCTTCCTGGGGCTCGCCCAGGTCGACCGGCACGGCAATCTCAATGTTTCGCGCTTCGGCACCCGGCTCGCCGGCGCCGGTGGCTTCATCAACATCAGCCAGAGCGCCAAGGCAGTGGTGTTCGTCGGCACCTTCACGGCCGGGCCGCTCGAGATCGACGTGGCTGACGGGCACCTCGAAATCCTGCGCGAGGGCAACGTGCGCAAGTTCGTGTCCGAGGTCGAGCACCGCACCTTCTCGGGCGACTATGCGCTGAAACGCGGCCAGCCCGTGCTCTACGTGACGGAGCGCTGCGTATTCCGCCTGACCGGCGACGGGCTCGAGCTCACCGAGGTGGCGCCCGGCATCGACATCAGGCGGGACATCCTCGCCCACATGGACTTCCAGCCCATTATCCACGACCCGCAGCCGATGGACCCCAGCATCTTCGCATTCGGGCAGATGGGCCTGCGCGATCGGCTGGTGGAAGGGCCATTCGAGGGCCGCTTCAGCTACGACCCCAAGCTCAAGATGCTGTTCATCGACCTGCGCCAGCTGGCCATCAAGAGCGAGCGCGACGTCGAGCGCCTGCGCGCCGAAGTGGAGCGACGCGTCAAGCCGCTGGGCCACGGCGTCTATGCCATCGTCAACTATCGCGGCTGCCGCATCGATCCGGGTGCGCGCGAGAGCTATCGCCGGATGATCGCCGAGCTGGAGGCCAACTGCTACCTGGGCGTCACCCGCTACGGCATGTCCGGCAAGCTGGGCCCCGTGTGGGGCGACGACGACTGGATGGGTGCCTCCTCCCGCGCCGCCATCGAGGGCGCGCCTTGGCCCGACGTGCGCACCGTCGGTCTGCTGCAGTAGTGCGCCAGGGTTCTGTCGGCTTCAGACTATGACGCCGGAGCCCTCGGAGCGAGAACTCCGATCAGGTCCCGCGGCCTTCTTGCGCTCTTTCTGCTGCCGGGCTTCAGTAAGGTCCGCGACTGCGGCGTTCAAGAAAGGCCGAGGTTCAGCACTGGCCATGGAGACCGTCGAGACGAGCCTCGGAATGACTGCAGGCGAGCCCGCCATCAATTGAGCATCAAGCTTGGAGCAAGCAATGCCCCTCTCACCATCGACGCGCGACAAGCTCAAGTCCGTCTCCACGGCGACCATCACGACGGCGCTCTTCAAGCGCGGCCTGCGCAATCAGATGATCCAGGACGTGCAGCCGCTCGATGCCGGCAAGCCGACCATGGTGGGGGAGGCGTTCACGCTGCGCTACATGCCGGCGCGCGAGGACCTCAATCCGATCACCGTTTTCCAGGACCGCGCGCATCCGCAACGCAAGGCCGTCGAGGAGTGCCCGCCCGGCGCGGTGTTCGTCATCGACAGCCGCAAGGACGCGCGGGCGGCCTCTGCCGGCTCGATTCTGGTGACGCGGCTGCAAGTGCGCGGCGTCGCCGGCATCGTGACGGACGGCGGTTTTCGCGACAGCGCGGAGATCGCCCGGCTCGAGATCCCCGCGTTCCATCATCGCCCCGCCGCGCCGACGAACCTGACGGTGCATCAGGCGATCGACATCAATGTTCCGATCGGCTGCGGCGACGCGCCGGTGTTCCCGGGCGACGTGATCGTCGGCGACGCGGACGGCGTCGTCGTGATCCCTGCACACCTCGCCGACGAGATCGCCGCCGAGGCGGTCGAGATGACCGCGTTCGAAGATTTCGTCACCGAGAAAGTCAAGCAGGGCCGCTCGATCCTGGGCCTCTATCCCCCGACCGAGGAGCGGTCACGCACCGAGTTCGCGGCGTGGCGCAAGGAGAGGGGGCGATAGCCCTGCTCACGGCACTGATCGCTATTGCGTCCTCCTGCTCTTGTAGGTCCTGGCATCCTGCGGCCACAGCGCCTTGATCTCCTTGGGTAGCTGCTCGATCACGTCGCCGATCTCGCCGGGGTCGCAATGGTGCGCCAGCAGGGTGAACACGTCGCGCACGGCGGGCTCGGGCGGGATCTGGTGCGGCAGCAGCTTCAGCACCACGCCGTCGAGAAACTTCTCGCGTGTCCGCATCTTTTCCGGCGTGTGGCTCGGCCGCCACCCCTCGAAGTAGATGCCGCGCACGATCAGCGGCAGCTGCGCCCCGAGGTCGAGCGCCTCCTGCATGGTCAGCCGGTCGCGCAGCTGGTGCAGGACAGCGCGCAGCACGCTGTAGGCTTGGGCCTCATCGGCAAGATCGCCGTTATCGCGCAGCTCCTTGAGCCATTCCTGGGTCTGCTGGACTGCGTGGGCGATGGTGGCTGGTATGGTCATGGTTCCGCCTCCGGTGCGTCCCCCCCGGAATGCACATTTCGGTTTCCCAAGGCAGAAGAAGAGCGCGCGGCTGAGGGACGGGCCTTGATCGGCGTCAATGGCTCGCCGGCGGGGAACCAAGTTGTCGCCTCGCCGCGCTGCCGCGGGCCTTTTGATTCCGACCGGAACCTGACCCGCTAATGGACGTTTCGAGTATTGGGTTCCAAGGGAAAATTGGCGGACATGGCAGATGATGCCTCCCGGTGGTGGGCTCTTGCTGCGGAAGCAAGACGTGTCGCCGCCGAGATGACCGAGCATGAAGCTCGCCAAACCATGCTGCGGATTGCCGAGGGATACGAGCGCCTCGCCCGCCGTGTCGAGGCTCGCAAGAAAAAATCCTCGTCTTGAGTATTTTGACATGGCGCCCGCACCGGAACCTGCTTACGGTCGGCGTGTTGATCCTTTATGCTTGGCATGCGAATGACGGAAGATTCCGCGCATTGGCGGCAGCGGGCGCAAGCGGCGCGAGCGGAAGCCGACAAAATGGACGACCCGGACGCCAAACAAACCCTGCTCGAGATCGCAGCGGCGTACGAGCAGCTGGCCGTGCTCGCTGAGCGGAAGCGCGCTAAGCCCGCGTAATTGGAAGGCCGGCCCAGCAGCGGCCCCCTTGCGGTGTCCACTGCCGTGAGGCCGGTTTCATTTGAGCTTTGATTGGCTGGCGCGCATGAGGCGAACAGCGGCTTGCGTCAGTTTTTCGGGATCGCGGGTCGTACCCTTGGCGAGGCTCAGCACTATTTCAGCGAGCTTGAGGCGCGCGGCTTCTATTGCCTCAGGCCGCGAACTGACTTGCGAGGCAACCTGGTCCCAGGCATCGTCGAACGCCTTGCCGACCGCTTTCAACTCAGCCGGGTCGTAGACGGCGCCCGCTATTAGCTCTCGCGCTTTCATCGTTTCCCGGGGAACAAAGCCAAAGCTGAGCTGAGATAGCAGGTTCCAAGCCCATCCCCCTACGTGATTCTTTTTTTGTGATCGGGGGTCAAGGCAGGTGAGGTCGCCGGGCGCGCCAGCCCGGTCTGACCGGGGGGACTCGACGTAGTGGGGTAGCGGGCTTTGCGGCGAGGAAGCGTGGGCCTACTCCGCCGCCTCTTTGAGCACGGGGGCGGCGGCCTTGACGTCGGCGTCGACGTGCACCTCGAACTTCTCGAAGTTCTTCTGGAACATGTCGACGAGTGCGCGCGCCTGCGCGTCGTAGGCGGCCTTGTCGGCCCAGGTCTCGCGCGGGGTGAGGATCTTCGGGTCCACCCCCGGCAGCGAGACGGGGCACCTGGAAGCCGAACAGTGGGTCGGTGCGCATGGGCTGGGTCTTGAGCGAGCCCGCTAGCGCGGCATCGAGCAGCGCGCGCGTCGCCTTGATCGGCATGCGGCTCCCCACCCCGAACTTGCCGCCGGTCCAGCCGGTGTTGACCAGCCAGCAGTCGACGCCGTGCTTGGCGATCAGCTCGCGCAGCATGTTGCCGTAGGCCGACGGATGGCGCGGCATGAACGGCGCGCCGAAGCAGGTGGAGAAGGTGGCCTGCGGCTCCTTGCCGAGGCCCTTCTCGGTGCCGGCCACCTTGGCGGTGTAGCCGGAGAGGAAGTGGTACATGGCCTGGCTGGGCGACAGCTTGGCGATGGGCGGCATCACGCCGAAGGCGTCGGCGGTCAGCATGACGATGTTCTTGGGATGGCCGGCGACGCCCGTGGCGCTGGCGTTGGAGATGAACTCCAGCGGGTAGGCCGAGCGTGTGTTCTCGGTCAGCCGGCCGTCGTCGAAGTCGGGTACGCGGGTTGCGGGATCGAGGATGACGTTCTCCAGCACCGTGCCGAAGCGGTTGGTGGCGGCCCAGATCTCGGGCTCGGCCTCGGCGGAGAGGCGGATGGTCTTGGCGTAGCAGCCGCCCTCGAAATTGAAGACGCCGTCCCTGGACCAGCCGTGCTCGTCGTCGCCCAAGAGCGTGCGCTTGGGATCGGCCGAGAGCGTGGTCTTGCCGGTGCCGGAGAGGCCGAAGAAGATGGCGGAGTCGCCCCTGGGGCCGACGTTGGCCGAGCAGTGCATCGGCATCACGCCCTTATCGGGCATGACGAAGTTGAGATAGGTGAAGACCGATTTCTTGGTCTCGCCGGCGTAGGAGGTGCCGCCGATCAGCACCAGGCGCTTGGCGAAGTTGCAGGCGATGACCGTCTCGGTGCGCACGCCGTAGCGTTTGGGATCGGCCTTGAAGCTCGGCAGGTTGATGACGGTGAACTCGGGCTTGAAGCTCGCGAGCTCGCTGGCCTTGGGCTTGCGCAGCAGGTTGCGGATGAACAGCGCGTGCCAGGCAAGCTCGGTGAAGATGCGAGCGTTGAGCCGGTGGGCGGGGTCGGCGCCGGCGTAGAGGTCTTGCACGTAGAGGCGGCGCGTCTTGATGTGCTGCTGGAAGTCCGCCCACAGCAGGTCGAAGGCCTCGGGCGACATGGGCTTGTTGTTGTCCCACCACACGACCTTTTCGGTGGTTGCATCGCGCACCGTGAACTTGTCCTGCACCGAGCGGCCGGTGTGCACGCCGGTCTCCACGGTGAAGGCGCCGGTGGAGGCGAACAGGCCCTCGCGCTCGGCAACGGCCAGCTCGATGAGCTCCGCATCGCAGGTGTTGTGGTTAACCTTGGCGGGGAAGCTCAATGCCAGGGAATCAATTCGTCATGTTTCAGCCATTGCCCAACGTAAACGCCACACACCGACCTTTTCCGGGACGAGCCGGAACTGGCTCGACCATTGAGGCCGCTTCAAGTCGGAAGTGCAATGTACCTCTTTCGGACGCTGCGCGCGTGCGAACCCGTCCGACATTGTTTCCAACCCCTCGCAGATGCCTGTCTATGCAAACGCGGCGCCAGTCTGCAGCCTGCAAAACGCCGCACAACATGGGCCGGACTGGCGATTGCGCGGCCCTATGGTTTCCAATACGCCCAACTTAACCACTGAGAGGGCCACTATGACGTATTCGGGCCCTGCCGGTCCCGCGCCAGCTTCGCCATTGCAACGAGCGCCGCCCGCGTCTCGCCCGGCGTTCGCACGCGGGTCGGAAAATTCGATACGTGCGGCATTGCTGCGGTGCAGCAGATCGATGCCGTCCGGATCGATGCCAACTAGCCGCCAGTCTCCCGCGGCACATTGGGCGAGCACGGTGGCGTAGAGAGCAACAGCGTCGCCATGGTCGGCTGTTCATGTGCGCGATGATATCGGCCTCGGCCGCGACCAAGGCTTGCGCATCCTGCGACCGGGCGCAGCAGATCGGCCGGGGCCAGGTCCACGATCTGGCCGAAGCCGCCGACGTAGTGGCCACGCACCACTTCGCAACGCATACATCGCAAAGTCGGCGAAACCGGCATAGGCCTGTGCCGAGGGGTGGCGCGCGAGGAAGCGAGGTTTTGCGGTCGGGCTCGGACGTCGGGCGTGCGCTGGCCCACCAGCGTCAGGCGCCCGCCCGTCAGCGGATCGGCGAGCCCGTCCGTGCCGTCGATCAGGAGGCTGGCACGCGCGTCCCTGGCGAGATTCTTGCGTATGCAGCGCCAGGCGCGAGATGAGAAAGACCGGCGTACCGTCGGGCTCGGTGGCAACCAGCACGAGGGACGCGATAAGGATGGCCCGCTGCTGCGCTGGACAGCGTGCCGAGCGAACCTTTGAGGGCCGTGCGCAGCAAACGGCGCGCCAGATACGCGCTGCGGAGGGGCCGGCTGGCGACGCGCGCGGGGCAGAATCTTCAACGGGCATATATGCTTGCTCTGGGTTGCGGTCGACAGGCCATTTGGATAACACTATGCGCGAAACCCACCGACATGCCACAATTTGCGCACGCGGACGCCATAGAGCGCGTTTGCCGCCGATAACGGCCCGGGAAGCAGGCAATGAAAGAGAAAAGCACGATCGTTCTCGTCGACGACGAGCGCAACATCCTCGCATCGCTTGGCCTGGCCCTCGAGGCCGAGGGCTACAAGGTGCGCACCTACTCCGACGGCGCCGCCGCGCTGGAGGCGCTGGCCGAGGAAACCGGCCGACCTGGCGATCCTCGATATCAAGATGCCGCGCATGGACGGCATGGAGCTGCTTCGCCGCCTGCGCCAGCAGACCGACATGCCGGTCATCTTCCTCACCTCCAAGGACGAGGAGATCGACGAGCTGTTCGGCCTCAAGATGGGGGCGGACGACTACATCACCAAGCCGTTCTCCCAGCGCCTGGTGGTGGAGCGCGTCAAGGCCGTGCTGCGGCGCTTCCAGCCCAAGGACCCGGCCAGCGCCGTGGCCGAGGCTGCGCGCATCCTCGAGCGCGGCAAGCTCAAGCTCGATCCCGAGCGCCACACCTGCCACTGGGACAACAGTCCCGTCATGCTGACCGTGACCGAGTTCCTGATCCTGCAGGCGCTGGCCACGCGGCCGGGCGTGGTCAAGACGCGCGATGCCCTGATGGACGCCGCCTACGACGACCAGGTGTATGTGGACGACCGCACCATCGACAGCCACATCAAGCGGCTGCGCAAGAAATTCAAGCAGGTCGACGACAACTTCGATGTGATCGAGACGCTCTACGGGGTTGGCTACCGCTTCAAGGAAGCCTGAGCCCAGGGGGTAAGCGATGGCCATCCACAGCGACAGGTCACGGCCTGCCGAGGCCACGAGCGGAGGTGTTGCTCCGCAACATCTCGGCCGTGGCCGGCCGCACCAGCGGGCTCGAGCGCGCTTCGCCAGGCGGATCGGCGGCCACATGCGCGATTTCTCGCGGCGCATCGGCCTCTACGAGTTCCTCACCTACGGCCCGCTCATCCGTCTCGTCGCCAAGACGCTGATGCGGCGGATCATCTTTGCCAACCTGATCGGCCTCGTGATCCTGCTCACCGGCATCTTCTACCTCGGCCAGTACCATGCGTGGCTGATCGAGGCCAAGCGCGACAGTCTCCGGGCTCAGGGCGAGGTCATTGCCGCGGCCATCGCCGCCAGCGCGACGCGCGAGAAGGATACCGGCCGCATCGTCATCAACCCCGACATGCTGCCGGAGATCGAGGGCGCGCGCGGCCTGCTGCGCGACGAGAATATCGCTGCCATGCAGCTCTCGATCCCGCCCGAGCGGGTGGCCCCGTTGTTCAAGGGCGGACTGCTGCCGGCCGACATCCGTGCACGGGTCTATGCGACCGACGGCGTTCTGATCGTCGATTCCGACGAGCTGCTCTCGCGCGGTCAGCTTTCGACCTCCGGCGGACCGCGCGCTGAGCCAGCAGCCGGGCAGCAAGCCCATCAGGACCAATTGGACCCGCTTCATGCACTGGCTGATGCGCCGGCAGGTGCCGGTCTATCGCGAGATCGGCACGGGCAACGGCATGGCCTATCCGGAGGTGCGCGTTGCTCTCACCGGCGGGCACAGCACGGCGATGGTGCTGGTCACCGAGAGGGGCGAGCAGATCGTCTCGGTGGCGACCCCCATTCACTATCGCGGCGCCGTGCAGGGCGCTCTCCTGCTGTCCACGCGCCCGGGCGTGATCGACGACATCCTGCAGGAGGAGCGCAATGCTCGTGCTGAGCCTGGCGCTCACGGCGCTGGCGGCGACGCTGATCGCTTCCGTGCTGCTCTACCGCACCATTGCGGGGCCCATGCGCAGGCTCTCGGACGCGGCCGAGCGCGTGAGCCGCAGCATCGGTTCGGCGCCGAGCTGCCCGATGCTCGGCGGCCGCACCGACGAGATCGGGCAGATGACCACGCGCCTTCCGCGCCATGACCGAAATCGCTCTACCGACGCATCGAGGCGAGCCAGCGCTTTGCCCGCGAGGTGGCGCACGAGCTGAAGAACCCGCTGACGGCGGCGCGCTCGACGGCCGAATCGCTGGCCTACGCCAAGACGCCGGAAATGCGCGAGGAGCTGGTGCGCCAGATCCAAAGCGAGCTCGCGCGTCTCAACCGGCTCATCACCGATGTGTCGGACGTGTCGAGGCTCGATGCGGAGCTGGCCTACGGCGATACCGAGCTGGTCGACGTCCGCGAGGTGCTGTGCGGCGTGATCGACATCTTCCGCGATCGCTTCAGCACCGATACCCGTAAGCTGGTGCTCGACATTCGGGAAACGCCGCAGCCAACCGCAGGCCTACGCGGTCAGGGCGCACGAGGCGCGGCTCGGGCGGGTCATCACCAATCTGCTGGACAATGCGCTGTCGTTCTCGCCCGAAGGCGGCGTCATCACGGTGAGCGCCGCGCAGGATCGGCACCGAGGTGGAGATCGTCGTCGACGACGAGGGCCCCGGCATCCCCGATGACAAGCTGGAGGACATTTTCGAGCGGTTCTACTCGGATCGCCCGCAGTCCGACAACACGATCGGCAAGAACTCGGGCCTCGGCTTGAGCATCTCGCGCGATATCGTCGATGGCCTACGGCGGCGCATATCACGGCGAGCAACCGTACCGCGCCGCCCGATGGATCGTTGAGCCCGCGAGACGATCACCCCGCTCTGAAGGAGCCGCCGTGCCCCCGGCGTCATCGGCACGCGTTTCGTCGTGCGCCTGCCCGCGGCCCAAGCCGCCGCCTCCAAGGGAGCGCAGCAGCTTGTCCGACAGTCCTGAGTTCGTGCACGGCACCTGTGTCGCGTTGGGTGGGCGGGCCGCGCTGTTGCGTGGACCGTCGGGTTGCGGCAAGTCGGACCTGGCGCTGCGTTTCTTGTTCCTGGCGCGCCGAGGCCCGGCCGCTCTCGATCCGCCCACCCTGGTCGCCGACGACCGGGTATGCCTCCGCCGCGACGGCGATCGCGTCCTTGCCACTGCGCCCGAAAGCATTCGCGGCCAGATGGAGGTGCGGGGCGTGGGCATTGTCGGCGTAAAGCCCGCGGCCGAGGCCGAAGTGGTGCTGGTCGTCGACCTGGTGGACGCCGGCGGGGTGCCTCGCCTTCCTGCGGAAGACAGCGTTGTGCCGCTGGCCGGCGTCGACCTGCCCTTGCTGCGCCTTGCACCGTTTGAGGCCTCGGCCCCCATCAAGCTCGCGCTGGCGCTGGCGCGGACCGGTCGTGCCTGACCCATGCAACCTGTGCATGGAAGCATGCCGATAGTGGCGTCTTTGCCCTTGCCCGTGCAGGGGGGCTGAACCATCATGCGCGCTCCTTGGGGGAGCCGCCTGCGTCCGGCGCCGGACGCGAGCCGGCACGACCCTCGTTGGAGAGGACCTGCAGATTCACATGATCGGCGTCGTTATCGTCGCCCACGGCGGCCTTGCCGGAGAATTTCGCGCTGCGCTGGAGCACGTGGTGGGGCCGCAGGAGCACCTGGAGCCGTTCTCGATAGGACCGGATGACGACGTGGAGGCCCGGCGCATGGAGCTGATCGAGGCCGTCCGCCGGGTCGACACCGGCAAAGGGGTGGTGGTCCTCACCGACATGTTCGGCGGCACGCCTTCCAACCTCGCCATATCGGTGATGGAAGAGACGGGAGCGGAGGTGCTGGCCGGCATCAACCTGCCGATGCTGATCAAGCTCGCGAGCGTGCGCGGGGAGGCATC
Organism: uncultured Alphaproteobacteria bacterium; assembly: GCA_963724565.1. Classification (GTDB taxonomy): domain Bacteria; phylum Pseudomonadota; class Alphaproteobacteria; order Rhizobiales; family Hyphomicrobiaceae; genus AWTP1-13. Next base: position 201,748 of record CAVRVK010000007.1, read on the forward strand.
GCTGCGGGAAGCGACCGCCGCGGCCAAGGAGGCCGGTCGCAAGTACATCAGCGTTGCCAGTCAACTGCTGTCGGGAGAGCCATGATCCGCAGCGACGACCGCATGCTGGAGAGGCGGCCGTGCGCGCGGGTGACGATCCGCAATCGCAAGGGCCTGCATGCGCGCGCGTCGGCAAAATTCGTAAAGTGCGCGGAGAGCTTCAAGGCCATCGTACGCGTCACCCGCGACGACCGCTCGGTCGGCGGAACCTCGATCATGAGCCTGATGGCGCTGGCGGCAGGGCCGGGTACCGAGATCTTCCTCGAGGCGGAGGGGCCGGAGGCCCCCGAGGCCATCGAGGCACTGGTGGCGCTCATCCAGGATGGCTTCGGCGAGGAGCACTGACCAGCCGCGGCGCCTTCACGAGGCCCGCATCGCCTCACTGCGATCCACCTGAGACTCGACCGGCCCCGATACTTGTGTCCTGCAGCACAGCGCAGCGTTGCCCCATCGCTATGTGATGCACAGCGACCGACAGCTCTTTTGTCGGTCTCGCTGGTACCAACCAAGAGGAAACGGAGAAATAGTATGAGAAAAATTCTCTCCGCTCTGATCGCGGTGTCGGTGCTCGGCATTGCCGCCGTTCCCGCCAGCGCGCTTGATGCAAAGCGCTTCTGGGAGGAATACGACCAGACCCACAGCAACGGGTGATCCTCCTCCACCCTTGCCGTGAAGGCCGCCATGGCGGCCTTGCTTGGCGGCCCGCCCGCTGACGCTGGCGGGCCGCGTTTTCTGCTCGCCCGATCACTTGATCACATAACGGGCGTTGAACTGGTCGCCGTGGTGGTCCTTGCCCGTCAGCACCACGATGGCACCCTTGTCCAGCGGCGCCGGCAGCTTGGCGATCAGCTTCTCGCCCTGGGCTTGGGCGAAGGTGATGGTGGTAGTCTTGCCCGCTTGTTGAATGACGGCACGCATGCTCGTGCCTTTGGATTCGTGTGGCTTGCCGTCCTCGAGCAGATAGACGGTCAGCTCGGTCGGACTGACCACAAGCTCGGCCTGATGGCCGCCGGTTCCCGACATCAGCCCGCCGTTGGGCCCCTTGCTCTGCGCCAGCGCTGCCGCGGTCAGCACCACCAGAGCCCCGACGATCAAGGCCAGTCTTCGCTGCATCTCGCTCTCCTCTCGGTTTGGTTCTTCTTTCAGGCGTGATCCTTCAGAAGACTTCTGCCGTCTTGGGCTCGGCGCCGAATGGCGATGCCGTCTCGCGCGTGGCCAGGATGCGCTCCAGCGGCGCGCGGCCGAACTTGAGGAACAGGACCGGGGTCAGCAGCGTGTCGAGCAGGGTCGAGCTGATGAGCCCGCCGAAGATGGTCACCGCCACGGGATGCAGGATCTCGCGGCCCGGCTCGCCGGCACCGAACAGCAAGCGGCATGAGCGCAAGGCCGGCGCACAGCGCCGTCATCAGCACGGGCGCCAGCCGCTCCAGGCTGCCGCGAATGACGAGCGCCGGTCCGAACCGTCTCGCCCTCGAACAGCGCCAGGTTGATGTAGTGGCTGATCTTGAGGATGCCGTTGCGCGCGGCGATGCCGACCAGCGTGATGAAGCCGATCATCGAGGCCACCGACAGCGGCTGTCCCGCCAAGACCGAGCGCGATCACGCTGCCGATGAGCGCGAGCGGAATGTTGGTCAGGATGATGCACGGCCAGCACGGTCGACTGATAGCGCTGATAGAGCACCATGAAGATCAGGGCGAGCGATACGAGCGACAGGACGCCGATGACGAATGCGGCCTCCTCCTGCGCCCGGAAGGTGCCCGTCGAGTTGGGTGGTGTAGCCCGGCGGCAGCTGCGTCTCGGCAATGATGCGCCGCAGGTCGGCGACGATGGCCGCCATGTCGCGCTTGCCGTCGCCGTTGGCCTGCACGACGATGCGCCGCTGACCATTCTCGCGCTGGATCTCGATTGGGACCGTCGCCCTCTTCCACCTTGGCCAGCAGGCGCAGCGGCACGAAGCCCTGCGGCGTGGAGACCAGCAGGTCCTGCAGCCCCGTGGTCGAGCGGTTCTCGTCCGAGATGCGCATAACGACGTCGAAGCGTCGGTTGCCCTCGACGATCTGCGAGACGACGCGCCCACCTGAGAGGGCTTCGAGGGCCTCGGTTAGTGCCGCCGGCGTGATGCCGTAGAGCGCAGCGCGCTCGTAGTCCGGGGTCACCTTCAGCTGGGGGATGAGCACCTGCTTCTCGACCTGCAGGTCGACGAGCCCCGCTACCGATTGCAGTCGGGCGCGCAGTCGCTTCGGCCAGCGAGCGCAGGGTGTCGAGGTCCTCGCCGAAGATCTTGACGAACTATCTGCGCCTGAACGCCCGAAAGCATGTGATCGATACGATGCGCGATCGGCTGCCCGATGGAGACCGAGACCGGCAGCACGGCGAGCTTGGTGCGGATGTGCGCGTACACCTCCTCCTTGCTGCGCTCGAGAGCGGGCCAGGTCGACGTCGATCTCGGAATTGTGGACGCCTTCGGCGTGCTCATCGAGCTCGGCGCGACCGGTGCGCCGGCCGAGGCTCTTCACCTCCGGGATCGTCATGATCAGCCGCTCGGCAATGGCGCCGAGGCGGTTCGACTCGGCGAGCGAGATGCCGGGGTTGTACTGCAGGTTGACGAGAATGGTGCCTTCGTTGAACGCCGGCAGGAAGGCGCGCGGGAGCAGGTAGGCGCCGAGCGCCGGCCGCCAACACGCCCAGGCCGATCACGGCAAACAAGCGTGCTTGGTGCCCGAACGCCCAATGGCAGGAGCCTGGTGTTGCCGGCCTTGAGGTGGCGGACCAAGAAGCTGTCCCCCTCTCCGTGTCCCTGTGGCGCCGACAGGAAATAGGAGGCGAGCACGGGCGTCAGGGTGATCGAGGTCAGCAGGGACGCCAGGATCGAGACGATGTAGGCGATGCCCAGCGGCACGAACAGGCGGCCCTCGATGCCGGAGAGCGCGAACAGCGGCACGAACACGAGAATGATGATCACGGTCGCATAGAAGATGCCGGAGCGGACCTCCTGGCTGGCGCGCGCGATGACTTCGAGCGGCGGCCGGGGATCGGGCCTTCGGCCGTTCTCCTTCAGGCGGCGAAGGATGTTCTCCACTGCCACCACGGCATCGTCGACCAGCGCACCGATGGCGATGGCAAGCCACCCAAGCGTCATGGTGTTGATCGAGAGACCGAAGGCGTTGAAGACGAGCGCCGTCATGAGGATCGACGTCGGAATGGCCGTGAGCGAGATCAGGGTCGCGCGCACGTTCATCAGAAAGAGCAAGAGGATGACGGCGACGACGATCGCCGCCTCGACCAGCACGCGCTCGACGTTGCCGATCGAGGTTTCGATGAAGGTCGCTTGCCGGAACTGGACCTTGTTGGCGGTGACACCCGCGGGCAGGTTCTTCTGTATGCTCTCGAGCTGAGCTTCGACGGCGCGCGTCAGGCTGATCGGTGTCGGCCGTCGGCTGCTTCTGGATGCCGACGATGACGGCGGGAGCGCCCATGAAGCCCGCGTCGCCGCGCTTGACGCGGGCGGCGAACTCCACCTGCGCCACCTGCCGCAGCAGAATGCTGTGTCCCTGGCGCGTCGCCACCACCAGGTTGCGCAGGTCTTCGAGGCGTTTGGTCAGGCCGATGTTGCGGATCAGGTACTCGCGCGCGTGCTGATCGATGAAGCCGCCGCCGGTGTTGGCGCCGAAGCGGCGAATGGCGGTTTCGATGTCGGCGGGCGAGATATCGAGCCGGCTCATCATCACCGGGTCCGGCATCACCCGGTACTGGCGCACCTCGCCGCCGATCGGGATGACCTGGGCGACGCCGGGAATGGTGAGGATCTGCGGGCGGATCACGAAGTCGGCGATCTCGCGCAGCTCCATGGGCGAGACCGATGCGCCCGTGACTGCGACCAGCATGATCTCGCCCATGATCGAGGAGATCGGCCCCATTTGCGGCTGCACGCCCTGCGGCAGCCGGCCCTGCACCGTTCGCCAGCCGCTCCGCGACCTGCTGCCTGGCGCGATAGATCTCGGTGTCCCAGCCGAACTCGACGTAGACGATCGACAGGCCGACGCCGGAGGCCGAGCGGATGCGCACCACGCCGGGCATGCCGCCCATGGCCGTCTCGATCGGGTAGGTGACGAGCTGCTCGACCTCTTGCGGCGCCAGCCCCTCGGCCTCGGTGAGCAGCACCACGGTGGGGCGGTTGAGGTCGGGGAATACGTCGACCGGAAGCCGCGACAGCACGAAGCTGCCGTAGGCCACGAGAACGAAAGCGGCAGCTAGCAACCAGCAGTCTGCTCTTCAGAGCCGTCGCGACAATCAGGTTGAACATTGGCGCGCCCCCTCAACGCACCTGGTTGAGCAGGGGCGCGTTGCGCACCACGATCTTCTCGCCCGCGGCGATGCCGCCCGTGATCAGCACGTTCTCGCTGTCGAACGGCTCGACGCGCACCGGCCGCGGCACGAACACCTCCGGCTCCTTGTGGCTGAACACGACGGTTTGCCCGTTGGGCGCCTGTGCCAGGGCCGCACGCGGCAGCACGATGCCGCTGACGCGCTCGCCGGTCGCCGCGATCACGGTGACGGGCGCGCCGACGTTCAAGGCCGACTGCGCCTCGACGATCTCGAACTGCAGGATCGAATACTGCTGCTGCAGGGCCCGGCTGCGGCCGATGAACTTGAGCTTGATCGTCGACTCCGGCCCGACTATCGCCGTGGCCTCGTGCACGGCATCGGGATTGATCTGGTCGAACACCAGCGCCTCGACCAGCAGGCTCGCCGGATCGATGATCTGGAACAGCTGGTCGCTCTGCGCCACCACCTGTCCGGCCACCACGCGCGTCGCCGCGATCACGCCGTCGACGGGCGCGCGCAGATCCTCGGGCCGTGCCTTGGCCGCGAGCAGCTCGCGCCGCCGCTTCTCGAGGCCCTCGAGCTGGATGCGGGTGTCCTCCACCGTCGCTTTGGCCACGACGTTGGTCGCCAGCAGCTGCTCCTGCCGCGCCAGCTTGCGGCGGTTGAGCGCGATCTCCTGGTCGAGCGAGCCCAGGGTCTGCGCCATGTCGGAGGAATCGATCGAGGCGAACGAGGGCGCCACGCGGCCGAGCAGGTCGCCGGCCTTGACGCGCGTGCCGAGCGGCGGCACGCCGCCCTCGGGCGCCTCGTAGCGGCCCTGGATGGTGCTCTGCACGATCGCCGCTGCGGTTCGGATTGGCGACGATGCGGCCGTTGAAGCGCACGGTGCGCGTCTTGGTCTCCGCCACTGCGACGCGCGTGCGGATCTCGAGCAGCCGCTGCGTGGGCTTCGGCACGAAGATGCTGCCGTCCGGCCGGCGCAAGGGGGAATTGCCCGCGCTGACGCTCAAGTCGGGCCCGTGATCGTGGCCATCGTGTGCCCAGGCAAAGGCTGATGCCAGGATCAGCCCAACGATCGCCACCGGGACGGTCAGCAACTTGCGGCGTCCGGAGAGGAAAGTGCCGCCGGCAGCCCCGATCAACAGCACGACGCCAGCCAATGAGAGGGCCGTGCGGGCCGCAGGCCAGGCCGCGAGAGCATCGGCGATAGTCTTGAGAAGGCCTCGGCTGCCGCTATCCGCCCTGCCGCCCGGCAGCGGCACCTTGAGCGTGCCGACCAGCAGATCGTTGCTGTCCCCGTCGGCGAGGTTGATCAGCACCTCGTAGCTGCCGGCCTTGCGCAGCACCGGCGCGGTCACCTCGTAGGTGGCGGTGCTCTGCTGCAACTCGGCTTTGAACGGCTGCCCCTCCAGCGAGATCTCGATCGTGGCGGTCGATACGGGCGCGTTGTCCTCGGCGCGATCGAGGTAGATGACCAGCACCTCGCCCTCGACGATGCCGACCAGTTGGTACTTCTCGGACGTGGCAACCACGCGGGGCGATGCGGGAGCGCCGGCCGCTGCCGGCGTCTCGGAGCCGTGGTCATGGCCTTCGTGGGCGCGGGTACGATCCGAGACCGCGGCGAGGAACGCCAGAGCTGCAACGCAGGCAACGGCCATTGCGCGCACGGCATGCGCGAGCAGTCGAGGGAATCGGCGCGACATGGGAATCTTCCATTGCGACCAGGGACCAGGGACAATTGTCCCGAGGGATCAGGCGCGGGCGGAAGATCTGGGGGGGCGTTCGAGCGACGGAGGTGTCGCAGGGTGGACGTTGGCGGCAACCGCCGGGGAATAAGGCGGTGTCGGATCGACGTAAGCGAAGGCTACGTTCACCAGGATGGCAATGCCGCCGTGGCAGAGGAAGTCGCAGGACGTGCCGTGATGGGCGCGGTCGCCGTCGTGGTCGGCCTTGCCTGGGAGCCCATCGCCTGCCGGCGTGGCGTGACCGTAGCCGTGGTGATGCGCACAGGCTGCGTGTCCCGCAGCGTGATCGTGGTCGGCGGCGTGCGCGTAGGCGCCGATCACCTGGGCAAGCACAAGCGCAAGCGCAACCACGGCTGAAAACAGCCGCGTGGCGTTGCTCCTATGTTGGCGCGTGCGCATGGCGCTCCGACCAGTACCGACCTCATGCAATGTGCCGCCGGAGCATGGCACAATCAAGACTGCTGTCCACCAGACAAATGCTGCGCGCCCGGACAGGTTCCCTGTGCAACACGCTGCGGGATGGATGAGCCGGTGGCGATTCCCTCACCGTGTCAATGCCGCCGCGCGCCGGGCCGCCTTGTCCACATTTCGCGCACACCTCTCGGGCCCGACCCTGCTTGGCGCGTCAATGCCTCCAAGGTATGCGGGCGCATGGACACACTCCACCAGCGCCCGGAAGGGTCTCCGCAACGATCGACCGGCGCCCCTCTTGCCGACCGTGCCGCCCGCACTCTGGTTTCGGCGCGCGACAGAATCGGAGTGGCGGCGCTGGCCGTCGAGCGGGCACGCCGCGGAACCTTGGCGCGCGTACGCCGGTCGCGGCTGCTGCGCTGGCAGCATCGCTCGCCCATTGCCCGCGATCTGCTGCTGGCGCCGCCGGACCTGCGCCCGCAGGACCCCTGCTTCGCCGAGGAGGTCGAATCGGGAAGCTTCGGCCTGTGCGGCCAGACGGTCGATCTCAACGGCGCCTCACCCTTTGTCGTCCGGCCGCCGAGCCAGGCCTGGGCGCGGGAATTGCACGCCTTCGGCTGGCTGCGCCACTTCAGCGCCGGGTGGACGTTGGCGAACGAGGCAACGGCGCGGCGGCTGGTTGCACAATGGATCGCCGGCAGGCGCCGCCACGCGGCCGAGGCCTGGGCGCCGGAGGTAGTGGGCCGGCGCATCGTGGCGTGGCTGTCGCACGCCTCGCTGATCCTCGATGGCGCGGAGCGGCGGCCATACCGCGCAATCCTGCTCAGCCTCGAGGACCAGGTGACGTATCTGTCGGCCTCGTGGCGCAACGCCCCCTACGGCCAGCCGCGGCTGCAGGCCCTCATCGGGTTGACCCAGGCGGCCTTGTGCATCGCCGGCCACGAGCGCCGGCTCGCCGCCGTCGAGCCGCACCTTGCCGATGAGGTCGAGCGCCAATTCCTGGCCGACGGCGGCCACATCAGCCGCAACCCATCAGCGCTGGTGGAGCTGCTGCTCGACCTGCTGCCGCTCAGGCAATGCTTCATCGCCTGCGGCCTGACGCCTCCGCAGGTGCTGACGGAGACCTGTTCGCGCATGCTGCCGATGCTGCAGCGCCTGCGGCTCGGCGACGGCCAGCTCGCGCGCTTCAACGGCATGGGCGCGAGCGAGCGCGATGCGCTCGCCACGCTCATCGCCTACGACAAGGGCACCGCGCCGGTGCCCGAGCCGGTATCGCCATCGCGCTACCTGCGCCTGGAGCGCGGCGCGACCGTGCTCGTGGTCGACGCGGGCTCGCCGCCGGCGCTCGAGCTGTCCGGCCAGGCCTGCGCCGGGTGCCTGTCCTTCGAGATGAGCGCGGGGAGCGCGCTCCTGCTCGTCAACGGCGGCGCGCCCGGGCCGGCGCATGACCGCTGCACTGCGGCAGCGCGGGGAACCTCAGCCCACAACACCCTCGAGCTCAACGGCCAACCCTCCTCCCGGCTCGTGCGCGACGAAGGGCTGGAGCGTGGCGCGGGCGGCGCGCCCATCCGCCATCCCGACCGCGTGACCTGCGAGCTGAGCGAGGCCTCCGGCACCGTCAGGTTCAGGGGCTCGCACGATGGCTACCTGGACCCGTTCAATCTCGTCCACACCCGTTCGCTGAGCCTCGCGGCCGACGGCCAGCGGCTGGTCGGCATCGATACGCTGAGCGGGACCAAGAGCGAGCTGCGCTTCGCCTATGACGTGCCGTTCGCGGTGCACTTCCACCTGCATCCGCGCTGCGGCGCCCGGCAGGCGGCCGACGGCGGTGCAGAGCTGATCCTGCCGAGCGGCGAGCGCTGGCGCCTGTCGGCCACGGGCGCGGCGCTCAGCATCGAGGAGAGCACGCACTATGCGGAGGTGATCGGCCCCTTGCAGGCGCAGCAGGTGGTGTTGCGGGCCGTGTGCTACGGCGCTGCCGAGGTACGCTGGGTGCTGGAGCGGGCGGACGTAGAGGTGGTTTCCGACCCCGCCGAGGACCTGACCGATCTGCTGGAATAGGCCAGCCAGATGCGGCGATAGGGAGCGATCTGCAGTGTCGGTGGAGTCAGAGCCAGCGGGCCCCACCTCTCGCGCGGTCTGCAAGAGGCCGGGGCCACTACACCAGGCGCTGGAACACGAGCGACAGATTGTTGGCGGGCATCGCCTCGACGACGGGTGCGGCGAAGCCGTGCGTAGCGGCCAGCGCCGCGACGGCCTCGAGATCGCGCACACCCCACTCCGGATTGAGCGCCCTGAGACTCTGATCGAAGGCCTCGTTGCTCGGCGCAGTGTGGGCCCCGTCGCGGCGGTACGGCCCGTAGAGATAGAGCACGCAGCCTTTCTCCAGCACCTTCGCCGCACCGCGCATGAGCCCAACCGTTGCCGCCCACGGCGAGATGTGGATCATGTTGATGCACAGCACCGCATCGGCGGAAGCAATCGGCCACATATCGTCGGCTGCCGCATCGAGGGCGATGGCCGGCCGCGCGTTGGCAAGGCCTTGGCCAACAACCCATGCATCGATGCTGGCGCGCGCGTCAGCATCGGGGTCGCTCGGCTGAAACACGAGGTCGGGAAAAGCCCGGGCAAAATGCACCGCATGCTCGCCCGAGCCGCTCGCCACCTCCAGCACCAGCCCGCGTTGCGGCAAGTGCCGGCGCAGCACCTCCAAAATGGGATCGCGGTTGCGGACCGCTGAGGGCGCATGCAGCCGGGGGTCGCCGTCGGGTGCCAAGGCGTCACCCCGCCGACTGGTTGACGGCCGGCGCTGCCACCGAGGCATACACGACCGGGATATCGGCATCGGCAATCGGCGGCATCCGCCTCTTCCGCGCCAGCGCCTTCTCGATGAAGGGCGCCAACTCCTCGGCCTTGCGGCGCTCGCGTTCGGCGGCCTTGGGCGAGAACTCGGGCAGCACCTCCCGCTGCAATAGCTCCAGCGACTCGCAGATGTGGTCGTGCCGGTTGCGGCCGGCTTGCTGCAGCAGGATGATCTGATCGACGCCGGCCGCCTCGAAGGTGCGTACGTGCTCGCGAAATTGCGCCGGCGTGCCGATGCCGCCCGACCGCTCCAGGCTGCTCGCCAAATTCTCGCGGTTGGCCATCGCCGCGGCCAGTGTGTTGGCGGCGCGCTCCTGCTGGAACTGCTCGAACAGCTTCGAGCGGCCGGGAACGCAATCCTTGGTCACCAGGGCCGATATTGCGTAGCGGAAGAATTCGAAGCCCTCCTGTCCTCGCCGCGCCGCCTCTTGCGTGTCCGCATGCAGCGAGAACGCCGACACCATGGCGATGTTGGCATTGACGCGGTGGCCGATCGGCACACAGGCATCGCTCCTGATGATGTCGTAGTAGGTCTGGCTCCAGGTGCGCGCCTCGGCCTCGTCGATGAAGGAGAAGGCGAGCGCGCCGAGCCCGTGGCTCGCCGCCACCTTGATGGTATCGCGGTTGGTGCAGGCCATCCACATCGGCGGATGCGGCTTCTGCACGGGCTTCGGCAGCACGTTGCGGCACGGCATCTTGAAAGAGCGGCCCTCGTAGCCGGGGTAGGGGCACATCACCATCATGTTGGCGATCTGCTCGGCGGCTTCCAGCGCAAAAGCGCGCTTCTCCTTGGCCGGAATTTCGAAGCCCGCGAGCTCCAGCCTGGTTGCGCCTTCGCCGATGCCGAGGTCCGCCCGCCCGTTGGAGATCAGATCGAGCATCGCCACCGCCTCGGCCGTGCGGGCGGGGTGATTGTAGTTGGCGATCACCTGGCGGATGCCGTGGCCGAGGCGGATGCGCTTGGTGCGCGCGGCCGCGGCGGCGAGGAATACTTCGGAAGCCGAGCAGTGCGAGTATTCCTCGAGGAAGTGGTGCTCCACGGCCCAGGCGTAGTCGATGCCGAGCCGGTCGGCGAGCTCGACCTGGTCGAGCGCATCCTGCACCAGTCGGCGCTCGTCGTCGGGACCCCAAGGTCTCGGCAGCTGCAGCTCGTAGAAGATCCCGAATTTCACTGACGTGTCTCCACCGGCGTTTCCCTGCGTCCAACGTCACCTTCGCCAGTTCGATTGGCAAGCCCGTTGTCATCCCGCTCCTTGTTACCGGGATCCAGAGCCCAGGGATGACGCTCACGCCCGATGGTAGGGGTGGCCGGCAAGTATGGTGGCCGCGCGGTAGAGCTGCTCGGCGAGCACGATGCGGGCGAGGCCATGCGGCAGCGTGATGGCGCCGAACGACACCTTGAGATGTGCGGCATCGCGCACGGCTTGGCTCAGCCCGTCGGGCCCACCCAGTACGATGCCCGCGGCCTTGGCGCCGCCGTCGAGCGCCTTGGCGAGCGACTGGGCGAAGCCCACACTGGTCATCGCTTTGCCGCGCTCGTCCACAGCAACAAGAAATTCGGCCTCGCGTACGAGCTTGAGCAGCGCCGCGCCTTCCTCCTCGCTGCGGGTGGCGGCATTGGCGCTGCGGCTCTCGCCGATCTCGTGCCAGGCGACCGGGGCAAGCCCCAGCCGCTTGGCGAGCGGCGCGAAGCGCTCGCGATACCTGTCGAGGAGGGCGCGCTCCGGCCCGTCCTTCAAGCGGCCGACCGCGGCGATGACGAGCCGCATCAGCCGTGCGCAGCCGCGACAAAGCGCGACCCCGCGTCCTGGTGCAGCCGCAGACCTAGTGCGCGACGGGGTCGCTCGGCCGCTCGGCCGACCACATCTTTTCCAGGTTGTAGAATGTGCGCACCTCGGGCCGGAACACGTGCACGATGATGTCGCCGATATCGATCAGCACCCAGTCGCACTGCGGCTGTCCCTCGATGCGGCAGCCATAGCCTTCTTCTTTCAGCTTGCGCTGGACCTGCTCGGCGATGGCACCCACGTGCCGGTCGGAGCGGCCAGAGGCGATCAGCATGAAGTCGCCGATCGACGACTTTCCTCTGATGTCGATGGTAACGACGTTTTCGGCTTTGGCGTCGTCGAGCCAGCCCAAAACTCTGCTGATCAAGGCATCCGACTCGTGCCGGGGCACGAGGTCGGCCGGAGGCGTGCTCTTGCGAGCACCCTCAAGTGCGGTTGGCATCTTGTGCTGGATGTCCTTCTGTCATTGAGCCCTGTGTACGCATATCGACCCGGGCCCGCCATGCCGCTGCGGACCCCGGTCCGTGCGAACCCCGAAAGGATTCGCGGACAGGAGGATAGAGGGTGCCGCGAGGCTCTTTCAAGAGCCATGCGCTGCAATGTTTGCCTCCACAACCCGCGTTTCGGGTGCCGCGGCGGGCTCTGTTACCGGAGCGCCCTGGCCGTTGGAGGCCGTCTTTGCCTTCTTCCAAGGCAGTTCCGTCTGCGTCTGTGCCTTTCTGGGCACACTCGGCCGTGGCGCCTTGGCCTTGTTGCGGATGGCCGTTGAGGAAAGGTGCGACAAGGGACCGGTCAGGAACGTCCAGGCGGGTGCCGGCCTGCTGGAGAGGGTTGCAGCTTCGCTCTCGGGCAACCGGCTCGCCGCGAATGCGCGGGCCGCCTTGGAGGCCAGGGCCTTGAGCCGCCAGCCCGGCCGGTCCACCACCACCACCGGCACCATGGTGAAGATCTCGCGCCAGCGCTCCCAGCGGTCGAAGTTGGCAAGGTTGTCGGCCCCCATGATCCACACGAAGCGCACGAGCGGGCTGCGCGCCTTCAGATATGCCAGGGTCGCGGCTGTATAGGGGGTGGGCAGGTCCGCCTCGAAATCGGTGACGACGATATGCCGACCTTTCGCTACCGTCCGGCACAATCTCACGCGCTCGTCGATCGAGGCGGTCTCGCTGCGCTTCTTGAGCGGATTGCCGGGGGAGACGATCCACCAGACCTTGTCCAGCCCCAGTCGCTTCAGCGCCACCTCACTGATCAGGCGGTGGGCCGCATGCGGCGGGTTGAACGAGCCGCCGAGCAGGCCGATGGTCTGGCCCGGCCCCGCACTCGGCGGACGCGCCACGATGCGGGCAGGATGAACGAGGGTGGATTTGCGCATGGAGTTGGGAACGCTTCAGGGCTGCACGACAGAAACACAAGTGTAGCGTGCTCATTTGCCGAACCCAAGTGCCTAACGGTCGCGTCCTGAAAGTCGCCCTCGATCGTTTAGTGTTGTTGGAAACCCGTCCCGGGCCGCCTAGGCCCTAAGCCTCGCGCTTTGGCCAAACGCTAGTCGAGCTGGCCGGCCGACCGAAGGAGAGCTACCCCGCATGAGCGCAATACCCGTCTCGATCCTGCCGATCCTGCTGCTTTTCATCTCCAACATCTTCATGACCTTCGCCTGGTACGGCCATCTCAAGTTCACCGACCGGCCGCTGTGGCTGGCGATCGTTGCAAGCTGGAGCATCGCCTTTATCGAGTACTGTTTTGCCGTTCCTGCCAACCGCTTCGGCTACGCCGTCTACAGCGCGCCGCAGCTCAAGACGATGCAGGAGGTGATCACTCTCATAGTCTTCGCCGGCTTTTCGGTGCTCTATCTGCAGCAGCCTTTCACCATCAACCACGCGGTGGGGTTCGCGCTGATCGCGCTGGGCGCGTTCTTCGTCTTCAAGGGTCCCCTGTGAGCAACGCCCGATCACGATGCCTTTGATCTCGCATCGCATCCGGCATTCCCATTGGTGGCGCGACCGACCAGTATAAACCCGCCGCCCGACCCCGGGGATAGCGCGAGCGCGGCCTAGCAACGCCTCGAGCCTCGCAGCGGCTTTCCGCTCGAGGGTTGGGGAGGAGAAGCAGGGCGTTCGGGCTGCGCCCGATGACCTGGGTGATCGTTAGTGCCGGCTACTGAGCGCAAAGAACGCCCTGCTCGGTCGCATCCGGGCCGTCTTCGACGCTTGCTAGGTCAGACACCTTGCCGAAGAGGCTTGTCGTCTGCGACTTCGCTGCATCCGGGCCCCCTTGCCCTGGGGCTTGTCCCCAGGGACACCTGACGCTTGGATGATCTGTCCACCATGCCAGGCGAGGCTTCGGACTGCCGCCCCCGGCTCCTGTGCTGAGAGGCGGCTCCAGGTTCACCGCGCATCCCATCTCCGGGGCACGCGCAATAGAGCACAGCGCGCGGGCGCCGTCATCCTCCGCCTACATACATTATGAAACGCAATTCGCTATCCCCGCCCGCCAAACCCGTGGATCTGCACTCTCGCAAAAGGTGCACTGGGCTCCTGCCGCAGTTCAGCCCGGACTTGATCCGGGCCGGGAGTGACGCCAGTTGTTAGCACACAGCCTCACCCCAAACGTCATTCCCGCGAAGGCGGGGACCCAGTCCACCTCGCAACTCGGGCGCGGGAGCAGGTTGGGGCAACCCCTAGTCGTCAGCGATGATGCCGGCGCCGCGGAAGCCGCCGTCGGCCGCCACGATCTCGCCCGTCACGTAGCCCGAGCGGGTGGGATCGAGCAGGAACTCGATGACGGTCGCGATCTCGCCGGGCACCGCGTAGCGGTGCATGGGGATGTGGCGCTTCCACAGCGCGCGGTCCTTGGGCGTGTGCATGGTCTTGATCATCGGCGTGTCGACCGGCCCCGGCGCCACCGCGTTGACGCGGATGGAGTAGCGGGCGAGCTCGTTGGCCAACACCTGGGTCAGCGTGATCACCGCGCCCTTGGACGTGCCGTAGGCGCTGCGGCCCTTGCTGCCGCGCACGCCGGCCGCCGAGGCGATGTTGACGATTGCGCCGCCGCCCCTGTCCTTCATGATGCGCGCGGCGGCGCGGGCGACGATGAAGGTGCCGGTGACATTGATATCCATGATCCGGCGGAACAGGTCCACCGGCGTGCCGAGCGCCGGGATGTCGGCGGCGATGCCGGCCGAGTTGACCACGCCGTCGAGCCCGCCCAGTGCCGCCACGACCTGGCTCACCACCTTCTGCGCAGCCGCCTCATCGGTCACATCGAGCGTAACAACGAGGACGTTGGGATTGCCGGAGTACTTCGCCCGCTGGGACCTCGAGCTCCTTCTCGTCGCGGTCGATGACGGCGACCTTCCAGCCCGAGGCCAGCAGCAGCTCCGCGGTGGCGAGCCCGATCCCCGAGACGCCGCCTGTAACGAGCGCCACGCGCGCCTTGCCTGCGGCTTCGGCCATCGCGCACCTCCAGATGATGCCGTCAGTTCACCCCGACGGCCCGGCTCATGGTAGCGCCGATCTCGGCGTTGATCACCAAATCCGCCAGGTCGTCCTGGTCGGTCGGCTCGCGGTTGACGATGACGAGGCGCGAGCCGTTGCGCTTGGCCAGGATCGGGAAGCCGGCTGCCGGATACACCACCAGCGAGCTGCCCAGCACTATGAACAGGTCGGCGGCCAGCGTCGCCACATGCGCCCTCGCCATCTCCGCCTCCGGCATCGACTGGCCGAACGAGATGGTGGCCGTCTTGATGTGCCCGCCGCAGTCCGTGCACTGGGGCAGCCGCTCACCGTCCTCGAAGATTGCGCGCACCCAATCGAGCTCGTAGCGGCGCTGGCAGTCGAGGCAGACGGCGTAGGTGGTGTTGCCGTGCAGCTCGATCACCTTGTCGTCGGGCACGCCGGAGGTCTGGTGCAGGCCGTCGATGTTCTGGGTGATGACGGCGCTGCATGCTGGCCCTGCTCGACCAGCCGGGCGAGCGCGCGATGCCCGGCATTGGGCGTGGCCTTCTGCAGCGTCTCGTGCGTTGCGAACTTGCGCCGCCAGGCTTCGCGACGGGCCTCCTCCGACGCGCATGAAGTCGCCGAACTCGATCGGCTTGAATTTCGTCCAGATGCCGCCCGGCGAGCGGAAGTCGGGAATGCCCGACTTGGTCGAGATGCCGGCCCCGGTGAAGGCGACGATATTGTCAGCTTGCGCGATCATGCGCTTGAGCTCGTCCACCTTCGCCATGCCGCCCTCCGACGCTCAAGTCTTGAAGCGCAGCCGGCCCAGAAAATCGCGTTTTCCCAGCGGCACCGCCTTGGAGCGCAGGATGTCGTAGGCGGTGGTGGCGTGGAAGTAGAAATTCGGCAGCGAGAACGACAGCAGGAAGTTCTCGGCCGTGAACGGCACCTTACGGTCGCGCATCTGAAAATCGACGTGCTTGCCTTGGAGGGCATTCACCTCTTCGGCGCTCAAGCGCCGCAGGCCGTCGCCTGTGTCGGCGACCAGCTTCTGCAGGCCCTGGTAGTCGAGCGGCTCGGTCTTGCCGGGGGGCGAGAACACCCCCTTCTTCACGCCCTCGATGGCGCCCAGCGAGTGGTGCGCCACGGATACGATCTGAAAGCGCAGCGGGTGCATGTCGGCGGCCAGCCGCGTCTCCACCAGCTCCTCCGGATCGGTATTGTTGCTCTTGCAGAACGCCAGGCCCTTGTCGAGGAAGCCTCCGACCGCGGCAATCGTCTGCACGTAGCTTGGAACGCTCATGTCATAGAGTGAGATCGACACTGCTGGAACCTCCTCGTCAATCGATTGGCAATAGTCACAGTCCCCGGTTCGGCCGGGCAAACATGGCTTCCATCTCGCGGCGCGCCTTCACCGCCTCGGACGTCGCATCGATGGCGACGTCCGACCACCTGAGCGCCTGGCCTTCTGCGATATCCCGCGTCAGTCTCACGTCGCTGGCAAGACCCAGCGGCAAATAGCCCTCTGTCAGCGACACCTCGGCCGGTACCTGCTTGCCCCACACGCTGAAGCCGCCCTCGCCGTCCAGCTCCTCGCCCTGCTTGAGCGCGCGCTTGGCGGTGGCCGCCACGTCGGAGTTGAAGCAGATGGGCGTGCCGGTCGGCTCCTTGCGCAACGCGACCGACGTCACGGAAATTCCGAGCTCCAACCCGATCATGTGGGTGGGCCGATACAGCGTGGCGTAGCGGCCGCTCTTGTCCTGCAGGCAGTTGTATTCCACGAAGCACTGCGCCGCGTACGGGCTCTCGCTCTCCACCACTACGTAGGTGCCCATGGCGATGTGGTGCGGCACGTCGCGACCGTCGCGATAGAGCGAGGAGACCACCTCGGTCACGCCCTTCTTCTCCAAGGTGCCGCCTTCGCTCCTCGGCTTACACACCTCGGCCAACTCGAAGCGGGAGGCCGGCGGGAAACCAAGTCCGCCCGACTGCGGCACCAGCCCGGTGGCGTTGCACACCGCCGTCATCTCGATGCCCGACTTGGTGCCGTCGATGAACGAGTTGAACATCTTGGGATTGATGTGGCTCCTGTCCTGGATCGGCAGGTACTGCACGAGGATGTCCCACACCGTGTCGGGCGTGGACTGGTGATAGCTCGGATGGTAGCGCGTGCCCTTGCCCGCCGACACCACCTGGAAGCCGCAGGCGCGCGCCCAGTCCACGTGCTCGCAGATCAGCGCCGGCTGGTCGCCCCAGGCCAGGGAATAAACCACGCCCGCCTCGCGCGCCCGCCGCGCCAGCAGCGGCCCCGCCAGCGCGTCTGCCTCCACGTTGACCATGACGATGTGCTTGCCGTGCCGGATCGCCGCCTGGCAAAGCTTGATGCCGGTCGCCGGATCGCCGGTCGCCTCGATCACCACGTCGATATCAGGATTTGAGATCACCGCCAGCGCATCGTCGGTGACGAAGGTCTTGCCCGACTTCAAAGCGTCACCCATCGACTTTGCGCTGATCTGCTCCTTGGGCCAGCCTATGCCCGCCAGCCGCTCGCGCGCCCGCGCCGGCATCAAATCGGCCAGCCCCACCAGATGCATGCCCGGCGTCAGCCGGACCTGGGAGAGGAACATGGTGCCGAACTTGCCGGCGCCGATCTGGCCGATGCGGATCGGCCGCCCAGCGGCAGCGCGCTCCCGAAGCATTGAGGAAAGATTCATTGGGCATTTCCCGGTAGATTTTGCCGCCCACCATAGCGCACGGTGGTAGGGTGCAATAGCGAAGCGTATTGCGCCGCTTTGCTGGCCTATGGGAGGCGCCCGATGCAGGACAAGCCGGACAGGAACAATCCGCGCACGCTGCGGCTCAATGCCAAGGACAACATCATCGTCGCCATCGACACGGTGATGCCGGGGGTGACCGCGCAGGGCATCACAGCGACGGGCCGGGTGATGCGCGGCCACAAGATGGCAGCGAGCCTGATCGCCAAGGGCCAGCCGGTGCTGAAATTCGGGCAGATCATCGGCTTTGCCACCGAGGACATCGCGCCGGGCGCCCACGTGCACACCCACAACTGCTCGTTTGCCGAGTTCGAGCGCGACTATGCCTTCGCCCAGGACGCCAAGGACGAGCCGCTGCTGCCGCACGAGGCCCGCGCCACGTTCCAAGGCTATCGCCGCGCCAACGGCAAGGCCGGCACGCGCAACTACATCGGCGTGCTCACCAGCGTGAACTGCTCGGCCTCCGTCGCCCGCTTCATGGCCGAGGCCGTCAACCGCTCCGGCATCCTGGAGCAATACCCCAACGTCGACGGCGTCGTCTCGTTCGTGCACGGGACGGGCTGCGGCCTCGCCGGCAAGGGCGAGGGCTACGACGCCCTCGAGCGCACGCAGTGGGGCTACGCCGGCCATCCCAACCTCGCCGCGGCACTCGTGGTGGGCTTGGGCTGCGAGGTGTTCCAGATCTCGCGGCTGAAGGAGAAATACGGCCTGGTCGAGGGCAACAACTTCCGCACCATGACCATCCAGGATACCGGCGGCACCAAGAAGACCATCGAGGCCGGCGTCGCCCGCATCGAGGAGATGCTGCCGCGCGCCAATGCCGTGCGCCGCGAGACCATCTCGGCTTCCGAGCTATGCCTCGCCCTGCAGTGCGGCGGCTCGGACGGCTACTCGGGGATCACCGCCAATCCAGCGCTGGGCGCCGCCGTCGACCTGCTGGTGCGCCACGGCGGCACCGCGGTGCTCTCCGAGACGCCCGAGATCTACGGCGCCGAGCACCTGCTCACCCGCCGCGCGCGCAACGCAGAGGTCGGCCAGAAGCTCGTCGACATCATCCACTGGTGGCAGGACTACTGCGCCAGGAACGACGGCTCCATGGACAACAACCCGAGCCCCGGCAACAAGGCCGGCGGGCTTACCACCATCCTCGAGAAGTCGCTGGGCGCCGCCGCCAAGGGCGGCACCACCACGCTCACCGAGGTCTACCGCTACGCCGAGCCCGTCACCGCCAAGGGCTTCGTCTACATGGATACTCCAGGCTACGACCCCGTCGCCGCGACCGGACAAGTGGCGGGCGGCTGCAACGTGCTCGCCTTCACCACGGGCCGCGGCTCGGCCTACGGCTGCAAGCCGACGCCCTCCATCAAGCTCGCCACCAACCACGACATCTACCGCCGCATGCTGGACGACATGGACATCAACTGCGGCGACATCCTCGACGGGGTGTCCATCGAGGCCAAGGGGCAGGAGATCTTCGACACCGTCCTGCGCGTGGCCTCGGGCTCCAAGACCAAGAGCGAGCTGTTGGGCTATGGCGACAACGAGTTCGTGCCCTGGCAGATCGGGGCAACCATGTAGGCTGGGCCGGCGGACACGCCTTGCGTGGCGCCGCATCCGGTCAACCATGACCATTGGCGCCGTTTTGGGCCACGTCGACCCCGCGCTAGTGAATTGATAGCCATTCCAGAAGTCGCCCACTCGCGCTAGGATCGCCCAAGTTGCGATGACGGGGGTCGTGGTGTGGCGCATAGCTCTTTCAGAGGTACGCCGATGCCGCCGAAGCTCGCCAGCTCCTTTAAGCTCGAACCCCACCTCACGGCCCCTCTTGTCCCCGAGGTCCCCGATCGCGCCGCCGCCCGATGACCAAAGGGGAACGGTACGTGTGATGCAGGAAGCGCAACGAGACACACGCGTCCTCGAAGGTTTCGACCTCGACGATCTCGACGCGATCTCGATTGGCGCGTTCCGGGACGGATTTGCGGCGACCAAGCCCAAGCACCCATGGCTCTTCCTCGACAAGAAGGCGCTGCTCGAGCAGCTCGGCTGCTGGCGCAAGCATCGCCAGACCGGCAACTACGGGCTGACGCTCGCGGGGCTGCTGATGTTCGGCAAGCACGAGGCGATCATCAGCCCGGGCGCTGCACCCAACTATTTCGTCGACTTCCGGGACTTCAGGACGCAGCAGAACCCGGGAGACCCATGGTCGTACCGGCTGTTTCCGGACGGAACGTGGGAAGCCAATCTGTTCCAGTTCTTTCGCCAGAGCTGGCCGAAGCTGACCGTCGATCTCGCCTTGCCGCGCCCACCGAACGCTGCGCAGCCTGTCGGCCGGTCACCGGTGCACACTGCGCTGCGCGAAGCCGTCGTCAATGCCCTCGTACACACCGACTACGATGTACCGGGCGGCATCGTGTTCGAGCGCTACCGCGAGCGGATCGTCATGGAGAACCCCGGCTCGCTGCTGGTCTCGCCGGAGCAGCTGAGCAGAGGCGGGGTGAGCCTCTGCCGCAACAGATCGCTGCAACGCATGTTCATGCTGGTCGGCGCCTGCGATCAGGCAGGAGCCGGCTACAAGCGCATCCATGAGGGCTGGTGGAGCCAGCTGTGGCCGGAGCCGCGCCTCAGCATTCAGGACCAGCCCGACCGGGTCAGGCTGGAGTTCGTCATGCGCAGCCGCGTCTCGGTGCAGAACCATCCCGTCGGGAGCCGGCGCCGGCGATCGTGAGTTTGAGCGCTATGGTTGCCGCGACGCGTGTCGGGCCGTCCTCTTGGCTCTGATGCGCATCAGAATGGCCAGCGATCCGCGGCACAGGAGCACAAGCCCCAGCCAGGCAAGCCCCGCGCACAGCGCGATCTGCCAGGCGAGCGCGAGACGGGGATCGGGCGCGCCGCCGAGCACCAACGCGCCGGCCGAGGTGGTCCGGCCGGCGTGAACGGCAAGGCCGGCAAGCACCGCCGCGCTCAAGGCAATGTGGGCCGGCGCCAGCGAGGGCAAGACATCGAGCCGGGCCCTGCTTACGAGCGCACGCGCCCTGGCAAGAGCGGGTGGGCGGGGCGGCACCCATTGCGCCGATGCGACGACGATCGCCGACCCGTACCTCCACCATGCCATCAGCTCGACGAACATGATGGACAGGTGAACGTTGGTTCGCTGCTGGATGTTGGTGCCGGCGGTGAGCGCGTCGGCAATGAGCGCCGCCAGCAGCAGGAGTAGGACCAGCCCAGCGATGCGTACCCATCCAAGGCGCAGCGCCGCGTAGAAGGTGCGTTTGGCCTGCCGCGCCTTGCTCGGATCGTAGCGCCCCGACGCGTCATAGCTCAGCGCATTGACATTGACCGCACGCGCAACCGCAAAGCATGCATAGATGACGAGCAGCGCCTCCGCCGTGAAGTAGACGCCAACGCGGGGCGCCAACGCCAGCGACCACACGCGCAAGACACCGAGCAGCAGCGCCGAAGGCAGCAAAGCGACAAGAGGCGACAGCACGTTGCGCCACTGCGCGCGCTCGCGCGACGGCGTAGCGCTATCCAAGGCCGGCATTGCAACGGCGTTTACCATTGAGGCGCCCCTCGCAGGCGCCCAATATCGCATACGCGCGGCTTTTCGAGTTGCAGGGCGCGCCGATTTAAGCGGACAGCGTTAAGGCGTGTGTCAGACCGAGGCGAAATAATCCTCGATGAAGCGCCGGTAGATGCGGGTGAGCACATGCAGGTCGGCGACGGGCACGCACTCGTCGACCTGATGCACCGTTGCATTGACGAGGCCGAGCTCGATCACCGGACCGTGCCTGAAGATGAAGCGCGCATCCGACGTGCCGCCGTTGGTGGTCAGTTGCGCAGCCCGGCCGGTCACCGCTTGCACGGCACCGCGCATGGTATCGACCAGCGGCCCCGGCTCGGTGAGGAACACGTCGCCGATGCCGAAGAAGCGGAGCGAGAATTGGGCGCCCACCTCCTTGGCTGCGCGCTCGCATTGCTCGCGCACCCATGCTTCGACGCCGGCGCGCGTGTGCAAGTCGTTGTAGCGGATGTTGAAGTTGGCCTTGGCCGTGCCGGGGATCACGTTGGTTGCGGTATTGGGCACCGAGATGAGAGTCGCCTGCACGCTGGACGGCTGAAACCGCGCCGTGCCGGCATCCATGGGCGTGGAGGAAACGCGATCGATGATGCGCGCGAGCTTGGGGACGGGATTGTCGGCGAGGTGGGCGTAGGCGGAGTGACCCTGCTTGCCGTGCACGACGATCTCGGCATTGACGTAGCCGCGCCGGCCGATCTTGATCTCGTCGCCGACCATCTGCGCGCTGGTCGGCTCGCCGACCAGACAGCCGTCCATCACCTCGCCGTGCTCCTTCATCCAGTCGAGCACTTTGACGGTGCCGTTGATGCCCGCACCTTCCTCATCGCCCGTGATGAGAAAGGAGATCGAGCCGCGCGGCAGGCCGCCACAGGTCTTGAGATAGTCGAGGGCGGCCACGAGAAAGCAGGCGATCCCCCCCTTCATGTCGGCGGCGCCGCGTCCGTAGAGCACGCCATCGACGATCTCGGCGGCGAACGGCGGCCGCGACCACGTGGCCTCGTCGCCCACCGGCACGACGTCGGTGTGGCCGGCAAAGCAGAGATGCGGCTTGGCCGTGCCCAGGCGCGCGTAGAGGTTCTGCACGTCCGGCGTGCCGGGCTCGGTCATGGTGAGGCGATGGCAGGTGAAACCGGCCGGGCGCAGCACGCTCTCCAGGAGCGTCAGGGCCCCGCCTTCGACGGGCGTCACGCTGCGGCAGCGGACCAGGGCCTGCGCCAGCTGAACCGGATCTGCTTCTTCCATTCCAGGGACCTTCTTCTAGTGTGATGATCGAGAAATTCGCCAACGTTTGCTGCATGCCCCGGAGCGAATTTCTCGATCTGAATCACACTAGCAAACCTATGATTCTAGTGTCCCTTTGATTCCGAGTTCGCTCTGGACGTAGCATCGAGGTGTGGCGAACTTCGGAATCGGGACACTAGGAGGCGGACGCTGCCAAGGCAGGCGCGGCGGCAGGTGGCGAGGGCGCAGGAGCCAGCAGTGGCGCGTGCGCTGCCCCGGTGCTCTGCAGGATCATGATCTTTTGCCAGATCTTCTGTGACAATCCTGCGGCGACGCGCTCGATGTCGCTCACCACCTCGATGACGATCGGATCGGGAAAGCCCTGCCCGAACAACACGGCAACCTTGGACGTGAGCGACACCATTTCGGAGCAATAGTCGAGGTAGCGCGTCACCTCGTAGGGGGAAAGCACGCGCTGCGGCGAGGACGTTGTAGTGCCGGCGACCGTCACGGTGACGCTCGGGTCCTTGGTCAGCTGATGCATGTCGATGACATGCACGATCGAGCGCAGCTCGTGCAGGGCCTCCAGCGCACTGTTGCGTTTGAGGCGCTCCTCGATGCGCACCAGGAAGAATACCGCCGCTCCCAGCAGCACCGTCAGGTTGGCGGCAGCCTCCACGCCCTGCAGCACCGAGTAGACGTTGTCGGCCGAGCGCGGGAACAGATAGAACAGGTACACGATCCAGCAAAGGCCCACGGCGCCTGCCGCCAGCAACATCCAGATGACGAAACGCAGCGGCAGATTGCGGTGGGAGATGTGCTCGGCGCGCGCGGAATTCTCGCGCGCGATGGTGTGCAGCTCGTCGCATACGCTGGCAAGGCCGGCGCCGGGAAACCGCTCGCAAATGCGCCTGTGGAGGGCGGCGATGGTGGCGATGACCTTCTCGGAGTCGAGTGCACGATGGCCCTGCATTGGCTCGCCAACACCCCTACTGTCCCGATGGCAAAGTTCGCCGATCCCCTACGCCGCTTTCAGGAGCTAGTCGCGCAGCAACTCGTTGATGCTGGTCTTGGAGCGGGTCTTCTCGTCCACTGTCTTGACGATGACGGCACAATAGAGGCCGGGCGCTGGCTCGTTGCCGGGGAGCGGCTTGCTCGGCAGCGCGCCTGGCACGACCACTGAGTACGGCGGCACCTTGCCGGTGATGATGCGCCCGGTCGCCCGGTCGACGATCTTGGTGGAAGCGCCGATGAAGACCCCCATCGACAGCACGGAGCCCTCGCCGACGACCACGCCCTCCACCACCTCCGAGCGCGCGCCGATGAAGCAGTTGTCCTCGATGATGGTGGGATTGGCCTGCAGGGGCTCCAGCACGCCGCCGATGCCCACTCCGCCCGAGAGATGCACGTTCTTGCCGATCTGGGCGCAGGAGCCGACCGTTGCCCAAGTATCGACCATGGTCCCCTGGTCGACGTAGGCGCCGAGATTGACGAACGAGGGCATCAGCACGACGCCAGGGGCGATGTAGGCGGACCGGCGCACAATGGCACCTGGGACTGCCCTGTAGCCCGAAGCCCTGAAGCTCTCCTCGGTCATGCCGGCGAACTTGGAGGGCACCTTGTCCCACCAGCTGGCCCCGCCCGGAGCGCCGGAGATGGGGGTCATGTCGTAGAGGCGGAATGACAGCAGGACGGCCTTCTTAAGCCATTGATTAACAATCCATTCCCCACCGGTCTTCTCGGCAACCCGGGCCTTTCCCCGGTCGAGAAGGTCGAGGGCTTCGTCAACGGCGGAACGCACCTCGCCGCGGGTGTCTGGGCCGATCGAATCGCGCCTGTCCCAGGCGCCCTCAATCACAGGTTGCAGCCGTAAAATGGTCATGGGGAGGGTTCTGGCTTGGCAAGCGCCATCCTGTCAATGCAGGGCCGGCAACACCTCGTTGGCAGAGAATTCAAGCTCTGCTTTACGCGCGGGCAGCACTGGCCTAATCTGAAGGCACTCGGGGGCGGGGTGGGTGCGCGACTTCCATGATCCAACGTATCTGTGCTTTGGCCGTTCTGGCCCTAGCGATATGCGCGCCGACCGCTACCCTTTCCCAAGACATGGCAATGGCGGGCGCAAAGGCATTTGCGCTTCCTACGGACCCGCCGAGCCTCTCGCCTGACTGCCGCTCCAAGCGCATGGTCGGCGATCAGTTCCGTCGGCCGCTGCGGGCTCTGCGACGGGCCGTCCGCGCTGACCGCACGGTAAGGGTGCTGGCAATCGGCTCCTCATCGACAGTGGGGGTCGGTGCGTCGTCGCCGGCGGCGACCTATATCGCCAAGCTCGAGGGCACGCTCGAGGGCGCGATGAAGGGTCTCGACTTCGATGTGATCGGCCGCGGCAGGTCGGGCGAAGTCGCCCAGGGCGCCGCCGACCGCATGAAGCAGGAGATTGCCGAGACCAAGCCGGATCTCGTCGTCTGGCAGGTCGGCACCAACGATGCGCTCCGCCACATCAGCATCGATCGCTTCAAGGATTGCCTGAGGACTACGCTCGCCTGGCTCAAGGAAAACCGTATCGACGTGGTTCTGATCGATCCGCAGTACGGCGAGGTGCTCACCAGGGACCAGTATTACGAGACCGTGGTGGCCGCCATTGCCGAGGTTGCGCGCGAGGCCCGCGTGCTGTTGGTCGATCGTTTCGAGGCCATGCGCGAGCTGCAACGCATGCGCGGCGACCAGTTCTACCTCACGGCCGACAATCTGCACTTGAACGATACCGGGCACCGCTGCATGGCCGAGCAGCTGGCACGCTCCATCGTGGGCGGCCTGTTGGCAGCCGACGCCGAGGCCTCTGAGCCCGTATTCTATCCCTGGTAGCCTGCCAGGGGCGGCGCTCTGCCGCCTCGCAAAGCTTGCCGAAAGAAGCGCGCCGAAGGCGCCGTCACATGGGAGGAATGCGACGTGACCCCGTCATGGCTTCGCTGGGGCGTACTGGCGTGCGCGCTCGCGGGAATGCTTCTGGCCTTGCCGGCCAGGGCACAGGACTACCCCACGCGCAATGTGACCATCGTGGTGCCGCTGGCCGCCGGCAGCGGCATGGATGCGGTGGTGCGCATCTACGGCGAGGAGCTCGGCAAGGTTCTGGGCAAGGCGGTGGTGGTGGAGAACCAGCCGGGTGCCGCGCTGATGCTGGCGGCGCAGAACGTGGCCCGCTCGGCGCCCGACGGCCACACGCTGGTCGTCGCCTCCTCGCCGGTGCTGGCGGTCAACCCAACGCTCTACAAGAAGGTCAACTACGACGCCGAGAAGGATTTCGTGCCGATTGCGCTCTACGCCAAGTCGCCGTTCGTGCTGATTGTCACGCCGGCCTTCGGCGCCGACACCATGAAGGCGTTCATCAAGAAGGCGCAGGACGCCGCCAATCCGGTCACCTACGCCACCACCGGCGCCGGAACGCTGCAATACCTGACGATGGAGACACTGAAGCGCGACCACAAGTTCCAGGCCGCGCACGTACCCTACCGAAGCCCGCCACAGATCGTAACCGACGTGATGGGCGGCCACGTAACCTCGTCGATCTCCGAGACGGGCGCGGCGCTGTCGCTGATTCAAGAGGGCAAGCTGATGGCGCTGGGCATCAGCGCCTCCACTCCGCATCCCTCCCTGCCCAAGGTGCCGACCATGTCCGAGGCGATGGGGATGCCGGGCTTCGAGGCCGTATCCTGGCACGCGCTGCTGGCACCGTCGGCGACGCCGCGCGCTATCGTGGAGCGCCTGCACGCCGAAATGATGCGCATTACCGGCGACGCGGCCTTCCAGAAGCGCGTTAGCGACATCGGGCTGATGCCGCTGGCGCCGAGGTCGGTTGCGGAGATCGATCAATACATCAAGGCTGAACGCGAGCGTTGGAGCGGCGTAGTAAAGGAACTCGGACTCGCAGGCACGCTGTAGCCGTCGCGTCGCGGCGCGAGCCCGTCGAAGGCTTAGCCACAATCGCTACACTCGTGCTTCGACAGGCCGCGCTGCCGGCGCGGGCTCTCACGGCCCGCGCCCCGGAACATTGCTCTTAACGCCTATGCACGCGCGTGCGCGCCTGCGCCGGCATGCTCGCCGCGGCCGCCCAGCGCCCATGCCCCGGCGCCGGCAACGTAGTAGAATAGCAGACCGCCGATGACGGCGATGTTCTTGAGGAAGTGGTTCATCTGGTTCGCTTGTTGCGCGTCGGGATACTCCCAGAACCTATGCGCCAGCGCCGTGGCCACGGCGACGAATGCGATCAGCAGCAGCGCCGAGATGCGAGGGAAGACGCCGAGGATCAATGCGATGGGTGCCAGCACCTCGATCGCAACGCCAACGGCTCCCACTATCTCCGGATAGGGAACTCCCAGCTTGCCGAGGTACTGCGCGAAGGCACCCCCATAGCCTTGCATAACCTTGGGAATGCTGACCGTCAGAAACAGCGACGCCAGCAAAAATCTCCCGATGAGGAGAAACAAATCGTTCAAGCGCTCCATAGCTTCTCTCCCTGAGTGGAGTGTGCCCGCGCCGAAGCCATGGTAGGCCCGCCAAATCAAAATTGCCAAGATATTGGGCAACTATTGTTGCAATACGGAGCGTATCAAGCGCTTGGCGTCCTCGCTGTCCCATTCCGCGGGGCCCAGCAGCCGCCCGATCTCGCGGCCTTGCGCGTCGACCAGCAAGGTCGCCGGCAGGCCGACCACCTTGAACGTGGAGGTCATGCGGGCGGTCGCATCGACATAGAGGCCCAAGCCCTGCACCTGGGTCTCGTCGAGAAACTTCTTCGACGCCTCCAGGCCTTTGCGGTCGACGCTGACGGCCACCACCTCGAACTTGTCCGATCCCAGCTCCTTCTGCAGGCGGTCGAGCGAGGGCATCTCCTTGCGGCAGGGCAGGCACCAGGTGGCCCACAAGTTGACCAGCACCACCTTGCCGCGCCAGTCGGCCAAGGTGCGCTCCTTGCCCGTGGCATCCTGGAAGGTGGCCTCGGGCAGCGCCTCGGGCGTCTTGCGGAAGACGAAAGCCGCCATCTGGCCCTTGCTCAGGGGTTGCTGCCGGGACCCGAGGGAAGCGACGGCGCAGCCTGCGGCGGCGGCGCGACTGCCGTCTTGCCTTGGGGAGACACCGGGGGAGAAGCGTTGTCAGGGCGGCCAAGGGTCACGTATACCGCTGCGAACCCGAGCGCGGCGGCGAGGGCTGCCGCGCCCAATGTCACTGCCGCTCTCCGCCGCGGATCCTGGCTGGGGGCTGCTTTGGACATTCTCGCTCGCTGCACATTCAGGTTGATCTGGTGACCGACAAATCCGCCAACAAGATGTGGGGAGGCCGCTTCGCCATGTCGCCGGCCGAGATCATGGAGGAGATAAACGCCTCCATCGGCTTCGACAAGGCGCTGGCCCCCTACGACATCGCGCGCATCCAAGGCACACGCGGCCATGCTGGCCCAGCAGGGCAT
Organism: uncultured Alphaproteobacteria bacterium; assembly: GCA_963724565.1. Lineage (GTDB taxonomy): Bacteria > Pseudomonadota > Alphaproteobacteria > Rhizobiales > Hyphomicrobiaceae > AWTP1-13. Next base: position 229,384 of record CAVRVK010000007.1, read on the forward strand.
CATCACCAAGGACGACGCGCGCAAGATCGCGGCCGGCCTCGACCGCGTGCTCGCCGAGATCGAGAAGGGCGAGTTCACCTTCTCGCGCGCGCTGGAAGACGTGCACATGAACGTCGAGAGCCGGCTCGAGGGAGCTGATCGGCGAGCCGGCGCGCGCGACTGCACACGGCGCGCTCCCGCAACGACCAGGTGGCGACCGATTTCAAGCTCTACGTGCGCGCGTGGATCGACGGCGCCGATGCCGCGCTGGCGGCACTGCAGCTCGCGCTCGCGCGCAAGGCGGAAGCCCACAGCGGCACCATCATGCCGGGGTTCACGCATCTGCAGCCGGCGCAGCCCGTCACCTTCGGCCATCATCTGCTCGCCTACGTGGAGATGCTGGCGCGCGATCGCGGGCGGCTTGCCGACGCACGCGCGCGGCTCAACGAGTGCCCGCTGGGTGCCGCGGCGCTGGCCGGCACCTCGTTTCCGATCGACCGGCACGCGGACGGCGGAGGCGCTGGGCTTCGACCGGCCCACCGCCAACTCGCTCGATGCCGTCTCCGACCGCGACTTCGCGCTGGAGACGCTGGCCGCCGCCGCCATCGCGGCGATGCACCTCTCGCGCCTCGCCGAGGAGATCGTGCTGTGGATGACGCCGCAGTTCGGCTTCGTCCGGCTCTCCGACAGGTTCACCACCGGCTCGTCGATCATGCCGCAGAAGCGCAACCCCGACGCGGCCGAGCTGGCGCGCGCCAAGGTCGGGCGCATCGCCGGCGCGTTCCAGGCGCTGCTGATGGTGATGAAGGGCCTGCCGCTCGCCTACGCCAAGGACATGCAGGAGGACAAGGAGCTCACCTTCGACGCGCTGGCGAGCCTGCAGGCTCGCGATCGCCGCCATGACCGGCATGGTCGACGACCTGGAGCCCAACGCCGCGGCCATGCGGGCGGCGGCCGGCGCGGGCTATCTCGACCGCCACCGACCTGGCCGACTGGCTGGTGCGCGTCGCTGGGCCTGCCGTTCCGCGAGGCGCATCACGTCACCGGGCAGGCTGGTCGCCATGGCCGAGGCCGAAGGCGTGACCCTGGAGACGCTGCCGCTGGAGGCCATGCAGGCGGTGGAGCCGCGCATCACGCGCGACGTCTTCTCGGTCCTTTCGGTGGAAAACTCGGTCAAGAGCCGCCGCAGCTATGGGGGAACGGCGCCACAGAACGTGCGCAAAATGGCCAGCGGCTGGATAAAGCGGTTGGAAAAGCAACAGGAAAGGGACTAGAACTGGCAGCGCCAGCCTCGAAAGGACATGCGTGCCTTTTCTGAGGGACATTGGTGTTGCGGACTGTGAACAGGGTTCACTAGGTCATATGCACAGGCGCTTGCCGCTTTGCGTCGCGATGGCGCTGACCGTCGCCGGGCATGCTGGCCATGCCCGGCTGCGGCGTGCGCGGATCGCTCGAGGCGCCACCGAAGCGCCAAGACGAGACGGGCGGCGCCACGCCCGGAACCCCGGCCAAGCCGCGATCCGCACAGACCCTCGATTCTCGACCCGTTGATCCGCTGACGGGCTTCCCATGCATCATTTCGCCTACCGCGGCGGCGTCCTCCACGCTGAGGACGTGAGCTTGGCGCGCATCGCCGACGAGGTCGGCACCCCGTTCTACTGCTACAGCACCGCGACGCTGGAGCGGCACTACCGCGTGCTGCAGCAGGCCTTCGCCGGCCTCGACACGCCGATCTGCTACGCCATCAAGGCCAACTCCAACCAGGCCGTGATCGCCACCCTGGCGCGGCTGGGCGCCGGCATGGACGTGGTGTCGGAAGGCGAGTTGCGGCGCGCGCAGGGCGGCTGGCGTGCCGGCCGACCGCATCATCTTCGCCGGCGTCGGCAAGACGCGCGACCGAGATGGCCTATGCGCTCGAGCGAGGGCATCCTGGGCTTCAACGTGGAGTCCGAGGCCGAGCTGGAGGCCCTGAGCGAGGTTGCCGCGGGCCTCGGCCGCACCGCGCGCATCGCGCTGCGCGTCAACCCCGACGTGGATGCCAAGACGCACGCCAAGATCTCCACCGGCAAGGCCGAGAACAAGTTCGGCGTCCCCTACGACGACGCGCCGCGGCTCTACGCCAAGGCGGCCAAGCTGCCGGGGCTCGAGGTGGCCGGCGTACACATGCACATCGGCAGCCAGATCACGGACCTGAAGCCGTTCCGCGACGCCTTCACGCTGATGCGCGAGCTGGTCGGGGCGCTGCGCGCCGCCGGGCACAAGATCGAGCCATCTCGATCTCGGCGGCGGCCTCGGCGTGCCCTATCTCTCGGGCAACGACATCCCGCCGACGCCCGCCGAGTATGCCGCCGTCGTGCGCGAGACGCTGGGCGACCTCGGACTCAAGATCGCGCTGGAGCCGGGGCGGATGATCGTCGCCAACGCCGGCGTTCTGGTCTCGCGCGTGATCTATACCAAGGAGGGACGCGACAAGACTTTCACCATCGTCGACGCCGCCATGAACGACCTGATCCGCCCCACGCTCTACGAGGCGGAGCACGAGATCTGGCCGGTGAACGAGGAGGCCGGTCGCAAGGCGCCGATCCTGCAGGATGTGGTGGGCCCGGTGTGCGAGACCGGCGACTACCTGGCGCTCGACCGCACCTTGCCGCCGCTCGCTGCCGGCGACCTCATCGCCTTCATGACGGCCGGCGCCTACGGCGCGGCGATGTCCTCCACCTACAATTCACGCCTGCTGGTGCCCGAGGTGCTGGTCAAGGGCAGCGAATGGGCCGTCGTTCGACCGCGCCAGAGCTACGCCGACCTCATCGGGCAGGATCGGGTGCCGGGTTGGCTGACCTGACAGAACGCAACACTTTTGTTGACAGACGAATTTGCACTCACTAGTTTTCCGGCGTCTGCGATATGCGCTACTCGGAATTGCGCAAGTGGTTGAAAGAGCGGGGGTGCACGTTCGAGACGCACAAGGGTGGCAGCGGCCACATCACTGTCCGTCTGGGCAATAGGAAGACCCAACTTCCTGCTCACGGCAAAGGTCGTGATCTTGGGAAGGGTCTAGTCGAGAAGATCAAGAAGGACCCAGGGCTCAAGTGATCGCCTATCCGGTCACATTAACTCCCGACGATAACGGCACGTTCCTGGTTACCTCTCCCGATTTCCCCGAGCTTACGAGCTTCGGCGATACGGCGGAGGACACGCTGGAGCGGGCACGCGGCGCGCTGCTCGAAGCTATCGAGGCGCGCATACATGACCGGGAGCCCATTCCGCCTCCGTCAGCAGGCAAACACATGGTCGCGCTGCCGGCGCAGGCTGCGATCAAGGTCCTGCTGTATCAGGCGCTGCGATCCGAGGGCATCCGCAAGTCGGAGCTGGCCAGGCGCATGAACATCCCGCGCCAGGAGGTCGACCGCCTGCTCGACCTCAACCATGGAACTGCGCTGCCCAAGATGGAGCTGGCTTTCGCGGTGCTCGGCAAGCAGCTGCGCCTGTCTCTCGGCCCGCGCCAGAGAGCCCGAGCCGGCTGAGCCGTTCTAGGCCGCCTGCTTCAGCAGCTTGCGGTTGACGATCAGTTCGGCGATCTGCACGGCGTTGAGGGCCGCGCCCTTGCGCAGGTTGTCCGAGACGACCCACATGGACAGGCCGTTCTCCACCGTACCGTCCTCGCGGATGCGGCTGATGTAGGTGGCGTCCTCGCCGGCCGCCTCCATCGGCGTGATGTAGCCGCCGGGCTCGCGCTTGTCGATCACCAGGCAGCCGGGCGCCTCGCGCAGGATCTCGCGCGCCTCGTCCGCCGTGATCGGCTTCTCGAACTCGATGTTGACCGCCTCGCAGTGGCTGACGAACACCGGCACGCGCACGCACGTCGCCGTCACCTTGATCTTGGGATCGAGGATCTTCTTGGTCTCGGCCACCATCTTCCACTCTTCGCGCGTGTAGCCGTCCTCCATGAAGACGTCGATCTGCGGAATGCAGTTGAAGGCGATCTCCTTCGGGAACTTCTTGGGATCGACTCTCGTTGCCCGGCACGTACTTGGCCTTGGTGCTGCGACCACAGCTCGTCCATGGCGTCCCTGCCGGCGCCGGAGACGGACTGGTAGGTCGCAACCACCACGCGCTTGATGGTGGCGCGGTCGTGCAGGGGCTTGAGAGCGACCACCAGCTGCATGGTCGAGCAGTTGGGGTTGGCGATGATGTTCTTCTTGGTGAAGCCGGCGACCGCGTTGGCGTTCACCTCGGGCACGATCAGCGGCACGTCCTGGTCGTAGCGCCAGGCCGAAGAGTTGTCGATGACGACGCAGCCCTTGGCGCCGATCCTGGGCGACCATTCCTTGGACACCGCTCCGCCGGCCGACATCAGGCAGAAGTCGACGCCCTTGAAGTCGAACGTCTCGAGGTCTTTGCACTTGAGCGTCGCCTCGCCGAACGAGACCTCCACGCCGACCGAGCGGCGCGAGGCAAGCGCATGCACCTCGTTCACGGGGAACTGGCGTTCGGCCAGGATCGACAGCATCTCCCGGCCCACGTTGCCGGTGGCGCCGACGACGGCGACGTTGTAGCTCATGGCGGTATCTTCCGAGCGTTTCAAGTGAAGCAACGCGTAATGCGGGCGAGCTTTTACTCGCAGCTGGGGTGCCTGTCCATCATGGACAATAGCCGGCGCCCACGAATTGTCCCGCAACAGCCACATTACCTGGTTAGAGCCCCACAGGCACTGGTGCAATGGGGGTTCCCGTCGTGAGAGTGGCTAAAGGTTTGCTGCGAGCGGTCGCGGTCAGTGCGCTCGCCCTGACCGGCCTTGCCGGCGCTGCGCCCCGTTGTGCGAAGGGGGCACCCGCTGGATGACCGAGGAGGCGATGCGCTCGGCCTTCATCGGCAGGACGCTCGACGGCCACTACGTCGACGGCCTCGGCTGGAGCGAGACCTACACCGCCGACGGGCGGCTCGACTACCGGGAGGCCATTCGCGCAAGGGCGCGGCTACTGGTACTTCCGCGACCACGTCTTCTGCACCTTCTACGACCCCGGCCAGGGCCTGAGCGGCGGCTGCTGGACGGCCATCAAAGCCAGCGCCAACTGCTACGAGTTCTACGTCGCGGGCTTCGGCGATCTCTGGTCCGAGGAGGAGGCGGCCCCGGGACCGCTCGGCAGCTGGGCAGCGCGGGCCTGGCGCCGGGGCGAGCCCTCCACCTGCGAAGACCGGCCGAGCGCATGAGCCGCGACGGCGCAGCTTGCCGGCGGGATCGCGCCCGCCTGGCTCGAGCCGCAGCACTTTGCGGCCTTGCTCTCACCGCCCTGATCGGCGCCCACTCGACAGCACTCGCCACACGCGCGTGGATGGACGAGCAGGCCATCCGCGCCGAGTTGCTCGGCAAGCCCCTCGACGGCCACTTTCGCAATGGCCGAACCTGGACCGTGATCCTCTCTGAGAACGGCCGCGTCGAGCAAGTCGAACGCCTCGGCCAGAAGATGCTCGGACATTGGTTCTTCCGGGGCTCCGTGCTCTGCTCGGTGCCCGAAGCGGTTCACCGCCCCCCGTACATAGTCAGTTGTTGGACCATCACGAAGACCAGCACCAATTGCTACGAATACTTCCGCGTGGATGCCTGGGGTGAGGAGCCGCTCGAAGAAGAGTCGCGGGATTCGATCTGGTACGGCATGGGCTGGCGCCAGGGCGAGGCATCGACCTGTGGGGACCGGCCGACGGCGTGAGCGCCAGCCAGCCTCGACCGGTCGCTTTGGACCATCTGCCATGCGTGAGCCGAGGAATCCGCTTGCCTAGACGGCCCCGATTTGCCGTTATGCGGCAAGCCCAGATTTCCCCGAAACTCCGTGGAGGAACGCGAGCATGTACACTTCCCTCGAGCACTACATCGACGGCAACTGGGTCAAGCCCTCCGGCAAATCCCAGGACGTGATCAACCCCGCCAACAGCAAGCCGATCGGCGAGCTGGGCCTCGCCACCAAAGGCGACCTCGACAAGGCGCTGGCCGCCGTCGACAAGGGCTTCAAGACCTGGCGCAAAGTATCCTCCTACGAGCGGGGCAAGGTCCTGCGCAAGGCGGCCGACCTGCTGCGCGCGCGCACCGAGGAGATCGCCAAGGTGCTCACGCAGGAGCAGGGCAAGGTCCTGGCCGAGGCGAAACTCGAGCTCATCAGCGCCGCCGACATCATCGACTGGTTCGCGGGCGAAGGTCAGCGCGCCTACGGCCGCATCATCCCGGCGCGTGCCGACGGCGTGCGCAACATGGTGATCATGGAGCCGATCGGCCCGGTGGCCGGCTTTGCGCCGTGGAACTTCCCCGTCACTCAGGCCGTGCGCAAGATCGCAGCGTCACTGGCGGCCGGCTGCTCCATCATCATCAAGTGCCCGGAGGAGACGCCAGGCTCGCCCATCGGCCTCGTCAAGTGCTTCCACGACGCCGGCGTGCCGCCGGGCGTCCTCAATCTGGTCTACGGCGTGCCGGCCGAGATCTCGGAGTACCTGATCCCCAACCCGATCATCCGCAAGGTTTCCTTCACCGGCTCGGTGCCCGTCGGCAAGCACTTGAATGCTCTCGCCGCCAGCCACATGAAGCGCGCCACCATGGAGCTCGGCGGGCACGCGCCGGTGCTGGTGTTCGACGACGCCGACGTCGACGGCGCCGCCAAGCTGATGGGCGCCTTCAAGTACCGCAACGCCGGCCAAGTGTGCGTGTCGCCCACCCGCTTCTTCGTGCACGACAAGGTCTACGACAAGTTCGTCGGCCAGTTCATCGACATCGCCAAGAACACCAAAGTCGGCGACGGGCTGGAGGCCGACACCAAGATGGGTCCGCTGGCCAATCCGCGCCGGATCAACGCCATCGAGGGCTTCATCGCCGACGCCCAGGACAAGGGCGCCAAGGTCGCAACCGGTGGCAAGCGCATCGGCAACCAGGGCAACTTCTTCCAGCCGACCGTGCTCACCGACGTGCCTGAGAACGCCCGCATCATGAACGAGGAGCCGTTCGGCCCCGTGGCCGTGATGCTGCGCTTCAAGGAGACCGACGACGTGCTCGCCCGGGCCAATAAGCTGCCCTATGGACTGGCCAGCTACGCCTTCACCAAGGACGCCAAGACCGCGACCAAGATCGCCGACGCGCTCGACAGCGGCATGGTGACCATCAACCACTTCGGCATCGCGCTGCCCGAGACGCCGTTCGGCGGCGTCAAGGACTTCAGGCTTCGGCCACGAGGGCGGCATCGAGGGCCTGACGGTCTACATGCAGGCCAAGTTCATTAGCCACCTGGGTTGATCGACAAGGGGTCAGACCTGCGGGTCCGACCCCACGGCCAACCGTGTTCGCCAAGGCGGCGGTCCATCACCGGGCTGCCGCCTTCGCCTTTTTCCTGCCGGGTCGCTTGACCGGCTTGGCGGGAGCCGGAGCCGAGCCAGCCTCGTGCCCTTTCGGCGGCGCGTCGTCGCCGAGCCCCGCGATGATGGCGCGCGCTCGCTGCTCGATGGCCTCCACGAACTTCGGCATTAGCATATGGCCGCCGGCCGGCATGGCGTCGACGACGCCAGCTGCCGTGCGTACCTCGCGCAGCACGGTGCCCGCCAGGGCTTCTACTCGCCGAACGAGACGCGACGGGCCCAACCCGCACTCCAGGGCGAATGCTTCCCAGTGCCGGCGCTTCAAATGCTCGCCGCGGTTCTTGCCGGTAATCTTCTGCGCCAGGTTGCGCGTGATGTTGTCCCACGCGGCAGCGCACATCACGTCGTAGAGCGGCGCCAAGCTGAACCCCCTGCCCGAGATCATCAGCGAGTAGTTCTTGGCGTGCGCATCGGTGTTGCACACCAGAACATTGAAGATCACGTAGTCGAGCAGATTGATCAGATCGGGCGCTCGCATGGCATTGCGCGTGAGCGCGAACATGTCAGCGGCTGTCGGGCCCTTGATGCCGGTCTGATTGGCCTCGTACTTGGCTGACGGCGGCTTGCCGAGCGCCTGGCAGAAATCCTCCTGGTGCAGGCGGCGCCAGCGTCCGTTCTGCTCCACGCGGTCGTAGCGGGTGACGAGCAGGTACGTGCGCTTGCCGGCCTTGCCGGTCGTGACGGGCGCGGCGTTGAGGCCGCAGGCGCGCGCCAGCGTCATGCACAGGGCTTCATTCTGCACGCCGCCAAATAGGCTCTCCGAGTCGGGCTTGAAAATGTGTGTGGAAGGTGCACCGTCGTGCGGAACGCAGATTTGGCCTTGCGTGTTGACGGCTACACCCAGCTTGCTCTGCACGCCGGCCAGCGACATGGACACGCCGTCCTCACCGACCAGGAATGGCTTGCTCGGCAACTCGGCGATGATGCGCTCCAGTGCGGCGTTATTCGGCACCGGCACCCAGCCGCCGGGATCCGCCGAGCCCGGCTTGCCGATCGAAAGCGCACCGGCGGTGTCGCGGCCGATCTCCGCCAGAATGGCGACAGTGTCCTCGGGCGCCGCGCCGAGCTTGCGTCCCACGGCTCTGAGCTGCGCTGCCTCCGGTAGCAGGTTCGCCGCCCACGGCGAGAACACGCTGGGCGGTGTGCGACGCGGCGATAGCGGCATCAGGATCGAGAGCGGGAACGCACCTCTGGTACCAAGCCATGTCGGTTCGTAGACGAACGATGGGCCGTCCTGGTGCTGCTCGATAGTGCCTACGCGGCGGGTCTCATAGAAGACCGGAAGCTCAGCCACGCGCCGGCTCCTCGATGGTCTCCGGCAGGAGCGCGTTGTCGGCGTTGTCCTGCGCCATGAGATCGAACGGTCGGAGACCCACCGCGATCGCTACCAGGAGCGCTTTGCCGAGTTGGCAGCTCGGTTTGCCTGCTTCCAGCTCGATGATGAAGCGGCGCCCGACCCCCGTTGCCAGCGCGAGGTCGTCCTGTGTCATGTTCAGGGCATCGCGTCGCTCGCGCACAAGCGCTCCGAAGCGCGCAGCATATTCGCGCTCGGTCTGCGCATCGCGCTGTTGTGGGGCCTTGGCCACTATCTGCTCCATGTTCCCGATCGGGAACAATATCACAGATTCGGGTCGCGGACACACCATATGTTCCCGATCGGGAACTTTTACGCGGAAAGCAGAGGAAATTCTGCGTAATGTTCCCGATCGGGATCACAGCAAAACCAAATCTGGCCGATTTACACGAAATGTTCCCGGTCAGGAACATTTGGCCCCGTACCCCGGCAATTGTTCCCGACCGGGAACACGCGGGCTCACGCCCCCACCTCGCGCCCCAGGTACGCAATCGCCGCCTGCACGCCGCCGGCCCCGTGCGGGATGCCGAGCGCGCCGAGACCCATCTCCACGGCCCCCAGGGTGCCGAGCACCATGGGTGCGTTGGTATGGCCCATATGGGCGATGCGGAAGGCCTTGCCGGAGAGCTGCCCCAGCCCCACGCCCAGCACCACGTTGCATTTGTCGCGGCAGTAGTCGAGCAGCGGCTGCGGCTCCCGCCCCTGCATCAGGATGCAGGTGATGGAGTTGGCGCGCTGACTGGGCTCCGGAATGCTGAAGGCCAGCACCTGCCCCTCGGCCCATTTGGCCACCGCCCGCCGGGTCGCCTCGGCCAGCAGCGCATGGCGCCGGAACGCGTTCTCCAGCCCCTCGGCGAGCAGCATGTCGATCGCCTTCCTCAGCCCGAACAGCAGGTGCTCGGGCGGCGTGCCGCAATACTTCTGGTAGTGGATTTCGCCCTCGCGGAAGGTCCAGTCCCAGTAGAGCGTGCGCAGGCCCGCCGTATTGTGGATCTCGCGTGCGCGGGAATTGGCGGCGACGAAGGCGAGGCCCGGCGGCGTCATCAGGCCCTTCTGCGAGCCGGACATCGCCACATCGACGCCCCAGCCGTCCATGTCGAAGGGCATGCACCCGAGCGAGGCAACCGTATCCACCATCAGCAGCGCCGGGTGCTTGGCCGCATCCATCGCCTTGCGCACGGCCGGGATATCGTTGACCACGCCGGAGGCCGTATCGATCTGCACCACCAGCACCGCCTTGATGGCGTGGTCCTTGTCGCGCTTGAGCCGCTCCTCCACCGCCGCCGGATCGACCGCGCGCCGCCAGCCGGCCTCGATCAGCTCCACGTCGACGCCCATCATCGCCGCCATCTCGCCCCAGCCGCGGGCGAAGCGGCCGCTCTCCAGCACCAGCACCTTGTCGCCGCGCGAGAGCACGTTGGTGAAGGCCGCTTCCCAGCCGCCGTGGCCGTTGGCGGCGTAGATGTAGATGTTGCCCTTGGTGCGAAACACCTTCTTCAGGTCTGCCATCAGGCTGTCGGTCAGCGCGATCATCTCGCCGGCGTAGATGTCCATGGCTGGGCGCTGCATGGCGGCCAGCACCTGGTCGGGCACGTTGGTGGGCCCCGGGATGGCCAGGAATTGCCTGCCGTTGGCGACTGTCATGGATGCGCCTTCTCTCCTGCCGCGGCCCTGCCACCGTCTTGCGCCGACCGCCGCGGACTCACTCGCCCGCCTGATCGACAATTGCAGTCACGCCGCTCAGATAGAAGAAAAACCCGTGTCTCTCAACGCAAAATGCCTGCATGGCAGACGCGAGCCGCCAATGGCACGGTTCTGCAGCAGCCCCGCCGCCAAGCCTTCTTGCCGGCGCATATGCTGAGCATAGGTGCAGCCCAGCGCGCCCCTTTCCTTACTGCGAGGTCCCATGACCAGCCATCGCTCGCCTTGCATTTTGATCTTGGTCCTGGCGACCGCTGTTCAGCTGGTGCCTGCGGCGTCTGGCGCGCAAGAGGCCGCTATCCGCTACCTTGCTTCGCCCGGGGCGCCGGCGAAGGCCTTTGCGCGGTTCGAGCGCCCGGTCGCCGAGATCGTGAGCCCGCACCGTTCGACGGAAGCAAACCGCGATGCGAACGAAGAGGCTCAGCAGCTCGCACGTTTGATGGGGCTGAGGCCGGGCATGGTTGTCGGCGACATCGGCGCCGGCGACGGCTACCACGCCGTTAGGCTGTCCCGGGTGGTCGGGCCATCCGGCACCGTTGTTGCCCAGGATGTGCGGCGGGACTACCTGACCTACCTGGCCAAGCGCGTGCAGCGTCTCAACCTGACGAACGTCAAGATTGCCTTGGGTGACCCGCACGACCCGCGGCTGCCGAGAGCTTCTCTGGATGCGGCGATCCTCGTGCACATGTATCATGAGATCGCCGAGCCCTACGCGCTTCTCTACAACCTCGCGCCCGCCCTGAAGCCCGGCGCACGCGTGGGCATCGTCGACCTCGACAGGCCGACGCAACAGCACGGCACCCCGCCTGCGCTATTGCGCTGCGAGCTTGCTGCCATCGGCTATCGCCAGCTTTCATTCCACACGCTCACAGGCGATGCCGGCTATCTTGCGATCTTCGAGCCGCCGCGGGAGCGCCCTAGACCGTCCGCCATCGTGCCCTGTCGGCCGTAAGCGGCGGGAGCACCACGACGTCATAGCGCCCAGGCAGAGTGAGTTAGTGGTGCAAATACACCCTCCCCAAACTCGAAGCCATGATGAAGCCGGGAGGATCGAAGCGACCATTCATCCAACCCGGAACACCGATGACGGATCGTCGGGAACGGAAAAATTAGCAATTAGCGCCTAGCCTTTCCCTTCGCTGCACCGTTTGCACGCACTGGATCTCGAGGACTCCACACCATGAAGCGGCTTGCCCTGCTTGGTATTGCCTTTTTGCTGGCGTCGCCCGCGCTTGCCGACGGCGTCGACCGGCCGCGCCACACCAAACGGATGCACATCGAGCGGCACCCGCCCATCGCTGCGTGCCAACCTGTCCCCACAGCGATGTACGACAACTACGGCACGCCCCCATTCAGGTCCTATGTCTGGCGAGGGTTGCCCAGGCACTACACGTATCCCTGTCCGCCTCAGCGCCACTGGCGGCACTACGGCTACTTTTTTCGTTGACGATCCCCGGGTTTATCTGCATGAGCCCGAAAAGAGCCAGATCAGGCTAGCCGCCTGATTTTGCTACGCTCGGAGCATCGAGCCATTTGTCCGCCGCATAGCACAGGTCGCTGACGATACAGACATCGCAGCGCGGCTTCTTCGCCTGGCACACATAGCGCCCATGCAGGATGAGCCAATGGTGGGCGTGCTGCAGGTATTTCTCCGGGATCACCTTCAGCAGCCCCATCTCCACATCGAGCGGCGTCTTGCCGACCGCCAGATCGAGCCGGTGCGCCACGCGGAACACGTGCGTGTCCACGGCCAGCGTCGACTTGCCCGAAGGCGATGTTGAGCACCACGTTGGCGGTCTTGCGCCCGACTCCGGGGAGCGCCTCCAGCGCCTCCCGCTCCAGCGGCACCTCGCCGCCGTGCTCGGCCAGCAGCCGCTCCGATAGGGCGATGACGTTCTTGGCCTTGTTGCGGTAGAGGCCGATGGTCTTGATGCGCTCCTGCACCTCGTCGACGCCGAGCGCCAGCATCTTCTTCGGCGTGTCGGCGATCCTGAAGAGGCTGCGCGTCGCCTTGTTGACGCCGGCATCCGTCGCCTGGGCGGACAGCACCACAGCGACCAGCAGCGTGTACGGGTTCACATATTCCAGCTCGCCCTTGGGCTCGGGATTGGCGGCGGCAAAGCGCCTGAAGATCTCCTCCACCCGCCTGGGCGAGGAACGCGCGCGGCCGGCCCGCTTGCCCTTGCCTGCTTGCTTTGGCGGGGTCGGTCCGGGCCGGACGGCTTTGGGCATGGTGAGTACTGGGGGCTTCGCGCAGACTGCGATGATTGCTAGGATCGCCGACATGAACGGAAAGGGTGAGCAAACGCAAGCGGAGCCCGGCGCATTTCACGCCGTGCTCAAGCCGCATCGCTCGCTAGGCCCCACGGGTTTTCTCGTTTTGATGCTGGCGCTGAGCGCCGTCAGCTTCATCGCCGGCGTGTTCTTCGTCGTCGCAGGAGCCTGGCCGGTGTTCGGTTTCTTCGGCCTCGACGTGGCCCTCGTCTACATCGCCTTCAAGCTCAACTACCGCTCGGGACGCCTCTTCGAGACCGTGGATATCACCCCGGCCGAGTTCACCGTCACGCGCGTGCACCCTTCCGGGCGGCGGGAGCAGTTCCAATGCAACCCCTATTGGGCGCGCGTGAAGCTCGAGGAGTGGCCGGACGGGCGCACGCTCCTCAGCATTGCCGCGCAGGGGCGACAGCACGCCTTCGGCCGCTTCCTCACCGACGACGAGCGGCGCGATCTCGCGTCTGCGCTAAGGGAGGCGCTGCTCGCAGCCAGGGGCGGCGTGAGAATTTGAGAGCACCACAGGAAACGGGTCGAACTGATCGCTGGGACCCACTAGGTCAGGGTCATCGCCGCTCATAACCGCGAGGATCGACCATGCTGCACTCACCCATCTCCACCGAAACTGCCACGCCGCTCGGGCCCGACCGCTCGCGCGACTACGAGCTCATCCGCCGCGCCATCGCCTTCTTGTCCCAGTCCTGGACCGAGCAGCCCTCGCTCGAGCGCCTGGCCGCGCACCTCGGCCTCAGCCCCGCGCACTGCCAGAAGCTATTCAAGCGCTGGTGCGGGCTTTCGCCCAAGGAATTCGTGCAGGCCATCACCGTCGACCACGCACGCGCGCTGCTCGAAGGCTCGGCCAGCGTGTTCGACGCCGCGCTGGAGGTCGGCCTCTCCGGCGCCGGCCGGCTGCACGACCTGTTCGTGTCGCACGAGGCCATGACGCCGGGCGACTTCAAGCGCCGCGGCGAGGGCCTAGACCTCTCCTACGGCTTCCACGCCTCCCCGTTCGGCGACGCGCTGCTGATCGCCACCGACCGCGGCGTCGCCGGCCTCGCCTTCGTCGACGAGGACAAGGGCCAGTCGCGCCAGGACGTGCTCGCCGAGATGATGTCGCGCTGGCCGAGGGGCCGCTTTGCCGAAGCGGCGGACAAAACGGCACCGCACGCCAAGCAGATCTTCTCGCCCGCAACCTGGAGCAAGGACCGGCCCGTGCGCCTCGTCATGATCGGCACCGACTTCGAGGTGCGGGTGTGGGAGACGCTGCTCAGGATCCCGATGGGCCGCGCGGTGAGCTACAGCGACATCGCCCGGCATCTGGGCCAGCCCACCGCCTCGCGCGCGGTTGGCTCGGCGGTCGGCCGCAACCCGATCTCGTTCGTGGTGCCCTGCCACCGCGTGCTGCAGAGGCGACGGCAGCCTCGGCGGCTACCACTGGGGCCTCACCCGCAAGCGGGCGCTGATCGGCTGGGAGACAGGCCGGCTGGCTGCCGCCAACGCCTGAGACTAAGAGTGCACCGCCCGAGCCCGGCCCACGGCGGCCGTGTGCTCGGCGGGCTCCTCTTCGCTCGCCACGAACGCGCGGTGGTCTGCGCGGCAGATGGCGCACACCACGTCGCGGCCCATGGCCGCCACGATGGGCACCCCGGCGACGCCCGCCCACTGGCCCACCATGTAGAAGTTGCCGAGGCCCGGCAGGGTCTGGCTCAGCCGCCGGCCGGTGAACAGGGCGCGTGCCATGGCCGTGATGGGCGCACGGTAGCCGTGGCCGTTGCCGGTGAAGTGCAGGGTGGTCATCGGCGTCGCGACATCCACCACTTCGATATCTTTCCGCAGCCCGGGGAAGCGCTTCTCCAGCAACGCGATCACGCTCTCGGCGATGCGATGCTTCTCCTCCCGATAACGGTCCGGAGTGCGCCTGAGCTGCTCCCAGTAGGCAAAGCTCGTGGCCATGACGACCTTCAAGGCGGTCTTGCCGGGCGGCGCAAGGCTCGGATCGAAGCCGAACGGCTCCACGTACAGCCGATGCCGCACCTCGTTGGCGATGGTAACGGGCGCGTCGAGCGGCAGCACGAAGGCGTGCGGCAGCTCCGACAGGTCGCGGGCCACGCCCAGCGAGACGTGGATGCCCATCTCGATGCGATCCTCGGGCGCGCCGTAGTAGGCGCGGATCGCCGGGCTCGTGTAGCGGGCGCCCAGCATGCCGTAGATGGTCGTATGCCCGTTGGCATTGGAGACGACGATGTCGGCGCGCTGCTCGGTCCCGTCGCCGAGCCGCACACCCACGGCGCGGTCGTCCTCGACGATGATCGACTGCACGCGCGCGTGATAGCGAATGCTCCCGCCGAGCCCGACGAACCGTTTCTCCATGGCGCGGGCGAGCGCGATCGAGCCGCCTGCGGGCCAGCCATAGTCGCCGATGTGCGTGCGGCTCAGAAACGTCAGCAGCATCACCATCGGAATCTGCGGCCAGTCGTAGACGAGGGTCGGGAAGGCGCGACGCAGGAACGGGTCGGTGAAGCGCTCTGCAAACTGTTCCAATGTGGTGCTGCCGTATCTCAGCAGCAGCGGCACCTTGGTGAGGGCCTTGGCTCGCTCGAACGGCCCCGCCAGCGCGAGGCCCAGCAGGTCGAAGCCGGCGAGCTGCCGTGCGGCGCCGATCAGCTCGTCGATGACGTCAGCGTCAACCGGCGCCAGCGCCTTCAAGTGCCGCTCGAGCCGGTCAAGGTTGGTGTAGACGGTGAGCGGCTCGCCGCCCGGCTCATCCCCGCTCCGCTCGACGCGCACCAGCTCCTCGTAGGCATGCATGGCAAGCGCAGGCACCACGCCCAGCTCCCGCCACATGCCGTGGAAGATGCTCTCAGGGCACGATCCGGCGAGGTTGTGAATGCAGCCGTCGAAGGTGTAGCCGTGCCGGTGCCACGACGTGCAAAGCCCGCCGGGCACATCGTGCATCTCCAGGATCGTCGCCCGATAGCCGTTCATGCGGGCGTAGATGCCGGTGGACAGTCCGCCGATGCCGGCGCCGATGATCAGGATGGACGGCTCTGCCATGCGATGCCCCTAAGCTCTGCTCGCGATGCCGGCAGAACGTAGGGCGGCAGGCGGCCGCGGCTTTGCGCTCGATCAAACCGGGTTGCTGGAACGCAATGCCATTTCCACGCTCGGCAGCAATGGCCCGGCCTACTTGCCGAGCGCGAGTCCCTCTGCCCGGAAATAGCGGCGCTTGAAATCGTCCGGCACGTCGCGGGTCTCAAATTCCTTGATGAGGAAGAGGTACTTCTCAACGCCGGGCGAGCCAGTGTAGGTGACACCATCGGTGGCGATCGACGCCCAGTGCCCTTCGGGCAAGACCAAGAGATCGGCGAGCGGGGCGCCGTCGGCAGCTTGGAGCTTGATCGTCGAGCCGGCACTGGCGACACGCTTGGAGGGCCTGGCAGACCAAAGTTCACCAAGCAGTTCCTTGTCACCGGCACTGCGCGTCAGCTTGCGCCCGCTCGCCGTGTCCCACCGGTTGATCTCTGTGTCGCCAAGATTGCTACTAAGGATAGTGCGCCCATCTGGGGTAATGCCGAGGTAGTGAACCTCCTCTGTATGCCCCCTGAGCGTGTGCAGCGGGCGGCCCGAGGTGGCATCCCACAGCCTCACTGTTTTGTCAGAGCTTGCGCTCACGATGGTCCGGCCATTCGGGGTCACGGCGACGGCGTTTATCTGCTCCGTATGCCCTTCGAGCACATGTTGCGGATGGCGTGAGTCAGCGCCCCCCCACAGCGTCACCTTCACCGTTGTCTCGCCTGCCCCGCCGCTTGCGATGATGATCCGGCCGTCCAGTGTGCCTGCGATGGCATTCGCCGCACCCCACTCATGCCCTTTGAGCGTGTCCAGCAGGCGCCCAGAGGAGGCCTCCCACAGCCTCACCCTCTTGTCCCAGCCGCCGCTCACAATGATGGTCCGGCCGACTGGCGTGGCGACGAAGGCGCTCACCCTTCCATACCCTTCGAGCGTACGCAGCAGGCGGCCCGAGGCAGCTTCCCAAAGCCTCACCGTCCGGTCCGCACCCCCGCTGATGACGGTTCTGCCGTCGGGGGTGACCGCCAGCGACGAGATCGTCTTTGGATCTCCTTCGTTTGTGTACAGCGGGTGACCCGAAGCGGCATCCCACAGCCTAACCGTCCTGTCAGAGCTTCCGCTCACTATGGCGCGCCCGTCGGGGGTGATGGCGACGGCCGTCACATTCTTGGTGTGCCCTTCAAGCGTGTTCAGCAGTTTGCCCGAGGCAACTTCCCACAGCCGCACCGTCTTGTCTGAGCCGCCGCTCACGAAGGTGCGACCGTCGGAGGTGACGGCGACGGCCGCTACTTCCCCGGTATGCCCTTTGAGCGTGTTCAGCAGGCGGGTCGAGGCAGTCTCCCACAGTCTCACTCCATCCCGTTCCCCGGTCACGATGATCCCGCCGTCGGGAGTGACGGCGACTGCATTCACGCCCCACTTATTATGTCCTTGGAGGCTGCGCAGAACCCGACCTGAGGCGGCATCCCACAGAGCCACCCCTTGCCGGCCCGCAGTCACGATTGCCCCACTGCCGGGGATAATGGCAACAGCCCCAACCTCCTGAACATGGTCCCCCTCGAGAGTGCGGATCAGGCGGCCGGAGGCGGCCTCCCATAGCACCACCCCCTTTCTGCCCGCGGTTACGATGATCCTACCGTCGGGGGTAAAGGCGACGGCGCCGGAGCCCTTCCGAACCGGTCCACCCACTTGCAGCGTGCGGAGCAGGCGGCCCGAGGCGGCCTCCCACAGCATGGTCGTGTCGTCCGAGCTCCCGCTCGCGATAGTCCGCCCGTCGGGAGTGACGGCGAGGGACGACACGCCGGAAGTGTGGCCACCCGGCTTCCCCAGCCGCCAGCCGTGCCAGGGCTGTGCATCTGCTGCAATAGGTCCCGATGGCGTAGCGTGGGACGCCAAAGCAGAAATATTGGGCGGTTCTTGCGATGCAGCGGGATCGCCCTTGTCGGGCTGCACCTCGCGGCGCTTCAGCTCCGCTTGCAGGAGCGCGATCTTGGCCGTGAGCTCGGCGACCTTGTCGCTGGATGGGGAAGGCGCTGGCGCCGCCGGCTTTGCAGCCATGGCAGCCTTCAGTTTGTCGACCTCGGCCTTGAGACCAGCAGACTGCTTTTCCAAACTATCGGCGGCGGCCGTGGCGGAATCCCGTGCTTTCTCGGCGCCCGCGAGCAAGCCGGCGAGCCGCTTGGCCTCTGCAGACGCCTCAGAGCGGGCCTTTTCGCTTGCCACTGCGCGCCTGGACGCGGCGTCCGCCTCTGACTTGGCGTCGGCAAGTTGTGTGCTCAGCTGGGCGATCTTGGCTGCCGTCTCCGCATCCGTCACCGCGGGACGCGCCCAGCCGAGCCGCTCCGGGAGGAACGAGCCCACTCCAGCGCCGCCGGCCAGTGCCACGCCGACAATCGCAGCAACAACCCAGGTGGGCCAACCGTGGTGACGTCGCGCGGCGATCTCCGCTAGAAGGCGGCGCGCGATCTTGTCGGCATCTTCGTCAAAACTCTCGGTACGCAGCAGTTCCGCCTGCGGGCGTGTCAAAAGTAGCAGGTTGTCGGGGAGCTGGCTGCCTCGCGGCATGCGTGCACCGTCCACCAGAACTGGAATAACCGGGATCCCGCGCCGGAATGCTTCGGCCAACTCAAATCGGACAAAGTCACTATCGCTGTCGAGGCGTCGGCGGCCGTCGGAGTCACGTACCTCGACCCATTCCGGGCAGATCACTGATATCATCGCTTCGCTGGCCGCCACCTGCCGCTCCAGCTCATGCAACCAGTCGGGCGAGCCGTCGAGACCCTTGAGATCGATGAAGATGCGGCCTCGCAAAGGCCCTCTGTCGAGCAGGGTGGCGAGGTGACGTGCGTCTTTCAGAACTCTCGGAGCGCCGATAACTGATGAAAATCTTACCGGGCATCTACGCCTATCCCGCCGACCAATGTGCGAAAGGCTACCCGGGGCACTGTTGGAAGTCCACGATGCGTTTACGGCTCGCCAGCAACATGACTTTGCTACTTGCATCACGGCCCACCTCCATAGCAGGCCTTCCAGGATGTTCGTTCCCTCAACTTTGGTGAGCTCCGGTCAGATTCGACCGTGCCCCGCACGCGGTCCGGCAGCAGCACACCGAAAGCGTACTTGGTAGCGTCAGCTCGAACGGGGGCGGCTCGAGCAAGCGAGCCTCGGGAGCAGCCTCGTCAAGCCCAAGGCCGCGCCGCGCCCGCCTTGGCCTCGAACTCGCCGATCGACTTCTCGCTCTCCAGCGTCAGGCCGATGTTGTCGAGGCCTTCCAGCAGGCAGCGCTTGCGGAACGGATCCATCTCGAACTTGATGCAGCCGCCGTCGGGCCCGCGGATCTCCTGCTTCTCGAGATCGATGGTGATGGTCGCGTTGGCGCCACGGTTGGCGTCGTCCATCAGCTTGTCGACGTCCTCCTGCGGCAGCTTGATGGGCAGGATGCCGTTCTGGAAGCAGTTGTTGTAGAAGATGTCGGCGAACGAGGGCGCGATCACGCAGCGGATGCCGAAGTCCAGCAGCGCCCAGGGCGCGTGCTCGCGCGAGGAGCCGCAGCCGAAGTTCTCGCCCGCCACCAGGATCTGCGCCTTGCGGTAGGCCGGCTTGTTGAGCACGAAGTCCGGCTTCTCCTTGCCCTGCTCGTCGTAGCGCAGCTCGTAGAGCAGGTGCTTGCCGAGGCCGGTGCGCTTGATGGTCTTGAGGAACTGCTTGGGGATGATGGCGTCGGTGTCGACGTTGATCATCGGCAGCGGCGCCGCGACGCCGGTCAGTGTCGTGAACTTGTCCATGGATTTCTCAGCCCGATTCCCCGGTCAGGTCTGCGCCCGCTGTCGCCAGCCCGACCTGCCTCTTAAAGGGCAGGTAGCTTGTCCCCGTCAAGATAATGCTGAGACAAGACTAGCGCACCGTCGGGTCGACGTAGCACGCTGCGCATGGCCTCGCAGCGGTGCGAGCCGGAGAAGTGCATGCTGTCGCCCTTGGCCGGTGAAATGAAGTTGCACACCTCCTCGAGCCCCTCGGGCGTCAGCCAGCCCTGGCGCCGCCCGCGCTGGACGGCGAAGCAGTCGGCCGTTTCCTCGTCGGGGCCGCGATACTGGTGCCCGCACTCGTGGGCATGGATCCACAGCTTGACCGGCGTGGAGACCTTGGCCAGCAGCTTCGGGTTGAGAATGAGGAAGCCGGGGTAGGCCGCGCCGTAGTCGTCGAGCTTGTTGTCGAGCACGGTCGGCCGCTTGCCGCAGATCACCTTGCGGCCGTCGATGGCGAGCTCGCCGGCGGGCACCATCTTGGCATCCGCACCGACCTTGGCGGCGTATTCCTCAGGCGTCGGTCCCGCCACGGCAACAGCGATGATGCACGGCAGGCACAGCACGGCCAGCGCCGCGCCGATGGCCCGTGCCGCCCTGTTCATACCATCCCCCAGTCGGCTCAAGCGAACACCCAACAATGGAAAAGGTGTGGAACCGGCGCGGCAGCTTTGCCCGTCCCCGATCAGTTTGCAACGGCAAGTTGTTCATCCTCCGACAGCCATTGGATAACTGTTACCTGGGAACCAGCCTGCCCGACCAATCACTCGCCGGCATTGGCTTCGATCAAGGCCATATCCGCGTCCGATAGACCAAAATGGTGACCAATCTCATGCACCAGGACATGGGTGACCAAGTGTCCCAGCGTCTCGGGATACTCGGCCCAGTAATCGAGTATCGGCGCGCCGGTAGAGAAAAACCATGTTCGGCATGGCGACGGGGTCCATGACGCTCCTCTTGTCCAGGCTGACGCCGTGGATAGAGGCCCATCAGGTCGAAGGCGCTCTGGATTTGCATCGACTGCAACACCTCGTCGGTGGCGAAATCCTCCACCCGGATCACCACGTCGCCGCACATGTCGCGGAACTCTTTGGGCAGCCGGCGCCAGGCGGCTGCCGCCAGCGGCCTCGAAATCCGCCAGGCTCGGCGCCTTCCTGCCTGCCCAGTCCCAGCTGCCGGTCATACGCAATACCGCGCCTTCGCCCCGCTCCGCGCCCGCTCCGCGCGAAGACATAAGGCCCAAGGCGCCGTATCGCCAGAGGCTGGCCGTCACGTTTCGCGCTCGACGACCGCCATCACCTGGCGCACGCCGACGACGGCCCTCAGCGCTCGCTCGACAAGATCGGCCGTGCGCGGGGCGACCCCGGCGAGCCGCAGATCGACGGTCAGCTCCGAGCCATCCCCCGACTCGCGCGAGGCATGCACGCGCGAGGGAACGGCGCCGAGCTTGGCCACCGGCTCGATCAGGCGTGGCAGCAGGCCAGGATCGGCAGGGGCTGTCACGAAGAAGAAGGCACGTACGGTCTCGTCGGCCGCGCGCGGCGCGGCTAAAGCTTTCGATGTCATTGGGTTAGGTCCTTACACGCGATCGCAGATCGATATGGCGAATGCCCGGCGCCCTCAGGCTGCCGGGGATATAATTCGCAGAGCGATCAGCGCGTGTTGAAACGGAACCATGCCCAACATCTAGCGCACGCCGGTTAACGTTTCAAGAAGGGAGGCGCTAGGCGGGTTTGCGGGCGATCAGGATCGCCTCGTCCAGGGTGAACCAGAGGCTATCGCCGTCCTGCCGCGGCCGCAGGAACGCCTTCAGCGCCGGTGCCCCCTCGGTCAGCATGGCGCGCAGGCGCTCGATCGTTGCCGGGGTGGCGCCCAGCCGCTCGGCCCAGGGCTGGAACTCCATGTCCTTGCCGATGCGCTCCTTGTGCACGATCCCGAAGCCTGTGTCGGTGATCACCTCGCTCCACTCCGCCATCCCCAGGCAGCGGCCGTGGCTCGGGTCGCGGATCTTCTCGAAAGCGTTGTAGGCGAGGGCTGCGTCGCGCAACTCGGCGCTGGAGAAGCCCGGCGTGGACTTCGGCATCGGGGGCGATGTTGTCGACCAGCGCGAACGTGCCGCCCGGCTTCAGCACCCGCCACACCTCGCTCACGAACAGCGGGACGTCTGGGAAATGGTGCGGCGCGATTCGGCTGGTGACGAGTTCGAACTGCGCGTCGCCGAACGGCAGCGCCTCGGCATCGGCGCTGACGACCTCCATGTTGGCGAAGCCCTTGGAGGCGGCGAGCTTGCGCGCTTCGGCCAGCATTTCCTCGGTGATGTCGCTGGCAACGGCGCGGGCGACGTGCGGCGCGAAGGCTGCTGCGGTGTGGCCGGCGCCCTGTGGCTATGTCGAGCATCTGCCAGTGCCGTTGGGGGCCAACCAGTTCGACCAGGCGGGCGAGGCTCGCGCCCTTGGCGTGGACGGTGGAGGTCGCATAGGCCGCCGCATGGGCGCCGAACTGCTGCTGCACCAGCGATTTGGACATGGGTGCACTCTCTCCCGGCAAGGACGTTGAGGAGACCTCGGCTCTGCTGGTATACGAAATCGCAACGCGACGCCACTTGGGCCTTGCGCCAGTGAAAGCTGCCGATGAGCGACACACCGCCAGACCGCCTATCTGCTGATCCCACCAGCCCCTTCCACGATGCGGCGCTGCTGGAGCGTGGCGTGGGTGTGCGCTTCAAGGGTCAGGACAAGACCAACGTCGAGGAATACTGCGTGAGCGAAGGCTGGGTGCGGCTGGCCGCCGGCAACAGCAAGGACCGCAAGGGCCGCCCGCTGACGATCAAATTGAAGGGCGAGGTAGTGCCCTATTTCCGCGCAGGCGGCGGGGAAAGCGCCTAGCGCTCAGCTGCGTGGGCTGGGACCAGCTGGCAAGCGCGACCCGGCTGGCGCCAGCGGAGCCCGATTGGTTCCCAGCGCCATATCCGGCGCTCACTGATGCAGCTTGTCCAGCGTGATCGGCAGATCGCGCACGCGTTTGCCGGTCGCGTGATACACCGCATTGGCGACCGCCGCGGCGACGCCAACGATGCCGATCTCGCCGACCCCCTTGATGCCCAGCGGATTGCTGCCGTCCGGCTCGTCGACGAAGATCACCTTGATATCGTGGATATCCGCGTTCACCGGCACGTGGTACTCGGCGATGTTGGCATTCATGACGCGGCCGAACCTGTGGTCGATCAGTGTCTCCTCGTGCAGCGCCATGCCGATGCCCCACACCACGCCGCCCATAATCTGGCTGCCCGCGGTCTTGGTGTTGAGGATGCGCCCGGCCGCGACCGCGCTGACGGCGCGCGTGACGCGGACGACGCCGAGCTGGTCGTCCACCTTCACCTCGACGAAGTGCGCTGCGTGCGCGTTGCTCGCGCGCGTGTGGTCGTTGACGGGCTCGGTGGTTTTCTCCTGCTCGATGCGGTCCACCGCGCCCTGCCGCATGGCGTCGGCGATGGACACGCCGCGCGAAGCGTCGCGCTTGCTCACGAGCCTGCCGTCCGCCAGTGCGACCTCGTCGGGCGCGGCGCTCGCGAGCGGCGAGCCGGGCATCTCCTTCGCCAGGCGCAGCAGCTCGTCGCGGATCGCGCCGGCTGTGGTCGCGATCCCGTTCGACACCGAGGACGCAATCCACGATCCGCCTTCGACCGGTGATTGCGGCAGGCTCGAGTCGCCGAGCTTGATGCTGATGTTGTCGAGCGGCAGGCCCAGCATGTCGGCCGCGACCTGCGCCATGATGGTGTAGGTGCCGGTGCCGATGTCGGAGGTCGCGCACGCCACCTCGGCATGGCCGTTGGCGGTGAGCGCGATGCGCACCGTGATCGGCACCTGCAGGGCTTCCCAGACGGCCGTCGCCATGCCCCAGCCGACGAGATCGCTGCCGTCGCGCATCGAGCGGGGCTCGGGATTGCGCTTGTTCCAGCCGAACGCCTCGGCGCCCTGCCGGTAGCATTCGCGCAGCGCCTTGCTGCTGTAGGGCCTGCCCTCGTGCTGGTCGCGGTCCGAATAGCACCGCAGGCGAAGCTCGAGGGGATCGAGCTTGAGCGCAATCGCAAGCTCATCCATCGCGGATTCGAGCGCAAACAGCGCGGGGGCGGCGCTGGGCGCGCGCATGTCGCACGAGGTCGCGAGATCGAGCCGCGCCAGCCGATGCGCGTATTTCGCGTTGGGCGACTTGTAGAGCAGACCGGACCAGCCCGTCTCCTGGCGATGGAAGTCCTCGTAGCGCGAGGTGACGGTGACCGCGTCATGCGTGATCACATCGAGCGTTCCGCCGGCGTTTGCGCCAATGGCAACGCGCTGGATCATCGCCGGCCGATAGCCCAGCACAAACATCTGCTGGCGCGTGAGCACGACCCGCACCGAGCGCTGCAACGCGCGCGCTGCAAGCACCGCCAGCACCGCCTGAAACTGCGGGCGCAGGCCCGAGCCGAAGCCACCGCCCATGAAAGGCGACATGACACGCACGTCCTCCGGCTGCATGCCGAACACACCGCAGAGATATCTCTGCACGTTCTGCACGCCCTGCGTCTTGTCGTAGACGGTCAGCTTGCCGCCCACCTCGAAAATCACCGTCGAGGCATACAGCTCCATCGGGTTGTGGTGCTCGATCGGAACGAAGTATTCGGCCTCGTGGCGCACCGCAGCCGCGGCCAACGCCTGGTCGGGCGTGCCGCGTGCCTTCGGCGGCGCGAACATGGCCTCCATCGGATTGGTGGGAGCCCCTGTCGGGACGGCTGCGTCGCGCTGGCGATGCACGTCCGTCTCATGTGCTTCCTTCTCGTATTCCACTCGAACCAGCGATGCTGCAAACCGCGCGATCTCCCACGTTTCGGCGACCACCAGCGCAATCGGCTGACCGTCGAACATGATCTTGCCGTCGTACAGCGGCCGGTACGGCGAGCCGTTCGGCGCCACATCGTCCTTGTAGGCTTGGTCGTTGTCCGCCATGGGCGGACGGTTCTCGTGCGTCAGCACGGTCAGGACGCCTTCGACGCCCATGGCCGCGCTGGTG
Organism: uncultured Alphaproteobacteria bacterium; assembly: GCA_963724565.1. Lineage (GTDB taxonomy): Bacteria > Pseudomonadota > Alphaproteobacteria > Rhizobiales > Hyphomicrobiaceae > AWTP1-13. Next base: position 254,002 of record CAVRVK010000007.1, read on the forward strand.
TCGATTTGCGCGACGCGGCCCTTGGCAATGGTCGAGCAGACGATGCTCGCATGGGCGAGGTCGGGGACATTGACCTCGGCCGCATATTTCGCGGCGCCCGTTACCTTGGCGCGGCCGTCGATGCGGGACGTGGGCGCGCCGATGTAGGTTGCCATGGGCCTGCTCACCGGATCTTCTTGTGCGACTGGGATTGCGGCGTGCCTCGTGCAGCCTGTGTGAGGGCACGCACTATGGCGCGGCGCGCCAGATCGATCTTGAACGAATTGTGCCCGTGGCCCTTCGCTGCGTGCAGCACTGCATCTGCCGCCCGCGCGAAAACTGCCTGGGTGGCCGGATGGCCGCGCAGCGCGGCCTCGGCCGCCGGGTCGCGCCAGGGTTTGTGCGCGACGCCACCGAGTGCGAGACGGGCCTCTCCGATCACGCCACCTTTGAGCTCCAACGCCGCCGCGACCGACACGAGCGCGAACGCATAGGACAGGCGGTCGCGGATCTTCAGGTAGGTGTAGTTTGTCGCAAAGCCGCTGGCGGGCAGCTCGATGCCTGTGACGATCTCCTCCCGCTGCAGATTGGTGTCGATCTGCGGGGTGTCGCCGGGAAGCCGATGGAAATCCGCGAATGCGATGGCGCGCTCGCCAGCCGGCCCGGTTGCGTGGACCTTCGCGTCGAGCGCGACCAGCGCCACGCACATGTCGGAGGGGTGCGTCGCAATGCAGGCCTCGCTCGCGCCGAGGATCGCGTGTATGCGGTTGAGGCCGCCGATGGCGGAGCAACCGCTGCCGGGCTCGCGTTTGTTGCAGGGCGTGGCAGTGTCGTAGAAGTAGGCGCAGCGCGTGCGTTGCAGAAGGTTGCCCCCGGCAGACGCCATGTTGCGCAGCTGCTGCGAGGCCCCCGCCAAAATGGAGCTCGCCAGCATCGGATAGCGCTGCTCGACCAGCGGGTGATAGGCAAGGTCGGAATTCGGCACCAGCGCGCCGATCCGCAATCCCCCGCCCGCGGTCTCCTCCACGGTCTTGAGCGGCAAACGCGAGATGTCGATCAGCCGCGAGGGCTGCTCGACGTCCACTTTCATCAGATCGATCAGGTTGGTGCCACCGGCAATGAACTTGGCCTTCGGATCGTCGGAGATCCGGCGCACCGCATCGGCGACGTCGATGGCGCGTGCGTATTGGAAATTTATCATGACTGCCCCATCGCCTGCTGGATCGCCGCCACGATGTTGGGATAGGCGCCGCAGCGGCAGATGTTGCCGCTCATGAGCTCACGGATCTCGTCGGCGCTCTTGGCCTTGCCCTCCGAGATAAGGCCAACGGCCGAGCAGATCTGTCCCGGCGTGCAGTAGCCGCACTGGAATGCGTCATGGTCGATGAAGGCCTGCTGCAGCGGATGCAGCGCCCCGTCGGTCGCAAGGCCCTCGATGGTGGTGATGCTGGCGCCGTCCTTCATCACCGCCAGCGTCAGGCACGAGTTGATGCGCCTGCCGTCCACCAGCACCGTGCAGGCGCCGCATTGCCCGTGGTCGCAACCCTTCTTGGTGCCCGTAAGGTCGAGATGGTCGCGCAGCGCGTCGAGCAGGGTCGTCCAAGGGGCAACTTGAAGCTGCGCCTTCTTGCCATTGACGATGAGCGCTATGGAGACCTTGTGCGGTGCCGAAATAGCTGGCCGCGCTGCTGCTGTCGTTCGTGCCATGTAGCCTCTCTGCACGCTCGAGCCGACTGACGCGATTTAAGCGCCGCGCTTTGATCGCGCTATCCGCTTCACGCAAGCGTGTCCGCTTTGCGAAACAAAATTACCCTCACGCTTGTCATTGCTGCATCGCACAATTGCACCTAGGATCAAGCTTGTGCGTTGCCGTTGTGACTGAGCGGAGGATCCGTCCCTTGCGTACCCGCGACCTCGATGAGGCGATCGGCGCAGTCGCCAAGGTCTATTGCCCGCACACGGTCAAGGTTACGGGTTCCGGACGCAACATCGACGCGAAGCTTGAGGTTAGCCACCAGACGTTTCAGCCGGTCGTCGAGCTGTCCTACAGCGCGCCGGTAGAAATCGACGCCGAGGATTTTCGACGCTTGTTCCTGATGATGCGGTGCGCTGCGGGCTCAGCGCGCACGCGCCAGGAAGGCCAGGAGGCCGAATTGTGCATCGGCCAAACCATGCCCCTCTCCGCCGGGTTCGATACCCAGCTCTGGTTTGACCGCGCGTTTACGCAAAAGTCGGTCCGACTGGACACAGACAAGCTCGAGGCTCTGTGCGCGCGGTGGCTCGGCCGCCCGCTCGAGCAACCGCTGCGGTTCGCATTGCGTCCTTTTTCACCGGACCTGGAGCGCATCTGGCAACGCACGCTATCGTACCTGCGCGCAATGGAGCCTCTGCCGCTCTCGGACGCAGCGAAGGCAGCTCTCGACGAGTTCCTGCTCACGCTCGTGCTTCACCAGCATCCTCACAACTACTCCGAGGAGATTGTCGATTGGTCGCGGCCGCCGACCCCGGGCCTCATCCGCCGCGCGGAGCGTTACATGGTCGACAACGCGGCGGCGGCCATCACCGTGTCGGACGTGGCTGCGCATCTGGGCATCAGCCTGCGCTCGCTGCAGGCCGGGTTCCGCCAATGGCGCGCCACGACGCCAAACGCCTATCTCAGGAACATTCGGCTGCAGCTCGTGCGCGATGCGCTTTCGACGTCGGACGCCGGAACCAATGTAACGGCCGTCGCTCTGCACTATGGCTTCGTGCATCTGGGCCGTTTCGCCGCGCACTACCAGTCGGCTTTTGGCGAGCCGCCCAGTGCAACGCTGCGCCGCGGCCGGATAATGGCCGGTGCGCAACGCACGAAGGGCATCGGCGGAAGTTGAGCGGCACGCTCGCGTTGGGTCGCCGATGGCAAATCTGCTTACGCGAACTTGCGCACGTCCACGAAATGGCCCGCGATCGCCGCCGCCGCCGCCATGGCGGGCGAGACCAGATGCGTGCGGCCGAAGCGGCCCTGGCGGCCCTCGAAGTTGCGGTTTGAGGTGGAGGCGCAGCGCTCGCGCGGCTTGAGCTGATCGGGGTTCATGCCGAGGCACATGGAGCAGCCGGCCTCGCGCCAATCGAAGCCCGCCTCCTTCAGGATCTTGTCGAGGCCCTCGGCCTCCGCCTGCTCCTTCACCAGGCCCGAGCCCGGCACGATCATGGCGTAGACGCCGGCGTTGACCTTCTTGCCCTCGGCGACGCGCGCCGCCGCGCGCAGGTCCTCGATGCGGCCGTTGGTGCACGAGCCGATGAAGACGCGGTCGAGCTTGATGTCGGTCATTTTGGTGCCGGGGGTAAGCCCCATGTAGGCCAGAGCGCGCTGCATGGAGGCGCGCTTGCCCTCGTCGCCGACCTTCTCGGGATCGGGCACACTGCCCTCGATCGACACCACGTCCTCGGGCGAGGTACCCCACGTCACGATCGGCGGCAGCCGCGCGGCGTCGAGCTTCACCTCGCGATCGAAGGTTGCGCCGTCATCTGTGCGCAGCGTCTCCCAATACTTCATCGCCATGTCCCAGGCGGCACCCTTTGGCGCCTTGGGCCGGCCCTTGATGTAGGCGTAGGTCTTCTCGTCGGGCGCAACCATGCCAGCACGCGCGCCGCCCTCGATCGACATGTTGCACACGGTCATGCGCCCCTCCATGGAGAGGGCGCGAATGGCCTCGCCCGCATACTCGATGACATGGCCGGTGCCGCCGGCGGTGCCGATCTCGCCGATGATCGAGAGGATGATGTCCTTGGCCGTCACGCCGTCCGGCAGCTTGCCGTCGACGGTGACGCGCATGTTCTTGGCCTTCTTCTGGGTCAGCGTCTGCGTGGCCAGCACGTGCTCCACCTCGCTCGTGCCGATCCCCATGGCCAGAGCACCGAAGGCGCCATGGGTGGAGGTGTGGCTGTCGCCGCAAACGATGGTGGTGCCGGGCAGGGTGAAGCCCTGCTCGGGCCCGATCACGTGCACGATGCCCTGCCGCACGTCGAGCTCGTTGTAGTACTCGATGCCGAACTCCTTGGCGTTGTGCGCCAGGGTCTCGACCTGGATGCGGCTCTCCTCGTCCTTGATGCCCAGGTGGCGGTCGGGGCTGGTGGCGATGTTGTGGTCGACCACGGCCAGGGTCTTCTCGGGCGCCCTGACCTTGCGCCCGGCCAGCTTGAGGCCCTCGAACGCCTGCGGGCTCGTCACCTCGTGCACGAGGTGACGGTCGATATAGAGAATGCAAGTGCCGTCGGGCAGGCGGGTGACGACATGGTCGTCGAAGATCTTGTCGTAGAGCGTTCTTGGCGCCGATTGGGGCATTGCATGCAGTCCTTGTCCGGGCGATAGGCGTTTCTGATACCGTGACGGAGGGCCGACGGCAAATTGTCGCTAAGCGAAAAAAAAGCCGGGCGCGAGGCCCGGCACTTTCAGTCGTCCGACCGCTCTTTTTGAGAGCGGCTGAAGGCATCCAAGGGAGGGTACCAGCCTTCAGTAGCTGTCCGTCACAGCCGCTCGAATGTCATCAGGCACGACTGGGCTTGGGTAGTGGGGCACCCGCAAGCGAGCCATGCGCGAGTGCATGGCTCGTCGGGCCGAGCCATGCTCAAAATTTCCACTGACGCGCCTTGGCTATCAGGAAATCGCGGAAAACCTGCACCTTCTTGGCGCTCTTCAGCTCTTCCGGATATGCAAAAAACACAGGCAGCGTCGGCAGTTTTGCTTCCTCCAGGACCGGCACCAGCTCGCTCTCGTCGCCAGTCAGGTAGTCGGGAATGAGCCCGACCCCGATGCCTGCCCGGATCGCGTATTTCATCGCCAGCACGCTGTTGGCTGCGAACGTCGGCTTGCGCGGCGGCCTGCCATCGAGCCCTGCAATCTCCAGCCAACGGATTGCGCTCAGATGCGGGGCCGGCGTGCCGCTGTAGGAGATGATGGGATGATCGTTCAGGTCATCGATGGTGCGCGGCGCGCCGTTGCGGCGGATGTATTGCGCCGAGGCGTAAGCGTGCATCTTCATCGTGAACAGAGGCCGCCTGATGAGGTCGCTCTGTTGCGGCTCGCTGGTCCAGATCGCCACGTCGGCTGCGCGCATGGCAATGGCGATCTGCTCGTCGCTCAGCACCAGCTCGATGCGAATATCGGGATACAGCTCGAAGAACTCGCGCAGGCGCTGTGTGATCCAGACCGTGCCCAGCCCGATCGGCGCGGTTACCCGCAGATCGCCCGAAGGCTTGGTGGTGGTGTCGGTGAGCAAGGTCTCCGCCGTCGACAGCTTGCCCATGATCTCGCTGGCGGTCGAGAACAGCATCTCGCCCTGCTCGGTGAGCACGAGCCCGCGCGCATGCCGGTGGAACAGCGAAATCTTCAGCTCCTTCTCCAGCGCAGAGACCTGCCGGCTCACGGCCGACTGACTCATGCGCAAGGCTTCACCCGCGTGGGTGAAGCTGCCAGCCTCGGCGGCGGCATGAAAGATGCGAAGCTTGTCCCAGTCCATGGATGTTTCTTGTGACGGACCGTCAAAAACGACCGTTCTAATACCCCTATTCGGCCGCCTTTGCGAGGTTTTCCAGGCTGGCAAGGTAACGTTCCGCCTCCAGGGCGGCCATGCAGCCCATGCCGGCGGCGGTCACGGCCTGGCGAAACACCTCGTCCTTGACATCACCGGCGGCGAACACCCCTGGGATCGAAGTTCGCGTAGAATCGGGCTCCGTGATCAGATAACCGGACGGCTTGCTGTCCAACTGGCCCTTGAACAGCTCGGTGGCCGGCTGGTGGCCGATGGCTATGAACACACCGTCGACATCACGGGTGAAGGTCTCGCCGGTCGTCACATCGCGCAGCGTGACACCCGTTACCGCTTTTGGATCTTCCGTCCCCAGCACCTTCTCGAGCACAGAGTTCCAGACCACCTCGATCTTGGGGTTCTTGAACAACCGCTCCTGCATGATCTTCTCGGCACGGAACGCATCGCGCCGATGTACGATCGTGACCTTGCTGGCGAAGTTGGTCAGGAACAGTGCCTCCTCGACCGCAGTGTTGCCGCCCCCCAACACCACGACTTGCTTGCCCTTGTAGAAGAAGCCATCGCAGGTGGCGCAGGCCGACACACCGTATCCCTTGAACTTCTCCTCGGAAGCGAGGCCCAGCCAGCGGGCCTGAGCCCCGGTTGCTATGATTAGGGCATCGCAGGTGTAGGTGTCGCCCGAGTCGCCCTCGAGCCGGAACGGTCGCCGGGCGAGGTCTACCCTGACGATATGGTCCATGATGAACTCGGTGCCGACGTGCTCGGCCTGAGCCCGCATTTGCTCCATCAGCCAGGGGCCCTGCACGACCTCCGCGAACCCCGGGTAGTTCTCGACGTCGGTGGTGATCGTCATCTGCCCGCCGGGCTGATTGCCCTGAATGACGGTCGGCTTGAGCATTGCACGGGCCGCATAGATAGCAGCCGTGTAGCCAGCAGGACCCGAGCCCAGGATGATGACCTTGCGATGCTTGTTCTGGATCATTTGTGAGAGCTTAGGCGGCGAGCAGTGGGAACGAACCCCGAACCAAGATATGGGAAGCCTATAAAGCCCCGGCAATGCGGCGGTCAATCCTGCCCGAGCGGTTACCCAGCGCCGCTCACAGCAGCTTCAGGCCCTTCATGCTGGCGTGACCCTGCTTTCCCACAATGATGTGGTCGTGGACCACCACCCCCAGTGGCTTTGCGGCATCAACGATCTGCCGGGTCATGTCGATGTCCGCGCGGGAGGGGGTGGGGTCGCCCGAAGGGTGGTTGTGGACCAGGATGATGGCGCTGGCAGAGAGTTCCAGCGCCCTTTTCACCACTTCTCGCACATAAACGGGCGTGTGGTCGACGGTGCCCTCTTGCTGCACTTCGTCCGCAATCAGTCGATTCTTCTTGTCCAGGAATAAGATGCGGAACTGCTCTCGCGCCTCATAGCCCATGGCGACCCGGCAGTAGTCGAGCACGGCGGTCCACGAGGCCAGAACGGGGCGCTGCATGATCCCCCCCTGCATCAGCCGCAGGGCGCCGGCCCGGACGAGTTTAAGCTGGAGGACGGCGGCATCGCCCACCCCCTTGACCTCCTTGAGCCGCTCCGGCGGGGCATTGACCACCTCGGCAAAGGAACCAAAGCGCGCCAGCAGTCGCTTGGCCAGAGGCTTGGTATCGCGGCGGGGGATAGCGCTGAACAGCACCAGCTCGAGCAGCTCGTAGTCGGGCAGCGCCTCCGCCCCGCCGCTGGCAAAGCGATCCCTGAGGCGTTGGCGGTGACCTGTGCGCTGGTCCTCTTCGGGCAGCAGCGATTCTTGCGCGGGGAGGACGCCAGAACTCCGGTCCTTCAGCCCCCCGACCATGTGCATACCCGGGGTCAACCGCTGTTTAGGACAGCTGATACGGTGGCCGCGGCAGGCCACCTGGCGAGCGGGTGAACACCTCGCAACCCGTTTCCGTCACGCCAACCGTGTGCTCGAACTGCGCCGAGAGCTCGCGATCGCGCGTGACCGCCGTCCAGCCGTCGGTCAGGATCTTCACGTGCGGCTTGCCGAGGTTGATCATCGGCTCGATGGTGAAGAACATTCCGGGCTCGAGCACCACGCCGTCGCCGGGCTCGCCATAGTGCAGGATATTGGGCCTGTCGTGGAAGACGCGGCCGAGGCCATGGCCGCAGAAGTCGCGCACCACGCTGCATCGCTCGCCCTCGGCGTATTTCTGGATCGCCGCACCGATGTGCCCGGTGGTGTGGCCAGGCTTGACCGCCGCAATCCCACGCATCAGCGCATCGTAGGTGACATCGATCAGCCGTTCGGCGCGCCGCGAGATTTGGCCCACCGCGTACATGCGGCTGGTGTCGCCGTGCCAACCGTCGAGAATGAGCGTCACGTCGATATTGACGATATCGCCCTCTTTCAGCGGCTTCGCATTGGGAATGCCGTGGCAAACCACGTGGTTGATAGACGTGCAGATGGCCTTCGGGAAACCCGCGGTAGTTGAGGGGAGCCGGGATCGCGCCTTGGGCCAACGCGAACTCGACGACCAGATCGTCGAGATATTCGGTGGTGACGCCGGGCTTCACGTGCTCGACCAGCATGTCGAGCGCCCGCGCCGCCAGCTGTCCCGCCTTGCGCATGCCCTCGAAGGCATCCGGCCCGTGCAGCTTGATTTTGGTCTCGCGCGCCGGAGCACGCGAAACATCCAGATTGGCCATTGTTCTTTTCCGACTGATCAGCCCGTCATGCGTCAGCTTCAGCTGCAAATGTAGTGCAATTGTGCGTTCGCGCAACTTTGTTGCGATGACGCAGGCGCCCCGCACGCTGCGCGCGTGAGCAATCGCGCCGTGCCGGATGTGTTTGAGTTTGTCGTGGATCGCACGGAAGTGATTGGAAACATCCTGTAGCGTTTTGTGATTATCATTATGGTGCGAAGATGAAAGCAAGACTATGCGATTAATACCGGTTTAAGATTTGTCTCACATTTTCACACGTCGCAAGTCTTTGCGATTCGTGCGTTTTGGGCAACGACCAAACTGGGAAAGAGAAAGAGAGAAAGCAATGGCAAGGATTATGAAGAAGAAGGCAAAGCCCGCCCGCAAGGCGAAGGCCAAGCGTACCGTGCGTGCAGTCAGCGCCCGTCGCAAGACGAAGCGCGCCCGCCCGGTCGCTCGCAAGGCCAAGGCTCGCCGTCGCCGCGCCGCCTGAGCTGCGCGACACTTGTTCGGCAACAAGCTCGGCCGGATCGCCGCTGCTGCGGTGTCCGGCCGAAGCTTTTTTGGGAACCTCGTGCAACCTGCCGAGAGATGGAACACAGGGATCGGCCGGCGAGTAGAATTGCGATCAGCCCGGATGAATTCTGCGCGCACCCCATGCGCAAGGGTCGCCAAGCGCAGGAAAACTCGCAGATTTGTGGACTCATCGCCACACTCGCTCAGCAAACTGCGCATTTCGCGACACCAATAATCCGTTTGATGTCAACAAAATACGAGCACTTGCTCATGATGCACTTGTTCGAACTGATTCGGACAAGAGAGAGATATAGAGGGACATACGATGGCTAAGGCAGCAATGAAGAAGAAAGTTGCGGCGAAGAAGAAGAGGCCGATGAAGAAGGTCGCTTCCAAGAAGCGCACCGCAAAGCGCGCGCAGCGCGCCGCTAAGCGGCACGATGGTCTGGCGCCGGCCCCGGCTGGGCACCAGGGCAGAGCAGCGGACCATCATCCGATAGCAAGTTTCTGACGGCGAGGCCGGAGATCGCGATTGCGTCTCCGGCCTTGTCTTTTGCAGTTGTTGCGGCTGGCGGCAGCGCCTTGGCTCGATCAAAGCCGCCGCTCGACCATCAGCTTCTTGATCTCGGCGATGGCCTTGGCCGGGTTGAGGCCCTTCGGACAGGCCTTGGCGCAATTCATGATGGTGTGGCAGCGGTAGAGGCGGAAGGGGTCTTCCAGATTGTCGAGCCGCTCGCCGGTCGCCTCGTCGCGGCTGTCGCTGAGCCAGCGATAGGCCTGCAGCAGCACCGCAGGCCCCAGATAGCGCTCGTCGTTCCACCAGTAGCTGGGGCACGAGGTGGAGCAGCAGGCGCACAGAATGCACTCGTAGAGGCCGTCGAGCTTGTTGCGCTCCTCGACGTTCTGCTGCGCTCGTGCGGCGGCGTCGCCGTGACGGTCTTGAGCCAGGGCTCGATCGACTGCAGCTGGGCGTAGAAATTGGTCAGGTCCGGCACCAGGTCCTTGACCACGCGCAGGTGCGGCAGCGGATAGATGCGCACCGGGCCCTTCACGTCGTCGATGCCCTTGAGGCAGGCCAGTTCGTTGGTGCCGTCGATGTTCATCGAGCAGGAGCCGCAGATGCCCTCGCGGCAGGAGCGGCGGAAGGTGAGGGTGGGATCGATCTCGTTCTTGATCTTGATCAGGGCGTCCAGGACCATGGGCCCGCAGGTGGCTCGCTCGACCCAATAGGTGTCCATGCGCGGGTTCTGCCCGTCGTCGGGGTTCCAGCGATAGACGCGAAACTCCTGCCAGCCGCGCCGCGCCTGCGGCTTGTTCCAGGTCTTGCCCGTCTTGACCCGGGAATTGCGGGGAAGCGTCAGTTCAACCATGCGCGCGCCGCTTTCGATCATGCCGTGCAGGTCGCAGCTCTTGTATCTCGCGGCGGAGCGTGTCAACGGACGCGGCGCCGCGGGCTGCGCTCCTAGCCGGGCGTCGCCGCGGGCGGAGTAGCGCCACGTCGGCGGAGCGTCGCGTGCCGGCGCGGCTGCGCGCGGTCGGCCGACGGCTCCGGCGAGCCTGACCGCGATCGGTCGTATAGAAGTCGCCGAGCACCAGCACATCCATGCCCGTGCGCAGATAGCAGCCGACGGCGTCCGCCGGCGAGGCGACGATCGGCTCGGTGCGGTTGAAGCTGGTGTTGAGCAGGACGGGAACGCCCGTCAGGCGGCCGAACTGCCTCGATCAGGCCGTAGTAGCGCGGATTGGACGAGCGCTCGACCGTCTGGATGCGTCCGGTGCCGTCGACGTGCACGGCGGCCGGAATGCGGTGCGCGGCTCTCCGCACGCACGCGCGGCGCCAGCGTCATGAACGGGTCGGGCTGGTCGATCTCGAAGAACTCGTGCGCGCGCTCCACCAGCACGGCCGGCGCAAAGGGGCGGAAGGACTCGCGCTTCTTGACCTTGGCGTTGAGCACGTCGCGCATGTCGGGCCGGCGCGGATCGGCGAGGATCGAGCGGTTGCCGAGCGCGCGCGGCCCCATCTCGAAGCGGCCCTGGAACCAGCCGACGATCTTGCCGTCGGCCAGGTCCTGGGCGACGCGGGCGCAGCAGCTGCTCCTCCGGCATGCGCCGATAGCGCAGCCCGGCGTCCTCCAGGGCCTCGACGATCTCGCTGATCGCTGTAGGCCTTGCCGTAGAAGCGCGTGCTGCAGTTCGAAGCCGCGCTGGTTGCCGAGCGTCTGATGGTAGTGCCACAGGGCGCTGCCGAGCGGCGCGCCGGTGTCGGACGCGCACGGCGGCACCCACAGGCGCTCGACGTCCGTGTGCTCCAGGATCTTGGCGTTGGCGACGCAGTTGAGGGCAACGCCGCCCGTCATGCAGAGGTTGCGCGTCGCGATGCGTCTTCAGCAGCCCGCGCACCAGGTGCAGGACGATCTCCTCGGTGACGGCCTGCAGCGCAAAGGCGATGTCGCGGTGCCGGTCGGTGAGCGGCTCGCCCGGGCGCTCGCGGCGGCCCGAACGTGTCGATGAACTTGCGCTTGAAGGGGCGCAGCTGGCCGAACGAGTCGTAGCTGAAGTAGGACATGTTGACGGCATAGCCGCCGTCCGGCGTCGGCCGGATCACGTCGCGGAAGCGCTCGACGAAGGTGTCCTCGCCGAAGGCGGCGAGCGCCATCACCTTGCCTTCGTCGCCGAAGCCGGCAAAGCCGAGATACTCGGTGACGAAGGTGTAGACGAGGCCGGCGGAGTTCATGATGCCGGTCGACCACGTGCGCTCCAGCCGGTTGCCCCGGCCGACGTAGGCGCTGCTCGAGCATTCGTCGCCGTAGCCGTCCATCACCAGCACGAGCGCCTCCTCGAACGGCGAGGCGAAGAACATGGCCGCGTGCGCATGGTGATGCGGCGACGTTGACGATGGGCGGCACGCTGCACGTCACCGAAGATACTTCCGGAGGTCGCGCGTCAGGTAGTGGTTGAGCGCGACGATCTGGTTCTGCTGGGAGGCATGCGAGCGCGGCAGCGCGAGGCTGAGGCTCAGCGGGAAGCGGCGCAGCAGGATCGAGGCGAACGACTTGCGCAGCAGCCGCACGTCCCAGGGCGTCGTCAGCACGTCGATGTCGGCGAGCGCGAGCCCCAGTCCTCGAGGCCGGCCGCGAGGCCGAGCTTGGGAAACTTCTTGGTCTTCTTGATGCGATTGAAGCGCTCCTCCTCGAGCACCAGCTCGGGCACGCCCGTCCTTGCAGGAAGGCAACGCCGCTGTCGTGGGTCTTGGCTACGATCCCGAGAATTCTCAAGGCACGAGCACCGCTATGTTGAGCTCGAGACGCGACGGCATGCTAGCGGCGCCGCACGCCGGATTCGCCACGTCGACTATTAAAGACCAGCGGCCGAGTGCGATGTCGAGTTCGCACAGGCGGTAGCGTGAACCCACGTGGCACGCGGCACAGTCGCGCATCGTGTGGCGCGATTGCCGCTCACGAAGCTGCCGGCGCTGCACCTGGCGACAGCCATCAGTCGTGCTTGCCGTGGCAATGCTTGTATTTCTTGCCCGAGCCGCACGGGCAGAGCGCGTTGCGCGCGACCTTGCCCCAGGTGGAGGGGTCCTTCGGGTTCGAGGCTGGTCGCGGCCCGGCGCGTCTGCAGCGGCGCGCGGCGCTCTGCGACGCGCGTCATCGGACCGCTCGCCCGCCGGCAAGCGCAGCGTCGGCCATGGCCAGCTCGTCCTCGCCCGTGAACGGATCGGCGTGATGCGCCTGCATCGGCGGCAGCTCGACCGGCTGGAACAGGTCCTCGCTGCTCGTCCGGCATCGCTCTGCATGTGCATGAGCTGGCCCGTCACCGCCTCGCGCAGGTTGACGAGCATGGTCTCGAACAGCTGGAAGCCTTCGGTCTTGTACTCGTTGAGCGGATCGCGCTGGCCGTAGCTGCGGAAGCCGATGACGCTGCGCAGGTGCTCCAGCACGACCAGATGCTCGCGCCAGAGATGGTCGAGCGTCTGCAGCAGCACCATCTTCTCGATCTGCCGCATCGCCTCGGGGCCGAACTCGGCTTCCTTCTGCTTGGCCTTGTCCTCGATCTGCTTGAGCAGCCGCTCGGTGATCTCCTGGTCGGCGATGCCTTCCTCGGCGGCCCAATCTGTCGACCGGCACGTCGATGTCGAAGATGCGCTCCATCTCGCTCTTCGAGCGTGGCGGTGTCCCACTGCTCGGCGTAGGCGTTGGGCGGGATGCACTGCGCCACCAGCTCGTTCACGACCTGCGTGCGCATGTCGGCGACGGTCTCGCTGACGTCGTCGTGGCCCATGATGTCGATGCGCTGCTCGAAGATGACCTTGCGCTGGTCGTTCATCACGTCGTCGTACTTGAGCACGTACTTGCGCGAGTCGAAGTTGCGCGCCTCGACCTTCTGCTGCGCCTTCTCCAGCGCCTTGTTGATCCAGGGATGCGTGATGGCCTCGCCTTCCTGCAGGCCCAGCTTCTGCAGCACGCCGTCCATGCGGTCCGAGCCGAAGATGCGCATCAGGTCGTCTTCGAGCGACAGGTAGAACTTGGAGCGGCCGGGGTCGCCCTGGCGGCCGGAGCGGCCACGCAGCTGGTTGTCGATGCGCCGGCTCTCGTGCCGCTCGGTGCCGATCACGTAGAGGCCGCCGGCGTCGATCGCCTGCTTCTTCTTCTCGGCGACACATCGGCCTGGATCTCGGCGCACCTGGCCTTGGCCGCGTTGAACGTGGCGACGATGTCGGCGCGCCTGGTCGCGATGCCTGGGCGGCGTCCGGCGGACGGCCAGCCTGCGACCTCCCGCGCGATCCAGCCGCGCAAGGCGGTCGACGCATGAACGCGGAACGAGGGCTCGTTGATCGCGCCGAAGCCCAGTGCCGGCACGCAGTCCTTCTGGCCAGTCGCGCGCCTCGGTCGCGCAGCTCCGCGTCGAACCAGTCGGCGGACGTCGATTTCGTGGCCGTTGCGCCCGCCATCGGCTTGGCGGACTCGGCGAACTCCCTGGCGATCTCGGCGCGCCGCTCGGCGATCGCCGCGCCGGTCGCCGCGATGTCCGCGCGCTTCTTGGCGATGTCACGCTGCTGCCGGCTCGCGGCCGGCTGCGACTTGCTCCTTGGTCCATGCGTCGAGCATTTCTCGATCATGCCGCGATTGCCAGCCAGGCGCTTGTCGATCCAGTCGTCGCCGAGTAGAGAATGTCGTCGATCCATTTGCGCGAGGAGCTCGGGGTCGTCGCCTTCGCCGTGCACGCCGGCCAGCTGGCCGTCTCGGAGTCTGCTCCTTCAGCCAGTCGCGCAGCGCGGTAGCGAGTCGTTGCCGCCGAGCTGAATGTCGGTGCCGCGGCCGGCCATGTTGGTGGCGATGGTGACGCCGCCGGGAACGCCGGCCTGGGCGATGATGTTGGCTTCCTGCTCGTGGTAGCGCGCGTTGAGCACCTGGTGCGGGACGGGATCGCCGCTGTTCTTGCGGCCCAGGTCGTCGAGGTAGCCGCCGACATCGGTCAGGTGCTGCTTGAGTTCGTCCTCCTTGCCGTCCTTGAGCGCGTCGGCGTGCTTCTTGATGTACTGGCCGAGCTCGCGGATGTACTTGCGGTCCTTGCAGCAGCGCCGAGAGCTGCTCGGACTTCTCGATCGACGTGGTGCCGACCAGCACCGGCTGGCCGCGGCGGCGGCAGTCGGCGATCTCCGCGACGATGGCGCGCGCCTTCTCCTTGACCGTGCGGTAGACCTCGTCGTGCTCGTCGGTGCGGTCGACCGGCATGTTGGTCGGCACCTCGAGCACGTCGAGCTTGTAGATGTCGAGGAACTCGTTGGCCTCGGTGGCGGCCGTGCCGGTCATGCCGGCCAGCTTCTCGTACAGGCGGAAGTAGTTCTGGAAGGTGATGGAGGCCAGCGTCTGGTTCTCGGGCTGGATCTTGACGTGCTCCTTGGCCTCCAGCGCCTGATGCAGGCCATCCGAGTAGCGCCGGCCTTGCATCATGCGGCCGGTGAACTCGTCGATGATGATGACCTCGCCGCCCTTCACGATGTAGTCGCGGTCGCGCAGGAACAGCTTGTGGGCCTTGAGCGCCTGGTTGGCGTGGTGGACCACCGTGACGTTCTCGATGTCGTAGAGCGACTGCCGCCCTTCAGCAGGTCGCGCTCGCCGCAGCATGTGCTCCAGGCGCTCGTTGCCGGCCTCGGTGAAGGACACCTGGCGCTGCTTCTCGTCGAGCTCGATCAGCCCTGCGGTCTTGAGCAGCTCTTTCGCCTGTTCCTTGCCGTGGGCCTTCTCGATCTCTCTTTCGATCTTGTCGTGCTCCGCCACCAAGGCCTTCATCAGCTCGTCGATGGCGTTGTACAGCTCGGCGCGGTCCTCGACCGGGCCGGAGATGATGAGCGGCGTGCGCGCCTCGTCGATCAGGATCGAGTCCACCT
Organism: uncultured Alphaproteobacteria bacterium; assembly: GCA_963724565.1. Taxonomy (GTDB): domain Bacteria; phylum Pseudomonadota; class Alphaproteobacteria; order Rhizobiales; family Hyphomicrobiaceae; genus AWTP1-13. The sequence continues at coordinate 269,102 of CAVRVK010000007.1, forward strand.
CGTCGACGATGGCGTAGGCATGCCCGCGCTGCACCATCTCGCCGGCCGCCATCTTCATGTTGTCGCGCAGGTAGTCGAAGCCCAGCTCGTTGTTGGTGGCGTAGGTGACGTCGCAGGCGTACTGCGCGCGCCGCTGGTCGTCGTCGAGCTCGTGCACGATGCAGCCGACCGTGAGGCCCAGGAACTTGTAGATGCGGCCCATCCATTCGGCGTCGCGCTTGGCGAGGTAGTCGTTGACCGTGACGACGTGCACGCCGCGCTGCGGTCAGCGCGTTGAGATAGACGGCAAGCGTGGCGACCAGCGTCTTGCCCTCGCCCGTCTTCATCTCGGCGATCTTGCCCTCGTGCAGGACCATGCCGCCGATCATCTGCACGTCGAAATGCCGCTGGCCGAGCGTGCGCCTGGCCGCCTCGCGCACGGTGGCGAAGGCGGGCACCAGCAGGTCCTTGAGCTCGGTGCCTTCGGCGAGCTGCTTGCGGAACATCTCCGTGCGCGCCCTGCAGACTCGGCGTCGGAGAGCTTCTCCAGTTCCGGCTCGAGCGCGTTGATCTCGTCGACGGTCGGGCGATAGGACTTGATTTTGCGGTCGTTGGCCGACCCGAAGACCTTGGCTGCAAGTGCGCCGAAAGACAGCATATGACCACGTTCCTATTGCGCTCTGAGCTGCACTGCCGACCGTCCGCCTGCAAAGGGGCTCGGTACGGTGCTTGCAAGCGTCATCTCATGGCAGAAAAATGCGTGAAACCCGCGAGGAGAGGCGCCTGCAACTGGCCGGTCCCGCCGGGCCCATGCTGAGATAAGGACCGGTACCTTCGTTGTCAACGAAGGATGCCCGCGCCGCTGGCTCTGCCGCCGAGGCCCGCCGCGGGCCGTGCCCAATCGCCGCATGAAAATTTGGCAACGTGGCGGATCTCCCCGCAGGATATGGGTAGACTTGAGCGGCCCGCGCGCCCTTCGAGTACATCGAGTCAAAAGGCCCGCAGCAGGAGCTACGCCCATGGCCAAGTCGATGGTGCAGCCGTCACCGTTCGCGCCGGCGCGCCTTCCCGACGTGCCGGTGGTGCCGGGCGTGCGACTTGCGGCCTGCGAGGCCGGCATCCGCTACGCCAACCGCACCGACCTGATGATGGCGGTGCTGGAGCCGGGCACGAGCGTTGCCGGGCGTGCTCACCAAGTCCAAGACCTGCTCGGCGCCGGTGCTGTGGTGCCGCGACAACCTCGGCAAGGGCGTGGCCCGCGCGCTGGTGGTCAATTCCGGCAACGCCAACGCCTTCACCGGCAAGAAGGGCGCCGAGGCGACACGCATGACGGCGGAGGCCGCCGCCGCTGCCGTCGGCTGCGCGCCCGACGAGGTCTATGTGTCCTCGACCGGCGTCATCGGCGAGCCGCTCGATGCCGGCAAGTTCGCGCATCTGCTCGCCGGCCTGGCCACGGCGGCCAAGCCCGAGCGCCTGGCACGACGCGGCCAAGGCCATCATGACCACCGACACGTTCCCGAAGCTCGCGACGCGCACGGTGAGGCTTGGCGACACCGACGTGGTCATCAACGGCTTCGCCAAGGGTGCCGGCATGATCGCGCCGGATCTGGCGACCATGCTGTCTACATCTTCACCGATGCGGCGGTCGACAAGCGCGTGCTGCAGGAGATGCTGTCTGCCGGCGCCGACACGACCTTCAATGCATCACCATCGACAGCGATACCTCGACCAGCGACACGGTGCTGCTGTTCGCCACCGGCGTCGCGAAGTCGCGCGGGGCGCCTGCCATCACCGCTGCAGTCGAGCCCGGAGGGGCGCAAGTTCGCTGCCGCCCTGCACGACCTGATGCACGAGCTGGCCCTGTGGGTGGTGAAGGACGGCGAGGGCCTGACCAAGCTGATCAGGATCGACGTGACGGGCGCCGAGAACGATGCCGCAGCGCGCCGCATCGGCTTCTCGATCGCCAATTCGCCGCTGGTGAAGACCGCGGTTGCCGGCGGCGATCCCAACTGGGGCCGCGTAGTGATGGCGGTCGGCAAAGCTGGCGAGGCCGCCGACCGCGACCGGCTATCGATCACCTACGGCGACATCCAGGTGGCCAAGGACGGCGGGCGGGCGCCCACCTACGACGAGCAGAAGGTCGCCGCCTACATGGAGGGCCGCGAGATCGCGATCCGGGTGGACCTGGGGCTAGGCGCGGGCAAGGCCACCGTGTGGACCTGCGACCTCACCCACGACTACATCTCGATCAACGCGGACTACCGCAGCTAGTCAGGTTCTGGGGTTAGGGATTTCGGGATCGAAGGAACTCGTGTGTGGATGCTCGGCTCCTCTAGTCGCCTCCAAATGAGGTTTGTGCGATGGCCGTAGAGTTCAATCATACGATCGTCTGGTCGAAGGACAGCAAAGCATCGGCGGCCTTTCTCGCAAACATCCTCGGGCTGCCATCGCCGAGGAAGTGGGGTCCGTTTCAGGTCGTGGCGACCGCGAACAGCGTCAACCTCGACTTCATGGACAGGGAAGGCGAGATCTTGTCCCGTCACTTTGCCTTTCTCGTTAGCGAGATGGAGTTCGACGAGATATTCAATCGCATCCGGCAACAGGGGATTACCTACTGGGCCGACCCCGGGCAGACCAAGGAGGGTGAGATCAACCGTCACGATGGCGGACGGGGGATCTATTTCGAAGACCCCAACGGGCACCTCTTGGAGATCATCACGCGGCCCTACGGCAGCAGCGGCTGGGAGCCGTAAGGTCGGGATGCGGCGCACCTGCCGCTGCGCCTACTTCGTCCGCGGGCCGGTGTACTGCTCGATCGGGGGCGTGCCGCCGGTGTGGAAGCTCTCCACCGTCTTGAGTCCCCAGGCCTGGCCCTTCTTGCGCTCGGCCTCGGTCCACACCACGGGCTGCCAGTCGGGCGCCAGCACCAGGCGCGCGCCGGCATTGGCAACCTCGACGCGGTTGCCGCCGGGCTCGTAGACGTAGAGGAAGAAGGTCTGCTGGATGGCGTGCTTGTGCGGGCCGGTCTCGATCGGCACGCCGGCCTCCAGGAAGATGTCGGCGGCGCGCAGGATCTCCTCGCGGCTATCGATGGCGTAGGTGACGTGGTGGAAGCGCCCCTTGGCACCGTAGTGGTCGAGCGTGAAGGCGAGATCGTAGCTCTTGTTGTTGGTGGTGACCCAGGCGCCGGCCTCTTTGCCGCTGTCGAGCACAATCATCTCGGTGGTCCGCAAGCCCATCACGTTCTCCATGAACAGGCGCAGCTCGCGAACATCCGAGCACAGCAGGTTCATGTGATCGAGGCGGCGGACATTGGCGCCGCGGGCGGGGAAGCGCTGGGCCTGGTTCTTGAGCGCGGGCTTGAGCTCCGGCGGCGCCTTGTACCACTCGGTCTCGTAGTAGATCTCCATCGGGTGACCGTCGGGCGTGGTGAAGGCATAGGCCGGCCCGTGGCCGAGATCGCCCTTGGTCCAACCCTTGCCGGTGCCGGCCTTCTCGATGATGCCGGCGCGCCGCTCGAGCGCCTCCGGGCTGGTGGCGCGGTAGGCGAAGTGGCCGAGGCCTGCGACCTTGGCCTCGGTGAGTTTCAGCGTATGGTGCTCGTAGTCGTCCCAGCCGCGCAGGTAGACCGATTGGCCCGCCCGCCCGCTCTCGGTCATGCCGAACACATCGACGAAGAAGCGTAAGGATTCCTCGGGCTTGGGGGTGAACATCTCGACATGCGCGAGGTGGGCGAGATCGAAGGAGCGGAGCGTGGATTGCACGGGAATTGCCTCGGATTTCCAGAGCGGCAAGCATAGTCGCAAGGCCGGATCGGGACCAGACTAGGCGCCCGCCCCGCAGTGCCCGTCAAGTCCTGCCTCGCATGCCTGACTTGACCGGACGAAGGGGGCGTTCAACATCTGTTGGGCATCGGAATATCCGAGACCCAGGGTCGGATATGTCGACCTTGACGACGAGGGGCGGTGTGACATGGCGGACGGTTGGCTGACCGTAGTCGTTCTTCTGTTGCTGGTGATGGCAGCCGTCAACGCCGCCATCTTCCTGTTCGCCTGGTACGAGTGGGCCACTTCCTCCAGCAAGGACCCTTGGCTTCGCTCCACCCAGATCCTGTCGCCCACTGCCAACTCCGCTCGATCGACGGCGATACTGCTGCACGGGTTCGGTGGCACGCCAAAAGATTTCCGCTCGCTTGCCGAGGTGCTTGCTGGCCGGGGCTTTCGCGTCGTCGTGCCGGCCATTCCGGGTCAGACCAGCACATCATTCGCGTACAGTCGTGGGAGCTTCTCTCCCACGGCGTACGCCGCCTGGCTGGGCAACCTCATCGGCGAGGAGCGGGCGTTGAGTGGGACACCTCCCGCGCTAGTGGGCACGTCGATGGGTGGAACGCTCGCCACGATCGGCGCCGCCGATCACGCCATCAGTAGGCTCGTAATGATTGCGCCTTACTTCGCGCTCGCGATTGGCGGCGAATGGACCTCGCGGCTGACGCGATGGGTCAGATGGATACTTCCCGTGATGCCCAAGTTGCAGAAAGGGCAGATCTCCGATCCAGTCGGCTACAAAGAGTACCAGACCGGCTCCTACCTGGTCTCTCTGCGGGCATTCCTACAGCTAGCGGAGCTGGCCAGGATCGCACGCGACAAGGCGCCGGGCCTCGCGGTGCCGATCCTGGTGTTCGCCTCGCCGAAGGACGCCGTTGCCTCGTTCGCCGCGACCGATCGCCTGTGCCAGGGATGCGAGCAGGCGCAGCTCGTTGCATGCAACCGCAGCAATCACATTCTCACGTATGACTTTGATCGCCGGCGCATCGAGACGGATGTCGTCGCGTTCCTGACGGCGGAGGCACAGCCGCAGGGCAGCCGCTGATCAGCGCGGGCCTTATTCACTCGATGCGTTGCTCAGTCCCGCCAATTCCAGACTCAACCGCCGCAATCGTGCTCGCGCGTCGGCGTCGTAGGCCTGCGAATGCGCACGCGCTTCCTGCAAGCGGTTGAAATAAAGCCCCGTGCGGCCTTCCACCTCGGGCGAGACAGCGAGCTTGAGGATCGCCTCGGCGCCTTCCTCCACGGTGCTTGCTGGCGAAACCCCTGCCTCGCGCACCATGGTCGTGGCCATGTAGGTGGCGGGGTGCAGTGCGTTCACCGTGATGTTGCTGGCCTTGAGCTCCTGCGCCAGATCGATGGTGAACATGATCTGCGCCAGCTTGCTCTGGCAATAAGCCTGCACGCCGTCGTAGTGCTTGGTGAGCATCACGTCGTTGAAATCGATGGGGCTCTGCCCGGCGGAGGCCACGTTGACGATGCGCGCCGGCGTGCTGGCCTCGAGCAGCGGCAGGAGCAGGTACGTGAGTAGAAAGCCCGACAGGTAGTTGACCGCGAAGCGCAGCTCGTGGCCGTCGGCACTGACGCGCCGCCGCGGGCCGCCCGAGCGCGTGCCGATGCCCGCGTTGTTGATCAGCAGGTCGAGCCGCTGTTGGTCCTTGCGCACGGCGGCTGCCAGCGCGCGCACCTGCTCGAGGGATGAGAGATCGGCCGGATAGAAGACAGCACTGGTGCCGCCGCGCCTGATCTCCTCCATCACCGCTTCCGCGCGTGGCCTGTCGCGTCCATGCAGCAGAACCTTGGCACCGCGGCGGGCGAGCTCGATGGCAACATGGCGGCCTACGCCGTCCGTGGAGCCGGTGATGAGGACGGTCTTGTTGCTCAGGGCCATGGTCTATGCTCTTTCAACGATCGGGGGGCTCGCGGGCACCGGCCGCAAGCACCAGCGCCGTAAGACTACTACTCCAAAGGGGGAGGCGGCGGACAGCCGCCGCTCGCCCGCGAGCTTCGACTTCCAACGCCGGATGCCGGCGCCAGCATGACAGATGGAAAGCCCGTGACCTCCCGCACCACCGCTGCGCTCGCATTCGCCGCCACCATGCTGCTGGCGGGCTTTCTCCTGTTCCAGGTACAGCTGGTGCTCGGCAAGTTCATCCTGCCCTGGTTCGGCGGCAGCGCCGCGACCTGGCTGGTGTGCATGCTGTTCTTCCAGGTGGCGCTGCTGGTGGGCTATGCGTATGCCTACGCGCTGACGCTGCCCTTTCCGATCCGGCGGCAGGCGCAGTTGCAGGTCGCCATCCTGGTCGTGAGCCTGGCTCTGCTGCCGATCGCGCCCTCCGACGGCTGGAAGCCGACCGACGCCAGCGATCCGACGTGGCGCATCCTCGGCATGCTCACGGTGTGCGTCGCCCTGCCCTACATTGCGCTCGCCACGACCACACCGCTGCTGTCGCGCTGGCTCGCGCATATCGAGCCGACGCTCGATCCGGTGCGCTTCTTCGCGGCCTCCAACATCGGCTCCTTCCTGGGGCTGCTTTCCTACCCGTTCCTGTTCGAGCGCCTGCTCGCGAGCGCCGATCAGACGCGTTGGTGGTCGTGGGCCTACGTGTTCTACGTCGCGATGTTCGCGGTCTGCGCCTGGCTCACGCTGGCACATGCCCAGGGCGATGAAGGAGCGGCGCAATCGAAGTGGCGCAGCGTGCAGGGCAGGCATCCCGTCGCGCTGTGGATCGGCTACTCGGCGCTGGGCTCGGCCCTGCTGCTGGCCACCACCAACGCGATCACGCAATTCGCGGCCGTCGTGCCATTCCTGTGGGTGGTGCCGCTCAGCTGCTACCTGCTGACCTTGGTCATCACCTTTGGCTACGCCAGGGCGTATAATCGGACGGTGTTCGGGGTCTTGTTCCTGGTGCTGGCGGGAACGATCCTCGCGCTGCCGGTACCGGAAACCTCGTTTCGCCTGTTCATTCAGATCGTGCTGCAGGCGGCAACCTTGTTTGCCGGCTGCATGATCTGCCATGGCGAGATGGTCAGGCTGCAGCCACCGCCCGCCGCTTTGCCGAGGTTCTATCTCGCCGTGGCTGCGGGCGGGGCGCTGGGCGGCTTGGGCATCGTGCTCGGCGCGCCGCTCGTCTTTTCCGATTTCTTCGAGCACCCGATCGTACTTGTGGCGATCGCCGCCGCGGCCTTGCTGCGAATGCTCACCGCGGCCGAGGGACAGGATGCGCTGGGCTGTCGGGGCGGCCGCGTGCATCGCCGCGCTCTATTTCCTCGGCGGCCTTTCCGCACGAGACGAGCTGAGGGGCAACACGGTGGTCGAGCGCATTCGCAACTTCTACGGCGTGGTCAAGATCGTGCGCGCCGACGAGGACGACCCCAAGGAGTTCATGCTGAGCCTGTTCCAGGCCGGCATCGACCAGGGCGGGCAATATCAGACGCCCGAACGCAGGATGCAGGCGATCTGCGGCTTCGATTGGGAAAGCGGGCTCGGCATGGCGCTCGCCTATCACGCCAAGCGGCGCGCCGGCGGACCGCAGACCCCGCTGCGCATCGGCGTCATCGGCATGGGCGCCGGCATGATCGCCACGCTGGGCCGCGAGGGCGATATCCTGCGCTACTACGAGCTCAATCCCGCCGTGCTCGAGTTGACCAGCCGGCACTTCACCTTCATCAAGGACAGCAAGGCCAAGGTCGACGTCCTGCTCGGCGACGCGCGCCTGGTGCTCGAGCGGCAGCTCAAGGCCAACGACCCTCAGAACTTCGACGTGCTCGTGCTGGACGCGTTCCGCGGTGCCTCGCCGCCGATGCATCTCATGACCAAGCAGGCGTTCCAGATCTACTTCGGCCACCTCGCCGAGAACGGCATTCTGGCCGTGAACTTCGAGCTCGACACGTTCGAGGTAGCGCCGCTGCACCGTGGCATGGCCAACGAATTCGGGGTCAATGTCGGCTGGTTCGAAACCAGGACAGACGAGGACCATTGCCAGGCGCCGATCAGCTGGGCGGTCTACACGCGGGACAATGAATTCTTCGGCGCACCGATCGTGCGCAAGGCCGTGTCGCCCTGGCGGGACGGCGGCAAGTCGCGAGCTCGTCTGGACCGACCAGGACAGCAACCTGATGAGCATCGTCAACTGGGGAAAGGATTGATCAGTTCTTGCCTGCCATCGGCACCAGGACGGTGCGCTCGAACACCATGAACTGGGTGCCGTCGGCCTTGAGGCCGCGCGTGCGCACCGTGACGAGGCCCTGGTCCGGCCGACTCGACGGAGGGGCGCTTCGACAGCACCTCGCTCTCGGCATAGATGGTGTCGCCGACGAACACCGGCGCGGTCAGCTCCACCTTGCTCCAGCCCAGATTGGCGATGGCCTTCTGGCTCACGTCGGCCACGCTCATGCCGGTGACGATGGCGAGCGTGAGGCAGAGTTGACCAGCGGCTTCTTGAACTCCGTCTCGGCGGCATAGGCGGCATCGAAGTGCAGCGGGTGCTGGTTCATGGTCAGCAGCGTGAACCAGACGTTGTCGGCCTCCGTGATGGTGCGGCCGGGGCGATGCTCGTAGATGTCGCCCACCACGAAGTCGTCGTAGGTGCGGCCGATGTCGGCGCGGGTGCGGTCGGGTGCGATTTGCTTGGTGCTGCGCATGCCGCCGCTCGTTAGGTGGTGGAGGCTTTGGATTCGAGAACGGCGTTGTGCTCGCCGAGCGCGGGCTCGCGCCAGTTGGGCTCGGCCGGCTCGTGCAGGAAGCGCATGACGGGCGCGATGTGCTCGCGGCCCGCGCTCGTCTTTGACTGTCAGCGCACGCGCGCGCACGTTGGCATCGTCCAGCGCCTCGCGCAGCGTGTTGACCGGGGCGAAGCTCACGTCGAGCCCATCGAACCAAGAGCGCCAGTGCGCAAGCGGCTTCTCGCGAAACACCCCGCGCAGGAAGTCGATCACCGGCGCCTGATGCGGGCCAGGGCCGCGCTCGCACAGTGGCACAAGGTCCGCCCGGCCGAGGCGACCGAGCAGGTTCTTGACGAACTTGATCTCCTGCGCGCCGAGCACGAGGTGGCGGCCGTCGCTGGTTTCGTAGATTTGATAGAAGGCCGAGCCGCCGGTGGAGCGCTCGTGCTTCGGGTTCGGCTGCGGCCTGCCGGACATGGCCGCGCCCATCACGTTGGGAAGCGCGGCGAGCGCGGCATGGTGCATGGCGACATCGATGTAGTCGCCGAGGCCGGTCGTCTGCCGCCGCAGCAGCGCCATCAGCACGCCGGAGAGCGCCATTGCAGGGCACTGACGATGTCGGCGATGGCAACGCCCGGCATGGCGGGCTGCCCGTCCTGCCCGACCATGTTGCTCAGCGCGCCGGCGAGCGCCATGGTGGCGAGATCGTGCGCCGGCCGGTCGCGATAGGGGCCGTCCTGGCCGAAGGCGCTGATCGAGCAGTAGACGATGCGCGGGTTGCGCGTGGCAACGGTCGGGTAGTCGATGCCGAGCCGCTGCATGACGCCGGGCCGGAAGGATTCGACGAACACGTCGGCCTGGTCGCACAGCTTGAGCAGACTGCTCGCGGCCGTCCGCCAGACTTGAGGTCGATGACCACGCTCTTCTTGCCGCGATTGACGTTGCGGAAGAACACGGTGCTCGGCCCATCGGAGAGGCCGATGTGGCGCGCGGGGTCGCCTTCGCCCGGCGGCTCGACCTTGATCACCTCGGCGCCGTGATCGGCCAGTGCCATGGTCAGGTAGGGACCGGGCAGGAACACCGACAGGTCGACGACTGTGAGGCCCTCGAGCTTCACCGTTGCTCACTCCGCGCGCTTGCCGCTGCACCGGTCCGAGGATCGCTGCATTGTCGGCGCCGAGCGGCGAGCACACCGTTTGCTGCAGGCGTTCGCCGTCGATCTTGAGCGGGTTGGCCGAACATCTTGAAGTCCGGCTTGGCCGGATGCGGCACAGTGCGCACCATGTCCACTGCTGCGACGAATGGATTGGCGATGGCCTGGGCGACGTCATAGATCGGCGCCACTGGCAAATGCCCGTTCAGCACCTCGAGCCATTCCGCGGTCGTCTTCTTGGCTCATGGCCTCGTCCAGCACCTGGGTCAGCTCGTTGCGGTTGTTGCGCCGCGCGGCCGGCGTGGCGAACCGCGGATCGGTTATGAGCTCTGGCCGGCCGATGCGCTGGGCCAGCGTCCTCCCAGAACTTCTCCTTCATGCACATGACATAGATCCAGCCGTCCTTGGTGCGCACGGTCTGGACCGGGGTGACCGACTGGTGCGAGCCGCGCGGCAGGCGGGAGGGCATGTCGCCGCCGTTGATGTACCAGGTGCCGGGTAGGACAGCAGGTGCACCGCCACATCGAACAGGCGACACGTCGACGTCGCAGCCCTTGCCGGTGCTGCGCGCGCGCATGATGCAGCCGAGCAAGCCCGACCATGCCGGTCATACCGGTCAGGAAATCGATCATGGAGGAGCCGAAGCGCTGCGGCGGCCCATCGGGCTCGCCGGTGAGCGCCATCAGGCCGGCCTCGGCCTGCATCAGGAAGTCGTAGCCGGGCCACGCCTTGCGCTCGTTGTCGCGGCCATAGGCCGAAATGTGCAGGCAGACGATGGCCGGATTGACCGCGCTCAGGCTCTTGTAGTCGAGGCCCAGCTTCTCCGGCTGGTCGCCGCGCAGATTGTTCATCACCGCGTCGGCCGTTGCGGCGAGACGGCGCAGAGCCTGGCGGCCGTCCTCGCTCTTGAGGTCGAGCGTGATGCTCTTCTTGTTGGAGTTCATCGATCTGGAAGTATTCGCTGTCGGTCTCGCCGAGGAAGCGCGGGCCGACGTGGCGAGCGGTATCGCCCCCAGTTTCGGCGTTCTCGATCTTGATCACCTCGGCGCCGAGGTCGGCCAGAAACAGCGAGCCGTAGGGACCGGCGCCGAACTGCTCGACCGTCAGGATGCGAACACCCTCCAGTGGCTTCATGCGATCGGGTTCCTCTTGATCCATTGCTTGGCGATGATGATGCGCTGCATCTCGTTGGTGCCCTCGCCGATGCACATCAGTGGCGCATCGCGATACAGGCGCTCGATGTCGAATTCCTTGGAGTAGCCGTAGCCGCCGTGGATGCGCAGCGACTCGATGCTGTTCTCCAGCGCGGCCTCGGAGGCGAAATACTTGGCCATGCCGGCCTCCAGGTCGCAGCGCTCGCCACGGTCGAAGGCGGCAGCGGCGTCCAGCGTCAGCAGGCGGGCGGCGCGCGCCTTGGTGGCCATCTCGCCGAGCTTGAGCTGGATCGCCTGGTGCTCGCAGATGGGCTTGCCGAAGGTCTTGCGCACTTGGGCGTATTCGCGTGGCGAGCGCCAGGGCGCCTTCGGCCACGCCGACGCCGCGCGCGGCAACGTTGATGCGGCCGAGTTCCAGCCCGCCGGTCGCCTGGTAGAAGCCCTGGCCCTCCTGCGCCGCCGATCAGGTGGTCGGCTGAGAGGCGGTAGTCCTCGAACACCAGCTCGCCGGAATCGATCGACTTGTAGCCGAGCTTCTCAAGCTTGCGTGCCGACCGTGAAGCCCTTCTGCTTGGGGGCGATGAACATGCTCATGCCCTTGTGGCGCGGGCTCGGCCCCGGGGTCGGTCTTCACCAGCAGGGCAAAGCAGCTGCCCTCGATGCCGTTGGAGATCCAGGTCTTGGTGCCGTTGATGACGTAGTCGCTACCGTCGCGCCGGGCGGTGGTGCGGATGCCCTGCAGGTCGGTGCCGGCATCGGGCTCGGTCAGCGCCAGGCCGCCGCGCACCTCGCCGCTGGCGAGCTTCGACAGCCATGCCTCCTTCTGCGCCTCGGTGCCGAACTTCTCGATCGCCAGCGCCAGCATCAGGTGCGAGTTGAAGATGCCGGTGATCGCCATCCAGTCGCGCGAGATGCGCATCACGATCTTGGCGTAGGTGCCGAGCCGGCAGTCCGAGGCCGCCGTATTCCGGCGAGATGGTGGCGCCGAACAGGCCCAGCTCCTTCATCTGCTCGACGGTCTCGGTCGGGTAGCGGTCGGCGTGATCGTACTCCTTGGCGATCGGCTTCACCTCCTTCTCGACCCAGCGGTCGATGGTGGCGAGCAGTTGCGCCTCGTCGTCGGGATCGATGTTGCGCAGCTGGGGCATCGCAGTCATAGCGCTTCCTCTCGGCGGGCTCGTTGAGGCCGGCCCTTGCCGATGGCGCACATTGCCACACGCGTTGCCCGGCTCACAATGGAAGAGGGCGCATGCCAGCTGACCGCGCCGCCCGCACAAGCCTGATGCCAGCTGTGCTGTAGAGCACTGCGGCCGGATACAACGGCCGCTATGGTTGCGGCAGCCACTGATATTGGTGGCGCAGCCGCATCGCTGAGGCAGCTGAAAACGCTATGTTAGGACGGCGCAATTGCCGCCCCGTCCCCAAGCGCTGCTGCACCGGGACTCGACGTGCGGTTCAATTGCGACCTCACTTCGAGGCCGATCGTGGCAGCAGGCCTTGGGCTCCGAGCAAATTCCTGCACGGGCCCAAGGCATTTCGCCGCGATAGAGGCCGCTTGCGCCTCTACTGCTTGGAAGACGCAGCCTCGGCGATCTCGGACAGCCCCTTCTCGTCGACGATGACGATCTGCGCCCCCTGGATGCGCAGCACCTTGGCGTCCTTGAGCTGGCCGAGCTGGCGGCTGACGTTGGCGCGCGACAGGCTGAGGTAGTTGCCGAGCTCTGTCTGCGACACACCGAGATCGAGGCGGATGCCGTCCTTGCTGGTGCGCCCGAGTTGCTGGGCGAGCCTGAGCAGACCTTTGGCCACGCGGGCTCGCATCTCCAGCGTGTTGTCCTCGATGATGGCGGATGCGGCGCGCAGCTTCTCGCAGAGGATCTGCGCGATCTCCAGCATGACCTGCGGATGCGCGGTAATGATCGGCAGCAGGTCGCGGCTGTAGACGACGAAGGCCTCCGTGTCCTCTATGGCGATGGCGTTGGCGGTGCGCTCCCTGCCGTCGAGCACGGCGATCTCGCCGTTGATGTCGCCGGCGCCAAGGAAGTTGAGCACCACCTCCCTGCCGTCGGCGTTGACGTTGGTGATCTTGAGCCGCCCGGCAAGCACGAGCATGAGGCTGTCACCCGGCTCGTTGCGCCGGCAGACGACATCGCCCTTGGCGTATTTCTTGATATGCCCGCGGCGCACGAGGGCGTCGAGGGCGTCGTCGGGCAAGCCGCCGAGGAAGGTGCTGTTCTTCAGGAACGGGCCAACGCGGTCCGCAAGAGGCGAGCGTGGGGACATCGTTGCACCTTTTTGCCCAGGACAGCACGAACCGGCATACCGCAGCATGCCGGGTTTGCCGGCGCCGGTCTCGTCCCCACACGCAGGAGCCCAGGCTAGTCGTCGGCGGGCGGTGGGTCAAACGCGCCCGACCAAGCGAGCCGTCGAGAACTCAGCCGGCTGAACTTTCCCCATCGGCCGGCAGGCGCGGATGGGGTATAGTCTAGAGGTTGTTGTCTCGCCGTGGCGGCCAGCGGTGATTGCATATCGCGCCCGGCTGAGGGTAGGTCACGAGTACTGTCGGGGGTGTTGGCGATGGCGAACATGGTGCGGAATTACGACGGCGGCATCACGAGCACACCCGCGCAACTGGTGACACCCACGCACCGTTGCCGAGATCCAGTCGATCCTGAGAGACACGAGCCGATATCCCGGTCCGGTCCGGGCGATGGGCAGCTACCATTCGCTGACGCCGTGCGCGTCGTCGGACGGAGCACCATCATCAGCATGTCCGGCGATGAAGCGCATCGTCCGCGATCGACCGCGACAAGATGACGATCACGGCCGAGGCGGGCCTGCAGTTCATCGAAGCCTCGCGGGCGCTGCGCGCGCAGAAGCTGCAGTTCCTGACCAACATCGAAATCGGCAACATGACGCTCGGCGCCGCCGCGTGCTGCCACACCAAGGACGGGCTGGACGGAGCCGAGTTCGGGCAGGTCGGCTCGTATCTGACGCACATGAAGTGGGTGACGCCGGACGGCGAGCTGCGCGGAAGCCTCCGCGACGGGCGATCCCGCAGCTTCTGAGACCTGATGCGCTCCAGCTACGGACTGTGCGGTGTCGTCTACGAGGTGACGTTTCGCATCAAGCCGCTGGAGGCGATCCAGTTCACCTACCTGCCGCGGCCGATCAGGCGAGCTGACCCAGAGGGAGGTGGACGCGATCATCGATGGCTCGGAGGGCCTGGTGTGCTGGACCGTCGGCAGGCAAGGCGCACTTCCAGATCGCGCAAGCGTATCGACAGGGTCGGGACCGTTCGGCCGGTCTTCGCCGCCGTTCGCCGCCGGCTGTGGAACCACACCGAGGCCCGGGTGGGCCGCTTCATCGACCGCCGCATCCCGACGCGGGCCGCTCAGGAACGGTGCGCTCAATCCGCCTGGTTCGCCGGCAACAAGCTGCTGATGACGACGCTGCATCTGGTCGGCGGGGCGACGCTCTACAATCCCGACAAGACGATCGACTACAGCAGAACGCCCCCGTCGGCGAGGTACGCGTTCACGTTCTGGGCGTTCCCGCGCGACCAATGGCTCGAGCGCGCTGACGCGACTACGTCGAGTTCAGTGAGCAGCATTTCAAGAAGATACGACTTTCGCTGCAACATGCCGCTCGGGTCCTACTTCATCCGGCAGGGACACCAACTCGATCCTGTCCTACTACCCACGACGGAGACGTCTTCTCGATCGATCCGATCCACGCCTACACGGACAAGCCGGCGTGGGATAGATTTTCTAAAAGAATTCAACGAGTTTGCCTACAAGCGGAATGGTATTCCCCTGCTGAACCAAAGCCCGTTCGTGGAGCGGCGGCATGTCGAAGCCGCCTACGGCACGCGCTGGAAGGAGTTTTCGGCGCACGTGCGCCAGGCCGACCCGGAAGGCCGCATGCTGAACCCATTTTTTGCAGCACTGCTGTCATGAGGGCCGACCACGCCGAGAGCGGGCATCGAAGAGCCGCGTTGTGCGAAGCGAAGGGAGCGCTTGTGAGCACATTGGGCCGCAGCCTAATCTGGGCGCATCCAGACCGAGCGCTTACCGAATCGGTCAGGTCCGAGTTCCAGGCGGCCGGCAATGTCCCGTGGCTCCGGCGACTAGGGGCAAGGTGCGATGCACGACCTTCGCGTGCAGAGCGAGTGAACGCCGCCAGCTCACCGTTCTGTTCTGCGATATCGTCAATTCCACCGGTCTCTCCGAGCGTTGCGACCCGGAGGACCTGAGCGAGATCCTGCTCGAGTTCCAGGCGATCAGCACGCGCTGCATCAAGGACGCCGG
This sequence comes from uncultured Alphaproteobacteria bacterium, assembly GCA_963724565.1. Classification (GTDB taxonomy): domain Bacteria; phylum Pseudomonadota; class Alphaproteobacteria; order Rhizobiales; family Hyphomicrobiaceae; genus AWTP1-13. Next base: position 284,187 of record CAVRVK010000007.1, read on the forward strand.
CGGCACACGTCGTCAACTACATCGGCGACGGCATTCGCTGCGAGTTCGGATATCCCCTCGCATCGGAGAACGAGGCCGAAGCCGCCGTGCGGCGCGGGTCTGGCCCTGCTGGGCGCCATCGACCGAGCTGGAGCGAGCGCTCGATCGCCGACGATCGAGGAGCCGCTTCGCGTCCGCATCGGGGTGCACACGGGCGTGGCGGTGATCGGCAAGGCAGGGCTCTGGTCATGTCCACGACGCGACGGAGATCGTCGGCGATACGCCCAATATCGCCTTCCGGTTGCAGGAGATCGGGGGCCCCAACTCGCTCGTGATCAGCGGCGAGACCCAGCGGCTTCTGAGGGGCAAATTCCAGCTGCGGTCGCTCGGGCATGCATGCGCTCAAGGGACTGTCGCGCAAGGTGCAGGCCTTCCAGGTCCTCGGCGAGGCAACGCGAGAGCCGCGCGGGCGACGCGAGCCCGCCGCGATGCCTTCCCCATGGTCGGTCGGAGCGCTGAGATCGACCAGCTGCTGCAGGCCTGGGAGCTGGTCAAGACCGGGCGCGGGCAGACGGTGGAGATCACCGGCGAGCGCCGGGATCGGCAAATCCCGGCTGGCGACTGGAGCTGATCGACAGGACCGGCCTCAGTGACGAGTCGATCGTGACGCTGCAGTCCTCGGCCCAGCACCAGAACACGCCGCTCTACCCGATCGTCAGGCGGCTCGAGCAGAGGATCGGCATTCGCAAGGATGACAGCGCCGAGGCCAATGCGGCGCGGCTGCGCGAGTTCCTCGCCAGCGACGCGCTGCTGACGACGACGAGACGCGTTGCTGATCGGTCAGCTGCTCGGCCTGCCGATGCCGCGGCCCGCCGGTCGCGCCCATTCCCGACGCCCAGGAGTTGCGGCGCAAGACGCGCGATGCCGTCGTGGAACTGCTGACGTCGCACGCCAGCGACGGTGCCGGCCTGATCCTGGTCGAGGACCTTCACTGGGCCGATCCGTCGACCGTCGAGGTCGTCGAGCGCATCGCCAGCCAGGATCGTCAATGCGTCCAATCCTGCTCGTGATCACCAGCCGGACCGAGAGCATTTGCAGCGGCGCCTCGGCGGTGATCCGGCGCGTCCCGCTGCAGCGGCTCGCCGACGACGATTGCCGCATTCTCGCCGATTCCGTCGTGGCGCGAGGAGCAGCTGCCGAGCCAGCTGCTCGAGCAGATCGTCACGCGGCCGACGGTGTGCCGCTGTTCGTGGAAGAGCTGGCCGCCGCCGCACTCGAGACAGGCCAGGTCGATCCAGGCGCCGACATGGACGCGCCGCCGCCGGCGAGCACGGCGTGCCGTCGGCGCTCTACGACTCGCTGATGCTGCGCCTGGAGCGGCTCGGCGAAGCCAAGGCGATCGCTCAGCTCGCGTCGGTGATCGGGCGCAGCTTTTCGCACCAGCTGTTGGCGCTGGTCGCGACCGAGGACGGCTATTGCGCTCCAGGCCCCGCTCGCAGCGGCTGCTCGAGTCCGGGCTGATCAGGCGCGAGCACGACGACGAAAAGGTCTACTCCTTCAAGCACGCGCTGGTGCGGGACGTCGCCTACTACTCGCTGCTCAAACGGCGGCGGCGCGAGCTGCACGCCCGCGTGGCCGACAAGATCGAAGGTGCACCTGCCGGAAATCGCCAACAGGGAGCCCGACTACCTCGCGCAGCACCTGTCGGAGGCGGGACGTGCCGCCTCGGCTGTGCGCATGTGGCTCAAGGCGGCGCAGCAGTCGGCCGGCCGCTCGGCCAATCTCGAAGGCCCTCGCGCAGCTCGAGGCGCGTTGGAGCAGATCAGCAGAAGTTGCCCGCCGGGCCTCGAGCGCGACGACCTGGAGCTCAACGTCCAGATCGCGCTCATCGCCCCGACCATCGCCGTGAACGGATTCTCGGCGCCGTGCGGTTGCCGACGTCAGCTCGCGCGCCATCGATCTGTGCCGGGCCTTGAATGACGACCCGCGCATTTTTCCGGCGCTCTATGCCCGGTGGTCGAACCTGCGGGTTGCCGGCAAGGTGCGCGAGGCCGGCGTGCTGGCCGGCGATTTTCTGACCTTGCCGAGCAGAAGGGCACGCAGGACCGACCGCATGGTCGGGCATCGGCTGGTTGGGACGTCCCTCATCGACTGGGAGACCGCACGGGCGTGCGAGCATCTGGAGAAGGCGAGCGCCCTCTACGATCCGCGCAGGGACAAGACGACGGCCCTCGTCTACGGCACCGACGTGCAGGTGACCAGCCTTTGCAACTTGAGCATCGGCTACTGGCTGCTCGGCCGAGTCAGCCACGCGCTCGAGAGCGCGAGCCGCGCTTTGGCGCTGGCAACCGAGCTGCGGCACGCCTTCACGTTCGGCTACACGTTCGCGCACGTCTGCATGCTGCACACGCTCGAGCGCGACATACCGACGGTCAAGTCCCTGGCGCAGCAGATGCTGGCGGCGGCGACCAAGCGCGAGCTGCCGCTGTGGATGTCGGTGTCGCGGGCGTTCCTCGGCTGGTGCGAGCTCGAGGCAGGCCACGTGGCCAAGGGCATCGAGGCGCTGGAGGGCGAGCGCGGCTTCCTGCGCGCGGCCCACGTTGCCTACTGGCTGCCCATGTATCTGTGCTGGCTGGCTGAGGCCTATGCCGACACCGGCAACGGTCGAGGAGGCCAAGGCCTGCCTCGAGGAGGCGCGCGCCGTCATGGGCGGCGCCAACTTCTGGTACGAGATCGAGTGCATGCGCATCGAGGCGCGCATGGCAGGGACGACGAGCAGCCCGAGCAGCGTGTTCGAGCAGGCGCTTGACGCTTGCCCGCCAGCGCGGACAAGCGGGTTTTGCCTTGCGTGCGGCACGCTGCTTTGCCGAGTATCTCGACCGCAAGGGCCAGGCCGAACGCGGCCGCGCTCTGCTGCAGGAGGCTTTACTGCCATTTGTCGATCAGCCAGATAGCGGCGATCGCAAAGACGCCAAGGCTTTGTTGCGCTCGCTCCGGGCCGCGTCCCGGGGCTGATGCGACCGGGAGATGCCCACCTGAGCGAGCAGTTTTTGGTGTGTTGAAGTATTGAGGCTGCCAATGGACAGGACAGGCGTGGTCGGAGAAGTACGAAGGCGGCAGCCCGGAGGCAGAGCGGCTCATATTCGAGGGCTATACGCGCGAATTCCTGCGCATTCAGCTCAAGCAGAAGCGCAAGACCAAAGCGGGCGGCGTCGAGCGCGCCTCGCACGCCAAGATGCTGCTCGGCGTGACGAATGCCACCTTGCGCGTGCTCCCCGAGTGTCCCGGAGCAGTTTCGGGTCGGGTTCTTCCAGCCGGGCAGGGAATACCCGGTGACGATCCGCTTCTCCAACGCCAGCAGCGCGCATCAGCCCGACACCAGAGCGCGACCTGCGCGGCGCCGCCATTGCGCATCCGTGTCTCGGATCAGGAATCGCACGATCTGTTCGTGGCCAACTATCCAACCGCACATGTGCGCAATGCCCGCCAGTTCGTGGCCTTCGCCAAGACGCTCGCCGGGCCCACGTGGCTGCTGATCCCGCGCCTGATCGTGCGCCTCGGCCCGTTGCCAGGCGTGCGCACGATCGCGCAACCTGTGGAGCAGCACGCGCAGGCAGGTCCGCAGCCTGGCGCTCGAGAGCTACTGGAGCCGCGGCGCCGATCCTGTGGGGCGATGCGGGGCCCGTGCGCTATCAGCTGCGTCCGGCAGGCGAATCCCGCCGAGGCCCCCAAGCCGCGCAACCCGAGCGCCGACTACCTGCGCCGAGGAGATTGCGGCGCGGCTTCGCGGCGGCGATGTCACGTTCGATCTCTACCTGCAGCCGTTCGTCAGCGAGTGGTCGACGCCGATCGAGAACTTCGGCGCCGACGTGGCGGAGAAGGTCTCGCCGCCGGTGCTGGTGGCAACGCTGACGATCCCCAAGCAGGACGTCGACGCCGCCGAGGGGCGGGCGATGGAGCGGCTCGTGGACCAGCTCTCCTTCAATCCCTGGTACACGACCGACGAGTTCAGGCCGCTCGGCAACATGAACCGGGCCCGCAAGGAGGCCTATCGCGCCAGCTCGGCGCATCGCCTCGGCCACCGGTTCCACGAGGAGCCGCCGCTGCGCAACGTCATCGCCGGCCGCGATCGCCAGGTCGGTGTTTGCCGCTGCTCAACCGCTTCGTTGCCGTGGCATCGCCTGCCGTCGCGCCTGGCCCTGTTCAATCTGGCGATCTTTCGCGACGTGCTGCGCGAGAAGAACCTGATCGACACCGCAGCCGCGTGCGGCGCCGCCGCAGCCCTATCCGGCGCCGTCACCGATCCCCGAAGCCGCGCGAACGCGCGCGCACCCACGACGGCACGTTCAACGACCTCTCCGAGCCGATGATGGGATGCTGCGGCTCCGCGTTCGGCCGCAACATGCACGCCCGTCTATCGGCCGGACAAGTTCGACCGCCCCGATCCGATCCTCGTCAGCCGCGAGCTCCTCACCCGCGATATGTTCATCCCGGCCAAGTCGCTCAATGTGCTGGCGGCCGCGTGGATCCAGTTCCAGGTCCACGACTGGGTCAATCACGAGCGCTTCGACTTGGCGAGGACAGGCAAGGACATCGTGTTGCCGCGCCGCGGACTGCCGAGCCTTGGCGCAACCACAAGGACCTGGCCCCAGAGCAGGACATGCGCATCGCCGACAACAAGGTGATGGGCTCCAACGCCGCCGGGTATCCGATTTTCGCCAATACCGCCACGCCCTGGTGGGACGGCTCGGAAGTGTACGGCGCGGACGAGAAGAAGGCCGCGGAGCTGCGCGCGGGTGCCCTTATCCGCCTCGAAAACGGCTACCTGCCGGCCGACCTCAACGGCCTCAACGTCACCGGCTTCAACGAAAGCTGGTGGCTGGGGCTCAGCGCCATGCACACGCTGTTTGCGCGCGAGCACAACGTCGTCTGCAGGGAGTTGCAGACCGCCTACCCCGCCTGGAACGGACGAGCGCGTGTATCAGACCGCCCGCCTGATCGTCTCGGCGCTGATCGCCAAGATTCACACGGTGGAATGGACACCGGCGATCATGGCTACCCAGGCGACCGAAATGGCGCTGCGCTCCAACTGGTACGGCGCGCCCAAGGATTGGATCACGCCAGCTCGGCGCCTGGCTGTACAGTGCGCATTCCCTCAAGGGCATTCCCGAGACCAAGCCGGACCACCACGGAGTTCCCTATCTCGCTGACCGAGGAGTTCGTGTCGGTCTACCGGCTGCACCCGCTGATTCCCGACGACTACGCGTTCTTTGCCAGCCGCGACGGGCGCCTGCTCGAGACGCGCACGTTCCTGGAGATCCAAGGGGCCGACACGGACGACAGGATGCGCGCAGCTCGAGCTCAGCAACGTGCTCTATTCGTTCGGGATCGCCCATCCCGGGGCGGTGACGCTGCTACAACTATCCAAAGTCGCTGCAGAAACTGGAGCAGACGAACGGCGAGATTATCGACCTGTCGGTGGTCGACATCGTGCGCGACCGCCGGCGCGGCATCCCGCGCTACAACGACTTCCGCGCGGCGTTGCGCCTTCCGCGCGTGCGCGACTGGGACGAGCTTTGCAGCCGACCCCGCCACGCGGCGCAAGCTGCGCGACGTCTACGGCAAGCTCGACATGGTCGACACCATGGTCGGCATGTTCGCCGAAGACCTGCCGCCGGGGCTTCGGCTTCAGCGACACCGCGTTCCGCATCTTCATTCTGATGGCATCGCGCCGTCTGCAGAGCGACCGGTTCCTGACGGTGGATTTCCGACCCGAGGTCTACTCGCCGCTCGGCATGGATTGGATCGCCAACAACGGCATGACGAGCGTTATCCTGCGGCACTGCCCCGAGCTCGCAGGGTCGCTGCCGCGCAGCGGCAACGCGTTCGCGCCGTTCCGGCCGATCGCGCACTGATCGCGCGGCTGGCCGGCGCGCTTCAGGAACCTGCGCAGGCGCGATAGGCAGGCCGGAAGTGGCAGCCCGATTGGGCGAAGGGTAGCGGGTTGGAAGGGCGCAAGTCCTATCTGCGCCCGTACTCGAAGCGGGGCATGGCGCGTATCAAGTCCCTGGTCGCGCCGGCCAGCACTAGCCGATCATTGCTCTGCTTGAATTGCGTGGCTGGGATAGCGACGTCGTGCGCGCCTATGCCGAGAAAGCCTCCCGTGCTGACGATGGCGTACGAAGCAGACCGCTCCGGGGCGATGATGATGTCCTCGACCGTGCCGATCCTCTCGTCCTTGTCGTTGTAGACGGACTGGCCGAGGATTCGACGCCGCACGCTCCATCCCTTGATGACCTCATTTAGCTCTATGACGGTCACGCCGAGCTTTGTCTCACCGGCTGTCTGTGAGCGGACATAGGTGGCGGGAGCCGGCGTCAAGAGCAACGCAATTAGGCCCGCGTAGAACAGGTGTCGCATGGTCGGATCTCCTGTCGCGTTCTGTCAGCTTTTGGGAAGCTGCGTGGCTGTGCAGCGATGGCAGGATACGACCGGCGCTGCGACGGACAGATCGGGGGCAACCCTGGAAAGACAGGGGCGACCTGCGTATTCCTGTTTCAGCGCGGCGGCTCGGTCGTAAGGTCTTCCGGTTCCGGTGAAATTGCGCCGCTGCATGTTGACCCGGACACAGGTCAGCAGTCGCGCGGAATGGCGACATCGACGAGGCCTTCCGCCGCCCGCTCGTTTGCGGGCACAGTCTTAAGATCGCGCAGCGAGCGCACAGCGGCATTCCGCGACTTCCGACGGAAACGGCCCTGCTGGTCGGCTGTGCCGCGCGGCACAGCCAAGCGCAGTTTTTTCCTCCAAGTATCGGATCGACGAAGCCAGATCGGCGACGCCGGGCCGAATTTGATCCGATAACATTCATTTGCGCCGGAGCGAGACTGTCATGACAGATCATCCAAGGTTCGAGCCGGTCAAAGGCGAACCCGACGTCGCGCACCAGGCCTACTATGGCGGCTCGCTTGTCAGCCTGGTGTTCCGCCTGGTCGACCGCTGGCGGGGACGGACGCGCAAGCAGCCGGAGGCGCATGCCGCTCAACAAATGGGCGGTGTGATCGAGATCCACGAGCGCCCGCCGGCGCTGGCGCCGACCGCACTACCTGGCTTGGCCGAAACTGCAGCAGCGGAGCGGGCGCTCTATCAGGTCGCCCCCGACGAAGACTTCTCGCGCAGCTTTCTGATTGGCAGCGCCAGGACCATGAAGCTGCAAACGGGGCTGTTGGCCGCGTTTGTAGGGGTTCTCATCATGCTCGTCGCGCAAGGGCTGCGAATGAATGAGACCTATCAGCAGGCGTCCCGAAGCCCGGTGGTGGCCAAGAATGCGACTGAATGGCCAGCCATCGAACCGAACAAAGACCTACCCGCCTTGCTGGTGGCGCAGGAGCTGCCGGGCCAGACACTGCCCTAGCGAAAGAGCGGTTCAGGCTCGCAGCTCGGCAAGCATGCTGGCAACCAAGCCCTCGAGCAGGGCGACCTTGTAGCCGGTCAAGAGGCAGGGGCTCGGCACCATCGGCGGCGCGCTTGGCCGCCGCAGCGATAGCCGGCTGGTCGAGCAGCTTGCCGGCGAGCGCTTCCTCCACGGCCCGCAGGCGGCGGGGCACCGGAGCGATGCCGCCGCCGGCAACGCGAGCGAGCCCGATCTTGTCGCCGTCGGGCACGATGCGAACGACCGCCTCCACCAGCGGCCACTCGGCATAGGTGCGGCTGATGGCACGACGGTAGGCGGCCCGCTCGCCCTGCGCCGGCGGCGGCAGGTCTGATCGTCAGGATCTGCTCCTCCGGCTCGAGCGTGTGGTCGCGCGTGCCGTCGCGGCCGTCGCCGAACAGGTCCTGGATCGCCAGATCCTTGCGCAGGCTGGTCGTCACGGTCGCTTCGTAGGCGAGGAGGGCGGCGCCGAGCGTGGAGGGATGCGGCGCCACGCAGGGCCCGAGGTCGAAGATCACGCCGTAGAGGTGGTTGCCGGGGCGGGCCGGGCACACGTTGTCGCCCTTCTTGAGGCACGCCATGTGCGGATTGCGGTAGTACCAGCAGCGCGAGCGCTGCGCGAGGTTGCCGCCGATGGTGCCGACGCTGCGGATTTGCGGTGTAGCGAGGCCCGCCGCAGCGGCGGCAAGGCCAGGATAGGCCGCGCCGAGGCGCCGATCCGATGCGACGGTGGCGATCGTAGCCTGGCTGCCGATGACAGCCGCGCCGTCGCGCCTTCCAGGCGAGTGCCCGTGCTCGCCTCGGTACGCGCAAGCTCGGCGACGGGGCCGCGCGAAATGCCGCTGCGGCGGCGCTCCATGAGATCGGTGCCGGCTGCGAGCAGCTCCGCAGGGTGCGCAGGGGCATCGGGGCGTCTCGTCGAGATGGCCATCATGCGCTCCTGCGTTCGCCGAGAAGGGTCAGCAATCGGTCGGGGCGGATCGGCAGCTCGCGCGGCCTGCGCGCGGTTGCGTTGTAGACGGCGTTGGCGACGGCCGCTGCCACCGGCAGCGTCGATATCTCGCCATGCCGATGCCTCCGCCCGGCCACATGCTCGAAGCCGCTCTCCTCGAAATGGATGTGCATCTGCGGCGTGTCGGCGATGCCAGGGATGCGGTAGTCCTCGAGGCCCGCGGTCAGCACGGCGCCAGTCGCCGGGTCCACCTGCCGGCCCTCGTAGAGGGCGTAGCCGATGCCCCTGGATGATCGAGCCCTCGGCCTGGCTGCGCGCCAGCAGCGGCACCTGCGGCTCGGCCGACGCTCAGCCCCGCGAACATGCGCAGCGACGCGCACGTGCCCGAGCCAGGTGTCCACCTCGACCTCGGCGATGTGCAGCGCGCCAGGCGCGCCGCGGCCGGCCTGATGCCGCCGAAGCGGCGTCAGCACCCAGTCCAAGACCGAGCCCCAGAGGCCGAACGAGGCAAAGGGCGAACGCACGCCGGGCGAGGCGCGCGTGCTGTCCTCGGGACGGCCGGACTTGACGGCGATGTCGGGGCTCGCCGCCAGAATGTCGCGCCAGGGCGCGTTGTCGCCGATGCGGCCGCGCGTCTTGCGCCGCGATCTCCGGACTGCAGGCGCTCGGCGGCAGCCAGCGCCACCGGGACGATGGTGGGGGTGGTGCGGCTGCCGCCGGAGATGGGCCCGCGCGGCAGGCTGGAGTCGCCGATCCTGACCTCGATATCCTCTGGCTCGAGGCCGAAGGACCTGGCGATGGTCGCGGCAAGCACGCCGCGGCTGCCGGTTCCCATGTCCTGCACCGCCATGCTGGCGACGAGACCGGCCGCTGCGAACGGCAAGCTCGATCTCGGCCTCCGGCTGCCAGAGATAGAGCCAGTTGGCCGCGGCGACGCCGACGCCCCGCCGGAAGCGGCCCTGCTGGCGTGCCCGTCGGCTGCCGGCCGCGCCAGATCGGCAGGCCGGCCGCCCAGGCATAGAGGCGCCGGCGGTTGGCGTCGCCGTCCCAGCGCTGGCGCAGCGCGATGGGATCGACCTTCAGGCGCTCGGCCGCCTCGTCGATCGCCTGCTCCAGCGCGAAGCACAGCACCGGGCCGCCCGGACCGCGGAACGGGGCGCCGGGCGGCAGGTTGCTCACCGCGTCGTAGTCCGCGAGCTCCTTGGCCTCGGCGGAGTAGATGAAGCGGCCCAGCGAGGCGATGGCCGAGTTGATGCCGACGCCGGTGTCGGCCGTCGCCTTGACGGAGAGCGCCTTGAGCGCGCCGGACGCTGACGGCAGCAGCGCGATCGTCCATCTCTGCGCCGGGACGGTAGCCCGCCACCGACAGCTCCTCGTGGCGATCGAAGACGACGCGCACGGGCGCCTTGGCGGCACGCGCCAAGCGAGACGGCTGCGATAGTCTCGGCCGTGAGACCGAGCTTCGAGCCGAAGCCGCCGCCGACGTGCTCGGCGATGACGCGGACCTTGCCGGCGGAGAGCCCGAAGCGCTCGGCGATGCGGCCGGCGAGGTGGGACGCGGCCTGCGTGGAGAGGTGGACGATGAGGCTGGTCGCGATCGAAGCGCGCGACCGCGGCATGGGGCTCGAAGGAGGTGTGGCACTGCGCTTCCGTGCGCCAGGTGCCTTCGACGAGAAGCGGATCGGAGCGCTTGCCGCGCAGTCGGCGATCATGCGGCGGGCCTGGCGCCTTTGAGCGAGAAGGCGGACGACGGACCGCGGAGGTTGCCTTTCCAGGACGCCGGGAAGGCCAGTCCCTCGCCGACATTGGGTGCATTCTTGCGAAACCCGGAATAGAGCCTGGGCGCGCCGCGGCGCGCGCGACGCATCGTAGCCGACGGCGGACGGCAAGCGGCTCGTAGTCGACCTTGATGCGCGCGAGCGCGGCCTTGGCCGTCGCCAGGTCGGCCGGCGGCAACGGCGGCGACCGGCGTGCCGAAGATAGCGCACGACATCGCCTGCCGCGACAAGCGGCACGGCGGCGGAGACGCCTGCGGCAACCCTCGCCGGCGTGCAGTCGATCTGCCGCACGCGCGCATGCGCGTGCGGCGAGCGCAGGATCGCGCCTTCGAGCTGGCCGGGGAAGCTTGATGTCGACGGTGTACTTGGCGGCGCCCGTCACCTTGGCGCGCGCCTCCACCCGCGGCGGCGTCGCTTCGGCCTTGTCGAACTTGCCGGTGCAGGCGTCGGCGACGGCGCGATAGATGCCGGCATAGGCCCCGCAACGGCAGAGGTGGCCGGCAAGAGCGGCGGCGATCTCCTCGCGGCTGGGCTCGGCCTGGCCGCGCGCGGCCCGCCAGCGTGTCGTGGAAGGCGACCGCCTCGACGATGAAGCCCGGCGTGCAGAAGCCGCATTGCAGGGCATCGTGCGCCATGAAGGCCTTTTGCACGGGGTGCAGGCGCTCGGCGCCGATCCCCTCAACGGTGGTCACGGCGCGGTCGGCGACGGCCGATGCCGGCATCAGGCAGCTCACCACCGGCTTGCCGTCGACCAGCACGGTGCAGGCCCCGCAAACGCCTGCCCCGCATACCAGTTTAGTGCCGGTGAGCCCATGCGTCTCGCGCACTACGTCGATCAGCGGTGCGTGCGCAGCACCCAAGGGCTTCGGTTCACCGTTGAGCTTGAAAATCGACATTCGAGCATCTCGCGCTGCCCCGGCCGGGGCGTGGGACGTTCACGGAGGTGAGACTTGCAGAGTAGCAGAGAACATCGCCCCGACTGTGTACGAAACATGGCCGGGGCGAGAGGAAGTGGTGCATGAACAGCGCTAGCTGAGCGTTGCCTTTGTGCGACGCCGTTGCAGTGCTGCCGATTGGCATTGATCGTCCGAAGACATCTATATCTATAGTTGCGAGCGTGAACCATCTAGGGACGGGAACATGAGTTGGGAACGTGAGCTCGACGAGCTGAGGGCGCGCGAGCGCATGGCCCGCGAGATGGGCGGGACCGACAAGGTGCAGCGCCAGCATGACGGCGGACGCCTCACCGTGCGCGAGCGCATCGAGGCGCTGATCGACAGGGGCAGCTTCCACGAGGTCGGCGCCATCGCCGGCAAGGCCGAGTACGACGAGGCGGGGCAACTAAAGAAGCTGACACCCTCCAACTGCGTGATGGGGCGGGCGATGATCGACGGCCGCCCGGTGATCGTACTGGGCGACGACTTCACGGTGCGCGGCGGCTCGGCCGACGCCACCATCCCGATGAAACCCATTTTGGCCGAGCGCATGGCCAACGAGCTGCGCCTGCCAATCGTGCGCATCATCGAGGGCTCGGGCGGCGGCGGCTCGGTCAAGACCATCGAGACGACGGGCCGATCAAATTTGCCGGGCAGCTCGGCATCTCCCAGTTCGCCTACCAGTACCTGGCCGACAACTTGGGGGTCGTGCCGGTGGTGGCGCTGGGGCTCGGCTCGGTGGCGGGCCTCGGCGCGGCGCGGCTGGCTGCCAGCCACTATTCGGTGATGACGAAGACCACCTCGGCCATGTTCGTGGCGGGGCCGCCGGTGGTGGCACGTGTCGGCCAGGATCTCGGCAAGCAGGAGCTGGGCGGCTGGGAGGTGCAGTGCCGCGCCGGCGCGGTGGACCATGCGGTGGAGACCGAGGAGGAGGCGTTCCAGTGCGCGCGGCGGTTCCTCTCCTATCTACCGCCATCGGTTTACAGCGTGCCCGCGCGCGGCGAGCGCAGCGATCCCGCTGACAGGCGCGAGGAAATGCTGTTCAGCGCGATCCCGCGTGATAAGCGCAAGGTCTACAAGATGCGACCCATCATCGAGGCGCTGGTCGACAAGGGCTCGTTCTTCGAGATGGGGCAGATGTACGGCCGCTCCATCATCACCGGCTTCGCGCGGCTGGCGGGGCTGCCGGTCGCTGTGCTGGCGAGCGATCCCTACCACTACGGCGGCGCCTGGACGGCGGACGCCTGCGCCAAGATCGTGCGCTTCGTCGATCTGGCCGAGACGTTCCACCTGCCGGTCGTCTATCTGTGCGACTGCCCGGGCTTCCTGATCGGGCTCGAGGCCGAGAAGTCAGCCACCATCCGCCACGGCGTCCGCGCCATGGCGGCCATCAACCAGGGAAGCGTGCCGTGGTGCACGGTGATCGTGCGCAATGCCTTCGGCGTGGCTGGCGCGGCGCACGTGCCCGCAGGCCGGCTCGCCATCCGCTATGCCTGGCTGTCGGCCTGGTGGGGCTCGCTGCCGCTGGAGGGCGGCATCGAGGCGGCCTACCGGGCGGAGATCGAGGCGGCGGCCGACCCCAAGGCAAAGCTCGCCGAGATCGAGGCGCGGCTCAACGCGCTGCGCTCGCCCTTCCGCACGGCCGAGACCTTCTGGGTGGAGGAGATCATCGACCCCCGCGACACGCGCAAGCTCTTGTGCGAGTTCGCCGACCTGGCGGAGCCCCTGCTCACCCCTGGTCCGCGGGCGTTCTCAATGCGGCCTTGATGGAATTCCCTCTCCCCATTCTTATAGGGAGAGGGAGGTAGATCCCGCCGTTTGCCATCGGTTAACGACCCTTCCTGGGGAGATCTTAACTGGCGGCGCTTTAGCTTGGAGAGAAGCATGGGCTCGGGCCTGGTTCTGGTCGTTGCCTGCGCGCTGATAGACGCCGACGGGCGCGTGTTGCTGGCGAAACGCCCTCCGGGGCGGCCGCTCGCGGGACTGTGGGAGTTCCCGGGCGGCAAGGTTGAGCCGGGCGAGACACCGGAAGCGGCCCTGATCCGCGAGCTCGAGGAGGAGCTCGACATCAGGATCGCCGGAAAGTGCCTCGCGCCACTCAGCTTCGCCAGCCACAGCTACGAGGCGTTTCACTTGCTGATGCCCCTCTACGTGTGCCGCACGTGGGAGGGCGAGGTGAGAGCGCAGCAGGGCCAGGAGCTGGCGTGGGTGCGTGCGCAACGGTTGGGTAACTATGCAATGCCTCCGGCGGACGAGCCGCTGAAGGCCGTGCTGAGGGATCTGCTCTAGGGCCTCAACCTGGAGTGCAGTGAAAAGGGTTCTCGAGATGCAAGGCCTCAAGCAGCATGTGTGGCGGCTCTCCGGCGACGAGCGCGGCGCCACGGCCATCGAGTACGGGTTGATCGCGGCGCTGATTGCGGTTGCCGCGCTCGCCGGCATGTCGGCGCTGGGAGGTGGCCTCGGCGAGAGCTGGGGCAATACGGCCAACAAAGTCACCACCGCGATGGATAAGTGAGCCACGGGGCCGCAGTCTCATAGACTCAATACCGCCGACCATCCCTCGACGCCATTCCTGGCCTTGCCGGCCGGCGCGCTCTGTGCAGTAATCGCGGCCAGGCTTTTGCTTCAAGCAGTGATTTTGTGGTTGGGGGCGGCCGATGGCCGAGGGGACGGGGGAAGCCGGCAAGCTCGGCGTCTTTATTTCCTACAGCCGGGACGACCTGGCATTTGCCGATCAGCTCGACGCGACGCTCAGGATCGGCGGCTTCGACACCACGCTCGACCGCCACGGCATATCGGGCGGCGAGGAATGGCAGCGCCGGCTTGGAAACCTGATCCGCGGCGCCGACACGGTCGTGTTCGTGCTGACGCCCAAATCCGCGCGCTCGGACATCTGCGCCTGGGAGGTCAAGGAGGCGGTGCGCCTCGGCAAGCGCATCATTCCGGTGCTGAGCGGCCCGCTCGACGGCGCCACTCCCCCGCCGGAGCTGGCCGCGCTCAACTACATCCACTTCTACCCCGAGCCGAAGACGCCGGGCTCGGGCTTCGGGCCCGGGCTCATCGAGCTGGTCGCCGCGCTCAAGACCGACCTCGAGTGGCTGCGCGAGCACACGCGCCTGCTGCAGCGGGCAACCGAATGGGAAGGCGGCGGCCGGCCGGCGAACCGGCTGCTGTCCGGCAACGACATTGCCGCCGCCAAGGACTGGGCCGCGCGGCGTCCGAAGGAGGCGCCGGCGCCGACCGCGCTGCATCTCGACTTCATCAAGGCGAGCGAGGCGTGGGAGGCGAGCCGGGAGAGCGCCGAGCGCAAGCGGCTCGAGGAGATGGCAGCAGCCAACGCCGAGCGGGCGAAGGCACTGGCCGACGCGCAGGCGGCGCTAGCGCGAGAGGCGGCGGCACACGAGGCGGGCACTCGGGCACGGCGCATCATTCAGTGGGGCTCGGCTGCGGCAGCGCTGCTGATCCTCTTCGGCGTTTCGGCGTTTGCCTTCCAGCAGTATCGGAGCGCCACAACACAGGTGGAACTCACTGCCGAAGCCGTGCGCCAAAAAGGCGAGGCGGACAGGCAAGCTCGGTTGGCCGAGGCCTCCGCCAAGCAGGCGCTCGCCGCCCGCAATGATGCGCTTCTCAATCAATCGCGGCTTCTGACTTCTTCGGCCGTTCAGGCTATCGAGCAGGGCGATTCCGCCACCGCTCTACTGCTCGCCCTGGAAGCTATGCCGGACGAGAACGGGGAAGACGATATCTCGAGAACACGCCCCCATTGGGCGCTGGCGGAGGCAAGCTTGTACTCCGCCGTCGACGCACTGCGTGAGCGATTGATCCTCAAGGGCCACACCGGCACCGTCTCTGCGGTGGCGGTGATGCCGGACGGGGCCCGCATCGTCACCGCCTCCTCCGACAACACGACGCGGGTGTGGGACGCGACTACAGGCAAGGATCTGCTGCAGCTCAAAGGCCACACTGGCAGCATTCGGAGTCTGACAGTGACGCCGGATGGCACCCGCGTCGTCACCGGCTCCGCAGACGGCACAGCACGAGTGTGGGACGCCGCCACCGGCAAGGAGCTGCTGCAGCTCAAAGGTGTCAGCGGCCCCATCGGGGGTGTGGCAGTGACGTCGGATGGGGCCCGCATAGTCACCGGGTCGGGTGACTTGTTCGGCGACGGCACGGTGCAAGTGTGGGACGCGACTACAGGCAAGGAGCGGCTGCAGCTCAAGGGCCACACTGGTGGCGTCACTGGCGCGGCGGTGACGCCGGACGGGGCGCGCATCGTCACCGGCTCATTCGACAACACGGCGCGGGTGTGGGATGCCGCCGCCGGCAAGGAGCTGCTGCAGCTCAAGGGCCACACCGGCAACGTCCAGAGCGTGGCGGTGACGCCGGACGGGGCGCGCATCGTCACCGGCTCATTCGACAACACGGCGCGGGTGTGGGATGCCGCCACCGGCAAGGAGCTGCTGCAGCTCAAGGGCCACGCCGGCACCGTCCAGAGCGTGGCGGTAACGCCGGACGGGACTCGCATCGTCACCGGCTCCGCCGACAACACGGCTCGGGTGTGGGACGCCAACACCGGTGCCGAGCTGCTCCAGCTCAGGGGCCACGCTGGCGGAGTCAATGGCGTCGCGGTGGCGCCGGACGGGGTCCGCATTGTCACCGGCTCAGGCGACGCGACGGCGCGGGTGTGGGAAATTAGGCTGCTCCAACTCAAAGGCCACGCCGGCATCGTTTGGGGTGTAGCCGTGACGCCGGATGGGGCTCGCATCGTCACGGGAGCGTGGGGGCAAGGACAGGTGCGGGTGTGGGACACCCGGACAGGCGCCGAACTGGCCCAGCTCAAGGGCCACTCGGCAGACGTCAACGGCGTTGCGATTAGCCCGGACGGGGCCCGCATTGTCACCGGATCGGACGACAGAACGGCGCGAGTATGGGATGCTGCCACCGGCAAGGAGCTGGTGCAGCTCAAGGGCCATACCGGCTTCGTCTATGGGGTGGCAGTAACGCCAGACGGTGCTCGCATCGTTACGGGCTCGGTCGACAAGACGGCGCGGGTGTGGGATGCCGCCAGCGGCAAGGAGCTGTTCCAGCTCAAGGGACACACCGGCCGCGTCTATGGGGTGGCGGTGACGCCGGACGGGGGCCGCATCGTCACCGGCTCGGAGGACAAGACGGCGCGGGTGTGGGACGCCGCCAGCGGCAACGAGCTGTTCCAGCTCAAGGGCCACATCGGCACCGTCCGGGGCGTGGCGGTGATGCCGGATGGGGCCCGCATCGTCACCGGCTCGGAGGACAATACGGCGCGGGTGTGGGATGCCGCCAGCGGCAAGGAGCTGTTCCAGCTCAAGGGCCACACCAGCTTCATCAATGGCGTGGCGGTAAGCCCGGACGGCGCCCGCATCGTCACCGGAGGCGGCGACAACACGGTACGGGTGTGGGACGCAGCTACGGGCAAGGAACTCGCTGAGCTGAATGGCCACACCCGCAGCATCTTCGGCGTGGCGGTGAGCCCCGACGGCGCGCACATTGTCACCGGAGCCGGCGACAACACGGCACGGGTGTGGCAATTGCTGCCAACGGGTCAAGCGCTGATCGAGGAGGCACAGAAGCTTGTGCCGCGCTGCCTGACACCCGCTGAGCGCCAACGCATCTATCTGGCACCAGACCCGTCGAGCTGGTGCGGCAACATGCAAAAGTGGCCCTATGACGCCGTGTCCGCCTTTGTCGAGGGGCCGAGACTTGTGCGCCAGGGCAAGGACGAGGAGGCCGCGGCGGTGTTCGCCCCGACACTGGCGCGAGATCCGGCTGCGGCCAAGCGCATCGATGCGGCCTGGGGGCTGGCATACGTCGACCGAGGCACCAACCTTCTAAACAGCAGCAAGGACGAGGACGCCTCAGCGACCTTCGCCAAGGCGCTGGCGCGCGATCCCGCAGTGATCAAGCGCA
Source organism: uncultured Alphaproteobacteria bacterium (assembly GCA_963724565.1). Taxonomy (GTDB): domain Bacteria; phylum Pseudomonadota; class Alphaproteobacteria; order Rhizobiales; family Hyphomicrobiaceae; genus AWTP1-13. The sequence goes on from CAVRVK010000007.1 coordinate 301,203, forward strand.
TCGATGCGGCCTGGGCCAACGCCTACTTCAACCGCGGCAGCAACCTCCTCGGCGGCGGCAAGGACGAGGAGGCCACGGCGGAGTTCGCCAAAGCCCTGGCGCGCGATCCCGCCGCTGGTAAGCGCATCGATGCGGCCTGGGCCAACGCCTACTTCAACCGTGGCAGCAACTTCCTCGGCGGCAGCAAGGACGAGGAGGCCACGGCGGAGTTCGCCAAAGCCCTGGCGCGCGATCCTGCCGCTGGCAAGCGCATCGACGCGGCCTGGGCCAACGCCTACTTCAACCGTGGCAGCAACCTCCTCGGCGGCGGCAAGGACGAGGAGGCCACGGCGGAGTTCGCCAAAGCGCTGGCGCGCGATCCTGCCGCTGGCAAGCGCATCGATGCGGCCTGGGTGAACACATTCATCGACCGAGGCAGCAACCTCCTCGGCGGCGGCAAGGACGAGGAGGCCACGGCGATGTTCGCCAAGGCGCTGGCGCGCGATCCCTCGGCCGCAAAGCGCGTCGATGCGGCCCGGGCAAACGCCTACATCGCTCGCGGCAGCAGCTTCCTGCGCGAGGGCAAGGACGAGGAGGCGACAGCGGTGTTCGCAAAGGCACTGGCGCGCGATCCCTCGGCCGCCAAGCGCATCGATGCGGCCCGGGCAGACGGCTATGATTTCCGAGCTTGGAAAAAGTTCTTGGACGGAAAGGCAGCTGACGGCTTGGCCGACGCCCAGAAAGCAGTCGCACTCGCACCCAACGGCCGAATGCTGGACACGCGAGCGCAAATTTACTTGGCGCTCAAACGCGTTGATGAGGCATTGGCAGATTTCGACGCGGCAATTGCCGCGGGTTTCAAAACTTACGCGGGCACATTCTATGGCCGCGCCCGCTGCCATGAAATCAAAGGCAATAAGGCACTTGCCATCGCCGACTACGGCACGGCCGTCGAGTTGGCAAAGGGCACCAGCAATCCCGACACCTACACAAAGGTGGTCCTGGCCGAGGCGCCAAAGCGGCTCGCGGCGCTGGGCGGGCCTCCAGCGACATTGAGCGCCGAACCTCCGGGAGAGCGGTAACGCACCCGACCGGTGAGGCGCTCCCCGCGCTCGGCGCGCCGCCGAGCGGCGCGGCCAATCCCAAGTGAGCCGCTGTTGTGCTTCCGACCCGCGGGGACGGCAGCGCTTAGACCTTGCCCGGCCCCGTGCGCTCGCCGGCCGGGCGCTCCTCGGTGCGGAGGGCGTCGGCCAACCTGTGCTTCGCCGAGCCCGGGGTGAGCGGCTGCTGCTGGCTCGCGTGCGGCGCCCAGCCGGTCAGCGTGACGATCTCGAATGTCGCCGGCACGCGGCCTGAGGCGAGGCCGAAACGGTCGGCGTAGATCTCGGCGGCGCGCATCAGCGTGGCGCGGCGCAAGGGCTGCTTGCGGCGGTCGATCAGCGCGTTGGTCGCGCCCATGGCCCGCAGCTCACGCATCAGCGCGATGGGGTCGGCGTAGGTGACCGTCACCGTCTCGGCATCGGCCACCGGCAGCGCGAACTCGGCCCGCTGCAGCAGCGCGCCCAGATCGCGCACGTCGGCGAACGGGGCGACGCGCGGGCTGGCGCCGCCCTCGACTTCCTCCTCGGCCAGCAGGAGCGCGGACCTCAGCTCGTGCAGTGTGGCGCCGCCGAGCAGGGCGGCGAGCAGGAGGCCGTCGGGCTTGAGCGCACGGCGGATCTGGATCAGCACGCCCGGCAGATCGTTGACGAGGTGCAGGGCGAGGCCCGACACGACAAGGTTCAGGCTCTCGGCGGCGAAGGGCAGCGCCTCCTCGTCGGCCTGCACGCTCGGGCCCTCGCATTGGGCGAGAGGGGCGCGGGCGGGCTCCATGTCGATCATCAGCCCGATGCCCGGGAGCCGCGCAGGCGGCGGGCGAGCAGGCCGTGATAGGCACCGAGGTTCAGCGCCAGGGGGAACTGCCGCTTGATGGCGGAGAGGCGCTCGGCGAAATCGTCGGCGACCCGGGCAAGAAGGAAATCGTGGGCTTGCGCGCCCCGCCGCCGCCCGGTTGCGGCGCTGGATCAGCAGGCGACGGTCGAAGATGAGGGGCTCTGCGGTCACGCCCCGATCATAGCGCGCCCGGCGGGCCATATGCAGCGGCCGGCGGCGAAAGAGTAGCATGCACACGTGCAACTCCAGGCGGAGCCCGATGTCGACGCTCGAAGTGGAGCCCGAGCTTTCCCCGTTGCGCTGCCCGCGCGGCGTCCGCGTTGCGCCGTGCATTGCATGCGTGCGCCGACCTGATCGTGCCGCCGTGCTGCCTGATGTGCCGCTCGCGCATCGGCGCCCATCATCTGCTGTGCCCGACGTGCTGGCGCGAGGTGCACTTCATCCGGCCGCCGCTGTGCGATGTGCTGGGCATCCCGCTCCCCTTCGACACCGGCGAGCGCATGGTGAGCGCCGCGGCGCTGGCGCATCCCCCTCCTATGATCGCGCCCGCGCCGTGGCGCACTTCACCGGCTCCATGCGCACGCTTGTGCACCAGTTCAAGTACGCCGACCGGCACGATGGCCGGACGCTGTTCGGCCGCTGGCTGGCGGAAGCCGCGCGCGATCTGCGCGCCCGGGCTCGACCTCATCGTGCCGGTGCCGCTGAGCCGGCTGCAGACTGCTGCTGCGCCACTTCAATCAGGCCGCCGTGCTGGCCGGCGCGCTGTCGCGCGAGATCGGCGTGGCCGTGGACCCGATGCTGCTCCGGCGCACGCGCTGGACCCGGAGCCAGGTCGGCATGACGCGCGAGCAGCGCCGGCGCAATATCGCCGGCGCCTTCGGCGTGCCCGAGCACCTGCGGCCGCGGCTCGAAGGGGCGCAATGTTCTGCTCGTCGACGACGTGATAACGACGGGCGCCACGGTGGATGCCTGCGCGCGCGCACTGAAGCGGGCCGGCGCGGCGCGCGTGGACGTGCTGGCGCTGGCGCTCGTCACCAACGAGGCGCTGGCGGCGGCATGAGGCCGGCGGCGACCTTATCTTTCGCCCGATGCTGGGGCTAGGCCAGAGGTGGACGACCAACGTCGAATGGGTCAAGGGCCGCGACGCGGAGGACTTCGTGCTGGCGCGCTGGTGAGAGGCACATTGCCCGGCTCTCAGCCCACGTAAAATCGGCTGTTAAGGCCGCATACAGCCCCGTCCTAGGCGCGGGCCGGCAAACACACTACATTGCGGAACCGGTGGTCAGGAGGCGCCTCGCAGCAATGACCGCGCAGAGCAACACGACATTCCGCGTCGGCCTGGTGCAGATGTGCACGGGCCGCGACGTGGAGAAGAACCTGGCCGACGCCAGCGCGCTGATTCGCGAGGCGGCGGCGCAGGGCGCCCAGTACGTGCAGACGCCCGAGATCACCACCTTGATGGAGACGGAGCGCGCGCGCCTGTTCGCCGCCATCCGGCCCGAGGAGGGCAATCCGGCGGTGGCGCATTTCTCTGCCCTGGCGCGCGAGCTCGAGCTGTGGCTGCACATCGGCTCCATGGCCGATTCTGCTCGGCAGCGGCAAGATTGCCAACCGCTCGTTCCTGTTCGCACCCACGGGCGAGATCGAGGCCCGCTTCGACAAGATCCATATGTTCGACGTCGATCTGCCGGGCGGCGAGAGCTATCGCGAGTCGAAGAACTACCAGGCGGGCGATGCCGCGGTGCTCGGCCGATCTGCCGTGGGGCACCCTGGGCCTCACCGTGTGCTACGACCTGCGCTTCCCCCATCTCTATCGCGCGCTCGCCAAGGCCGGCGCCGACTTCCTGGCGATTCCCTCGGCCTTCACCGCCAAGACCGGCGCGGCGCACTGGCACGTGCTGATGCGCGCCCGCGCCATCGAGAACGGCTGCTTCGTGTTCGCCGCGGCCCAGGCCGGCAAGCACGAGAGCGGGCGGGAAAGCTACGGCCACAGCCTGATCGTGGCGCCGTGGGGCGAGATCCTCGCCGACGCCGGCGAAGCCGGCAGGCCGTCATCGTCGCCGATGTCAACGTCGCCGAAGTGCAGGAGGCGCGCAGGCGCATCCCCTCGCTCCAGCACGACCGGCCGTTCCAGATCGTGCGCGCCTCGCCCATCCGAACCAAGGAAGCCTCATGATCCGCTACCGGCTCAAATGCGAGAGGCGCCACGAGTTCGAGGCCTGGTTCCCGAGCAGCGCCGCCTACGACCGCCAGGCCAAGCGCGGGCAGATCGACTGCCCGAAGTGCGGCTCGAGCAAGGTCGAGAAGGCCATCATGGCGCCCAGGCATCGCCAAGGGCGCCAAGCGCAAGCGGGTCGAGAAGGCGCCCGAGCAGGCACCGGCGCAAGCGCCGCCATGTCGGAGACGCATCGCGTGGCCGCGCACGGCGATCTGGCGGCGGCCATGCGCAAGCTGCGGGCCGAGATCGAGGCCAAGTCGGAGTACGTGGGACCGCGCTTCTCGGAGGAAGCGCGCAAGATCCACTACGAGGAGGTGCCGGCCCGCGGCATCCACGGCGAGGCGACCAGCGAGGAAGCGCGGGCGCTGATCGAGGAGGGCATCGAGTTCTTCCCCCTCCCCGTGCTGCCCGAGGACCAGAACTGAGCCGCTATCCCCGCAATTGTTTCACGTGAAACATGTAGCGGGGATAGCCGCGACGCTATCCCCGCAGGCTGGCGATGGTGGCGAACGGGGAGATGTGCTCCAGCGCCGTCTTCACGTCCACCACCACCGGGCCGTCGTGGGCCAGCGCCCGCTCCACCACGGCCGGGGCCTCCTCGATCGAGGCCAGCGACAATCCCGAGCGCGCCGAAGCTCTCGCCCCACTTGGCGAAGTCGGGGTTCTTCAGCTCGGTGCCGTGCACCCGCTTCTTGTAGGCGATCTCCTGGTGCATGCGGATGGTGCCGTAGCTGCCGTTGTTGGAGATGAAGGTCTTGACGTTGGCGCCGTACTGCACGGCGGTGGCGAGCTCCGAGCCCGTCATCAGCGCGCCGCCGTCGCCCAGGAAGTGGATCACCTGGCGGCGCGGGCTGGCGCAGGGCCGCCGCCACCGACGCCGGCATGCCGATCCCCATGGCGCCGCCGACGCAGCCGATCAGCAGATGCTCGCCCGAGAACGGGAAGTGCCGGTGCAGCCAGCCCGAGAAGTTGCCGGCGTCGGTGACGAAGATGGCGTCCAGGGCGGCCTGCCGGACCAGCGCGGCGACGACCGCCCCCATGTCGAGCTGGCCGTCGGCGGGCGGCGTCCAGACCATGGCCGCGGCGACCGGCTCGTTCAGCGTCTTGATCCAGGCCGCGCGCTTCGAGGAGCGCCCGCCCGGGCGGGCGGCCAGCGCCTCCAGCACCGCCACCGGGTCGGCGACCAGCGCCTTGGTGGCCGCATAGTTCACCCCGATCTGGGCCGGATCGTCGTGCACGTGCACCAGCTTCTGCCGCGGCACGGGCGAAGCCGGCAGCGTGTAGCCCTGGGTTGTCGCCTCGCCGAGCCGGGTGCCGACCGCCAGGATCAGATCGGACTCCAGGTAGCGCGCCACCGCCGCCTTCGGGATCTTGAAGCCGAGATGCCCCGCGTAGTTGGGATGGCTGTTTGGGAAGTAGTCCTGCCGCTTGAAGGTGAGCGCCACCGGAAGCCCCAGGGCCTCCGACGCCGCCAGCAGGGCCCTGCGGCCGCGCGGGGTACCGAGCCCACCGCCGCCCGCCAGCAGCAGCGGCCGCTCGGCCCTGGTCGATCAGCGCCGCGATCTCCTCGATATCGGCGGCGGAGGCCGGACCCGCGCGCGGCACGGTCAGCGGCTCGATGACGCCGGCCTCCGTGCTGTCCTCCAGCATGTCCTCCGGCAGCACGACCACCACGGGGCCGGGCGTCGGCGCTTGCGCCTCGACGAACGCGCGCGCCACGATTTCGGGGATGCGCGACGCGTCGTGGATCACATGCACGGCCTTGGCCATGTCGGCGAACGTCTTGGCGTAGTCCACCTCCTGGAACGAGCGCCGGCCGATCTCGCCGCGCGGCACCTGGCCGACGAACAGCATGCAGCGGCACGGCGTCCTGCTCGGCCACGTGCACGGCGATGGAGGCGTTGGTGGCGCCGGGCCCGCGGCTGACGAAGGCGACGCCCGGCTTGGCCGTCACCTTGGCATCGCCTACGCCCATGAACCCCGCGCCGCTCTCGTGCCGGCAGACGATGGTCTGGATGGCATTGCTGTCGTGCAGGGCGTCGAGCACGGCCAGATAGCTCTCGCCAGGCACGCAGAACACGCGGGTGACGCCGTGGGCGGCGAGGCAATCGACGATCAGGTCCGCGGCGCGGCGGGGCATGGGGCGTCTCCCAATGAGATTTGGCGCGACGGAGCTAAGCAGGTTTGGCCGATGCTGCCAACCGACGGCGCTATGCGCGCCTCGTAGGTTGGGTTAGCGCGAAGCGCGTAACCCAACACACTGTTCTGTCCCGGCAGATGGTTCCCACTGTCGTCCTCGGGCTCGGCCCTAGGACCCATCGAGACACGAGCGCACGCCCCAGAACCGCGGACCGCTCGCGCACAACACACGCAGGCCTGGAACTCGCTGGGCGATGGATGGTCGGGACAAGCCCGACCATGACAGACTGAGTAGGAGCATTGCGATCGAGAATGGTTCGCCCCGCCGCCGCGGGATAGTAGCGGCACAGCAGCCGCCATATACTCGCCGTGCACGGCGAACACGGGGGAGGAGAACGGCCCATGAAAACCAGCACCGATCGCATCCTGACGACGCACGTCGGCAGCATCCCGCGGCCCGAGAGCATCCGCTCGCTCCTGCGCGCCCGCGTCGCCGGCCAGACGATCGACGAAGCCCTGCTCGCCGCACGCGTCGTCGAGGCGGTAAAGGACGTGGTGCAGCAAGCAGGCCGAGGTCGGCCTCGACGTCGTCTCCGACGGCGAGATGAGCAAGACGAGCTTCCTCGCCTATACCGACGAGCGGCTCACCGGCTTCGTCACCACCACGGCACCGACCGACCCGAGCGCGGCCCTGAGCGGCGGCGTCTGGGCGCGGCGCGTCGACAGCCGCCGCGAGTGGCGCGCCTTCCGCGAGTACTACACGGAGTACCTGCCGCGCGAGATGCCGCTCGCCGCGCGCGCCCTCCGTGTGCGAGGGGCCCATCGCCTACAAGGGCCAGGCGCTGCTGGAGAAGGATCTCGCCACCTTCAAGGCCGCGCTGGCCGGCGCCAATGTCACCGAGGCGTTCGTGCCGGCGATCGCGCCCGCCATGGTCGGCCGCGGCCAGAACCGCCACTACCCGACCGAGGAAGCCTACGTCTTCGCCCTGGCCGAGGCGCTGCGCACCGAATACCGCGCCATCGTCGACGCCGGCTTCATCCTGCAGATCGACGATCCGGGCCTCGGCGAGACCTGGGACATGCTCAACCCCGCGCCGCCGCTCGAGGACTACCGCAAGATGCAGGCGCGCAATATCGACGCGCTCAACCACGCCCTCGATGGCATCCCCGAGGACCGCGTGCGCTATCCACCTGTGCTGGGGCAGCTGGCAGGGCCCGCACGTCACCGATCTCAGCCTGCGCGACGTCGTCGACCTGGTGCTGCGCGTGAAGGCGCAGGCCTACTCGGTGGAGGCCGCCACGCCGCGCCATTCGCACGAGTGGCGCCTGTGGGAGGACGTGAAGCTGCCCGACGGCAAGGTGCTGATCCCCGGCGTCATCGCCCACACCACCGCCGTCGTCGAGCACCCCGAGACCATCGCCGAGCGCATCATGAACTACGCCAAGGTCGTCGGCCGCGAGCGGGTGATGGCGGGCGCCGACTGCGGCTTCGCGCAGGGCGCATTGTTCGAGCGCCAGCACCCGACCGTCATGTGGGCAAAGTTCGAGGCGCTGGTCGAGGGCGCGCGCCTCGCCTCCAAGCGCCTGTGGCGGTGAGGCATCCGCGCTTGAGGCAGGACAAACGCAAATGGTAGCTGTGCGGAGCTGCAATGGGTGGGCGTGAGCTGAGCTACGTGCGGCCGGACGATCCACTCTGGAAGCGCTGGTTCATGGGCGCGATCGAGGACCTTTCCGGCCGCCGGCGGCTGCTGCCGCTCTACCGGCAATGGCGCGACGAGATTGTCGGCAAGAGCCCCCGCATGTGGAGCCAAGCGCTCGACATGATCGGCACGCGGCTCGACATCGACGCCCCAGCCGATTGGGCCGCCACCCTGCCGCAGGGCGCCGTGGTCGCCATCGGCAACCATCCCTTCGGCATCGCCGACGGCATCGCCATGCTGGCGCTGATGGAGCACACGGGGCGCCCGTGCCGCCTGCTGATCCACTCCGATTTCATGCGCGTGCGCGAGGTCGAGCAGTCGGGGCTGCCGATCGACTTTTCCGAGACCAAGGAGGCGCTCGCCACCAATCTCGAGACCCGCGCCGAGGCGCGCAGGCTGCTCAAGGAAGGCGTCATCATCGCCATCTTCCCCGCCGGCGCGGTGGCAACGGCGGAAACACCCTTCGCCGCGGCGGAGGACCGGCCCTGGAAGCAGTTCGTGGCCCGGCTGATCCAGCAGTCGGGTGCCGCTGTGCTGCCCGTCTACTTCGAGGGCCAGAACTCGCCGCTGTTCCATTTCGTCAGCCGCTACAGCCAGACCCTGCGGCTGTCGCTGCTCGTGTGCGAGTTCCGCCATCGCATCGGCTCGACGATGAGGGCGACCGTCGGCTCGCCGGTGGCCTGGCCGGCGATCAGCGAAGCGGGCAAGTCAGGAGAGCTGCTCGACGAGCTCTACCTGCTGGTGCATCGCCTGGCGCCGGGTGCCAGCGACCGCGATCGCGACGCGCTGCTGCCGCGGCCTGCCCATCTGCGCCGGCAGTTCCCCTGCGATGGGCCGCTCCAACCCGCACGGGCAAAACGCTGAGCGGCGACGCTCAGTGCGCGACCGCGCCCGTGCTCGACATCGTCAGCGCCATCAGCACGAACAGCACTCCGATCCCGCCGACGCCCAAAGACCCCCACAACAGATAGACGACCCCCGTGATGAGATAGGACGACGCCAGCACGATGGCGATCTGGAAGGCGGCCGAGCCGTACTCGTACTTGTGGTACTTGGCCATGGCGACATCGCGCTTCTTCTCCGCGTCGATGGCGCGCACCATCAGCTCCTTGCGCCCCTCGCCCTTGCCGTCGGCCTTGGGCTCCGATTCATAGCGGGCCGCGCGCGTCACCCAACCCTCGATCCGCTTCTTCAGCAGCTCCTGCGTCGCCGACTCCTTCGCCAGCTTCAGGTCCACCTCCATCTGCTCGGCCGCCGTGTCGGTGAGCGTCTTGCGGATGGTCTTGGCCTGGAAGAACGCCCACAGGTTCGACGCCTCGACGTTGTAGCTCAGCGCATCGGTCTGCGCGCTTTTGCCGAGCGTCTCGGCGATGGCGAGGAACAGCGCCAGAATAGAAATGATAATGGCGATCTTCTTGTTCTCGCCCTCGACCAACCCGTGGCCGCCGTGACCCGACATCCCTCAGTCTCCTCCCTTGACCTCGCGCGCAGCGCACGCCGGCATCGCGCCGATCCCCCGTCCGTCTACGCACGGAAGCGCCATTAAGCGCAATCCGATGACGGCGCCAAGATAAAAACGCAAATCTGCTGCCTGGGTATTGCGAGGGACCAGCCTAGACGACCGTCACCTCCAGGTCGCCGACGCCCTCGACATGGCCTTTCAGCCTGTCGCCCTTCTGGATGGCGCCCACTCCCGCAGGGGTGCCGGTGAAGATCAGGTCGCCGGCCTTCAGCTCGAACAGCGTGGACAGGAACGCGATCTGGTTGGGGATGTCCCAGATCATCTGGGAGAGGTCGCCCGTCTGCTCGCGCGCTCCGTTGACCTCGAGCCAGATCGCCCCCTTGCTCGGGCTCTCGACATGCTGCGCCGGCACCAGCGCGGTACACGGCGCCGAACACTCGAAGGCCTTGGCGACTTCCCAGGGCCGCGCCAGCTTCTTGGCCGCGTCCTGCAGGTCGCGCCGGGTCATGTCGATGCCGACCGCATAGCCGAACACGTGGCGCATGGCATCGGCCGCGTCGATGTTTGTGCCGCCGGACTTCAGCCCCACCACCAGCTCGATCTCGAAGTGAACGTTCTTGGTCGCCGGCGGATAGGGAAACTTGCCGTCCACCACGACGTTGTCGGGGTTCTTTTGAAAGAAGAACGGCGGGTCCTTGGTGTCGCCGCCCATCTCCTTGGTGTGCTCTGCGTAGTTGCGGCCGACGCAATAGATGCGGTGGATGGGAAACAGCTTGTCGGAACCCTTGATCGGCAAAGTCGGCTGGGCAATTGGCGTGAACGCGTAGGTCATGGGCAGCGCCTCTTTCGGGTGGAGCTAACCCCTTTCTAGCAGAGAACCCTGCCGGCAGTCGCGCACATGTGAAGCCGGAAAATGATCGGCCGGCGCGTTGCACTGCCGGGAAACGGATGTGTCCCATGATCACGCCCTATCGCATCGGCCACATTGTTCTGGCTGCAAGCCTTGCGCTTCTCGCCTTACCGCACGCGGCCAACGCCCGCGGTGGCCACGGTGGCCTGGGTAGCACGGGTGGCCGGACGGGAGCTGCGATGGCTCATCTGCCGGCGCCGCTGGCAATCCAGGCTCCGGGTGCAACTGCCCCCAAGCAAGCCGTTTCGCCGCAGGCGAGCTCGTCACCGACAACCGCGGCAGCAGCCAACGCCTCGCTCGCGGCTGCGGCCGCCGCTGCGCCGGCGTCTCCCCCGGCAGTGCCGATCAATACCCTGCCGCCTTCGGCCATTAGCACCCCGTTGCCGGAGATGGCGCCCCTAGCCCCGCTGTCGCCCGTGCCGGATTCAGCGGTCCTGTCCGGCGGTGGCCCGGTGATGCCGGCCAATACCAACCAATCGTCAGCAACGCCGACCAGCACCAGCCCCTTCGAGTCGGCGCCCAGCACGCCGGGTGGCGGCGCCGATACAATCGAGGCCTGCATGGGGTTCTGGGATGCACAGACGCACATGAGCAAGCGCGAGTGGCACACGGCCTGCCAGCGTATTCAGAACCGTTTCGCCGGGCTGAAGGGTTGAGGCGTGCCAGGTTTTCCTGTCAATGCGGGCGCCGTGACCGGACCATTCCTCACCCGCGCGGCGCGGCGGCAGGCTCACGCGCACGCAAGCCCGCGAGCTGGGTGCCAATGACGGCGCCGCCGATGAGGAAGCCCAGAATGTCGGTCTCGATGCTGGGCGCCACCAGGAGAATGCCCGCCGCGAGCAGCAAAGCACGCTGCCAGTGCGTCGCCGGCGCCAGGAGATAGCCGAACAGCCCGCCCGCAAACAGAATAATGCCGGCAACCGAGATGACGAAGCGCCACACGATGGTGGTCCAGTCGCCGATCATCAGCAGCGCCGGCTCGTAGACGAACATGAATGGCACAATGAAGCCCGCCGCGCCGACCTTCACCGCTGCCAATCCCGTCTTCCAGAGATCGGATTTTGCCAGCCCAGACGCGGCATAGACCGCCAGCGCCACGGGCGGCGTGATGGCCGAGAGGATGGCGAAGTAGAAGGCGAACATGTGCGCTGCCGGCGTGATGACGCCGAGCTTGATCAGCGCCGGCACCAGCAGCGACACCATGATGATGTAGGCCGGCGTCGTCGGCATGCCCATGCCGAGTACGATGCCGGCCGCCATGGTCAGCAGCAGGGCCAGCAGCATCGCGTTCTGCGACAGCCCCACCACCCATTGCGTGAAGGTGATGCCGAGGCCGGTGAGGATGACGATGCCGATGATGATGCCGGCGGCGGCGCAGGCGAGCGCTACGGGCAGCGTGTTGCGCGCGCCGTCGATCATGGCGTCGACGATCGGCCTGATCTCGATCTTGAGCAGGATGATCTTGCCGCGCACCGCCCACAACCACAGCGATATCAGGCCCGTGAAGATCGCCGCCTCAAGTAGCGGGTGGATGCCGAACACGGCCGGAATGAGCGTCGGAAACCAGGGCAGTAGCAGCGGCAGCACGGTCAGCACCGGCAGCACGAACAGCACAACCGGCCCGAACCAGGCAACCGGGAAGCACAGCAGCGTGCCGGTCAGCGCGGCTAGCGGCGCGCTGTAGCCCGAGTACATGACGAACAGGATCGACGTCACGGGAATGAACAGGTGCCCGCGCGAGCTCAGCGTCCGGCCAAGCGCCGGCAGCTCGGAGCGCGGCACGCCGAGCAGGCCCTGGCGCTTGGCCTCGAAGTGCACCGCCGCGAAGCAGGCGACGTAGTAGAGCACCGCCGGGATCGCCGCCCAGATCACGACCTGCGCGTAGCTCACCCCCTGGAACTCGGCCATGACGAAGGCCGCCGCGCCCATGATCGGCGGCATGATCTGGCCGCCGGTGGAGGCCGTCGCCTCGACGGCGGCGGCGAAGTGCGGCTTGAAGCCGGTGCGCTTCATCAGCGGGATGGAGATCGGCCCGTCCACCATCACGTTGGCGACCGCCGAGCCCGAGATGGTGCCGAACAGCGAGGACGACACCACCGACACCTTGCCCGGGCCCGCCGGCGGTATGGCCGGTGATGCCCATGGCGAAGTCCATGAACAGCTGGCCCGTGCCGGTGCGCTCCATGAAGGCGCCGAACAGCACGAAGATCATCACGTAGGAGGCCGACACCGCCAGCGGCTGGCCGAAGATGCCCTCGGTCGAGAGGTAGAGCTGGTCGATGAAGCGGATCGGCTCGATGCGCGTGAAGAAATAGGCGTAGAGCATGAAGGCGATGCAGGTGAGCGGCAGCGCCGGTCCCAGCACGCGCCGCGTGCCCTCCAGCACCAGCAGGATCAGCGTGATGCTGCAGATGATGTCCGACCACGCCATGTCATCGACGTAGATGATGCGGTCGATGATGTAGTCGTAGTAGACGAAGATGTAGCCGACCGAGACGACGCTCGCCGCCACCAGCGCGAAGTCGAGCAGCGACGGCGACTTTGTCTTCTCCTCGAGCTCGGCGCGCGCCTCCGGCAGCAGCATCGCCAGCTCGTCGTCGGTGGGCGACTTGAGGCGGAAATAGAGAAACGTCAGAACCAGCGCGAACAGCAGGTGGATGCCGCGGAAGATGTAGTCGGTGGGCGGCCCGCGAAACACCTCGCGCAGCGAGGGCGAGATGAAGTCCATCGGCGGGATGATGACATAGAGGTGGTAGGCGGCCATCGCCAGCGCGATGACGGCTGCGAGCTTGCGCAGCACGTCCAGCCGGACCGCCCTCGATGTCATGTGATGCGTTTCCTGCCCGACGGCCGATGCGCTTGGGGCGGCTCCCAGCCGCCCCTGCGCCTATTGTCGTGGTTAGTTCACCGTAATCCCCTGCTCCTTGTACCACTTGGCGGCGCCGGGATGGAACGGCACGCCGATCTCCTGCGCCATCACCTGCGGCGTCAGCTTGCCCAGCTCCTTGTAGACAGACGACATGCTCTCTTTGGCGGCCAGAGTCGCCGCCGTCATCTTGTAGACGGTGTCCTCTGGCAGCGAGCAGGCGGCGACGACGTGGGTGTAGTAGCCGATCACCTGCACGTCCTTGTCCTGCTTGGGATAGGTGCCCTTCGGGATCGTCACCAGCTTGTAGGCCGGATTGATCTTGCGCATTTCCTCATAGATGCCGGCCATGTCGATCAGTCTAATGTCGCGCGCGGACGCCAGGTCCATCAGCGAGCTCGCAGGAATGCCGGTGCCGAGCGCAAAGGCATGTGCATGCGGTTGTCCTTCATCTGCTCGACACTGTCGGTGTAGCTGTTGGTGAAGCTCGCCTTGACGTCGTTGTAGGTCATGCCCGACACGCGCAGCACATGGCGCGCGATCAGCTCGCCGGTGTTGCCCTTCACCTGAGTGGCGAAGCCCTTGCCCTTGAGGTCCTTCAGCGAGTTGATGCCGGCAGTCGGCGTTCACCACCACCTGGAAATACTGCGGATAGAGGGTGGCGACGTTGCACACCTTGGCGTGCTTCTTATCGAGCGGCGCTTCGCCGGTGCCGGCAACCGCATCGGCGGTGGTGATGGTGTTGCCGAAGCCGATCTCGGCCTTGCCTTCCTCGATGGCGCGCACGTTGGCGATGCCGGCGCCAGGCAGCGACTGCACCTTGAAGTCCGGGATCGACTTCTCCCAGACGTCCTTGAGCTGCCCGCCCAGCGGCACCCAGAAGCCGGCCTGCGGCCCCGTCATCAGCCGCACCTCGGCGGCACTGGCCACCACGGCCAGCCCCAGCATTGCCGCCGATGCCGCAACCGCGGCCAGCATGGCTTTTCGCATGTAAATCCTCCCATGAAGCTCGTATGAGACTTTAGTCTTAGATCCGCAGACCAAGGGTAAAGTCATCGAAGCGAAATTGCTAGCGCCCGTGCGCTCAGCTCACCGGTCTCCGCCGGCTCGCGAGGCCGCGGACAAGGGAAAAGCGGAAGGCGCGCAGGCCCGCGATGCAGCGCATCGCTCGAGCGCGGTCGTCCTATTCGACGCGGACTCTGAGATCGGTGACGAGCTTGCCGCATCTCGCGCGAGCCCGCGCGAAATGGGTGTTGCGCCGCGGCTCGGCGCCGACGCGTTCGCGGTGCTGTTTTGCGATGCTAGCCGGCCGGAAGGCATCGGCAAGTTCGCCGAGCGGCTTATCACCGACGTGGCTGGCATCGTCCTGCGCCATGGCGATGCCGGCGCTGGCGCCGATCAGGACCTGCAGACCGTTGATGTCGTAGGGCTCGCTGATGGCGCCAGACCCCGCGCAAAGATCCGCCTCATGGGTGGGAAGGCCCCTGATAGCCTCGGCCCCAGCCTAAAGGTCCGGGGCCTCGGCTTCCGGGAACGCAGACGCAAAGGCTTTGCAACAGCATGCGCTCCTGACAAACAAGCCAGGAGGCGAACGGGCTCGCGACGTGCTCAAGCCCTTCTGTGGTGCCCTCTATCCAGCACGCCGGCTAGCGCAGGCGCACGTTGATCGCTTCCAGCGCCTTCGACCCGGGGCACAGCTCGGCCATCGGCAACGCGTTGAGCGGCCGCGCGTCGGTGGCCAGGATGTCGTGCATGTCCTGCTGGCTCTCGTCGATGTAGAGCAGGCCGGTCGCCACCGAGCCCTTGGCGGCGTTGGTGCGGATGGTCATCAGCGCGGCGTCCGCATCGCGCGGGTCGTGCTGGGCGTCGAGCTTGCTCAGGATCAGGCGCGAGCCGTCGTGCATCTCGATGTCGGCCGTGGTCCCCTCGGCGAAGTCGACCGTGATCTCCTCCTTGGGCTCGACGTAGTCGAGCGTGGTTCTCGGACGCCATGTTGTGGGCGCGCACGTAGTCGTAGCTCTTGGTCGACGTCGGGTGGTTGTTGAAGGTGACGCACGGGCTGATGACGTCGAGGAAGGCGAAGCCGTTGTAGCTGATGGCGGCCTTGATCAGCGGGATCAGCTGGCGCTTGTCGCCGGAGAACGAGCGGGCGACGAAGCCGGCGCCGAGCTGGATCGCCATCTGGCACAGGTCGATGGCATCGAACGGGTTGGCCTCGCCCTTCTTGGACGGCGAGGTCTTGTCGTTGGTGGCGGAGAACTGGCCCTTGGTGAGGCCGTAGCAGCCGTTGTTCATGACGATGTAGGTCATGTTCACGCGCCGGCGCACGGCGTGGCAGAACTGGCCGAGCCCGATGGAGGCGGTGTCGCCGTCGCCGGAGACGCCGATGTAGACGAGGTCGCGGTTGGCCATCGCCGCGCCGGTGGTGATCGACGGCATGCGCCCGTGCACGCTGTTGAAGCCGTGGCTGCGCGAGAGGAAGTAGGTCGGCGCCTTGGACGAGCAGCCGATGCCCGACACCTTGGCGATGCGGTGCGCCGGCAGGTCCATCTCGAAGCAGGCTTCGATCAGCGCCGCCGTGATCGAGTCGTGCCCGCAGCCGGCGCACAGGGTCGACATGGTGCCTTCGTAGTCGCGCCGCGTGAGCCCCAGCGCGTTCTTCGGCAGCGCCGGGTGGTGGGCGGAGGGCTTGGGGATGTAGCTCATGATGCTGATCCTACTCGGCGGCCACCTGGGCGGGGCGCAGTTCCTTGAGCACGGCACCGCGCACGAAGGCGGCCGTCATCGGCATGCCGTCGTAGTTGAGCGCCGGGATCAGCTTGGTGCCGGGCACGTTGGCCTCGGTCATCAGCAGCGAGCGCATCTGCGCATCGCGGTTCTGCTCGACGACGAAGATGCGCTCGTGCATGGCGCAGAACGCCACCACCTCGCGCGTGAACGGGAAGGCCTTGAGCCGCAGCGCGTTGATCTTGATGCCCTCGCGCTCCAGCCCGTCGAGCGCCTCGTTGACCGCCGGCGTGTTGGCGCCGAAGTAGATGAGCCCGGTCTTGCCGGCCTTGTCGCGGATCGCTGATCTCGGGCTTCGGCACCAAGCGTCGCCGCCGTATCGAACTTGCGGCGGATGCGGTCGATGACGCGAGCGTGGATGCGGCCGTCCTCGGTGTAGCGGGCATTCTCGTCGTGCGAGGTGCCGCGCGTGAAGAAGGCGCCCTTGGTCGGATGCGTGCCGGGCAGCGTGCGGTAGGGGATGGCGTCGCCGTCGACGTCCTGATAGCGGCCCCAGTCCTTGCCCTTGATCTCCGGAACTTGTCGAGCGTCTCCGCGTCCAGCACCTTGCCGCGGTCGTGCACCTTGGCATCGTCCCAGGCGAACGGGTCGCGTCACCCATTCGTTCATGCCGATGTCGAGATCGGACATGACGATGACGGGCGTCTGCAGCCGCTCGGCGAGATCGAAGGCCTCCGCGCCGAGCGAGAAGCACTCGGTGGGGTCCTTGGGGAACAGCAGCACGTGCTTGGTGTCGCCGTGCGAGGCGTAGGCGCAGGAGACGATGTCGGACTGCTGGGTGCGCGTCGGCATGCCGGTGGAGGGGCCGCCGCGCTGGATGTTGAACAGCACCACCGGCACCTCGGCGAAGTAGGCCAGCCCCAGGAACTCGCTCATCAGCGAGATGCCGGGGCCTGAGGTGGCGGTGAACGACGCGCGCGCCGTTCCAGCCGCCGCCGATGGCGACGCCGATGGCGGCCAGCTCGTCCTCCGCCTGCACGATGCCGTAGAGGCGCCGGCCGTCCTTGGTCGACGCGCAGGCGCTTGGCGTACTGCTCGTAGGCCTCGGCCAGCGAGGTCGACGGCGTGATCGGATACCAGGCGCACACCGTGGCGCCGGCGTAGATGGCGCCGAGGCCTGCCGCATCGTTGCCCGACACCAGGATCTTGCCCTTGGCGCCCTGCGCGTGCCGCACGCGGATCGGCAGCGGGCATTCGAAGTCTGCGGCCGGCATACTCGCGGCCCAGCGCCACCGCCTCCATGTTGGCAGCGACGAGCTTCTCCTTGCCCTTGAGCTGGTCGGCCACCGTCGTCTTGCAGGACCTCCAGGTCGATGTCGAGCAGCGCGGTCAGCGCGCCGACGTACACCATGTTCTTGAACAGCTGGCGCTGGCGCGGGTCGCTCCACTTCTTGGCGCACATCTCGGCGATGGGAATGCCCAGCACCTTGATGTCGTCGCGCGGCCAAACGCGCGGCAGCGTGGAATCGTAGAGCAGCCAGCCGCCGGGGACGATCTCGGCCAGGTCCTCCTTGTAGGACTGCGGGTTCATGGCGACCATCAGGTCGATGCCGTCGCGCCGCGCCAGGTAGCCCGCCTCCGACACCCTGCACCTCGTACCAGGTCGGCAGGCCCTGGATGTTGGAGGGGAAGATGTTCTTCGGGCTGACCGGGAATGCCCATGCGGAACAGCGTCTTGGCGAAGATGCCGTTGGCGCGACGCCGAGCCCGAGCCGTTCACGGTGGCGAACTTCACCACGAAGTCGTTGATGCCGCTCATCGCAAGAAAAGCCTCTCGTCAGCGCAGATAGGCATTGTGGTGGGTCAGACAAGCCTGGGCGGCCTGCGCTTCCACGTACATGAACTTCTGCATGTCCCAGGCACCGGTCGGGCAGCGCTCGGCGCACAGCCCGCAGTGCAGGCACACGTCCTCGTCCTTGGCCATGATGCGGCCGGTCTTCGAGCACGTCGGAGACGTAGATGTCCTGCGTCTTGTCGCGGGCCGGCACGCGCAGCTGCTGGCGCAGCGCCGGCTCGTCGTCGTTGTCGGAGGAAGTTGATGCAGTCGACCGGGCAGATGTCCATGCAGGCGTCGCACTCGATGCACAGCGGTGCCGAGAACACGGTCTGCACGTCGCAGTTGAGGCAGCGCTCGGCCTCCTTGGCGGCGAGCTTGTCGTCGAAGCCGAGCTCCACCTCGACCTTGAGGTTGCGCAGCGCCTGCGCCTTGTCGGCGTGCGGCATGGCCACCCGCTGCTGCGCCGCGTAGTCGTTCTTATACGACCACTCGTGGATGCCCATCTTCTGGCTGATCAGGTTGGCGCCGGGCGCCGGCCGCTCGGTCAGCTGCTTGCCGTGGCAGTAGTGGTCGATGGAGATCGCCGCGTGGTGGCCGTGCGCCACCGCCCAGATGATGTTCTCCGGCCCCCAGGCCGCGTCGCCGCCGAAGAACACGCCGGGCCGGGTCGACATCATCGTCACCTCGTCGACCTTGGGCATGCCCCACTTGTCGAACTCGAGGCCGATGTTGCGCTCGATCCAGGGGAAGCTGTTCTCCTGGCCGATGGCCATCAGCACGTCGTCGCACTCGAACACCACCTCCTCGCCGGAGGGCTCGAGCCGCGGCCGGCCGCTGGTGTCGATGCCGACCTCCGTCATCTTCTGGAAGCGCACGCCGACGAGCCGGCCCTTCTCGAGCACGAACTCCTTGGGCGCGTGGTTGTCGAAGATCGGGATGCCCTCGTGCTCGGCGTCCTCGATCTCCCAGGGCGAGGCCTTCATCACGCGCCGGGGCGAGCGCACCGTCACCTTCACCTCGGTGCCGCCGAGGCGCAGACTGGTGCGGCAGCAGTCCATGGCGGTGTTGCCGCCGCCGATCACGACCACGCGCTTGCCGATCCGTGTGCACGTGCTCGAAGGCCACGGAGGTCAGCCAGTCGATGCCGATGTGGATGTTGGCGGCTGCTTCCTTGCGGCCGGGGATGTCGAGGTCCTTGCCCTTGGGCGCGCCGGTGCCGATGAAGACGGCGTCGAACTTCTTCTTCGAGCAGCGCCTCGAGGCTCTTGATCTCGTGGCCGAAGCGCTTCTCGACGCCGAAGTCGAGGATGCGTTCGATCTCCTCGTCCAGCACCGTCACCGGCAGCCGGAACGAGGGGATGTTGGTGCGCATCAGCCCGCCGCCCCTGGGGTCCTTCTCGAACAGCGTGCAGCTGTAGCCGAGCGGCAGCAGATCGCGCGCCACCGTGAGCGAGGCAGGGCCGGCGCCGATCAGCGCGATGCGCTTGCCGTTCTTCTGCTTGGGGATCTCCGGCATGAACGCATCGATCTCGCCCTTGTAGTCGGCGGCGACGCGCTTCAGGCGGCAGATGGCGACCGGCTTCTCCTCCACGCGGCCGCGCCGGCAGGCGGGCTCGCAGGGGCGGTCGCAGACGCGGCCCAGGATGGCGGGGAAGACGTTGCTCTCCCAGTTCAGCATGAAGGCCGCTGCATAGCGGCCTTGGGCGATCAGCCGGATGTATTCGGGAACGGGAGTATGGGTCGGACAGGCCCACTGGCAGTCGACGACCTTGTGGAAGTATTGCGGATTGGAAGTGTTGGTCGGGGCCGTGCGGCCCCTGCGTCGTGCTTCGACTTGGCTGAGCGCCATTGCCTCCGTCCCTGGTTGTCTCGCTCCCAACCGCACATCCTAACGGATGCAGGTGCGTTAGTCCCAATTCCTAGTATCGCTCCAGCGCGGGATTTGCAACGGGTGAGGTATGCCAGCCCTGTGCGAGGCGGGAAGCGTGCCCAAATCGCTACGTCAAACCTACGTTGTGCGCTGCAAAATTCCGTTGCCGGAGGCGAACCGGCGCGATCAATTGAGCTTGATGATGCCGCAGGCCGGGATGCGGCGGCCAGGCTCTAGCACCTCGTCCTTCTTGAACGAGACGTGGTTGCACAACCCCTGTTCCACCGCAGGCCGCGCCGGCCGCCGCCAGCGCCGGCTCCGTGCAGGAATATGCGCGCTACGTTGCCCAGGCGCTCGCCAAAAGCAGGATCAGGCTGGTGATCTCGCCGAGCGGCAAGCTCACGTCCGTGGGGATCGTCACATCGAGCGGCAACAGGCGCCTGGACGAAATGGCCGTCGCGGCCGTGGAACAGGCCCGACTGCCGCCGCCGGCACCGGGCATGACGTCAGCCAGCTGACCTACGAGGTTCCCTACCACTTCCGCTGAGCCCGTACTCGCCTACACGAAACCATCTGCGCTTTTCCGGGTTATCCACCGCAGCGCGAGTTCGTGGGCGGATGGAATCTGTCCAACGGTGATGCGCGGCAGATAATTTGCAAATGATTCGTCTCTCCCGACGACCCGATCGAATGCAGCGCCACTACGACGTGGTCGTGGTGGGGTCCGGTTATGGCGGCGGCGTCGCAGCCTCGCGGCTGGCCCGAGCCGGCAAGCGCGTGGCCGTCTTGGAGCGGGGCCGCGAGTTCCGAACCGGCGAATTTCCAAGCAAACTCTCGGACCTGCGCCAGCAGATGCAGGTGACGGGCAAGTCTTGGCGCATGGGATCGCCCACGGGCCTCTACGATGTGCGCCTGGGCAAGGACATGCATGTGCTGGTCGGCTGCGGGCTCGGCGGCGGGTCGCTGATCAACGCCGGGGTGGCGCTGCGGCCTGATCCTCGCGTCTATCGCGACGCCGCCTGGCCCGACGAGATTTCCCGCGACCGGCTGCTCGATGAAGGCTATGCGCGAGCGGCGCATTGGCTGCGGCCAGCCCGCGACCCGAAGGCAGCGCGTCGCACCAAGTACCAAGCGCTGCGACAACGCCAGCGGAGCGCTCGGCAAGGCGCCGGTTGCAGCTCCGGTGGTGGTGAGCTTCGAGGATACGGTCAATCCTGCGGGCGTCGCGCAACCGGCGTGCACGGGCTGCGGCGACTGCTGCGGTGGCTGCAACGTCGGCGCCAAGAACACCGTTGCCCTGACTTATCTTCCCGACGCCGCTCGCCACGGCGCCCAGATCTTTACACACGCCAAGGTGCACCACATCGCCAGAGACCAACTCGGCACCTGGCACGTGCATTTCGAGCGCCAGGACGCTCCGGGAGCGGGCCAAGGTGCCACGCAATCGTCGGTCACCGCCGACATTGTCGTCCTGGCGGCGGGCACGCTCGGCACCACCGAGATCCTGCTGCGCTCGCGCGAGCGAGGGCTTGCCCTGTCCGACCGGCTGGGCCACGGCTTCTCGGCCAACGGCGATATCATCGCCTTCGGCTACGGCGCGGCGAGGCCGGTGAACGCCATCGGCGTCGGCCACCCATCGCGCGTCGATGATCTCGACGTTGGTGCCGCCGTATCCGGTCAGATCGAGATGGTCGATGAGGATCTGGCAAAGAGCCTGACGATCCAGGAGGGCGTGCTGCCTTCCGCGCTTGGCGCCCATCCTGCCGGTGCTGTTCATGCCCAACGGGCGCCTGTTGGGCGCACTTCAGAGCCTCGTAGCGGGCGTCTACAAGGGGCCGTTCGCCAGCCTGCAGACGTTCTTCGCCGTGTCGCACGACAGCGCCGCGGGTCGCCTCGTACTCGAGGACGACCGCATCACCGTGCGCTGGCCGCAAGCCAGGGACGAGCCCGTCTACCAGCGGCTCGACGCGGCGTTGGAAGCGCTGGTCAAGCAGAGCGGCGGCCGCTACGTGAAGAACCCGCTGGCCGGCACCATGGTGGGTGACCAGCCGGCAACCGCGCATCCGCTGGGCGGCTGCGGCATGGGCCGCGAGCGCGCCGACGGCGTCGTCAACCACAAGTGCCAGGTGTTCGACGCGGCCCCCGGCGCAGGGTCGGCCGATGTCCACGATGGGCTCTACGTGGTCGACGGCTCGGTGATGCCGCGCTCGCTCGGCGTCAATCCACTGCTCACCATTACGGCGCTGGCCGAGCGCGCCATGATCCACCTCGCGCGCGACCACGGGCTGCGCCTCGAACCCGCGCGGCCGGAGCAATCGCGAGGACGCGGCGCCGAGCCCGCCGTCGCCTGAAGCAGACCAACCCGCTCAGGCGATCGTCACGCCGCCGTCGGCGACCACCACCGTGCCCGGTCATGAACGACGCCGCCTTGGAGGCGAGGAAGGCGACGATGCCGCCGATCTCGTCGGGCTCGCCGATGCGGCGCAGCGGCGTGGTCTCCAGGCGCGGCTTCAGGTTCTTCTCGTCCTCCCACAGCGCGCGGGCGAAGTCGGTCTTCACCAGGCCCGGCGCGACGCAGTTGACGCGCACGTTCTTCGGCCCCCACTCGACCGCCAGATTGCGCGCCAGCGCGAAGTCCGCCGCCTTGGAGATGCCGTAGGCGCCGAGCACGCCGGTGCCGCGCATGCCGCCGATCGACGATACGATGATGACGCTGCCGCCGCCCTTCTCGGCCATGCCGGGAATGGCCAGATTGCAGAGCCAGATGTTGCTCTTGACGTTCGAGCTCATGATCTTGTCGAACGCCTCGTCGGAGAGGCCGCCGAGCGGGCCGTAGTAGGGATTGACCGCCGCGTTGCAGACCAGCGTGTCGATCCTGCCCCACTGCTTGAGCGTGCCGCTGATCAGCGCCTCGACCTCGTTCTTGCGCCCGATGTTGCAGGGGATGACGATCGCCTCGCCGCCGGCCTTCTTGATCGCCGCGACCACCTCCTCGCAGGCATCCGCCTTGCGGCTGGAGACCACCACCTTGGCGCCGAGCGAGGCCATGATCTCGGCGGCGGAGCGGCCGATGCCGCGGCTCGAGCCGGTGATGACGGCGACCTGACCGGTCAGATCGAACGGGTTCTTCATGGCGCCCACACGGCCTCCTTGCCCTATACGTTAACTTTGTTGCCAAGGCCGCGATCCGCGCCTAGGTTCGCGCTCATCATAGAGACCGGCCCGACAATCAGACAAGGACGGCGATGGGAGAGGAACGCCCCTGGGAGAAGAGCTATCCGCCCGGCGTGCGCTGGGATGCGCCGATCGAGATGGCGCCGCTGCCGGACCTGTTCGACGCGTTCACCGCCAAGTGGGCGCCAAAGCCGGCCCTCGAGTATCGCGACCGCACGATCAGCTATGCCGAGCTGCGCGCGGCGGTCGAGGCGGTCGCCTCCGGGCTGATGGACCTCGGCGTCGGGCCCGGCACGGCGGTCGCGCTCTATCTGCCCAACACGCCCATACCACCCGATCTGCGTTCTTCGCCGCGCTCAAGTGCGGCGCGCGCGTCGTGCATCTCTCCCCGCTCGATGCCGAGCGGGAGCTGGCCTTCAAGCTGAAGGATTCGGGCGCGCGCATCCTCGTCACCACCAACATCGGCTTCATGGCGCTGATGGCGCAGAAGTTCAAGGCCGACGGGCTGGTCGATCATCTGATCGTCGGCGACGACACCGCCTTCGGGCCTTCGGCGATCCCCACCACTCCCATCGCCGACGATGCGCCCGTCGTGCGCTTCGACACGCTGCGCGCCGACGGCGCCAGCAAGCTGCCGCGGCAATGGCCCAAGGTGGGCGTCGAGGACATCGCGCTGCTGCAGTACACCGGCGGCACCACCGGCAAGCCCAAGGGGGCCATGCTGACGCACGGCAATCTCTGCGCCGCGTGCTCGATCTACAAGCTCTGGGGCGACCCGCAGCGCATCTCGGCGCCCGGCGAGGACAAGGTCATCTGCGTCCTGCCGCTGTTCCACATCTACGCGCTCACCTCGGTGATGCTGCGCGGCTTGCGCGAGGGCAACGAGCTGCTGCTGCGCGTGCGCTTCGACGTCGAGACGACGCTCAACGACATCGAGGTCAAGAAGGCGACCGTGTTTCCCGGCGTGCCGACCATGTGGATCGCGCTCGCCAACACGCCCGGCATCGACAAGCGCGATTTTTCCTCGCTGCGCTACGCCGCCTCGGGCGGCGCGGCGCTGCCCGGTCGAGGTGGCCGAGCGCTTCCAGAAGCTGACCGGCCAGCGCATCGGCGGCGGCTGGGGCATGACCGAGACCTCGCCGGCCGGCACCGCCATGCCGCGCGAGTGGTCCGGCAAGGCCGGCTCCGTCGGCATGCCGCTGCCCGGCATCATGCATGGACATCGTCGCCCTCGACGATCCGCGCCGGCGGCTGAAGCCCGGCGAGAAGGGCGAGATCCGCATCAAGGGCCCCAACGTCACCAAGGGCTACTGGAACGCACCGGAGGAGACGGCGGCCGCGTTCGTCGACGGCTATCTGCTCACCGGCGACATCGGCTACATGGACGAGGACGGCTATTTCTATCTCGTCGACCGCAAGAAGGACATGATCATCTCCGGCGGGTTCAACGTCTACCCGCGCACCATCGAGGAGGCGATCTACGAGCACCCGACCGTCGCCGAGGTCAGCGTGATCGGCGTGCCGGACAGCTATCGCGGCGAGGCCGCCAAGGCGTTCGTGCAGCTGAAGCCCGGCGCTGCGACCTTCACGCTCGAGGAGCTGCGCGCCTTCCTCGCCGACAAGCTCGGCAGGCACGAGATGCCGGCGCACCTGGAATTCCGCGACGCGCTGCCCAAGACCGCCGTCGGCAAGCTGTCGAAGAAGGAGCTGATCGAGGAGGAGCGGCAGAAGCTGAAGCCCAGGCTGCCGCCGAGTGAGTCATCCCGGGCCTTGTGCCCGGGATCCATCTTTCCGCTTGCTCCGGAGCCAGCTGACGGCTGGATCCCGGCGACAAGCACCGGGATGACAAAGAAGGAAGAGGAACGCACCATGGTCGACGCCGTCATCGTCTCCACCGCCCGCACGCCCATCGGACGCGCCGTGCGCGGCGTCTTCAACCTCACGCATGGCGCCGACATGGGCGGCCACGTCATCGCAGCACGCGGTCAAGCGCGCCGGCATCGAGCCCGGCGACGTCGAGGACGTGACGCTGGGCTGCGCCAATCCCGAGGGCGCCACCGGCGGCAACATCGCGCGCCAGGCGGCGATCCGCGCCGGCCTGCCGGTGACCGCCGCCGGCCAGACCGTCAACCGCTTCTGCTCCTCCGGCCTGCAGGCGATCGCGCTGGCCGCGCGCAGCATCACGCAGGACGGCGTGCCGGTCGCCGTGGCGGGCGGGCTCGAGTTCGATCCGCCTCGTGCAGATGAACATGAACACCAAGTTCTACCGCAACGAGTGGATCGTCGAGCACAAGGGCGCGCTCTACATGCCGATGATCGAGACCGCCGACATCGTCGCCAAGCGCTACAACATCAGCCGCGAGAAGCAGGACGAGTACGCGCTGATGAGCCAGCAGCGCACCGCCGCCGGCCAGAAAGCCGGCAGGTTCGACGCCGAGATCGTGCCGATGACCACCATCATGGCGGTCGAGAACAAGGAGACCAAGGAGATCTCCAAGCGCACCGTCACGCTCGAGCGCGACGAGGGCAACCGGCCCGACACCACGCTCGAAGGCCTCGCCAAGCTCAAGCCCGTGCGCGGCGACGACCAGTTCATCACCGCCGGCAACGCCAGCCAGCTCTCCGACGGCGCCAGCGCCTGCGTGCTGATGTCGGACAAGGAGGCGGCCAAGCGCAAGATCAAGCCGATGGGCATCTTCCGCGGCTTTGCGGTGGCCGGCTGCGAGCCCGACGAGATGGGCATCGGCCCGGTGTTCGCCGTGCCGCGGCTGCTGCAGCGCACCGGCCTCAAGATGGACGACATCGGCCTGTGGGAGCTGAACGAGGCGTTCGCCAGCCAGGTGCTCTACTGCCGCGACAAGCTCGGCATCCCGCAGGACAAGCTCAACGTCGACGGCGGCGCCATCTCCATCGGCCACCCCTACGGCATGAGCGGCGCGCGCATGACCGGCCACGCGCTGATCGAGGGCAAGCGGCGCGGCGTGAAGTATGCCGTCGTCACCATGTGCATCGGCGGCGGCCAGGGTGCGGCCGGCCTGTTCGAGATCGTCTGAGGGAGAAAGACAAATGGATCTTCGCTTCAGCCCCGAAGAGAACGCCTTCCGCCAGGAGCTGCGCTCGTTCTTCCGCTCCGCCGTGCCGGAGACCATCCGCAAGAAGGTGAGCGAGAACCGCCATCTCTGCAAGGAGGAGATGGTCACCTCGCACAAGGTCCTGCACGCCAAGGGCCTGACCGTGCCGCATTGGCCCAAGGAGTGGGGCGGCTCGGATTGGACGCCGGTGCAGCACTACATCTACACCGAGGAGCTGCAGTACAACGGCGTGCCGCAGCCGCTGCCTTTCAACGTGTCGATGTGCGGGCCGGTGGTGATCGCCTTCGGCACCGAGGAGCAGAAGAAGCGCTTCCTGCCGCGCATGGCGTCACTCGACGACTGGTGGTGCCAGGGCTTCTCCGAGCCGGGTGCCGGCTCCGATCTCGCCGGCCTCAAGACCACGGCGGTGCGCAAGGGCGACCACTACGTCGTCAACGGCCAGAAGACCTGGACCACGCTGGCGCAGTACGCCGACTGGATCTTCTGCCTCTGCCGCACCGACCCCGCGGCCAAGAAGCAGCTCGGCATCTCCTTCCTGCTGATCGACATGAAGACGCCGGGCATCACCGTGCGCCCGATCCAGACCATGGACGGCGGGCACGAGGTGAACGAGGTGTTCTTCGACGAGGTCAAGGTGCCGGTCGAGAACCTGGTCGGCCAGGAGAACCGCGGCTGGGACTGCGCCAAGTTCCTGCTCGGCAACGAGCGCACCGGCATTGCCCGCGTCGGCTACTCCAAGCAGCGCGTGCAGCGCATCAAGGAGCTGGCGTCAGCAAGGTGATGGCCGGCGACAAGCCGCTGATCGAGGACGAGCGCTTCCGCGAGAAGGTGGCGGCCGTCGAGGTCGAGCTGAAGGCGCTGGAGATGACGCAGATGCGCGTGCTCGCCGAGGACCGCGCATCGCAAGAACAACCTGCCGAACCCCAAGTCGTCGATCCTCAAGATCAAGGGCAGCGAGATCCAGCAGGCGACCACGCATCTGCTGCTGGAGATCGCCGGGCCGCTGGCGTTGCCCTATCAAGCCGACGAGCGACGACAGCCAGTTCGGCTCCAACGAGCCCAACGACTATCTGGAGTGGGCAGCGCCTGCGGCGCCCGCCTACTTCAACTATCGCAAGACCACCATCTACGGCGGCTCCAACGAGATCCAGCGCAACATCCTGGCCAAGGCCGTGCTGGGCTTCTGAGAATGGGTGAGTGGTCAGTGGTGAGTGGAAGCGACGCGAGAGGCACCAGCCTGTACTTCCACTCACCATCTCACGACTGACCACTCACGATTTGTCGATCTGAACCATTCAACCGGACACGCGTCTCACATGGATTTCGATCTCAACGACGAGCAACGGCAGCTGAAGGACAGCGTCGACCGGCTGCTCGCCGACACCTACGGCGATCTCAATCAGCGCCTGGGCTACATGAAGGAGCCCAAGGGCTACAGCGCGGCGCAGTGGCAGCAGTACGCGGAGCTGGGGCTGCTTGCCGTTCCGTTCGCCGAGGAGCACGGCGGGCTCGGCCAGGGTCTCACCGAGACCATGATCATCGCCGAGGCCATCGGCCGAGCGCTGGCGGTGGAGCCCTATCTGGCAACGGTGATCATGTGCGGCGGGGCGCTGCGGCACGCCGGCAATGCGGCGCTGCTCAAGGAGCTGGTGCCGGCAATCTCCGAGGGCAAGCTGACGCTGGCGCTGGCGCACCAGGAGAAGCAGGCACGCTTCGATCTCGCCGATACGGCAACGACGGCCCGCGCCGACGGCAAGGGCGGCTATACGCTGGAAGGCGAGAAGGTGGTGGTGCTCGCCGGCGATCACGCCGACAAGCTGATCGTGACGGCGCGCGCCTCGGGCGCGCGCGCTGACCGTGGTGGCATCGGCCTGTTCCTGATCGACGCCAAGGCCAACGGCGTGACCCGGCGCGGCTATCCGACGCAAGACGGCATGCGCGCCGCCGACGTGACCCTGTCGGCCGTAAAGGTCGGGCCGGAGGCGGTGGTCGCTGGCCCCGACAAGGGCTTGCAGGTTCTGGAGCGGGCGATCGACGAGACCATCGCCGCCTTGGCGGCCGAGTCCGTCGGCGCCATGTCGGGCCTCACCGAGATCACCGTCGACTATTTGAAGACGCGCAAGCAGTTCGGCGTGCCGATCGGCTCCTTCCAGGTGCTGCAGCACAAGGCGGTCGACATGCTGACCGCGCTGGAGGAGGCGCGCAGCATGGCCTTCTACGCCACTATGATGGCGGCCGAGCCCGACGTGGGCGAGCGCCGCAAGGCCATGGCGGCGGCCAAGGTGCAGATCGGCAAGTCTGCTCGCTTCGTCGGCGAGACGGCGATCCAGCTGCACGGCGGCATCGGCATGACCATGGAGTACAAGGCCGGCCACTACTTCAAGCGGCTCACCATGATCGACATGGCCTACGGCGACACCGACCACCACCTGCGCGAGCTGGCGAAGATGGGCGGGTTAATGTAGCCCACGTAAGTTGGGTCAAGCGCCAGCGAAGACCCAACGCCCGCTCGCACAATCCGCCTTGTGTTGGGTCTTCGCTCTGCTCGACCCAACCTACGTCCAGGTCTCGTGGAGCCAGCCATGCTCACTCCGACACCAATTCACCCTCCACATCCCCGATGCGGACATCGCCGACCTGCAAGGCGCGGCTGGCGCGCACGCGCTGGCCCGACGAGCCGCCGCTCGAGCCGTGGTCGACGGGCACCAGCGTGGCCTACGCCAAGGCCATCACCGAATACTGGCGCACGGGCTTCGATTGGCGCGCCTGGGAGGCCAAGCTCAACGGCTTCAAGCAGTTCACGGTGCCGATCGGCGGCATCGACCTGCACTTCATTCACGAGCCCGCTCGCAAGCCGGGCGCCATGCCGCTGCTGATCTCGCACGGCTGGCCGGGCTCGGTGTTCGAGTTCCACAAGCTGATCCCGCTGCTCACCGAGCACTTCACGGTGATCGCCCCGTCGCTGCCGGGCTACACGCTGTCGTTCAAGCCGGGGCAGCAGCGGTTCGGCGTGCAGGACATCGCCGCCGTCTATGCCGAGCTGATGACCGACGTGCTCGGCTACCAGCGCTACGGCGTGCAGGGCGGCGACTGGGGCGGGTTCGTCGCCTCGGTGATGGGCCACCAATATTCCGGGCGCCTGACCGGCATCCATCTCAACCTGCTGGCTGTGCGGCGCCACCCGGCGATGCTGCAGAGCCCAACGGCGGAGGAGAAGAAGTATCTCGGCGAACTCAATCACTTCCTCAAGGAAGAGACGGGCTACCAGTGGATCCAGGGCACCAAGCCGCAGACGCTGGCCTTCGGCCTCACCGACTCGCCCGCCGGCCTTGCCGCCTGGATCCTCGAGAAGTTCCGCACCTGGACCGACTGCAACGGCACTCCCGAGAATGCCGTGAGCCGCGACGAGATGCTGGCCAACATCGCGCTCTACTGGTTCACCGGCGCGATCGGCTCCTCGTTCTGGCCCTACCATGCGCGCATGCACGGGCCTTGGCCGATCGGCGAGGGGCAGACGGTCGACGTGCCGATGGGATACGCCGAGTTCCCGAAGGAGATCCTGCGCCCGCCGCGCTCGGTCGCCGAGAAGACCTATACCGACATCAGGCGCTGGAGCGTGATGAAGAAGGGCGGGCACTTTGCGGCGCTGGAGCAGCCCGACGCGCTCGCCCGCGAGGTTGTCGAGTTCTTCACCGGGCTGGCCTGAGGGCTCACGCCCGGCGAACGAGGCGCGCCACGTAGAAGCCATCGAGGCCGGAGAGCTCGGCCGGCTCGAGCGGCAGGTGGCAGGGGAGCGTCCTCAAGTCGCCCGCCGCGCTGATCCACGAGGGGTCGGCGCCGAGCTCGCGGGGCTCGATGGGCAGGCGGTGGAACGCCTCGTTGTCCGAGAGAAACGCCGCGATCTGCTGCTCGCCCTCCTCGGGCTCCAGCGAGCACGTGCTGTAGATCAGCCGGCCGCCAGGGCTCACGAGACGGGCGGCGTTAGCGAGCAGCGCGCGCTGGACCTCGGCCATACGCGCAATGTCCTGTGGCTGCCGCAGACGCAGAATGTCGGGATGCCGGCGGATGGTGCCGGTGGCGGTGCAGGGGGCGTCCAGGACAACGACGTCGAAGGCGCGGCTGGGCGCCCAGGTCGCGGCGTCGGCGGCGACCACCTCGGCTTGCAGGCCCAGTCGCTGCAGATTGGTGGTGAGGCGTTCCAGGCGCTTGGGTGAAACTTCGACCGCGGTCACTGCCGCGCCGGCAGCCGCCAGCGCCGCTGTCTTGCCGCCGGGTGCCGCGCACAGATCGGCGACCGAGCGCCCGGCAACTTCGCCCGCCGCCCGCGTGACGAGAGCGGCGGCTGCGTCCTGCACCCACCATGCGCCCTCGGCATAGCCCGGCAGGTCCTCGACCCGCCCTGGCGCCGCAACCCGGATCGACCCGGTCGGCAGCAGGCGGCCGCCCAGCTTTTCTGCCCAGGCCGATACTTCGGTGGGCGCGGCGGTTTTCAGCGAAATATCGAGCGCCGCCTCCCTCAAGCTCGCTTCGCCGATGCGGCGGGCCATGTCTTGGCCGTAGGCCGTCTCCCAGCGCCTGAGCAGCCAGGCGGGGACATTGACCGCGACGGGATCGACATCCCGCAAAAGCTCCGCGCCCTTGTCGGCGACGCGTCGGAGCACGGCATTGACGAGACCGGCGAACTTCGCCCCGCCGCGCACATGGCGCACAGCCCCGACCGCCAGGTCGACAGCGGCGTGCGGCGGAGTGCCGAGGCAGACGAGCTGCGCCGCGCCGGTGAGCAGAATGGGCCGAACTGCGCTTTCCCGCGGAAGCGGCCGCTCGAGGAACGCGCCAAGCACGTGCTCCAGTTCCCCCTGCCGTCGCAACACAGTCGCGGCGAGGGCACGGGCGAAGGCGCGGTCACGCGCATCGAGTCCGGCGAACCTTGGGTCGCCCCCGAGGTCCGCCAGCACCTGTTCGAGAGGGCGCCCCTGCAGCAATACCCCGCCAACTAGCCGGTGCGCCAGATCGCGTGCTGCTACGCCTGCCGGCGCACCGCTGTTGGGTTGCGCGGACACGCGCTGCCCGTGCGCCGGCTTACCCTTGGGCCTCAGCCCCACGGACCGCGGCGCGGCCTCTCGGGCGCCCCTCCACCCCAAGGGCCGGAGGCGGCCGGAGGCGGGCCGGAGCGCGAAGCCTGCGGCACCCGCGAGGCGCCGGGCCCAAGCTCGGCCGCCAACTGCTCCAGCGCGGCGACGCGGTTTTCCGTGTTGGGATGGGTGGAGAACAGGTTGTCCATGCCCTGGCCGTTAAGGGGATTGATGATGAACAGGTGCGCGGTGCCGGGCGCGGCCTCCGCCTGCTCGTTGGGGATGCCGCGGGCGTAGTGCTCGATGTTGCGCAGCGCGGAGGCGAGCCACATCGGGTTGCCGCAGATCATGGCGCCCAGCCGGTCGGCCTGATACTCGCGCGAGCGGCTCACCGCCATCTGCACGAGCATCGCCGCCATCGGCGCCACGATCGCCGCGATCAGCGCGACGATCCAATGCCCGCCGCCCTGGTTGTCGCGATGGCCGCCGAAGATGGCGCCGAACTGCATGTATTGCGCCAGCATCGACACGGCGCCACCGACGGTCGCCGCCACCGCCATGGTCAGCGTGTCGTAGTTTTTCACGTGCGCCAGCTCGTGCGCCATGACGCCTGACACCTCCTCCGGCGACAGCATCTCGAGCAGTCCCGTGGAGGCGCACACGGCGGCGTTCTGCGGATTGCGGCCAGTTGCGAAAGCGTTGGGCTGCGGATTGTTCATGATGTAGACGCGCGGCATCGGCAGCTGCGCCCGCGCCACGAGGTCGCGCACGATTGAGTAGTATTGCCCGCCGCTGCTGGCATCGACCTCCTCGGCACCGTACATGCGCAGCACCAGCTTGTCGGACTGCCACAGGCTGAACATGTTCATCACCACGGCGATGACAAAGGCAATGGCCATGCCGCCCGGCCCGGCGAACAGCCAGCCGAGGGCGACGAAGATACCCGTCAACACCGCCAACAGCAGGCCGGTCTTGGCGAAGTTCATCGGCATCGATCGATCCTTGGGATAGGGTGCTCCTCTGCCACCCGCGATAGGCGTGGGCAGCAATCACAATATGGTGTGGCGGGGTTTCGTCGGCCAGGGTCTGCAGGGCCCGCTTGCACAGTCATCGCATGCCCGGCGGCCGCGGCCGACGCAACGGCGCCACTGCAGGCTACGACGACCCGCGCGTGCTGGCTACGGCGGGAACTACGGGGTGTGCGTCAAAAGCCGTCCCCAGGGACCGGAAAGCCCCGCAAAAAAGAAATCGGCGCCCGCGGAGGGGCGCCAAGTTCATCTCACAGGGGAGGAGCTCGAAACTAAGCGAGTTTGTTCAGTTCATGTTGGTGTCGTGGTCGATCCAGTACTGCTGCGAGCCGAAGGTGGCGGCCTGGGCGGAACCCATTGCACCGGCCAGAACCGTGAGCACGACAAGGGCGGAGAGCAACTTCTGCATGGTAATTCTCCTGTTTCTAGAGCGCTACCGGCTACCCACCGGCGGCTGATCAGAAGATGGCACCGCGCCGCCCGCGCCGCTGTGCTTTGCAGCACAGGTCAGCGCTGCAGGCGCGAAGCACCAGAAAAACAATGCCTCAGCTGCAATATTCGCCACCCTAGGCGGCCTTCAACATGTCTTCCTTGTCCAGCCCCTCCTGCACGATCCGCATCTCTGCCGCCGGGTACTCCCGCGCCAGCGCGAATGCCTCGTCGGGCGGCCCCCTGAGCCAGGTCTCGAACTCGTCCTCCCGTGTCAGCAGCACGGGCATGCGCTCGTGATTGACGGTGGCGATTAGCGAATTGGGCGTCGTCGTCAGGAACGCGTAGGTCTCGATATCGACATTGGGCCCGTCCTTCTTCAGCGGTCCCCGGTAGCGGCGCCAGATGCCTGGAAAGGCAAACAGCGGGCGCGAGCCTTCGCCTTTGATGGCGAACCAGTGCCACGTCGCGGGCTTCACACCGCCGTTCGGCTCGCAGAACGCGCCGGCCGGCACCAGGCAGCGCCGCATTTGGAAGCTCTCGCGCCAGAAGCCCGTGATCACCTTGTCGTCGCGCACGTTGGTCACGGGCTTCGGCGCGCGGCCCTGCTGCAGCAGCATGAAGCCCCAGCTCATCATCACCATCTCACGGTCGCCGTCGGCGGCCGAGCGCACCACTGGCGCCATGTAGCGGGGGAAGATGCCCGGCAGCGGATCGAAGGCGACGGCGCGGTTGTGCGAGACGCGGAAGAACCGCGCCA
Source organism: uncultured Alphaproteobacteria bacterium (assembly GCA_963724565.1). Classification (GTDB taxonomy): domain Bacteria; phylum Pseudomonadota; class Alphaproteobacteria; order Rhizobiales; family Hyphomicrobiaceae; genus AWTP1-13. Next base: position 334,398 of record CAVRVK010000007.1, read on the forward strand.
CCACGTTTTGCTTCGGCGTCAGCGAATAGAGGTTGCACACCTGAGCGAGCTTCCCACACCGGCACTGGCCGTGCCTTGACGATGTTCCTATTATGTTCCTATGTTGGATAGCATGCAGCAAGACAGGCTGGCCAGCTACCCCTTCCCGATTGTGCGCATCGCCTGCCGCTACTGCAGAAGGCGCGGCCAATACCCCCTCGAAAGCCTTGTGCGCAAGTACGGCGCCGACGCCAGCCTGTCGAACGTGTTGAGGAAGGTCTCCTCCGATTGCGCGCTGTCCGGCAACAGGACCAGCAAGCGCGGGTGTCTCGGCGCTTACCTGCCGGACGTGGAAAGAAAAAGGTAGCGCAACGGCCTATAGCAACGATGACATGGGCCGCGCGGCAAACCGCCAACACCGTGCCATGACGAGAAAAGCAGTCGACCCAACGCAAAAAAAAGAAATCGGCGCCCACAAGGGCGCCGGTTCCTTCAACAGACCTGTTCAGCTCAGTTACGAGCCTACTCAGTTCATGTTGGTGTCGTGGTCGATCCAGTACTGCTGCGAACCGAAGGACGCGGCCTGCGCGGAGGTGGCGGCGACGCCGGCCAGAACCGACAGGGCAACCAAGGTCGAAAGGATGGTCTTCATGATCATTCTCCAGCGTTTGAGTGTTGTTTGACTTGCTCATCCGAGCCTTCCCGGCTCGTGAGTTGAAGATAGGTAGCTCTGCCCGAGCTGAAAGGCAGGTTCACCGACCTGTGATGAACAGTGATCAGGCGCTCGACCGGAATGCGCGATGGGTCGCTCTAAGACCTTGGAAAAAGGCAGTGCGCTTATCACGCGCACTCGCTACTGCGGGGCGACGTACACTGTTGGCGTGAGGGGAAGGGCGTTGCGCTTGGTGCTCAGGTTCACCAGCACATTGAGCAGCACGAACACTTGCTTGGTGTTGTTGGCTCCCTGGTTCGGCACGCAATACAAGCCGCTGTCGTGCGCAGCGCGCGCGAAGCAGTCGCCGCGCATCCCTTTCTGGATCGTCAGCAGCGTGCTGTCTCCCGTCGGCAGCCGGATCGTTCTGGCATCGAACAGCTTGACCCGCTCGGCCGTTTCCGTTGCCAGCAGCCGACCGTAATACTGAAAGACGGCATAGGGCGACCGCATGACAGGCAGGACGCCCTTCACTTGCGGGCCGATCCCGCGGAAAATCGGATTGGTTGCAGAGAAGTGTCCCGAGCCGCACGCCAACGACGGGTGCACGATGCGGCCGTACTCCTGTGCCACGGCCGGGTCGAAGCACATCACCACGCGCGACACCATCTTGGGCTGGGTCTTGTCGCCGCGCGCCAGGTGATTTGGCACCAGCTGCGGCTGCGTAGTCATGCCGTATTCCAGGGCGGCACGTAGAAAATACAGGAACTTCTGATACACGCAGTCGCGCGCGTGCTGGCCCGACCACAAAGTGTTGGCGAAGGGCGAGCCGAAGGCGCCCCGTTGCGACAGCTGCTCGCACTGCCGGCGCTGCTCGGGGCCTTGCTGCCCCAGCCAGCCGTCGTTGGCGGGATCGTTCTGATATTCGAATACGGTTCCATCGGCCCGTACGACGCGAACACCCTTGACAATGGAATGCAGCACCAGCTCGCGGGATATGCCTGCATTGACCAGGAGATTGATGGTCTGAATATCGAGCGGGCTGAGGAACTGGCCGTAGAAGTCCTGGTTCTCGAGCGGGGCGACGTCGAAGTTTGCCGATGTGTTCACTTTCGCGCTGGGGGTAACCACGCCCCTGACCACGCTCGTGGTCGCCGTCACACCGCTTCCAACGGGGCCCTTGTTCAGGATGTCGTACATCAAGCCCTGGTTGCTGGTGACCTGCAGATTGCCCTCGACAATTCCGGAGGCGTTGTATTTCGACAGCGCCATGAAATTCATCGGCTCGAAGCGACTCGCGCGCACGATATTCAGCAGGATGCTGTCCTCGCGCAGATTGCCCGAGCCGATGTTGACTGCGGTGCCGCGATCGTTGAGCGTAGATTCAACTGCCGTGCAGGCCGTAAGGATGCAGGCGAAAAGAGCGCAGAGCGCCGGCAGCGCGCGCAAGCATGACGGACGGCGGCGCTGAACGCCAACAACGCGGCCGGCGCGAACTAGGCAAGCAGCGCCAAGCCCTACACCAACAGAACGCATACGCGACCCCGGAACTTCCTTTACAGATCAAGACTTGAGCATGCGCAGGAAGCCGCGTGAAGTTTCCAGGGCATCCGATGCGGAAAGTGGGAGAGCCGTTGTTGCGCAAATAGCACGCTCCGAGGACGTAGCGTTGTGCGACCCGCAATATTCACACCCCTGGGCTCGGCGCGGCTCCTGTTTGCAGCCTTGCCGGCCTAGCATCGCATCAACCATCGCAAAACCGTTGCAGACCCGCAGTTAAGGATGGGCGTCGCCTGCGCTGGAGGGAAGCATGTGGCTGCTGCTCTTGCCGCTCAAGATGCGCTACGTCTTGCTGAGCACGGCCCTTGCAGGCTTTGCGGCCTCCGCCGTGCTCGTATGGCGCTATGACGACTACGCAACGCTATTCGCCATTCCGCTTGTCTTCTTCGGCTTCTTCTCCCTGCTCGGCCTGCGCGACCTGTTCCAGCCGCGGCACGCCATCCTGCGCAACTACCCCATCACCGCCCACCTGCGCTTCCTGTTCGAGAAGATCCGGCCGGAGATGCGCCAGTACTTCTTCGAGGACGACAAGGACGGCCTGCCGTTCCCGCGCGACAAGCGCGCGATCGTCTACCAGCGCGCCAAGGGGGCGCTCGACAAGCGCCCCTTCGGCACCCAGTACGATGTCTACCAGATCGCACTACGAGTGGCTGCACCATTCGATTGCGCCCAAGGCGCCGCCGCGCGAGCCGTTCCGCATCAGCGATCGGCGGCCCCGACTGCACGCAGCCCTATTCGGCCTCCGTCTTCAACATCTCCGCCATGAGCTACGGCTCGCTGTCGGCGAACGCCGTGCGCTCCCTCAACAAGGGGGCGAAGATGGGCGACTTCGCCCACGACACCGGCGAGGGCGGCTTCAGCCCCTACCACCGGAGCACGGCGGCGACATCATCTGGGAGATCGGCTCGGGCTATTTCGGCTGCCGCAACGGCGACGGCACGTTCGCGCCCGAGAAGTTTGCCGAGGTCGCCGCCAACCCGCAGATCAAGATGGTCGAGCTGAAATTGAGCCAGGGCGCCAAGCCGGGGCACGGCGGCGTGCTGCCCGCCGCCAAGGTGACGCGCGAGATCGCGCACATCCGCGGCGTGCCGCGCGGCGAGGACTGCATCTCGCCGGCCCGCCACTCGGCCTTCTCCACGCCAATCGAGCCTCGTGCGCTTCATCGCCGAGATGCGGCGGCTCTCGGGCGGCAAGCCCGCCGGCTTCAAGCTGTGCATCGGCCATCCGTGGGAGTTCCTGGCCATCGTCAAGGCGATGCTGGAGACGGGCATCACGCCGGATTTCATCGTCGTCGACGGCACCGAGGGCGGCACCGGCGCGGCCCCGCTCGAGTTCATGGACCATCTCGGCATGCCGCTGCGCGACGGACTGACGTTCGTGCATTCGGCGCTGGTCGGCGCCAACCTGCGCGACCGCATCAAGCTCGGCGCCGCCGGCAAGATCACTTCCGGCTTCGACATGGCCCGCGTCATGGCGCTGGGCGCCGACTGGTGCAACGCCGCGCGCGGCTTCATGTTCGCGGTCGGCTGCATCCAGGCGCAGCAATGCCACACCGGACACTGCCCGACCGGCGTCACCAGCCAGGACCGCTCGCGCCAGCGCGCCGTCGTCGTGTCCGACAAGTCGGTGCGGGTCGCCAACTTCCACAGGGAGACGGTGAAGGCGCTGGCCGAACTCGTCGGCGCCGCCGGCCTCGATCATCCTCGCGAGCTGCGCCCGCACCACTTCATGCGCCGGGTCGGCGCCAGACCGCGTGGTCACATTCGCCGAGGTGTACCGCTTCCTGGAGCCTGGCGAGCTCCTCCGCGGCACCACCGACCTTCGCTTCCGCGAGGCCTGGGCCATGGCTCGCGCCGACAGTTTCGCTCCCGCGGCAGCCCTGGTTTCGCCCATCGTTCAGGCCGCAGAATAGAAGTACACGACGGCGCTCTCTTTCCAGAGCAACCCGAACGCTTGCCCCACGCAACGCGATGCCGACCCAACCCATGGCGTTGGGCCCTTCCTTTACCAATGCGGACTATTCTCGCGCGAGCAAGGAGGGAGAAGGCGTTTTCCGGCCGCTCTCGTGTATTGCGTTGAGGCTGCAATGGCGCATTCACCCATCGTTGACGGGTCGGCGGGCAGCGTTGCCTGTCCTACCGAGGCGGGCGGCAAGCCACAGGTTGGCGGCGATCCAGCACCATCGGCGCCGGTCTCTGCGCGTTTGCGCGAGACGCTTCACCATCAGGATGTGACCGGCGAAAGAGCGATCGCGATCGCGCAAGGGGTGATCGCGCTGTTCGTCCTCGGGCTGCACTTGATGGCCCAGTTTCGCTCGGGGCTGCAGCTCGGCAACCCGTGGGTGGTGCTGACGCTGTCCGCGCTGGCCGCCAGCTCGATATTGCGCCTGCGTCTGACCCAGGCAAGAGAGCTTCCAGAGCGCGTGCTGGATGCGCTCAACGTCGTCGATATCGTGATCTTCCTCGGGCTGATCTGGAGCTACCAGTTCGCCTATCAGCACCCGGCCGGTGGCGTGCTGAAAGCGCCGTCGCTCGCCCTGCTGTTCGTCTTGGTTGCCGCACGCGCTTTGCGATTCCACCCTCGACCCGTATTGGTGGCCGGCGCGGCTGCCGTGCTTGGGTTGGCGGCCATCGTGGTGTCGGCCGCGGTTCAAGACGGCGCTTCTGCAATCACCCGCAGCTACCTCGGCTATTTGACATCGCACCACATCCTGATTGGGGCCGAGGTCGAACGACTGACCGCGCTTGGCGCCCTCATCACGCTGCTCGCATTGGCCACCTACAAGGCACGCGAGATCCTGTCCCATTCCGCGCACGCCTCGGACTATGCCGAAGCGCTCGACACCGCCCGCCGCCACCTCAGCGACGCGACCCGCGCGCGTACGAGGGCGGAGGCCGCGCTGGTCGAGCTCGACCGGCGCAGGCAAGAGCGCGAACAGCTCAACGCGCAACTCGAGCAGCACAACCAGCTCCTCAAGCAGCAGGAGGCGCAGCGGCGCACGCAGAACCTGCAGTTGGATGCGGCGCTCAACAACATCGTACAAGGTCTGGCGATGTTCGATAGCGAGCACCGCCTCGTGCTTTGCAACAGCCGCTACCTCGAAATATACGGCCTGAGGCCGGAGCATGTGCAGCCTGGCACCACTCTGCGCCAGATCATCGAGCACCGCATTGCCAACGGACTGAAGTCGGAGATGTCGGCCGACGCCATCGTCGACGGCATGCTGCGCCGTCGCAACGACAACCAGTTCGAGCTCTTCTACTCTCAGCTCGGCGACGGCCGCTGCATCGCCGTAACGGTACGGCCGATGGCGGACGGCGGTACAGTCACCACACATCAGGACATCACCGAGCAGCGCCGCTCCGAGGCCAAGATCGCTCATATGGCGCACCATGATGCGCTTACGGGCTTGCCCAACAGGGTCCTGCTCGGCCGGCAGCTCGACCTCGCCCTGGCGCGCGTCAAGCGTGGCGAAGTCGTTGCCGCGCATTTCCTCGATTTGGATCGCTTCAAGAACGTCAACGACAGTCTCGGCCACGCCGCAGGCGACAAGCTGCTGAAGTTGGTAGCGGAGCGTCTGCGCTCGCTCGTGCGCGACTCCGACACGATCGCCCGCATGGGCGGCGACGAGTTCGCCATTCTGCAAACCGGCGTGGCCCAGCCGGCCGACGCCGGCGCGATTGCCCAGCGTGTCATAGAGGTGGTGAGCGAGCCCTACGAGATCGAAGGCCAACAGGTCGATATCGGCACCAGCATCGGCATCGCCATCGGGCCCGGCGACGGGGCCGAGCCCGGCCAACTGATGCGCAACGCCGACCTGGCCCTCTACCGCGCAAAGAGCGAGGGTCGCGGGGCCTTCCGCTTCTTCGAGCCGGAGATGGATGCGCAGATGCAGGAGCGCCGCAACATGGAGCGCGATCTGCGCGCGGCGCTGCCTGCCGGCCAGTTCGAGCTGCACTACCAGCCCATAGTCAACCTGGAAACCAACACCATCAGCGCTTTCGAGGCGCTGATCCGCTGGCGTCATCCGGACAAGGGCCTCATCGCCCCAGGCCAGTTCATCGGACTGGCGGAGGAGATCGGCTTCATCGTGCCGCTCGGGGAGTGGGTGCTGCGCCGAGCGTGCGCAACGGCCGCGACCTGGCCCGGCGATCTGAAGGTTGCGGTCAATCTGTCGCCCGCGCAGTTTCGCAGCCCCGGGCTCGTGCAGGTGGTGGTGAGCGCGCTCGCATCATCGGGCCTGCCAGCCAGTCGTCTGGAGCTCGAGATCACCGAGACCATCCTGCTGCAGGACAACGAGACGACACTCGCGATGCTCTTCCAGCTGCGCGAGCTCGGCGTGCTCATTGCCATGGACGACTTCGGCACGGGCTACTCCTCCCTCAGCTATTTGCAGAGCTTCCCCTTCGATCGCATCAAGATCGATCGCTCGTTCATCAAGAACATCGGCGATGGCGCCGGCGCGATCAACATCGTGCGCGCCGTGGTGGCGATGGCCAAGGGCCTCGGCATGGCCACGACCGCGGAGGGCGTGGAGACGACCGAGCAGCGCGAGTCGGTGACGTTGGAGGGCTGCAGCGAGATGCAGGGCTTCCTGTTCAGCAAGCCGCTGCCGGCCGACGAGATCGCGGGCCTGTACTTGGCGCAGCGCGAGAACAAAGCGACGTCCGCGGCCTAGCGGCTTTGCCCCGTATCCCGCCGCACGCTGTTCGCTCTTTGTTACGGAAGTGCGCCGCGTACACTCCTGTGCAACAATTGCTGCGCATCGACACCTGGCGCGGACACAAGGCGGGTAGACGGCAGCAATGACACCGCAGAACTCTCGCGCCTCCCGCCAGGAGCACGGCCCCAACCAGAAGCCCGTCAATCTCGCGCTGCAAGGCGGAGGTGCGCACGGCGCCTTTGCCTGGGGCGTTCTCGACAGGCTTGCCGAAGACGGCCGGCTCTCGATCGCCGCGATCAGCGCCACCAGCGCCGGCGCCATGAACGGGGTGGTGTTCGCCTATGGGATTGCCGTTGGCGGCCCCGATGGCGCGCGCCAGAAGCTGCACGAATTCTGGCAGCAGGTATCGATAGCCGGCAACCTCTACAGCCCCGTGCGCTCTTTTCCATGGGAGCGGTGGCTGCAGGCGAACGGATTGGGGTCCGAGCTGTCACCGGCGTTCTTCGCCTTCCAGGCGATGACGCATCTGTTCTCGCCCTACCAACTCAATCCCTTCAACTTCAACCCGTTGAAGGATGTGCTGGCGCAAACGGTGGATTTCGAGCTGCTGCGCAACAGTGCCGCCGCACCGCGGCTGTTTCTCTCGGCCACCAACGTGCGCACCGGCAAGATCAAGGTGTTCGACAACGCCACGATCACGCCCGACGTCGTGCTGGCCTCCGCCTGCCTCCCCTATATCTTCCAGGCCGTGGAAATCGATGGCGAGCACTATTGGGACGGCGGCTTCATGGGAAATCCGGCGATCTTTCCGCTCATCTACGAAGGCGGCTCCAAGGACGTCATCATCGTCCACATCAACCCGATCGAGCGCAACAAACTTCCCACCACTGCCTCCGAGATCTTCGACCGCATGAACGAGATCAGCTTCAACTCCTCGCTGATGCGCGAGATGCGCGCCGTGGCCTTCGTCACCAGGCTGATCGACGACAACGCCCTGGACCCTGCCAAGTACAGCCGCATGCTGATCCACTCGATCAGTGACGACGCGGCTATGACCGCGCTAGGCGTGGCGACTAAGCTCAACCCCGACTGGGACTTCCTGTGCCGCTTGCGCGACGCCGGCCGCAGCAGGGCCAGCGAATGGCTGGAGCGCAACCTCGACAAGGTCGGCAACGCCTCCACGGTCGATCTCACGGAGGTATTCCTGTAGCCGCGCGCCAAGCGTCTGCGACAGGGTTAAGCCGGTATTGAAGACGAAGGTCGGACTTTATGGGTCCCCTTCGCCGGGCATTGATCCCCCCGTGGCATGCTGACTGCGGAGCTTGGGCAATCCCGGAGGGGGCGGATGAGGCTCTACATTACAGTCGCAATCCTGACGTTCCTCGGCAGCCTCGGCGTCTACTCGGCGACGCAAATGACCGGCGTCGCCAATGCGATCGGCGCCGGCGGCACGGGCAGCGGCGTGAGCTATGCGGCGCTGTTCAGGAACCTCAACCCGCTGACGCTGCTCCAGCGCGAGCGGGTGCTGGCAGCAGTCAGCTCAAGCGAAGGCATTCCTCGGATGGAGCCGTTTCGCTCAAACTTCGACGCTTCGACCGCCTGGCGCAGCATACAGCCGCCGAAGATCACCATCGACACGCGCGCCTTTACTCCCCCGCAGGTCAGGGTACCCCAAGTCTACACCCCGCCAGCCTACCGGCCCTACAGGTAGCAATCGCGGGCTCACATAGGACAGGGACGGGCGTACAATGTTGCCAGCGTATGGACTGTACGGCCACATCCGCAACAACAACATCAAGTCGGCGGTGCTGCTGGCGACGTTCGCCGTCTACGTGGCGCTGCTCTGGTTCGTCCTGTGCCTCGTCTGGGTCGGCCTCAACGCCAAGTTCGAGCTCCATCATCTTCAAGCTGGCCCACAACCACCAGCCCACGTTCACCCAACTGCTGAACCTCGTGCTGTCGAGAAGCGTGGACTGGGCGCTATGTTACGCCTTCGTGCCTGTTGCCATCGTCGCCACCTGGTTCGCCATCGCCTTCGCCTCGCACAAGGCGATGATCAGGGCTGGGACCGGCGCCAAGCCGATCGTGCGCAGCCTGGAGTTCGACCTTTACAACCTGGTCGAGAATCTCGCGATCTGCGCTGGTCTGCCCATGCCGGCGGTGGAGATCATCGAAACGGATGCGCTCAATGCCTACGCCAGCGGGCTCGGCACTACCGATGCCACGGTGGCGGTCACACGCGGGCTGCTCGAGACCCTCGCCAAGGACGAGCTCGAGGCGGTGCTGGCGCACGAGATCACCCACATCAAGAACCGCGACGTGCGGCTGATGGTGGTGGCGATCATCTTCGTCGGCATTCTGTCCTACTCGGCGCAGATTCTGCTGCGCGCGATCTGGAACAGGCGGCCGGGTCAGGGGCTTGGCCTACCGGAGCTTGCCCTCTTCGCGCTGGCGAGCGCGGTGGCAGGTCTTGCGTACCTGTTCGGCATGCTCACGCAGTTTGCGCTGTCGCGCACGCGCGAGTTCCTGGCGGACGCCGGCTCCGCACAGCTGACCAAGAAGCCAGAGGCCTTGATCTCGGCCCTGCGCGCCATTTCGGGGCGTGACGAGATTCCCGGTGTGCCGGAATCGCTGCGCGCCATGATGATCTCCTCACGCCTCGATGGCCTGTTCGCGACGCATCCCCCCGTTGAGGAGCGCATTGCCGCGCTCGAGCGCTACGCTGGCGCAGCGGTGGCCTCCACGGCACTGCCTCGCCGCCGCGGTACCGTCACTGCGCGGGCCGATGCATACTCGGGCGAACCGACACATGCGCTCGGAATGTCGCCTTTGCAGGCGCCGGTGCAGTTCGGACGCCGCAAAGCGCGGCCCACCGCCCAGCTCACGCAAGCCACGTAGGCGGGCGTCGTTCATCCTTGGCCGCGCCAGCAGCGCTCTCTATAGATGCCGCCCATGCCCAGGGTGGACATGGAGCGGCTGCTAAGACGTGCGCGTTGGCCGCGCGTGCTCCTGTTCGTCGCGGTCGCCGCCGGCACCGCGCTCGCCTTTCGCCAGGGCCTGGTCATGCCGGCCCTCAACCCGCTGCCGCCGATCGACTTGGCCCAACCGGGCCAATGGCTGATCGACTGGCGCCTCGCCAGCATCAGGCGTCACCCCGACGTCTGCGCGCGCACGCTGAAGGGGCCGCACATCGAGGCGCAGCAGATCCCCGACAGTCCCATAGTGGACGGCTGCGGCTGGACCAACGGTGTCCGCCTCGCCGCGGCAGGTGGCGTGCGCGCTGGCTTCGACAGGGTCACGTGCGAAACTGCCGTCGCCTTGGCGCTGTGGCTCGAGCAAGAGGTGCAGCCCACCGCCCGGCAGCTGTTCGGCCAGCCCGTGCGCTCCATCCAGAGCTATGGCAGTTACGCCTGCCGCAACATCATCGGCAACCCGCTGTGGGCCAAGGTGCGCAGCCAGCACGCCACCGCCAACGCGGTGGACATCGCCGGCTTCACCCTGGCGGACGGCCGGTCGATCAGCGTGCGTGCCCACTGGCACGCCGAAACCGACTTGGGACGGTTCCTACGCACCGTGCACAGCCGCGCCTGCCCCTATTTCCGCGTGGTGATTGGACCCAACTACAACGCCGCTCATCACAACCACTTCCACCTCGACCGCGGTCCACTTTCGCTCTGCAGGTAGGCGGGCCAGGCAGTCGTGCCCTATCGCCCCAGTGCGCTATACTTGTCGGGCACGCGTAGCCTCCATCTAGGGAAGAGAACCGTGATCATCGAAAAGCAAGCAGACGTCACCAAGGCCGTGCTCGGCGAAATCGCGCGGGCCCCCAATGCCCGCTTCAGGGAGGTGATGAGCGCGTTCGTGCGCCACATGCACGACTTCGCCCGCGAGGTTCACCTCACCGAGGAGGAGCTGCGCACGGCGGCCAACTACGTGGTGGCGCTCGGCAAGCAGACCAGCGACACCCACAACGAGGCGATCCTGATGGCGGGCTCGCTCGGGCTTTCCTCGCTCGTCTGCCTCCTCAACAACGGCGACAACGGCCAGACCGAGACGGATGCAAGCCTGCTCGGGCCGTTCTGGCGCATGCATTCGCCGCGCACCGAAAACGGCGGCACGATCGTGCGCTCGCCGACGCCGGGCGCTGTGCTGTTCGTCAAGGCGTGGTTCAAGGACAAGGCCGGACGGCCCATCGCGGGGGCCGAGGTCGACATCTGGCAGTCATCGACCGAAGGCTTCTACGAGAACCAGGACCCGGCTCAGGCCGACATGAACCTGCGCGGCAAGTTCTTCACCGACAGCGACGGCTACATGGCCTTTCGCAGCATCAAGCCCGCGGGCTATCCGATCCCCGTCGACGGCCCCGTCGGCGAGCTGCTGCGTGCGCAGGGCCGCCACAACATGCGGCCAGCGCACCTGCATTTCCTCGCCAGCAAGGACGGCTTCAAGACGCTGATCTCGCAGATTTACGTCAGCGACGACCCCAACCTCGACAGCGACGTGCAGTTCGGCGTCACGCGCCACCTGATCGGCAACTACGTGCGCCACGACAGCGGGGAGCCGCCGGCCCCGGATGTCAAAGGACCGTGGTACACGCTGGAGCACACCTTCGTCATGGAGGCCGGCCAATCCAAGCTGCCGCGCGCACCGATCCAGGGCAAAGCGTCCGGCGAGCGACCGGAACTGCCGGTGCTGCAGCGGCGGCCCTAGTTCGAGCTGAGGTGGTCGAAGCGGGGGGCGGCGATGGCCATGCTCAACAGGCAGGACGGCTATGGATCGCTGACCAAGGTGCTGCACTGGCTGGTGGTCGCCCTGTTCGCGTTCCAGTACACCGCCGCCAACATCATGCTGGGCATGGACGAAAAGGGCCTGGTGCTCGGATTGCGCCAGGACACCTATTACAACTGGCACAAGTCGATCGGATTGGTGGCGCTGCTGGTCGCCGCGCTGCGGGTGCTCGCGCGGCGCAGCGGGCGGCTGCCGGATTGGGCGCCGACGTTGAGCGAGGGCGAGCGCACATTCATCCATCGCGCCGAACAGGTGCTCTACACGGCCATGTTCGTGATGCCGACCAGCGGCTTTCTCTACGTCATGGCCGCCGGTTACGGGATCAATCTGTTCGGCGTCTGGAACCTGCCGAACCCGATCGGCGACTGGCCAGCTCTCGGCACAGTCGCCAAGTGGACGCACATCGTCGCCGCCTACGTGCTGGCGCTCACGCTCTCGGGCCATCTTGGGCTGGTGCTGTGGCACACGCTGGTGCTGCGGGATGGCCTGCTCCTGCGCATGCTGCCGCGGCGTGATGCCTAGCACTGCCTCTGCCCGCCTGCGGGGAAGGGACAGCGTCACACCTTGTTCAGGATCGAGATGTCGCTATCGTCCCGATAGGCGTCGTCCTTCCAGCCGTCCTCGTCGTAGTCGGCCATGCACTGGTCGGCGAACGCCTCCATGGCCTTGAGATCGCCCGAGCCCTGCGCCTGGAACAGCGGGAACAGGCGTACCGGCTCGTGGCTGCCGGCGTAGTTCATCTCGTAGAACTCGTGGCGCGCGCCGATCCAGGGCAAAGCGTCCGGCGAGCGACCGCAGCTCCCCATCCTGGAGCGGCGCTGAGGAGCGGCGCAGCCAGTCGCCGCCCCTCTCACGGAGAAATGAAGGGAATTTCCTTTCTGGGAGCGTCGCGACAGCAGGGCTCGGTGCGAAGCTTGCCGTAGGCCGTGAACAGTGTCGATCCGGCATCTCCGGAGCGCTCCATGTACTCCTCGAGCAGGGGGGCGCTGCACGCGCGCCAGGCCGCGACATCCTCTGCGGGCAGCTGGACGACGCGCATCCCCTGCTGCAAGGCAAACGCGAACGCCTGCGCCCTGATCGTTACAAAGCGCGCCCACATGTAGTCTTGCGCGTCTTTCGCCACCTCGAGGAAGATCTTCTGATGCTCGGGCGAGAGCCTTTGCCATGCGCTGTCGTTGATCACGACCATGAACAGACTCGGCGCGTACCGCAGATCGACAATCGTCTTGGCGACGCGCCACAGGTCACGCTCCTTGACGTTCATGATGTCGGCTGCGGCTGCCTCGACTGATCCGTTCTGCAGCGCAGTGAAGAGCGAGGCCGGTGAAACAGGAGTTGGAGCGCCTCCGCAGACCCTTACCAGGTCTCGCATCTGCTTGTCGGGGGCGCCGATGATGCGAGTAGCGATCGCTGCCGGATTGGTGGCGATGATGTTCCTCGCCAAGAGCACACTGGAGCCGTAAGGCTGCCACCACAGGACCCGTGCGCCGGTCCGATTGAGGATCTCGCTGTCGATCAGCGCTCGAATCTCGCTTTCCTGGCTGGTTGCTGCTTGGACGAGGGCATCGAAGTTGAACAGAAAGGGCTGCAGGAAGGCTTCTGCAAGCGGAACGTCGCTGGCGAACTGATTGAGCGGGGTCGCACCCATCTCGATCGTTCCAGAAGCGACCGCAGACACCACTCCTCGCTCGTCGAAGCGTTCATTCTCGCCCTGGATCTCGATCCTGATCACATCACCCGTCAGCGCCGCGATTTGGCGCGCAAACTCGCGGATGTTCTGGCCGGTGGGACTGTCGGACGAGATCGGCAACCCCAGGTGCAACGTGGAGGTCTGCGCGAGCGCCCGAGGCACCTCGGCCGCGCACAGTACCGCGACAAGCAAACAGAGAACGGTGCTGCATCCGCACGGCGTGTCTCTTGGTTTCCGTGCTGTCAACGGAGCACTCTCAGGATACAGTCGCTATGGCAGCTGGTCGTCGGGGAAGCGCGGGCGGCTGCCCAGGTAGATGTGCAGTTCGGCAATTGCTCAACGCGTCCATATGGTCACGGTAATTCCGTGACGAGAACATTCAAGTGTGTCGAACTTGTGGATGTTGTGATGCGCGACAACCTCGGTCCGTGCACGCAACAAGGAGGTTGAAACGGCCAGCAAGACAATCCCGGGTAGTGGCCGAGAAAGGCGTCGTAGCTTTGATTATCAGCTAGCTGCTTGTTCCGAGTTTGGCACTCTTGCGCCGTCGGGGCGCGGCATCTTTGTCAGCTACAGCTTGCCCAGGATCGAGATGTCGCTGCCGTCCCGATAGGCGTCGTCCTTCCAGCCGTTCTCGTCGTAGTCGGCCATGCACTGCTCGGCCAACGCTTCCATGGCCTTGAGATCGCCCGAGCCCTGCGCCTGGAACAGCGGGAACAGGCGCACCAGCTCGTGGCTGCCGGCGTAGTTCATCTCGTAGAGCTCGTGGCGCGCGCCGAACTCGGTGCCGACCGCGTCCCATAGCAGCTTCATGATCTTGATGCGCTCTTTGTAGTCGATACCGTTGGAGCCGCGCACGTAGCGGGCGAGATACTTGTCGATGTCGGGGTTCTTGAAGTCGCGCGCGTGGCTCGGCAGATAGATGAGGCCGGAGGCGATCACCTTCTCGACGATGGAACGCACCGCCGGATACGCCTCGGTCATGAACAGGCGGTAGGCTGTGGAGGCGCGGATGTTGGGCAGCACCGCGCCGTCGACCCAGGGCTCGGGGTTGCAGGCCATGGCGTCGGAGAGCGACCAGAACAGATTGCGCCAGCCGATCACCTCGCCGATCTGCGCCTGCACGCCGCGGAACGCCTCCACGCCGGTGGCGCGCGCGGCCTTGTAGAGAAGCCCCGTGATGAAATCGAGCTTCACGGCGAGGCGCGTGGCGCCCTGCATGGTGAAGCCGTTGACGAAGCCGGAGCGCGGATAGAACTGCTTGAGGCGCTCGACGTCGCGGTGAATGATCACGTTCTCCCAGGGGATGAAGGCGTTGTCGCACACGAAGATGGCGTCGTTCTCGTCGAAGCGGGAGGTGAGGGGATAGTCCCACGGCGAGCCGCTGGCGGCGGCCGCCAGCTCATAGGAGGGCCGGCAGATCAGCTTGATGCCCGGCGTGTTCATCGGCGCGATGAACATCACCACCATGGCCGGATCGACGATTTCCTGGCCCATGTTCTGGCCGAGGAAGTTGTAGTGGGTGAGCGCGGAGTTGGTGGCCACCACCTTGGCGCCAGAGACGTAGATGCCGGCGTCGGTCTCCTTCTGGATGGTGATGTAGACGTCCTTCACCTGCTCGACTGGCTTGTTGCGGTCGATCGGCGGATTGACCAGCGCGTGGTTGAGGTAGAGCACGGCCTCCTGGCCGCGCTTGTGCCAGGCGCGCGCGTTGCCGGCGAATTTCCCGTAGAACTCGGAGTTGGCACCCAGCGTGTTGAGGAAGGCCGCCTTGTAGTCGGGGCTGCGGCCCATCCAGCCGTAGGTGATACGGGCCCAAGCCGCGATGGCATCCCGCTGGGCGATCAGGTCCTCGCGCGAGCGCGCCGCCTTGAAGAACTTGTGCGTGTAGCCGCCGGAGCCCGTATCGGTCGGCGCCGTCAGCACATCCTTGGTTTTGGGCGCGTGCAGAGCCTCGTAGAGCTTGGCAACCGAGGCTGCCGCGTTGCGGAAAGCAGGGTGAGTCGTGACGTCCTTGACGCGCTCGCCGTAGACATACACCTCGCGGCCGTCGCGCAATGTTTCGAGATACTCGGCGCCGATGAAGGGGCGCTTCTTGCCGTCGAGAACGTCTTCGGGGTGTTGCGGCATGACCTGATCGCTTCCGATGGGGCGGTTGCGGCACGCGTTGCGCCTACGTGGGCCGATTGTGTTGTGCGTGCAGCGTTTTCGCAAGCTTCGCGCAAGCTCGGACGCAGCCCAAAACTCCTCGTTTTCGTCAAAATGCGGTCGCTGACTGGCCCCTCTGACGCCGCAATGAATTGGCATGTTGCGATCGTTGCCTCTCGGCCCGGTTCGCGGTGAGGCTTCGGAACACTCAGCCCCCCAGCCCCCCGGGGTCACGTCGCAGAACCGGGCCACCTGGCAAAAAACCGAAGGGGCACAACCTGACACCTGTTACGGCCGGCGCAAAGCCGGCCGTTATTTTGTTTGGCGATCGATATTGTTTGAGGACTGATCGAAGCCTTCGGCCCGGGGGAGCCGAAAGCCAGCTACAGCTGCCGCATCAGCGCTGCGCCGATGATGGGCCCGGCCTGCCCCTGCTGCACGAGCACCGCGCACCGCTCGGCATCCTTCTGCATGAAGGTGTGCCGCTCCAGCTGAACGCTCGTGGCCTTGCCGCTCCACAAACCGATCGGGATCAGCTCGCGCACCACGTTGGAATACGTGATGGTCTTGCCCCTGTTCTCGCCGCGCGTGATCGGCACTTCCACAGCACTCGACATCACCGCCAGCCAAATGGTGGCTTCCTTCACAGAAGCACCAGGCGGGGCAGCACCGACATCGACGACCAGCTTGTCGGCCGACATGGACATGCGTACGGGCACGTGCGCGACCGACTTGGCCATCTTTTCGAGCGCACGCTCCACCTTGGCCTCGTCGCTGCCGTTCACGTGGGCGAGGCCGTTGATCACCATTTGCGGGGTATAGACCATGCCGTCGCCGAGCACCTTGGCGTAGGCCTTCTGCCGCTCGGAGAATTTCGCCTGCGCCAGCGTGTCCTTCCAGCCGAGGTAGTCCCAGTAGTCCACGGAGAGCGAGATGGCGATCACGTCATCGCGCTTGGCCAGACGCGCGAGCAGCGCATCGGCTGCGGGACAGGAGGAGCAACCCTGGCTGGTGAACAGCTCCACCACGCCCGTGACGGCGGCGGAAACGGAGCTGGGCTGAGCCGCACTTTGGGCGTTTGCAGGCCCAAAGGCCGCAAGCCCGATCCCGAGCACAATAAGTGCCAACGTGCGCATCAGCTTGGCAATTCCTTCCATCGTGGCGGCAGCGGACGCACCGAATATCGGGATTCCACCGATCAAGTGCGAGTCACGAATGGGTGAGACACCGTGTCCTGACTTTTCGCACGACTGCAAGTCGGCCCGAGTGGCTAACGCGCAGAAGAGGTTAAGCGGCGCTCGCCAGGTTGCGCAGCACGAACGGCAGGATGCCGCCGTTGCGGTAGTAGCCCATCTCCTCCTCGGTATCGATCCGGCACAGCACCTCGATCTCGGCCGTCTTGCCGTCGGCGCCGGTGATGGCCACGGCCACCTTCTGGCGCGGCTTCAAGCTCGGCCAGCCCGCGAATGGTTACCATCTCCTTGCCGGTCAGGCCCAGCGTCTGCCAGGACTGCCCGTCGGCGAACACCAGCGGCAGCACGCCCATGCCGACCAGGTTGGAGCGGTGGATGCGCTCGAACGACTGGGCGATGACCGCGCGCACGCCGAGCAGGCGCGTGCCCTTGGCGGCCCAGTCGCGGCTGGAGCCGGTGCCGTATTCCTTGCCGGCGAACACGATGAGCGGCACGCCCTCGGTCTTGTAGCGCATGGCCGCGTCGTAGATCGACATGGCCTCGCCCGAGGGATAGTGGATGGTGTTGCCGCCCTCCTTGCCGCCCATCATGATGTTCTTGATGCGCACGTTGGCGAAGGTGCCGCGCATCATCACGTTGTGGTTGCCGCGGCGGGCGCCGTAGGAGTTGAAGTCGGCCGGGCGCACCTGGTGCTCGATCAGATAGACGCCGGCCGGCCCGTCCTTCTTGATGGAGCCGGCCGGCGAGATGTGGTCGGTGGTGATGCTGTCCTGGAACAGCCCGAGGATGCGCGCATCGACCATGTCGCCGATCGGCGTGGGGTTGGGTGAGATGTCCTCGAAGTAGGGCGGGTTCTGCACGTAGGTCGAGCCCGAGCTCCAGCGGTAGGTGAGGCTCGGCTTGGCCTTGCCCATGGCCTGCCACTTCTCGTCGCCCACGAACACCGAGCCGTAGCGCTTGGCGAACATCTCGGGCGTCACGGAGGTGCGGATCAGCTCGGCGATCTCGGCCGAGGTCGGCCAGATGTCCTTCAGGAACACCGGCTGGCCGTCCTGCCCTGGCCGAGCGGCTCGGTGGTCAGGTCGAGGTTGAGCGTGCCGGCAATGGCATAGGCCACCACCAGCGGCGGGGAGGCCAGATAGTTGGCCTTCACGTCGGGATTGACGCGGCCCTCGAAGTTGCGGTTGCCCGAGAGCACGGCGCCCACCACCAGGTCGGCCGCTGCGCACCGCGTCGGCGATGTTGTCGGGCAGCGGGCCGGAATTGCCGATGCAGGTGGTGCAGCCGTAGCCCGCCAGGTTGAAGCCCAGCGCGTCGAGGTCGTCCTGCAGGCCGGCCTTGGCGAGGTAGTCGGTGACCACCTGGGAGCCCGGCGCCAGCGAGGTCTTCACCCACGGCTTGGCCTTGAGCCCCTTCTTGCGGGCGTTGCGCGCCACCAGGCCGGCGGCGATCAGCACGGAGGGGTTGGAGGTGTTGGTGCAGGAGGTGATGGCGGCGATCACCACGTCGCCGTTGCCGAGAGCGTAGTCGGTGCCCTCGACCTTCACGCGCTGCTTGAGGTCGGCGCCCTTGACGATGTCGGGCAGCGCCGGCGGCAAAGCCAGACTTGACCTGCGTGAGCGGCACGCGGTCCTGCGGCCGCTTGGGGCCCGCCATCGACGGCTCGACGGTGGAGAGGTCGAGCTCCAGCACGTCGGTGAACACCGGCTTGGCGCCGGCTTCGCGCCACAGGCCCTGCGCCTTGCAGTAGGCCTCGACCAGCGCGACGCGCTCCGGCGGTCGCGGCCGGTGGCCTTCAGATACTTGATGGTGTCGCGCGTCGACGGGGAAGAAGCCGCAGGTGGCGCCGTACTCGGGCGCCATGTTGGCGATGGTCGCGCGGTCCTCGACGGACAGGCTGTCGAGGCCGTCGCCGTAGTACTCGACGAACTTCTCGACCACGCCGCGCTTTCTCAGCATCTGCGTGCAGGTGAGCACGAGGTCGGTGGCGGTCACGCCTTCCTTGAGCTTGCCCTTGAAGCCGAAGCCGATCACCTCGGGGATCACCATGGCGACCGGCTGGCCCAGCATGGCGGCCTCCGCCTCGATGCCGCCCACGCCCCAGCCGAGCACGCCCAGCGCGTTCACCATGGTGGTGTGGCTGTCGGTGCCGACGCAGGTGTCGGGAAAGGCCTCGGGGCCCTTGCCGGTGTCCTTGGTCCACACCGTCTGCGCCAGGTACTCGAGGTTGACCTGGTGGCAGATGCCGGTGCCAGGCGGCACCACGCGGAAGTTGTTGAAGGCGCCGGCGCCCCAGCGCAGGAACTCGTAGCGCTCCTTGTTGCGCTCGTACTCGATCTCGACGTTCTTGGCGAAGGCGTCGGCCGAGCCGAAGAAATCGACCTGCACGGAATGGTCGATGACGAGATCGACCGGCACCAGCGGGTTGATCTTGGAGGGATCGCCGCCCAGATGCTTCATGGCGTCGCGCATGGCGGCAAGGTCGACCACCGCCGGCACGCCGGTGAAGTCCTGCATCAGCACGCGCGCGGGGCGATAGGCGATCTCGCGCGTGGAGGTCTTGGTCTTGAGCCATTCGGCAACGGCGCGGATGTCGTCGGCCTTGACGGAGCGGCCGTCCTCGAACCGCAGCAGGTTCTCCAGCAGCACCTTCAGAGAGAGCGGCAGGTTGGAGATGCCGGCGCAGCCCGTTCTTCTCCGCATCCGGGCAGCGAGAAATACTGGTAGGTCTTGGCGCCGACGGTGAGCGTCTTGCGGGACTTGAAGCTGTCGGGGTGGGCTGGTGCAGCGCTCATGGGCGGCAATCTCCTTGATAACCCTCGCAACGTAGGCCCGCTGGCCTCGGGGCGAATCCAGGCCGTATATAATGCTTCTAGTATGTGCTTCGGGGGTGCGAAAGGCCCATGAAGTTGGTAGGCGACAAGTTGTCCTCAGTTCGCGGCGGCCGCACGCTGTTCGCCGATCTGTCATTTGCCGTTGCAGCGGGACAGTCGCTGCTCGTCACCGGGCCCAACGGCGCCGGCAAGACCACGCTGCTGCGCACGATTGCGGGCTTCCTGCGCCCTCATGCAGGCCGCGTTGCGCTGGAGGAGGGCCAGCCTGACCACACGCTGAGCGAGCAATGCCACTACGTTGGGCATCTCAATGCCGTGAAGGCGAGCCTGACGGTGGCCGAGAACGCGGGCTTCTGGAGCCGCTTTCCTGGGCGGCGCGCGGGATCGCGTCGACACGGCGCTCGACACATTCGGGCTGGCTGCGCTGCGCGACATCCCCGCAGGCTATCTGTCCGCCGGCCAGAAGCGGCGGCTGGGGCTTAGCGCGCCTGCTGCTGGCGGAGCGGCCGATCTGGCTGCTCGACGAGCCGACCGCGTCGCTCGACGAAGGAGCGCAAGCGCACGCTCGTCGAGGCGGCGAACGTGCATCTGGCGGCCGGAGGCATGGTCGTGGCGGCCACACATGCGCCGCTGGCCTTCGCCAGGTGCGCGCGAGCTGCGTCTTGGCCGGCGGCACTAGCCGACATGACAGCATTCTGGCAGCTGGTGCGCCGCGATCTGCTGATCGCCTGGAAGGAAGGCGGCACGCTCGGCGTCACGCTCGGGATTCTACCTCGTGGTGGTGACCATGCTGCCGCTGGGCCTCGGGCCCGATCTCAACCTGCTCTCGCGCATCGCGCCCGGCGTGCTGTGGGTGGCGCTGCTGCTGGCCGCGCTGCTGTCGCTCGGCCGCGCTGTTCGAGACCGACTACGAGGACGGCTCGCTCGAGGTGCTGGCACCGGGCCCTTGCCGCTGGAGGCGGTGGCCGCAGCCAAGAGCCTGGCGCACTGGCTGACCACCGGCGTGCCGCTGACCGTGCTGGCGCCGGTGCTGGGGCTGCTGCTGAACCTGCCGCTGGAGGGCTACGGCGTGCTGGTGGCAACCATGCTGGCCGGCACCCCGGCGGTGAGCTTCATCGGCGCGCATCGGCGCGGCGGTGACCTTGCGCGCGCGGCGCGGCGGGATGCTGCTGGCGCTGCTGATGCTGCCGCTGTTCGTGCCGACGCTGATTTTCGGCATCGAGGCGGTGGAAGCGCCGCTGCTGGCTGACAGCGAGGCTTCGCTGCCTCATTCCTGATTCTGTTGGCCGATTTCGCTGGCCTCGATCGTGCTGGCGCCCCTGGCAGCTGCAGCTGCGCTGCGGTTCCAGCTGCAGTAGAGGGGAGCGTTTGCAGCAATGCGTGCGAAGGCCTAGATCAGTGCCATGCAGACGACCCTGACCCAGCGGCTCGCCAACCCCACACGCTTCATGGCGCTGTCGGGCCGGCTGCTGCCGTGGATCGCGGCGCCGGCCGGCGTGCTGATCGCGTTGGGCTCTACATGGCGTTCTTCACGGCGCCGCCCGACTACCAGCAGGGCCACACCGCCAAGATCATGTACGTGCACGTGCCGGCGGCTTGGCTCGCCATGCTGGGCTACACACTGGTCGCCGCCTCGAGCTTCGGCCTGCTGGTGTTCCGCCACCCGCTGGCCGACGTCTCCGCCAAGGCCGCCGCGCTGATCGGCGCGGTGTTCACGTTTCTGTGCCTGGTCACGGGCTCGCTGTGGGGCAAGCCCATGTGGGGCGCTTTCTGGGCCTGGGACCCGCGGCTCACCTCCGTGCTCATTCTCTTCTTCCTCTATCTTGGGCTCATCGCGCTGCGCTCTTCCATCGAGGACGAGACGCTGGCGGCCAATCTGACCGCTGTCGTCAGCCTGGTCGGCATCGTCATCCTGCCGGTGATCAGGTTCTCGGTGGACTGGAACAGCATCCACCAGCAGCCGAGCGTGTCGCGGCTCGGCATGCCGACCATCCACCCCTCCCTGCTGTGGCCGCTGCTGGTGATGACAGCCGGGCATGGTGGCGCTGTTCGCCGCCCTGCACCTGAAGGCCATGCGCAACGAGATCCTGCGCCGCCGCGTGACGCGCGCTGCAGCTCTCCGAGGTGCAGTCGGCGGCGGCGGGCCTGGCACAGCCCGCGGAGTGACGCGCCATGGACCTTGGACCGCACGCCGCTTTCATCTGGGCCTGCTACGCGGTGGTGGCGGTGGTGCTCGCTGTCCTCATGGCGTGGCTGGTGGTCGACGGCCGACGGCAGCAGCGACTGATCGACGCGCTGGAGGCGCGCGGCGTGCGCCGCCGCTCGAGCCGCGGCCAGGACGCGGGCTGATCCTGCATGACGGAGACGACCCCAACAACGGTCGAAGCACCCCCACAGCGCTCGCGCGTGCTGATCTGGCCGCTCGCCATCTTCGCGATTCTGGCGCTGCTGTTCGCCTTCGCGCTGACGCAGCGGCGATCCTTCCAGGCTGCCGTCGGCCCTAATCGGCCGGCCGGCGCCGGCCGTCGTGCTGCCGCCGCTCGAGGGCCTCAACGACGGGATGCGGCCGATCGACGGCTTCGACACTGCCGATCTGGCCAAGGGCGAAGTGTCGGTCGTGAACTTCTGGGCATCCTGGTGCGTGCCGTGCGCGCAGGAGCATCCGCTGCTGGTGGCGCTGAGAGAACAGACACGGCGTCAAGCTCTACGGCGTCAACTACAAGGACCAGGCTGCGACTGCGCGGCGCTTCCTCGGCCGCTACGGCAATCCCTTCACCGCGGTGGGCGTCGACACCAACGGCCGCGCGGCCATCGAGTGGGGCGTCACCGGCATGCCCGAGACGTTCATCGTCAACGGCAAGGGCGAGATCGTCTACAAGCACATCGGCCCGATCTCGCCGGAGACGCTGGAGAGCAAGATCATCCCCATGGTGCGCGCCGCGCAACAGTCGAGCTGACGCTGCCGCATCAATTCTCACAGGAGCGGCACCCTCCCTATATACCTGCCAGCTGCAGCACGGCGCTCAGCTCCAAGCATTGAGGATAGTCCCGCTGGCAGCGCGAGAAACCGCCCGGCAATACGAGGAGGATGCCATGACCAATGTGAAACCAAGCGTAGTTCTCGTCCACGGCGGCTTTGTCGACGGCGCCGGTTGGGAGGATGTGTACGGCATCCTGAAGAAGGATGGCTACGACGTCAGCATCGTGCAGAACCCGACCCTGAGCCTCGCAGGCGACGTGGCCGCGACGCGGCAGGTCATCGCGCAGGCCAACGGGCCCGTGGTGCTGGTGGGCCATTCCTACGGCGGCGTCGTGATCACCGAGGCCGGCAATGATCCCAAGGTCTCGAAGCTCGTCTACATCGCGGCATTCGCGCCGGACAAGGGCGAGTCCGTCGCCTCCCTGATCAAGGACCCGGCGCCCAGGCGCTCCCGTGCCGCCGATCCTGCCGCCGCAGGACGGCTTCCTGTTCCTCGACAAGGCCAAGTTCGCCGCGTCGTTCGCCGCCGACGTCGAGCCCGGGAAAGCCGCGTTCATGGCCGACTCCCAGGTTCCCTGGGGCGTGGCTGCGCTCGAGGGCGCGGTAAGCGAGCCCGCGTGGAGGACGAAGCCGAGCTGGTACCTGGTCGCGACCGACGACCGGATGATCCCGCCCGCCGCTCAGCGCTTCATGTCGAAGCGCGCCGGCGCCAAGGTGGTCGAGAGCGCCGGCAGCCACGCCATCTACGTGTCGCGTCCGGAAGAGGTGGTCGCAATCATCAAGAAGGCCGCGCAGGCGTGAACCCAACGACAGCCGCCGGCCTTTGTTGTGGGCCGGCGACTGTCCTGCGGCAGACCCGGAAGGTCCATGCCTAGTCAGCGAGGGGTTACTTCAGGACGGTCTGAAGAAATCCTTGCATCTCCGCCCAGGACTTCTTGTCGGCGTCCGCGTCGTAGGCGAGCGGCAGGTTGAATTTCTTGCCGTTCTCGGTTGCTGCGGGATTCGTGAAGGCGTGCACGGCGCCCGGGTAGTCGATGAACGTGAACGCGACCCCGGCGTCCTGCATCTCCTTCTTGAACGCAGCGATCTGCTCGGCCTTTATGAATGGATCGGCGGCACCATTCAGCACCAGCACCTTGCCTTTCACTGCCCCGGCCTTCGCCGGCGTTTGGGTTCCCAGGAAGCCGTGGAAGCTCACGGCGCCGGCGAGGTCGGCGCCGCGGCGGGCCATCTGGAGCACCACTCCGCCGCCGAAGCAGTAGCCGATGGCGGCGATCCGCCCGGCATCCACGTCTGGCTGCTGGGCGAGCAACGCGCGCGCTGCCGCGAAGCGCTTCTCAGTGACGTCCAAATTCTTGCTGGCCTCGCCGGACAACGCGCCCGCTTCCTTCGGGTTGTCGACCGTCTTGCCATCACCGTACAGATCGACTGCTAGCGCCACGTAGCCCAATCCCGCGACCTGATCCGCGCGCTTGCGCGAATAGTCGTTGTTGCCCCACCACTCGTGCACCACGAGCACGGCCGGGCGCTTGCCGCCGGCGCCGGTCGGACGCGAGATGTAGCCCTTCAGGGTCGTGCCGTCGGCGGAGTAGGTTATCTCCTCGCCCGCAACGGCGACGGACGTCGAGATCAGGGCAGCGATACCCGCGGCAAACAGGCAATAGGCGGTGCGTCTCATGGTGGTCTCCTCTCGTGGCCGTTAGCTCTCGGCGGCCCGTGGCCCGGGCTCGTTCGAGGAGAAACATACGGCAAGACCTCTCGTGTGCCTATCCACCGTGCCCATGACCGCGTGCGCTGCACCCTTGGCGACAGCAAAGCACGCGCGCGTCACTAACCAGGGATACGGCATTGGCTGAGCACAGACATTCCGTTGTGGTCCAAGCGACGGACATGGGCGGCGATCCGTTCACCGTTGAGACTCCAGGTGCCCTGTGCCGTGGGCGCCACAGCACGGTGCGGACGCGACCCACTACGACATTGCGCTCCGTTGACTTTCCTGGAGTGGCAAGTGCAGCTTGGCCGCCATGGGTTCGGTGAGGCGACATCGCCGCCTGTTCGGCGTACTGGCGATCTTGGCCCTCGTTGCCAACGTGGTGGCGGGCGCGCTGTGCCATATGCCTGCCCGGACCGCGACAATCGTCGACGATATCCTGGGCCCGCTGTCCATCTGCACCTCGCACGGCGACGGCACGCTGCAGCACGACGGCAGCACGCCTGATCGCAAGTCCGAAGGCAGCTGCACGATCTGCACCCTGCTGAAGGCGTTCGCGGTCGCCGTCGCGCTGGCGTTCGGGACAATCGTCTTTCCCATCTTCGGCGCACCCGCCCCGCAGAGCCCGGGCGTCCGCACGCTGGCGCAGCACCTGAGCCTCGGCGCCATCCGCAGCAGGGCTCCGCCGCTTCCCGCCTGACAGCCCCGCATCTCTCAGTAGCTCGCGAACGCCCTTCGCGAGTGCGTTTTGGCTTATCGGCGGAAATCCACATATGTCGCGTAAAAAAGCCCTCAGCGCGGGCGCAATGGCGCTGCTTCTCTCCTCTCCCGTTCTTGCCCATCACCCCTCGGGCGTCACCTCGACAGGGGGCGCAGGACCCATCGCCACCATCTCGGCCACGACCCTCGAGCAGGGCCAGGGCGCCGCGGCGCTGTTCTTCGAGATGGTCAAGATCGACGCCTTCAGCGACGCGCAGCTGAAGACGTTTGCCGGCCAGCACATCCACGCGCACAGCCTCGACGCCATCCTGGCGCCGACGCTGGTCTACGCCTACGGCGTCACCAACGACCTCACCATCATCGGCCGCGCTGCCCGTCGTCATCCGCGAGGACATCCGCGAGGGCCATCACTCGCATGGCCCCGGCGGCAACAGCGTCGACGAGCGCGGCGACTCCGCCGGCATCGGCGATGTCACGCTGCTCGGCCAGTACCGCTTCTATCAACAACAGGGCGACCCAGACCGAGGCGGCGCTGCTGCTGGGCGTCAAGGCGCCGACCGGCCGCACCAAGCGTCACGACAGCGCTCGGCGAGCGCTTCGAGGCCGAGTTCCAGCCGGGCAGCGGCTCCTGGGACGGCCTGTTCGGGCTGGCCTCACGCAGCGCTTCGGGGCCTGGTCGTTCGACGCCAACGTGCTCTACCAGCTCGTCAACAAGGGCGCGCAGGACACCGATCTGGGCGACCGCTTCCTCTACAACGCGGCCGTCTCCTACCGGCTGACCGGCGAGCACCGCGGGCACCGTCGGGCCGCATGAACCCGGCGCGCTGCCGGAGCCGATGTATCACGGCGGTCCCAAAGGCAGCCACCAGCACATCACGAGGAGCCGCCGGCGCCGCCGCCGCGGGCCCTGCGCTCGACCTGGTGCTCGAGCTCAACGGCGAGTGGCACGGCCACCAGGTCGATCGCCGGCGTGAAGGACGCGAACTCGGGCGGCAACGTCATCTATCTCTCGCCCGGGCGTGCGCATGTCGATGGACAAGTGGTCGGGCTTTGCCTCGGTCGGCTTTCCCGTCGTCAACCACGTCTATGGCATCCAGGCCGAGCCCGACTGGCGCCTTCTGACCGGCGTCGCCGTCAGCTTCTGATCCCAACCTCGCGCGCGGCCAACAAGCCTTGCTTCGCGGCCGCGTCCTTCCATCAAGGTGCAAACACGTAGCCGGCATCAAGGAGGCGAAATGTGAAGAAGAGTTTGAGCGCGTTGGGTGTAGCACTGGTCTTCGGCGCGTGGGTCGGCATTGCTCAGGCGCACACGCACCTGAAGAAGACCGTGCCGGCAGCCGGCTCCACGGTTGCGGTCGCATTGTCCGAAATAAGACTACAATTCGACGAGCCCATCGAAGCGCGACTTTCCAAAGTCAAAATCGAATCGAAAGCGGGGGTTGTGACCACGGAACCGGTTGCGGGCGATCCGGCAGACAAGAACACTTTGATTGTGAAGCTGCCGCAGCCACTGGCGGCGGGAAGCTACAAGGTCAACTGGCAGGCGATCTCGGTGGACACGCACAAGGTCAAGGGCAGCTTCACCTTCCACGTGCGCCCTTAGCTCAAATGGAGCTCGATTGGGCCACGGCCGTCGCGCGGTTTGTGCACGAGGCGGCATTGCTCCTTCTGTTCGGCAGCACCCTTTTCCTGTTCTATGGCGTGCAGGCGAAGGGACCGAGCGGCTTCGAGCGGGGAAGTATTGCGTTCCTGGCGTGGCTTTCACTCCTTTCTGCTCTTTGCTGGCTCGTTGCTTACGTCGCCGATGTAAGCGACGACCCTCGGTCGCTGCTGTCGGTGTCGATCTGGCGCGACTTGCTTCTCGAGACGGAACTCGGAAAGGTCTGGTCCCTGAGGATCTGCGGGCTGGTCGCCCTCGCGGTCCTGGCAACTTCGCGACCCGCTACGTTCTCTGCGCGACGGTCTACCTTGATTGCTGCGCTATCCGGCGCGCTGCTTGTCGGTCTTGCCTGGTTGGGACATTCCGCCTCGGCCGAAGGACCGCAGCGCACCGTCAGCATTGTCAGCTACGCCTGTCATGTGCTGGCCGCAGCGGCTTGGCTGGGGGGACTGACACCGTTGCTGCAATGCCTGGGTCGATCCACACATGACGTCGAGCGCGCACATGCGCAATTCGTCCTCGAGCGCTTTTCGCGCATGGGCATCGCCGCGGTCGCGACTATCGCCGCTTCCGGCATGGTCAACGCTTATCTGCGATCGGTGACCCTCGACAGCTTGCTCGCCACAACCTACGGCAGAGTGCTTGCGCTGAAGATCTCGGCATTTGTCGTGCTCGTCGGCGTTGCCGCGTGCAACCGCTGGGTCTACCTGCGTCAATTGCAACGGGGTTACCCGGCTCCAGGCCCCATCGCCGCGCTCTCCCGCTCAGTGGTGCTGGAGCTGATATTGGGGGCGGTCGTAGTTGCGCTCGCCGTCATCCTCGCGCTCAGCTCGCCGACAGGATGACTGCCCTGCTGCGACCCGCAATTTGCGCCAGCCTGAACTGTGACGAAAAGCACAGCGCGCACCTGCTCGATGGCCGACACTGCGCCAGCCAAGGCGATCAAATCGAGCAGGTACATGCCACTTGCCCTCAAGTCGCGAGCCGTCAGCTTCGCATTCGGCGTCGGCTCGTTCTTCCTGTCGGACGGCAGCACCATCGTCCGCGTCGATGTCAGCAACGATCTGTTGGCGCGGCTCGCCGGCTCCGAGCCCCCGTCGAGGGCGGGCCTCATGGACCAGCTGGTTCGGCACAGGGCGCAGCTGACGCAGATCGCGGCTGCCAAGTACGACGAGGGAGAATATCGTCCCGAGGTCAATGTGCTGGTCGTGCGCATCGACCCGCACGATGTGCTCTGAGGCCGGCCTATCCCAGAACGATGTCGAACGTGCCGGCGAGACTGCCGGGCTCGATGGCTTCCGCCGGGTCCAGGCGCACGATCACGCTGTCGCGCTGGCGGCGATCGCCAATGCCGTTGAGCACGCCGTCGCGCGCGTTCTGCGGCTCGCCGAACACGTACATCTGCGTGACGAGCGGGCTCTTGGCCGGCGCCAGAACCTTGAAATGGATATGCGGCGTGCGCCCGGGATAGGGCACAGGGCGGATGGTGCGGAAGCTGTAGCGGCCACCGCTGTCGCTCGTGGTTCTGCCACGGCCCTGAAAGGCAGCGTCGTGGCGCCGCGCGCCGCGCTCGTCCTGCGGATGGCGATAGATGCCGCGGGCATCGCATTGCCAGATTTCGACCACCGCGCCCGAGATCGGCTGGCCGGCAAGATCGAGGACGCGGCCCTGTACATGCGTGACGAGACCCATGGCCTTGGCTTGCTCGCCCTGCACCATGACCAGGTCGTTGTCGGCATCGCCCGACCAGTCGGTGGGATAAAACGGTCCCTCCGTCTGGCGGGGGGTACGGGGCAGGCGCTCTTGCGCCAGGGTCGACAGCGGCGATGCGAGCAACAGCCCCGCCGAGGCGGACGCGCCGACGATGAGCGCGCGGCGTCCGATCCATGGTGTGCGAACGAGGGCCATTGGTCTCTGCGTGGCTAAAGGTTGGCTTGTTGCAACCTAGCCAGCGTCCGGCCCGAAATGATGGCTGGGGGAACTGGACTTGGATGAACTCCTCGTGACCGCGCCATGCGCTGGCCACCGGATCGCTCAGGGGTACACGATGGTGCGGACGGCGGGACTCGAACCCGCACGGGGTCGCCCCCTCAGGATTTTAAGTCCTGTGCGTCTACCAGTTTCGCCACGTCCGCCAATCGGCCTGAGATGATCAGCTACAAGATCGATCTCCGACTTTGCCGATTGCTTTCTACTTCTACTCAATGTCGAGGCGGTGCGCGAACTCCGGGATGACCATGATTCGCGCGGGACGCGAATCACAAGGCGCCGAGTTAGGACGGTATTAACACTACCTCTGGTATTTGTGAGGGGCTTTCAGACTGGCCCCACCGGCATCGATGCGGCCGTAGTCTGTTGTATCGGTAAGTAATGGGGTAACGCGCACATGAGTAGCATCAATACCAACGTCGCAGCGATGACTGCGCTGCAGACGCTGACGCAGACCAACAAGTCGCTGACCGAGGTCCAGGGCCGCATCTCCACGGGCTACCGGGTCTCCGACGCATCCGACAACGCCGCCTACTGGTCGATCGCCACGACCATGCGCTCCGACAACGCGGCGATGTCCACGGTGCAGGACGCTCTCGGCCTCGGCGCCGCGACCGTCGATGTCGCCTACACCGGCATCAACAGCGCCATCAAAGTGGTCGACCAGATCAAGAGCAAGCTGGTGGCAGCCCGCCAGCCCAGCGTCGACCGCGGCAAGATCCAGAGCGAAATCACGGAGCTGCAGGCGCAGCTGCGCGGCATCGCCGACTCCGCCACCTTCTCGGGTGAGAACTGGCTGTCGGTGGACTCCGGCGCTGCCACCTACAACGCCACCAAGAGCATCGTGTCCTCGTTCTCCCGTACTGCAGGCGCGGTTTCCATCGGAACCATCAACATCGACGTCGACGGCGCCAAGCTGTTCGATGCCGCCGACCAGTCGGGCATCCTGGACACTGCCAGCACAACCACCAACGGCGGCACCAGCTACTCTGTTGCCGGCTCCACCGACGCCCTCGACATCTCGGCCCTGACCGACAGCGACAACGACCTGGCGGACCTGGACGAGATCATCAGCACCGTGGACGGCGCGATTTCGTCCATGACCGACTCGGCCACCGCCATGGGCGCGGCCAAGGCGCGCATCGGCATCCAGCAGGACTTCGTCAAGAGCCTGATGGATGCGGTCAGCCGCGGCGTCGGCCAGCTGGTCGATGCGGACATGAACGAGGAGTTCGACCAAGCTGCAGGCCCTGCAGGTCAAGCAGCAGCTGGGCATTCAGTCGCTCAGCATCGCCAACACTTCGAGCCAGACGATCCTCTCGCTCTTCCGCTAAGAAGCGCGGGCTCACGCAATACCCAGGCCGCGTCCCTCAGGGGCGCGGCCGTTTGCTTCTTGGCGGCGCCTATGACCGGCGCAGCTAGCGGCCGGACGTGGTGGCGCGACGCAACTGCTCCTTGAGCGCTTCAGAGGTCTGCTTCAGAGAGGCCGTCTGATCGGCCTGCAGCTTCTGCGCCGTCTGCAGGTCCGGGAACGGCCCGTGAATGTTGACCGAGCGGGCTTCGATCTCCGTCCGCACGAAATAGCTGCCGCCGTCGTTGAAGGTGTCGACGTTGGTCTGGATCGTCGTCTTGTCGGTCATGCCACGTCCCCTACATCCCCTGCCTCGCAAGCGGGCAAGAGGCCACCAGAGGATTTTGCCGCAATCATGGCCGAGGCGCGTTCGAACCGCTTCGCGGTAGCCGCACACCTCACCCGGCGGGCTCGACGCGACGCATCCGGCCCGCCACGGCGCGCACCTTGCGTGGCGCGGCTTGCCATATCGCCAGAATTGCAACCAGGCTCGCCGCTACGCCGATCCAAAAGGCCAGCGTGTAGCTGCCCCACGCGTCGAACAGAGCGCCGGTCGCCCACGGGCCCAGCGCGCCGCCGCAGATGGCAGCCAGCATCACCGTGCCGAAGATGGTGCCGTAGTGCTTGCCCTGGAAGATCTCGGCAACGATGGCGCCGAACACCGAGGTGACGCCATAGCCGAGCGCGCCCTGCGCGGCGACCATCAGGTAGAGCAGGCCGATGCTCGGAAAGTCCTCCAACAGCAGCAGCGTGAGGTAGCAGACGGCGAACCCGATCATGGCAACTGTCCACACCCACTCCCGGCCAATGCGGTCCGAGATGTGGCCGAGCGCGATCTGGCCCGGAATGCCGAGCAGGCTGACGAGGCCCAGCGCCCAGGCCGCAACGGTGGCGCTGAAACCGATCTCGATCAGATACTTGGTCTGATGCACCTGGACGGCGTACCAGGCGTAGAGGCCGCAGAAGTAGCCGAGCGCGACCCACCAGAAGCGCCCCGTGCGCAGCGCGCGGCCGAGCGTCCAGTCCACCGCGGCCCAGGCGGGGTCCACCACGTTCGATGCTTGGGCGGCCGTCACGGGGCCGGTGTGCGCATCGCCGTCGGGCTGTAGCCCCATGTCCTCGGGGCGCTTGCGCAGAAGCAGATTGATCGGTGCCAGCACGATCAGCACCAGCAGGCCCATGGACCAGCAGGCCGTCCGCCACCCGGCGCTCTCGATGACAAGCTGCAAGGCGGGCAGCAGCAGGATGGAGCCGACCCCAACGCCGGCAAAGGCGATGCCAGTAGCGAGGCCGCGGCGGCGCACGAACCAATTGGGCAGGAACAGCGATTGACCCGAGTAGCCGAGGCACACGCTGCCCGCGCCGACCAGCACGCCGAGCGTGGCATAGAGATGCCAGGGCTGGGTGGTGAGCGGCGCCAGCAGCAAGCCTGCGGCCATCAGCACCACGCCCAGCTCCATGACGGCACGCGGGCCGACCCGGTCCATCATGCGGCCGAGCAGCGGGCTCATCACGGCGGAGACGAGGAAGCCGAACGAGAAGGCGCCGGCGGTTGTTGCCCGCTCCCAGCGGAACTCACCGAGGATCGGCGGGAACAATAGCGAGAAGGCCGTGCGTGCGTTGACGCCGATGCCCATCGACACGAAGACGACGGCAACGATCAGCCAGCCGTAGTAGAAGCGCAGGCGCATGGGGGGACAGACTTGGGTGAGAGACGATGCAGCGGTTGAGGGGATGTCGCGAGCTATAGCCCCTTCCCCTTCAGCCATCCATTACCTCGCGCGTAAAGCGCTTGCACCTCGGGGCCCTTGAGGCCCGGCATGTCGGTCTTCACCTTGAGTCCGACCTGGGTCTGCAGGTAAGCCAGATGGCGGTAGCCTTCGGGGAAGCGCGCCAGCAATGCTGCGTCCAGGGAAAGCTTGGCCGAGGGGTCGACGGGATCCATGCGATCCTTTTCGTAGATCGGCTGGCGCAGCACGATGCCCCAACGCCCGTCGCGCTTCTCCAGAAAATCGTAGAATCGGCCCGTACAGACGACGTCGACAGAGCACGTCGTGGATGGTGGCGCGTTGCGCAATGGTCATCTTGGTCTGCGAGATGGCGCGGTTGCCCGCCAGGTCGGCCGAGTGGCCACCCAGGAAATGCAGGAAGCTCGACGCCTCTGTCGAATGCCTCCCGGCTCATCTTGATGAACTCGTCGGCGGTGCCCTGGAACCAGGTCGCCATCATGCGCCCGTCGTCGTGCCACACGGTGCGAAAGCGCTCCCAGTCGCCGGCATCGCGCCACACCACCCAGTTCTCGACGAGCGACGCGGATCGCCAGGCGATCCAACAGTTCCTGGTCCATGAGCCTTTCCTTGCCTGACGATGGGCTGCGAGGATAGTGCCCCGCTCTTGCTATCGCCAGCAGCGCAAAAACGAATGCCCCGGCCGCGGCCGGGGCATCGTTGAATTTCTCGGGTCCGCCTCCAGGGCGGCGTCAGTGCACGCTGGCAATCTCCAGCTCGTCGCCCATCGCGTGGCCAACCGCTGCCTGGCGGCTGTCGGTCAGGACCAGCGGGGTGCCGTCGGCGGCATGCAGGGCGTAGAGGTCGATGCCGGTCGGGCAGACCTTCCACGGCCGGGAACAGCTCCTTTGCCTCGTCGTGGCTCATCACCTTGATGTAGGCGACCTTGCCGCCGCCGAGCTTGGCCAGATCGCTCATGCTCATGACAGGTGGGACTGGCGTCTCCATGCTGCCGCGCTTGGCGGCATTCCTGCTGCTCTTTTCCACGACGCTCACTCCTTCTCGATCGGGGAATTGCACTGCTTCCCCTTGGCTAGGCCGGCGCTGCACTGCACCAACCCTGCAACTCCAGCTCAGGCTCCACTTCCCGCATCATCTTCCCGCGATTCGGCTTGCAAGACTGTGGCCGGAAGACTCAGCCCTTCGACTTGCCGATCTCGATCTTGCGCACCGACCGCTCCGGCTCGCGCCGCGCCAGGTCGATGGACAGCAATCCGTCGCTGAGATCGGCCGATTTCACCTCGATGCCGTCGGCCAACACGAACGTCCGGCTGAACTGGCGCGCGGCGATGCCGCGGTGGATGTACTGCCGGGACCTGTCGTCCTCCTGGCGGCCGCGGATGCTGAGCTGGTTGTCCTCGACCGTGATCTCGATCTGGTCGCGCTTGAAGCCGGCGACCGCCAGCGTGATGCGCAGCAGCTCGGCAGTGCCGGGCTGCCGTTCCGTTGCGCCTCGGCGCCGATGCGCTCGATGTTGTAGGGGGGATAGCCGTCGCCGCCGCCCTTGCCGACGCGGTCGATCAGCCGTTCCATGTCCTCAAAGCCCAGCAGCAGCGGGCTCGACAGCAGTGACATGCGCGTCATCTGCAAAGCCCTCCTCGAAGCGGCCTTGGCCTGAACACCCTCGGCTGCTGCGGACCCGGCGTGGCCTCCGCCGCCCCAGCCCTGTAGCAGGCGCTGGTTGTGTTCGCCGCCAAGATATGGTGTTGAGCGGGGCAACTTCAAGGAACGGGCCAGGAACAGCGCGGGCGCGCATGGCCGCACAGGCTGGCGACTGGGCGACGCTGGCCCTGATTCTGGCTGGCGCGCTGGCGGGCGGCTTCGTCAACGGCCTGACGGGCTTCGGCACGGCGCTGACCGGGCCTGCCGCTGTGGCTGCAGGCGGTGGAGCCGCTGGTTGCGGCCCAGCTGGCCTCGGCCTGCTCCGTTGCTCGGCCACCTGACGACGCTGCCGACGATCTGGCGGGCGGTCGACTGGCGCCGGCTGGCGCCCATGCTGGTTGCCGGCCTGCATCGGCGTGCCCGATCGGCACGTGGCTGCTGCCGCTGATCAGCCTGGCGCACGTTCAAGCTGGCCGTCGGCATGGTGCTGATCGTCTACTGCTCGTTCATGCTGTTCGCCGCCGGCCGCGTGCGGGCTGGCCGCCGGCGGGCGCGGCGCCGGAAGCCGTGGTGGGCTTCGGCGGCGGCATCCTCGGCGGCATTGCCGGTCTCTCCGGGCATGCTGCCGACCATCTATGCCGCGCTCAAGGGCTGGCCCAAGGACGAGCGGCGCGTCGTTCTTCCAGGCCTTCAACACGATGATCCTGACGGCCATGCTGGTGGCGAGCCTGGTGCAGGGCCTGGTGGGGATGGACTTGCTGCTGGCGCTGGTCGTTGCCGTGCCCGGCACGCTGCTCGGCGCGTGGCTGGGGCTGGTCGTCTATCGCCGGCTCGACGACCGGCGCTTCGACCGCATCGTGCTCTCGTGCTGCTGCTGTCGGGGCTCGGCCTGGTCTGGTCGAGCCGCTGAGATGGCGTCATACTTCCGGTCGCCTTCGCCGGCAACAAGACCGGCCGATGCGAGTCAGGGCAGTGCAGCGCGTATGTGCGAAGGACGTTCTGGTGCTCGTGGGCGACGCATTGCCGTGTCTGAGCTTGCAGTGCCCTCGCCCTGTTGCCCGCGACCGCGCCGGCGCAAGAGACCGAAGGACAGCCGGCCAGCGCGCCGGAGACCGAGGCAGGAGAAGAAGGAGCGCGAGGGCCGAAGGCAGTGCGCGGTCGCGCTCTGCTCCACCCTGCACAACAAGAAGCCCGCCGACGGCGAGGTGACCTGCAACGTGCAGAAGACCTGGCGCAAGGAGGCGCTGACCAAGATCCTGTCGCGCGGCAAGGTGTCCTGGCCGTGGGGCGATGCCCGCTGCGCGACCGACCTCAAGTTCGACCGCGCCACTCTGGTCAAGGCGATGCAGGAGCCCGACTTCGAGGCGCAGTTCGACACCTACGACATCCGCTGCCAGATCGAGAACGACAAGGACAAGTACGACGTCACGACCCAGATCCGCCCCAAAGTCACCTTCAAGCAGGGAAAGGCGGTGAAGGCCAACCTGAACTGGGGCAAGATAGAAGCGCCGACGCTGGCCAAGAGCGCGCTGTGGTCGATCACGGCGGCCGACAACACGTTCGGCCTGCTGCAGAGCATCGCCGTCGAGGACATCAACGAGTTCATCGCGACCAAGTGCATGGAGGTCAAGGACGAGTGGCAGGGCAAGTAGCATCGTCGTGCGCCGGCCCTTGCCCTGCAGGAAGCGCTCGGCAGGGCCACCGCGGGGTCGCGTTGCCGCTCTCGAGCATCGTGGAAGCCGAGGGGCGGGCGCCATGAGCACGACGATGCTGCTGCTGCTCAGCGGCGTCCTGATCGGTGCCGGCGTCAGCCTGATCTGGCGCGACGTCCACAAGCGCCAGCGCGGCGACGTTCGTCGTTGCAGCGCGATCCGCAAGGCGGGATCGGAGGCGGAGCCCGAGGTCGAGATCACCGTCTCCCGCCGCGCCGAGCCCGCACTGAAGCGCCGCCGAGGCGCGCCGGCGGCGCGCAAGCCGCGCAACGTCGGCGCCGGCAGGCACGATGCCGACGCACCGCGACGCGCTGCCGCGCCCGATCGGCCGCCATCGCTCGCGCAGCAATGGGCCGCGCTGCAGCCCGCGATCGGCGCGGCGGTCGAGCAGGTCAACGCCGTGCTTGCCGGCGCCGGCGTCGCGATCGGGTCGCCGGGCGAGCCGTCCTGGAGCATCGAACAAGGCCTACGGCGCGCCATCGGCGCATTCTGATCGGCGGCGAGAGCGTCGGCTGGCTGCGCCTGCGAGTGCACCGCCGACGGCACGCTCAACGCGGCGGTCAAGGCCCACAAGGACGATCTGGCCGAGATCAACGCAGAGGCGAGCGCGCCGGCCGCGGGCGTGAGCACCGTGCGTGCCAGCGATCTGCTCTCCGAGTGCCTCAAACCATGCGCCGCCTACGCCATGCAGACGGGCGGCGGCGACGCCGAGCAGCGGGCGAGCGAACGCGCCTGGAAGGCCGTCGACGTCGTTGGTGATCGGCGCGCTGAAGGCGGGCAACGGCGCGCTCGCGCAGGCCGGCGCCCGCCTGTTGCCGCTGACGACGCCGGCATGGGACCCGGAGCTGCGGCATCACCGCATGACGGTGGCGGTGGAGGTGTTCGGCGACGACGTGGCGCGCATGCACATCGACCGGCTGGCAGAGGAGATGGAGGTGGCGGTCGGCGTGCCCGATGCGCATCTCGCCGATCTCGGCCGCCGCCGCCGGATAGCGGTGGAGGGCATGACCACGCATGCGCTGGCCGAGCTGATCGCCAGCTGCGCCTGGCCCTCGATCGAGCACCACCGTGAGATACGCCGGCCGGCGTGAGGCGGCCGACGTTCAGCGCATGCGCCCTACGGCTTCGTGTGCGCCGAGCAGGGACGCATAAGACGCCCTGAGCGCCTGCTTCACGTGCGCCTCGGTGTAGCCCTGCAGCACCCGCAAGCGCGCCGCCTCGCCCAGCCGCTGCCGCAGGTCGGCATCGCGCGCCAGGCTCTCCAGCGCCTCGGCCAGAGCCGCCGCGTCGCCGCGCGGCACCACCAGACCTTCGACACCGTCGCGCACGAAGCTGCCGCCGCCGGCGCCCTCCGTGACGATCAGCGCGCGCCCGCTGGCGGCGGCTTCGAGCAGCGTGCGCGGGGTGCCCTGCCGGCCGATGGCCGGCAGCACGCAGAATCTCGGCGCGGCGCCAAACCTCGCGCACGTCGGCCGCCGGGCCAAGCAGGTGCACGCCCGGGCGCAGGCCCCACAGCGTCAGCTGCTCGGGCGAGATGGCGCCAGGGCCACCGCCTGCGCTCCCTTCCACCAGCTCGAGCCGGAGCCGCACGCCGCGCGCCCACACCCGGTCGAAGGCACGCATCAGGACTTCGACACCGCTGGAAGCCGTCAGCGCGCCGACGAAGGCGGCGACGGGCATCTCGCCCGAAGAGGGAGGCAGGACGGGGTAGGTGTCGGGATCGATGCCGCAGCCGCCGAGCACGGAGAAGCGGGCGCCGGGGTCGACGCCCTGTGCACGCAGAGCCGTGAGATCGTCGGCGCTTTCCACCAGCAGGAACGCGGAAGGCCTGCCCGCCGTCGCGGCGATGAGCTTGTGCGCTGCCCGCCGATAGAGCCAGCCCCGCGCCCCGCGAGCCGAGGCCAGCGGGTCGATGTCCGGCAAGTGAACCACGGCGTGCTCGACGGAGACGAGCTGCAAGGCGAGGCAGCCGAGCGCCGCCGCGCCGGCGCCGACGCAATGCACCACATCGGCGGCCTCGGCTTCGAGGATGCGGGCGAGGCTCCACGCCGCGCGCAGGTCCTCGACCGGATTGCGCCAGCGGGCGCTGGCATCGAAGTCGATGACCCTGACGCCCAGCGCCTCGACCTCGCCGAGCCGGCCCGTGGAACGGGCCATGACCACCACCTCGCGGCCGACCTCGCCGAGCACGCCGAGAAGAATGCGGCAATGGGAGAGAACGAAGCCGTCCTCGCCGGCGACCAGCACGACTTTGCGCACCTTTTGCGAGAAGGGCTCGCCGCGCGCTGCAAGGCCGGCCATGACGTTCATCCCGGCGTCGCCCTATGCTTCGTGCGCCCGGTCGCGCCGACCCGAGAGCTAAGCAGATTCTCGTCGTTTGGCCCAACGCAAGCACGCCAGCAAAGGCTGTTATGCCCCGGAACTTGACGGGCGCACAGCGGAGGAAGTGTGCCGATTTTGTTCTCTAATTCCGGGATGGGCGTCAAGCTCTCCGCGATCATCCTTGCCGGGTCCACGGTTCTCTCCGCGGTAGGGGCAAGCCCTCCGCATGATGGCATAGGCTGACGCTGGCGGATCAATGTTGCAGACGCAGTACCCAAATCGAGCCTTGCGAAAAATCGGACGATCTCGCCACCGCCATCGTCCCGGCAGGGACATCTGACCCGCTCCTTGTGCGGGAACTCGGCTGCACTCCTCTGTTTAGGCAGCGGCCTTGTCGGCCGACCACTGGAAGTCGGTTCCATCTATCCACATGCGGTGCATGATCACGGCGAGCTTGCGCGCGACGGCGACTTTCGCCTTGCGTAGACCGATGCGCTTTGCCAAGCGCGTGCCCCATGCTTTCAGCGCGCACCATTTGTGGACGCGTGTCAGGAGCACGCCAGCCGCCTCGAACAGATAGCTGCGCAACATCGCATCACCGCACTTGGAGATGCGACCCGTCCAATCGACCTCGCCCGACGCATAGCGCCTGGTCGTCAGCCCCACATAGGCACCGACACTGCGCGATCGTCTGAAGCGCGATGGCTCATCGATTGTAGCTCGGTAGCAAAGCGCAGTGACCGGGCCGATGCCGGGCACCGTCATGAACGAGCGAGCTTGGTTGTCGTTGCGCGCCAGCATCAACACTTTGCGGTCGAGATCGGCGATCTGCCGGACGATCCCGTTGCGCGTCTCGAGCAGCGGCAGGACTGCAACGGCGAGGTAAGGCTTTCCCTCGACAAGCTCCTGGACACGAGCATGGAATGCGTGGCCTCTCGCCGTGCCGATCAGCAGGCCGAGGTTCTTCAGCAGTCCACGGATCTGGTTCTCGAGATCGCGCTTCATCTTGACCAGGAGGGCGCGGCTCTCCAGAAGCGCACGCATTGCATGGCTATCGACCCTCTTGACGCGAACCTCCTTGTACCAACCGCACTGCATGATCCGCGCGATGCCAAAGGCATCATTGCGATCGCTCTTGTTGATCTGCATCTTCAACGCGGCCCTGGCGTGCCGGGCATCGATACAGATGACTGGCAATCCAAGAGCCTTGATCTCGGTCCACAACCACGTCGATGTCGGCCCCGTCTCCAGGCCGATGCGGACCGCACCGGCAGCCTTCGACTTCACAAACTCGACGATCGCCTCTGGGGTCGAATTGACCACACCCTCGAACAAAATCTTGCCCGTCTGATCGACGACACAGATCGAAGTCTGTCTCAGCGATACGTCCAGTCCGACATAGCTTTCCATTCAACCTCTCCGTCGCTGCGAGGCCGATAGCCTCATTGCTCTTGGAGAGCTGATTCCCAAGCCCCATGGGTGGCTTGATCCCGGAATTATCCCATGTTGCAGAAGTCGGCGAACGGCTGGGCGAAGTCGGCCGGAGGAGGCGTGGCACTATCCCTGGTTGCCGAGCGCTCCCGAGGGAGCGGGGGCATCGACGCATTGGCACTGACGCACGCGACGCTTACGCCACACACGCTGTGGCATGTGGCGGCGGTCTGGCGACGAGCTTGGCCAGGCGGCGCAGGTTCTGGGCCTACGGCAACGGACTTCTGCAACAAAATCTGCCAATTGCAGACGTCAGCCGCAGCGTTCCGGGATGCCATGGAGGAGGAAAAAGGGGCGCGAACCGCCTAAATCAGGTGCTCCGGAAGCTCGGAGGATCGCGTAGGGAACGCGGCTGGCCGCTCCGAGAGGAATCGAAGCAGTCTAGTTCGCCCCGCTGGTGGTCTTCACTGCGGGCAACCAATCGCGCTGCATCACGCGCTTCGCAATGTCCTGGTCGACATGTGGCTCAACGGTCTTCTGAAAGGCGTAGCTCACCTCGCCATACTCGAGCCGGCATCGCTCGGCGCGCGCCTTGGGCAGGAGGTTCTTCGTCACCACTTCCGCGAAGATCTGGGGATGGGCGCCGTAGGCGATGCAAAGAAGATTGTAGTAGCGCTGCGGCGGCGCGTTGTGCGCATCGGAGAAAAGCTTCACCGGTACGCTGACCTTCGGATTCTCCATGAAGGGCTTGTAGGCATAGGCCGCGCCCATGATCAGCCTCTTGGCGTCTTCGGGGCCGAAATGCAGGATCATATAGGTCGCGAACCTGTCGGCGGCATCCTCCTGCCCTCCGAAATTCGGCACTTCGAGCAGATCGAAGACGGCATGACCCATCTCGTGGGCGAAGGCATAGAAGAACTGGCCAGCAATGGCGTCGTCCGGGGTCAGTCCGACTTGGGTCACCTGCTTCGGCATGGTCTTCTTGATGTGCTCAAGAAGCTCGTAGCACACGCTTATGACCCCCTGCTCGTACCAGGCATTGATGATTCCATCGCATCCAACCGTTCTGAGGGTCAGCGCGCTTGGCAGCCGGAAAACACTGAAAATTTCCTGCAGTTTCTCGAGCGCCTTTCGCTTCTTGAGCCTGTCATAAACGTCTTGATGCTGCGGGTTCTTGGGGACGACATACTCGATGCGGATGCGACTTGACTGATTGTCGGCGGCGGCACCGGTACCTACCAGGCCGAACAGGGCGACACCGCCAGCAACCAACAGAGTTTTGGAAGCATGCATCTCTGCACTCCTCGTCGTGCTGGGCTTGGTAGGCCCTCGCCGACTTCGTTCTCGTGAGATTGGCCCACGGCTTGACCCTACGTGCAGGCCCTTACGCGCAACACCGGTGAAAGCACTGAGAACCGACTCGCACGTGACCCGATGGGCGCTTTCCAGCGTGCTGTGGTGGCTCCCAAATTCGTTCTGCTGAAACGCTGGCGGATGGGACTTTCGTCCTCTGACGAGACAGTCTGTTGGCCGGATCGGGGCGGTAGTGCCACTTGCAGACCAAGGCGTTTGCAAGGAAGCGCCCCTCGATAACTCCATCACAGAGCCAACCGAACTGACGACCCCGCGAGACGCCCATTTCCATTCAAAGCCGGGGAGCAAGACCAGCGGTAAGCTTCGGCGGCGCGGAATCAAATCACGCTATTGCATGGCCTGCGGCCCTGCGTCCGAGTGGGGTCGATCCTCACCGTGCGATGGGCGGCCGGTGGCAGGAATGTATCGAAAGCAGCCGCAAGGTACGCCGGCCAAGCGCTGGCCGGCTGGGAACTCTGCTGAGCGGCAGCGGCACCGGTCACAACGGGGTGGGCCGCTGCATCCACGAGGCAATTTGGCCCATTGCTGCGCAGCATTTCCTCCACTGCGTGTGCCTGATACCGTGGCCGCATCGGCTTTAGTGGTGAAGCGTGCGGGTGACGAGCATTCATCCGGCTGCTCGCAGGCGCAGCGTCGGATCAGCATTGCGAGTTCGATGGATGCACAGTCCCAACTAATGGAGGAGAACGCCATGCCAGAGATCAAGACCGAGCTGCTGTTCAAGGTCGCGTTCGAGGTGCCCCCGCCTCTCGACCTCGGCGAGACGCCGTACGGTCGCCGGCGCATCGCTCGCGTGGCCGGCGGGACCTTCGAGGGGCCGAAGATGAAGGGCCGGGTGCTCGACGGTGGCGGCGACTGGCTGCTGCTGCGCCGCGACGGCGTGCTGCAGCTCGACGTGCGCATCGCGCTCGAGACCGACGACAAGCAGCACATCTACATGAGCTACCGGGGCTATCGCCACGGCCCCAAGGACGTGATCGAACGGCTCAACAAGGGCGAGGCGGTCGACCCGAGCCTCTACTACTTCCGCTCCACGCCCTATTTCGAGACGGGCTCGGAGAAGTACGCCTGGCTCAACGGCATCTGCGCCGTCGCGACCGGCGCACGGCTGGCGAGCGGGCCGATCTATCACGTGTTCCAGGTGATGTGAGACCCGGCATTATCCTTGGAGCCACCAGGGGCCGGCGGTGCCCCACCGCCGCCCCGCGACTCCGCCGAACGCTAGCTGCCGGCCCGATGTCTGCTACTCCTTCCACACCTCTTTCGAGATATCGACGATCATCTTGAGCTTGGCCCACTGCTGCGCCTCGGTGAGGACGTTGCCTTCCTCGGTGGAGGCGAAGCCGCACTGGGGCGATAGGCACAGCTGCTCCATCGGCGCGTAGCGCGCGGCCTCGTCCAGCCGGCGCTTGATGTCGTCCTTCTTCTCGAGCTCGCCCGACTTGGAGGTGACGAGGCCCACCACCACGCGCTTCTTGCCCTTGGGCAGGAAGCGCAGCGGCTCGAGGCCGCCGGCGCGGTCGGAATCGTACTCGAGGAAATAGCCGTCGTAGTCGATGCCGGCGAGCAGCACCTCGGCCACGGGCTCGTAGCCGCCCTCCGAGATCCAGGTGGAGCGGAAGTTGCCCCGGCACACATGCGTGGTGATCACCATGTCGGCCGGCCTGGACTTGAGCGCCGTGTTGATCACCCGGGCGTAGGTGGCAGGCAGCTTGTCGGGATCGTCGCCGCGCTGGCGCGAACTCCTCGAGCTGCTCCTTGGAGCACAGATAGGCCCACGCGGTGTCGTCGAGCTGCAGATAGCGGCAGCCCGCATCGTAGAAGGCCTTGATGGCCTTGCCGTAGAGGCGGCCGAGGTCGTCGAAGTAGGCGCCCATGTCGGGATAGGCCTCCTTGCTGACGGAGCTGCGTCCGTTGCGGAAGTGCAGCACCGCGGGCGAGGGAATGGTCATCTTCGGCGTGACCTTGGTGTTGGCCTTGAGGAACTTGAAATGCTCGATCATCGGGTGGTCGGCGCGAGAAATCCATCTTGCCGGTAACCCGCAGCGCCTTGGGCTTGGTCTCCACGCCCTTGAACTGGATGCCTTTCTCGGCCTGGTAGATCTCGACGCCCGGCAGGTGCTCGAAGAAATCGAAGTGCCACCAGGAGCGGCGGAACTCGCCGTCGGTGGCGAGCTTGAGGCCGACCTCCTCCTGCTTCTTGACGATCTTCCTGATCTCCTCGTCCTCGACGGCCTTGAGTTGCGCGGCCGTGATCTCGCCCTTCTCGCGCTTGGCGCGCGCCTCCTTCAGCGGGGCGGTGCGCAGAGGCTGCCGACCTCGTCGGCGCGATAGGGGGCGGTGGCGGGCATGGGCGTTACTCCTCTGGAGACTTGGATGACTGCATTCCGGGTTGGTGGTGTTGGGGCCAATCTAGAGCGGCAACCGGGGCCTGACTACGAGACATAGCGGCCGTGCATGGCGCCTCTTTGCATTTCAGCCGCTCTTGAATTTCTCGATGATCTCGGCCGGCATGGTGCCGGACTTGAGGCGCTTGGGGTCGCCGGCATCGCGCACCGTCCATAGCCGCGTCTCGAAGCCTTCCAGCGCCAAGGTGCCGGCCTTGGTCACCGTGTGCTTGACGAAGAAGGTGGAGCGGCGGAACTCGGTGATCTCGGTCTCGATCGTCGATGTCCTCGCCGTACTGCGAGGCCACCTTGAAGACCGCGCGCGCTTCCAGCAGGGCGAGGCCGGCGCCGTTGTATTTCTCCAGCATCTTGATCTTGGTCAGGCCGGTGGCCTTCTCGAACAGCAGGATGGTGGAGGCGTCGAACCACTCGAAGTAGCGGGGATAGAAGACGATGCCGGCGGGGTCGCAGTCGCCCCATTGCACGCGGATGGTCCTGGTGTTGGTCAGCATGGGCGATGGTCTGGTCTCGACTGGGCGGGGGGATGGCTCGGTGCGGCCGCGGCGCTGGCCGAGCCGGCAGCAGCATGGTTAAGAAAATGTTTCACGTGAAACAATCCAGCGTTCAGCGTTAACCATGATGGCTGCGGCGGCGAGGACAGCTCGAACATCGGGTCCTGCCTCCTTCTCTATCCCCGCGCTCACTGGGTCCACCTGAAGTTGCGCATCTTGCAGTGGCCCGGCACCTGCTTGGTGCCAGCGATCCACCAGCAATAGCTGCGGACGCGACAGCTTTCTTCCGTGCGGCCAACGCATCTGGCAACCGGCGCCGTGCGTTTGGCAAGCGCGAGTATGCGGTCTTGCGCCAGCGGCATCGCCAACGGGAGCGCGAGCGCGGCCGGGGCCTGCGCAAGCGCAATGAGCAACGGGAGAGCGCGGGCGCGCATGGTTGCGATCATGGCTCACTCGATCGCGATCACGTCCGGGCCCGCGGGCGCGGCGTGCAGTCGCTCGACCAGGCTCACACGTTTCGCCAGCACGGCACGCTGGTTGAGATAGCCCTTGTCGGTGATTTCGTTGGCGTCGATCGACGGCGGCTCGGTCATGAGCAAGCAGCGCGCGATACGCATGGAGCTGCCTTGAGCGGCAGCATTGTGCCGCGCGAGACCCGACGCGAGCGCCGCGCGCACCTCCGAGCGCGCAACCAGGTCCTCCAGTTTCGCCTCCGGGCCGCAACCGGGGCACAAGCCGCGCAAGCCGGCGAGGCTCGGGAAGATCAGCAGCCCGATCTCGTCGCGATCGTGCCCGGTCACCACCGCATCCTCGATCACCGGCGAGCCGGCGGCGATCACGGCGGTGCGCAAGGTGCCGACATTGACCCAGGTGCCCGACATCAGCTTGAAGTTCTCCGCCACCCGCCCGTCGAACAGCAGGCCGGCGGCGGGGTTGGCGGGATCGGCGAAGCGCACGGCATCGCCGGTCTTGAGCCAGCCCGCCTCGTCGAAGAGCTTGGCGGTCAAATCGGGCGCCTTGAAATAGCCGGGCGTGACGTTGGGGCCCTTCACCCGGATTTCCAGCTTGTCCTCCACCGGAACCACCCTCACCTGCATGCCGGGGCCCGGCACGCCGATATTGCCAGGCCGGTCGATGGCGTAATGCACCATCGTCACCGACGGCGCCGTCTCGGTCATGCCCCACGACGAGATGAACGGCACCTTCTTGCCGCGCACCTCGAGCCCCAGCTTCTCCAGCCGGTCCCACAGGCTCTGCGGCAGGGCTGCGGCGGCATAGAACAGCAGATCGAGGCGCTCGAAGAATTTCCGCCGCAGCGGCTCGTCGCTCTCCAGGTGATCCAGCAGCGCCGCAAACCCCCGCGGCACGTTGAGATAGAAGGTGGGCGACACCTCCTTCAGGTTGGCCACCGTGCGGCCGATCAGCGCCGGCACCGGCTTGCCCTCGTCGATGAAGAGCGTGCCGCCGTTGCGCAGCACCATGTTGAAATTGTAGTTGCCGCCGAAGGTGTGGTTCCACGGCAGCCAGTCGACCAGCACCGGCGGGTGGTCCTCGAGGAATGTCCAGGCCGCCGCCGCGCTCTCCTGGTTGGCGCACAGCATGCGCTGGGTGTTGATCACGCCCTTGGGCTGGCCGGTGGAGCCGGAGGTGAACAGGATCTTGGCCAGCGTGTCGGGCCCGACGCGGGCGAACGCCTCCTCCACCGCCGGCGTCGGCCGTACCTCGGTGAGGGTCGAGAACGGCGTCACTCTCGTGGCGCCGAGGCTGCCGCGGCTGGCGACGATCTCCAGCCGCGTCGCGCCGATCGCCTCCAGCGCCTTGGCGTAGCGGTCGGCCTCGTCGAC
Source organism: uncultured Alphaproteobacteria bacterium (assembly GCA_963724565.1). Lineage (GTDB taxonomy): Bacteria > Pseudomonadota > Alphaproteobacteria > Rhizobiales > Hyphomicrobiaceae > AWTP1-13. Next base: position 379,287 of record CAVRVK010000007.1, read on the forward strand.
GTAGACGAGGCCCGGCTCGACCAGGCCGAAGATGTAGCGGAGCTTGCCGAAGTCCTGCGACAGCCGCGCGTAGGCCGTCGACACCGGCACCACGGGGATGCCGACGTGCATGGCGCCGAGCGCGATCAGCGCATGGTCGATGCCGTTCTCGGCCAGGATCAGCAGCGGGCGCTCGGGCCCGAGCTTGCGGTCGAGAAGCGACTGAGCGATGGCATTGGCCGCGCGCGAGGTCTCCTCGTAGGTGATGCGCCGCCAGCCGCCTGCGGCGTCGCGCTCGGCCAGGAAGACGCGATCGGGCTCGCGGCCGGCCCAGCGCTCCAGCAGCACGCCGAGCGAACGCGGCACGGCCGCCAGCGCACGCGCCGAGCCCAGCACGATGGAGCCGTCCGGCTGGCGCTCGTGCCAGATCTCGGGCGGCGAGAACAGCTGACCGGCGCCAGCGACGCCGGCTCCTGCATTCGACGCTGCCACACGAGCCTCCCCCATCGCTTTCCTCTCCTCGCGCCTTCTTGCTTTCTCTCCTAGCCGCCCTCGTAGCGCCGCCGGGGCAGGGCTGCAAACTTGATATCGAGAAACGTTGCTAGTGGCAACGAATGGCCTCGCAGGCCCCCCAACGCCGCCCACCAGGTCGCGTACCTGATTGCAGGAGAGACGAGCCAACGTCGGATATGCGCCCTGGAGCAGGCGGAAGCTGCAGGCACGAGCCATGTCGCCCAAGTGCCACCGACGGACTCATGCAGTGCGGCAAGATGATCCCAGGCGCAGTCGAGCTGTTGCGTTGCCGGCCTCCAGCATCGCGCTATCTGATCATGGTCGAGGGGATCAGCAGGATGATCGCCGGGAAGGCGATCAGGATGGCGACATTGATGATGTCGACGAACACGAACCATCCGCATCCCCGGAAAATGTCGGCCATGCTCACGCCCTTGGCCACACCCTTGAGGACGTAGACATTGAGGCCGACCGGCGGTGTCATCAGCCCGATCTCGACCATGCGCACGACCAGCACGCCGAACACGATCGGATCGATGCCGAGGGCCTTGATGGTCGGCAGGATGATCGGCACGGTCAGCAGCACCATGCCGATGCCGTCGATGAACATGCCGAGGAACAGGTAGAGGAGAAGAATGCCGATTAGCACGACCGTCGGTGAGAGGTTGGCGTGGACTATGGCATTGGCGATTGCTGCTGGCGTGCCGGTAAAGCCGAGAAAATGCACGTAAATGAGAACGCCGGCCACGATGGCGAAGATCAGCGAGGTGGTGCGCACGGTTTCCACCAGGGCGGACGAAAAATCGCCGAACTTCATCCGCGGCACGGCCATGATCAGCGCCCCCAGGGCGCCGATGCCCGCAGCCTCAGTGGGCGTGGCCAAGCCGGTGTACATGCTGCCCATGACCAGCGCGATGATTGCTATCATGCCCCAGATGCCCGTGAGCGAGCGGAAGCGATCGGGCCAGGTTATGCCTTTGATCGGCGGCCCGAGCGCGGGATTGAGCTTGAAGCGAATGAGCAGCATGATGACGTAGCTGATCGCCTGCAGGAGGCCTGGCAGGATGCCGGCAAGCAGCAGGGCGCCGATCGATTCCTCGGCGATGTAGCCGTAGATGACGAACAGGACCGACGGCGGGATCATGATCGCCATGGTGCCGCCGGCGGCGACGCAGCCAGTCGAGACCTTGTCGTCGTAGCCGAATTTCTTGAGCTCCGGCAAGGCCACCCTCCCCATCACCGCGGCCGACGCCGTGGAGGCGCCGCAGGCGGCGGCGAAGCCGGCGCAGCCGATGATGGTGGCGATGGCGAGGCCGCCGGGCAGGTGCCCGAGCCACTGCCGCGCCGCCCAGTAGATGTCGCGCGTGATGTTGGCGTAATAGGCAAAGAAGCCCATCATGATGAACAGCGGCAGCACCAGCAGGTTGTAGTTGGTGAGATGGCCGAGGATGGTGGTGGCCGACAGCGACGCGGCCGGATCGTAGCCGCGCAAGATCCACAGCCCGAAGAACCCGCACAGCGCGGTGGCGAAGGCGATGCGCACGCCCGACATCAGAAAGAGCGTCAGTGCGAGGAACGAAAGGGCGCCGATGCTAACAGAGTCCACGGCGCGCTATCCTTCCACAAGAGCAGGGGGCTGCTGCGGCGAGTTGCCACTTACTCGACTGCATGGAAACCGCCTGCTGCAGGTTCGTTGGCCGGAAAGCGGCCGGGGTCATACAGGTGCAGGATCTGGATGTACATCCTGATCGAGACCAGGGCGTATCCCAGGGGAATGGCGGCTGCGGCCGGCCACGTCTTGAAATAGGGCGGTGACATCGTGACGTCGTCGAACAGCCACAGCTGGTAGGCGTTCCTGAAGCTGAAGAGGGCGAGCACGGCGCAGATGAAGATGCTGACAAGCAGCGTTCCCATCTCGGCATAGCGCCGCGCTCCTGGCGCCAGGGCGTCGAGCAGAAGGTCCATGCCGACGTGTCCATGCGTCGCCTGGGTGTAGGACAACGCCAGAAAGACGATGATCGGCCCCAGCAGCTCGGAGCCCTCGAGGTGGCCTGGGATCGGGGAGTTGAACGCGTAGCGCATCAGCACTTCCGCGCCCACGAAGAACATCACGAACAAGACGGTGAGCACCGAGCCCGTCAGCAGGACGTACTCGACCACCCGCAGGGCCCGACCCGCTGGACCGGCCACGAGCGTCGTCGCCGCCATCAGAGCGACGACGACAACCGCCAGGATCGCCAGTTCGTACACGCGCCGCCCCCTGAGCGGCTCAGTGCGTATACTTGGCTACTTCCGCCTTGACGAAGTTCAGGATCTCCCTGCCGGGCCGCCCCGCAGCCTCCTGCTCCTTGACCCACCCCTCCCAGATGTCTCCGGAAGCGGCCACCAGCTTGGCGCGCTCCTCGGCGGGGAACTGGACCACCTCCAGCCGCTGCTTGAAGAGCGGGATCCACTTCTCGTCGTCGGCCTTGAAGGCCTTGAGCAGAGCCGCGCCGGCCAATTCCTGTGCCTCGGGCAGCTTAGCCTTGAGGTTGTCGGGCAGCTTGTTCCAGGCGGTGAGGCTCACCCCCTGGAAGCACAGGAAGCCGCTCATGGCCATGCCTTCGGTCACGTGCTTGGACACCTCATGCAGCTTGTAGGCGCCGAAGGCGAACGAGTAGGGGAAACCGAAGCTGTCGATGGTGCCACGCTGCAGGGCTTCGTAGCCCTCCGGCGCCGTCACCATGGTCGGCACCGCGCCGAACACTTTCAGGGCCTGAGCGTTGAGGCCCGAGATGCGCATCTTGACGCCCTTCATGTCGGCGACCGAGGCGATGCGCTTGTTGCCCATGAACTCGAAGGCTGGAAGGAAGGTAGGGGCCAGGTACTTCATGTTCCAGCGCTCGGCCATCTCCTTCACGATCAGGGGATGGTTGAGCACTGCCTGGTTCACCTTGGCATTCTGGTCGATGCCACGCGGGGCCAGGAAGGGAAGCTCCATGACCGAGAGCAGCGGGAACTTGTTGGGGTAATACCCCGCGCACATCATCCCGCCCTCATAGCCGCCCGACTTGATGCCCTCGGGTATCTGCTTCTCCGGGCCGAGGGAGGAGCCGTAGGCGATTTTGATCTCGAACGTGCCGTTCGACTGCTTCTTGTAGAAGTCCGCCATCGCCTCCATGCCGGCGGTGACCGCGCGGGGTGGGCCGAACATGTTGTGGTTCCAGACGACGGTCTGGGCGGAAGCGGGGAATGTTGCAGCGGAGGCGAACGCGAGCGCAATGCCAATCGCCCCGGCTGTCGAGACCGGAAAGCCCATTGTAGTCCTCCCTTGGACAGCTCTTTTCGAGCTTGTTTGTGACGGGAGCAGGATGCCGAAGATATTGTGCGGGTACAAGGTTTTTCCGTCGGCGTCCTCCCGCTACAATAGTCGAGTCCGTCCTCGAGATTTGAGGCGCATTTGCGCTACGCAGGGCATGGATGCCTGTAGAGGGGGTGCGCAACTTCTCCTGCGGGTCAAACCTTGCCTTCGAACGTCCTCGTGGCGCTCGTCCGGATCATGGCGAACAGCGCACGTGCTTTCGTGCCATTGAGCACACGGCCTAACCCCTGCTTGGCTCCTTCCCGTTCTTGCCATTCTGGCAATGGCCGCGCCCGCCTATGCGCGCCGGCTTAGCGTCCTTGTGCCGCTTCGGATGCGCGTTTGCTGTAGGCGCGGCTCGACGGATCGGGCCGCGCCTGGGCGATGAAGTTGCCGGCCTTCAAGGCCAGCACGTCGTTGGTGCCGTCGGAATGCAGGAAGCTCAGGGCGTCGCGCAACAGCTTCTCGATCGGGTTCTTGCGCATGTAGCCTGCGGCCCCCCACAGCTCGAGTGCGTCGCGGCACATCTCCACCGAGGCCTCCGAGGCGAACACCTTGGCGAGGCTCGCGTGCTTGCGGTCGCAATCGTCCTGCCGGCAATCCCAGCCGGCGAACCAGAGATAGGAGCGCGCGGCCTGCAGCTTCATGGCCATGCGCGCGAGCCGCACCCGCTGCATGTCGTGCTCGATGATGGGCCTGCCACCCTGCACCCGCTCGAAGGCATATTGCAGGGAGAGGTCGTAGGCGCGCTGGGCGACGCCCAGCACGCTGGCGCCAGCCTGGATGTTGGAGCCGTAGCGCAGCAGGAAGGCGCCGATCGCCGGCAGCTGCTTGCCCACCTCCCCGACACGGTCCGCGTCGTCGATCTCGACATTGTCGAACTGCAGCGTGCCGTTCTGCACCGTGCGCTGGCCGAGCTTGTCCCACACCTCGGTCACGGTGAACCCCCGCGCATCGGCCGGCACCAGAAAGCCGGTGAGGCCCTCCGACAGCGTGGCTTTGGCGTCGGTGCGGGCAAGCACGAAATAGAGCTTGGCCAGGCCGCCGTTGGAGATGTAGCGCTTGCTGCCGTTGAGGACCCATTTGTCGCCCCTGCGCTCGGCGCGCGTGCGCATGCCCGAGCCCGGCGCATCGTAGGGCAGCAGGTTGTCGCTGCCGTGCATCGGCTCGGTGGCGCCGATGCCGAGCAGGAATTCGGGATCGTCGACGATGCGCGGCATCCAGCGCCGGCGCTGGTCCTCGCTGACGAGATGCGCCAGCGTCGTCATGATCTTCCAGGTCTGGTCGAAGGCAACGCCGATGCCGAGATCGCCGTAGCAGATCTGCTCGCCGACGATCGCCAGCGTCAGCACGTCGGCGCCTTCCCCGCCGAACTCCTTCGGTACCGACAGCGTGCGCAGGCCACGTTTCGAGCCTTCGCGGATGACGCTCCAGTCGAAGGCTTTCGCGGGGTCGAAAACGCGGTCCGCCCTTTCCGCCGCCGGCAGCACCACATCGATGGCGAAGTCGCGCGCGATCTGGCGCAGCTCCCGTTGCCGCGGCGTCAAGGTGAAGTCGACCATGGGCATGTTCCCCCGGGCTGGCTCGAGTTTGCGAAAAGCTTATTCGCTTTGCCGAGCCTTGTCTGCCGGTGCAGTATTCGCGCTGCAAGGTCTCAGTCCGCGAGGCACGTTAGAGATGCAGATCATCGCAGCGGTGGTGGCCGAGCGATCCGCTCCATTCGTGATCGACACCCTCGAGCTCGCCGACCCGCGCCCAGACGAGGTGCTCGTCCGCATCGTTGCAAGCGGCATGTGCCACACGGATCTGCACGGCCGCGACGGCTACTTCCCCACCATGCCCTATCCGGCGGTATTCGGGCACGAGGGTGCCGGCGTCGTTGAAGCTGTCGGATCGGCGGTGCGCAAGGTCGCGTCGGGCGATCATGTCATCATTTCGTTCCCCTGGTGCGGCGCCTGTCCCAACTGCCGCCGGCACATGCAGTCGCATTGCCTGGACGCCTCCAAGCTGAAAATGAGCGGCACGCGCTCCGATGGCACGACGTTGATCGCCAAGGGCGGGGCACCCGTCTACAGCGCGTTCTTCCAGCAATCGTCGTTTGCCACCTACGCGCTCGCCAACGAGCGGTTTGTCGTCAAGATCAGGCGGGATGCGCCGCTCGATCGTGTCGGTCCGTTCGCATGCAGCATCCAGACCGGCGCCGGCGCGGTCCTGAATGCGATGCAGCCGGAACCTGGCGACAGCTTCGTGGTGTTCGGCGTGGGCGGCGTCGGCCTCTCTGGCTTGATGGCGGCGAAGATCTCGGGCTGCGACCCCATCATCGCCGTCGATATCCACGACCACCGGCTGGCGCTGGCGCGGGAGCTCGGCGCCACCCACACCATCAACCATGCCTCCTGTAGCGACGTGGTCGGTGAGGTGCGCAAGATCACCGGCTATGGGGCGCGTCTCTCACTCGAAACATCCGCGCTACCGGCCGTGTTCCGGGAGGCCGTCGAGGTGCTGATGCCGCTCGGCACCTGCGTGCTGCTCGGCAGTGCGCGTCGCGGAGTAGAGGCAAGCTTCGAGATGCCGTTCCTGCAGGACGGGCGTACCGTGCGCGGCGTGATCCAGGGCTGGAGCCAGCCGGAGACGTTCCTGCCGCGATTGGTGGACCTGATGATGGCCGGCCGCCTGCCGGTGGAGCGGATGATGATATTCTATGATCTGGCCGACATCAACCGCGCCGCGGCAGAAGCCGCAGCCGGCAAGACCATCAAGCCCGTGCTGCGCATGCCGCAGTAGTTGCCGCTGGAGGACGCGGCCTAACCGCTACTTGGACTGCTTCCCGTTCTTGCCAGCCTTGCCGTTCTCGGCGTCCTTGGGCTCTTTGCCGTTCTTGGGGTGCGTGCCTTTGGCGGCCTCCTTGCCCTCCTTCGCATCCCTGCCGTCCTTCGCGTCCTTCGCCTCCTTGGGCTTGGGCGGCGGGGGCTGGCGCGGGTAGTTGAGCCAGGCAAACGCGGGGTGATCGCCCGGCATCAGGTCCCCGACCAGGTCCGGCATGATCACCATGCCGTTGGCGCCGTTGATCAGCACCACCACGCCGGAGCGCTGGGCCACCGAGCCCACGGCGAAGCTCATGTAGCGCCCCGCATCGCCCCAGTGGAAGAACGTGCCGGCTTCGGGCTCTAGCCCCCAGCCGAGCCCCCAGGCGACGCGTTGATCGCCCTCCGGCGCGGTGGAGTCGATGCACACGAAGCACTGCTGCTTCAATCGCACCTCCGGCTGCAGCCACAGGCGCGCGGTGGCAGGCTTCAGGCGCGCGCCCGACATCACCGCCAGCATGAAGCGCGCATAGTCGGCGGCCGTCGTCTGCAGCGAGCCCGCCACCTTGGCGGATGGCGACTTGTACTTGGGCACCGGCACCAGGTCGGCGTCATGCGGATCGGCAAAGTTGGCGTCGAACTCGTGCCGCCACACGAAACTCGACCGGCGCATGCGCAAGGGCCCGAACACCAGCCGCTGGGCCAGCGTGTCGATGCTCTCGCCGGTCCTTGCCTCCACCGCCTTCTGCAGCCACAGGAACGCCTCGCCCGAGTAGCTGAACTTCTCGCCCGGCGGAAAATGCGTCTTCAGCGGCTGCTTGACGTTGCGCCAGTTCGGCAGGCCGCTGGTGTGGCTCAGCACCTGGCGCACGGTGATCGTGGCCGCTTGCGGATCCTTGGGCACGAAATCCGGAACGATGCGCGCCAGCGGCTCGTCGAGCGACAGCACGCCCGCGTCGACGAGCTGCAAGACGATGTACGCAAAAATCGGCTTCGACAGTGAAGCGCCGCCGAAGATCGTGTCGGTATTCGCCTCGGCGCCGGTCGTGGCATTGCGGACGCCGGCAGCCTTCAGTTCCACGATCTTGCCCTTGCTGATGACGGCAATGGAGACCGCAGGCACGCGGTTCTCGGTCATCAGCTGTTGCAGATCGAGGCCCAGAGGCTCGTGCAGGCAGGGCCAGAAGGAGCGCAGCGCCGGCAAGGCGCAAGCGTGCTCCAGGGCGCGGCGCTTGCCTGCGGGGGCTGCCGCTCATGCTCTGCGTTTCCCGTCGCCGCTGTCCATCCCGCTCCTCTACAAGATGCTCGCCAGCACCACCTCGCGCACCACTCGGATCGGCGGGACCCGCCGATCGTCGGTCCCGTAGTTGCAGCTAGCGCAAGAGCGGGCCCAGGATGCGCAACAGCTCGCGCTTGTCCTCGGCGCCGATGCGCTCCACCACGTTCTGCTCGTGCGCCGCGATCAGCGGCGCCAGCCGCCCGAGCAGCGCCGCGCCCTCCGGCGTCAGCTGCAGCGCATGCGTGCGCCGGTCGCTCGGCGAGCGCGACCGCGCGATGAGCCGGCGCGATTCCAGCCGGTCGAGCATATCGACCAGCCGCGCCCGCTCGATTGCCAGCACCTCGGCCACCCGCGCCTGCACGATGCCTGCGTTGGCGGCCACGATCTTCATCACTGCGAACTGGGCCGGCGTGATGTAGGCATCCCTGAGGGCCCGCTTGAAGTCCTGAAAGATCCAAACCTGGGCGCGGCGGACCATGTAGCCGACGAGGTGGTCGAGCCCGCCCAGACTGATCTGCGGCCCGCGCGCGATGTTGCTCCCGCTTGCCGGGCCCCGCCGGCTCGGTGGCTGAGCCTTCCCGCTGGCGTCGGCGTTGCGCCTGTCACCGGCTTTCGGCCGACTTGTGCTCGCTTTCACCTGTGTGTCCGTTGGTTGGCCGCGCGGATGCGGGATCTGTAACGGTTCCGAGCCGGCCGCGGCAATACCGGGTTGCCGCCACCGCAATCGCAGCCTGTCGTATTGAAGCTGTCGGACCTACCGGTGCGCCCGCCTCGGACCCCCGAGATAAGACACCTGACGCCGCGCATAGGATGCCACGCGCGTCCGACGGGCTGCCGCATACGCCTGCCGCACATTGCGCCGCCCCCGGCCGGCGACGCGCCCGCGACGCACGAGCCTGGCATAGCGGGCATAGCGCGGCCGCGCCGCCATTGCCGTTGCGACGCTCGCCTCGCTGATGTTGGCCACGCACAGCCCCGGGTCGGGGGACTGGCCCGCCAGGTACCGGTCACCGCAGACGCTCACCTGCGGTGGCACGTTGGTGCGCTCGAACGCGTCGTAAGCGTCCTTCAGGTTCGCCCAGAAGCCGAACCAGGGGCTGCTCTTGTGCGCATTGAGGTTGGCCTGGGTCATGCGGAACGGAAACACATGCACTTGGATGCGCTCCTGTCCGTTGGTGAGCGCGGCTTCGCTCAGCGCAAAGATCTCGTCCATGATCGGATTGGTCATGGCGAAGCAGCCGGTCGTAGAGCAGCCGCCGTGAACGAGGATGAAAGAGCCGGTGCGCCCGTGCGCCCTGTCGAAGGTGTTGGGATAGCCAACGTCGAGCGAGCGCCGCCAGCGGCCCACACGGTGCAGCTGATCGACGCCGATGGAGTAGAGACCCTCCGGGCTCTGCCTGTCGCCTTCCGTCAGCTTAGGCCCGAGCTTCCCGGCCCAGTTGCAGATTTCGTAGGTGGCGAACCGCTCGTAGCGCTCGCCCTTGTCGACCCACACCTCGAGCAGGGTCTCCTGCTTGAAGATGCGGATCATGATGGGCACGCCGAGCGACACCCCCTTGGCCGCCAGCTTCTTTTGCAGCCCGGTCGTATCGAAGCCTTCTTGCTTGCCGTTCTCAGGCGCCGCGCGGTCGGAGCTGTTGCCCCTCGCCTCGATCGGCGGCAACGTCCAAAGGCTGGCGACGAGCAGGGCAACGCCCGTGACACCCAGGGCCTTGGCCGCCACGCCCATCCGCCATCGTGCCCGTCTTTCGCTGCTGGCTGGCATGTACTGTTTCCCTACTACGCTGGCGGGCGATCGTGCAGCCGATGATGCCTCACCAATTCTTAAGGTTCCCCAGCATCACTGGTTGAACGGACGGCTGAGCTTCGACAGCGCACGCTGCCACCACCAGGCGCCGCTGCCGGGCGCCTTGGTGAGGCCCGAGCGCTCATCCTCGGGCACCAGGCCCGCCGACGATGTCCGCATCTTCGCCCCCGGGCCCACGGCTGGCGCGTCCGCGATCTGCTCGCCGGGTATGGGGGTGAACGGACTGAGGGCGGGCCGGTGGAACGCGGGGCACGCGCCCGCGGGATTGAGGCTCGCCAGCTGCACCGCCGGCATGCTGACGTTGACCACGTAGCGGCGATTGCACACGGCAATCGCCGGCACCTGACGCGTCACCTCGAAGTAGTCGTACCCCTCCTTCAGCGTTTTCCAGAACGGGTACCACTCGCTCTTGGAGTGCCGGGCCATGTTGGCCTGGGTCATGCGGAACGGAAACGCATGCACATGGAAGTTGTCCTGGCCGCCGATGATGGCCTCGCGCGCGAGCGTGTAGATCTCCTCCATCAGCGCGTCGGTCATGGCGTAGCAGCCGGCCGAGGAGCACTTGCCGTGCACCATCAACGCGTGCCCGGTGCGCCGGTTCGATTTGTCGTAGGCGTTGGGAAAGCCCAGATTGAACGCCAGGTAGTGCTTGGAGTTCGGGCGCATCTGGTCCCGGTTGACGGTATAGAAGCCCTCCGGGGCCTGCCTGTCGCCGGACCTGAGCTTGGGGCCGAGTTCGCCCGACCAGGTGCAGATCGGGTAGGCCTTGTAGAGGTAGAAGCGCCCGTCGTCGCGCTGCTTCCACACCTCCAGCTCCGACTCTTCCTTGAAGATGCGAACGAAGATCGGAGCCTGCAGGTTCATGCCCTTCTTGCCGAGCAGCATCATGGCATCGCTCGACAGGGGCCTGAGATGCGGGGCAACGTCGATCTGCGCGCACGCGCTCATCAGCGCGGCCAGCGCGGCAAGGGCCACGGCACGCAGCCCCACGCTCCACCGGTGTTCCTGGACGAACCGACTCATACCCCGTGCCCCAGGCGTCTTGCCGATCACCAATGATTCGTAAGTCTTAATATGCGGTTAACCGCCAGGCAACCCATGGTTGTGGCCGTCAGGACACAGCTCGTGTGCTACAGGCCACGCCCGATCGCCAGATACTTGTCCTGGCGCTGGCGCTTGATGGCATCCGCATCCAAGCGCGAGAGCTCGTTGAAGGCCCGCGCCACGATATCCCCGGTGCGGCGGAACACCTGTGCAGCGTCGCGGTGGGCGCCGCCCACAGGCTCGGGGATGATGGCGTCGATGATGCCGAGCCCCTTCAGGTCCTGCGCCGTGATCTTCATGCCGGTGGCCGCGTCGATGGCCCGCGCCGGGTCGCGCCACAGGATCGAAGCCGCGGCTTCGGGCGAGGCCACGGTGTAGATCGAGTGCTCCAGCATCAGCACGCGGTTGGCGGTGGCAATGGCGACCGCGCCACCCGAGCCGCCCTCGCCGATGATCACGGCCACCAGCGGCACCGTCAGCGACAGGCAGCGATCGGTGGAGCGCGCGATCGCCTCGGCTTGGCCGCGCTCTTCCGCGCCGATGCCGGGATAGGCGCCCGCCGTGTCGACCAGCGCCAGCACCGGCAGGCCGAACTTCTCGGCCAGATCCATCAGTCGCACAGCCTTGCGGTAGCCCTCCGGGCGCGCCATGCCAAAGTTGTGCTTGATGCGGCTCTCGGTGTCGGAGCCCTTCTCGTGGCCGAGTACCATGACCGAACGGCCGCGGAAGAACCCGAGCCCGCCCATGATGGCGGCATCCTCGGCGTAGTGCCGGTCGCCGGCGAGCGGGGTGAAATCCTCGATCAGCGCGTCGACGTAGTCCAGGCAATGCGGCCGGTCGGGATGGCGGGCAACCTCTGTCTTTTGCCAGGGGGTGAGCTTGGCGTAGGTGTCGACGAGGGCCTGGTGCGCCTTCTGCTGCAGCCGCGCCACCTCCTCGGTGATGGACACGGCATCGTCCTCGCCCCCGTCGATGGCCTTGAGCTCGGAGATCTTGCTTTCCAGCTCGGCGACCGGCTTTTCGAAGGTCAGATAGGTACGGAAGGTGGCAGGGCGGTCCATCAATTTCCTTGGTGGGGAGGGCTAATTGGGCGGACATTTGCCGCGCCCACCCCATAAGTCAAGCCGACAGGGTTAACGTACAGCGGGCGGGGGTTAAGCCCGGCCAGATCAAGCAACTAGCACCAGGGAAACACGGCGGCATGATCCGGGCGACCAGTTTTGTCCGGCTGGAGCCAGCGCCGCATGGACGAAGCTGTCAGATGCTTCCTCCGTACTCCTCCCGAGACGCACGAAGCTGGATCGGAAGCATCGGTTCCGAGAGATCAAGCGCAGGCCTAAGAGCACCTTGAAGAGAAGCGTCTCTGACCGAAGGCAAGCTATCCAGTCTCGACAACTTGCTCATCAGGATTTTGTCGGGCAGAGCCTATTGCGATTTCCATCGACTTTATTTCTTCGTCGGAAAGCTCGGAAAACACTTTGCGGCGTGCCTTTGCCAACTGGCCATTGTTCTGCATGACGAGACGAACAAATAGAGAGAGCCTCTTGTTCGGCATGTCCACCACTTCTCTGGCCGCCTTGTAGGCGCGATCATACAGCCCGATGAAATCAAGCTCTTCAGCCAAGTCCTTACGAATGGTCTCCTCTACTCGGTCATACAGATATTCGGTCTGCGCCGTTGCGTCGAAGTAGCGGTAGAGATCGGAAGTCTCCCCCTTCACGGTCATCTCCTGCTTATCATTCAGCCGCCAGTCAATCAGCGATAAAAGGGGCTTAGAGAACTTCTCTAGCACGACATCATACGCACCTCTGTCGCGAACGATGGAAACTGAAACCGGGAAGATGACTCCTTCTGGACTGAAGCCAGTCTTGCCCAGAACGCTATGGATAAGGAAGCGGTGGATGCGGCCATTTCCATCTTCAAAAGGATGGATAAAGACAAATCCAAACGATATCAAAGCTGCCGCAATCACGGGGTCAATTGCATCCGAAAGTACGCGCTGTCCAAGACCCGACCACGCGCCCATGAGGTTGGATACATCTTCGGGTCTTGGACATACGAAGTGAACAATTTCTCGGTAGTTGGCCGCTGTCTCCCCAACATAATTCTGGAAATCTCGCCAATCCTTGGCTGCGTAGCGCGGGTCAACGATCTTGTTCTGAAGCGCGACCAAATCTGCTTTGGCTGAAAGGTCGAACTTAGCTGCGTCTACGAGCGCAGCCACGAAACGCTCTTCACGTTGTGGACTTGGCTGCTCGTTCTCAATCTCAAAGGTAGATTTTGTTTCCTTTGTGTAGAGATAACTGACGGCACGTCGAAGGACAGCAGGGTCTACAGCCTTGGTGAGCGAAGTAACTTCCTTATCCAAGGCTTGGTTGACCCGACCCAGAAGTTTTTGCGTGCGCCGGACGGTAGGAGCGAATCCTGAAACGCCCAGCAGATTGTCCCGCACCCGGTGTCGGCTTGAGGTCTTTGCAACGCCGACAAAGTGGCGTTTTGGGTCGAGGACATTTGCGTACGCGCCTGATTTCGCACTAGGGAGATCGATCGTCTCGCCCCGCAAGAACTCGTAGAGGAACCAGGCGGTACGCGCATAACCGCTCGTGGGTTGAGCCAGCACCCAGTCACGCACAAGGTTAGGCCCGACGACCTTGAAGGTGGCAGCAAGAACATCCAACGCGGTTGGCTCGTATTTGAGAGCGAACAGCAGATGCCCCTTTAGGTCCCCTTGGTGTTCAAGCTTTTTGGGGTAGACCTCTCGCGTCTGATCCGCGTGAGCCTCGGACCGGCGCACTGCTCCTTCTATGTGGCTCCTCGTGCGAGGAGTTGGCACGCTGAGCTTGAGATCCTCAACTAGCGCGGTGTAGCCAGTTCGCATTTTTGTTTCAGCTCTACCCTTGGCCGACTTTTTGATCCCGAGATGGGATTTTTGATTCTATATTTTGAGTTTGCGGCATATTTTGTCCTCCTCGCCAAAGTTGTTCTAGGCGAGCAACCTGCACGCCAAATTAGTCCTCGAATGGGATATTTAGTTCTAATAGGCGCATGCGTCAACTTTTTCGTCCTCAACCTTGCGTTGTACCAACCTATTCGTCTATCATGTTGCGCGCAAAGGGAGCGGGAGGAGGAGGCGTGGACCTAGCGCTACACCCACCGCCACCCATCAGCATGAACCCATCGGCATGAACATGATGAAGAAGAGGATGCATTCTTCATCGACGCCGACGATGTCGTCGGCGCGCGCTACCCAAGAGCGTGGGCAAATTGGAAAACAGTTCTAGCTGCGCATTTGGCTCCTGAGCCCTGCGCTAATGCTTCCTGCGCCTCGCCCCATGTTTGGGGTCTTGCCACATGAGTCCCCGACGGGTAAGGCGCTTGCCTTCGATGCCATTCACGGCGCGGTCGGTGCGCTTGCTGACGCCGAGGACGACGCGGCTCGTCGCCCATCACCTTCACCCCTCCCCCCCAGCCCCCCGCGCCGCCAGGGGATGGTGCTCGAACACCAGCTTCTTCAGCCGTTCCTCCAGCACGTGGGTGTAGATCTGCGTCGTCGAGATATCGGCGTGGCCGAGCAGCTGCTGCACCGAGCGCAGGTCGGCGCCGCGGTCGAGCAGGTGGCTGGCGAACGCGTGCCTCAGCACATGCGGCGACACGCGCTCGGGGTCGATGCCCGCCTCCGTCGCCAGCTCCTTCAGCTCCTGCGCCAAGCGCTGGCGCGTGAAGTGCCCCTCCGCCCCGCGCGAGGCGAACAGCCACCTGGTCTTGAGCATCGGCGCTACGCCGTCCTCGAAGCCGACGCTCAGATAGCGCTCCAGCGCCTCGCGCGCTGCCTGATTGAGCGGAACGAGACGCTCGCGCCCGCCCTTGCCCTTGATGGTCAGCACGCGGCCGTCGCCCGTCAGCACCGAGCGAGGCAAGGTCACAAGCTCGCTCACGCGCATGCCCGTGGCGTACAGCATCTCGATCAGCGCGTAGAGGCGCAGCGCCCGCACGCGGTCGCGGCCCTTGGCGGGCTCGATGCGCGACGCGCGCCGACTCGATCAGTCGATCGACCTCGATAACCGACAGCGTCTTGGGCAGCGCACGCGCTTTCTTCGGGCCCAGGACCCCGTACGCCGGATTCTCCGCCACAACCCCCTCGCTGGTCAGAAACTTGAACAGCTGGCGGATGGCCGACAGCCGCCGCGATCGCGATGCCGGCGCCAGGCCGCCTTCGAAGAGCGAACGCAGATAGGCGGAAACATCGGCGGCCACCACGCCGTCCAAGGTCAGCTCGTTCGCAGCCAGGAAAGCCAGAAAATCGTCGAGGTCGCGCCGATAGGCCTGGATGGTGTTGTCGGCCGCACCCCGCTCGGCCGCGAGCGTTTCCAGGAATTGGCCGACCAGCTGGTGCGCGTCCACGCCCATCGCTACCTGCCGAGCGCGCGTGGCCAGACGGCAAACAGCGCCTCCAGCGCCAGGCGGCGCGCGTCGGTCTCCAGGCCCGCCCGTTTCAGGCCGCGCACGGCGTCGCCCAGCACCAGGATGTTGACGCCGTCCGCACTGTTGGGGCCGAACGCCCGCATCGCCGTCAGGGCCGTGCGGCCGGGCTCCTTGAGCTTGGCCACGGCGGCCAAGTCTGCCAGCACGCCGGTCGCCGGCAGATAGCCGGTCGCCGGCTGCGGAATGCGCCCCGCCGCTTCCCAGATCGCCCGCGGCACATCGATGTCGAGGGCGTCGAGCAGGGTCGCCAGCCGGTGCAGCAGAGTCGGGGCTGAGACTCCCCCGCGCTGCAAGCTCGTCCATGTAGCCGAGCCCCGCAGACTTGCCGCCACGCGACGCCGGATCGGCAATATCGATCAGCGCCAGCCAATGCTGCAGGCTGGCCGACGTCTCGGCCCAGCGCCGGGCCGCCTCGTAGTCGCCAGCCGCCAGGGCGATCTCCACCGCCGGCTCGGCGAGTGCGGCGTTCGACGGCGACGGCCACAGCCCCTCCAGCGCAGGCGCCAGCAGGCGCGCAGCCTGCATATGCAGGCCGGCCCGGCGCGCTTCGTCGAGGAAGGCCCGCAGCAGCCGCGCCTTGGGGTCGGGGTTCTGCGTAGCCTCGATGGCGACGAACATATGCGCCCGCCGCAGGATCGGATCGGCTGCCTTCTCCTGTCCCGAGGTTGCGCGCGCGGGATGGATCGGCCTGCCGCCGGTAGATGCGTGCAACAGCCTCGGGCGCCATAGCATTGAGGCGCAGGGCCGCCTCGGCGGCCGCCGTCTGCGCGCGTGCGTTGGTGCCCGCTTCCTCGGCAATCGCGACCAGCAGCGCCGGCTCCGCGCGTCCCACGACCTCCAATTCGGGAACCGGCCCGTTGAGCTGCAGGAAGCGGTAGTCGAGCAGCGAGACCCGTGCCGGCAGCGGCAGCCGCGCCTTGGAACCGCTGGCGATGCCATCCAGGACGCTCAGCGCCACGTCGGCTGCTAGGCCTTCCTCGCGCGCCATGCTCGCGGCAAGGCCTACGGTGGCCGCATCGTCGCCCGCTGCCGCGCAGTAGCCCATCAGCAGCAGCGCCTCTCCCTTCAAGCGTCCGGATAGGCCCGAACCGGTGAGTGCCCTCGCGGTCCGGCACCCGGCCTCACGGTCGCCGAGGCCGATCTGCTTGCGGGCGAGGAAGATCTTGGCGAGCGGACTGGAGGAGCCGCTACCTTCCGCCGCCTCGGCCATGTCACGGAGCAGCCCGGAGCGATACAGCGCCTCGAGCCGCAACGCCAGGAAGTGATCCGGGCTCGGCGCCCCGCTTGGCGGCCCGGCGGATGCCAGCATCATGCGCCGCCAGAGCTGATGCAGCGCGGGCGAACGCGGCGGCAGATCGAGGGCGGCGAGCAACCGCTCCAGCTCGCCCATGTCGAGACCGCCCCAGAGGCCTAGCGGCAGACCGGAGGCATCAGGCGCCATCACCGGCGCCAGATCGCTGCTTTCGACTGGACGGCTGCGTCCCTTGGATGGCTCGCGCCGCAGGTCGGCCTGGTCCACCGGCGCTGGCCGCTTTTCGCGGCGCGGAGGTTTCTCGGGCTGCTTGAAGGGGTTCCACGCATCGTCCCCGCTCCACTGCGCAACAGCGCCCGTGGCCCCGATCCCCGGCAACAAACCCGCGGCCGACAAGGTGACTGCGGCGGCGCACAAGATGGTTTGCAATCTACGCCGCATGGCACGCCCCGGTCAGCGCCGCACCTTCACACCAGGCACGGGCGTCGACATTTCCTGCTGCTCAGGCTCCAGGAGCACCTGAGCCACATACAGCCCGCCGAACACCACAGCGGCCAATACCCCGGCGACGATGAGAAACCGGAAGAGGCTTGGCATATGGCGAAACGGCTCCCTGCGCGGTAATGTTGTAGTCTACGGTGACGCCATTATGTCTCGCGCCATGGCAGGCCACCGCCCCGACAGTCCGCCACGCGCGCCATCCGGGATCACCAAGGCTTTGATTTTCCTCAGTAAGATGCACACATACGGGATTGCGGGCGCCAGCCCTTCGGCCGATGCTTGACGAAGCAATGCTGCGATTCGCGCTGGTGAGCAAAACGGAGGCTCTTCTGACAGAAACGGAGCGCAAGATTCGCGAACGGCTGGGCGCGAGGTCCATCGTGCTGGTCGGCATGCCGGGTTGCGGCAAGTCCGCGATCGGGCGCCGGCTGGCGCCGCGCCTCGAGCTGCCTTTCGTCGATGCGGACGAGGAGATCGAGCGCGCCGCCGGCAAGCCCATCACCGAGATCTTCGCCGACCATGGGGAGGCCTATTTTCGCGAGGGCGAGCGCAAGGTCATCGCCCGCCTGCTTGCCTCCGGCCCGCAAGTGCTGGCGACGGGAGGCGGCGCGCTGATGTCGGCGGAAACGCGCGAGAACATTCGCCGCGACGGCATCTCCGTGTGGGTCAAGGCAGAGCTGCCGATCCTGGTGCGGCGCGTATCCAAGCGCAGCACGCGCCCCCTGTTCCAGGGCCGCGATGCCGAGGTCGTCATGCGAGAGCTGATGGCCGAGCGCCATCCTGTCTTCGCCACCGCCGATATTGTGGTGGACAGCCGCGACGTGCAGCACGAGACGATTGTCGCCGAGATCATCGAGGCCTTGGCGAACAGTCCCGCTCTCGGCGCGACGTCCGCCGCTGCAGGCGAGGCATCATGAGCACCGGGCATGAGCAGACCGTGCGGGCGCCGGGCGCGCCGCTTCCAGCGGGCATAGCAAGCGTCCCCGTCGCATTGGCCGGACGCTCCTACGAGGTCCTGATCGGCCCCGGCCTGCTGACACGCGCCGCGGAGCTGATCGACACGCGGCTCGGCCCGAACAAGTGTGCCATCGTCACCGATCAGAATGTCGCGCAGCTCCACCTGGCGCCGCTGGAAAGCGCGCTCGAGGCGCGCGGCCGTCACGCCGGCACCGAGGTTCTGCCGCCCGGCGAGGCGACCAAGAGCTTCACCGCAACTCGCTTCGCTGTGCGAGCGCCTTTTGGCGACCGGGCTGGAGCGCGGCGGCGTGGTGATCGCGCTGGGCGGCGGAGTGATCGGCGATCTCGCCGGCTTTGCCGCCAGTATCGTGCGCCGCGGTGTGCGCTACGTGCAGGTGCCGACGACGCTGCTGGCGCAGGTCGACTCTTCCGTCGGCGGCAAGACCGGCATCAACACCCCCCAGGGCAAGAACCTCGTCGGCACTTTCCACCAGCCGAGCCTGGTGCTGGCCGATACTGCACTGCTCGCCACCCTGCCCGTGCGCGAGTTTCGCGCGGGCTACGTCGAGGCCGCCAAGTACGGCCTGCTCGGCGATGCCGCATTCTTTGCCTGGCTCGAGCAGAACTGGCGCGCCGTCTTCGCGCACGAAGCGGCAGCGCTCGGCACCGTGGTCGGCACCAGCGTGAAGGGCAAGGCCGAGATCGTCGCTCGCGACGAGACCGAGACCGGCGACCGCATGCTCCTGAACCTCGGCCACACCTTCGGCCACGCGCTGGAGGCCTGGGCCGGCTACTCGCAACGCCTGCTGCACGGGGAGGCCATAGCCATCGGCATTTGCCTCGCCTTCCGCTTCTGCCACGAGCAGGGACTGATCGATGATGCCGCGGTCCGCCGTGTGGAGGGGCACTTCTCAGCCGTCGGCCTGCCGACCCGCATGGCCGATATCGCCGGCGGCGCGCCGCCCGATGCCGCCACGCTCGTCCAGATCATGGGGCAGGACAAGAAGGTGCGCGATGGCAAGCTCACCTTCATTCTGGTGCGCGGCATAGGCCGGGCATTCGTCTCCCGCGACGTCGCCTCCGACACGATCCGCGCCTTTCTCGCCCGCCAGCTCGCCACGCCGGCGTGAAGCCCGGCCGCCGGGTCATATCCTCCATCGCGACTGCATTCCCGGACGGCCTCGCCTGGGATTGAGAGCCGGGCGCAAAAGGAAATGCGTGCTCCTTGAGAGACTTACCGGTTGGACCCGGCGCGGGCCTCCCCATTTCGATTTGCATCCTACTCACGGCGGTACAGGCCCGTCTCTATTTGGTGATCTTTTCATCCCAGCTCGGCAGTCGTAGAGTTCACCCGTTCTGTTCGGGGAACAAACATGAGGGGGGAAGTGCTCGGCAGTCCCGCACTGAGCACGGACGCGGCGCAACCGGTCGGCGTCCGCGTCTTTCTTTCCTACTCTCGACACGACGCCACGTTCGTTCACCGGCTCGCTGATGCCCTCGCGGCGCGCGGTTACGAGCCGGACTTCGATCAATCCTCCTTCGATCCGGCCAATATCACGACCGGGATCTCCGCCGAGGACACTTGGTGGCAGCGGCTCCAGGCGATGATCGCGGCGGCCGATGTCATGGTCTTCGTCGTGACCCCGGACAGTGCGGGGAGCAAGGTTTGCGACGAAGAGATCGCTTATGCCCGCGGCATTGGCAAACGCCTCATACCCATCCTGCGGCGGCCGATCGATTTCGCCAAGGCGCCGCCGCGGCTTGCCGCCCTCAACATCAAGATCCAGTTCTTGGGAGACTCAAACTCCGATTTCGACGCGCACTTGGCCGAACTCTGCGCCGCTCTTGATTTGGACGTGGAGTGGCATCGCGAAAGCAAGCGACTTACGGGATTGGCCCTCCGATGGGATCAGGAGGGGCGGCCAGACGACCTTCTTGTTCCAGCAACTGATATTCGCGCCATCGGCAATCTCTTGGAGAGGCGCCCCAGGTCTGCACCAGAGCCATCACTCGTTCTAGTCGAGTTGCGCAACAAGAGTTCGCGCAAGGCTTGATGCTGAAGCGCGTTTTCGGTGGCGGATGCAGACTGCGGTATGGTTTCTGCTCGTCGGCATCATTGTTGGTCTGGTCGGTTGGATTAATCAGCAATTCATCAAGGAGGAGTGGCGCTGGTATACGGTGACACTTCCCTACAAGCGTGCGCAGGTTCTGCCCCACGTGCTGGGTGTTCAAGCAGAACGGGGCCTCAAACCAGGTGACTCATTTAAGGAATGCGCAACGGATTGTCCCGTGATGATCGTCGTCCCTGCAGGATCGTTCCTTATGGGCTCGCCCGAAAACGAACCTGGCCGTAACTTACGGGAGGAGCCGCTGCATCAGGTGACGATCGCCAGCCCCCTCGCCATATCGAAATTCCAATTGCGCTTCGCCGACTGGGATGCCTGCGCCAGCTACGGCAATTGCGACCCAGAAATCGAAGACAGCGGCTTTGGCCGCGGAGATCAGCCGGTCATCAATGTCAACTGGAATGATGCCCAGCGCTACGCGGCTTGGCTGTCGCAGATGACCGGTAAGACGTATCGGCTTCTCACCGAAGCCGAATACGAATATGCCGCGCGTGCGGGAGCGAGGACGGCTTATCCATGGGGCGATGCAATCGGTAAGAACAACGCGAATTGTACGAGCTGCGGCAGCCGCTGGGATAACACGCGCCCTGCGCCAGTTGGCTCATTTGCTCCAAACGGATTCGGCTTGCACGATATGGTGGGCAATACCTGGGAATGGGTCCAGGATTGCGTCCATAACGACTACAAAAACGGTGCCCCAACCGACGGGTCGGCTTGGCTTGAAGGTGGCGATTGCAAGGAGCGCGTCGTTCGCGGCGGTTCTTGGTCCAACCCTTCGGAGGATCTGCGCCTGGCGTCGCGGCAATGGGACCCCGTCAATGACCGTTATTATCGCTTGAGTTTCCGGCTCGTCCGCATCCTCGAGGGTAAGTAATCGTCGCGTATCATTGACAACGTGTGGGTCGGGCTCGTCGCAGCATCGCGATCACGATGGACGCAGGCGCGCGACGGTACACGACGATCTTCTGGGACCTCACATGCGGTCTGGTGGCGTAACTTTGAGTTGCGGCTCCGACACATGCTTAAGCCCGGGCAAACCTTGACTATATTATCAATGCGGGGGCGGCTCGGCGGCGCCGCCCCGTCCCGCGTCACCTCTGCCGGCCTGCAACGGATACCGGAACTCCCATGTCGATCGAAGTCGGCCTCATTCTCGCAGCCATCCTGTTGCTGCTGTTCCTGTCGGCGTTCTTCAACCTGAGCGAGACGGCCCTGACCGGCGTATCGCGGGCCCGCATGCATGCGCTCGAGCAGGAGGGCAATGCCAAGGCGGCCCTGGTCAACCGGCTGCTGCGCCGTCCCGAGCAGCTGATCGGCGCGGTGCTGCTCGGCAATACCTTGGTCGACATTCTGGCCGCGTCGCTCGCTTCCGGCCTTGCGGTGCTGTTGATCGGCCCGGCCGGCGTTGCCTACGCAACGGTGATCATGACCCTCCTGATCGTCATCTTCTCCGCCGTGCTGCCCAAGACCTATGCTTTCGCCTTCGCGGATCGGGTGGCGCTTTTCGTCGCGCCGATCATGCGCGCCACCATCGTGATCCTCAATCCGTTCACGATGGCCATTCAGTTCACTGTCCGCCAGATCCTCAAGCTCACCCCCACCCGTCACGACGATGCGGCCAACATCCTCGAGGCGCACGAGGAGATCCGCGGCGCCATCGACCTCAAGACCATAGGCGGGGCCTTCGCCAAGCGCGACGCTGCGATGCTGGGTGGCGTGCTGGATCTGCGAAGCCTGCAGGTGCAGGACATCATGGCTCACCGCACCAAGATGCAGACCATCAATGTCGACGACCCGCCCCAGAAGGTCGTCGACGAGGTGCTGAAGAGCGCACACACGCGCATGCCCTTGTGGAAGGACGAGCCCGAGAACATCATCGGTCTGCTGCACACCAAGGACCTGCTGTTGGCGTTGGCACGCATCGACTGGGACGTGGCCAAGCTGCAGGTGGCAAGCCTCGCCGCCCAGCCCTGGTTCGTGCCGGACACCACCACCGTCGCCGACCAGCTCAGCGAGTTCTTAAAGCGCAAGGCGCAGCTGGCGATGGTCGTCGACGAGTACGGCGAGGTGCAGGGCCTGATCACGCTCGAGGACATCCTCGAGGAGATCGTCGGCCAGATCACCGACGAGCACGACGTCCAGGACACCGCCATCCGCCTGCAGGAGGACGGTTCGGTCAACGTCGACGGCGCCATCGCCGTCCGTGACCTCAATCGCCATCTCGATTGGGACCTTCCCGACGAGGGCGCCACGACCATCGCCGGCCTGGTCATTCACGAGGCGCAGACCATCCCCGAGCCTGGGCAGGTGTTCACCTTCTACGGCTATCGCTTCGAGATTTTGCGCAAGAGCCGCAACAAGCTCACCGCGTTGCGCATCAAGCCGCTCGCCGCCTCCACCAAGCGTGCGCGGCCCGCACCCGCCGGCGACGCGGCCAAAGTAGGGTGAGGTCCGCCGCGCCCACGCCTGCCGGCATCAGCGCTTTGCCGCGCGCTCAGCTTCGACCAGTGTCCATACGGGAGTGAAGACGAACGATGCGGTTTGACCCTTGGCGCTCGTATAGCGATAGGCCAAGCGGCCCAGATCCATGGCCGTGTACTTGTAGGTGGCGCTCCCACCGGGGCTAGTATGGGTCAATGTATCGTCTGCTATTGTTCCGATCATTGGAAAGAATCCGCCTGGGCCCTGCTCGAAGGACTTGGGGCCTGATGGCCCGTACATGTAGTAGCCGGCCGCTCGACCGTCCTTGTTGACGCGTGTGACAATCAGCATGTTGCTTCGACCTTTGCGGTCGGCAGCACCTTCGTCCACCCAGATCCCCACGAAACGGCGCACCGATGCGGGCACATCGCCTTCCGGGATCTCCATCTGGAACCAGGGCGGCAGGGTCAATTGATATTTCTCCCCCACCGCTCGAACCTTCCTTGCATGCTCTTCCGTAAACAACTTTGCTCGCTTGGTGTCCTCCTCCTGACGCAACAGCGCCGTGCGCTTGTCCTCGGCCTTGGCGCGCCCTTCCTCGTCAGCCTTCTTCTTGGCTGCCGCGGCGTCCTTGAGCTCGGCCACCCGTACTTTCGCCAAGTCGCCATAGTAAGTATCGCCGTACCGCTTTATGAAGGCTTCGAGAGCGGGGACGCTCGCAATGTCCTTGGTCCTGTCCCATGCCCTCTCCGCTTCGCTCGTCAGCGGCGCCGTGTTGACCACGACATTGAAATAGAACCGCCCCCTGAGCGCCGAATGCTCCCATGGCACCTGCTTGTTCTTCGTCACTTTCATTACGTCGTTGCGCACTTCGATCAGGATCGCGCCGAGATCGTCCTTGGAACCAGACGCGTGCTTGATCAACGCGCTTGCGAAGGGCGAATTCCGCCCGCTGCCGTCGAGTGCGACGTTGCCCGGCTGGGTCGAGAAGCTGATCAGCGTGCCTGCGCCGGCCTCTACCTGCGCCAAGCCGCGCCCGATTTCGGCGGATCGGGTGCCCATCGATCGGGCGAGGTTACGCGCCAGCGGGTTGTTGCGGCACGCGTCGATGAACAGGATGTTGGTCCGCGCCTCTCGCTCCATAGTGCGATGCACGAGATCGAGGCGGATCAGCTCGAAGTCGACCGCCGATGCTGCCGCCAGCTCGGCATCTACGGGAACGAGGTAGTTCTGCCCCGAAAGCTGTATCCCGTGACCTGCATAGAAGAACAAGGCGACATCCGGCGCGGTGGCCAACGCCGTGGCGAAGTCTCGGATCTTGCGCTCCATGCTGGCCTTGTCGAGGTCGTAGCCTTCGAGGACCTGGAAGCCATGCTTCTTGAGCACAGCGCCGATGTCGACTGCATCGTTCTTGGGATTGTCGAGTGCGCCCGTGTGCTGGTAGGCGGAGTTGCCAATCACAAGTGCGACGCGCTGCTGGGCGTTCGCCTGCAAGGACAGCAGAAGAAGAATTAAGAAAGTTCCAGCAGCTCGGGCCATGCCCGTGCCTCCGCTCGGTGTGATGCAAAGATTACGATACTCGCGCGGCTGCTGACAATCGGATGCGGGCACCGCATAGCTCAGCCGACCATCTCGCCCGGGCCGTAGGCCTTGATGGCGAGCGCGTGCACCTTACCTTTGAGCTCGGCCGCAAGGACCTCGTTGATCAGGCGGTGGCGGTCGACGCGTGACTTGCCGGCAAAGGCGGCCGACACGACAAGGACGCGAAAATGGCTTTCGCCGGTGCCGGGCGAATTGCGATGGCCGGCGTGGAGATGGGACTCGTTGACGATGTCGAGGCGCGTCGGTTGCAGCGCCCGCGTCAGCTTCTCGCGCATCGTCGTCTCGACGGACATTAACAGACCTCTCAGTTCCGGCGTGTCAAGCTCGCAAAGGTTATAGCAGACGCGCCACGGGGCGAGCGATCCGGTGCCTCACCGCCTTGTGCGCGGAACCGCTTGCGCTCATACTTGGAATGCAATGAAGCTCGATTCAAAAGTACTTCGACTCGATCCGGGCCAAGCCCGCGGACGCGCAACCTGCCCGGACGGGGGCACCCGCTTGCCAGTGGAAAGGCTGTCAGGCTGCCGGCGAGCACCGCGCACCCATGGGGCGTGGGCGCGAGGGCCAGTACTATCTCTTCTGTTTGGACCACGTCCGGCAGTTCAACGCCTCCTACAATTACTTCGAGGGCTGGAGCAGCGCAGACGTAGAAGCATTCCAAAAAGATGCGATTATCGGTCACCGCCCGACCTGGCGAACGGATCTGGGCAGGCGCGGCTACCGGGATGGCCTCGGCCGGGGTTTCGAGGACCCGCACGCGTTCTTCTCCCATCGTGACCGGCGCCCAGACGGACCTGGCCGGCGCCTGAAGCCGCTGGAGCGGAAATCGCTGGAGACCCTGGACCTGGCGGAGGGCGCCGACCGGGTGCGCATCAAGGCCCGATTCAAGGAGCTGGTGAAGCTGCACCACCCCGACGCAAACGGCGGCGACAAGCGCTCCGAGAACAAGTTGCGCGAAATCATCCAAGCTTATAATTATCTGAAGCAAGCTGGCCTCGTCTGAGGCCGGCAACTTACGGAACCACCCACGCTTTGGCCGATCCGGTGCAGAGCACCTTGCCGGCACCTGGACCAAACATCCGGAAACGACACGCTATGCCCGCCCAAGCTCAAGCCGGGGTGCCCGGCCTGCCGGACATGAAGGTGTCCGTGCGCCAGCTCGTTCGGCATCGACACCGACCTCGAGGCGCCGGCCTACTCCAAGCCGACCGACCATGTGCCCGACGTCGACCCCGACTACGTCTTCAATCGGGAGGTGACGCTGGCGATCCTGGCCGGCTTCAAGTTCAACCGCCGCGTCATGATCCAGGGCTACCACGGCACCGGCAAATCGACCCACGTCGAGCAGGTGGCGGCCCGCCTGAACTGGCCGTGCATCCGCATCAACCTCGACAGCCACGTCAGCCGCATCGACCTCATCGGCAAGGACGCCATCGTCCTGAAGGACGGCAAGCAGGTCACCGAGTTCCGCGAAGGCATGCTGCCCTACTGCCTGCAGTCCAACACCGCGCTGTGCTTCGACGAGTACGACGCCGGCCGGCCCGACGTGATGTTCGTGATCCAGCGCGTGCTGGAGCAGTCCGGCAGGCTGACCCTGCTCGACCAGTCCAAGGTCATCAGGCCGCATCCCGGCGTTCCGCCTGTTCGCGACCACCAACACCATCGGCCTCGGCGACACCTCCGGCCTCTACCACGGCACCCAGCAGCTCAACCAAGGGCAGATGGACCGCTGGTCGATCGTGGCGACGCTCAACTACCTGCCGCACGACGAGGAGACGCGCATCGTCCTCGCCAAGGCCAAGAGCTTCGGCAAGAGCGAGGCCAAGCGCAAGATCGTCTCCAACATGGTGCGCGTCGCCGATCTCACGCGCTCGGCCTTCATCAACGGCGACCTCTCCACCGTGATGAGCCCGCGCACGGTGCTCACCTGGGCGGAGAACGCCGAGATCTTCAACGACCTCGGCTTCGCCTTCCGCATGACGTTCGTCAACAAGTGCGACGAGCTGGAACGGCCGCTGGTGGCCGAGTTCTATCAGCGCTGCTTCGGCGAGGAGCTGCCCGAAAGCGCCGCCAACGTGGCGCTCAGCTGAGGTAGCAAATGGCGTCTGGCCCCACCCGCAAGGAGGCGCCGGCCGAGCCCTTCAAGCGCGTGCTGGGGCTCGCCGTGCGCGCCATCGCCGGCGATCGACGAGATCCAGGTCAGCTATGCGCCGGGCAAGCCGGAGCTCGACGGCAAGTCGGTGCAGCTGCCCGAGCCCTCGCGCGTGCCCTCGCGCCGGGAGATTGCCGTCATCCGCGGCTGGGCCGACTGCCTGGCGCTGACGGCGGCCTGTCACGACGTCAAGCTGCACGCCCGCCTCGCGCCCAAGGCCGGACCCGCGCAAGGCGGTGTTCGAGGCGGTCGAGCGCGCCCGCATCGAGGCGCTCGGCGCCAATCGCATGCCCGGCATGGCGGCCAACCTCGACCGCCCGCGTCGAGGACCAGTACGGTCACGGGCGCTATGCCGAGATCACCGAGCGCGGCGACGCCCCGCTCGAAGACGCCCTCGTCGCTGATCGTGCGCGAGCACCTGACAGGCGCCGCCCCGCCGGAAACGGCCAAGGCCATGGTCGACCTGTGGCGCCCATGGATCGAGGAGCGCGCCGGCCGCACGCTGTCGCGGCTCGGCAAGGTCGCCGACGACCAGGCCTCGTTCGGGCGGGCGCTGCGCGACATGCTCAAGACCCTCGATCTCGCCGAAGACATGTCGGAAGGCGAGCGCGAGGAAGGCGACGAGGAGCAGGAGCAGTCCGAGGGCGGCGAGCAGCAGGCCCAGGACCAGCAGGAAGGCCAGGACGCCGAGGACCAGGCGAGCGAAGACCAGCGCGGCGAAGGCGAGGAGGGCGAGCCGGTCGACTCCGCCCAGGATGCCGACGCCGACCAGTTCGACGCCGACTCCGACAGCGACGAGATGGCGGATGCGCGCGAGCCGTGGCGGCCCAACTTCAACGTCCTCGATAACCCCGAGGCGTTCGGCTACAAGGTGTTCAGCCGCGCCCACGACGAGGAGATCGCGGCCGAGAATCTCTCCACCCCCGACGAGCTGGAGCGGCTGCGCTCGTTCCTCGACAAGGAGCTGCGCCACCTGCAGAGCGTCGTCGGCCGGCTGGCCAACAAGCTGCAGCGCAAGCTGATGGCGCAGCAGAACCGCGCCTGGGACTTCGATCTGGAGGAGGGCGTCCTCGACACGGCGCGCCTCACCCGCGTCGTCATCGATCCCATGCACGCGCTCTCCTTCAAGCACGAGCGCGATGCCACCTTCAACGATACGGTCGTCACGCTGCTGCTCGACAACTCGGGCAGCATGCGCGGGCGGCCGATCATGGTGGCGGCATGCTGCGCCGACATCCTGGCGCGCACGCTCGAGCGCTGCAGCGTGAAGGTCGAGATCCTGGGCTTCACCACCAAGGCCTGGAAGGGCGGTCAGGCGCGCGAGGCCTGGCTGGCGGCCGGCAAGCCGCCGAACCCGGGACGCCTCAACGACCTGCGCCACATCGTCTACAAGTCCGCGGACGCACCCTGGCGCCGCGCCAAGCGCTCGCTCGCGCTGATGATGCGCGAAGGCCTGCTGAAGGAGAACATCGACGGCGAGGCTCTGGCCTGGGCGCACCGGCGGCTGCTGGCCAGGCCCGAGCGCCGGCGCATCCTGATGATGATCTCGGACGGCGCGCCGGTCGACGATTCCACCTTGTCCGTCAACACGGGCAGCTACCTCGAGCAGCACCTGCGGCAGGTGATCGAGGAGATCGAGACGCGCTCGCCGGTCGAGCTGATCGCCATCGGCATCGGCCACGACGTGACGCGCTATTACCGCCGCGCGGTCACCATCACCGACCCGACCGAGCTGGCGGGCGCCATGACCGACAAGCTGGTCGAGCTGTTCGAGGAGGACGGGACCCGGCCGCTGCCGCAGCGTCCCGCCAATCTTCCGCGCCGAAAGCTGCATTGATGGCGCCTGCTTCGCCTGCGAAAGCCGCCGCGGCGCCGCCGCCAATGCCCTGCGCCAGGGAAGGCCTGACGCGCCGCAAGCTGCTGGGCGCCGTGGCAGCGGTTGCGGGCAGCCGGCCTCGCCCTGAGCTCGTATGCCCTCGCGCAGGAAGATCGCGAGCACGAAGCGCCGACGGCGGTCGAGCAGGTGGAGATCGAAGGGCGGCCGATTGCCGCACTTCCAGCGCGGCCGGCCGGATCTCAAGCGGTTCGGCGCCGCTCGAGTTTCGCGGCGGTCTGGTGCTCTCATCCCCATCGCGCCACTTCGGCGGCTGGTCCGGCCTGGTGATGGACGCCGACGGCCGCAGCCTGGTGGCCGTTTCCGACGTCGGCGTGTGGCTTGCGGCGAACCTCGATCTACGATGGCAATCGCCCCGCCAAGTTCGAGCGCACGCGCATCGGGCCGCTGCGCGGGCCGCGGGGGTCGCGCTGTTGCGCAACAAGCGTGAGCAGGACGCCGAGTCGCTTGCGCTGGTAGAAGGCACGCTGGCGCGGGGCACGCTGCTCATTGGCTTCGAGCGCGCCCACCGTATCGGCCGGTTCGAGATCCGCGATCGCGAGGTGCGCGCTCCAACCGGCATCTTGCGCCTGCCCCCCGAGGCAGGCGCGCATGCAGCCGAACCAGGGCATCGAGGCGCTGGCCGTCCTGCAGGCTGGCCCTCTCAAAGGCTCCGTGGTGGCATTCGCCGAGCGTTTCACGCGCGGCAGCGGCTATCACACCGGCTGGATCTGGGTGAAGGGCGAGCCGCAGCGCATTCAGCTGCAAGACATCGACGGCTTCAACATCACCGATGCGGCAGGCCTGCCGGATGGCAGCCTGCTGGTGCTCGAGCGCTACTATCGCTTCACCGCGGGCGTGAAGATGCGCATTCGCCAGCTGGCTGCCGGCGGAAATCGTGCCCGGCGCACGCCTGACGGGACGCGTCCTGCTCGAAGCGGACTCGAGCTACGAGATCGACAACATGGAAGGCATGGCCGTGCATCGCGGCCCACAAGGCGAGACGGTCGTCTCCCTGATTTCCGACGACAACTTCAATACCCTTCTGCAGCGCACGGTCTTTCTGCAGTTCGCGCTCGTTGCAGAGTAGGCGTTGGTGCTTCCGGCCCGCACGTGACCGACGACTTCCACATCCGCCACACGTTGCGCCCTGGCGACCTCGGCATGATCGTGCACCTGCACGGCGTCCACTACGCGC
This sequence comes from uncultured Alphaproteobacteria bacterium, assembly GCA_963724565.1. GTDB lineage: Bacteria > Pseudomonadota > Alphaproteobacteria > Rhizobiales > Hyphomicrobiaceae > AWTP1-13. The sequence continues at coordinate 408,617 of CAVRVK010000007.1, forward strand.
GCGAGTACGGCCTCGACACGAGTTTCGAACCCTACGTCGCCAAGCCGCTGGCCGAGTTCGTGCTGGCCGGCGCCGGGCGCCTGTGGGTGGCTGAGCTGGAGAACCGCGTCGTCGGCTCCATCGCCGTTGTCGACGCCGGGTACGGGGAAGGTCAGCTGCGCTGGTTTCTGCTGACGCCTGAGGCGCGCGGAACGGGCCTCGGCCGCCGCCTGCTTGAAACTGCGCTCGCCTATTGCCGCGAGCGAGGAATGGCGCGCGTGTTCCTGTGGAGCTTTTCAGATCTGGCTGCGGCCCTCAGGCTCTACGAGCGCGCAGGCTTCAAGGTCACCGAGACCCGCGTGACGAACCTGTGGGGCGCGGAGCGCACGGAAGTGCGCATGGACCTGAGCCTGGAAGGCCCCTGAGCGAGGCGAACCGGCTAGGCTGCGGCCTGCTCGCTATTGGCCTTCTTGATGTCGCGCTTCAGCCGCTGGCAGCGCTCCGACAGCGCGTCGTCCTTGGCCTTCATCAGGAAGGCGTCGAGCCCGCCGGTACGCTCTACCGTCTTGAGCGCATGCGCGCTGATGCGCAACCGCACCTTGCGCTGCAGGGCGTCGCTGATCAGCGTTACGTCGACCAGATTGGGCCGGAACGTGCGCTTGGTCTTGTTCTCGGCATGACTGCGCAATTGGCCCGACATGGGGCCCTTGCCGGTCAGCTCGCATCGGCGGGTCATGGGAAGCGTATCCTTTTGCGCACGCTTGCGTGGCATTTCTATCTCGGCGCGCCGTTCTATACAAGAAGTGCGCTGCGTCAAGGCTTGTGCCAGCCTGGCGCGCGCATTACCGAGTTCTTTACTCCTTGCGGGTTAGCTGCGCGAGACACAGAAATGACGTAAAAGCGGCTAGCCTGTGGAACAGTAGGGGCGCTGTTTGCGTTGGGATGCGGGGACGTGTAGAGGCTGCGTCATGATGCGCGTTTTGCTGTTTCTTTCCAGCCTACTCGCGGCCGGAATTGTGAGCGTTTCCAGCGGTCGGGCCGAGGACTGGCCGGCCAACGTCCGCGCCATCTACGACATCAATTTCAACGGCTTCAACGTCGGCACCTTCGAATTCCAGTCGCAGGCCGAGGAGCAGAGCTACACTGTCACCGGCACCGCCCAGCTGTCGCTGCTGCTCGGCGCTTTCACCTGGATCGGCGAGACGCGTGCCTTCGGCTTGATCACCAATCACGTGCCCAAGCCCGCGGCCTTCGCTTTCGACTTCCGGGCCAACAGCAAGGTCGGGTCCACCAAGATGGACTTCGACAATGGCGCCGTTACCGAGATCCGGCATTCGCCGCCGGCGGAGCAGAAGCCCGGTATCGTGCCGCTGCGTGACCAGCATCTGAGAGGCGTGCTCGATCCTTTGAGCGCGATCATGGTCGTGGCGCGCCCTTCAAGCCCCAATCCTTGCGACCGCCGCTTGCCGATCTTCGACGGCAAGGAGCGCTTCGATCTGGTGCTGAGCTACAAGGGCCAGATGAAGGTGAGCGAGCAGCAGCCGAGCGGTCAGCCCGTCATCGCCCATGTCTGCAAGGTGAAGTACTACCCGATCGCCGGTCACAAGGTGGACACCGAGAACTCGTTCATGGCGACCACCGACGCCATCGAGGTGGCGCTGCGTCCGATTCCCAGCGCCAACGTCCTGATCCCCTATCAGATCACCATCCCCACCCTGGTCGGCTAGGCCACCATCGGTATCGCGGCGCGTGGAGATCGAGTCTCCCGGCAGACCGCAGATCGCCCTGCTGCACTGAGCTGAGTATTGCGCGCACAAGTTACTGCGTTCCGCGCGGCCGCCGAATGTTTGCGTGGCGTCAAACCGCGCTTGAGCACCGATGCGAAAGGGTGACAGAGCGACCGCCCAGCAGGCGGCATTGGCTCTTGATCTTGTCGCATCGCTCTGCAATGCCTCAGCCTCGACGATGACGCGAAGAGAGTTGTCCGAATGAGTCGCGATTTCGAACACCGCATTCGCAACGTGACGGCCGTGCTCGGGCCCGACCAACACGGGCAAGACCCATCTCGCGATCGAGCGCATGCTGGGCCACCAGTCGGGGCTCATCGGCCTGCCGCTGCGCCTGCTGGCGCGCGAGGTGTACGACAAGGTCGTTGCGCGGGTCGGCGCCGATGCGGTCGCCCTGATCACGGGCGAGGAGAAGATCAAGCCGGAGCGGGCGCGCTACTACGTGTGCACGGTCGAGGCGATGCCGCGCGAGGCCGACGTCGACTTCCTCGCCATCGACGAGGTGCAGCTCGCCGCCGACCCCGAGCGCGGCCACGTGTTCACCGACCGGCTGCTGCATGTGCGCGGGCGCCACGAGACGCTGCTGCTCGGCGCCCAGACCATGCGCGAGACCATCGCCGACCTGATCCCCGGCGCCAATTTCATTTCCCGGCCGCGACTGTCGAAGCTCACCTACGCGGGCGAGAAGAAGATCACGCGCCTGCCGTCGCGCACCGCCGTCGTCGCGTTCTCGGCGGCCGAGGTCTACGCCATCGCCGAGCTGATGCGCCGCCAGCGCGGCGGCGCGGCCGTCGTGCTGGGCGCGCTGAGCCCGCGCACCCGCAACGCCCAGGTGGCGCTCTACCAGTCGGGCGACGTCGATTTCCTGGTCGCCACCGACGCCATCGGCATGGGGCTCAACCTGGAGGTCGACCACGTGGCCTTCGCGGGCGCGCGCAAGTTCGACGGCCAGGTGCACCGCGACCTCACGCCGGCCGAGCTGGCGCAGATCGCCGGCCGCGCCGGCCGCCACATGAACGACGGCACCTTCGGGGTGACGGGCGGCGTGCGAGCCCTTCTCCGCCGACATCATCGAGCGGCTGGAGACGCACACCTTCGACAGCGTGAAGGCGCTGCAGTGGCGCACGCGCGAGCTCGACTTCGGCTCGCTCGACCGGCTGCGCGACAGCCTGCGCGAGGCCCCGCGCGAGATGCGCCTGACGCGCGCGCGCATGGCCGACGACACCATCGCGCTCGAGAACGTCAGCCACGATCGCGAGGTGACGGCGCTCGCCACCTCGCGCGAGGCGGTGAGCCGCCTGTGGGACGTGTGCCAGGTTCCCGACTATCGCAAGATCTCCACCCAGGACCACGCCGAGCTGGTCGCCACGCTCTACAAGTTCATCATGGGACCCGAAGGGCGCATCCCGGTCGACTGGTTCGCCAAGCAGGTGGCGTTCGCCGACCGCACCGACGGCGACATCGACACGCTGTCCACCCGCATCGCCCACATCCGCACCTGGACCTTCGTGTCGAACCGCGCCGACTGGCTGGCCGACCCCGAGCACTGGCAGGAGCGCACGCGCGCCATCGAGGACAGCCTGTCGGACGCGCTGCACGAGCGGCTGACGCAGCGCTTCATCGACCGGCGCACCAGCGCCCTCATGCGCGGGCTCAAGGAGAAGGACGAGCTCTTCGCCGAGATCGCCGAGGACGGCGCGGTGCACGTCGAGAAGCACTACGTGGGCCGGCTGCAAGGGTTCCGCTTCTTCCCCGACACGCAGGCCGAGGGCATCCACGGCAAGGCCACCCGCAATGCCGCGGCGCACGTGCTGGCGAGCGAGCTTGCCATGCGCGCCCGCCGCGTGGCCGCGGCCAAGAGCGACGCCTTCAAGCTGACCCGGCGCGGCCAGATCCTGTGGCGCGACGAGCGAGATCGCGCCGCTGGAGGCCGGCGACGATCCGCTCAAGCCTCAGGTCACCGTCACCGCCGACGAGCACCTGAGCGCGGCCGACAAGGAAAAGGTGCAGGAGCGGCTGACGGCCTGGCTTGCCGAGCTGATCGGCGAGCGGCTGAAGCCGCTGGTCGAGATCGCGGCCGCCAAGGACATCACGGGGCTTGGCGCGCGGGATCGCTTTCCGCCTCAGCGAGAGCTTCGGCACCCTGCGCCGCGAGGCCGTCGCCGAGGAGATGCGCGCGCTCGACCAGCCCGCCCGCGCGCAGCTGCGCAACTACGGCGTGCGCTTCGGCGCCTTCAACATCTACTTCCCGGCGCTGCTCAAGCCGGCATCGGCCGAGCTGGCGCTGACGCTGTGGGCCCTCAAGCACGGCGCCGCGCACGGCCTCGACCTCGAGGCGCTGCCCGAGCCGCCGCGCCCGGGTCTCACCTCGCTGTCGGCCGACAAGGCGGTGCCGGAGGCCTTCTATCGCGTCACCGGTTTTCACGTGTGCGGACCGCGCGCGGTGCGGATCGACATGCTGGAGCGGCTGGCCGATCAGATCCGGCCGCTGGTGGCGTGGCGGCCGGACCGTGCCAACCCTAGTCCGCCGCCCAAGGGCGCCACCGGCGACGGCGGGTTCAAGCGCCACGCCCGAGATGATGTCCATCCTCGGCTGCTCGGCCGGCGAGCTCGGCAACGTGCTGCAGGCCCTGGGCTTCCGCCTCGATCGCGTTCGCAGACCCGCTGCAGCCAAGCCGGCCGAGGCGGCACCTGCTCCGGCGGCAGCTGAGGGCAGGTCAGCTGCGACAGCTGAGGCTGCGGTAGCTGAGGCTGCGGCACCTGAGGCTCCAGCACCTGAGGCTGCAGCACCGGAGGCTCCGGCACCTGAGGCTGCAGCACCGGAGGCTCCGGCACAGGAGGCTCCGGTACAGGAGGCTCCGGTACAGGAGGCTGCAGCACCTGAAGCTCCGGCGCCGGAGCACGCGGGAGCGCCTGCGGACCAGTCACTCGCTGCCGTTGCTGCCACCAATGGCGTCGACATTGCGGTTGCCGCGCCGGCGCCGGCGGCGAGCCAGCAGGCCGCCGAGGCTGAATGGGACGAGATTTGGCGCCCGCGCCGGCAGGGCCGCCGGCCTCCGCGCCAGCGCGACAACTTCGCACGCCAAAAGCCTGGCGAGGACCGGACCAAGCACGCCAAGCCTGCCGAGGACCGCCCTAAACACGCCAAGCCGCAGCGAGGCCGGCGCGACCGGCAGGAGCGGCGTCGCGAAGGTCCGGGCCAACGTCGGGCCGAGCGCCCCGGCCTTTGATGCAGTCGGCTGCCCCTCCCGCGAAGGCGGGGGTAGACCCCGACTCGCCGTTTGCCGCTCTCTATGCCCTCAAGCTGACAATGGAAAAGCCGAGCGGGGACTAGTGTGATGATCGAGAAGTCCGCAACATCGCGTGAGGCCAGGTTCATGAGCGGACTTCTCGATTTAAATCACACTAGCACCATGATCTTCCTAGTGTCCTTCAGATCGCGAAATTCGTACCGCCCTCGCTGCAATGTGAGACGAATTTCGCGATCGGGACACTAGGCCCTAGTGATGGCCAGCGCTGGTGATCGGCAGTCCGGTTCCGGAGCAACGGTGCAACGGCTCGACAAGTGGCTCTGGTTCTCGCGGATGCTCAAATCGCGGACCCTGGCGGCCCAATTCGTCAGGACGGCAAGGTGCGGGTCAACCGCGCACGCGCAGTGAAGCCCAGCCAGACGGTACGCCCCGGCGATGTGCTGACCATCGCCCTGCGCGGCCGCGTGCAGATTCTGAGGGTGCTGGCGACCGGCTGCCGGCGTGGTCCGCCCGAGGAAGCACGGCAGCTATACGAGCCCGTCGGGCCGCGCAGTACGGACGAGACACGCCCCGCCGAACACGAGCAAAGTGTGCTCCCGTCCCGGCGCGACAGGCGTATGATCCAGCGGCTCAAGGAGCAGTGATGCGCCACTAACGCCACACTTCCATCTTGCGAGCGCTTCCCCATCTGTGGCAACAGATGGTCACCCCATCGATTACCCAAGCTTTCGCGGTGCGAACCGTAGTTCCGGAACGGCAATGACCTACATCGTCAACGAAAACTGCATAAAGTGCAAATTTACGGATTGCGTCGAGGTATGCCCGGTCGACTGTTTCTATGAAGGCGAGAACATGCTCGTCATTCACCCCGACGAGTGCATCGATTGCGGCGTGTGCGAGCCGGAGTGCCCCGTCGATGCGATCAAGCCGGACACCGAGCCGGGTCTCGAGAAGTGGCTCGAGCTCAATCGCCAATACTCGGAGACTTGGCCGAATATTACGTCGAAGAAGGAAGCTCCCACCGACGCTGACAACTATCGCGAGGAAAAAGGAAAATTCGACAAATACTTCTCCGATAAGCCAGGTTCGGGAGACTGACGGCTTACCCCGCGAAGCCCATTCGAAATTCGACACGCTCTGATTGCACAATTCAGCGCCATCTATCAGGCGGGGAATTTAATGGTTTCGTGAGATCCGTTAGGAAGAAAGGGGCGTCAACCGCTTCAAGATCGGTGAAATTTGTGTTATGGTACTTCTGTAAGCGAAGGTTCGAACATATCTAGAACAGGTGTGCGAAACTGGGGCGATCCCCCTTCTGCACGGCGACAGACTCGGACGCCCAAATGGCAACGATATGGGTGTCCAGGTGCAGGTTTTGGGCAGCCAACCATAGCGGAAGCAGTCGGTGGCTAGGGGCCGCGGGGGCTGTGAGGCGCATGTACGTGGGCTACGACAAGGTCGGGAGCCGCGTGCAACTGTGCTTGAGACGGTGAGACGTAGCATATCTAAGGTTGCATATTTGAACTGCGCAGCTCGGAGTAGAGTGAGATCCAGATGACACAGACAGCGACCTCGACCAAGAGAGGGGGCAAAAAGGCAGTGGCGAAGAAGCCTGCACGCAAGGCCGTGCGGGCGGTTTCGGCTGTCAAGGGCACGAAGCCCAAGAGCCCGCCTCCAAAGGCCGTGGTCAAGGGTTCTGCCAAGGCCATGCCCCTGAAGGCGGACAAGAAGGTGGTAGCCGCCAAGACCGCCCCCGTGAAGGTGCAGGGCAAGGCACCCCATGCTGCCAAGCCGGTCGCCAAGGCCGGCGGGGCCCCGGCACGGGTGGCAATTCCGAAGGAGGCCATCAGGCCCGCGATGCTTGCGAACGCGCGCGCCGGTGGTGCTTCCGCCGTCAGGACGATGCCGGCCGCGGTCGGCAAGCTGGCCGGCCAGAAGATCATGGCCGCCCCATCCGGGAAGCTGGTAATCGGCAAGCCCGCGGTGCCGGCAGCCGCTGCCCCAATCGTCAAGAAGCCCGTACACCAGCGCCACGGCTTCAAGACAAGCGAGTGGATCGTCTATCCGGCCCACGGCGTCGGGCGCATCGTTGCGATCGAGGAACAGGAGATCGCCGGCATCTCGCTCGAGCTGTTCGTCATCACCTTCGACAAGGACAAGATGACGCTCAGGGTGCCGACTGGCAAATCGGCCAGCGTGGGCATGCGCAAGCTGGCCGACGAGAACATCGTCAAGAAGGCGATGGAAACGCTCAAAGGCCGGGCCCGCGTCAAGCGTACGATGTGGAGCCGGCGCGCACAGGAGTACGAGGCGAAGATCAACTCGGGCGATCTCATCGCCATCGCCGAGGTTGTGCGCGACCTCTACCGCTCGGAGAGCCAGCCTGAGCAGTCCTACTCCGAGCGCCAGCTCTACGAGGCCGCGCTCGACCGCATGGCGCGCGAGATCGCGGCGGTGGAGAGGCTCGACGACCGCGGCGCGGTGCAGCGGATCACCGAGGTGCTCTCAAAGAGCGCCAAGGGCCGCCGCCTGGCTGCAGAGGAAGCTGAAATCAAGGCCGCCTGAGGTTTCTCCGGCGACCAGCGATTTGGACCGCCCGGCCCCCCAAAGGCCGGGCGGTATCTTTTTGGGCCGGCCATGTCGAGACGGGCGCGCGAACTCGACGGCGCCGGCGGCTATGGCTACCGTGGCCTGGCTCACAGCCACTGGACATTGGCCATGTTGATCGAGATGGGACGCACCCTCGGCAGGGCGCGCCTCGCGACGATCGCGCTGACGACGGCCGCCTTCATTACGATCTCGGCAAGCGTCCTCGCCGAGCGCGGCGAAGTGCCGGCGTTGGACGTGCCCTATGTGCCGACGCCGCCGGACGTGGTCGAGCGCATGCTGGACATGGCCAACGTCAAGCCGGGCGACTTCGTGATCGATCTGGGCTGCGGCGACGGCCGCATCGCCATTGCAGCCGCAAAGCGAGGGGCGCGCGCTTTCGGCGTCGACATCGACCCGCAGCGGGTCGAGGAGGCGCAGCTCAACGCACGTGGGGCCGGGGTGGAGGACAAAGCCGCCTTCCGCCGCCAGAACCTGTTCGAGACGCGCATCGCCGAGGCGAGCGTTCTCACCATGTACCTCTTGCGGAAGGTGAACCTGGACCTGCGGCCGCGGGTGCTGCAAGAGCTGAAGCCCGGCACGCGGGTGGTGTCGCATGCCTTCGACATGGGCGACTGGGAGCCCGACAACCACGCCGAGGTTGGCTTCAGGCAGGTCTACATGTGGATCGTGCCTGCCAGGGTGGCCGGGCGCTGGCTCGTTCAGGACGACGCTGAAAGCTTCGGCCTGACGCTGGAGCAGAACTACCAATACCTCAAGGGCACAGCGCACATCGCCGGCAAGGCGGTCGAGGTGACGCAGGGCCGGCTGACCGGCGCGGATATTTCGCTCACGCTTGCGGACGGAAGGAAATATCGGGGTCGGGTGAGCGGGCATCGCATGGAAGCGATGCCGCAGAGCCCTGAGAGCGTGGCGAGAAGCTGGCGCGCAGAACGCGTCTTGTAGGCGCGCGCTCTTGGCGCGCAGGTCGGCCGGATCGTTGCTTCAGGCCCGCTCCGCCGGCGCCGGCAGCGGCCGGCGCGACAGCGCAAACACCACCAGCCCGGCGAGCAAGGTGACGACGCTGGCGAGCGACTGCATCGGCCTCTGCGTCGACCAGGTAGTACATCATGAACCCGGTGACCAAGAGGAAGACGATGGGCGTCAGCGGATAGGCCCACACCCGGTAGGGACGCCTCAGGCCGGGCTGCGTGTACCTGAGCACGATGACGCCGAGCACGGCCAGGAAGGTGCAGAAGGTCAGGCTGAACTGGATGTAGTCGATGACCGCCTCGAAGCTTTGCGTGAAGCAGCAGCAGTGTGACGACGGCGAGCTGAAAGAGGATGGCGGTCGCCGGCACGCCGGATCGGGTGGTGCGCGCGAAGAAGCGCAGCGCGGGCATGTCCTCGCCTATCACCATGGTCACGCGCGGTCCGATCCAGACCATGGCGCTGACCGCCGAGATGAGGCCGATGCAGATCAGCGCGGCCACCACCCGGCCGCCGGCTTCGCCGAAGATTTGCCGCGCCCACGATCTGCGCCACGTTGATCTGGCCAGCCATCTTCTCCATCGGCGTCGTGTAGAGAAATACGGCGTTCAGAGCCACGTAGAGCACCATCACGACAGGGTGGCGACGAACAGCGAGCGCGGCAGGCTGCGCTCGGGATCGCGCACCTCGTTGATGATGTAGGTGGCGGCGTTCCAGCCCGAGTAGGAGTACATGACGAAGACGAGGCTGATCGCGAACGGCGCGCTGAAGATGTAGGTGAGGTCCTGCGCGCGATGGCGCGAACGAGATGGGCTGGGGCGTGCCGAAGGCAAAGCCGGCCACGATGAAGGCGGCGATCAGCACCACCTTGATGGCGGTGGAGACGTTCTGGAACGTGCTGCTGTGGCGGATGCCGCTCAGATGCACGAGCGATACGATCCACACCAGCGCCAGGCCCAGCAGCAGCGGCGGCGAGCCGGGGAAGACGCCGTCGAAGTAGATGCCGAAGGCCATCGCGGCCACGGCGATGGGGGCGGCGAACCCGACCGTCGCCGAGATCCAGCCCGCCAGAAATCCGACGGCGGGATGATAGATGCGGGAGAGGAAATTGTACTCGCCGCCGGAGCGCGGCAGCGCCGCCGCCAGCTCGGCATAGGAGAGCGCCCCGCACAGCGCGGTGATGCCGCCGACGACCCACAGCATGACGAGCGAGAAAGCGGACGGGATGCCGCGGACCTGGAAGCCGAGGCTGGTGAAGACGCCGATGCCGATCATGTCGGCGACGGCGATCGCCGTCGCCGTGACGGTCGAAACCCTGGCGATATCGATGGCGCGCTGATCGGGAGCGGAGGGATCTCTGGTCTGGCATCGGCTTGAACGGCCTTCAGCGGTGTGCAGATGTGGCCTATCAGGTCGGGCTCGGATCAACAACGCCCTTTTCTGCCCCACGTCAGCGGGCCCGGCCGGGGGCGCCGCCAGCATCGATGACCTCGATCAAGCCGGCGCTGGAGAGGTCGATGGTGGGGGCGTCGCCGCGCCGCTCGATCCAGCCGCGCACGCGCACCATGCGGCCTTCGAGGGCCTTGGGGTTGGCGGCATGGCCGCCCAACATGCCGCGATCCTGCTCCCGCAGCGAAACGAAGAACGCTTGCCGCCGATAGCGGTCGAAGTTCAGGTAGATCAGCCCTCGCACCTGCGCCACGCGCGCGACCTTGCCTTCGACGATCTGAAACCTGGCGTGGTAGCGCACCAGATCGGCCGCATCGTCGGCGTGCGCGGGGATAGTAGGTGGCCTCCGCCCACAGGCCGCGACGCGCCTCGCGCGCTGCACGCTCTGCGGCGAGCAGCTCGCTGGCGCAGGCGCGGTTGCCGGACAGCAGATAAGCGCGGGCGAGACCCTGCTCAAGCAGGTGCCCCTGAACCCAGCGCCGCTGCTCCCCCTCGATCAGGAAGGCCATGCGCCTGCAGCCGGCCGTAGCGATCGATCCGCTCGCCCGCGAAGGCCAGCTCGATCGACTTGCCAAGCACGAGGGCGCGCAACGCCTCGGTTGCGGCCGCTTCCACGGCCCACTTCCCTGGCTCCACTCCGACGTCGAGGGCGCGGGGCGCCAGAGCTCCAATCAGCCGCAGCTTCGCTGCCGTCGTCGAGGCGACGGTCTCGCCGTCGACAATGCGAGCCACAGTGCGTGGCGGGCCCGGCTCGAGCCCGGCGCACGGTATTGCTTCCTGGCGAGGGCGGCCGCACCCACGGCCGCGCACAGCATCGCCCCAGCGGCTGCCGCACGCAGCGCAGATCCGGGAAGCTGCCTGCACACGCGCGTTGCGGACAACAGGGGCATGGGGAAATTCATGCGCCGGGTCGAGGGAAGGCGCAAACTCAGCGGCCACAGGCGCCCACAGCGGGGGCATCGAAGCGCGCACGAATGCCGGGCCCAAAAAGCAAAACGCCACCGGCCGAGGGTTGCTCGGACCGGTGCGTTGAAACATGCGAAGAAGGGATCTCGATGCTTTTTGTGCTTTTCAGCTTTCTGCGTCACCCTTTGGCAGACCTGGCAACGACCTACTCTCCCGCGTCTTAAGACGAAGTACCATCGGCGCTGGGGCGTTTCACGGCCGAGTTCGGAATGGGATCGGGTGCAGCCACCCCGCAATAATCACCAGGTCGGCAAAAGGGTGACGCAACTGGTCTTTGAAGCTCCTAGCGCGCCCACTAGGCGAATTCTCACCGCCCATCATGCGGCTCCGCGCACCATCGGCCTCCGCGCGTGCGCGCGAACATCTGCCGAATAGCGCAATGATGAGCATTGCTTAATGAGAGCGATCAAGCCAATCGAGCTATTAGTACCGGTAAGCTCCACACCTTGCGGTGCTTCCACACCCGGCCTATCAACGTGGTGGTCTTCCACGGCTCTCAAGGGAGTACTCGTTTCGAGGTGGGTTTCCCGCTTAGATGCTTTCAGCGGTTATCCCGTCCGTACATAGCTACCCTGCTGTGCCGCTGGCGCGACAACAGGTCCACCAGAGGTACGTCCATCCCGGTCCTCTCGTACTGGGGACAGATCCTCTCAATACTCCTACACCCACGGCAGATAGGGACCGAACTGTCTCACGACGTTCTGAACCCAGCTCACGTACCACTTTAAATGGCGAACAGCCATACCCTTGGGACCTGCTTCAGCCCCAGGATGTGATGAGCCGACATCGAGGTGCCAAACGATGCCGTCGATATGGACTCTTGGGCATCATCAGCCTGTTATCCCCGGCGTACCTTTTATCCGTTGAGCGATGGCCCTTCCACGCAGGACCACCGGATCACTATGACCGTCTTTCGACTCTGCTCGACTCGTCAGTCTCGCAGTCAGGCGGGCTTATGCCATTGCACTCGACAGCTGATTTCCGACCAGCCTGAGCCCACCATCGCGCGCCTCCGTTACTCTTTGGGAGGCGACCGCCCCAGTCAAACTGCCTGCCATACAATGTCCCGGACCCGGATGACGGGCCGCGGTTAGACAACCATATCCACAAGGGTGGTATTTCACATTTCGGCTCCACGAGAGCTAGCGCCCCCGCTTCAAAGCCTACCACCTATTCTACACATGCAAACACGATTGCCAGTGTAAAGCTGCAGTAAAGGTGCACGGGGTCTTTCCGTCTAACCGCAGGAACCCCGCATCTTCACGGGGAATTCAATTTCACTGAGGATGTGCTGGAGACAGTGGGGAAGTCGTTACGCCATTCGTGCAGGTCGGAACTTACCCGACAAGGAATTTCGCTACCTTAGGACCGTTATAGTTACGGCCGCCGTTTACCGGGGCTTCGATTCAAGGCTTGCACCTCTCCTCTTAACCTTCCGGCACCGGGCAGGCGTCAGGCCATATACGTCGTCGTTGGACTTAGCATAGCCCTGTGTTTTTGCTAAACAGTCGCCACCCCCTGGTCTGTGCCCTACCGGTCTGGTTGCCCAAACCGATAGCCCGCTTATCCCGAAGTTACGCGGGTAATTTGCCGAGTTCCTTCAGCACACTTCGCTCAAGCGCCTTGGTATTCTCTACCAGTCCACCTGTGTCGGTTTCGGGTACGGTCTATGTGGGGGTTATTTCCTGGGACACCTTCGCTGCCAGGGCAATCCGATAAGCCCTGACAACTTACAGCATCCGTCACACACCCACTGGCCCACGAATATTAACGTGGTTCCCATCGACTACGGCTTTCGCCCTCGCCTTAGGGGCCGGCTAACCCTGCGCAGATTAGCTTTACGCAGGAACCCTTGGACTTTCGGCGGGAGTGTTTCTCGCACTCCTGTCGTTACTCATGTCAGCATTCGCACTTCCGATACCTCCAGGTGCCCTCACGGGTCACCCTTCGCAGGCTTACGGAACGCTCCTCTACAGCGTGCATTGCGCACACCCGCAGCTTCGGTAAACGGCTTTAGCCCCGATACATTTTCGGCGCAGAAACCCTTGTTTAGACCAGTGAGCTGTTACGCTTTCTTTAAATGATGGCTGCTTCTAAGCCAACATCCTGGTTGTTTTGGGATTCCCACATCCTTCCACACTTAGCCGTTATTTGGGGACCTTAGCTAGCGGTCAGGGTTGTTACCCTCTCCACGACGGACGTTAGCACCCGCCGTGTGTCTCCCGGATATCACTTCGAGGTATTCGGAGTTTGGTTAGGTTTGGTAATCCTGTGGGGACCCCTAGCCCATCCAGTGCTCTACCCCCTCGAGTGTCCGTCCGAGGCTCTACCTAAATAGATTTCGAGGAGAACCAGCTATTTCCTGCCTTGATTGGCCTTTCACCCCTATCCACAGTTCATCCGAGGCTTTTTCAACAGACACCGGTTCGGTCCTCCAGCAGGTGTTACCCTGCTTTCAACCTGACCATGGATAGATCGACAGGTTTCGGGTCTAATCCGACGAACTGAACGCCCTGTTCAGACTTGCTTTCGCTGCGCCTACGCCTATCGGCTTAAGCTTGCTCGTCAGATTAAGTCGCTGACCCATAATACAAAAGGTACGCCGTCACCCAGAACGAATTGTGGGCTCCGACTGTTTGTAGGCATCCGGTTTCAGGTCTCTTTCACTCCCCTCGTCGGGGTGCTTTTCACCTTTCCCTCACGGTACTTGTTCGCTATCGGTCGGCAAAGAGTACTTAGGCTTGGAGGGTGGTCCCCCCATGTTCAGACAGGATTGCACGTGTCCCGCCCTACTCGAGTCTTCAGCATCGCATTACGTGTACGGGGCTATCACCCACTGAGGCCCAACTTTCCAGAAGGTTCCACTTGTCTCTGCT